>JACKKE010000015.1 GCA_020637595.1 Rhodobacter sp. | reverse complement strand
CATAGTAGCTGCTGAACGAGGTAAAGTTCATGCCCGGCGGTTCGGGCAGGATCGCGCGCGCGGCGGTCAGGGGTGCCACGTTGGGCACGCCGCGGCGCTCCATCAGCGGGTAGTGGGCCAGGTTGTGCGGCGTGCCGAGGTTCAGCAGCATCGCAAAGACCTGGTCGCGCTCGATCAGCTTGTTATAGCCCTGCGTGGCGCGCGGCAGCTGATAGCCGTGATCCTCGACCAGGTAATTGATCCGCCGGCCATGCACGCCGCCGTTCTCGTTGACCATGTCGAAATAGAGGTTGGCACCGGCCACGGCGGGCGTCGACACCGCCGCGAACACGCCCGACAGGTCGTGCACGCCGCCGATGCGGATTTCATCGTCGGTGACGCCGCGCGTCTGCGCCTGCGCCCCGACCGCGAAGGTCGCCACGGCGGCGGCCATCATCAGGGTCTTGGTATTCTTCATGGTTTCCTCCCCATTGCGGGCCCGGGGGCCCTGTTCAATACATAGCATCAATCAACGCCTTGTGGCGTTTTTCGACGGTTGCGCGTTTCAGCTTCATGGTCGCCGTCAACTCCTCATCCTCGGCGGTCAGAAGCACGTCGATCAGGCGGAAATCCTTGATCTGCTCGACGCGCGCGAACTCCTTGTTGACGGCCTCGACCTCGCGCCGGATCAGGTCGACGACCTGGGGCGCGCGGCACAGGGACCGGAAATCGTTGAACGGCACCTTCTGGTCCTGCGCGAATTTCTCGACATTCTCCTGGTCGATCATGATCAGGCAGGTCAGATACTTGCGCCGGTCGCCGATGATCACCGCATCGCTGATGTAGTGGCTGAACTTCAGCCGGCTCTCGATCTCGGCGGGGGTGATGTTCTTGCCGCCGGCGGTGATGATGATGTCCTTGATCCGGCCGGTGATCGTCATGAAGCCTTCGTTGTCGATCCGGCCGACGTCGCCGGTGCGCAGCCAGCCGTCCTCGGTCATCGCCTCGGCGGTCTTGTCGGGCTTGTTCAGATAGCCGGCAAAGACATTAAGCCCCTTCATCTGGATCTCGCCGTCCGGGGCGATGCGGATCTGGGCGCCGGGCACCACCTGCCCGACCGACCCGGTCTTGTTCGCCTCGGCCAGGCAGATCGTGCCGACACCGGCGGTCTCCGACATGCCCCAACCTTCGTAGAGGGGAACGCCGATCGCATGGAACCATTTCAGCAGCGCCGGCGAGATCGGTGCGGCGCCGGAAAGCCCCTGCAGCACCCGGTCCATGCCCAGCATCCGGCGCAGGTTCGCAAGCACCAGGAAATCCCAGATCCTGTAGCGCAAGAGCGTGCCAAAGGGCGGCTCGCGCCCCTCCAGCGTATAGGTCGCGCGCGCCTGCCCTGCCTTGACCGCCTGGGTAAAGGCCCAGCGGCCGATGCCGGTGGCCTCTTGCGACAGCACGGTCACGCGCGAGTAGATCTTTTCCCAGACCCGCGGCACCGCGACGAACCCGTGCGGCGATACCTCGCGCAGGTTATCGAACACGGTTTCCGGGCTCTCGGCAAAGTTCACGGTCGAGGACACGATCAACGGGCTGTAGAGCGACACCAGCCGTTCCAGGATATGGCACAGCGGCAGGAAGCAGAGCTGCTCGGCGCCGGGCCTGAACGGCAGTGCATAGAGGCTGATTTCCATCCCCGCGACCAGGTTTTCCTGTGTCAGCATCACCCCCTTGGGCATGCCGGTGGTGCCTGAGGTATAAATCAGCACCGCCAGATCGCCGGGCTGCACCGCGTCGATTTCGGCGTTGAACACGGCCTCGTCGTCATGGCGCCGGCCGAGGTCATAAAGCTCGGTCAGGAACATGCACTTGTCGTGCGTGAAACTGTGCAGCCCCTCGGGGTCGAAAATGATGACCTTCTGCAGGCCCGGCATCTGGTCCTCGACCTCAAGGAACTTGTCCAGTTGCTCTTCGTTTTCGACGAACAGGAATTTGGTGCCCGAGTCATTGACCAGATAGGCCAGCTGGCTGGCCGAATCGGTGGTATAGACACCCGAGGAGACCGCCCCCATGCATTGCGCCGCCATATCGCAATACATCCACTCCTTGTTGTCCTCGGACAGAATGCTGATGACGTCGCCGCGCTGCAGCCCCAGCGCGCGCAGGCCCATGCCGATCATTCGCACATGGGCCAGGTAATCGGTCCAGGAATAGGCCTGCCAGATGCCCAGATCCTTTTCGCGGTGGGCCGTGGTATCACCGTTCGCGCGGCAACGCGCACGCAGCAGCGCCGGCACGGTCGAATGCCCGTCGATGCGGACCGGGCGGGTTCCGGGTTCCACGTTGACGCGGACGCCCTTGATGGTCTTCTCCGCCGTTGCGGTCATCGCGCCATCGCTCATCGCCAGGTCTTCCTCTTCTTCCAGCGCCGCTCGCCGCGCGCACCTTCGTTGGCGTGGCCCAGATAGAAGCTCTGGATGTCCTCGGAGGCCGCCAGTTTCTCGGCCGAATCCGACATCACGATCCGCCCCAGCTCCATGACATAGCCATGATCGGCCAGGTCCAGCGCCACCGCCGCGTTCTGTTCGACCAGCATCATCGTCACGCCCTCATCCGTGTTCAGACGCTTGAGGATGCTGAAGATCTCCTGCGTCAGCAGCGGCGACAGGCCCAGGCTGGGTTCGTCCAGCAGCATGATCTTTGGCCGCAGCATCAGCCCGCGCCCGATCGCCAGCATCTGCTGCTGGCCCCCCGACATCGTGCCGGCCTCTTGCAGGCGGCGCTCGGCAAGGATCGGAAAATAGCTGAACACCATGTCGCGGTCGCGGGCGATCTCGGCCCTGTCGGTGCGGGTATAGGCCCCCAGTGCAAGGTTCTCCTCGACCGTGAGCAACGGAAACACCTCGCGCCCCTCGGGCACCTGGACGATGCCGCGCCGGACGATCTGGTGCGGCTCCTTGCCCTGGATCTCCTCACCCTCGAACAGGATCTGGCCCTTTTCCGGGTCCATGATCCCGGAAATCGTCTTCAACAGCGTTGTCTTGCCGGCACCGTTCGCCCCCAGCACGGTCACCACCTGACCCTTGTGCACCTCGAGCGAGACGCCACGGATGGCCATGATCGGACCATAAAAGGTCTCGAGGTTCCGAACCTCCAGAAGCGCGCTCATACCCGCTCTCCCTTCGCGTTCGCGGTCTTGGAAATCGCGGCGGTGCCCAGATAGGCCTCGATCACCGCCGGATGCGATTGCACCTCGGCGGGCGTGCCATGCGCCAGCTCCGCACCATCGGCCAGCGCCAGAACCCGGTCGCAAACCTTGCCCACCAGCCCCATGTCATGTTCGACCATCAGCACCGTGATGCCCATCTGCCGGCGGATGTCGTCGATCCACCAGCGCATGTCCTGGGTTTCCTCGACGCTGAGGCCCGAGGCCGGTTCATCGAGCAGCAACAGCCGCGGTTTCGTCGCCAGCGCACGGGCCAGTTCGACCACCTTGCGCACGCCATAGGGCAGCCCGGCGATCATCTTGTCGCGGTAGGGCTGGAGGTCCAGAAAGTCGATCACCTCCTCGACCGCGTGGCGATGCGCGCGTTCCTCGGCGCGGGCGCGGCCGGCAAAGAACAGCTCTTCGACCAGCGTCGTCTTGCGGTGGCGGTGGCGGCCGACCAGCAGGTTCTGCAGCACCGTCGCACGCTCGAACAACTCGATGTTCTGGAAGGTGCGGGCGATGCCCAGCTTGGGCACCTCGTGCGGGCGCAGCTTCAGCAGATCTTGCCCGTCAAAGGTGATCGACCCGCGCACCGGCGTGTAGAACCGGCTGATCATGTTGAACACGGTCGATTTGCCCGCCCCGTTGGGGCCGACCAGCGCAAAGACCTCGCCCTCGTTAACCGACATCGACAGGTTGTTCACCGCCGTGACGCCGCCGAATTTCAGCGTGACGTTTTCCAGCGTCAGCAGGCTCATCTCAGGCGCTCCGTCTTCAGATAGGTCTTCTGCCGGCGGAACATGTCGCGGCGCGCGAAGGGGAAGAGTTCCAGCCAGGTGCGGATCTTCAGCCATCGGCCATAGAGGCCCATCGGCTCGAACAGGATAAAGGCGATCAGGATCATCCCGAACACACCCACCTCCAGCCCCGGAATGCTGGACGAGCCCATCTGGTCGGTCAGGATCGACAGGAACTGCGGCAGGAAGGCGATGACGATCGCCCCCAGGAACGCCCCGTGGATGAACCCCAGCCCGCCGATGATGATCATCATCAGAAGCTGGATCGCGATCAGGAAGTTGAAGGTCTCGTTGTTGAAGGCCCCGGCAAAGAGCCCCATCAGCGCCCCGCCAAGCCCGGCAAAGGCGCAGCTGAGGCCAAAGGCCAGCGTCTTGGTCCGCGCGACATCGACACCCATCGCCTGCGCCGAAATCTCGGAATCTCGCACCGCGGCAAAGGCCCGACCCAGGGGCGAGCGCAGCAGGTTGCGATACAGGAGCGCGACAAAGATCGAGGTGCCCAGCGCCAGGTAATACCAGGCCGAGGGGTTCACCCAGCGGTTCACCTCGACGCCAAAGATCCAGATCTCGGGCGCGAAATAGCCGTTCACGCCGCCGGTCCAGGGCTCGAGGATGACGATCATGTCGTCGGCCAGAATCGCCAGCGCCAGGGTAAAGATCGCCAGATACACCCCGTGCAGCCTGAGCGCGGGAATCGCGATGATCCCGCCGATGATCCCCGTGACCACCCCCGCCAGCAGGAAAGCCGCCAGGAACGGCAGGCCCATCTCGATGAAATTCACGCACAGATAGCAGCCCAGCGCCATGAAGGCCGAATGCCCCAGGCTGACCTGCCCGGTCTGCCCGGTCAGCAGCATCAACCCCAGCCCGGCCACCGCCCAGATCAGGACGTTGGTCATTTCGCCCAGATAGAAGTCGCTGATCAGCCAGGGCATGACCAGCATCAGCACCAGGAGCGCGGCATAGAGCGAGAAGGTCCAGCCATCGGGAAACAGGCGGATGTCCTGATCGTAGGACGTCTTGAAATGAAAGCGCATGGCGTCAGACCTTCTTTGTGCGCACCTGCGCGAAGAGCCCGTGGGGCCGGAAAATCAGCACGAGGATCAGCAGTGAATAGGCGGCAAGCTGGCTATAGCCCGAGGGCAGGAAGCGCGCGGCGAAAGGCTCGATCACGCCGACGATCAGACCGCCCATCAGCGCGCCCGGAAGGCTGCCGAAACCGCCGATCACCGCCGCGGCAAAGGCCTTGATGCCGATGAACCCGGACGAGATGTCCAGCGTGCCCTTGGAGGCATAGAGGATCCCCGCCACGCAGGCGACGGCACCCGCCAGCGCCCAGACCGCACCCTGCACCCGCTTGACCGGAATGCCCATATAATAGGCCGCCATCTGGTTCTGGCTGGCCGCCTGCATCGCCAGCCCCAGCTTGGTGCGCTGGAAGAACTGCCACAGCAACACGGTCATCAGCAGCGTCACCACGATCACCGCGATATCCGCCATGCTGAGCACCACATCGCCCAGCCGCACATCCCCCAGCCGCAGCGGCGAATGCAGGTTCAGCGGCTCGTGCCCCCAGATCAGCCCGGCGATGAAGCGGATCACGAAACCCAGCGCAATCGTCAGGATGACCACGGCGGTCTGGCTCTGACCGAACATGAAGCGCAGCACCGTCAGATCCAGCAGATAGCCGAGAACCGCCATGATGATCAGCGCGATCGGCACCGCCAGCCAGAAGTTCAGACCCATGAACTGCGGGTTCACCAGGCCGACCATCACGAAGGCGCCGAGCATCATAAAATCGCCCTGGGCGAAGTTCACGGCTTCGGTCGCCTTGTAGATGAGCACGAAGCCCAGCGCCACAAGCCCATACACACAGCCGTTGGCGAGACCGCTCAACAGCAGTTGCAAGATTTCCATTATTGGCCCTCCCAGACCGGCGCCCTCCTGACCCGGGGTTTACCCCGGTGCCGGCGGTTTCCCTGGCGCTCTGTTTGAGAATTGCGTCAAGCCCGCAGCGTTTCAACCTTTTTTCCATCGGCACCGGCAAAGCGACGTTACGGAACCTTGTCTGCGGCGGTCGTGTCATTCCCGTGCACAATCCATTCTTTTGTTTTCTGAATGGAAACAAAACTCTTCTTCTGCGTGCATGGCGGCGCTAACCTGACCCTGTGACCGGCCCCGAAGCTGCCAAGTGGGGTCTGGGTCGGCGCAGTCTGCCGCAACTCGTGACTGTAGGGGGAAACCATGACAACCAACTCTGCGCAGAAACTCAACCCTGAATTGCTTGACCTGTTCCGCGATTCAACCCTTGGACTTTTCCTGGATGAACATGATGCTGCCGTGTTCCCCTATGGACAGGTCCAGTTCCTGGCACCCGGCGCGACGCTCGACACGGCCGGGGCGCTGCCGCTGCACGTCGTCCTGGACGGTCGTCTGGCGGGGGCGCGCGACTGGTTCGGGCCTGGCAATCACTTCGAAGCCCGCGGCCAGCAGCTGCAGGCAGTCGATCTGCCCGCGCGCGTCTGGACGCTGGACCTCGGCGCCGAGGCCTGGACTGCCGCCGCAAACCGCCCGATGCGCCGGGTGGTGACGCAGGCGCTGGTCGCCGCCGATGCGGCCGAAGCCGCCGCCACGCCGCCGGCGATCCTGCCCGACCCCGAGACGCTGTGCGACATCGACCACCCGGAGATCCGCCGCCGCGCCGCCCGTCTGCGCCGGGCCTCGCCGGCCTCGACCGCCGAGGCGATCCTGAAATTCGTGCATGGCTTCCCCTATCGCTTCGGCGCCTGGCAGGAGCGCGCGTCCGACACGCTGGCGCGCGGGGTCGGCATGTGTACGACCAAGACCAACCTGCAGGTGGCGCTGATGCGCGCATCGGGGCTCGAGGCCGGGTTCGTCGAAATCCCGATGTCGACCAGCGTCCTGGGCAAGTTGATGCCGACCGGCTGGCTGGCCCTGCAGCGCCCGACGGTCAAGCACTACTTTGCCGCGGTGAAGCTGAACGGCGTCTGGCACGGGGCGGATTCGTCCTATGACTATGCCAGCTACCGCATCTTCCTGGAGATGTTCCCCTGGATGGCTGACCGCGAGGAACCCGTCCTGACCGAGGGGCGCCCCTATATCCCGGCGCTGGAAATCCAGCACAAGGATCTGTTCGACATCACCGTGGTCGACTCGATCGCAGACGAGATGGGCAAGCGCAGCCGCTTCCTGCCGCGCCATTTCGAGGCGCTGAACACCCGTGTCGACCGGGCGCGCGGGGCGCATCTGGAATGGGGCAAGGCCGCGCGGGCCGCCGAAGCCGACAGTGGTGAGGTGCGAGCATGAGCCTCTATGATTGGGATTTCCGTGCGCCGACACCGTCGACAATGGGCGACCACGACGTGCCGTGGGCGTCGGATCGGCTGGCAGGGCGGCGCATCGCCCTGTTGGTTACGGGCGGCATCGCCGCGATGAAGGCCCCCGAAGTCGCGCGCGGCTTGCGCCGGCACGGGGCCAGTGTCGTGGCCTTCGCCAGCGAAGACGCGCTGCGGTATGTCGCGCGCGAGGCGCTGGAATGGGCGACCCTGGGGCCAGTGGTGACCGGCCTCACCTGGCGGGCCGAGCATCTGAGCGATGCCGACCCGTTCGACGCCTATCTGGTCGCCCCGGCCACCCATTCGACCATCGCCAAGATGGCCCACGGCATTGGCGACACGGTCGTCACCGCGACGCTGATCTCGGCGCTGGGGCGGATGGAGCAGGGGCGCACGCAGGTGCTGGTCGCGCCGACGATGCACGGCACGATGCACAACGCGCAGCTTCTGGACAACGCAAGGCGGCTGGCAGCGCAGGGCGTGCGGCTGATCGCGCCCCGCGACGCCTATGGCAAGCACAACCTGCCCGACACCGAGGTGCTGTGCATCGCGGTGGGTCGCGCGCTCAGCACCTCGCCGCTGCTGGGTCGCAAGATCATGGTCACCGCCGGGCCCACCCCGGTGCCGATCGACGGCGTGCGCCGCATCGTCAACCGCTTCCGCGGCCGTCTGGGCGCCCGCGTGGCCGAGGAACTGACCTGGCGCGGGGCCGAAGCCGAGCTGATCCTGGGCGACGGTGCGTGGCGGCCGAAAACGCCGATGCCAATCACCGTCACCCGCACCTATGACGAATATCGCGATACCGTCGTGGCGCGGGCGAAATCGGGGCTCTGGGCCGGGATCTTTTCGGCCGGGGTCGCGGATTACCGGCCGAAACAGGCGGTCAGCGGCAAGATCGCCTCGGGTCAGGCCAGTCTGATGCTGGAGCTGGAGCCCACCGAGAAAGTCATCGACATGGCGATGGATGCGGGCGGGGCGATGCACACCATCGCCTTCAAGTATCTCGAAGGCGTCACCGAGGACGAACTGGTCCGCGTCGCGGCCAAGCGTCTGGACCGCTGCGGTCTGGTCGTCGCCACCCGCGGCGAGGACACCCGCGGCACCGAGCAGCGCGCGCTGATGGTGACACCGCAGGGGGTGACCCCGGTCGACGACAAACGCGCGATCGCGGCAGCGATTGCCGATCATCTGGAGGGGCTGGCCCAGCCGGCCGCCCTCTTGAACGCGGCCGAATAGCGGCCCTGCCCCCGGCGCGGTATGCCCCCGCGCCGGGGCCGATTTCCAGAGACAGCGCGTCCGTTGCCTGCCATAGTCAGCGCCATCAGAAGTTGATTGCAGGTTTCCATGTCCGTCACCCGCTTGCCCGTTCTTTTCGCGTCGCTTTTCGCCATACTGCTGGCTGTCCAAACCAGCCCGGCATGGTCACAACCCGTAGAACAGCGCGTCTGGCCGCGCATTCTTCAGGTTGAGTCCGATCACACCAGGAATTGTGCGCTGGACGACGCCGGGCGTGTCTGGTGCTGGGGCGACGGTGACCCCTTGATGCTTGGCCATGACGGCCTTTGGCCCGCTGCCTATGCCGTCGAGAACCTTGCCCCGATGAGCGCGATTGCAACCGGCACCAATCACTCCTGCGCCCTTGACGGCGACGGCGCCGTGCATTGCTGGGGACAGAACCAGAATGGCCAACGCGGCATGCCGCGCGGCCCGGGCGAGAGGCTCCCGAATCGCGTGCGAATGCCTGCTGCTACGGCGATTGCAGCCGGTTTCAAGTTCACCTGCGCGCTCCAGCGCAACGGGCGCGTGTCCTGCTGGGGACTGAACGACGAGGGGCAGTTGGGCGACGGCACCGTCATCGACAGGGATAGCCCGCAACAGGTGCCAGGCCTGCGCCGGATCCGCGCCATCTCGACCGGCGACACCCATGCCTGCGCGATCGACCAGCGCGATGCACTGTTCTGCTGGGGCGCAAATTACCACGGGCAACTCGGGATCGGCACCTTCGATGACGGACCTCTGACTCCGGTCAGGGTTCAGGGCATCGGACGGGTGCAGTCGGTCTCGGTGGGCGGGGGCCATACCTGTGCCCTCAACCGCCGCGGGCGAGCGTTCTGTTGGGGTGCCAATTCCCACGGACAACTGGGGGACGGCAGCAGAACGAACCGCAATCTGCCGACCCCGGTCCAGACCCTTGGCGTGGTTCAGAGCATCAACGCCGGCGAGTTCAACACCTGTGCCATCAGCCCTGCGGGCCGGGCCTATTGCTGGGGCAATAACGGGCATGGAGAGGTCGGAAACCGGAGGCCGTCGAGCTTCCCGCCTGTGACCTCGCCGGTTCGCGTGCGGGGATCCCAGTGGAATTGGCAGGACGCATCCCCCGGGTATGGTTTCACCTGTGGCCTGACGACGGACGCCGAGGTCCGGTGCTGGGGAGAAGGCCGTTTCGGCGGGATCGGGGACGCAACCCTGGACGACCGGCTCAGGCCGACGCGCACGGCGTTTTTCGACTGGATCGACCCGGACTTGTGACCCGCGCCCCCGGGTCTCTTGACCGGTTTCGCCCCGCTGAATACCGTCGGGGGATTGGGTCAGGAAAAGCTCAAGGCGTGCACCCCTATCACGACATCCCCCCAAAAAGCCGCTGGAAAGACGCGGTTGCCGCGCGCTCGCCCTTCGATGTGAGCGATCTGTGGGATCCGAAGTTCCCGATCGCGCAAGGGACGCCGGTTGTCACCTTCGGCGCAGGGGTCGCCCAGCAGTTCGCGCGCGCCCTCACCGCGCGCGGCATGGCCTGGTTCGATGCCGAACCCGCGCCCAGAATCGTCAGCAAACGTCTGGCGCAGCAGTTCGGCTATCGCCGCTTTTCGGCCCGAACCGCGGCAATCGACACGCCCTCCCTGCTGCTCCAGTGGTTGCGCTGGGCCTTTGCCGAGGCAGCGATCCCGGGTGAGGTCTGGATCAAGGGCGAGCGTTTCATCGACCCGTTCCGACCACAGATCGAGCCCGATGGCTTCGCCTCGCCGGAAACGGTAACCCGGATGCGCGACCTGACACTGGCGGCACTGCGCGACTGCGTGACGAAATCCGAAGTGTTCGTCTTTGCCCTCGGCCAGACCGAAAGCTGGTTTCACAGGGACGGCTATGAATACCCGATATGCCCCGGCACCGCAGGGGGAACCTTTGATAGGGATCGGCATATCTTCGTCAACCAGCGGTTCAGCCAGGTCCATGCGGCGCTGGGCGAGGCAATCACCCTGATGCGCCGGCACAACCCCCAAATCAGGATCCTGTTGACCGTCTCGCCGGCCCCGCTGATTGCGACGAATAGCGGCGACCATATTCTGGTCGCCACGACGCAGAGCAAATCCATCCTGCGCGCCGCCGCCGCAGAGCTTTCGGCCGCGCAGGCGTTTGTCGATTACTTCCCCGGCTACGAGATCGTCAGCGCCCCGACCTTCCGCGGCATGTTCCTCGAGCCCGACCAGCAGTCGATCAGCCCGGCGGGCGTCGATTTCATCATGCGCTGTTTTTTCGACGCGCAGGAGCGCATGTTCGGGATGCACCGATGACGGTTTGCGTGATTGGCAATTCGCATGCCGGATCCCTGCTGAAAGCCTTCAACACGCTGCCCGACGCCAGGCAGCTGGACTGGGCGTTCTATTCCGCGGCCGACAGCTATCGCGACAATGCTGGCCTCAATGCCATCGCTTACGATGCAAAGCAGGGCGCCTTTGTGGACTTCCCGTATCACCGGGGCAACCACGGTCCGAATGCGGTCATCGGCAACCACGACTGCTTTGTGCTGGTCGGCGCGCATCCGGCGCCGGTGCGGATGGCGCGCTGGTTGAACCAGGAGATGAGCGACCGTTTTCGCGCCGCCGCGGTGGCCGAGATCTGCCGCTACGCGCCGCTGGATCGCTTTGTCCGGCTCATCCGCCAGTCCAGTCCGGCGCGGATCCTTTTGATGACGCGCCCCGCGCCCAGCCGGGACCAGCCAGTCCCCGGCGCAGACGCGGCGATAACCGAAGAGCTGATCGCGGAATACTGGGCCACGCGCGACGTCGAACTGGTGCGCCAGCCAGCCGTCACGATGACACGTGACGGCATGACCCGCCCCGCCTTCCACAAACCGAACGACAACCAGCACTATTCCCCCGAAGGAGCAATGCTGGCCCTGCAGGCCGTGCGCGTCGCCCTCGACGCGCCGCGAGCGGTCAGAACATCCTGATCAACGGCCTTGTTTTCAGCGCCGGCCCAAATGGGCAGATGGACCCGGACAAGGCCGAAAACCGCGGTGCAAAACGGCCCCGAGGACAAAATCCTTGCGACAAGACGGATGGGATGCGACCCTGACCCTATTCATCGAAGCGTTCTTAGGGGGTCTGTTTCATGCACATTGATGCACTCGTCTCGGCGTTTTCCGCCATTCTGCGGCGCTCCGCCCTCTCGCTCTCGGGCCTGGCGACCGCAGTAACGCTGGCCGCGCCGGTCCATGCCGCCGCACCGGATATCATCCAGATTTCGACGGGCGATTTCCACACCTGCGCGCTCGATGCCGATGGCGGCGTCTGGTGTTGGGGGATGAACCTGTCCGGGCAACTGGGCGATGGCACGACCACCTCGCGCGAAACACCGATCCAGGTGCAGGGCCTTGGTGTCGTCACGCAGATCGCGGCCGGCGCCGATCACACCTGCGCCCTGACCGAGAGCCGTCGCGTCCGCTGCTGGGGCGGCAACTATTCCGGACAACTGGGCGATGGCACGACCACGGACAGGCTGTCGCCGGTGCAGGTGCTGGATCTACGGCGGGTGCGCGCGATCAGTGCCGGCTCGGCGCATACCTGCGCCATCGGTCGGGGCGGACGCGCCTGGTGCTGGGGCTATAACTATTGGGGCCAGCTGGGCAACGGAACGACCGAAAGCCGGACCCTGCGGACCGAAGTAACCGGAGTTTCTGGGCTGCAGACGATTTCGGCGGGAGATTCGCACACCTGCGCAACCAGCCGGAACGGGCGCAGCCTCTGCTGGGGGCGCAATACCAACGGCATTCTCGGCATCGGCTCCACCACCGACAGCCTCGTCCCGGTCGAAATCCCGCGCCCCCGCTTTTCCGCAATCTCGGCAGGGCAGACCCTGACCTGCGGCATCACCCCGAACAACCGGCCGTTTTGCTGGGGCTATAACCGGTGGGGCCAGCTGGGCGACGGCACCCAGACCAGCCGCTACTCTCCGGTCAGCGTCGAAGGCCTGAACCGGGCTGCCGATATCTCGACAGGCTTTGCGCACGCCTGCGCGGTGACCCCGAACGAGCGCGCCTATTGCTGGGGCTACAACTCCGCCGGACAGCTGGGCGACGGAACCCTGACCGACCGCTCCAGTCCGGTCCAGGTGTTTGGCAGCCGTCTGCGGTTCACCCAGATCGCAGCCGGGCGTGAATTCACCTGTGCGCTGTCGCGCTCGGCCAGCGTCTATTGCTGGGGGGAAAACGATTACGGGCAGATGGGCAATGGCACCACCGTCGACCAGCTGATCCCCGGCCGTGTGCGCTTTCCCTGAGGGCCTGCGCCCTCAGATCATGCGGATCACGTCCTTTTCGACGGTCAGCTGATACCCCTGGCGCGCAATGTTGCGCACCAGGAGTTCGGTGACGATCTGATTGCCCAGACTGTCGCGCAACCGCTTGATCCGCGTGGCACCCGCGGCCTCGTCGCAATCGGCCTCGCGCCGCCCGGTGATCACCGATTCCAGCTGCGCGCCCGACAGCATCTCGCCGTCCATCCGGGCCTCGGCCAGAACCGCCAGGGTCTCGACCGCGGCCTCGGTCAGGTTGAATTCGAGATCGTTGATATAGACCTTGCGCTCGCCCCGGCTGATGACCAGCGACGACACCTGGATCCCCGCCTTCTGCACCACCGCCAGCCGCCGGTTCAGCGCAATCAGCGACAGCACCAGCACCAGCGCGGTGATCAGCAGCGCGCTGGCAAACACCAGCAGCACGAAGATCACCATCCGATAGCTGACCAGCACCTCGGAAAAGGTGGTGCCCGATTGCGCCAGGATTTCCAGCAGGCGCAGCTCGGCCTGCTCGGTCAGGTTCGCGTTCTCGGCAAAGATCTGGGTAACGCGAGCGTTGAACTCGTTGGTGTCGGGCAGGTTGATGAACAACAGCACCGCCGCCAACGCCAGAATCGCGACGATGGCGGCCAGTCCCAGCTGGATCGCGCGCGATCCGCCGCGCGTGAGATCAGTAACGGAGGTAGTATTGTCCGGCATTCCCCTGCCTCGACGCCAGTCCACTGTCGTTGAATGTGGACAAAACGTCGACCAAGGTCCAGCCGTTCTGTGCCAGACGGCCACGAAGGGCGCTGGCGGCAGCGGCAGCCGTGCAATTGCTCTCGCTGTCGGAAATCCGCGCCACGCCATAGTGGAACCGCACCGGGCTCGACTGTTGGGCGCGATAGTCGGCATAGCACGCCGCCGTCGCGGGAAGCGCGGTCGCCAGGGACAGGCCGAGGCCGAGAATCAGGGTCTTGATGGTCATGGTGAACTCCTCGCGGGGCTCGAATCTGGGGTTGTCCCGACCATGCCCATTGCAGCACGGCTATGCAATAACGCGCGGGTTTCGCGGGTGAAACCTGTGGCGGTTATCCGATAGCGGAGTGGCGATATTGCCTGTCAGCCGGCACCGACCGCAGTGTTTACGCAGGACGCCACCCGGTGGCTGCCCTCTCCCTTACCCCGGTTTTTCGACCCGGTCTTTTCGAAAGGACGGACAATGTCATACCCGCTTCCCGCTCCGGGCCCGCGATTGCAGGCTCATTCCCGCCGCCTGACGCTGGTCCTCGCCGCTGCCGCGATCGCCCTGGCCGGACTTTCGGCCACGACCCGCCCGGCGCGCGCCGATGCCGAAGATCTGCTCCGCTTTCTGGCAGGCGCCGTGGTGATCGCGGCGATCGTCCATGCCATCGACGACAATTTCACCCCCCGCTACATCGACCGCTGGACACTGCCGGACTCGTGCCTGGAAACGCTGCGCGTCGATTGGCGCACGATCCAGGTGTATAACGCTCAGTGCCTGAGCCGCGCCGGGTATCGCGATCTGCCCGGCTATTGCCGCAGGGACTTCCGCATCGGTGGTTACCAGACCCGCACCGGCTATGTCGCGGAATGCCTGTGGGAAGCCGGCTATCGCCGCAACGCCGGCCCCGGCTGGGACAGCCACCCGCCCTTGCCCCAGCCTCAGCCCGAACCCTATCCGCCCTATCCGTCGCGGCCGCCGTATCCGACACGCCCCCCCGTCGTCGTGCAGGATCGCCTGCCCGCCTACTGCCAGGTGACCTATCGGATGAACGGGCGCCGGCTTGAGGGGTATTGGGGCAGCTGCCTGCGCGATGCCGGGCTGCACAATCTGCCGCGCCAGTGCCGCCAGACCACGACCCAGGGCGACGCGATCTATGACGCGCAATGTTTGTATAATGCGGGCTATCGCCGCCCGCGCTGAACGCCCGATCTGCCGCCACGCCCATTCCGGCAAGTGATTTCAACCAAGACCTTTCCTGTGGTGCGAGTGATTTCTGTATCGCCTTGAGGCAGTGTGTGGCGGCAGAGCGGGCCGGTCCGGCCCCTAGCCGGGACTGGAGGGGCGGGTCTTCGGACCCGCCCTTTTCTGTTGTCCGGGGCCGGCCTGCGTGGTTGAAACCGGTATGGTTACGCCCCGCACTGCCCCCGATTACAGCCTTGAAGCCGCCGCGCTTGCCGGCGGCGCAACCCGGGTTGCCGGGGTGGACGAGGTCGGCCGCGGCCCTTTGGCGGGGCCGGTCACGGCGGCTGCGGTGATCCTCGACCCCACCCGCATCCCCGAGGGCATCGACGACTCCAAACGCCTGTCGGAACCCGCGCGCCGGCGCGTGGCCGAGGCGATCAAGGCCAGCGCGACCGCCTGGGCCATCGCTCATGCCTCGGTCCAGGAGATCGACGCGCTGAACATCCTGCAGGCCAGCCATCTGGCCATGAAGAGAGCCTTGCAAGCCATTGTTCCTGCGCCTGATTTTGCGCTTGTTGACGGCAACCGGATGCCGCGCGAGATCGGTCTGCAGGCGCTGTGCGTGGTCAAGGGCGACGCGAAAAGCCTGTCGATTGCCGCGGCCTCGATCCTGGCCAAGGTCGAACGCGACCAAATCATGCGCGATCTGGCCGAAAAACACCCCGGTTTCGGTTGGGAACGCAACGCCGGCTACCCCTCGCCGGCGCATCTGGAGGCCCTGCGCCGCCTGGGCCCCACCCCACATCATCGAATCAGCTTTGCGCCGGTGCGCAAGATGTTGTGTGAAGAAAATTAAATAATCCGCTGATTCAAAAAGAAATTGACGCCGAGTCCTCTTTGACTCATCTTACGTGTCAACGGAGCGTCGCAAATCAAAAGAATGACGCCCGAACGAGGCAGACATGGCTACAAAGACCCGGGCGCCGGAAGCTGACAAGCTTCCGCTCGACCAGATCCTTGCGGGCGATTGCATCGAGGTTATGAACAGCCTGCCGGCCGGCAGCGTTGATCTGATCTTTGCAGATCCCCCCTATAACCTTCAGCTGAAGGGCGCGTTGCACCGGCCGGATAACTCGGCGGTGGACGCAGTAACCGACCACTGGGACCAGTTCGCCAGTTTCGCGGCCTATGACGGGTTCACCCGTGACTGGCTGAAGGCCGCGCGCCGGCTACTGAAGCCCGACGGCGCGATCTGGGTGATCGGCAGCTATCACAACGTGTTCCGCGTCGGCGCCGAGCTGCAGAACCAGGGGTTCTGGATCCTCAACGACGTGGTCTGGCGCAAGTCGAACCCGATGCCGAACTTCCGCGGCAAACGGCTGACCAACGCGCATGAGACGCTGATCTGGGCCTCGCGCGGGGAAAGCGCGAAATACACCTTCAATTATGAGGCGCTGAAGGCCCTGAACGAGGGCACGCAGATGCGCTCGGACTGGGTGATCCCGATCTGCACCGGCCATGAACGGCTGAAGGACGAGAACGGCGACAAGGCCCATCCGACGCAAAAGCCCGAGGCGCTGTTGCACCGCGTGCTGATCGGCACGACGAACCCGGGCGATGTGGTGCTGGACCCGTTCTTTGGCACCGGCACCACCGGCGCCGTGGCCAAGATGCTGGGCCGCCATTTCATCGGCATCGAGCGCGAAGAGAGCTATCGCAAGGCCGCGACCGCGCGGCTGGCCAAGGTGCGCCAGCTCGACGCCTCGTCGCTGGAAACGACATCATCGAAACGCGCCGAGCCGCGCGCGTGCCCTTCGGGCAACTCGTGGAACGCGGGTTGCTGCGGCCCGGCGAGGTGCTGGTGTCCCCACGCGGCAAGCCCGCGAAAGTGCGTGCGGACGGATCCTCGTGTCCGAAGCGCATCGGGGTCCATCCACCAGGTGGCGCGCCGCTCTCGAAGGCGCACCCTCGTGCAACGGCTGGACCTACTGGCAGTTCAAACGCGACGGCCAGTTGATCCCCATCGACATCCTGCGTCAGCAGATCCGTGCAGAAATGCTGCACGACTGACGCCTCCGGTTTACCGCCAGCGGCCGGGCTCCCAAGCCCCGGTCGCCACTTATCCCCCGGCCTTGTGCCGGGGGCTTTTTTTGTCAGCTTCTGTCAGGTGCCGAGTCGGATCAACCCGGAAAAGCGCGCCGCGTCCGGTTCGCAAAGGCCACGAGGCTCAGCATCACCGGCACCTCGACCAGCACCCCGACCACGGTGACCAGCGCCGCGCCCGAGTTCAGGCCGAAGAGCCCGATCGCCACGGCCACCGCCAGTTCAAAGAAGTTCGACGTGCCGATCAGCGCGCAGGGCGCCGCCACCTTGTGCGGCACGCGCCAGAGCCAGGCCCAGCCATAGCCCAGCGCGAAGATGCCATAGGACTGGATCAGGATCGGCGTCGCCAACAGGGCGATCAGGGTCGGGCTGTCGACGATGACGTGTCCCTGAAAGCCGAACAGCAGCACCACCGTCAGCAACAGCCCCAGCACCGACGCCGGTTTGATCCGCGCCGTGAAAGCGCCCGGCGCCGCCTCACCGCCCCGCGAGATCAAGGCGCGCCGCGTGGCGATCCCCGCCAGCAGCGGAATCACGACATACAACGCCACCGACAGCACCAGCGTCTGCCAGGGCACGGCGATCTCGGTCACGCCCAGCAGAAAGGCCACGATCGGCGCAAAGGCAAAGACCATGATCAGGTCGTTCAGCGAGACCTGCACCAGCGTATAGGTCGCATCGCCCTTGGTCAGCTGCGACCAGACAAAGACCATCGCCGTGCAGGGCGCCGCGCCCAGCAGGATCAGGCCGGCGATATACTGGTCGGCATCCGCGGGGTCGATCAGCCCGGCAAAGACGTGGCGAAAGAACAGCACGCCCAGCGCGGCCATCGTGAAGGGCTTGATCAGCCAGTTCACCACCAGGGTGATGACCAGCCCCCGAGGCTTCTGGCCGACGTCGCGCAGGCTGCCAAAGTCCACCGCGACCATCATCGGATAGACCATCGCCCAGATCAGCACCGCCACAACGACGTTCACCGAGGCATATTCGAACCCGGCCAACGTCCCGAACAGCGCCGGAAACACCGATCCCAGCACCAGCCCCGCCAGGATGCACAGCAAGACCCAGAGCGAAAGGAACCGTTCAAAGACCGACACGGCCCGGTCAGCCTTCGTCGTTGTCCTGGCGGGTCGCCGCCGCCTTCATCCGCGCCAGCAGCGCCGCCTTGTCGTCGTCGCGTCCCAGCTTGCCGCGGGGATGCTCGTTCACCGTCTTGTTGCGCGGCTGCTTGCCGGGCGCCGAGCGGTTGCCGGATTTGCCATAGTCGACCATGTCGTTCCTCTCATTCCCGCGCCAGCTCGTGCTGATAACGCAGCCGCGCGATGTCCTCGTTGCGATCGGCGCGGCGCAGGTCGCTCAGCGACTGCTCCACGAAATTCATATGCGCCTCGGCGGCGGTCCGGGCGGCCTCGGGGTCGCGGGCCTGGATCGCGTCGTTGATGGCGCGGTGCTGGTCCAGCAACATATCCCGGGTCGTGCGCTGACGGAACATCTGCTGACGGTTATAGAACACGCCGGCCTTCAGCAGGTCGAACATCGCCCGCAACATGTGCAGCATGATGATGTTGTGGCTGGCCTCGATGATCGCCAGATGGAATTCGGCGTCCAGCGCGGCCTCGTCGGCCGGATTGCGCTTCTGGTGGGCGGCTTCCATCTTGCGGAACACGGTGTCGATGACCTTCAGGTCGGTATCCGACCCGAATCGCGCCGCGCGCTCGGCCGCCATCCCCTCGAGGTCGCGGCGAAAGCTGACATAGTCGAACACCGCCTCGTCATGGCTGGCAAAGAGCTTGGTCAGGGCGTCCGAAAACGCCGAGCCCAGCATATCCGCGACAAAAACCCCGGCCCCGGCCCGGCTGACCAGCAGCCCGCGCGCCTGCAGCTCGGCGATGGCCTCGCGCAGCGACGGGCGGCTGACCCCCATCCGCTCGGCCAGCTCGCGCTCGGATGGCAGCCGCTCACCCGGGCGCAGCAGGCCGCGCAGGATCAGCAGTTCGATCTGCCGAACGACACCTTGCGACAGTTTTTCCTGCTGAACCGGCTGAAAAGGCATGAACTCCCCCGTGATTGGTCAAAAGATATGACCACCGAGGTCATCCCGCAACGCCCATTTTCCGTGCAAAAGGCCGGGCGCACTGGCCCGGCCCCGCGACGCGCTGCCCGTGAACTCAGGCGTTCGGACGAATCGTGATCTCGACCCGGCGGTTCTGCGCGCGTCCGGCGGCGGTCTCGTTCGAGGCCACCGGCTGCGTCAGACCCGCACCACGGGCGACAACCCGGCGCGCCGGCACCCCGGCGGTGATCAGCACGCTGGCCACCGAATCCGCCCGGCGTTCGGACAGGGTCTGGTTATAGGCCGCGGTGCCGGTCGAATCGGTGTGGCCGGTGACGATCACCGTGCTGTCGGGATACCGCTGCAGGTTCGCCGCGATGGCGTTGAGGTCCGAGCGCAGATCCGACCGCAGATCGGCGCTGTTGGTCGCGAACAGGATATCCTGCGGCATGGTCACGACGATCTCGCTGCCGGTGTTCACGACACCCACCTGCGGACCCAGCGAGCCACGCAGCTCGGCCGCCTGGCGATCCAGCCGGTCGCCGATCGCACCGCCCGCCAGAGCACCCAGACCGGCCCCCAGCAGAATCTCGGGCGCGCGGTTGCCGTTGCTGTTCGCGGCCCCCACCAGCCCGCCGATCACACCCCCGGCCAAAGCGCCGGTGCTGCGGCGGTCGTATTCGCCGTTCGACTGCACGCAGGCGGTGACCAGGGTGAGGGCGGCGAGGCTCGCCAACGCCGGTTTGTAGAACATGAAGGATCTCCCGAGGAAATGACTTTGGCGCAGTCTAGCGTCCCGCAGGATTTCGCAACAGGCCGGAATCGCTCACGTTCGATTGATAGGCCGGCAATCGGCGGTTCCCCACCGATCAGGCGGCATCGGCCTGCGCCGCCTCGCGCGCCAGCATCATCCGCTTGACCGGCAACCCCCAGTGATAGCCGGTCAGCGCGCCGGATTTCGCCAGCGCCCGGTGGCAGGGGATCAGCAGGCTGATCGGATTGCGCCCCACCGCCGCCCCCACCGCGCGCGAGGCCTTGGGGTTGCCCACCGCACGGGCGATCTCGGAATAGGTGCTGACCGCGCCCGAGGGGATCGCCAGCAGCGCCTCCCAGACCTTGATCTGAAACGGCGCGCCGATCAGGAACAGCGGCACCGGATCGAGCCTGTTCGACCCGCCGAACGCCGCCTGCACCCAGTCGCGCAACCGCATCGGGTCTTCGACGAACCGCGCCTTCGGCCAGCGCCCCAGCATGTCGGCAAAGGCCGCCTCCTCGCCCATCACCGCCGCGAATCCCATGCCGCAGATGCCGCGCTCGGTGCCCATGACGATCGCCGGGCCGAACGGGCTGTCGAACCAGCCCCAAAAGATGGTCAACCCCGCGCCGCCCCGCGCATATTCGCCGGGCGTCATCGCCTCCCAGCGCAGGAACAGATCGTGCAGCCGCCCGGCGCCGGACAGCCCCGCCTCCTGCGCGGTCTCCAGCACTGTGAAATGCTCGGCCAGCATCCGCCGCGCCTGACCCAGCGTCAGATATTGCTGATACCGCTTGGGCGAGACCCCCACCCATTGCGTGAATACCCGCTGGAAATGCGCCGGGCTCATCCCCAGCCGCGCGGCCAGATCGTCCAGCGACACCCGCTCGCCGCCGGCCGCGTCGATCTCGGCGATGGCCCGGGCGATGACTCCGTAATGATAGCCCTGTTCAGCATTCATGCGAAACCGCGCCCTTTCATCTTGCCTCAAATACGCTGGGGGTGAATTGGCGCAGCCAAGAGGGGGCAACGCCCCCTGCCCCGTTTCCCATCCCTACCCGCCACCCGGCAGGCGCGCGACCCGGAACCTGCGCAATCAGTCCCCGCGCGCGCGCCCGGCCCACCAGTCGCGCGGCTTCAGCCGGGCGGCGCGCTTCGACTTGTCGTCCCACCACAATGCCAGCTTGCGCCAGGGCGACAGCGCCAGTTTCAGCCACAGCCGGTTGCTGCGCTTCGAATAGTCGCGGTTGAACGGGCAGACCCGCAGGCAGATCGCGCAATCCGACGCCAGCTTGGCCCAGTAGCCAAAGCATTTCTCGGCGTCCGAGGTCCATTTCACCACGCCCTTGATCGCACTGCGGTTGGGCGCCTCGTCCGAGGGCCGGCCAAAGGGCAGCGCCTTGACCGGGCAGGCATCAGCGCAGCGGGTGCAGATGTCGCAGACCGCCTTGACCCCCAGCGGTTTCGGCTGGTCATGGGTCAGCGGCAGGTCGGTGAAGATCTTGGAAAACCGCAGCCGCGGACCAAATTCGGGCGTGATCACCAGCTGGTTGCGCGCGTATTCGCCCAGGCCCGCCTTGATTGCATAGGGGATCACCAGCCCGGTGTCGTTCATCGACGGCACGGCGTTATAGCCCATGTTGCGGATGAAGGCCGCCAGCTGGATCACGATCGCCGCCTCATGGCTGTATTCGCGCCCGGTCGCGGCACCGGCCAGCGCGCTGGGATAGGTCTGGACCAGCGGCGCGTCCATCTGGTGGCCCAGCACGATGACGCTGGTCATCCCCTCGGGCAGGTCGACGGGCGCCTCGGAGAAATCGCGCACATCGACCTGGCTGGCATAGATCCAGCGGTTGTCGAACCCGGTGATGCCGCACAGATCGGCGCCGAAGAATCGCGCGATGCGCTTGATCTCGGTCGCCATGCGGGCGGGGTCGTCGACCTCGGCGCGGTGCGGCGAGACCGGTGTGTCGGCGCGGATCGGGGCCTGGAACCCTTCGCGCACCCCTTCATGGGCCGAGCGATTCGAGATGATGTCGCTGACCAGCCAGGCGGCGTTGCGCAGGGCAAAGTCCTTTTGCTGGAACCCCTCGCCCTTGCGCGGCGCGGCATCGGCCCGGTAGCTGGCAAAGAACCCGTCGCTGTGCCGGCTGCGCACGCTGTCGTCCCAGAAGGCGCGGGTGAACACGTCGTCGCGCTGACGAAAGCGGGTGAATTCGCCGGTGGTCACAATCCCGGCCAGCGCGTCCTGTGCCGCGGTGTCGGGCGGGTTGTTATGGCCGGGGGCGGGCGGGTTCGGCATGGGCGGTCCTCCGGCGGCCACGCTATGGCGCAGGTGCGGGTGGGGTCAAGCGGGGCCAAGCCTCTGGACTGTTGCGCAAAGCCGGGCCAAGGTGGCGGCCCGACCGGACGTGCCCCATGACCCTGATTATCTCGTTTGCCGCCCTCTTTGCCTCGGTGCTGATGCTGCAGCTGGGATTTGGCGGCGTGGTGCCGCTCGACGCGCTGTCTGGCACCCAGTTGGGCTTTACCGCCTCGCAGATCGGGATGCTGGGGTCGGCGCATTTCCTGGGCTTTTTCATCGGTTGCTGGTGGGCGCCGCGGCTGATGGGCAATGTCGGCCATTCGCGCGCCTTTGCCGCCTTTGCCGCCGCCGGGGTGATCGGCATCCTGGCGCATATGATGCTGACCGACCCCTGGGCCTGGGCGGTGATGCGGATGGCGACCGGGCTGGCGGTGGCCGGGTGCTACACGATCATCGAGGCCTGGCTGCAGTCCAAGGTCACCAACGAGACCCGCGGCCGGGCGATGGGTGTCTACCGGGTGGTGGACGTGACCGGCAACCTGGGCGCGCAGATCTTGATCGCCTTCCTGACGCCCGCCGCCTATGTCAGCTATAACCTGCTGGCGCTGATCGCCTGCGCCGCGCTGTTTCCCCTGCTGCTGACCCGGGCCGAGGCCCCCGCCACCGGCGCGGCCCCGCGCCTGCGGCCAAAGCTGGCGTGGGACCGCTCGCCGCTGGGCGCGGTGGGGGTGGTGGTCTCGGGGATCACCGGCGCGGCGTTTCGGATGGTCGGGCCGCTCTATGGCCTCGCCGTGGGGCTCGAGGCCGACCGTATCGCGCTGTTCCTCTCGGCCTATGTGCTGGGCGGGGCCTTTGCGCAATTCCCGGTGGGCTGGCTGGCCGACAAGTTCGACCGCCGGCACATCCTGATCGGCATCTCGGTCGCGGCGATCCTGGGTTGCGCGGGGATGGTCGTGGGGGCGCAGGGCAATCTGGTGACGATCTTCCTCGCCGCCGGGTTCTTTGGCTTCACCACCTTCCCGATCTATTCGGTCTCGACCGCGCATGCGCATGACTTTGCCGGCCAGCACGAGCGGGTCGAGTTGAGCGCCGCGCATATGTTCCTGTATGCGGTGGGGGCGATCGCCAGCCCGGTGATTGCCTCGGCGCTGATCGCGTCCTTCGGCCCCGGCTCGATGTTCGCCTTCATCGCGGTGGCCCATGTGCTGCTGATCGTCTTCGGCCTTTACCGGATGAAGGTCGGCCCGGCACCGGAATCGCGCACGCGCTACGTCTACAGCCCGCGCACATCCTTCATTATCGGCCGGCTGATGCGCAGAATGCGCGACGACTGAGCCTTGCCCTTGGCACCGGACCCGTTGCAAGAGGGGAGCATGGCCGCACAACTCGATTATCATACGATCCGCGAGATCTTCAGCCGCTTCCAGGCGGAAAACCCCGAACCCAAGGGCGAGCTGGATCACGTCAACGCCTATACGCTGGTCGTTGCTGTCGCGCTGTCGGCGCAGGCCACCGATGTCGGGGTGAACAAGGCGACGAAAGAGCTGTTCAAGATCGCCGACACGCCGGAAAAGATGCTGGCGCTGGGCGAAGAGGGGCTGATCGAGCATATCAAGACGATCGGCCTTTATCGCAACAAGGCCAAGAACGTCATCAAGCTGAGCCAGATCCTGGTCGACCAGTATGACGGCCAGGTGCCCAATTCCCGCGCCGCGCTAGAGAGCCTGCCGGGTGTCGGCCGCAAGACCGCGAATGTCGTGCTGAACATGTGGTGGCATTACCCGGCGCAGGCGGTCGACACCCACATCTTCCGCATCGGCAACCGCACCGGCATCTGCCCGGGCAAGGATGTCGTCGCCGTCGAACGCGCGATCGAGGACAACATCCCGGTCGATTTCCAGCAACACGCGCATCACTGGCTGATCCTGCACGGCCGCTATGTCTGCAAGGCGCGCAAGCCCAATTGCCCGGCCTGCCTGATCCGCGACCTCTGCCCTTTTGAGGAGAAATCCCTGTGAAAACCTATCAGGTTGCCGGCATCGGCAATGCCATCGTCGATGTCATCACCACCGTGGACGACCATTTCCTGGACCACATGGGCATCCACAAGGGGATCATGCAGCTGGTCGAGCGCGAGCGCGCCGAGACCCTCTATGGCGCGATGAAGGACCGGCGCGAGGCCTCGGGCGGGTCGGTGTGCAACACCATCGCCGGGGTCGGCGCGATGGGGCTGAAGACGGCGCTGGTGGGCCGGGTGCGCGACGACGCGCTGGGGCGGTTCTTTGCCGCCGATGCCGCGCGCATGGGCACGGCCTTTGTCAATCCGCCGGTCGCAGGCGGCGAGCTGCCGACCTCGCGCAGCATGATCTTTGTCACCCCCGACGGCGAGCGGTCGATGAACACCTATCTGGGCATCTCGGCCGAGGTCGGCCCCGATGACGTCGACGAGGCGGTGATGGCCGATACCGAGGTGCTGTTCCTCGAAGGCTATCTGTTCGACAAGGACAAGGGCAAGGAAGCCTTCCTGAAAGCCGCGCGCGCCTGCCGCGCCGCCGGCGGCCGGGTGGGCATCGCGCTGAGCGATCCGTTCTGCGTCGACCGCCACCGCGCCGACTTTCGCCGGCTGGTTGCCAACGAGATGGATTTCGTGATCGGCAACGAAAAGGAACTGACCTCGCTCTATGAGGAGAACGACCTCGACGACGCGCTGGCCCGTGCGGCCTCGGAATGCGCGATCGTGGTCTGCACGCGCTCGGGCGATCCGGTGGTGTTGATCCATGACGGCCACCGCGCCGAGGCCCCGGTGAAAACCGTGGTGCCAGTCGATGCGACCGGTGCCGGCGACCAGTTCGCGGCGGGGTTCCTCTATGGGCTGGTGCGTGGCCATTCGCTGGAAACCTGCGGACGGATGGGCAACATCGCCGCCGCCGAGGTGATCGGCCATATCGGCGCGCGCCCGCAGCAGGACGTGCACGCCTTGTTCAAGGCCGAGGGCCTCGTCTGAGGCTTGCACCCGGGCGCGACCCTGCCCATATCCAGCGTCAGACACGGAGGGCATGATGGGCTACGCCAAGACCGCAATCCTGATGGCCGCGATGACGGCCCTGTTCCTGGGCATGGGCTATGTCATCGGCGGCTCTTACGGCGCGCTGATCGCGCTGGCCGTTGCCGTTGCGATGAACGCCATGACCTGGTGGAACTCGGACAAGATGGTGCTGCGCATGCACAACGCGCGGCCCGTCGACGCCTATACCGCGCCCGAGTTGCAGCAGATCGTCATGGAGCTGGCGCAGGCCGCCGACATGCCGACCCCCGCGGTCTATGTCATCGAGAGCGACCAGCCCAACGCCTTTGCCACCGGGCGCAACCCCGACAACGCCGCGGTGGCTGTGTCGACCGGGCTGATGCAGCGGCTGAGCCATGATGAGGTCACGGCGGTGGTCGCGCATGAGATGGCGCACATCCGCAATTACGACACGCTGACGATGACCGTCACCGCCAGCTTTGCCGGGGCGATCTCGATGCTGGCGAACTTCGCGATGTTCTTCGGTGGTAGCCGGGAACGTCAGAATCCCCTGGCGATGATCGCGATGATGATCCTGGCGCCGCTGGCGGCGGCAGTGGTGCAGATGGCAATCTCGCGCTCGCGCGAATACGAGGCCGACCGTATCGGCGCGCAGATCTGCGGTCACCCGCTGTGGCTGGCCGATGCGCTGCGCAAGATCCAGTCCTATGCCGCGCGCATCGACAATGTCACGGCCGAGCGCAACCCGGCGACCGCGCATATGTTCATCATCAACCCGCTGCACGCACATGCCAGGGACAAGCTGTTCTCGACCCACCCGGCGACCGAAAACCGCATCGCCGCGCTGGAGCAGCTGGCCGCCGAGATGGGCCAGTCGGGCCGCGCCTCCAGCCGCAGCGCCGCGCCGTCGCGCAAATCCTCGCGCTATGCGGGGCCGTGGTCGTAACCACGCCCCCCTTTCCCCGCCGCGCAATCCCCGCTATCCCCTAGGGCGAACGCCCCGCAGGGGCCTGCGTCTTTGGGGGTTCCGATGGATTTTCGCGCGCTGTTCATGGGGCTGGCCTTTGCCTTCATGTGGTCCTCGGCCTTTACCTCGGCGCGGATGATCGTGATGGACGCGCCGCCGCTGTTCTCGCTGTCGGTGCGGTTTCTGATCTCGGGGCTGATCGGCATCACCCTGGCCAAGCTGCTGGGCGAAAGTTTCCGTCTGACGCGGGCGCAATGGCGGGCGACGATCATTTTCGGCCTGTGCCAGAACGCCGCCTATCTGGGCCTCAACTTTGTCGCCATGCAGTGGGTCGAGGCCTCGGCCGCCTCGATCATCGCCTCGACACTGCCGCTGATGGTCGCGCTGGCGGGATTCCTGTTCATGGGCGACCGCCTGAAACCCCTGGCCATCGCCGGGCTTCTGGCCGGGTTCGGGGGCGTCGTGCTGATCATGGGCGCGCGGTTCTCCGGCGGGCTGGACCCGGTCGGCGTCGCGCTCTGCGTGCTGGGGGCGGTGGCGCTGACGATCGCCACGCTGGCGCTGCGCGGGGCGTCGTCGGGGGGCAATGTGATGATGGTCGTGGGGTTGCAGATGCTGGTCGGCTCGGTTGCGCTGATCGGCCCCTCGCTGGCCTTCGAGACGATCCACATCACCTGGACCTGGCGGCTGGTGGGCGCCTTTGCCTATACCACGCTGGTGCCGGGGCTGACCGCGACCTGGGTCTGGTTCAAGCTGGTGCAGCGCATCGGCGCGGTGCGCGGCGCGACCTTTCACTTCCTCAATCCGTTCTTCGGCGTGGCGATCGCCTCGGCGCTCTTGGGCGAGGGGCTGGGCGTGGCCGACGTGATCGGCGTGGCGATCATCATGGCCGGCATCCTGGCTGTGCAGCTGTCGAAAACCGCGCCCGCACGATAATCGCGACCCGCCTTTCGGACTGCTCCGGCTTTGACGCGGCCCCGCAGCCGGGCCTAAGCTGGCAACAGCTCTGACAGGACCGACATGAAACGCACCTCCAGCTATACCCGCAAACGCCGCAACGCCCCCGGAAGCCCGCCGGGACGCTGGGCGACCGACCCGGCGGCGGCGGAATCGCACCTGCATGCGATGCGCTATTCCACCTCGGCACTCGAGGAAATCGACACCCTGCCGCAATCCACCGATGACAGCACCCTGTGGCTGAACGTCGACGGGCTGCGCGATCAGGCGCTGCTCAGCCAGATCGCCTCCTCCTACGGGCTGCATCCGCTGGCGATGGAGGATGTGGTCAACCTGCATCAGCGGCCAAAGGCCGAGGATTATCAGGAACACCTGTTCATTGTCCTGCGGATGCCCACCAAGTCCGAAGGCAGCTTTGCCTCCGAGCAGGTCGCGCTGTTCCTGGGGCATGGCGATGTCATCACCTTTCAGGAACTTCCGGGCGATGTGTTCGAACCGGTCCGCGCCCGCCTGCGCAACGCGCTGAGCCCGATCCGCGGGCGCGGTGCGGACTACCTGACCTATGCGCTGATCGACGCGGTGATCGATTCCTATTTCCCGGTGCTCGAAAAGCTGGGCGAACGGATCGAGGCGCTCGAAGATGCGGTGGTGCTGCGTTCGGAACCCGGGCAGATTGCCGACATACACGCCATCAAGCATGAGCTGCGAACGATCCGTTCCGCGATCTGGCCGATGCGCGATCTGTTGTCGACGCTGCTGCGCGACGATGGCGCGTGGTTCAGCGAGCAGACACGGCTATACCTGCGCGACTGTCACGACCATGCGTTCCAGCTGATCGACATGGTCGAGACCTATCGCGACATCACCTCGGGGCTGGTCGACATCCACCTGTCCAGCCAGTCGAACCGGATGAACGAGGTGATGCAGGTGCTGACCCTGATCGCCACGATCTTCATCCCGCTGACCTTTATCGTCGGGGTCTACGGAATGAATTTCGTCGACATGCCGGAACTGCAGTGGCGCTGGGGGTATCCCGTGGTGATGGCCGTGATGACGGCCATCGGGGTTGGTCTGGCGCTGTGGTTCCGGGCCAAGGGCTGGCTGGGTGGACGGCGTTAGTCGCCGTCGCCCAGCGCCGGTGCCGGTCGGTCCGAGGCGCAGCGGTCGCCGTCGAACACGAAGGGCGAGCGCACGCCCTGATGCACGCCGAGGTCCAGCTGCATGCCGCGCGCCTTGACCTGCGGGTCGTCGAACACCTCGGTCATGGTGTTGATCGGCCCGGCGGGGATCCCCTCGCGTTCGCAGGCGGCCAGCAGCGCCAGCTTGCCCCATTGACGGGTGCCCCCGGTCAGCAGATCGGACAGCACCGCGCGGTTTGCAACGCGGTCGGGGTTGTGCAGGAACCGCGGGTCGTCGATCAACGCATCGAGACCCAGCAGGCGGCACAGCCGGTGATACTGCGCGCTGTTGCCGGTGGCGATGATGATATGCCCGTCAGCGCATTCGAACACCTGATAGGGCACCAGGTTCGGATGCCAGTTTCCGGTGCGCTCGGGCGGGGTGCCGGTGGTCAGGTAGTTCATCGCCTGGTTGGCCATCACCGACACCGCGCAATCGAACAGCGCCATATCGATATGCGTGCCCTTGCCGGTGCGGCCGCGTTCATGCAGCGCCGCCAGGATCGCGGTGGTCGAATAGACCCCGGTAAAGATGTCGGTCACCGCAACGCCGACGCGATGCGGCTCGCCCTCGGCCGGGCCGGTGATCGACATCAGCCCGGACATACCCTGGATGATGTAGTCATAGCCCGCGCGATGAGCATAGGGGCCGTCCTGGCCAAAGCCGGTGATCGAGCAATAGATCAGCCCCGGAAAGTCATCCCTCAGGCTGTCATAGTCGAGGCCGTATTTCTTCAGCCCGCCGACCTTGAAGTTCTCGATCAGGATATCGGCGCCGGCCAGCAGTGCGCGCACCTTTTCTTGCCCCTCGGGCGTGCGGAAATCCGCGACGACCGAGGTCTTGCCGCGGTTGGCCGAATGGTAGTAGGCGGCCACCTGCGTGCCCGCGCGGTCGATAAAGGGCGGACCCCAATAGCGCGTGTCGTCGCCCTCGGGCGCTTCAACCTTGATCACCTCGGCGCCCAGGTCGGCCAAGGTCTGCCCGGCCCAGGGACCAGCGAGAATGCGGGCCAGTTCGACAACGCGAAGGCCCGCCAACGGTTTCGCAGACATCAGCCCTCCAGCAGCGGGTCGATGATCTGGGCGAACTCGTCAAAGCCCATGTTGGAATAGGTCGTGCCGTTGATGACAAAGGACGGCGTGCCGCGGATGCCGTATTCCTCCATCCCTTGGCGATAGACCTCCATCATCGCCAGCGCCATGTCGCGGTCGGTCAGGCATGCGTTCAGCTGCTCGTCGGTCATCCCGGCACGGCGGCCGATCCGGCGCAGGTTGTCGGCCACAGCATTGGCGTCCTCGCCACGGGCCCATTCGTTCTGCTCGTCATAGAGCATGTCGACGATGCCGAAATAGCGCATCTCGCCGCCACAACGCGCGACCAGCGCCGCCCAGAGGCCATAGGCGTCGAAATAGACCTCGCGGTAGACAAAGCGCACCAAGCCGGTGTCGATATAGGCGGCCTTGAACTGCGGCCAGACATCGGAATGGAAATGCGCGCAATGCGGGCAGGTGAACGACGCGAATTCCATGACCGTCACGGCGGCGTCGGGGTTGCCCATCGTCATCTCGACCACGCGCGAGGTGTCGACCTCTCCCTCGGCGGTCTGTGCCTGGGCCGCGCCCGGCAGGATCAGGCTGCTGGCCATATCGGGCGCACCACCCCCCAGCGAGCGCCAGGTCGCGTAGCCGCCGGCGGCCACGAGGGCTGCACCCGAAAGCAGAAGCGTGCGTCGTTGCATCGAAAATCCTTTCATTGCGTATCGGACCCGGAGGGTCCGCGTCGTGTCTGTCGCATCAATACATTGCTGGCAAGCCGGTCGAGCGCGGATTTCAGCCCGTCATCACCGACCCCTTCGGTCAATCCGTCCACCACCGCCCGCGCACGGGCCAGCGCCTGCGGCGACGGGACGGTGATATTCGACTCCCCGAAGGGGCGCTGCGCCTCGGCCAGCCCGGGGCCGAACCCCTCGGCGGCGGTCTGGGTCAGGCGGATCCGGGCGATCGCGGCATAGCCATAGATCGCGTTCACCTTGTCGCGCAGCCGGTCGATCTGCATCTGCACCAGGGGCGCCGCGGCCCCCGATGACAGCAGCGTCAGCGTGGCACCAAGGCCCCCTTGCCCATAGCTGATCTTGACCGGCCGGCAGAGCGGCGCCAGATCCGGCCCGGCGACTTCGGCCCAATGGGTCAGCAGTTTTGTCACGGCAAAGCCGCGGGTCTCGCCAGCCTTGCGGATCGGATCGCGCAGGAGGCCGCCCGCAGCCTCGAATCCCCGCATCCGCCGCGCGCCGCGGCTTTGCTGGGTCGGCTTGGTGTCGGCGGGCGCTTTCATGCGGCGAGGCGGCTTTCCTGTTGGCTCTGCTTATTCTAGTGAGTTCACGGGCCAAGGCCAGAGGGACCAAGACGAGGGGCGTCAAGAATGCGTGACGAAATCGACCCGAATCAGGTCTCGGGCGCGCTGCTGCGCTGGTATGACAGCGCGGCGCGGGTGCTGCCCTGGCGCATCGGCCCGGCCGAGGGCGCGGCCGGCATCCGCCCCGATCCCTATCGTGTCTGGCTGAGCGAAGTGATGCTGCAGCAGACCACCGTCGCGGCGGTGCGCGACTATTTCCACCGCTTCACGGCGCGCTGGCCCGATGTGCAGGCGCTGGCCGCGGCCGAGGACGCGGCGGTGATGGCCGAATGGGCGGGGCTGGGATACTACGCCCGCGCCCGCAACCTGCTGGCCTGTGCGCGGGCGGTGGCGGCGCAGGGCGGGTTTCCGACCGACCGCGAGGGGTTGCGCGCCCTGCCGGGGGTCGGGGCCTATACCTCGGCGGCGATCGCGGCGATCGCGTATGATCAGCCGGAAACCGTGGTCGACGGTAATGTCGAGCGCGTCGTGTCGCGGCTCTTCGCGGTGACCGAGCCCCTGCCGAAATCGAAGCCCGCGCTGACCCGTCTGGCCGAGACCCTGACCCCCACCCAGCGCCCCGGCGATTTCGCGCAGGCAATGATGGATCTGGGCGCGACCATCTGCACCCCGCGCAACCCGCGCTGCGCCGAGTGCCCGCTGGCCGGGTTCTGCGCGGCGCAGGCGCAGGGCATCGCCGCCAGCCTGCCCGCCAAGGCGCCCAAAGCAGCGAAACCCCAGCGCCGGGGCTTTGCCTATGTCGCGCTGCGCGAGGATGGCGCGCCGCTGGTCGAAACGCGCCCGGCGCGCGGGCTTCTGGGCGGGATGCCCGGCTGGCCCGGCAGCGACTGGTCCGAGGCCCCTGTCCCCGCACCGCCCGTGCCCGCCGACTGGTCCACCCTGCCCGGCACGGTGCGCCACACCTTCACCCATTTCCACCTGGAACTGACGGTGCTGACCGCGCGCCTGCCAGCGACCGCGCAACCCCTGCGCGGGGCGTTTCAGCCCGGCTTCGACCCCGCCAGCCTGCCGACGGTGATGCGCAAGGTTTGGGAGCATGCGGCGACCGGCGATCTTTTCGCCGACCCACCGCCGCGCTAGACTGCCGGTCGGAGGTTCACCATGCCCGCAGGACGCCTCACCGCCGCGCTTCCCTTCTGGCTCTCGCTGGGGTTCGTGCCGATCTTCGTGCTCGGCGCAGCATGGGGCGGGGGATGGCTGGCGCTCAGCTGGGTCTATGCCTTCGGGGTGATCACGCTGCTGGACCGGCTGCTGGGCCTGAACACCGAAAACCCCGCGACCGACGTGCCGCTGGCCGATCTGTTCTGGTATCGCGCCGTCACGCTGATCTGGTTTCCGATCCAGACCACCGTGGTGTTCGGCACGATCTGGTGGGTGACGCACAGCCCCCATCTGGCGATGCATGAGCAGCTGCTGCTGTTCATGGCGATCGGGCTGGCCTCGGGCGGGGTGGGGATCGTCTATGCCCATGAGCTGATGCACCAAAAAACCGCGCTGGAACGGGGACTGGGCGATCTGTTGATGGCCTCCGTCCTCTACAGCCATTTCCGCACCGAACATCTGCGGGTGCATCACCTCTGGGTCGGCACGCCCCGCGATTCCGTCACCGCGCGCTATAACGAAGGCTTCTGGCGGTTCTTTGGCCGCGTGCTGGCCACCTGTCCCGGTTCCGCCTGGCGGGCCGAGCGCGCGATGCTGGCCCGCGCCGGGCGGCCGGTCTGGCATCCGTCAAACCCGTTCTGGCGCTATGCCCTGCTGCAGGTCGGGTTCATCGCTCTCGCCTGGGGGCTGGGAGGCGGCTGGGGGCTGGTGCTGTTCGTGGTGCAGGCCGCCGTGGCGATCTGGCTGCTGGAGCTGACGAATTACGTCGAACACTACGGCCTGACCCGCCGGCACCTGGGCGACGGGCGCTATGAGCATGTCCAGCCGCATCACAGCTGGAACGCCGCGCATACCGCGTCGAACTGGCTGTTCATCAACTTGCAGCGCCATTCCGACCACCACTATAAACCTGACCGCCGCTTTCCCCTGCTGCAGACCTATGACGAGGCCGAGGCCCCGCAGCTGCCGCTGGGCTATCAGGCGATGGTGGTCGCGGCCTCGGTCCCGCCCCTGTGGCGGCGGCTGATGAACCCGAGGGTGCGCGCCTGGCGCAGGGCCTTCTATCCCGACATCACCGACTGGTCGGACTACAAGGCGGGCACCACGCCGATGCCGCGCGGCACCCCCTGATCCGAAATAAAAAGGCCGCCCCGAATGGGCGGCCCAAACACAGTACGCAACCAGCCTGAACTCAGGCGACGGCGTCTTTCAGCGCCTTGGCGACGGTCACCTTGACGGCACGGTCGGCCGGCTTGGTGATGGTCTCGCCGGTGGCGGGGTTGCGGACTTCGCGCTCGGGGCGGGCGCGGCACACAACCTTGCCGATCCCCGGCAGGGCGACGGCACCACCGGCAGCGATTTCGCGGGCCACGATCGCAGCCACACCGTCGAGAGCGGCGGCGGCGGTCTTCTTGTCCGCACCCATTTCTTCGGCGAGGGCGGCAACGAGCTGCGTCTTGGTCATCGGCTTGTTGGTCATCGTTCGATCTCCGTTAGTAAGCCCTGGGCCCCGCTGGTCTGATCGCGGGGCACGATTGCAAGGCGTGTATCGACAAGAACTGCCTCAGACAATCGCAAACAGGCCCGTGGCCCCGCAAAATGTCTGAAAAATTGGCGCCTGACGCTGCGACATCTTGCTCAGAGGAACGCCGTCTCGTCGAAACTGCGCAGCTTGCGGGAATGGATGCGATCCAGTGGCATATCGCGCAGTCGCTCCATCGACCGCACGCCGATCAGGAGATGCCGCGAAACCTGTGTGCGATAAAAAGCCGAGGCCATGCCAGGCAGCTTCAACTCGCCGTGTAGCGGCTTGTCGGACACGCACAACAGCGTGCCATAGGGCACCCGGAAGCGGAAGCCGTTGGCGGCAATGGTGGCGCTTTCCATGTCCAGCGCGATCGCCCGCGACTGGCTGAGGCGCTGCACCGGGCCGGACTGGTCGCGCAACTCCCAGTTGCGGTTGTCGACGGTGGCGACGGTGCCGGTGCGCATGATCCGCTTCAGTTCATAGCCCTCGAGCCGGGTGATCTCGGCCACGGCCTCCTGCAGCGCGATCTGGATCTCGGCCAGCGCGGGGATCGGCACCCAGACCGGCAGATCGTCGTCCAGCACCTTGTCCTCGCGCAGGTAGGCATGGGCCAGCACGAAATCGCCAAGGCTTTGCGAGTTCCTGAGCCCCGCGCAATGGCCGACCATCAGCCAGGCATGCGGGCGCAGGACGGCGATATGGTCGGTCGCGGTCTTGGCGTTCGAGGGGCCCACGCCGATGTTGACCAGCGTGATCCCCTGCCCGTCGGGCCGGGTCAGGTGATAGGCCGGCATCTGCGGCAGCCGCGGCAGCGCGGTCAACGTGCCGGCCGGATCGGTGATGCGGGCATTGCCGGGCGCGACGAAGGCCTGGTAGCCGCTGGCAGGATCGGCCAGCGCCTTGCGGGCATAGGCCTCGAACTCATCGACATAGAACTGATAGTTCGTGAACAGGACGTGGTTCTGGAAATACCCCGGATCCGTCGCCGTATAATGCGCGAGCCGCGCCAGCGAATAGTCGACGCGCTGCGCGGTAAAGGGCGCCAGCGGCACCGAGCCATCGGCGTTGCGCACCCCCTCGCCGTTGACGATGTCGTCATTCGTCGTCGACAGGTCCGGCACGTCGAACACGTCGCGCATCGAGAAATTCAGCTCACCGTCCAGCGTAATGTCGCTGCGCCCGGCCATCGCGAAATGCAGCGGAATCGGCGTGTCGGAATAGCCGACGCGCACCGGCTGGTGGTGGTTCCGCAGCAGAAGGCCGATCTGTTGTTCCAGATAATTGCGGAACAGGTCGGGCCGGGTGATCGTGCTGGCATAGGTGCCGGGCTCAGGGACATAGCCGAAGGACAGGCGGCTGTCGGGGATGTCATAGGTCGTCGTGGTCAGCCGGATTTCCGGGTAATAGGCGCGATACCGCGCGGTCGGCTGGCCGTCCTGCAGCGTCGCCCGGAACTGCTGCACCAGGAAATCGGTCGCCTGATCGTATAGCGCCCGCAAATGCGCCACGGCCTCTTTCGCGTCGGTAAAGGCGCGGGGCTCGGCGGCGGGGGCGGTCTGGACCGGCAGGGAACGGGTGGGTTTCATTCAGATCTCTTTGCTCAATACATGCATCACCCCGTTCCCTGCCGCAGGTCTGCGGCGGGTGTGTGACAGAGCGTCTGACAGGGAGAAGGCGTTTCCATGCGCCAAGATGGCAGAGCAGACCCGTGGCGACAAGGGGCGTCGCGGCGGTCAGACCCGGCGACGTGGACGCTCACGCAGAACGGCCATGATATCGAGTTGCGGTCGGATCCACGCTGCTGCCTCAGGGTTCAGCCAGGACACCAATTCCAATGCGTCCCGATAGTCTTCCGAAATGTTTCGCTTGAAGATCGGCTCGTGATGGAAAATCCGGTTTCGCAAGGAAACAACCCGGTCACATTTCCTCGACAGCGTTTCGAATGTCATGCCCGCCGGGACATGCGGAAAGGAATCCGCAATGGGTGTCCAATAGCTCTCTTCGTATTTCGCAAGCAGCATATTCGCCCAGAACCCGAAAGTGAGTTCTGCCACCATACAACCGTGAGTGACCCTGCCTTTGATCTCGTTCCGTTTTTTACGCGCCCGCAGGACAATTCCCTTGGCCTGGCGGCCGATGCTCAGGTGAAACTGCGGATCGTCCCACCACTCTTGCCCATGAACGGCGCGGATACGATCTGAAACACTGTTGCGCAAAACAATCTCGGTCATCCCGAGAAGCGGATAAAACGACGCGCTTATCCTGAGATTCCAGAAATAGAGCTGCAGCGCAGTCTCTTGATCGAAATTGGCCGCCAGCAGATATGGCTTGAACCGTTGACTGGACAGCGCATTTACGACCAAAGTCCCGAAACCACACTAGATCTGGATGATGAGTCGTATTTTCGTCAATCAATCTATGCGAGAGTCAAGGAAAACTTGCGATGGGAATATTTTCCCACTATATCTGCGGCTGTCGAGGGCAACGTTAAGCCCTCAATTCGATAGAGCCCCGCGACAGCCGAAAGGTCCTCGCGGGGTTCGCCGTTTTTACGCCCGCTTGCCCACCACCGCCACGCCCAGCGCCGACAGCACCTTGGCTTCAATGTCGGGCGCGGTGAGGCCGGCGGCTTCATACATCTGTTCGGGGCTGGCCTGGTCGATGAACACATCGGGCAGCACCATCGCGCGGAACTTCAGCCCGGTGTCGAACACACCTTCTTCGGCCAAAAGCTGCGCGACATGCGACCCAAAGCCGCCAACCGCGCCCTCTTCGATGGTGATCAGCGCCTCGTGGTCATGCGCCAGCCGCAGGATCAGGTCGCGATCCAGCGGCTTGGCAAAGCGGGCATCCGCGACGGTCGGCGTGATGCCGCGCGCATCCAGCGCCTCGGCGGCCTTCATCACCTCGGCCAGACGGGTGCCAAAGGACAGGATCGCCACGCGCTTGCCCTCGCGGATCATCCGGCCGCGGCCGATCTCCAACGGCACGCCACGCTCGGGCATCTCGACGCCCACCCCCTCGCCACGCGGAAAGCGGAAGGCGATGGGGCCACTGTCATGCGCGGCGGCGGTGGCGACCATGTGCACCAGCTCGGCCTCATCCGCGGCGGCCATCACCACCATGTTCGGCAGGTTCGCGAGGAACGCCGTGTCAAAGGCCCCCGCGTGGGTTGCGCCATCCGCACCCACCAGACCGGCGCGGTCGATGGCAAAGCGCACCGGCAGGTTCTGCAGCGCCACATCGTGCACGACCTGGTCATAGCCGCGCTGCAGGAAGGTCGAATACATCGCGCAGAAGGGCCTGAGCCCGCCCGCCGCCAGACCGGCGCAGAAGGTCACGCCATGCTGTTCGGCAATCCCCACATCGAAGGTGCGGCTGGGAAAGCGTTCGGCAAACAGGTTCAACCCGGTGCCATCGGGCATCGCGGCGGTGACGGCGACGATCTTGTCGTCGGCCTCGCCCTCGGCGATCAGCGACTGGGCAAAGACCTTGGTATAGCTGGGCGCGTTCGACGGCGCCTTATGCTGCTTGCCGGTCACCACGTCGAACCGCGCCGTGGCGTGGCCCTTGTCGGCGGCGGTCTCGGCCGGGCGATAGCCCTTGCCCTTCTTGGTCAGCACATGGATCAGCGTCGGCCTGGTCGCGCGCGCATGCACGGTGCGCAGGACGGCCAGCAGCGCCTCCATGTCATGGCCGTCGATCGGGCCGACGTAATGGAATCCCAGTTCCTCGAACAGGGTGCCGCCGACGGTCGCGTGCTTGACCATATCCTTGAACTGCTGCGCCGCGTCCTGCAGCGGCGGCGGCAGCAAGGACAACGCCCCCTTGGCCGCAGCCTTGAGATCCTGCAGCGGTTTGTCGGCATAGATCCGCGACAGATAGGACGACAGCGCCCCGGTCGGCGGCGCGATCGACATTTCGTTGTCGTTGAGGATCACGAACATCCGCTTGCCCAGATGGCCCGCGTTGTTCAGCGCCTCAAAGGCCATGCCGGCGCTCATCGAGCCATCACCGATCACCGCGATCGCATCGCCCAGCGCCGGATCGGGCGCGCCACCCAGATCGTGCGCCACCTTGAACCCCAGCGCCGCGCTGATCGAGGTCGAGCTGTGCGCCGTGCCGAACGGGTCATAGACCGACTCGGCGCGCTTGGTGAACCCGCTCAGCCCGTCCTTCTGACGCAGGGTGCGGATACGGTCGCGCCGCCCGGTCAGGATCTTGTGCGGATAGGACTGGTGCGAGACATCCCAGATCAGCCGGTCGCGCGGGGTGTCGAAGACCGCGTGCAGGGCCACGGTCAGTTCGACCACGCCCAGCCCCGCGCCCAGGTGCCCGCCGGTCTCGCTGACCGCGCTGATCGTTTCCGCGCGCAGCTCATCCGCCACCTGCCGCAGCTGGGCGTCGCTCAGGCGTTTCAGGTCGGCAGGCGATTGCACACGGTCGAGCAGCGGCGTCGCGGGACGGTCAGACATGGAACCTCCGGTCACTTGTCGCGGCTGATAACGAACCGAGCCGCCTCTCGCAAGGATTCGGCCCCGCCGCCATAGGGTGCCAGCGCGTCGCAGGCCGCAGACACCAATCCTGCCGCACGGGCGCGGGCCGGTTCCAGCCCCAACAACGAGACAAAGGTCGCCTTGCCCGCCTGCGCATCCTTTTGCAGCCGTTTTCCGGCAGTTTGCGCGTCACCCTCACAATCCAGAATGTCGTCGGCGATCTGGAACGCCAGCCCCAGCGCCGCCGCATAGGCCACCAGCGGCGCGGACTCGGCCCCGGCCAGAACCGGCCCCGCGGTGCAGGACCAGCCAAACAAGGCGCCGGTCTTGCCTTGCTGCAGATGGACGATCTGATCCAGCGTCAGCGGCGCGGGCGCGGTCTCGGCGGCAATGTCCAGCGCCTGCCCCAGCACCATCCCCTCGGCCCCGGCAGCCCGCGCCAGCCCGCGCACCAACACCGCACTGCCGGTCTGCGCCGCCAGGTCAAAGGCCAGCGCCTGCAAGGCATCGCCCGCCAGGATCGCCGTCGCCTCGTCAAAGGCGATGTGCACGGTGGGCCGGCCCCGGCGCAGGTCGTCGTCATCCATCGCCGGCAGATCGTCATGGACCAGCGAATAGGCGTGCATCGCCTCGATCGCCGCCGCCGCGGTCAGTGCCGTGTCGCGCCCGATCCCGTGCAGCGCACAGCTTTCCAGCACCAGAAACCCGCGCAGCCCCTTGCCGCCATGAACCGCATGCGCCATCGCATCGCGCACCCGGCTTTCGGGCAACTCCGCCAGCGCGGCCTCCAGCCGCCCGGCCACCGCCGCGCCCGCCGATGCCAAGGCCTCGGGAAAGGTCATTTCGCGTCGAAGGGCGCAGTGCCCGCAGGCTGCCCACCTTCCGCCAGGGTGATCTGCTCGATCCGCGCCTGCGCCTGCGCCAGCTTCGCCTCGCAATGCTTCTTCAGATCCGCGCCACGCTCATAGATCTTGATCGAGTTCTCCAGGTCCACGGTGCCGCTTTCCAGCTGGCCCACCACCTGCTCCAGCTCGCGCAGGGCTTCCTCAAAGGACATCTCGCTGACCGGCTTCATGCGCCCCGCTCCATCAAAACCTTGACATGCACCGCGGTCGAAGCCGCCAGCGCGTCGAGGTTATAGCCCCCTTCCAACACCGAGACCACCCGCCCGCCGCTGTGCGTGTCCGCCAGGTCGCAGATCCGCCGGGTGATCCAGTCGAAATCGTCCTCGCGCAGCGCCAGTTGCGCCAGCGGGTCGTCGACATGCGCGTCGAACCCCGCCGAGATCAGGATCAGCTCGGGCCGGAAGGCATCAACCCGGGGAAAGACCTGCTCTTCCCAGGCCGCGCGGAACACGTCGCCCCCACTGTGCGGCGCAATCGGCACGTTGATCACATTGTCATGCGCGCCACGCTCTTCCGCCCGCCCGGTCCCGGGCCAGAGCGGGAACTGATGGCTGCTGACAAACAGCGTCCGCGGCTCTGACCACAGCAGATCCTGCGTGCCGTTGCCGTGATGCACGTCGAAATCCAGCACCGCCACGCGGCTCAGCCGGTGATGGTCCAGCGCCCGCTTTGCCGCGATGGCAATATTGCCGAACAGGCAGAACCCCATCGGCTTTGCGGTCTCGGCATGGTGCCCCGGCGGGCGGATCGCGGCAAAGACATTCGCCACCTCGCCCGCCATCACTGCATCGAGCGCACCGTTGAGCGCCCCCACCCCGCCCAGCGCCGCATCCCAGCTGCCCGAGGACACCCAGGTATCCTCATCCAGCTGCTCCAGCCCCAGCGTCGGAATGCGCGCACGGATCGCATCGACATAGGCCTGCGGATGGCAGCGCAGCAACTCGGCTTCCGGCGCCGGCCCGGCCTCGCGACGCACCAGCGCGTCGAATTCGGGCCCGGACAGCACCGACAGAATCTCGCGCAGCCGGTCCACCCGCTCGGGATGGCCGTTCGGCGTGACATGGGTCAGACAGGCGGGGTCGGTGAAAAACGCGGTGCTCATGCCCGCGAGGCTAGGCCGCGCCCTTGCCGCCCGCAATCCCCGATCCCCCATTCACCTTGTCAAAAATACGCAAACCCCGCCTGTCGCCCGCGACGCACCCAGCCCCCTGGGCACCCCCGCGCGGCGCAGCCGCGCCCCCGCCAAACGGCGGCGCGGATTTTCAAATCCGCACCAGAGTGCGGCAGCACCCCGCAGCCCCCTGTCGCCCCCGACCCCCACCCGGTCGCAACAAGCATTGTCACTGCCTCGCCACAGCGGCTAGGGTCGGCCAAACCAGTCAACCGGGAGGACACCGATGAAAACCCGCGCCGCCGTCGCCTTCGAGGCCAAGAAACCGCTCGAGATCGTCGAGCTCGACCTCGAGGGGCCCAAGGCCGGCGAAGTCCTCGTCGAGATCATGGCCACCGGCATCTGCCACACCGACGCCTATACGCTGGACGGCTTCGACAGCGAGGGCATCTTCCCCTCGATCCTCGGCCACGAAGGCGCCGGCATCGTCCGCGAGGTGGGCGCGGGGGTGACTTCGGTGAAACCGGGCGATCACGTCATCCCGCTCTACACCCCCGAATGCCGCCAGTGCAAAAGCTGCCTCAGCGGCAAGACCAACCTCTGCACCGCGATCCGCGCCACCCAGGGCAAGGGGCTGATGCCCGACGGCACCACGCGGTTCAGCTACAAGGGCCAGCCGATCTATCACTACATGGGCTGCTCGACGTTTTCGAACTTCACCGTGCTGCCCGAAATCGCCGTGGCGAAAATCCGCGAGGACGCGCCCTTCGACAAGGCCTGCTATATCGGCTGCGGCGTGACCACCGGCGTCGGCGCGGTGATCAACTCGGCCAAGGTCGAACCCGGCGCAAATGTCGTGGTCTTCGGCCTCGGCGGCATCGGCCTGAACGTGATCCAGGGCGCGCGTCTGGTCGGCGCCGACAAGATCATCGGCGTCGACATCAACGACGATAAGGCCCAGTGGGGCCGGATGTTCGGCATGACCGACTTCGTCAACCCCACCAAGATCGACGGCGACATCGTCGCGAAACTGGTCGAAATGACCGACGGCGGCGCGGACTACACCTTTGACTGCACCGGCAACACCACGGTCATGCGCCAGGCGCTGGAGGCCTGCCACCGCGGCTGGGGCGTTTCCACCGTGATCGGCGTGGCCGAGGCCGGCAAGGAAATCTCGACCCGCCCGTTCCAGCTGGTTACCGGTCGCGTCTGGAAAGGCTCGGCCTTCGGCGGCGCGCGCGGGCGCACCGATGTGCCGAAAATCGTCGACTGGTATATGAACAAGAAGATCGAGATCGACCCGATGATCACCCACACGCTGACGCTGGAAGAGATCAACAAGGGCTTCGACCTGATGCACGCCGGCAAGTCGATCCGCTCGGTCGTGGTCTTCTGATGGAGCGCCTGCAACGCTGGCGCAGCCACGGCGGCTGGCAGGAAGTCTGGCGCCACGACAGCGCCGAAACCGGAACCCCGATGGAGGTCTCGGTCTTCCTGCCCGACGCCACCGGCCCGCGCCCGGTGGTCTGGTATCTCTCGGGGCTGACCTGCTCCTGGGCGAATGTCACCGAAAAGGGCGAGTTCCGCGCGGCCTGCGCGCGGCTCGGCCTGATCCTGGTCGCCCCCGACACCTCGCCGCGCGGGGCGGATGTCCCCGACGACCCCGAAGGCGCCTGGGATTTCGGCCTCGGCGCCGGGTTCTACGTCGATGCGACGCAGGCCCCCTGGAACCGCCATTACCGCATGCGCAGCTATGTCGAGACCGAACTGCCGGCGCTGATCGCCCGGCATTTCCCCGCCGACATGGACCGCCAGGCGATCATGGGCCACTCGATGGGCGGCCACGGCGCGCTGACCATCGCGCTGCGCAACCCCGGGCGCTTCCGCTCGGTCTCGGCCTTTGCGCCGATCGCCGCACCCACCGATTGCCCCTGGGGGCAAAAGGCGCTCGGCAGCTACCTCGGCCCCGACCCGGCTGCCTGGGCCGATTCCGACGCCTGCCGCCTGATCGCTTCGGGCGCGCGCGTCCCGGCGCTGCGCGTCGATCAGGGCGCGGCCGACGGCTTCCTGGAAACCCAGCTGATGCCCGAACGCCTGCGTGCGACCTGCGCCGAGGCCGGCCAGCCGCTCGAGCTGACCCTGCATGAGGGCTACGATCACTCGTATTACTTCATCAGCAGCCTGATGGGCGCGCATCTCGACTGGCACGCCCGCCACCTCGCCCCCTGACCCCATCTTTGCGTCCCAAATATCCCGGGGGAGTCGCGCAGCGACGGGGGCAGAGCCCCCTAAAGGCTCGCGAAGCGAGCACGGCCCAACAGGAGGCGGAGGATCTTTGATCCTTCGTCCGACTGGCGGGAGCCCCTACTTGTATTCGATCAGCCGCGCCTCGGTCCGGCTCAACCGCCGCAGGTAGAACCGCAGCGCACCAACCGCCTCGGGGAATTTCCCCAGCGTGTTGAACACCGCGCCCGCCCAGCCCATCCGCCCCTTCAGCCGCAGGATCTGCAGCGGATAGGCCAGCACCACCAGCACCGCCGCCGGGTGCAGCAGCGATCCCAGAACAGCGATCAGCGGGATCGCCACGCCCCAGATCCAGATCCGGCGCACCTCGGCCTGCCAATGCGGCGTCTGCGGGGTGGAAAACCGTGCCGCGCCCTCGGCAAAGGCATGGCCGGCGCGTTCGGTGCGCTTCCACCATTGGCCAAAGCGGGTGATGGCCGCGTCGTGCCAGGTCATCTCGGCATTGATCCGCCAGACGGTCCAGCCCTTGTCGCGCAGCCGCAGGCAGAGTTCCGGCTCCTCGCCGGCGATCAGGTCATCGCGATAGCCGCGCACCGCCGCCACCGCCTGATAGCGCATCAGCGCGTCGCCGCCGCAGGCCCGGGCCTCGCCCACGGGGGTATCCCATTCGGCGTCGATCAGCGTGTTATAGACGCTCGCCTCGGGGTGTTGCTCGCGCCGCCGGCCGCAGACGACGGCGGCGCGCAGGTTGCCGGCCAGCACCTTGGTGGCGGCGGCGATCCAGCCGTCGCGCAGGATGCAGTCGCCGTCGATGAACTGGACGTAATCGGGCGGATCGGCGGCCAGCACCTTGAGCCCCGCGTTGCGCGCCCGCGCGGCGGTAAAGGGGCGGGTCATGTCCAGCTCGACCACCGTCGCGCCCGCGGCCCGCGCGGCTTCGATGCTGCCATCGGTCGAGCCCGAATCGACATAGACGATGCGGCGCACCTGGCCTTGCAGCGACTGCAGGCAGGCGACCAGCCGCGCGCCTTCGTTGCGGCCGATCGCAACGGCGTCGATCTGCGGCGTTTTCTTCGCCTTGGTCATGCTTCACCCCCGACCCCACCGGGATAGGGCACGCCCCCGCGCGCTGTCCAGCGGGCACGCAATCTGCGCAGACCCTCTGGGCAAAGCCCGCGCAATGTGTTGCATTCCTGCCCAGACATGAGGAGGAGTTCGCCATGCCCCGCGCGCAGATCGTCGGCTGGAGCCATTCGCATTTCGGCAAGGCCGCCGAGCCCGACACAGAATCCCTGATCGCCGGCATCCTGGCCCCTGCGCTCGAGCACGCGGGCGTCAGTGCCGAGGATGTCGACGGCATCTTCGTCGGCGTGTTCAACGGCGGGTTCAGCCGGCAGGATTTCCAGGCCGCGCTGGTCGCGCTGGCCGATGACCGGCTGCGCCACGTCCCGGCGATCCGCTATGAGAACGCCTGCGCCACCGGCTCGGCCGCGCTCTATGGCGCGATGGATTTCATCGAGGCCGGGCGCGGGCGGATCGCGCTGGTGGTCGGCGCGGAAAAGATGACCGCGACCCCCACCGCCGAGGTTGGCGACATCCTGCTGGGTGCGTCCTATTTCAAGGAAGAGGGCGACGTGCCCGCGGGTTTTGCCGGGCTCTTTGGCAAGATCGCCGGCAGCTATTTCCAGCGGTATGGCGACCAGTCCGACGCGCTGGCGATGATCGCCGCCAAGAACCACGCGAACGGCATGGCCAACCCCTATGCCCATATGCGCAAGGATTTCGGGTTCGAGTTCTGCAACACCGCCAGCGACAAGAACCCCCATGTCGCCGGGCCGCTCAGGCGCACCGATTGTTCGCTGGTCTCGGACGGCGCGGCGATCCTGGTGCTGGCCGATGAAGAAACCGCCAGGGATCTGAAACGCGCCATCGCCTTCCGCGGGCGCGTCCAGACCAACGAATTCCTGCCGATGTCCAAGCGCGACGTGCTGGAATTCGCCGGCGCGCGTCTGGCGTGGAAGGGTGCGCTGGATCAGGCGGGGCTGTCGCTGGACGATCTGAACTTTGTCGAGACGCATGACTGCTTCACCGTCGCCGAGATGCTGGAATACGAGGCGATGGGTCTGGCCGAGCGCGGGCAGGGTCACCGCGTGATCCGCGAGGGGATCACCGCCAAGGACGGGCGTCTGCCGGTGAACCCCTCGGGCGGGCTGAAGTCCAAGGGGCACCCGATCGGCGCCACCGGCGTGTCGATGCATGTCATGGCGGCGATGCAGCTGGCGGGCGAGGCCGGCGACATGGCGGTCAAAGACGCGCGCATCGGCGGGGTCTTCAACATGGGTGGGGTCGCGGTCGCCAATTACTGCTCGATCCTGGAACGCGTGAAATGAGGGTGGATCTGTCGGACGGCATCACCCCGGCTTCGACCCGGGTGATGAACCTGTCGCATTTCCTGACCGACATCGCCCGCCGCCACCCGGACGCGCCGGGCTTCATCTGGGGCGATCAGTCCTGGAGCTGGGCACAAATGGAGGCCCGCGCTGCCGCCTTTGCCGAGGCGTTGATCGAACGGTTCGACGTGCGCAAGGGCGACCGGATTCTGGTTCAGTCCGCCAACAACAACCAGATGTTCGAAGCGATGTTCGGCTGCTGGCGCGCCGGCTGCGTCTGGGTGCCCGCGAACTTCCGCCAGACGCCCGACGACGTCGCCTGGCTGGCCGAATTCAGCCAGGCGCGCGGGCTCTTGGTCGGGGCCGAGTTCGCGGCGCACGCGCAGGCCTGCGCCCCGACCCTCGATTTCACCATCTCGATCGGCGCAAGCGATTTCGCCGAGGATTACGAGGCACTGATCGCCCCCTATCTGGGCCGCGCGCGCCCCGCGGCCTCGGTCCAGCGCGACGATCCCTGCTGGTTCTTCTTCACCTCGGGCACCACTGGCCGGCCCAAGGCCGCCGTGCTGACCCACGGCCAGATGGGATTCGTGATCACCAACCACCTGTGCGACCTGATGCCAGGCACCGGCGCCGACTGGGGCACGCCCGACGCCTCGCTGGTGGTCGCGCCGCTCAGCCACGGCGCGGGTGTGCACCAGCTGGCGCAGGTCGCGCATGGCGTGCCCTCGATCCTGCCCGCCGGCGCGAAACTGGACCCGGCCGAGGTCTGGTCGCTGGTGGAACGCCACCGTGTCACCAACATGTTCACCGTGCCGACCATCGTGAAGCTGCTGACCGAGCACCCGGCGGTCGACCAGCACGACCACTCCAGCCTGCGCTATGTGATCTATGCCGGCGCGCCGATGTATCGCGCCGACCAGATCAGTGCGCTGGAGAAACTGGGCCCGGTGCTGGTGCAGTATTTCGGCCTGGGCGAGGTCACCGGCAACATCACCGTGCTGCCCCCTGTCCATCATTCCACCGGCGAGATGAAACTGGGCACCTGCGGCTTTGCCCGCACCGGGATGCAGGTGATGGTCCAGCGCGAGGACGGGACCGAATGCGCCCCCCTGGAAACCGGCGAGATCTGCGCGACCGGCCCGGCGGTCTTTGCAGGCTATTTCAACAACCCCGACGCCAACGCCAAATCCTTCCGCGACGGCTGGTTCCGCACCGGCGATCTGGGGCACATGGACGAGCAGGGCTTTGTCTATCTGACCGGGCGGGCGTCGGACATGTATATCTCGGGCGGGTCGAACATCTATCCGCGCGAGATCGAGGAAAAGATCCTGCTGCACCCGGCGATCTCCGAGGTCGCGGTGCTGGGCGTGCCGAACCGCAAATGGGGCGAGGTCGGCATGGCGGTCTGCGTCTGCTCGGCCCCCGTCGCGGCCGGGGAACTTCTGGGCTGGCTGGGCGACAAGGTCGCGCGCTACAAGATGCCCCAGCATGTCGTGTTCTGGGACGAGATGCCGAAATCGGCCTATGGCAAGATCACCAAGAAGATGATCCGCGAGGAACTGACCGCGCGTGGTCAGGTGCCGCCGGAATGACCCGTCCGGTGATCGGCACGCTGACCCATCCCGGCCCCGCGCCCGCGAAACGCTGGGCCGCCCTGCCCTGCAGCGCCGAACCCGTCGACCTGATCCTGCCCAAGGCCGAGACGCTGGCGCAATCGGTGGCGCTGGCGCTGGCCGGTTACGACGGCGGTTGGCTGGTGATCGAGGACGCGCCGCTGGCGAACCTCGATTTCGTCGTGCCCGGCAGCGATCCCACCGGCCAGCATGCTGCCTGGTATGCCGGCCCGCACCGGATGGGCGCGGGGCGTATTCATCACCTGGGCCTGCACGCCGCGCGCAAGGACGGCAGCGCCTGGCTGCATGGCCACGGCCAGTTCGCCGCGCCCGGCTGGCAGGGGCCGGATTTCGGCCACATCCTGCCGTTGGAGTCGCGGCTGGCCGGGCCGACACGGGCCTGCGGCTGGGCGATCCGCGGCGCGCGCTTCGAGGTGCAGCAAGATCCTGAGACCCGCTTTCCCCTGAACCAGCCGGTCGCCTGCGGTGGCGGCACCGGAGCCGCGCTGATCACGCTCAGACCCAATCAGGACATGGGCGCGGCTTTGGTTCAGGCCGCGGCCGAGGCCGGGATCACCCGCGGCCGGGTTCTGGGCCTCGGCTCGCTGGTGCACCCACTGCTGCGTGGACAGCCGCCGATCGACAGCTTTGCCACCGAGATCCTGCTGACCCAGGGCCGCATCGAGGCCGGGGTCGCCCAGATCGAGGCGGAAATCGTCACGCTCTCCGGGAGCTATCACAAAGGCTGGCTGGAACCCGGCCACAACGGCCTGTGCATCACCGCCGAACTGCTGGTAGTCGCAGACTGATCCCAAACAGCACTCACACCGACCCCCTTGCGCCCGGTTCATCCCCACTCGCGCGGGGAACAGGCGACGGATGAAGGCAGCCGGATCGCGGCCGTCGGTTCATCCCCGCTCGCGCGGGGAACAGGTTCTTGGTCCCGACCACCTCGCCCTGGTGCCCGGTTCATCCCCGCTCGCGCGGGGAACAGAAATTACGTCACTGTCACTGTCACTCATCGTTCGGTTCATCCCCGCTCGCGCGGGGAACAGTGCCCCGTGCGCGGACTGCGCCAACGGCCGGCCGGTTCATCCCCGCTCGCGCGGGGAACAGATGCAGCCGGATTTTCCGGCGGCGTTCGGTTCATCCCCGCTCGCGCGGGGAACAGGCTAAACCCACCACATCCAGTCCTGCTGGATCGGTTCATCCCCGCTCGCGCGGGGGAACAGGGCACCAGCGCCGGTGTCGCCAGTGGGGCTGGTTCATCCCCGCTCGCGCGGGGAACAGAGAAACGCTAGCAGCGCAACACTACCCGGGCGCGGTTCATCCCCGCTCGCGCGGGGAACAGGATCTGACCGCATGACAGTGTCGGGCATCGGAACGACGGTTCATCCCGCTCGCGCGGGGAACAGTGGTGGAAGGCTGCGCGCGCGAGTATGTGGTTGTGCCCGGTTCATCCCCGCTCGCGCGGGGAACAGCGGGCCGCTGGTGGTAACACCGCCGACCTGCGGTTCATCCCCGCTCGCGCGGGGAACAGATCGTGGAGTGCCCCCAGATTAACTGGGGGCGAGATGGTTCATCCCGCTCGCGCGGGGAACAGGGAACATAGACCGCAATGTCGGCGGCGGCGCGGTTCATCATCCGCTCGCGCGGGGAACAGGACACGTATCGAGTTGATGATCAAGAAGCCGGTTCATCCCCGCTCGCGCGGGGAACAGCCGCGCAGCATCTCTGAACTCCAATCCGCAGGCAGCGGTTCATCTCGCTCGCGCGGGGAACAGTTGGCAAACCGCATCATCTGCCGGGGTGTTTTTCGGTTCATCCCGCTCGCGCGGGGAACAGGACCCCGCCGCCGCGCATCACCATCCGACCCTCGGTTCATCCCGCTCGCGCGGGAACAGGCCCTTCCGTGATGTTGCTGTGGTGCGCGATCGGTTCATCCCCGCCGCGCGGGGAACAGCCGAGGTGCTGGACCTCGCCGCCCGCGACCACGGTTCATCCTCCGCCTCGCGGGGAACAGGTCAGCCCAGCCGAAACAGCGCGCTCGATCTCGGTTCATCCCCGCTCGCGCGGGGAACAGAGCGTGAATCGCCCGGTGACCTGGGGCGCCGCCCGGTTCATCCCCGCTCGCGCGGGGAACAGGAGAGTCAATGGTGAAAACTTTTCCGAAGGAAAAGCTGGCGGTTCATCCCGCTCGCGCGGGGAACAGTTCCTCTACCTCGGCGGCGTCCGTGGCCGAGACCGGTTCATCCCCGCTCGCGCGGGGAACAGAGCCGCGCGTGCAGACGCCCGGCGGATGCGCTCGGTTCATCCCCGCTCGCGCGGGGAACAGGTCCTACCAAGTTCCGTGGGGCTGGCGGCCGCGCGGTTCATCCCCGCTCGCGCGGGGCGCGGGGCTTTCCGTCGCAGTGGTTCATCCCCGCTCGCGCGGGGAACAGTCTTTCCAGAGAGCATTGATGACGCGGGGTTTTTCGGAAGTCAAAGACTCTACCGGCCGAAAAACCGGATTCCCGGCGGGGTGGGCCGGTCAGAAGCCGGGCAGAACCTGGTCGGCGTGGTCGTGCAGGTAGATGCGCAGCCAGGGGGTGAAATGCCCGGGCTGGGCCGCGATTTCGGCATGCAGGGCTTCGGTGTCGATCCAGCGGGTGTCCATCACCTCGGAAGGGTCGGGCGTCAGCGCCGGCTCCACATCGCAGACCGCCAGAAAGAGGTCGACCACCTCATGCTCGATCATCCCGCCGCCGACCTCGGCCCGGTATTCGACCTGGCCGCGCGGTGTCAGTGCAACGCCGGTGATCCCCAGCTCTTCGCGCAGGCGGCGGGTGGCGCAGGCCTCGGGGGTTTCGCCCCAATGGGGGTGCGTGCAGCAGGTGTTCGCCCAGAGGCCGGGCGTGTGGTATTTGCCGAGTGCCCGGCGCTGGATCAGCAGGCGACCCTGCCACAGCACAAAGACCGACACCGCGGGGTGGCGTAGTCCGCGGCGGTGCACTTCGATCTTGTCGGACGGCCGCAGCGCGCCGTCGATCCACGCGGGGATATCCTGTTGCATCGGATCCGGGTTGTTCTGGCTTTGCTGCTCTATGCCGCAATGCGCCGCGCGGTGAAAGGGTCAGAATAGCCCCAGCGCGGCAGCCAGCGAAACCGCGCCGACCAGCAACAGGCCCAGGCCAAGCGTCCAGATCAGCTGTCGGCGGCGACGTTCCTGGGCGGGCACGGTATAGGGAATGCTGATCACCGGGCGCAGGTGGAGGTCGCGCTCCATCCGCTCGGCGGTGCGCATCACTGGTTTCAGCCATTCCAGGGCATAGGCGATGAAGATCCCCAGCATGAGGCCGCCGATCAGGCCCAGCACCGCGACCTTCTTGCGGCTGGTCGAGACCGGATAGTCGGGCACCAGCGCGTGTTCCAGCAGAACGAAACGTTCCGATTGCTGGTCGGTTTCGATGCGGGCGCCCAGCTCGGCCTCGCGCCGCTGACCGGAGGCGGCGGTCAGCTGATCCTGCAGCTGCTCCATCCGGCGGTCCATTGCGGCCAGCTCCTGTTCCACGGCGGGCGCGCGCTGCAGGATCGCCTGGATCTCGGCGATGCGGTCGTTGAGGATCGAGGCCTGCTGGCTGAACTGTGCAATTTCGTCGTTCAGCTGGGTGATCCGCCGCTGGGTCAACGCGCGCTGGGAATTGGCGTCGAGCCCGGCCAGTTCGTTGCGCCGCGTCGAGACCTCCTGCTGGATCTGCAGCAGACTTTCGGCCATCCGGCCGCGCTCGGCCCGGCGCAGGGTCACGGCGGCGGGCAGGTATTGTTCGTTCTCGGTGCGATAGGCCGAGATCTGATCCTCGAGCGCCGAGATCGCATCGTTCAGCCGCCCCTCCTCCGCCTGGAAGAAGTCGAGCGCCTGCTGGGCGTCGCTGCGCCGGTCGCTGGCGCTTTGCTGAACCAGCGATTCCGCCAGGTCGTTGGCAATCGCCGCGGCGGTCTGCGGGTCGTCGTCCGAGGCAGAGACGACCAGCGCCGACAACGACCCGTCGCGCGAAAACCCCTGCTGGGCGGCGGCAATCGCGGAAATGCTGTAGGACTGGCGCATCAGGGCGACCTGTTCGACCGGGCTGATCGCCATGCCGTCGAACAGGTGATAGCGCGTGGCAAGGTCCAGCAGGGCCTCGCGCGACATCAGCCGTTGTTCGATCATCTGCACCCGGCGGGTGATGTCGGGCACCTCGGCCCCACCACCGCCATCACCGACCGCGACGACCGGGTTGATCACCTGGATCACCGCGCTGGCGGAATAGACCCGCTCGGTGCGCATCGCCATCACCAGACCGGCCACCGCGCCGATCAGCAGGGCGATCGCGATCACCTGCCAGCGACGACGCAGCCAGCTGAGGATTTCATGGAGGTTCTGGATCGGTCCCATCGGTCCCCCTCGATCAGCGGCGGCGCGCCCGCGGGCGCGGATCGCGATCTTCGGACTTGTTCAGGATCACGCCGACGATGGGCACCTGGTCTTCCAGCATCCGCTCGCATTCGACGATGTCATGCGCGGTCGAGGACTTTCCGTCCGAGATCAGCAGCACCGCATCAAGCTGTGGCAGCATCGCCTGCGCAGCGGAATCGCCCAGCAGCGGCGGCATGTCGATGATCGTCACCTCGGGCGCCAGCAGATCGCCCATCCCCCTGAGCGCCAGGATCGAATCGGGCGCCAGCAGCAGTTCTGCGGCAAAGGCCACGGCCGTGTCGTTCAGCGCCACGGCCAGCGTATTGCCGACGCGCACGATCTGGCTGGCGGCGGGGCGGGCACCGGTCAGGGCCTCTTCCAGCGGGCCGGGGGCCTCGACACCCAGAATCCCGGCCAGCGCCGGTTCTTCCAGGTCGCCGTCGATCAGCAGCACCCGCACCCCGTCGAGCCGTGCAAGGCTCGCGGCCAGCGCGACCGAAACAAAGCTGCGGCCGGCCCCGCGGGCGGGCGAGGTGACGCCGATGCGCCGCCAGTCGTTCTGGCGGATCACCCGCATCAGCTGGGCGCGCAGCTGGTCCATCGCACGCCCGGTGACCGAACTGCGGGAAATCGACGGCACGCGGCCGGCCTGGTCCACCAGCCGGTCAGCCTCGTGGTCGACGCGCGACAGCGCATCCCATGCGTCCTCGATCGCCAGACGGCGGGGGCCCTGACGGGTGGCCGGTCTGGCGCTGTCGATACGGCCCTGCAGCACCGGCGTATGGCCGATCGGCCGCGTGGGCGGCGTCGGCTCGTCGCCGGGCTCGGCGCTGCGCCAGCCCAGACGCTGTTCGAGGATGCGCGTGTTGACCATTGCTTACCTCTGACCGACCAGCGGTCCTGCACTCGTTTATCCGCCATTCCTGCCGGAAAAGCCTGTCACAATTTGGGCAGAACCGTGGTCATTGCCCGGGCGGGCGGTCAAAGATGAAAAACGCGGGCCAGTTCGTCGCCGTGAACCAGCACCACCAGCCCCATCAGCGCCAGCGCCGCCAGACCCATCACCGCGTCATGCAGCGGATCCCAGGCACCGTGTTTGCGCGCCAGGCGCAACTGCAGCGGATAGCTGAGCAGCGCGGTCGAGGCCATCGCCACCGGCGCGCCGGGAATGCCCAGCTGCGGCACCAGCAGCAGCAGCAGTGTCACCAGAATTGCCGCCCGCGAGGCGTTCAGCGCGAAGAACCCGCGCGAGTCACCCGAGGCCAGCGCGACCTGATCATAGGTCAGACCCAGCATCTGCGGCAGAAGGGCAATCGACACGATCATCGTCACTGCCCCCGAAGCCGCATAGCGCGGGTCATAGAGCAGATCGACAACCCACAGACCGCCCAGCGCCAGCGGCGTGACACCGGCAACCAGAAAGCACGACAGCATGAAGCGGATGCGGCGCAGGCGAGCGAAATTCTCGGCCGATTCCCTGGGCGGGCTGATACGATAGATCGGGATCATCAGACGCTGCACCAGCTGCTGGCCCAGCATCAGCGGAAAGCCGGCCAGGAAGAAACCGATGTTATAAAGGCCCAGCTGCTCCATCGAGAGGAACCGGCCGAGGATCAGCTTGTCGCTTTGCAGCACCAGGAACCCCGCAACGGTGCTGAAGAAGATCCAGCGGCCATAGTGGATCAGTTCATGCGCCGAATCGCGGTCCAGATGCCAGCGGTTGACGATACCCGGCAGGATCACCCAGGCCAGGCTGGCGCGCGCCACGGCGGCCACCAGATTGCCGGCCACCAGCGCCCAGATGGACTGCGTGGTCCAGGCCAGGATCAGCATCGCCGTCACGCTGACGACCTGTGCCGACAGTTCCAGCAAGGTCACCCGGCCCAGCAGCATGTGCCGCGAGGCGGTCTCGGCCCGGGTCGGTTCCAGCGCCAGGATCAGCAGGCTGATCGCGGTGACCGGGATCATCTGCGCCAGCATCGGTTCGTCATAGAACCACGCCATCGGCCAGGCCAGCGCGCAGGCAATGGCGAATAGCATCACCGCACGCACCAGGTTCAGCGACCAGGCGGTGTTGAGGAAATCGGGATCGTCGCCGCGTTTCGACGACTGGATGGCGGGCTGGATGCCGAGGTCGGACAGCATCGTCAGACCGACCAGCAACACCGTCACCAGCGCCATCGTGCCGAAGGCCTCGGGAAACAGCAGCCGCGCCAGGATCAGGTTCGAGCCAAAGCGGATGATCTGTTGTGTGCCGAAGCTGAGGATGGTCAACCCGGACGACCGCATGATGCGGGCCATCAGGCCACCGTTCGCATGATCCTGGGATTGCGGGGTCGTCACTGCTGCTGCATCGGCCACTTTGGTCACTCGTCTTCTGATCGCTCAATACCGCCGGTTCGCCTGCGGGGTCCATGCCACGACTGCGTTACAAATGCGGCAGATCTGTGGCGGGCAGGCCCTGCCGCGTCAAAACCCCGTGTCTTTCTTGAAAAAGCCCCAATCCCCGCATAGCGCAATTGTGACCGCAACAACCGGGTGCCCGCGTGAAAGTCGCCTACGTTCTCAATACCTATCCGTCGCCCTCACACAGCTTCATCCGCCGCGAAATCCGCGCGCTCGAACGCCGGGGGGTCGATGTGACACGCCTCGCCATGCGGCCCTTCGACGGGCTGCTGGTCGATGCCGGCGACAAGCAGGAAGCCAAGGCGACGGACTATGTTCTGGCCGCAGGCATGGCGGCGATGATCTGGTCGGTGTTCCTGGTCGGGCTGCGTGCGCCGCTGCGGATCTACCGGGCGCTGGCGCTGGCGCTGCGTGTCGGCCACAAATCCGAGGCCGGTCTGATCAAGCATCTGATCTATTTCCTCGAGGCCGCCTTTGTCGCCCGCCGGGTGATCGAAAAGCGGATCGACCGGCTGCACGCGCATTTCGGCACCAATTCGACCACTGTGGCGATGCTGGCGTCCGAAATGACCGGCAAGCCGTTCAGCTTTACCGTGCACGGGCCCGAAGAGTTCGACAAACCCGCCGCCATCGCCCTGCCGACCAAGTTGCGGCGGGCTGAATTCACCGTCGCGATCAGTTCCTATGGTCGCAGCCAGCTGTGCCGGCTGGTCGAGCACGGCTATTGGTCGCGAATCAAGGTGGTGCATTGCGGGATCGAGCCGCAGCACTATGACACCGCCCGCCCCTTGCCGACCACACGGCCGGTGACGATGGTGAACATCGGGCGGTTTTCGGAACAGAAGGGCCAGCTGCTGCTGATCGAGGCGATGGCCGAAGTCGCCAGGCGTGGCGTCGATGCGCGGCTGGTGCTGGTCGGGGATGGCGAGTTGCGCCGCCCGATCGAACGGGCAATCAGCCTTGCCGGAATCGGTGACAGGGTTACCCTGACCGGCTGGCTGGATGAAAGCGGCGTCCGGCGCGAGCTGGAATCCGCCCATGCACTGGTGTTGCCCTCGTTCGCCGAGGGGCTGCCGATGGTGGTGATGGAGGCGATGGTCACGGCCCGGCCGGTGATCGCCACCTGGATCGCCGGCGTGCCCGAGCTGGTGCAGGACGGACGCACTGGCTGGATGGTGCCCGCGGGCGATGTCGGGGCGCTGGTCGACGCGATTACCGAGCTGGCCACCGCCAGTGACGACAAGCTGCGGCGGATGGGCACCACCGGGCGGGCGCGTGTCCTGATGCGCCACAACATCGACGTCGAGGCCGGCAAGCTGGCCGCGCTCTTTGCTCAGCGGCCGCGCACCCAGCCGTCCTGACCGGCCCAGCCAGCGCGCACTGCCAGCGTCACCGCCGCATAGGTGGCAAAGGCCAAGGGATCCAGCACCAGCCGCGCCAGCAGCCAGCCCTTGCCGGGGCTGGCCTTGCCCTCGTTGGCCATCAGCGCCGGGAACTGCGCGTGCATCTCGGCCACGCCCTGATCCTGACGGCGGCGCACCCGCACCAGCCTGCGGAACCCCTCGACGATCGGCCAGTCATAGGTCGCGGGCAGTTTCACGCGCTCGTCCGGGGTGAACTGCACCCGCACATAGGTGTCATCCGAGATGATCGCCGGAAACTTGCCCCAGCGCGCACGCCCCGCCGCGTTGACCGCATAGAGGCCGAACCCCGGCACGCCCTGCGCGACAAAGGGCAGCTGCACCCAGAACCGCGCATAGGCCCGGCTGATCCAGGACCGCGCCGTCACCCGCGGCGTGCCCGAGGCATAGCGCGGCGCGCGGTCCTGCAGGGCGCGGTCGATCTGGCCCAGAAGCGCGGGTGAGACGATCACGTCGGCATCCAGGTAGACCCGCGCGGAATGCACCGCCACGCCGTCGCCCGCGTCCAGCGCGCCGGGTTTGCCCAGCGCCGGCATCTCCAGCACGTCCATGCGCCAGCCCCGCGCCACGAAGCCCTGCGCACAAGCGCGGGCGCGATCCGCAGTGTCGTCGGTGCAGCCGTTCGCCACCACGACGACCTGCGCATCGCGTGGCCCGTCCGAGGCCAGCACAGCCGCCAGACAGGCGTCGATCCAGGCGCCCTCGTTGTTGGCGGGAATGATGATCGACAGGCTCATCGGGCGGTGGCCTCCATCAGCGCGTCCCAGCGCGGGTTCTGGTCGTCGAGGTGCCGCAAATGCCCCCAGGCCCCCCAGTTCGAGGGTTGACCGATATCCATATACGCCGTGAAGGGCGCCGGCGTCAGCGCCTGCCAGCCAGCGATCAGCGCGCGATACAGATCGCCCATCTGCGGGCTGTAGTTCAACGCGGTGAAGAAGGCGACCAGATCTGCGTTGTCGTGATCCTCGGGGCGGGCCAGCACATGGGTGCCGCCCTCATACATTACCAGCGCCTTGCCATAGGCCTCGGCCACGGCGGCATGATGCACCAGCACCCGGTCCAGCAGGTCGCGGACCGAATTCTCGGCGCTGCCCGACACCGACCCGTCCAGCAGTTCCTGCGCCGCCATGTCCATCGCCCGATCAAAGCGATGCGCGGCGATCCAGGCGGCGCGGGCGTCGCCAGTCAGGCCCTGCGCATCGGCGGCTGCCTCGGCCTCGGCGCGGCTTTGTTCCAGCCAGCCCCGGATCATCGGCTGGCGCTCTTCGGCCAGGAATTCGGCGTTGAAATAGCCGGTGACGGCCAGCGCGTCGAAAAACTCATGCGGGGGACGGTTCAGACGGTCCTCGGCAATGAAATCCGGCGCCTCGAGCATATCGTGTTCCAGCCCCAGCCAGGCGGTGAACAGGCCCAGCACCCGCACCCGACGATCCTCGTCCCCGGCATAGACGGTGTCGATGACGCGCATCACCTCGGCCGCGCGCACAGCGGCGAACTGCACCCAGGCCCAGTCACGGTTCCAGCGACTGCGGGCGTTCTGCTCGGCCCAGTCGGCCTGGGCAAAGGACCAGTTCCAGACCTCGTTCGAAAATTCGAACCAGGCGCGCAGATCGCGGCGCAGGCCCGTGTGGACCATCTCGGCAAAGGCACGGACATAGTCGTCATCGGCCAGATGCGGCAGGGTGAACCAAGGCTCGGCCCCGGTCTCGTTTGCCAGCTGCAACATGATTTCCAGCGGCACGCCCCGGCGCGCCCAGCTGTAGTCGCTGACCTGCGCACGGTCTTCCCAATGGCTGACCTCGGAATTGTTGGTCAGCATCCAGTCCATGAAGCGGAACGCCTCGGCATCGCCCACCCGCGCCAGCCAGTCGGGGTTGAACACCGCGCCGGCCTCGAACACCGCCAGATGGCGTTCGTGCACGATCGACAGGTTGCGCATCGTGCCGCGGTTGAACTCGATGATCACGCCGCCCTGCCCCGGGGTGAAATCAAAGCTGGCGCTGTGATCACCATAGCGGACATTGCGTGCGGCGCCGGTGAACCCGGGATAGGCGCTGCCCTCCCAGCGGGCATGCCAGCGCCCGGCGGCCGAGGTCATGCCGGCCGGCAGGTCGACCAGAACCGAAGTCGAGATCCGCCGCACCGTGCGCGGCACCGAGACCACCCAGCCCTCGGCGTCCAGTGCGCCGGCGGCCGCCAGCGCCGCCTCATCCATGCCGCCCCACTGGTTCGGCAGATGCCCGACCCAGCGGGTGGCGTTGTGCATCACGTCGATAAACGGCAGCTCGGTCGACCAGCCGACGACCTCGGCCAGGTTCAGCACCAGCGCGCGCCGTCCCTCGCGCGGGGAAACGTCGACCTGCGCCGCCGCCGGCAGCGCCAGACAGACGGTCATAGCCAGCAACAGCGCCGCCACGATCCATTCGCCGATCCGCCGGGAAGCTGCCCGAATACTCATGCTCACCCGTGTTTTTCCGTTGTTTTCGCCTGTTTGCCCGATTTTGGATGGACTTCCACCGACAATCCACTGTTTTCTCGTGCAAGGTCGATTGCCCGGTTTGGAACTGTTTACGTCATGTCATCCCTGTTGATGCTTTCACCCGCCCCGGTGCTGGAAAACACCGGAGGAGAGGTGATTCTCGACGTCAAGTTCGTCGAAGGCATGAAGCTGCATTGCCAGCTCTGGCCGGGGCCGGTGCGCTGCGTGATGTGGCGCGGGCCGCACGGAATCGACGAGCCGATGCGCTTTACCATCGCCAAGCTGGGGTTCGAGCTGATCCTGCTGGATGAAGGGGCCCCGGTGCCCGAATTGCTGCTGGACGAAACCGCGCTGGTCTATTGCGCCGCCGACGACATGAAACACTTCGACCTGCCGGCGGCGATGCTGGGGCGGTTCGGCAAGCTGGTCTATACCGTGGAACAGGCGCTGGGCGGTCGGGTCGGCGCGGCGCTAGAACAACAGGCACCGGTGCGCCGGCGGTTGGAGTCGGCGCTGTGGAACCTGCGGCACGAACGGGCCCTGCGCCGCGCCTTGCGCGAGGCCGACGGCATCCATTGCAACGGGTATCCCGCCTATCGCGCCTATCGTCGGCTGAATGACCGCGCGCTGGCCTATCTCGACAACCGGATCCGCCTGCCGATGATCGCCCGCAGCGCCGACCAGGAAGCCCGCGCCGCGCGGCAGGCCGCAAGGGGGCCGTTGAGGCTGGCGTGGTATGGGGTGATGACCCCGGAATCCGGCGTCACCGATCTGCTGCCGGTGGCGCAGTTACTGGCGATGCGCGGCGTCGATTTCCGGCTGGAGCTGTTCGGGTCCGGCCCGTTGGAGGACCGCCTGCATCAGGGAGTCGCGGCGCTGGGTCTTTCGGACCGGGTGACCATCGCCCCGAACAAGGGGTTCGAGGTGCGTCTTGCGCCGCATCTGCGCCGCGAGGCCGATCTGTTCCTGTCGCCACGCCGCCTGCCCAGCCCGCAGGGCACCTATGTCGAAGCCCTGGGATGCGGGCTGCCGGTTCTGGCCTATTCGAACGCGATGACGCGGCGGCTGATGCGGGCCTCAAACGCCGGCTGGACCGTGCGCAAGGGCAGCCCCGGCGCGATGGCGCGCGCCATAGAGCGGCTGGATCGCGACCGCCGGGCGCTGACCGCGGCCTCGGATCGGGCGGTGGAGTTTGCTCGCGCCAACACCTTCGAGACGGTGTTTGCCCGGCGCATGACCGACCTGCGCGAAATCGCCGGGGTCGACGTCGATTAACCCCTTCAGCGCGCGAGGTTGCGGGCCAAAGCCGGCAGGGCGTCCCAGTGGTCGAAGGTCGCGCTGTGCGGGATCTGATCCGGCGGCGATTTGCGATAGCCCTGCGTGAACAACGCAAAGGGCACCTCGGCCGCCTGCGCGGTGGCCGCGTCGGTCTCGCTGTCGCCGACATAGACCAGCGGACCCGGACCCAGCGCCGCGATCACCGCGCGCAAGGGGGCGGGATCAGGCTTCATCACCGGCAGGCTGTCGCCGCCGATCACTGTATCGAAAAGCCCGGTCCAGCGCAGATGGGCCAGCACCGCCCGGGTCGGCGCAATCGGCTTGTTGGTGCACAGGCCCAGCCGCCAGCCCTCGGCGCGCAGCGCGGCCAGGGCCTCGGGGACGCCGGGATAGACCGTGGTCAGCGCATGCGCGCGTTCATAAACGGCGGCGAAATGGCGGCGCATGCGGTTCGTGCGCTGCGGCTCGTTGCCGCCGGCGCTGGCGCGCTCCAGCCGTTCGATGAACACCCGCGCGCCATTGCCGATAAAGCTGCGGGTCTGTTCATAGGTCACACTGTCCAACCCCTCGGCGGCCAGAACGGTGTTGCCCGAGGCGTGGATATCCGGCGCGCTGTCGATCAGCGTGCCGTCGAGGTCGAAGATCGCGATCATGCCGGCACGACCGTGTTCAGCGCGCGCTCGCGCACCGGCAGGTGAACGATGGCCGAGAACGCGCCAACCCCCACGCCGACCCACCAGACCAGCGTGTAATCGCCGTAGATATCGTAAAGCCGCCCGCCCAGCCAGACGCCCAGGAACCCGCCGATCTGGTGGCTGAGGAACACAAAGCCATAGAGCGTGCCCATGTAGCGCAGCCCGTAGATATGCGCGATCAGCCCCGAGGTCAGCGGCACCGTCGCCAGCCACATCGCCCCCATCGCCAGCGAGAACAGCAGCACCGAGGCCGGCGTGATCGGCATCAGGATGAACAGACCCGCAGCGATGGTGCGGCCCAGATAGATCAGCGCCAGCAGATACTTGCGCGGCCAGCGTTTGCCGGCCCAGGCGGCGGTGATGGTGCCGACGATGTTGGCCAGCCCGATCACTGCAATCGCCGCGGCACCCAGCGCCGAGGTGGTGGTGATGCCCAGCGCCGCCAGCATGCCGTCGGCGGCGGGGGTGCCGCACATCTCGGTCACCATCGCCGGGAAATGCGCGGTGATGAAGGCCAGCTGATAACCGCAGGAAAAGAAGCCGAGGAAGATCAATGTATAGGAGGGGTCGCGGAACGCTTGCTTCAGCGCCTGACCCAACGACTGCTCCAGCTCGGCGCGGGTGGCCAGTTTCTCGGTCCGCATCATCGGCAACGCCAGAAGCGAGAGCAGCACCACGGCGGCGAAGATCAGGAACACGGTCTGCCACGGGTAATGCGACAGCAGCAGTTCAGCGATCGGCGCGCCGATCACCTGCCCGGCCGAGCCGGCGGCGGTGGCAATGCCCAGCGTCAGACTGCGGTTCTCGTCGGACGCCGCGCGCCCGACCACCGCCAGGATCACGCCGAACCCGGTCCCGGCGATGCCGAAGCCCACCAGGATTTCCAGCAGCTGATGCGCACCGGGGGTCACCGCAAAGGACGACAGCACCAGACCTGCCGCATAGAACAGCGCACCCGTCACGATCGCCTTGCGGTCGCCAAAGCGTTCTGCCAGCGCCCCGAACAGCGGCTGACCGATCCCCCAGGCGAGGTTCTGGATGGCGATCGCCAGCGAGAACTCGGCCCGCGGCCAGCCGAATTCGCTGCCGATCGGAATCTGGAACACCCCGAACGAGGCGCGGATGGCGAATCCGATCATAATGACAATGCACCCGCCGATCAGGACAGGGGTGACGAGCGGGGCTTTTTGCGTCATGCGGAGCACTCGTGACAGCCGGGAGGGGGGCGCTGCCCCCCGCCGCGCTGCGCGCGACTCCCCCCGGCGTATTTTCAGCAAGATGAAAGGGCGACCGTTAACTTGTTCAGTTCAACAGCGCCGTCAAGATCCCGATTGCGCCGGTCAGCGCGCCTGGGCGTGGTATTCCGGGTTCGGTTCCTGCCCGGTGGCCGAGGCGACACGGTTCGACATGTTGAAGAAGGCCGCGGTCGAGGCGATGTCGAAGATGTCGCGGTCGGTAAAGCCCACGTCGCGCAGTGCCTGGCGGTCGGATTCGACGATCTCGCCCGAGGCCTTGGTGATCTTTTCGGCAAAGTTCAGCATCGCCGTCTGGCGCGCGTCGAGATGGGCATAGCGCCAGTTCATCACCATCGCCTCGCCCAGCGCCGGATTGCCCGAGAGCTGCCGCACCGCCGCGCCATGCGCGACCTGGCAATACCAGCAGCGGTTGAGCGACGAGACCACCACCGCGATCATCTCGCGTTCCAGTTTCGACAGGCCCGAGGCGCCCAGCATCAAGTCGTTATACATCGCCGTGAAGGCGTTCAGCTTGGCAATGTCAAAGGCATACATCTGCAGCACGTTCGGCACCATGCCCAGCTTTTCGGTGCAGATGTCGAAGTATTTCTGCGTGGCTTCGGGCAGCGGGTCGACCATCGGCAGGTCGAGGGCGGAAATCCTGGTCATGTCGTTTTCTCGCGATAGTGGTAAGCCCCAGCCTCGGTCATACCCAAGGCGCTGTAAAGGGCGCGGGCCGGGGCGTTACCCTGCGTCACGGCCAGCGCGAAGGTGTGGGCACCTTGCTCCTGCGCCCAATGCGCCATGCCCTGCACCATGTAGCGGGCGACGCCCTGGCGGCGGAATTCGGGTTCGATATGCAGCGCATGAAGCATCGCGATCCCTTGGTCGATGGCGATGAACCCGCTGCCTGCAGCGCGGTTCTGAAACCGGGCGATAAAGGCATTCCTGGGCGCGCTGGCGCGCGCCATCACCGCCAGACGTTCGGGGCCGATGCCCCCATCCGCCCAGATCTGCCGCTGGATCGCCAGCGGCGGCCAGGTGCCCAGCAAGGACACCGGGCGCGGTTTCACGGCCACGGTCTCAATCGGCGCGACATAGAGCAGTGTCGGATCGACGACCCGGTAGCCGCGCGCATCCAGCGCCGCATCCAGCGCCGCATCGTCCTCGCCGCGCAATTGAAAGAGCCTGGCGCCGGCGGCCTCGGCGGCGTCGAGGGCGGGTTCGGAAAAGGCGCCGTCGAGCACCGCCGCCGACACACGCTTGCCGCCGCCGGCACCCTCGCGCAGGCGGAAGGGGCCGACCCTGCGGCTGGAGACCGGGGGCCAGGTGGCCTCGAGTGCGGAAAACAGGGCGTCGGTGCTCATGCGGCCCCCGCGATCTGCGCCAGCTCGACCATCGCCGCGTCGATCCGCGCCGCATTGGTGCCGCGCACCACCAGTTGCGTGCCGTAGACGCCGTTGCGCGTCCAGGGGTAGGAGCCAAAGCTGAGGTCGCCATAGCGGGCGGCCAGTTCGGCCAGCGCCTCGGCGATCTCGCCCTCGCCGCGCTGCACGTCGATCATCTGGCTGAGGAGCGGCTCGCCGCCCGAGAGGGTCGGCAGAAGGCTGGCCAGCATTGTCTCGAAGATCGCGGGCACCCCGGCCATGACGTGCACGTTGCCCAGCGAGAACCCGGGCGCGGCCGAAATCGGGTTGTCGATCAGCGTGGCGCCCTTGGGGATGCGGGCCATCCGCAGGCGCATCGCGTTCAGCTCCAGCCCGGTGCGCTGGTAATGGGCAACCAGCAGGGCGCGCGCATCCTCGCGCACGTCGATGGTTGCGCCCATCGCCTCGGCCACGGCATCGGCGGTGATGTCGTCATGCGTCGGGCCAATGCCGCCCGAAGTGAACACATGGTCATGCGCTGCGCTCAACGCCCGGACCGCGGCGACGATGGCGGCGTGGTCGTCGGCCACCACGCGGGCCTCGAGCAGGCGAATGCCGCGGCCGGTCAGTTCCTTGGCCAGGTGATGCATGTTCGAATCGCGGGTGCGGCCGGACAGGATCTCGTCACCGATGACGAGCATGGCTGCGGTGGGGTTGGACATGGGTTCCTCTCGCTCTATGGCGCGAGGTTAGCGCAGCCGCGCAGGGTTTCCAATCATGCCCTTAGCGATGCGTGGTAAAGGGAATCTTGACGCCCAGGGTCACGGTGGTCGGGCTCATGCCGCCGCTGCGCACCGAGGCCAGTTGGCCCAGCCCCATCGACAGCCGCCAGGCATCGCCGACGCGGTAATCCACCTCGGCGCGCAGACCGGCAACGATGCCGCCCGCGGTATTCACGCCGCCACCGCCTGCCGCGCCCAGCAACCCCTCGACCGAGAGCGACCAGCGGTCGCCCAGCGGCATCTCATACCCCAGGCCGACGAGGCCCAGCGCATAGCCCGACACGCCGCCCGCGACCGTGGTCTGGGCATTGCCGGTCAGATAGATGCGCCGGCCGACGAAGTAGTCCAGCGAGGTTTCCTGCATCGCGACATAATCGTCGCGCCCGACCGGGTTGAGGTAGAACGAGGCATCCGCCGTTTGCGCCGACAGTCCGGTGCTGAAGGCCCAGCGTTCGCCGCCACCGCCCGCGCGCGCGCGGTCGAACGAGCGCACCAGCGACAGCGACACGCTGCCGGCACGGAAATCGCCGTCGAGCGCGGTCATCCCGCCAAAGGCCAGTTCGACATCGAAGCGGTGGCTGACCTGGAGGCTGACACCCGCCGATGCACCCACCAGCATTCCCGCCCCGGTATCGACGTCGCCACCACCGGCAAAGCCCGCACGCCCTTCGACAAAGAAGGACAGGCGGTTCATCGCGAAGGTCCGGCGCGCGCCGCCCATGATCTGCATATAGCCCTGTGCGCCGCGGGCAGCCCCTGCCGCGCTGAAGGACAGCTGCGTGCGTTCGTTCACATCGAACTGCGCGCGCACCCCGACCAAGGAGACCGAGCCCTGCCGGCCGCCCGACCGCGCACGCACGCCTGAGGCCGGGAGCAGCTGCATCGCCACCGCTGCGAGGTCGTCGAACTCGGGCGTGGACCCGGGCGCCGTGTCGGTGCCGCCAAAGCGATAGCGCAGGCCCAGGCCAAAGGCCGGGTCGTCGATCGGCGCGCCGGCAATGCGGATCCAGGACGAGGTCAGCTGCAGATCCCAGGCCTGCGACAGACGGTAATCCAGCGACAGGCCGGCGCGCAGCATCGTGCCGTCGCCCACCACCTGCGCCGCACCGCCACCGCCGCCGACAAAGCCCGAAAGACCCAGCGACAGGCGCTGGCTCAACGGGATATGCGCAACGCCTTCGAAGCCCCAGAAGAATGCGCCACCCGCATCGCCCAGCGCCGAGGAATAGATACTCTGACCAAAACTGAAATGCGGCGAGACGCGGTGGCCGACATAAAGCCGGTGCAGCCCCTCGATCCGGGTGTTGGGGTCGGCAAACACGTCGATGCCGGTTTCGACCTCGAACCCCTGTGCCTGGGCCGAATGGGTTCCGAGGCACAGCGCCGCAATCAGCGCCGCGCCGGTAAGGCGACGGTAATGAGCCACGAATAATCCCCCGATCTCCAGCAGCCCACCGAGACTAGCGTGATACCGCCATGTTGCAAGGCGCAATGGCCGTCGCGGGCGTTTTCAATCGCGCCCTGGCGCGATACACCGGCGCATGGAGTTTTCCCGCCCTCTGATCCGCGCGCGCCTGATCCGGCGCTATAAACGCTTTCTCTCGGACCTCGCGCTGGAGGACGGCACCGAGGTCACCGCCCATTGCGCCAATCCGGGCTCGATGCTGGGGATGGCCGCGCCGGGGTCGGTCTGCTGGATCGAGGGCAACGACGACCCGAAACGCAAACTGCGCTGGGCCTGGAAACTGGTCGAGACCGGCGGCGGGCTGGCGGTGGTCGACACCGCGATCGCCAACCGCGTGGTGGCCGAGGCGCTGCGCGCCGACGCCGTTCCCGGGCTGTCCGCCGGCGCGTTCCGGGCCGAGGTGAAGATGGGCACCAACAGCCGCGTCGATTTCGTGCTGGGCGACGGCACGCTGGTCGAGGTGAAAAGCGTGACGCTGATGCGCGACGGCTGGGCCGAGTTCCCCGACAGCGTCACCACCCGCGGCACGAAACACCTGGCCGAACTGACCGAGGCCGCGCGCGCCGGGCGGCCGGCGGCGATGCTCTACCTGCTGGCGCGCGACGATGTTTCGCGCATCCGCATCGCCTCGGATATTGACCCGGCCTATGCCGCAGCCTTTGATATGGCGCGCGCGGCGGGGGTGCGGATGCTGGGGCTGGCGGTGCAGATCACCCCGCAGGGTGTGCGCGCTGCCGGGGCGGTGCCGATCGACCCCGCACCACAGTCTGGTCAATTCCGCGATTCGCGCCTATCTAGGGCCTGAAACAAAGGGGTTTGCCAGTGTACGACAAGAACAGCCGTGTCACCCGCGAAGGGATCCGCCTGCACGATCCGCAGGATTTCGCGGGCATGCACAAGGCCGGGCATGTGGCGGCAGTGATCCTGGACGACATTGCCCAGCACGTCTTTCCGGGCCAGACCACGGGCCGCATCGACCAGCTGATCGAAGAGATGGTTCACGCCCACGGCGCGAAATCCGCAACCATCGGCTATCGCGGCTATCAGCACGCCAGCTGCATCAGCGTGAACCATGTCGTCTGCCACGGCATTCCCGGCGACAAGACGCTGAAGGACGGCGATATCCTGAACATCGACGTCACGGTGATCGTCGACGGCTGGTTCGGGGATACCTCGCGGATGTATGTCGCCGGCACCCTCAGCCGCAAGGCCGAGCGGCTGATCCAGGTGACCCATGATGCGCTGATGTTGGGGATCGAGGCGGTGAAGCCCGGCAACACCTTTGGCGACATCGGCTATGCGATCCAGAGCTATGTCGAGGCGCAGCGCATGTCGGTGGTGCGCGATTTCTGCGGCCACGGGCTGGGCCGGGTGTTCCACGCGCCGCCGAACGTGCTGCATTACGGCCGCCCGGGCCGCGAGGCGGTGCTGGAAGAGGGGATGTTCTTTACCATCGAACCGATGGTGAATCTGGGCCGCCCGGAAACCAAGGTTCTGGCCGATGAATGGACAGCCGTGACGCGCGACAAATCCCTGTCGGCGCAGTTTGAACATTCCATCGGCGTTACATCCGACGGTTGCGATATTTTTACGCTATCGCCTGCGGGTAAATTCCACCCGACCTGGGGTTGAAAAAAGGCGGCCTGCGGGCCGCCTTTTCAATTTCTGCGTTTGATTCCCCGGCGTCGGGATTATCAGATCGCCAGATCGTCCAGCGACTTGCCAGCAGCCAGTGCCGCCTCGACCCAACGCGGGCGGCGGCCGCGGCCGGTCCAGGTTTGCGAGGCATCGGCAGGGTTGGCGTATTTCGGCGCGGCCGGGCGGCGGGTGCGCTTGACGCTGCCCAGATCCAGCAGATCGGCCGCGGTCAGGCCACGCTCACGGGCAAAGGCCTCGACCTCGGCCAGGGCTTTACGGCGTTCGCGCTCATTGAAATCCTTGATCGCCGCATCGACGTCTTTTTGCAGCTGCTTCAACTCTTTCAGCGAAAGATTCTGCAGGTCAATCATGGCTCGGCCCTTCTCGGCACAGTGTTTTCAAAGACCCGATACCACCAATGTTTATTAAACGTCAATTCTCGACAATTCAAAATCTCGGCCGATTTACCCGCGTTTCACGGAAAATCATGTAAATACCAGCCCCGAGGATCAGCGTAATTCCCAGCCAGGCCACCGGTTCCGGCCATTCCCCGAACACCATGACCCCCCAGAAAATCGCCATCGGCATCGCCGCGTATTCCAGCGGGGCAATCAGCGCGGCCTCGCAGGAACGATAGGCCTGCGATATCAGCAACCCTCCAATTCCGGTGCCGATCCCGGCCAGCAGAAAGAACGGCCAATCCGCCAGTTGCGGCGCGACCCATTCGCGCAACAGAAACGACAGGGCCGCATCGCCGCCCGGATCCAGCCGTCCGTCGCCAACGCCCAGGCCCATCGCCGCGGAAAAGGCAATAAAGGTCACCTGGATATAAAAGGACATCGTCACGGCGCTTTCGCTGACACCCATCTTGCGGGTCATCGTGTGCAACCCGGCATAGCCGGCCGCGGCCAGCAGGGGCAGCAGGGCGACCGGGGTAAAGGCATCGGTGCCCGGGCGGATCATCACCACTGCCCCCGCCAGCCCCGCCGAGATCGCCAGCCAGCGGCGCGGCCCCACCGTCTCGCCCAGGAAGACCACCGAATAGATACCGATCAGCAGCGGACTGACAAAGAAGATTGCCGTGGCATCGGCAATCGGCATCGCCGCCAGCGCCAGGAAGAACATCATGTTGGCGAACAGGACAAACCCGCCGCGGATCATGTGCATGCCGGGCCTGCGGGTCTTGATCGCCGCGAGTCCGCCCGCAAAGGGCACCACCGCGACCAGCAGGATCAACAGCCCCAGCGTCGAGCGGATCAGGATCACCTGGTGCAGCGGATAGCCGCCCGACAGCACCTTGACCGACATGTCGTTCAGCGTGAATGCCGCCGATGCGCCCACGGCGCACAAGGCGCCGATCATCGGCGTCGACAGGGCGCGGGTCACCGCCGCGCGCCCGCGCGCAACACCCGGTCCAGCGTATCGGTGAACCGCGACCGGTCCCGCGGGCCAAAGGCTTTGCCCGAGCCCTGGCGAAACGGGTCGGCAGCACGCAGGTCTGCCGCCAGATCGCGCATCGCCAGCGCCTGGCCGATGCTGGCAGGCGTCAGCTCGGTGCCGTCCGGTTTGACCACCCGCGCGCCCGCATCAATGCAGCGCGCGGCCAGCGGGATGTCGGCGGTGACCACCACATCGCCGGGCTGCGCCTGGGCGGCGATCCATTTGTCGGCCTCGTCCGCACCCTGATCGACATAGACCATCCGCACCGACGGGTGGTCGACCGGGCGAATACCGCCGTTGGAAACGATGGCCACGCCGGCCTTGTGGCGCAGGGCGACGGTCACGGCCTCGGTGCGCACCGGGCAGGCGTCGGCATCAATAAAGACTGTGCTCATGCGGGGATCCGTTGCAATCGCCGGACCTTACGCCCCGTTCCGACCCGCGGGCAAGCGGTTACGGCTGCAGCATGCAGCATCCCGACAGCGCGCTGTGCGGCCCCTGCCAGTAGACCTGAACCTCGAGCCCATAGAGGCGGTCGCTCATCCCGTCCGAACAGATCCCCTGCCGGATCACCGCAAACCCCTTGCGTGCGCCAGACATCGGCAGCCCCATCGTCCGGGGATAGAGTGTTGTCGGCGGGGTCTCGACATCGACGCGCATTTCAAAGGAATCGTCGGGTGCGACGTATTCGACGCGGTTGGACGGGCGGAAGAACGTCAGCGTCCAGAAGGGCTCGGTGCCCGAACAGACCAGCGGTGTGGTGCCGAACGTCCAGGGCTCGACGCTCGTCTGTTGCAGATAGCGCATCGACGACCAGCCAACCCCTTCCTGACTGCGCACCAGGCCCCATCGCCCGTCATCGGACAGGGCAATCACCTCGATCCCGGTTTGCATCGGACCAAAGGCGCCGACAACAGGCGATTGCGCCCGGGGTTCCGCACGGATGTTCAGCACATCATTCGACGCAACCCCGGTCACGCGGAACAGGGCGGGGAGATCCTGCGCCGGTGCCAGGGTCGGCGCGGCCAGCAGAAGGGCAAGGACGAGAAGAAAAGAACGGATCATTGAAAAAAGCCTCCATCGGAAAGGGTGCAGTCTAGCATGAAATCCGAGGCCGGTCGCCGGTGCCCTAGTGCTTTGCGCCCCAGCTGATAGAGGCCCGCCGGCGGGTATAGAATTCGCCCATCAATCCGATCAGCAGGGCCACAAAGGAAAAGGCGACCGGATAGAGAACATTGGTGTAATGCGGATTATAGTTCAGGAACGCATAGCCCCGCGCCTGGTCAATGATGTGAAACAACGGGTTCCACATGAAATAGGGCAGCATGTAGCCGGGCAGCGAATTGGCGACGAACATCTTGCCCGAAGCAAACATGTTGGCCCGCGAATAGATCTGCGAGCTGAGGTTGATGGCCTGCGGCGACCAAGGCTTGGCCGCCAGAAAGATTGTGCCCAGCGCCACGCCCGAGAACCACGCCAGAAGCAGCATCAGCAAGGCGCCCAGCGGATCGTGCACCTCCAGCGGTTGCCAGGCGGCATGGTAAAGGAACAGCACCACCACCATCGACAGGATCTGGATATACAATTCACCCAGCGCGGCGGCGCCGATCGCGACGATGGTGTTCATCGGCGCGTGCTTCATCATCGCCGAAGTCGGCCCCTCGGACGCGACCACCGCCCCCATCGCCTTGACGTGGCACATATACAGAAAGACACCGGTCATCAGATAGAGCAGGAAATCGCCCCGGATCCCGCGCGGCTGCCAGCCGGCAAAGTAATACATGCCGTAAAACACCGCGACCAGCATCAGCGTCTGGACGATGTTCATCAACAATCCGACCAGCGCATTGCCGTGCGATTTGCGCACCGAGCGCACCGCCGAGTGATAGATCAGTTCCAGAATGGTGAACGCCGAGGCGAACGCGCTATCCGGGCTGCGATTGCTGAGCATGGGCGCAATTCCTTGGGCGTCACGCCGCGATGAGGTTGCCTTGTGGCTGCAGTCGAGGATAAGGCCAAAGCCGCAGCCGTTCAACACGACCACAGACCCTTGGGGATTCCGATGACCACTGAATTGCATGAAAAGATTGAGAGCACGTTTCGCGCCATTGCCCTGAAAGCCGGCGAGGTGATCATGGAGGTCTATGGCCGCCCCGATTTCGAGGCCCGCTCGAAATCCGACAACTCGCCGGTGACCGAGGCTGACGAGGCCGCTGACGCGGTGATCCGGGCAGAGCTGGCGGTGGCGTTTCCTGATATCGCCGTGGTGACCGAGGAACTGTCGGAAAGCCATTCGATCCAGGCTGACCGGTTCATCATCGTCGACCCGCTCGACGGGACCAAGGAATTCGTGCAGCGGCGCGGCGATTTTACCGTCAACATCGCGCTGGTGGAAAACGGCGTTCCGGTGCGCGGCGTGGTCTATGCCCCGGCCAAGGATCGGCTGTTCTATACCCGCGCCGATGGTTCCTCGGTCGAAGAGGCTGCGCCGTTCGGCGCGACCCCCGGTGCGCTGACGCCGATCCGTGTGTCCGAGCCCGACAACGCGGCGCTGCTGGTGGTCGCGTCGAAATCGCACCGGGATGCGGCGACCGACGACTATATCAATCGCTATGCCGTCAAGGACGCGAAAAGCGCGGGTTCGTCGCTGAAGTTCTGCCTGGTCGCCACCGGCGAGGCCGATTTCTATCCGCGTCTGGGCCGCACGATGGAATGGGACACCGCCGCCGGCCACGCCGTGGTGCTGGGCGCGGGCGGGCAAGTGCTGCGGTTCGATGACCACGCGCCGCTGACCTATGGCAAGCCGGGCTATGAAAACCCGTTCTTCCTGGTCCTGTCGCCGGGTGTGACGCTGCGCTGAGGCACAATCGAGGGGCGAGCAACCGGGGCGCGAAATTTTCGTCAAATGAGCACGAAATGCTCCGGTTCCGGCCACAGTCCCGCCCCGTTTCCGCATCAGAAACCACCTCGTAGGCGGGAAAAAACCCGTCGGTTGAGAGCACAGGTGGAACCTCCGATGCAGAATAAAGTTACCAAAGCCGTATTCCCTGTTGCCGGTATGGGCACGCGTTTCCTGCCCGCCACGAAATCCATTCCCAAAGAAATCCTGACGCTGGTTGACCGCCCGTTGATCCAATACGCGATCGACGAGGCGCGCGAGGCCGGGATCACCGAGTTCATCTTTGTCACCTCGCGCGGCAAAAGCGCGCTCGAAGACTACTTTGACCGCGCGCCCGAGCTGGAAGCCTCGCTGAAAGCCAAGAACAAGACCGATCTGCTGGAGATCTACAACGACACCTGCATGGACTCGGGCGCTATCGCCTATGTCCGTCAGAACCAGGCGCTGGGTCTTGGCCACGCGGTCTGGTGCGCCCGTCATCTGATCGGCGACGAACCCTTTGCGGTGCTGCTGCCCGATGACGTGATCGCCGCCGAAAAACCCTGCCTGAAGCAGATGATCGAGGCCTATGCCGAAACCGGCGGCAACATGGTCGCGGCGATGGAAGTGCCCGGCGACAAGATCTCGTCCTATGGGGTGCTCGACGTCAACGCGACCTCGATCAACCCGGCGATGAAGGTCAAGGGCATGGTCGAAAAGCCCAAAGCCGAGGACGCGCCCTCCAACCTGGCCGCGATCGGCCGCTATATCCTGTCGCCGCAGGTGCTGAAGAACCTCGATGGCCAGCAGACCGGCGCCGGTGGCGAGATCCAGCTGACCGACGCCATCGCCAAGGAAATCGAGCAGTCGAACAACGTCTATGGCTATCGCTTCCAGGGCCAGCGGTATGACTGCGGCTCGAAGGCCGGGTTCCTGCAGGCCACCGTCGCCTTCGGTCTGGCCCGCGCCGACCTGCGCGACGAGCTGGAGGACTATATCTATGACATGATGGCGATGCGTCAGGCCGCGCAGTAAGCGCAGCCGGTCATCACCGACGGACAAGGGGGCCCGGTGCCCCCTTTTTCCATTTGCCCTGCCGGCGCACCCGGCCCCTCGCGCAGAGGGCGTATTTGGGGCAAGATGAAACCAGCAGGGTTTTCGGGGCGGGCCGCGTGGGCAGGGCGTAAGTGGGCAGGGCGCAACAGGTCTGGCAGGCGTATCAATGGCGGCGGCGGCGTCAGCTGCGGATCGCCCGCGCCCTCGCGCGCCGCCGCGATCTGGCGCCGATCGTCGACCGCACCGATCTGATCCGCCCCGGCGATATCCTGGCCTTTGTCACGCTGCGCAACGAGGCGACGCGGCTGCCCTATTTCCTGCAGTATTATCGCGCGCTGGGGGTGCGGCATTTCCTGGTGGTCGACAACGACAGCACCGACGAGAGCGGCGCGTTTCTGGCCGAGCAGCCCGATGTCTCGTTGTGGCACACCAAGGCGAGTTATCGCCGCGCGCGGTTCGGCATGGACTGGATGCAGGCGCTGCTCATGCAGCACGGGCACGGACACTGGTGCCTGACAGTCGATGCCGATGAATTGCTGGTCTATCCGCATCTGGAGACCCGCCCGCTGCCGGCGCTCACCGCCTGGCTGGAGGACCGCGGCGAGGTCGCCCTTGGCGCACTGATGCTGGATCTTTTCCCGCAAGGCCCGCTGAATGCTGTCCGCTATCGCCCCGGGCAGGATCCGACCGAGGTGCTGGCCTGGTATGACAGCGCCAGCTACACGATCCAGCGCAAACCCGAGACCGGCGCGCTGTGGATCCAGGGGGGGCCACGGTCGCGCATGTTCCTGTCCGAGCGGCCCGAGCGTGGCCCGACCCTGACCAAGGTGCCGCTGGTCAAATGGCATTGGCGCTATGTCTATACCAACTCGACCCACGCGATGCTGCCGCGCCATCTGAACCTGATCTATGACACCGAGGGTGGCGAGAAACTGTCGGGCGTGTTGCTGCACACCAAGTTCCTGCCCGAGATTGCCGTGAAATCGGCCGAGGAAAAGTCTCGCCGCCAGCATTTCGGCGAACCGGGCGATTTCGATGACTATTACGACGCGCTGACCCTGGCGCCCGACCTGTGGCATCCGTTTGCCTCGCGCTATCGCGGATGGCGGCAACTCGAGGCCGAGGGGCTGATGTCGCGAGGGGAATGGGGCTGATCAACCGGGGCGAAAGTTTTTGTTTTGATCCTGATTCGCGCCGGGTTAGACGGAGCGAATCAGGGTTCTGGAAAGGGTGACGGCTTGGGGTTTCTGACATCATACCGGCTGCGGTGGATGCGCAAACGCTGGCTGATCCGCGCCCGCCGCAAGGGGCGCGACCTGAAACCCGTGGCCGACCGCACCAAGGCGCTGGGCCCGCGCAGCCTGCTGCTGTTCGCGACCCTGCGCAACGAGGCCCCGCGCCTGCCGTGGTTCCTGAAATACTATCGCGACCTGGGGGTCGAACATTTCCTGATCGTCGACAACGGATCGGACGACGGGTCGTGCGAGTATCTGGCGGCGCAGCCCGATGTGTCCGTCTGGCGGACCGAGGCCAGTTACAAGGCCGCGCGGTTCGGCATGGACTGGATGAACGCCCTGCTGCGCCGGCATGCACATGGCCGTTGGGCGTTGGTCGTCGATGTCGACGAGTTCTTCCTCTATCCGTTCTGCGACACCCGGCCGCTCAGGGCGCTGACCGACTGGCTGGACGACGCGGGCCTGCGCAGTTTCGGCACGCTGTTGCTGGACATGTATCCCAAGGGCCCGGTGAACGAACATCCCTGTGTGCCCGGCCAGAACCCGCTGGAGGTCGCGCCCTGGTTCGACAGCGCAAATTATGCGATCACCCGCAACGGGCGCTATCGCAACCTGTGGATTCAGGGCGGACCGCGGGCGCGGGGTTTCTTTGCCGACCAGCCCAGGGCCGCGCCGGCGCTGAACAAGGTGCCGTTGGTGAAATGGGATCGCGGTTATACCTATGTCAGCTCGACCCACATGTTGCTGCCGCGCGGGCTGAACCTGGTTTATGACACGCTGGGCGGCGAAAAGGCCTCGGGCTGTCTCTTGCACGCGAAATTCCTGGCAACGCTGGGCGACAAGGCGGCCGAGGAGCTGGCGCGCGGCGAGCATTACGCGGGCGGGCGGGAATACCAGGCCTATGCCGCCACGCTGGAGGACCGGACCGATCTGTGGAACAAGTGGTCCGAGAGGTTCATCAACTGGCGGCAGCTGGAAATCATGGGGCTGATGTCGAAAGGAAACTGGGCATGAGCGCGCGGCTGGGCTTCGTCATGCTGGTGCACACTGCGCTGGACCGCGCGGCGCAGGTCGCGCGGTTTGTTGCGCAGGCCGGCAGTCCGGTGGTGATCCATGTCGACGCCCGCGTTCCCGCTGCGCAGCACGCCCGCCTGACCGCCGCACTGGCCGACCTGCCCGATGTGCGGTTCTGCCGCCGGCATCGCGGCGAGTGGGGCACCTGGTCGCTGGTTGCGGCGATGCAGACCGCCGCACGGCAGCTGCTCGACGACTTCCCCCAGGTGCAGAACGTCTATGCGATGTCCGGCGCCTGCCTGCCCCTGCGACCGATCGCCGATCTGGCCACCTGGCTTGAGCGCCATCCCGACACCGATTTCATCGAATCGGTGAACGTGGCCGATGTGAACTGGACCAAGGGAGGCCTGAGCGAAGAACGCTTCAGCCTGTGGTTCCCCTTTGCCTTCAAGCGGCGCAAATGGCTGTTCGACCGCACGGTGGACCTGCAGCGCCTGCTTCGGATCAACCGCGATATCCCCGACGGGATCGACCCGCATATCGGCTCGCAATGGTGGTGCCTGACCCGCGAGACGCTGGACCTGATCCTGCGCGACCCGATGCGCCCGCATTACGACCGCTATTTCCGCCGTGTCTGGATCCCGGACGAGAGCTATTTCCAGACCCTCGTGCGGCTGCACGGGCGCAAGGTCGAAAGCCGGTCTTTGACTCTGGGCAAGTTCGACCACCAAGGCCGGCCGCATGTGTTCTATGACGACCATCTGCAGCTGTTGCGGCGCTCGGACTGCTTCATGGCGCGCAAGGTCTGGCCGGGGGCCGGGCGACTCTATGATCATTTCCTGACCCCGCGTGAAGGGTCGGTCTCCGATGCCGAGCCGCAACCCAGCCGCATCGACCGCCATTTCGCCCGCGCCACCGCCCAGCGCATCCGCGGGCGGGCGGGGCTTTACATGGCCAGCCGGTTTCCGGTGAAGAACCGCGAGAACGGCAAAACGGCCGAGCCCTATTCCGTGTTCCAGGGCTTCTCCGAGGTGTTCCAGGATTTCGAGGGCTGGCTGACCGCAGTGGCGAATTGCCGGGTGCACGGCCATCTCTTTGCCCCGCACAAGGCCGAGTTCGCGGGCCGGGAAAAGGTGTTCGCGGGCGGGCTTTCGGACAGTGCGACCCTGCGCGACTATAACCCCCGGGCCTTTCTGACCAACCTGCTGTGGGCCACCCGGGGCGAGCGCCAGTGCTTTCAGTTCGGACCGGGCGACACCCAGGGCAAGGGTTTTGACCTGCTGTGGTTCATGGCCGCCGATTCCAACGCGCAGATCTCGGTCATTTCCGGCGCCTGGGCAGTGCCGCTCTACCGCTCGGGGCGCGATTTCGCGCAGATCCGGCGCGAGGCAGCGCGGCTGCAGCGGATCGAGATGCAGCAGCTGGAGATCCTGCAATCGCCGCATGTCCGCGCCCGGATCCGCATCTGGACGATGGCCGAGTTTCTGGAAAACCCGGCCGAGCCCTTGCATATGTTGTTTGACGAAATCGCCCCGCATTCCCAGGCCCGGCTGATCCGTATCCCCGATCTGGTCGACTTGTCGGGCTTTGGCAGCTTCCTGCAGGAGCTGCGCAACCAGGGCATGCAACCGGTGCTGATGGGCGATTTCCCGCTGGGTCCGGTCAGTCCCGATCCCTCACACCGGATGAAGTGACGCATGGCTTTCGAGTATTTCGTGATCCTCGCCGAGATGCGCACCGGATCGAATCTGCTGGAATCGAACCTCAACGCCTTTGACGGGATCGAATGCCACGGCGAGCTGTTCAACCCGGCCTTCATCAACACCGCCGGCACGCATGAGTTCCTGGGCGTCAGCTATTCCCAGCGCGAGGATGACCCCTGGCGGCTGCTGAACGCCGCGCGGGCCGGCGGCGGGCGGATGGTGGGGTTCCGACTGTTCCACGACCACGACCCACGCATCCGCCAGCATGTGCTGGCCGATACCGCCTGCGCCAAGATCGTGCTGACCCGCAACCCGCTGGACAGCTATGTCAGCCGCAAGATCGCGGCGGCGACCGGGCAATGGCGGCTGGGCAATGTGGTGCACCGCAAGGCCTCGACCGTGCGCTTCGACGGGGTCGAGTTCGAAACCCATGTCGCGCAGACCCAGGCGACGCAGATTGAAATCCTGCACGCGCTGCAGACCACCGGGCAGACGGCATTTTACATCGGCTATGATGATCTGAACGACCTCGATGTGCTGAACGGGCTGGCGCGCTGGCTGGGTGTGCCCGCGCGGATCACGGACCTGCCGCGCACGGTGAAAAAGCAAAACCCCGAGCCGATCGCGCAAAAGCTGGAGAACCCGCAGGATCTGGCGGCGGGGCTGGCGCGGATCGACCGGTTCGGCCTGGGCCGGACGCCGAATTTCGAGGTCCGGCGCGGACCTTTGCTGGCGGCGGTGCGCGGTGGGCTGCGTGCGCCCTTGTTGTTCCTGCCGATGCGCGGCGCACCCGAGGGGGCAGTGATCGACTGGCTGGCGGCGCTCGATGGCGTGCAACCGGCCGATCTGCCCGGGGATTTCGACGCGGCGCGGTTGACCGATTGGCGACGGGCGCATCCCGGGTTTCGCAGCTTCACGGTTCTGCGCCATCCGTTGAAACGGGCGCATGACACCTTCTGCCGCAAGGTGCTGACCGGCGATTTCGGCCCGGTGCGCGAACACATGAACCGCCTCTTTGCCGCCGATCTGCCCGAGCCCGGCGCGGTGATGACGCCCGACACCCATCGTGCGGCGTTCAAGGCGTTCCTGCGGTTTGCCCGGGCCAGCATTTCCGGTCAGACCGGGATGCCGCCCTGGCCGATGTGGGCGACACAGGCCGCGAACCTCGACGGCTATGCGCAGGTGATGACACCCGACGCCGTGCTGCGCGAGGAGACCCTGGCCGAGGATCTGCGTTGGCTGGCCCGCCGCGCAGGCCTGTCCGAAGGGCCGGTCTTTGCCCCGGCCCCCGAAACGGCCCCACACCCCCTCACGCTCATTGCCGATGACGAGGTGATGGATCTGTGTAGAACCGCCTATGCTCGCGACTATGCCAGCTTCGGGTTCACCACGGACTAGCGATGCTGGGGTGGCACCCAGTCTGCCGCCGGTCGGTTCCAGAAACGGTTCGGGTTGTCCTCGTCGCTGCCGCGCACATGCAGCGTCCGCAGGCAGCGTTCCACCAGAACCACCGGCTCTTCATACGGGTGGGCCTCATGGATCGCGTCGAGCACCGCCTCAACCGCCCCTTCCGACACAAAGAACCGCACTTCGACGCAGGGCACCGAAACCCGGTTCTCGGTCGCTGCATTTCGCCCTGTGCCCAGCGCACGAAACCGCTGCACCCCGGGGGTCGACGTGAAACTCACCCGGTCATAATCGCCCCAGATCAGCGGGTCCGCGGCCTCGATCGCCGCCAACAGGCGCAACGCCTCGGGTTCGGGAATCTCGACAGTCACGCGGTATCCGGTCTGGGTGGTGAAACGGGGGGTGGTTCGGATCATGGCAGGCCTCCTGTGCTGGAGTCAGGATAGACGACCGCGTGGCCCCCGTGCCTGTGGATCGGTTCGTCACAGGTCGAAGTGTTCCAGCCCGAAATACCGTGCAAGGGCCGCCTGCCCCGCCGGTGTAATCGCCAGCGCGCGGCTGTCGACCCGCCGCTGCAGCCATCCCTGTTCCAGCATCCGCGCCAGGATCGCCGTGGCCAACGGTCCCGAAAGGTGGTGCCTCCGCTCGGTCCAGTCGAGGCACAATCCGCCCACCGCACCACGCGGCTGTGCAATCCCCAGATCCGTGCAGAACCTGACCAGGGCAGTCCCGGCGCGCGGCGAACCATCGGCAAGGTCGATCACTGCCATCTCGGCCAGCCGGCCGGTCATCGCCACTCCCAGCCGCCCGGCAAGGTGATTATAACAGCTCCGCGCCGCACCGATATCGCCCCCGGCGCGGCGCAGGTGGTCCGTCGGTGACAGCGCAGACAGGGCTTCGAGAGCGGCAGCGACCTGTTCTCCCGCCAGACGGTGATAGACATGCCGCCCGCTGCGCAGGGATTGCGTCAGTCCCGCCCCCTCCAACCGCCTGAGATGTGCGCTGGCGGTCTGCGGCGTGACCCCGCCTGCCAGCGCCAGTTCCTTGTTGGTAAACGCCCGCCCATCCATCAGCGCGCACAGGATTCGCGCGCGACTGGGATCCGCCAGCGCGGCCCCGACGATATCCAGTCTGGGTTCGGTGCTCATAGCGCCAGTCTAGGCCAAGGCTGACCGCGCGCCCAGCGCCAAGGGTTCGCCGGCGACCGAAGCGTCGGCAGCGGCTCAATGGATATCTGAAAACGGATGGGGGGCCCCGAGACCCGGAACCCCCCATCTTCCCACGTGCCCTTCGCACCACACGTGAAACCGGATATGTCCCGGGCCATCCTGGCCCATGACGTCACCCTGCCACAGTGCCGCGCGTCAGGCAAAGGCATAGTCCGCGGCTTTTGGTTCAAATGCCGCGGACCGGCCGGTCAGGCATAGACCGACTCTTTGCCGAAATGCTTGCACAGCATGTAATAGACCACCGCCCGATACTTGTTGCGCTCGGACTTGCCATAGGTCTCGATCACCGCGCTGATCGCCTCGTCCAGTGCCGGACCGTCGGCCAGCCCCAGCTTCTTCATCAGATAGTTCTTCTTGACGGTCTCGATCTCGCCGGGTTGCGTGGCGGCAACGGTGGCAGCGTCAGCGTCATAGATCGACGGGCCGCAGCCGATCGTGACCTTGGTCAGAAGGGCCATGTCAGGCTCCATCCCGCACTTGTTGCGCAGGTCATCGGCGTATTTGGCGATCAGTTCGTCGCGACGTCCCATTCGGTAGTCTCCCTGTCTTGTCAGATAAAAACCATCCCGCCGCGATTATGGAGGGCTGGGCCTGCGCCGCAAGCAGAAAGCGCGGCGCAGGTGGATTCTTCGCCCGCTCAGAAGCGGCGCAGCAGTTCGGGCGTGGGCCAGCCGTCAGCGGGCAGGCCGAGCCGTTGCTGCATGTCCTGCACCGCGGCGCGGGTGCCGGCACCCAGAATGCCGTCGATCGCTCCCACGTCGAACCCCTGCCCCTGCAGCCGGCGCTGGAGGTCGCGCATCTGGTTCTGGTCCAGCCCGGCATCGGGGTTGCCCGCGTCATAGACCGGCGCTCCCTCGATCCGGGTGGCGAAATACGCGGCGGTGGTGACGTAGGTGAACGACTGGTTCCAGTCGAACAACACGCGGAAATTGTCGAAGATCATAAAGGCCGGCCCGCGATAGCCTTGCGGCAGGATCACCGAGGCGCGCAGATTCCCCGACGGCAGGCTGCCATGCGCCGGGCGCACGCCCAGGCGCTCCCACTGGCTGACCGACAGTTGTGTGCGCAGCCCGGTCTGACTGAGGTCGAGCCCCTGCGGGATCGCCACCTCCTGCAGCCAGGGCTGGTTCGGCTGCCAGCCGTGATGACGCAGCAGCGCCGCACCCGAAAGCACCGCGTCGGGCAGTGACCCCCGCAGATCGACATGCCCGTCGCCATCGCCGTCGACCCCGAGGTTCAGGATGTCGCGCGGCAGCATCTGCACCATGCCGATCTCGCCGGCCCAGGCACCCTGCGTCGTCGCCGGATCCAGCTCTCCCCGGCGGTAAAGCTCGGCAAAGGCGAGGATCTGCGGGCGGAAGATTTCCGGCCGGCGGCAGTCATGCGCCAGGGTCGCCAGCGCGTTGGCGGTGTTGATGTCGCCCTGGAAGGCACCAAAATCGGTCTCGAACGCCAGGAAGGACAGCATTACCCCGGGAGAGACGCCATAGTTCTGCTGCAGCACCTGAAACAGCCGCGACTGCTGGTTCAGCATCTGCCGCGCGCGGTCCAGCCGGTTCTGGCTGATCAGGCGACGCGAGAAATCGACAAACGGGCGCTGAAAGAACCCCTGCGCGCGATCACGACGCAGAACCTCGGAATCCTGCCGAAGCCGGCTGAAGAACCGTTGCGCCACGTCCTGCGGGATGCCGTTGCGCACGGCTTCGCTGGCCAGCCCGTTCATAAACGACGACCAGTCGCCGCCGCAGGGGGTTTGCGCGGAAAGGGGTGCGGAAATGACTGTGGCCAGGACACCGGCGAGAAGGGAAAGACGCATCGAAAACTCCTGTTGAACCAGTTCGGAACCTAGCAACAAGGTTCCGAACGGCCAAGGGCGCTTGATGCAAATTCGCATCGCGGGTTCAGCGTTGGCGCCAGGCCTCGATCGCCTGCCCCGGCAGGATCAGCGCGCATTCGGCATAGCGTTTCACCAGCCGGCGCGGGTTCGACATCATCCGCCAGAGCCACTCCATCGCGATGGCACGGACCCAGTGCGGCGCGCGGGTTTGCCGCCCCGCGAGAAAGTCGAGCCCGGCACCGATCGAGGCAAAGCCGATCTGCGGGGTGCGGGCGCGGCCAAAGGCGGCAAAGGCCTCTTGCTTGGGGGCGCCCAGCGCGATGAACACCAGCCGCGCGCCGGACTGGTCGACCTGATCGAGGATCTGCGCCGCGGCCGCGCCCTGCGGGTCGAACCCCATCGGCGGAGCAATGCGGGCGGCGATCTGCAGCCCCGCGACCTTGTCCGTCAGCGCCTCGGCGGCGGCTGCAAGCGACTCGTCGGTCGAACCGACCAGCGCGACGGGAACCCCGGCCCGCGCCGCCTGATACGCCAGCGGCACGACCATGTCGGACCCCGGCACCAGCTCGACGGGTTTGCGCGCCAGTTTCGACAGCCAGACGATGGGATTGCCATCGGCGCAGACCAGATCCTGCGCGGCATAGATCTCGCGGAATGCAGGATCCCGCGCCAGCTTGACGAGGTGATCCAGATTGATCGTCGCCAGGGCAAAACCCTGCCCCGCGCTCAACCTGCGCCGCACCTCGGACAAGAGCGAGGCGGCGTCGGGCATGTTCACGGCAATTCGGTGCGGCGGAAAGGAAAACTCCACGAAACCCCCATACTCTGGACGCATTTGGCGGCTTACCCTGCCGCATGGGGCAGACAAATGCCCCAGCAATCTGGTATAAATTTGGCAAACTCCGGGAAAAAAGCCACGCAAAGAGAAATGGCAGCCCCGGATGAGGCAGAGCGGACAACCGAATGACACCACGGACGTGGGCCCAGCGCCGGAACGGCGGGCAGCGATGATCCAGATCGGCAACACCACGGCGCTGCTGGCCCTGCTGGGATGGCCGCTGGTCACGGTGCTTTTTTTCCGGCTGATGCCAAAAGAACGCGCGCTGATCTGGACGATCCTCGGCGCCTACATGTTCCTGCCGCAGGTCAGCGCCATCGACCTGCCGGTCGTGCCGGCGCTGAACAAGGAAACCATTCCCAATCTGATGGCCTTTGCCGCGTGCATGGTGGTTCTGGGCCGGATGCCCGAGCTGTGGCCGCGCGGCTGGCCCGGGCGGATCCTGCTGGCGCTGTTCATCGTCAGCCCGGCAATCACGGTTCTGACCAACCTCGAACCGATCCGCTTTGGCATCGACCGGTTCGGCACGATGACGCTGGTCGACGCAAATGCGCTCGAGGTCTGGGGGCTGCCCGGGCTCAGGATCTACGATTCCGTGTCGGCCCTGGCGCAACAGGCATTCCTGATGCTGCCGTTCTTTCTGGCGCGCGATCTTCTGCGCAGCGAGGAAGCGATCCGCGAAATCGTGCTGGCGCTGATTGTCGCCGCCGGGATCTATGCATTGCCGATGCTGTGGGAGGTCCGGTTCAGTCCGCAGCTGCACACCCGCCTCTACGGGTTTTTCCAGCACGACTTTGCCCAGGCAATGCGCAACGGCGGATTCCGGCCCTTCGTGTTCATGCCCCACGGACTGTGGGTCGCATTCTTTGCCTTCATGTGCACGATGGCCGCGGCGGCCTGGC
>JACKKE010000014.1 GCA_020637595.1 Rhodobacter sp. | reverse complement strand
CATGGCGCTTCCGAGCTACGCATCGCCGCTGCAACGGGCCTGGTATTACGGCTTTCGCATCCTCTGCGGGTTGATCTTTTTCTACCTGATGTTTCCCATCGCGGTGATCATCCCGTTGTCGTTCAACGCCGAGGACTTCTTTACCTTCACCCCCGCCATGCTGGCGCTGGACCCGGACGGGTATTCGCTGAAGCACTACGTCGATTTCTTCACCAACCCCGACTGGACGCTGGCCACCTACAACTCGCTGACCATCGCACCGATGGCGACGCTGATCTCGGTCAGCCTGGGCACCCTGGCGGCGATCGGCCTGAGTCAGAGCCACGTGCCGTTCAAGCGGGCGATCATGGCGGTGCTGATCTCGCCGATGATCGTGCCGCTGATCATCTCGGCGGCGGGGATGTATTTCTTCTTCTCGGCAATCGGGCTGCAGGGCACTTACTGGGGGGTCGTGCTGGCGCATGCGATCCTGGGCATCCCCTTTGTCATCATCACCGTGACCGCAACGCTGGTCGGCTTCGACCGTTCGCTGACGCGGGCCGCGGCGAATATGGGCGCGGGGCCGGTGCGGACCTTCTTCAAGGTGCAGCTGCCGCTGATCCTGCCGGGGGTGATCTCGGGCGCGCTGTTTGCCTTCATCACCTCGTTCGACGAGGTGGTGGTGGTGATCTTCGTCGGTTCGGCCGCACAACAGACCCTGCCCTGGCAGATGTTCACCGGCCTGCGCGAGCAGATCAGCCCGACGATCCTGGCGGTGGCGACGCTGATGGTGGGGCTGTCGATCCTGCTTCTGGCGACGCTGGAAATCCTGCGCCGGCGCAACGAGCGGCTCAGGGGCATGACCCCGGGCTGAGGGGCGCCGCGCCCGCTGCGCATCCCGAGGGCGGGTCGAGTGACCTGAACGGTCCTCGCCGCACGGGGCCGCACGGGCGGCTGGTTCGCGTCTGCAAAGCGGCGTTTGCCGGTTCAGGACGACGGAGCCGCAAAACCCCGAAAAAGATCAAGCCACTCGCGCCAGCGATCCATGCCGACCATGACGGCGCGCATGGCCTGGGCATGGGGTTCGCCCTGACGCGAAAATCCGTGATGCCGCAGCGTGATGCGCGTGCCATCGGGCCGCGGCACGAACGCGATGTCGATCAGGCTGGCGCGTGTGGCGTCGGGTTCTGGCTCCCACGGGCTGACGGTCGCGTCCATCTGCCAGCTCAGGGTCAGCGCCTGTGCGGGCTGCCTGGCAAGAACCGCGCCCCAGATCCGGCACGCGCCGCGCCGCGTCATTTCCCCCCAGGTGCTCGTGTCCAGATTGATGAACACGGTGTCCAGATCGGCCTCGCCACAAAAGCAGTGCTCACGCGGCCACCAGTCGGGGAACCGGTGGACAAAAAGATCCCATGCCTCCGGTGGCGAAACAGGCACATCGACGCTGCGGGTGATCTCATCGTCGTTCATGCCGCGCTCCACCAGGTTTGCAGGGTGTCGCCCAGTTCGTGTCGCGCGGAAAAACCCAATTCGCGCGCGGCGGCCGACAGATCGGTCGGGGCCGGGCGAACATGGGCAAAGCCGGCAAAGCCGCTTGGCGGATGGTCCGGGACCGTCAGGGTAAAGGCGCCGAACCGGGAGGCGATTTCGGCGGCCACCGCATCGAGTGTCCAGCCCTTGGGATTGGCGATGGCATAGACGCCCTGCGCCGGATCCACGGCATCCAGAGCGGCGATCATGGCGTGGCCGCAATCGCGCGGATCAATGAATTCTTCGGTTCCGTCCCACCACAGGAACGGATCATCGAGGAGATGCGCGCCTCCCGCCCGGGCTGCCGCGATCAGCCGCGACATCAGGCGTCCCGGGACGCTGGTCGGGGTGTCTGCATCGCCGCCAACGACGGCAGCAAAGCGCAGCGACACGGTAGACAGCCCGTAAAGGTCGCGCCACAGCAGCGCGAGGTGTTCGCAACTCTGCTTGGTCAGCGCATAGAGGCTGCCCGGACGATGGCTGACGAGTCCCAGCGATGCGTCCTCGGGGATCGGCCCAGGGCCGAGCACGGGAAATCCGGCATAGACCACCGTCGCGGAACTGGCCTGCACGAAACGCCGGACCCCTGCGGCGCGGCAGGCCTCGAGCAGGCGTGCGGTGCCAAGGATGTTGACTTCCAGCCCGCGCAGGGGATCGGCGCGCAGCCCCGTCGACAGCATCGCCGCCGTGTGAAGGACGCCGTCGACCCCGTCGAGCAGGCCGTTGAGCGGGGCACGAAGGATATCCGCCTCGACGAACTCCACCCCGGGCATGGCCAGAACAGCCGGTGATGGCTGGCGGATGTCGACCAGCGTGCAGGCCTGACCGCGCGCCGACAGGAGCCGGGCGCATTGCTGCCCGATCAGACCCGCGCCGGTGATCAGGATCCGGCTCATATGCTCAACCCGCCCAGCGACTTGCCGCCATCGACAAACACCGTCTGGCCGGTGACAAACGCGGCCCCGGGGCTGGCCAGCCAGACGACGGCCGAGGCGATTTCCGAAGGGTCCGCGGCACGGCCGGCCGGTTCCAGCTTGCTCCAGGCTTGAAACATCTCGTCAGGCGCCGAGCGGGTCATCGGTGTGTCGGTAAAGCCGGGAGCCACCGAGTTCACGGTAATGCCTGTGCCGCGCAACTCCATCGCCAGGGCCCGGGTCAGGCCAATCACGGCCGCCTTGGACGCGACATAATGCGCAAATCGCGTGCCCCCGAGGGCCCCGCGGGACGAAATCGTCACCACCCTGCCACCCGGTCCCATCCGCGCGATGCCCTCCTGGGCCGCGATGAAGGTGCCAATCAGATTGACCTCCATCATCTTGCGAAAGTCGTCTTCAGTCAGCTCCGCCAGCGCGCGATCCCAGTAAACCCCAGCGGCCGTGACGACCGTATCAATGCGCGCTTCGGCCGCCATGACGGCACGGATCTGCGCCCGGTCGGTCGTGTCGGCGGCAGCACCCACAGCGTCGATCCCGTCCGTGCACAACGTTTCTGCTGCCCTTGCGACCTTGCCCTGGTCGAGGTCCAGCAGGATCACCCGGTCGCCCGCGGCACCAAGCGCCCTGGCAATGGCGAAGCCGATACCCTGGCCCGCCCCGGTGATCACCGCAATGCGTTTGCTGCTCATCGGTCAGCCTGCCATTGTTTCGGACACAACATGCGTCACCGTTCCGACAAAGGGGGCCATACCCGCCTTGATCCGGTCGCGGACGGCCGTGCGAACCGGACTGGCAAGCGCGGCGTCCATGTCCGCCAGGGAGTCAAAGAGCAGGTCGAACTGCATGTAGAGAGCGGGCGCGCCCTCGTCCGCCTGCACAAGTTTGCGCAGGGTCACGCCCTGAATGCCGGGATAGGTGCCGATTTCCGGCACGACGACGTCACGCATATAGGCATCGAAAGCGGGTTGATCGTCGGGGGCAACGGTGCCCAGCAGCAAGGCGGATCTGAGTATCACGGCGCAGCCTTTCGAGTATCGAGTGACGTCAGCAAGCGCGCGACCGCATCTTCGGTCTTGCGCAAGTGGGTGTTCATCAGGGCGACCGCCTGGGCGGCGTCCCGATTCAGCACGGCTTCCATGATCTGGCGGTGTTCGGCGTTTACGTCGCGCACATCGGCGGCCAGGTTCCGATAGTTCAAGAGCCGCAGTTTGCGATACCGCTCGGAATGGTCGGCCAGGTCGCGCCAGATCTGCAACAGCCAGTCCGATCCTGCCGCCGCGACCAGCGCATAGTGGAATTTCCGGTGCAAAACCTCCCAGGCGGCGGCGGTCTCGCGGTCTTCGGGGGACTCGGGAAGCCGCGCGCGGGCCAAAAGGTGCATGGCGCGCAGGATCTCGCCCTCCCACTCCGTATCGCCGAGGGCGATGGCCTTTGTCAGGCAAAGCTCTTCGATTTCGCGGCGGGTCTGCATCAGGTCATGCAGTTCCTCGAGCGTCGCCTCGCGCACACGCGCGCCACGATTCACCTCGTTGGTGACCATGCCTTCGCTGGACAGCCGCATCAGCGCCTCGCGGATCGGTGTCAGGCCCAGATTGTAACGTTCTCGCAGGTCGGCGGCGCGCAGCCGTTCGCCAGGGAGCAGATCGCCATGAAGGATCTCGTGCCTGAGCACATCGTAGGCGGAAAGCGGAGAGGTCTCGGTATTGCTCATTTTTCGTATTGACTAACAGATTTTATAAAATCTAACATATTTCACACAATGAGGGCCGTCAAGCCTGGAACTGGGTATTAGAGGAGCTGCCGACGCCATGACCCAAGCCGATTCCCCCGCAGGCGCCTGGGCGCTCGCCACGGTCGCAACGGACACGGGGCCGCTCGCGTGCCTGGAAGTGAATGGCTCCCTCTATGACCTGGCGGCATCCCTGGCGCGCGTCGGCTGGACCGGCGATGTCACCGGCACCGCCCTGTTCCAGGATTGGTCGAACGCCGAGGCCGCGCTGTCCAAGGCCGCCGGACAGGTCTCAGGGGCCGATATCGTGGATGGAACGCTGCCGCGCCTGTCCCCGATCCTCTATCCCGGCAAGGTGCTGTGCGCGGGTGCGAACTATTACAACCATATGGCCGAAATGGGCTTTCCGGTTGCCGACAAGTCCACGCAACGGCTGTTCTTCTTCTTCAAACCACCCCGGAACGCGGTCGTCGGCGAGGGGCCGACGGTCCACATGCCGCTGGACACGCAGGCCTTCGACTGGGAGGTCGAGCTGGCCCTGGTCATCGGCAAACCCTGCCGTGCGGTCAGTGCCGAAGACGCCCTCGACTACGTCGCGGGTTTCACGATCGCGGTTGATTTCTGCGCCCGCGATCTGAACAAGGCCCCCGATCAGTTCTACAAGCTCGACTGGGTCGCCGGAAAGGCGCAGGAAAGCTGCTGCCCCCTGGGGCCGCGTTTCGTCCCGGCCTCGGCCTTTGCCGATCCTCAGGCGATCCGGTTGGGCCTGCGCGTCAATGGCGAGACCAGGCAGGACGACATCACCGGCGACATGATCTTTTCCATCGCCGAGCAACTGTCGATCCTGTCGCGCATCATGTCCCTTGACCCGGGCGATGTCGTCCTGACTGGCACGCCGGCCGGAGTCGGCGCGGCCAAGCAGACTTTCCTGTCCGTCGGTGACCGGGTCGATGCCTGGATCGAGGGTATCGGCACGCTGACCAACACCATCCAACCCCCGAAAACGAACGCCGGCTAACGGCGCGCACCCTTCAACGCGGAGATACACCCATGTTCACGATCCAATTGACCCGGCGCGCGATGATCGCCGCCACCGCCATCGGCCTTGCCGCGCTGCCGGCGCTGGCACAGGCGCAGACCGTGCGCTTTTCCACCGCCGGTCCGGCGGGCGACTTCCTCTATCGCGGGATGGAGATGTTCGCGCAATCCGTCGCCGACGCCAATGTCGGCTTGACGGTCGAAACCTATCCGGCCTCGTCGCTGTTCCGGCAAGGCACCGAAGTGCCGGCGATCCAGCGCGGCAACCTGGAAATGAGCACGATGGCCGCGCCCGAGATTTCCGCGCAGATCCCGTCCTGGGGGTTCCTGAGCCGCGCCTTCCTGTTCCGCGACTATGACCACATGATGGAGGTCATGTCCGGCCCGATCGGCGCGCAGCTGGTCGCGGATGTCGCGGAGCAAATGGATATCGAGATCCTCGCCGTGGCCTATCTGGGCACCCGTCAGGTGGCGCTGCGCGAGGCCCGCGACGTGACCGGCCCGGCGGATCTGAGCGGCGTGCGGCTGCGGATGCCGGGCTCGCCCGAATGGCTGCTTCTGGGGGAATCGCTGGGTGTCGAGCCGACGCCGATGGCGATGCCCGAGGTCTATGTCGCGCTGCAGACCGGCGCCATCGACGGGCAGGAGAACCCGCTGACGATCTTCAACGCAGCGCGCTTTTACGAGGTCAGCCAGCAGGTTCTTCTGACCTCCCACATGGTGCAGCCGGTGTTCTATGCCATTTCAAAGCCGTTCTTCGATGCCCTGACGGCCGAGCAACAGCAGGCATTGCGCGATGCCGCGCAGATCGGCGCGGGCTGGAACAACGAGCAACGGCATGCCGACGAGGTGTCTGTCGCCGGGCGGCTGGTCAGTGAATACGGTCTGCGTGTCGACGAGATCGACCTGAGCGCGTTCTACGCCAATGCCGATGCGGTCTATGCCGGTTCCGATCTGGCGCAGGAGTGGAACACCGATCTGATGAACCAGATCATGGGCAGATGATCGGCTGATGGTCCGCTTGCTCCCGACACTCATCCTGAGTGCCCGAGTCGTCCGCCGCCTCGCAGAGGTGGCGGCGACGCTCTCTTTCGCGGCGCTCGCGGGGCTGCTCGCCTACACGGTCTGGCAACGCTATGTCATGGGCACGCCGTCGCGCTGGTCCGATGAACTCGCGATGATCCTGTTCCTCTGGATCATCTTTTCCGCCGCCGCATTGGTCGTGCCCTATCGGGACCAGATCGCGGTCGGGCTTTTGACGGACAAGGTTCCGCCGCCCGCAGAACGCTGGCTCGTATCCGTCGGCGCCGGTCTGGCGGGGGTAATCCTGCTGGCGACGCTGCCCGTGACGCTGGACTATATCGCGTTCCTGTGGCGCGAGCGCACTCCGGCGATGCGTCTGCGGCTCAACCATGCCTATCTTGTGTTCGGCCTGTTCCAGGGGCTCGTCGCGCTCAGCCTGATCCTGCGCGCCGTGTTGACCCTGTTCGGGCGCACGATGCCGTTCGAGGCCGAGCCCCCTGTCCAGAAAGACCCGACCACATGAGCCTTGCCTTCGCTTCCCTTCTCGTCGTGCTCATCGGTCTGGTGCTGATGCGCGTGCCGATACCCTTCGCGATGATCTGCGCGGGCTTTGTCTATCTGTGGATCGGCGGGCAGGACATGGGGCTGGTTGTCGATCAGATTATGAACAGCATGTTCAGCTCTTACGTGCTGCTGGCCGTGCCGATGTTCATCCTGGCAGCCAACATGATGAATGCGGGCACGATCTCGGAACGGCTCTGGCGCGCGGCCGATGCGCTGGTGGGGCGCGCGCGGGGCGGGCTGGGGCATGTCAACGTTCTGGTCAGCATCATCTTCTCGTCCATGTCGGGAAGCGCCGTGGCCGATGCGGCCGGGCCGGGCATGATGTCGATTCGGATGATGCAAAAGGTGGGAGGCTATCCCGGAGGGTTGGCCGTGGCGATCACGGCGGCCTCGGCGGTGATCGCGCCGATCATACCTCCGTCGATTCCGATGGTGCTCTATGCTCTGAACTCGAATACCTCGGTAGGGGCGTTGTTCCTGGGCGGTATCGTGCCGGGTTTGATGATGGGGCTGGCCTTGATGGCGACGATCGCCTTTATCGCACCGCGCATGGACTTGCCCGCGTCCGATCCAATGACCCGCAGCGAGGTTTTGCGCGCGCTTGGCGGCGCGGTGTTGCCGATGACCCTGCCGATCGTTCTGCTGGGCGGGATCTGGTCCGGCATCTTCACCCCGACCGAGGCCGCTGCCGTGGGCGCAATCTGGGCCTTTGTGCTGTCGGCCGTTGTCTATCGTGCCATCAATCTGCGCGGTTTGTGGGAGGTGTTGCGGCTCTCGATGCAGAACGCCACGGTCGTGATGCTGCTGATCGCCGGGGCCTTCCTGATCAATTACGCGGTCACCGCCGAACGCCTGGACCGGGCGATCGCCGACCTGATCCTGTCGCGCGACATGGCGCCCTGGATGTTCCTGCTGATTGTGAACCTGCTGTTCCTCGCGCTGGGTTGCCTGATCGACACCGGGACGCTGATTCTGGTCTTTGTGCCGCTGCTGATGCCGACGGTCGGCGCGCTGGGGATCGACCCTGTGCATTTCGGCGTGCTGATTACCGTCAACATTATGATCGGGCTGGTCACGCCGCCCTTCGGGCTGTTGCTCTTTGTGCTCGGCGGGCTGTCCAAGGTCGGAATGGGCGAGACGGTGCGGTATCTCTGGCCGTTCCTCGTCGCGTTGATCCTGTGCCTGGCACTCATCACCTATGTTCCCGCAATCGTGCTCGCCCTGCCACAGGCCTTGGGGTTCTAGCCGGCGTCCGAGCGGACAACGACGGTGGTGCGGCATACCTGGCGTTTCGTGGTTTCGGGCGACAGGACATGGCCGCAACCCTGAGAAACCCCTGTCGTCCAAGAGGTTCGGAACGCGGCGCAGATCTGACCGGGCCAAGTCACGGACAGAGTATCAGGCGCCCCTCCCAGGATATACGAGGCGCAAAGATCGGCCGGAGTGGCGGCCGGTCGCGGCGGGCCTCTGGACGCCGGGCCGGGCTGTGCCTAGTGTCGGGGCGAAAGGATGCCGATGACCCAGACCTATCAGGTTCTTGCCCGCAAATACCGCCCCGAGACCTTTGCCGATCTGATCGGGCAGGAGGCGATGGTGCGCACGCTGAAGAACGCCTTTGCCGCAGACCGCATCCACCATGCCTTTGTGATGACGGGCATTCGCGGCACCGGCAAGACCACGACCGCGCGGATCATCGCCAAGGGCTTGAACTGCATCGGGCCGGACGGGCAGGGCGGGCCGACGACCGAACCCTGCGGTGTGTGCGAACACTGCCGGGCGATTGCCGAGGGGCGCCATGTCGACGTGCTGGAGATGGACGCGGCCAGCCGCACCGGGGTGGGCGATATCCGCGAGATCATCGACTCGGTCGCCTATCGGGCGGCGAGCGCGCGCTACAAGATCTATATCATCGACGAAGTGCACATGCTGTCGAACAGCGCCTTCAACGCGCTGCTGAAGACGCTGGAAGAGCCGCCGCCGCATGTGAAGTTCATCTTTGCCACGACCGAAATTCGCAAGGTTCCGGTGACGGTGCTGAGCCGTTGCCAGCGGTTCGACCTGCGCCGGATCGAGCCCGAGGTGATGATCGCACATCTGCAGAAGATTGCCGGCAAGGAGGGCGCGCAGATCACCGACGAGGCGCTGGCGCTGATCACGCGCGCCGCCGAAGGGTCGGTGCGCGATGCGATGTCGCTTCTGGACCAGGCGATCAGCCACGGTGCGGGCGAGACCGGCGCGGATCAGGTGCGCGCCATGCTGGGTCTGGCGGATCGCGGCCGGGTGATGGACCTCTTCGAAGCGGTGATGCGCGGCGATGCGGCGGGCGCGCTGGAAGAACTGGCGGCGCAATATGCCGATGGCGCCGACCCGGTGGCGGTGCTGCGCGACCTGGCCGAGATCACGCACTGGATCTCGGTGATCAAGATCACCCCGGGCGCGGCCGAGGATCCGACCGTCAGCCCTGATGAGCGCGCGCGGGGCAGCGATCTGGCCGGGCGGCTGGATCTGCGGGTTCTGGCGCGGAGCTGGCAGATGCTGCTGAAGGCTCTGGAAGAAGTCAGCACGGCGCCCAACGCGATGATGGCCGCCGAGATGGCGATCATCCGCCTGACCCACGTGGCCGAGCTGCCAACCCCGGACGAACTGATCCGCCGGCTGCAGGACAGCCCGCCGCCGCCGATGCCCGGCGGGGGCGGTGGTGCGCCGATGCCGCAGGGCGGCGGGGGCGGGCCGCGGGCGATGGGGCGCGGGGCGATGCCCTCGGGCGGTGGCGGGCCGCAGGCGGCGCTGGCGGGCGATGTCTCGCCGCTGGCGCAATATGCGACGTTTGAAAGCGTGGTGGCCCTGATCCGCGAGCGGCGGGACATGAAACTGCTGACCGAGGTCGAAACCGGCGTGCGGCTGGTGCGCTATTCCCCGGGCCGGATCGAGTTCGAGCCCGCCCCCCTGGCGCCGTCCGATCTGGCATCGCAGTTGGCAGGTCGGCTGCAGACCTGGACCGGGGTGCGCTGGGGCGTGTCGATCGCGCAGGGCGGGCAGCCGACCATCGCCGAGGTGCAGAACGCCGAGGCGATCGCCCGCGAGGGTCGGGCCAGGGAAATCCCGCTGGTGCAGGCGATCCTGCAGGCCTTCCCGGACGCCCGGATTTCCGGCTTTGTCGAGCCGGCCGAAACCGAGACCGAGGTGGCCGAGGCCGCGCTGCCCGAGGTCGAGGACGAATGGGATCCGTTCGAGGACTATTGAGGCCGCGCGCTCCGGTCCCTATCTTTGGTCCAACCGCGGAACAAAGGAGCAGGATATGCTGAAAGGGCTGGGTGGTCTCGGCGCGCTGGGCGACATGGGCAAGATGATGAAGGCCGCGCAGGAGATGCAGCAGAAGATGGCTGACCTGCAGGAAAAGCTGGAGACGATCACCGTCGAGGGCGAATCCGGGGCCGGGCTGGTCAAGGCGACGGCGACCGCCAAGGGGGTTCTGACCGGGCTCAGCATCGACCCGTCGATCTTTTCCGCCGAGGACAAGGAAGTCGTCGAGGATCTGATCCTGGCGGCGATCAAGGACGTGCAGTCGCGCGCGCAGGAGCGCACGAAATACGAGATGGGCAACCTGGCCGAATCGATGGGTCTGCCCCGCGACATGAACCTGCCGGGCCTGTGACGTGGCGCAGGCGCCCGGCGACATCGAGGCGCTGATCGCCCTGATGGCGCGGCTGCCGGGGCTGGGCCCGCGCAGCGCCCGCCGGGCCGTCCTCCACATGCTGAAAAAGCGCGCGGTGGTGATGGAGCCGCTGGCGCAGGCGCTGGCCAAGGTCGCGGCCAGCGCGCGCGACTGCCGCGTCTGCGGCAATATCTCGGACAGCGACCTGTGCCCGATCTGCGCGGATCAGCGGCGCGCGACGGGGGTGATCTGCGTCGTCGAGGATGTCAGCGACCTTTGGGCGATGGAACGCACCGGCGGGTTCAAGGGCCGCTATCACGTTCTGGGCGGCGTGTTGTCGGCGCTGGAATCGGTCGGACCCGAAACCCTGCGCATTCCCGATTTGCTGGCGCGGATCGGGGCCGAGGGGGTGCGTGAGGTGATCCTTGCGTTGAATGCCACCGTCGAGGGGCAGACCACCGCGCATTACATCGCCGAGGCGCTGGCGCCCACTGGTGTTGCGGTCACCGCGCTGGCGCAGGGCGTGCCGATGGGGGGCGAGCTGGACTATCTCGACGACGGGACGATTGCCGCCGCGCTTGCGGCACGGCGGCAGGTCTGAGGGTTCAGGCCCGGGTCATGCCCGCGGCATGGGCCAGACCGGCGGCTGCTCCGCCCAGGAGCGGCGCGACGAAAAACAGCCACAGCTGCGAGATCGCCTGATCGCCGACGAAAATCGCCGGGCCGAAGGACCGCGCCGGATTCACCGAGACGCCGGTGACGCTGATGCCGACCAGGTGGATGCCGACCAGGGTCAGGCCGATGGCGAGCCCGGCGAAACCGGTCGGGGCCGAGGCATGGGTGGCGCCCAAGATCACTGTGACGAAAAGAAAGGTTGCCACCGCCTCGAAGACGAAAGCGGCGGTCAGCGAGTAGCCGTCGCCATAGCCCGGGCCCCAGCCGTTATGGCCCAGCCCGTTCACGGCGATGTCGAACTCGGGCCGGCCCGAGGCAATCAGGTAGATCACCGCCGCGGCCAGCGTGGCGCCGATCAGCTGCGAGACCACATAGGCGGTAAAGTCGACCGCGCTCAGGCGTCCGGCGACCAGCGCGCCGAGCGACACCGCCGGGTTCAGATGTGCGCCCGAGATCGCGCCCAGGCCATAGGCGGCGGCGATGATCGACAGGCCAAAGGCGAGGGCGATACCGTGCAGGCCAATATGGCTGCCCATCAGCACCGCTGCGCCGACCCCGAAAAAGACCAGAATGAAGGTGCCGAGGATCTCGGCTATGGATTTCTTGACCATGTTCGTTCCCTTGTGCAGGCCGCGAGGGGGCAAGGTCCGCCAGCGGCACGCGCATTTGGCGCGCGGAAAAGGGAGCGTTCAAAGGGAAAGCTGCGGGAGTTTTTCCCGCAGGCGCGTCGGGTCAGACCTGCGCGGATGCGACCGGAGTCGTGTGGCGGTTCCGGGCGACCAGCGTCCAGGCCAAGGGAACGCGCGGGTTCGCGCTCTCGGCAATGACCCATTGGCTCCAGCGGGATGACTTTGCCATCGTTCCGTCCTTTCTGCACGCCTGACTGCTCGGGGGCCAGCGGCCCGCCTGTCGATGATTAACCTTGACGGCAGAATGTGGCGGGACTTGGGCGCGGGTGGGGAAATTCGCGCGCGCTACAGCCGGATCACCGAGATCAGCCGACCATAATCGGCCTCGCCGGCGTGCACCGAGCGGCGATAGGAATAGAACAGGTCGGGCTGGGCATAGGTGCAGTGGCGGGTCCACTCGGCGTGGCCGATGCCCGCGTCGCGCAGCCGTTTCAGCCCGTAGCCCGGCAGATCGAACAGATAGCGGTCGCCCTCGCCGTTGGCAAAGAACCATTCGGCATCCGCGTCTTCGGCGGTGAACCGGTCGAGGAATTCGGGCCCGACCTCATAGGCTGCCTGGCTGATGCAGGGGCCGATCACCGCGGCGATATCCTCGCGGTCGCTGCCCAGGGCCTCCATCGCGTCCAGCGTTTCCTCAAGGATCCCGTCCAGCGCGCCGCGCCAGCCGGCGTGCACCGCGCCGATCACGCCGGCTTCGGGATCGGACAGCAACACGGGCATGCAATCGGCGGTCAGGATCGACAGTGCCAGCCCCGGCACGTTCGTCACCATCGCATCGGCGCGGCCCTGCGGGCCGGGCGTGGTGACGGTGGCGACCAGCGCGGAATGGATCTGGTGCACGCCGATCAGGTTGTCGGCGCCGATCTCCATCGCCTGAGCCACGCGGCCGCGGTTGATCGCCACGATCTCGCTTTGATCGGAGGAGCCGGTGCCGCAGTTGAGCCCCGCGAAGATCCCCGAGGACGCCCCGCCGCGACGGGTAAAGAACCCATGCCGGGTGGGGGTCAGCGCATCCGAGGTCAGGATCTCGAGCGTCATTCCAGGGCCTCTGCTGGCGGGGCCGGGCTGAACCCGGGTGGGAGGGACGCCCCCGGTGCAACCAGAGCGAGGGCTTTGAACAGCGAACCCATTTCCGCGGCGTCGGTCAAGCGGCGATACGCGGCGAGGTGCTGTTCCAGTGCTGCACCGGTCAGCGATTGGGCCAGCCGGGCGGCCCGCGCCTCGATCCCCAGCGCCTGCAGCAGGTCGCCCTGTGTGACCAGCGCGCCATGCGTCAGGCCGGGCGCGGCAAGGGCGAGGGCCTCGAAATCGACATGGGCGGTCAGATCGGCCTGGCCCGGGTGGGCGAACGGATCGGCAAAGCGGTGGTTCACGATTGCCTGGAACGTGTCGCCCAGGCTGTGCCAGCCGCCGTAATCGACGATGATCGCGGCACCGCCCCGTGCGGCGATCCGGGCCTCGATCGCCTGCATCGCCGGCCGTGCGGCGGGGCAGGTTTCGACGATCTCGCCGTCGCGGGTGTCGGCCAGCCGGTGCGCCAGCTCGGCCAGCGGCACGGCATCGGTCTGGCCCGGGGTCAGGCGCCCGTCCTTGAGCCCGACGACCGTCTCGCGCCAGCCGGCGCCTGCGCGGGTGAACTGGCGGATCGGCAGTGCGTCGAAGAACTCGTTGGCAACCAGGAACAGCGGTGCATCGGGCAGGGTGTCGAGGGTGTCGTGCCAGGTGACCGGTGCGCTGGGCAAGGCACGGGCCTGCGCCGCGCGCAGCACCGGCGAGGCCTCGATCAGGTGGATGTGGGCGGCGGCGTGAAAGCCGGGCACGCCCCGCGTCGCGCGCCAGATATCGGCCATCAGCGTGCCGCGGCCGGGGCCGGGTTCGGCCAGGGCAAAGGGTGCCGGCGCGCCGTGGTCCAGCCAGGTCTGCGCCAGCGCCAGCCCCAACAACTCGCCGAACATCTGGCTGATTTCGGGCGCGGTGGTGAAATCGCCGCCCCGGCCCAGCGGGTCTCGGGTGGCGTAATAGCCGTGGTCGGGGTGCAGCAGGCACTCGGCCATGTAGTCCGACAGCCGGATCGGCCCGGTGGCGGCGATCCGCCGCGCCAGCAGATCGGCCAGCGGGGTCATGTCCGGCGCATCCGTGCCGTGATCACCAGCCCCAGCCCGATCATCACCATCGGCAGGCTCAGGCTCTGACCCATCGTCAGGCCGAGATCGCCCAGCCGGATGACATAGCCCGCCGGATCCACCGCCAGGAACTGGTCGTCGGGCATCCGCCAGAACTCGACCAGGATCCGCGCGAGGCCATAGCCGGCCAGAAAGGTGCCGGTGACCAGCCAGGGGCGGGTGAGGGCGCGCGCGCGGGTGACCAGCCACCACATGACCAGCCCCAGCAGCAGCCCTTCCATTCCGGCCTCATAGAGCTGCGTCGGATGGCGGGCACAGACCACCAGCCAGTCCGGCGGGCAGACGCTGCCCGGCCCCGGGAACAGCACACCCCAGGGCATGGTGGTGGGGTGGCCCCAGAGTTCGGCGTTGATGAAATTCGCGATGCGGCCCAGCCCCAGGCCGACGGGGATCACCATCGCCATCGAATCGCCCACCGCCGAGGGCGGGATGCCATTGAGCCGCGCGAACAGGAACCCGGCGAGCGCCGCCCCGGTCAGCCCGCCGTGGAACGACATGCCGCCTTCCCAGACCTTCAGGATCTGCATCGGATGCGCGAGGTAGTAATCCGGCTGATAGATCAGCACGAAGCCCAGCCGCCCCCCCAGGATCACGCCGACGATGATCCAGGTCAGCAGCGATTCGACCTGATCGGCGGTGAACGGGGCCTCGCCGCCGCGCCACAGCTGCGGTCGGCGGGTAGCGGCGACGATCAACCGCCAGCCGATCACGAAGCCGGCGATATAGGCCAGCGCATACCAGCGCAGCGCAAAGGTGAATCCCCCGAGATCGAGCGAAAAGATCTCGGGGCGGAGGAAGGACGGAAACTCGATGACGGCAGCGATCATGGGCCCCTCTTGGCATGCCCTCCGGGTTTCCCGTGGGCGCGGGGCGAAGTCAACCTTGCGCGCGCCGCGCGCGCGGCCCATATAGGCCGTGACCCTTGACGAGGAGCCTTTCCATGCAGCCCGGCAACCGTTTCTTCGATGACCTGTCGAAACTGATGACCAATGCGATGGGTGTCGCCCAAGGGGCCCGGACCGAGGCCGAAACGGCGATGAAGGGCCTGATGGACCGCTGGCTGGCCGATCGCGATTTCGTGACCCGCGAAGAGTTCGACGCGGTGCGGGCGATGGCGCAGAAGGCGCGCGAGGAAAACGAGGCGCTCAAGGCCCGGATCGCGGCACTGGAAACGCGCATGAACGGCTGAGGCCAATACCCCCTGTCCTTAGGGGGAGTCAGCCTGCTTGCGCGGCGATCGGCCCGTCGCACCCGTTAGCTGAACAGGCCGCGCATCAGGGTTGCGGCGGTGGCGCGCAACCCGTCGATCAGCCCGACATAGGCGCGCAGCACCCCTTCGGTGGCCGGCACCCATGAGGCGATCAGGGGGGCCAGCAGATACAGCACGACCAGCGCCAGCGCGATCAGCATCACCGTCGACAAGCCGCGGCGGAACCCGCGCTGCTCGATGCGCTCATCCTCTTCCTCGTCGTCGTCGCGGTGCTTTTCCGATCCAGGTTCCAGCGTCGAGGTCAGCTCCTCGATATCGGGCAGCAGGGCCCGGCGCGGGGTCTTGGGGGCCTCGGGTGCCGGCTCCTCCTCGATCATCTCGGGCGGCGGCGGGGTATCGGGATCGGCCTCGCCATAAATGCGCGACGGGGCAGCCTTGGAACGCGACGGCCGGCGCACCAGCCCCAGCTCTTCCTGCGTTTCCAGCCCGGCCTGGGATTTCTTGCGTTCGCTCAGCTCGCGCTCGGCCTCTTCGCGCAGGACATCCAGCACGGTCTTGTCGATCCGCGGCGTATTCGGCCGGGCGGTGCCGTCGGCGGGCGGCGGCGGCAGATCGTCGTCGTCCTCATCCTCCTCGTCGTCGAGGTCGGCGGCCCGCATCTGCAGCGCGACCTCCATCGGATACTGATACCAGGTGTGACCGCAGGCCGAACACTGCACGTCGCGTCCGTTCTGGGGGATGACACGCTCATCCACCTCGTACTGCGCACTGCAGTTCGGACAGGTCAGTCTCATCGGCACCTCATAAGCGGACGTTTTTGGCCAGCTGCCTGCCTCGATCCTTGGCTATGGCCCACAGACGTTGTAGCAATCCCCAAGTCAACTTCCAAGGGCGCTGCCGGGTTCTGCCGGCATTGAAGAGGGTTAGGCGTGATCAGGCTGGCAAACGTGTCGCATGATTACGGTGGGCGAGGCCTGCTGAGCGGTGTGGATCTGCATATCGCCCCGGGGGCGTTCCACTTCCTCACCGGCCCCTCCGGCGCCGGCAAGAGCACCCTGCTGAAACTGTGTTACGGCGAGCTGCGCCCGCGGTCGGGCCGGATCGAGCTGTTCGGCCAGAACCTGGCTGCCCTGAGCCGCGATGCGCTGGCCGATACCCGTCGCAGGATCGGCGTGATTCATCAGGACTGCCAGTTCCTCGACCACCTGACGCTGGCTGAAAACGTCGCCCTGCCGTTCATCGCCACCGGCCGCCCCGTGCCCGAGGCCGACCTGCACGAACTCCTCAGCTGGGTGGGGCTGGAACATGCGGCCGATGCCCTGCCGCCCACCCTGTCCGGCGGCGAACGGCAGCGCGCGGCGCTGGCGCGGGCGGTGATCATGTCGCCCGAGGTGGTTCTGGCCGACGAGCCTACCGGCAATGTCGACTGGGAGATGTCGCAACGCCTGCTGACGCTGCTGGTCGAATTGAACCGGATGGGCACGGCCGTGATGATCGCGACCCACGACCTGACGCTGATCCGCAATGCCAAGGCGCTGGTTTCGGCTCGCATCCTGCGGATCGCCGACCAGACGCTGCAATCGGCGGGGAGCGACCTGTGAGTTTTGTCGAGATCCTGCGCGTGCGCTTCGATGATGCGGGCAAGGTGGTGCCATCCTCGGGCTATACCACGGTGCTGACGACGCTGACCGCCGGGGCGATGGCGTTCCTCGCGGTGTTTGCCCTGGCGCTGTCGCTGTCGTCGGGGCAGCTGGCGCAACGCTGGTCGGATACCCTGTCGCAAAGCGCGACGCTGCGCCTGTCGGCCGCCCCTTCCGAGATCGGCGCGCAGACCGCGGCGGTGCTGGAAATCCTGCGCACCACGCCCGGCGTCGTCTCGACGCGGGTTCTGGATATCGACGAGCAGCGCGCCTTGCTGGAACCCTGGTTCGGGCCGGACCTGCCGGTGGAAAACCTCGCGCTGCCGCGGCTGATCGAGATCATCGAAACACCCGAGGGGTTCGACGCCGCCGGGCTGCGCCTGCGCCTGTCGACCGAGGCGCCAGGCGCGGTGCTGGACGATCACACGCGCTGGCGGCGGCCCTTGGTGGCCGCGGCGGCCAGCCTGCGCGGGCTGGCCTGGGTTTCGGTGGTGCTGATCGCCGGGGCGATGGCGGCGATGATCACGCTCGCCGCCGGGTTCTCGCTGGCGGCCAATGTGCAGGTGATCCGGGTGCTGCGGCTGGTGGGCGCGCGCGATGCCTTCATCGCCCGTGCCTTTGTGCGGCGCTTCACGCTGCGGGCGCTGATCGGCGCGGCAGGTGGCACGGTTCTGGGCGTCGCGGCCTTTGCGCTGTTGCCGGTGGCCGGCGAGTCCGGCTTTCTGACCGGGCTGGGGTTCCAGGGCGCCGGCTGGTTCCTGCCGCTGGTGATTCCGCCGCTGGCGGGGCTGATCGCCTGGGCCGCGACCCGCACCGCCGCGTTCCGCGTTCTGAGGAGAGAGAGCTGATGGCATTTGCGATTCAATGGCTGCGCTCGCTGCTCTTTGCCGCGCAGGTCTACGGGATGATGGTGATCCTGTCGGTGGCGCTGGCGCCCTGGGCGCTGTTTGACCGCCGTGGGGCCTTTGCCGCGGTGCATCTGTGGTGCGGCTGGGTGCGCTGGACGGCGTCCTGGATGATCGGCTTGCGGTCCGAGGTGCGTGGCGAGGTGCCCGTGGGCGAGGTGATGATCGCCGCCAAGCATCAGAGCTTCTTTGACATCATCATGCTGTGTTCCGTCCTGCCGCGGCCCAAGTTCATTATGAAGAAGCAACTGATCTGGGCGCCCATCGTCGGCTGGTATGCGCTCAGGATCGGTTGCGTTCCGGTTGACCGCGGCCGGCGCGGTGCGGCGATCAAGGCGATGGTCGAGCGCGTGAACTCGGGCAGCCAGGAGCCGGGGCAGCTGATCATCTTTCCGCAGGGCACCCGCGTCGCGCCGGGGGCGCAGCACGACTACAAGGTCGGCGTGGCGGTGCTCTATGAGGAACTGGGCGCGCCGGTGGTGCCGGTCGCCTGCAACGTCGGCGTGTTCTGGCCGCGCCGGCGGATCTATCGCCAGCCGGGGCTGGCGGTGATCGAATTCCTGCCGACGGTCGAGCCGGGCCTGGCCAAACGCGCCTTCCTCGAAGAGATCCAGCGCGAGGTCGAGGGGCATTCGAACCGGCTGATGGCCGAAGCGGGCTTTGCCATCCCCGATCTGCGCGAGGGTTGAGATGGCCACCCAGCGCAGCACCGTCGAGCATATCGTTGAGGCTGCCGCCGGGGCCGGCGTGGTGCGGACCCGGGCGATGTTCGGGGAATACGCGCTTTATTGCGACGACAAGGTCGTGGCGCTGATCTGCGACGATACGCTGTTTCTCAAGGATACGCCGGGTGCGCGCGGCGTGATCGACGCGCCGGAACTGGGCGCGCCCTATCCTGGCGCGAAACCGCATATCGTCGCGGATGCGTTGCTGGATGACCCCGAGGTGCTGGCCCGCGCGCTGCGCGCGGTCTTCGACGACCTGCCCGCGCCGAAACCGAAGAAACCGCGTAAACGCTGACCCCGGGGAGGGCGCGCCGATGGGCTGGATCACCACCGAGGCTGAACTGGAGGCGCTCTATGGCACCCCGCCCGAAGCCGCGCTGATCAAGGTCGCGCAGCGGCTGACCCCGGCCTATCGTGCATGGATCGCCCGTTCGCGGTTTTGCCTGGTGGCGACCGTGGGCCCCGAGGGGACCGACTGCTCGCCGCGCGGCGACGACGGCCCGGTGGTGCTGGAACTCGACCCCGGCACGCTGGCGCTGCCCGACTGGCGCGGCAACAACCGGATCGACACGCTGAGGAACATCGTCCGCGACGGGCGGATCTCGCTGAGCTTTCTGGTGCCGGGATCGACGACGCTGATCCGGGTGAACGGCACCGCGCGGCTCAGCGCCGATCCGGCGCTGACCGGCCGGTTCGAGCAGAAGGGACGCCATCCACGCACGGTGATCGTCGTCGCCATCGCCGAGGTCTATTCGCAATGCGCCCGGGCTCTGATCCGCGCCGATCTGTGGAACCGCAACGACGCGGTGGGGCTGCCCACGGTTGGCGATTTCCTGATCGAGCTGACCGAGGGCGCGTTTGACGGCAAAGGATATGATGCGGCCTGGGGCGCACGCGCGGCCGAGACGATGTGGTGACGGAAAAAGGGCCGTCGACGGCCCTTGAAGGACGGCGCGTCGACGCGCCGTTTCACGCGGTTTGCAAACCGCGTTTCTCACGCCCGTTCGAACGGGCGTCCTCCCGGTTTACGCCGCCAGCCCTTTGCGGCCCATGTCCAGAAACTTGCGCCGGCGGGCGGCGATCAGCTCGGCCCCGCCCTGGTTCGACAGCGCCTTGAGCTGGGCGGCGACGGCCTTGCCCACCGAATCGATCGCCGCCTTGCGATCGCGCTGGGCGCCGCCCTTGGGTTCGGTGATGATATGGTCGATCACGCCCAGTTTCAGCAGATCCTGCGCGGTCAGCCGCAGTGCCTCGGCGGCCTCGCGCATCTTCTCGGCGTCCTTCCACAGGATCGAGGCACAGCCCTCGGGGGAGATCACCGAATAGACCGAATGCTCCAGCATCAGGATCTTGTCGGCCGTGGCCAGCGCCACGGCGCCGCCCGAGCCGCCTTCGCCGATCACCACCGAGATCATCGGCACGCCGATCTGCAGGCATTTCTCGGTCGAGCGGGCGATGGCCTCGGCCTGGCCGCGTTCCTCGGCACCCTTGCCGGGATAGGCGCCGGGGGTGTCGACCAGCGTCACCACCGGCAGGCCGAAGCGGTCGGCCAGATCCATCAGGCGGATTGCCTTGCGATACCCCTCGGGGCGGGCCATGCCGAAATTGCGCTCGATGCGGGACTTGGTGTCGGCGCCCTTTTCCTGGCCGATCACCACCACGGGACGGTCCCTGAACCGCGCCAGCCCGCCCATGATCGCCTGATCGTCGGCAAAGTTGCGGTCACCTGCCAGCGGCGTGAACTCGGTGAACAGGGCGTCGATATAGTCCTTGCAATGCGGCCGGTCGGGGTGGCGCGCGACCTGGCATTTGCGCCAGGGCGTCAGGGTTTTGTAGAGATCGGCGAGGATCGTCTCGGCCTTGCGGTCCAGCGCCTCGGCCTCTTTCTCGACATCCATCTCGGGGTTGTTGCGGGCCATTGCGCGCAGCTCGGCCGCCTTGCCCTCGATCTCGGCCAGCGGTTTTTCGAATTCCAGGTAATTCATTGGCAACACCCCTTGGGATCGCGCCCTATATGCCCATCATCGCCGCGCGTTGCAACCGGCGACGGGAAAGGCGGGGTGTGCACCCCGGTCGTTCGTGTTCGGTTGGAGACGGCAGGTCTTTGCGTATTTTTGGCAAGATGAAAGGGCTCAGAACAGGGATCCCTGATCGGGGCCGGGGTCGGCGGGTTTGCGGCGGGGTTTCGGGGCGGCGCCGAGCGGAGCCGCGTCCAGGGTGCCGTCGTGCATCTCGATGGTGACATGGGCCTCGCGGCGGGCGGCGGCGGCCGAGGTCAGCGCCTGGCCCTCGGGCGTGCGGATCACCGCAAAACCGCGCGCCAGGGTTTCACGCCAGCCCAGCGTCTGGCGCATCCGGTCGAGGCTGGCGAGCCGGTCGGCCAGCCGGTCGAGGCGCTGGCGCATCAGCTGGTGGGGCAGGCGGGTGGCGGCGAGGCGTTCGGCCTTGCGCCGGGTGCCGGTGGTCAGTGCCGGCGCGAGCCGGGGGGCGAGGCGCGCGAGCTGATCGGCGCGCCTCTCCAGCCGGTCACGCAGCAGGCCCGGGCGCAGGCCGGAGGCGGCGCGGCCGAGGTCGAGCGCCTTGCGTTGCGCAAGCGCGCGCAGCGAGCCGGCAAAGCGGTCGGCGGCGCGGTCGAAGCGTTGCGCGGGTGTGGCCAGCAGGGCCTCGGGCCGGGGCAGGGCGCGGGCGAGGTCGCGCAGCCGCTGGTCGCGGGCCTGCACGCCGCCGCTGCCGGCGCGATGCAGCCGCGCGCCCAGCGTCGCCACATCCGCCATCAGGTCGGCGCGCACCGGCACCGCCAGTTCCGCGGCAGCGGTGGGGGTGGGTGCGCGCAGGTCCGAGGCGTAGTCGATCAGCGTGGTGTCGGTTTCGTGGCCGACGGCCGAGATCAGCGGGATCTGACTGGCGGCGGCGGCGCGCACCACCGCTTCGTCGTTGAAGCCCCACAGATCCTCGATCGAGCCGCCGCCGCGGGCGACGATCAGCACATCGGGGCGCGGCACCGGGCCGCCGGGTTCGAGCGCGTTGAAGCCCTGGATCGCGCGCACCACCTCGGCCGGGCACCGCTCGCCCTGCACGGCCACGGGCCAGACGATGACCCGGCGCGGAAAGCGGTCGGCCAGGCGGTGCAGGATGTCGCGGATCACCGCGCCCGAGGGCGAGGTGATGACACCGATCACCTGCGGCAGATAGGGGATCGGACGTTTGCGGGCGGCGTCGAACAGCCCTTCGGCGGCCAGTGCCTTTTTGCGCGCCTCGAGCATCGCCATCAGCGCGCCCGCGCCCGCCGGCTCGACGTTCTCGACCTGCAGCTGGTATTTCGACTGCGGCGCGTAGGTGGTCAGCCGGCCGGTGGCGATGACCTCCATCCCTTCCTCGGGGCGGATCGTCATGCGGGCGACCTGGCCCTTCCAGCTGACCGCGGCGATCACCGCGTTCTGGTCCTTGAGGTCGAAATACATGTGCCCGGTGCGCGCGATCACCACCCGCCCGACCTCACCGCGCACGCGGATACGGCCGAATTCGCCTTCGAGCGTGCGTTTCACTGCCCCGGCGAGGTCGGAGACGGTGAAATCATGCGCATTGTCGCCGGGTGCGCGGGGGTCGTCGTCGATCAGGTCCATCGGTCTTGCTTGTATCGTTTCGCTGCAGACCTTAGAACGCCCCCCAACGGCGGCCAAGGGGTGAGCGATGAACATTCTGGTTCTTGGGGGCGGCGGGCGCGAGCATGCGCTGGCCTGGGCGATCAAGCAAAACCCCAAATGCGACCGATTGATCGTCGCGCCGGGCAACGCCGGGATCGCCGCGATTGCCGAATGCGCCAGCCTGAACGCCGAGGATGGCGCGCTGGTGGTCACCTTCTGCGAGGAAAACGCGATTGATTTCGTGGTGATCGGCCCCGAGGCGCCTTTGGCCGCCGGCGTGGCCGATGCGCTGCGCGCGGCGGGGATCGCGTGCTTCGGCCCCTCGGCGGCGGCGGCACGGCTGGAGGCGTCGAAGTCCTTCACCAAGGAGGTCTGCGACGCGGCCGGCGCGCCCACCGCGGGATATGCGCATTTCACCGATCTGGCGGCGGCACGCGCCTATGTTCAGGCGCAGGGGCTGCCGATCGTCATCAAGGCCGACGGGCTGGCCGCCGGCAAGGGCGTGATCATTCCCGCGACGATGGACGAGGCGCTGGCCGCGCTTGACGACATGTTCGGGGGCGCATTCGGTGCCGCCGGGGCCGAGGTGGTGATCGAGGAATTCATGGAGGGCGAGGAGGCGTCGTTCTTCGTCCTGGTCGACGGCGAGACCTGCCTGCCGATCGGCACCGCCCAGGACCACAAGCGCGTGGGCGAGGGTGACACCGGGCCGAACACCGGCGGCATGGGCGCCTATTCGCCCGCGCCGGTGCTGACCGACGCCATCGCGCAGCAGGCGCTGGATGAGATCGTGCGCCCCTGCATGGTCGAGATGGCGCGGCGCGGAACGCCCTATCAGGGCGTCCTCTATGCCGGGCTGATGATCAAGGACGGGCGCGCGCGGCTGGTGGAATACAACGTCCGCTTTGGCGACCCGGAATGCCAGGTGCTGATGCTGCGGCTGGGCGCGCAGGCGCTGGACCTGCTGCTGGCCTGCGCCGAGGGGCGCCTGACCGAGGCCCGCGTCAACTGGGCCGACGATCACGCGATGACCGTGGTGATGGCCGCGCAGGGCTATCCCGGCGCCTATCAAAAAGGCACCGAGATCAAGGGCCTGGACGCCCTGCCCGAAGACAGTTTCAACATGGTGTTCCACGCGGGCACCAGGGACGAGCATGGCGCGGTTCTGGCCAATGGCGGGCGCGTCCTGAACGTCACGGCGCGCGGCGCGACCCTGGCCGAGGCCCATGCCCGCGCCTATGCGATGGTCGATGCGATCGACTGGCCGGGCGGGTTTTGCCGTCGCGACATCGGCTGGCGGGCGCTGTAACCGCATGGACTGGACGGGCGAAGGCATCCTGCTGCTCGCGCGTCCCCACGGCGAAAGCGCGGCAATCATCGAGGTGCTGACGCCCGACCGCGGGTTGTGGAAGGGCGTCGTGCGCGGCGGCACGGGGCGGCGTATGGCCCCGGTGCTGCAGCCGGGCGCGCAGTTGCAACTGGCCTGGCGCGCACGGCTCGATGACCATCTGGGGCATTTCACCGTCGAGCCCTTGCGCCTTCGCGCCGCCGCGCTGATGGCCGATGCCGACCGGCTGGCGGCACTGAACGCGCTTTGTGCGCTGACCGTCTTTGCCCTGCCCGAACGCGCCCCCCATCCGCGGCTTTTCCGTGTGGTCGAGCTGCTGCTGGACCGGATGGCGGGGGGCGAGGCCTGGCACGGCGCCTATCTGCTGTTCGAGCGCGTGTTGCTCGAGGAAACCGGCTTTGGCCTCGATCTGACGGAATGCGCGGTGACCGGGGCAACCGAGGGGCTGGCCTATGTCTCGCCGAAAAGCGGGCGGGCGGTGACGGCGGCGGGGGCGGGGATCTATGCCGACCGGCTGCTGCCGCTGCCCGATCTGCTGGTGCACCCCGAGGCGCCGGACGACCGCGCCCAGATGGCCCAGGGGCTGCGCACCACCGGGCATTTCCTGGCCGAGGTGCTGGCGCCCGAACTGGGGCACAAACCCCTGCCCGAGGCCCGGGCCCGCCTCGCCGCCCGCTTTGCCTAGACCGCCGCGCGCCGGCTGCGCCGGGTGGCTGGCGCGACGCCCAACAGCGGATGCAGCCGCCCGGCCAACACGAACATGCTGGCCAGCCCGACGCTGACCACGGCAAAGATCCCCTGGATCGGCGCAACCAGCAGCACCAGCGCGCCGATCCCCGGGGTCAGGATGCCCGAGACATCACGGAAGCTGGAATAGACCGCCGCCATCTCGGTGCGCTCACTGGGCTTGACCGCCATCAGGAAGGGCAGGCCCCCCGACACATCCAGCAGGATCAGAAACGCCGAGGCCGCAAACAGGCTTGCCACCGCCGCCACCGGCAGAGGGCTGAGCGCGGCCAGCCCGAACCCCAGCGCGGCGCAGGCGAACCCGGTGCGCACGGCGGTCCGCACCGAGCGCCGCTGCACCCAGCGCAGCATCAGCGGCGTGACGAACAAGAACCCGTTGGTGATCGACGCCAGCGTGCCGCCCAGGCTCTGCGGCAACCCGTTTTCGACGGCGTAAAGCGGCAGGTAGACGATATAGCCCCACCACCCGCAGGACCGCAGCACGGCAAACAGCCACCCCGCAATCAGCCGGGGCTGGGCAAAGAACCGGCCGAGAAAGGCCAGCGGATTGGGTGCCGGACCGCGCGCCTTCTGGATCAGCCTGCCGTTGCCCAGACGCAGCCACCAGAACACCGTCAGCAGGATCCCGGCAAAGATCATCCCCAACAGGAACGGCAAGGGCGCCCAGAACTTCATCAGCGCCACCCCGCTGACCGGCCCGGCGGTCCAGCTGAGCGCGCTGTAGAACATGCGCAGCGTCTCGGTCTGTCCGAGATCGTTCTTGCCGACATAGTCCAGCACATAGGCGTTCAGGCAAATGAAGCAGGTGACGGTGGCCAGCGTGCAGGCAACGAGCGCCAGCACCACCCAGGAACCGCCGGCAGCCCCGGCTGCGCAGCCAAGGACATAGAGCATCGCCCCCGCGCTATAGAGCCAGCGTCGCGGCACCGCCCGGTTGATCCAGGGCAGCAACAACCCAACCGTCAGCGACACCAGCCCGACCGCGAAATAGACCGTCGACACCGTCCGCGCATCGCCCAGCGCCTCATACATCGCCAGCGGGAACACCGACAGCAGCGTGCCGCGAATCATCGCCTCGATGCCGGACAGGGTGGCGAAAGCCCGCGCGCCGGGTTTGCGCGCGGCGGCGGCTGGCGGGTGGCGCAGCCATTCGGGAATGGAACGTTCGAACATGGGATCCTCTCGGACCCATGCGCGCACAGCCGTTCGGTGATGTCGCGCCCAGCGGCGACCCGGGCGGTGTCGGTTTCAGCGTCAGGCGGGAACGCGGCTCTGCCCCTTCGGCCTTCGGCCTGCCCCCCGGGATATTGGGGCACAAAGATGAGACGCGCTCTGTTCATCTTTGCGTCTCAAATATCCTGGGGGGTGAATTTGCGTAAGCCAAAGAGGGGGGCAAAGCCCCCCTTCCTTCAGGCTCGCGAAGCGAGCGTGGCCCAACAGGAGACGAAGGATCTTGGATCCTTCGGGCGACTGGCGGGAGCCCGCCGGCTGCCGGCTCTCAGCCCAGCAGACGCCGCGCGATGACCTGCGCCTGGATTTCCCCCGCACCCTCGAAGATGTTGAGGATGCGCGCGTCGCACAGGATGCGGCTGATCTGGTATTCCAGGGCAAAGCCGTTGCCGCCGTGGATCTGCAGCGCGTTGTCCGCCGCCGCCCAGGCGACGCGGGCGCCCAGCAGTTTGGCCATCCCGGCCTCGAGGTCGCAGCGTTTGTCGTGGTCTTTCTGCCAGGCCGAGAAATAGGTCAGCTGGCGCGCGACCATGATCTCCACCGCCATCATTGCCAGCTTGTCGGCGACGCGGGGGAAGTTGATCAGCGCGCGGCCGAACTGCTTGCGGTCCTCGGCGTATTGCATGCCGACCTCCAGCGCGTTCTGCGCCACGCCGATGGCGCGGGCGGCGGTCTGGATCCGGGCCGATTCAAAGGTCTGCATGAGCTGCTTGAAGCCCTTGCCCTCTTCGCCGCCCAGCAGGTTCGCGCCCTTGACCTTGAACCCGTCGAAGCCGAGTTCGTATTCCTTCATGCCGCGATAGCCCAGCACCTCGATCTCGCCGCCGGTCATGCCGGGGGTGGGGAAGGGGTTGGCGTCGTCGCCCGGGGTCTTTTCGGCCAGGAACATGCTGAGGCCGCGGTAATCCGTGGTGTTCGGATCGGTGCGCGCCAGCAGGGTCATCACATGGGTGCGCGCGGCGTGGGTGATCCAGGTCTTGTTGCCGGTCACCTCATAGTCGCCATCGGCGTTCTTCACCGCCCGGGTGCGCAGCGAGCCGAGGTCCGAGCCGGTGTTGGGTTCGGTGAACACCGCGGTCGGCAGGATCTCGGCCGAGGCGATCTTGGGCAGCCATTCGGATTTCTGGTCATCCGTGCCGCCGGCGAGGATCAGCTCGGCGGCGATTTCGGACCGCGTGCCCAGTGAGCCCACGCCGATATAGCCGCGCGACAATTCCTCGGACACCACGACCATCGAGGCCTTCGACAGGCCGAACCCGCCCAGGTTTTCCGGGATCGTCAGGCCGAAGACACCCATCTCGGCCAGTTCCTCGATGATCTCCATCGGGATGAATTCGTCCTTCAGGTGCCATTCATGGGCAAAGGGCGCGACCTTTTCGTCCGAGAACCGGCGGAACTGGTCGCGGATCATCTCCAGTTCTTCATCAAGGCCGGTTGCACCGAAGGTCGCGCGGCCGTGGTTCTCGCGCATCAGCGCGACGAGGCGGGCGCGGGCGGCGGGGGAATTGCCGGTCAGCACCGGCGCGCCGGCGAGCGCGGCGGTATCGGCGGGCGTCAGGCCCATGTCGGTGATCCGCAGAACTTCGCCCTGGTTCATCGGAATGCCGCCGAGGATCTGCGCCAGGTATTCGCCCGCGCCGATCTGCAAGAGCAGCGCCTCCATCTCGCCATAGGTGCCGGCCTCGGTCAGGCGGGTGGCCCAGGCGTGCATCTGGCGGATCGATTCGACATAGGTGGCCAGCCAGGCGAGCCCGTGCGCCGCGCGCTGGTTCTGGTCGATCAGCGCGGCCGAGACCTTGCCCCCGTCCGAGACCATTGTCCGCACGCTGTCCGTCGCAGCCGCCTGCAGCGCGTCGAGCGGGGCGAGAAGGGCGGCAACCTGTTCCATCAGCCCGTCCATCAGAGGGGTGGCGCGGGGCGTGTCCTGACCGTCGTGAGGCATGGCAGACTCCTGTTCCTTTTGCAGTTGCGCATAGCCGTTTCGCAGGTGCAGCGCAACAATAATTCAAGCGGACGTGTGGTTTCGCATGAAAGTGTCGCATGCGCTTTGCTGCTGCAGCGAGGCCGGAATGGCGGTAGAAGGGCGCGAACAAGGGGGCGCACCGATGGATCAGATGTTGTTCGGCCTGCCGGTCTGGGCACTGGTAATCGCCTTTGCGATCACCGTGGTTGCGGGGTTCGTCAAAGGGGCGATCGGTTTTGCCCTGCCGTTGATCCTGATCGCGACGCTGCCCTCGGTGATGCCCGCGCAAACGGCGCTGGCGGCGCTGATCATGCCGGTTCTGGCCACCAACCTGCACCAGTCGCTCAGGCAGGGCTGGGGGCCGGCAGTGGCCTCGGCGCGGCGGTTCTGGCGGATCGTGGCGATGACGATCCTGGGCATCCTGATCTCGGCGCCCTTCGTGGTGGTCCTGCCGCAGCAGGCGATGTTCCTGCTGCTGGGCGTGGCGGTGCTGCTCTTCGCGCTGCTGCAACTCAGTGGCTGGACGCCCGATATCCCCGCCCGCTGGCGCGGGATCACCGAGATTGCGCTGGGCCTGGTCGGCGGGCTTTACGGCGGGATTTCAGGGATCTGGGGTCCGCCGTCGATCGTCTATCTGCTGGCGATCAAGGTCGATAAGACCGAGATGGTGCGGGTGATGAGTGTGATCTTCACCATCGGCGCCATCGTCCTGACGGCGGCGCATCTGCGCTCGGGCGTGCTGAACGCGCAGACCATTCCGCTGTCGCTGGCGATGCTGGTGCCCGCGGGCCTGGGCCTGTGGCTGGGCTACAAGGCCCATGACCGGATGGACGCCGTGCGGTTTCGCCGCTGGACGCTGATCCTCTTGGTGCTCACCGCGCTCAACCTCTTGCGGCGGGGTCTGGTCGGCTGAGCGACAGCAGCGCGCCGCCCCGGCACAAGTCGGCGAGCCCCGGCAATTCGGCGGGCGGGCGCACGGTGAAGTCGACGTGGAACAGCTCCTGCCCGTCGGCGCTGGCGCTGAAGGACCAGGGGCCGGGCTGCAATTCCTCGGGGATGTCGAACTGGAAGAAGACCGTGTCGGTCATCCCCGGCCGCACCAGCCCGTCCCAGCTTTGCGCGGTGATCCCCGTGGGCGGCATCGGCGGGTGGGTGACGGTGTAGCGGGTCATCACCGGCGCATCGGTGTCCAACGCAAAGCGCACGCCGAACCCCTGGCCCAGAACCGCCGGGGCGACACGGCCCTCGGCAACCATCTGCACCGGGGCGTCGGGGACATGCACCCAGCCGGCCATCGTGTCGGGGGCCGGCTGGCGCGTGCCCTCGGGCGGGGCGCAGAACAGGCCGGCAGTCAGCGCCGCGACCCGGTCCGACAGGACAACGCCATCCTGCGCCGCGGCGGGGGCGGAAAAGGCAAGCCCCGCCAACAGGGCGGGGCTTGCAAGGGCTGTGGCCAGACGACGCATCGGGGTCAGCCGATCGCGGCGGCTTTCACATCGTCGTCGATGTGGGGCACATACTGGGCGAAGTTCTCGGCGAACATATGCACCAGCTTGGTGGCCTGCGCATCATAGGCCGAAGCATCGGTCCAGGTCTTGCGCGGGTCCAGCAGCGTGTCGTCGACGCCGTCGCAGGCGACCGGAACCTCAAAGCCGAAATTCACGTCCTTGCGGAATTCGACCGCATTCAGCGAGCCGTTCAGCGCCGCGGTCAGCAGGGCGCGGGTGGCGCGGATCGGCATCCGCTTGCCGGTGCCGAAGGCGCCGCCGGTCCAGCCGGTGTTGACCAGCCAGCAGGTCGCGCCGTGCTCGGCGATCTTCTGCTGCAGCAGTTTGCCGTAAACCTCGGGGCGGCGCGGCATGAAGGGCGCGCCGAAGCAGGTCGAGAAGGTCGGGGTCGGTTCAACGACGCCGCGCTCGGTGCCCGGGGTCTTCGAGGTGAAGCCCGACAGGAAGTGATACATCGCCTGCGCCGGGGTCAGCCGCGCGATCGGCGGCAACACGCCGTAAGCGTCGCAGGTCAGCAGGATCACGTTCTTGGGCGCGCCGCCCATGCCGGTGTCCGACGCGTTCGAGATGTATTCGAGCGGGTAGGCGCAGCGCATGTTCTCGGTCAGGCTGCTGTCTTCGAAATCAAGATCCAGGGTCTCGGGGTCATAGACCATGTTCTCGACGACGGTGCCGAACTTCGAGGTGGTGCCATAGATCTCCGGCTCGGCCTCGGCCGAGAGGTTGATCGTCTTGGCGTAGCAGCCGCCTTCGAAGTTGAAGACGCCGTGGTCCGACCAGCCGTGCTCGTCGTCACCGATCAGCGTGCGGCCCGGATCGGCCGACAGCGTGGTCTTGCCGGTGCCCGACAGGCCGAAGAAGATCGCCGCATCATCGGGGTTGCCGATCGCGTGGTTGGCCGAGCAGTGCATCGGCATCACGCCTTTTTCCGGCAGCAGGTAGTTCAGCAGGGTGAACACCGACTTCTTGTTCTCGCCGGCATAGGCGGTGTTGGCGATCAGGATCAGCTTCTTGTCGAAGTTCATCGTGATCACGGTCTCGGTGCGGCAACCGTGACGCGAGGGATCGGCCTTGAACGACGGGCAGTTGATGATCGTCCACTCGGGGACAAAGGTGTTCAGCTCTTCACGGGCGGGACGGCGCAGCAGGTGGCGGATGAACAGGCCATGCCAGGCCAGTTCGGTCACGACGCGGACGTCCAGGCGATAGGACGGATCAGCGCCGCCGTAGAGATCCTGCACGAAATAGTCGCGGCCCTTCATGTGCTCCAGCATGTCGGCGTGCAGGCGGTCAAAGGCCTCGGGGTCCATCGGGCGGTTGTTTTCCCACCAGATGGTGTTTTCCACCAGCGGGGTGCGGACGACGTGCTTGTCCTTGGGCGAGCGGCCGGTGAACTGGCCGGTCGTCACGAGGAACGCGCCACCCTTGCCCAGCGTGCCTTCGCCGCGCGCGACGGCGGCCTGGATCAGCGCCGGCTCGATGTAGTTGTAGGCCACCGAATTCAGACCGGTGATGCCCTGGTCCTCCAGCCGCTGTTTGGGATTGACGTGTCCTGCAGTCATGCTCTCGCTCCTTGGCCTGCCGCTTGGCTTTGCAAAAACCAAACCCGCCCCCTGCCTAGGGAGGCTTGGCGTCCGGTCTCCTCAACCGTTACCCGGGCTATATCATGGCGTTTTGTTGGTAGAACAGGACGCATTTGCGCGGTTAGCGATATCATCGACGTGTTAACGCAAACTGTCGCAGCCGATACGAAACCGTGATCGCCGTAAGCGAAATATTCATGCGCAAGGGCGTAATTTCAGGCCGATTCGCCGGGTCTTGTTGACTATTCGGTTGATTCTCAGCGTGGAAAACCTAAGAATGTTCACAAAAAAAGACCAATGAGCAGCTTACAAGGACAGGCATATGTCAAAGATCGCACTTGTCGATGACGACAGGAATATTCTGACGTCTGTTTCGATCTCGCTCGAGGCCGAGGGTTTCGAGGTGGAAACATACAACGACGGCCAGTCGGCGCTGGAGGCGTTCAACCGCCGCCTGCCGGACATGGCGGTTCTCGATATCAAGATGCCGCGGATGGACGGGATGGAGCTGCTGCAGCGGCTGCGCCAGAAGACCCAGATGCCGGTGATCTTCCTGACCTCCAAGGATGACGAGATCGACGAGGTTCTGGGTCTGCGCATGGGCGCCGACGACTATGTCAAGAAACCCTTCTCGCAGCGCCTGCTGATCGAACGGATCCGCTCGCTGCTGCGTCGCCAGCAGGCGATGGAAACCAACGAGGTCGGCACCACCGAGGACACCAAGGTCATGGTGCGCGGGTCGCTGACGATGGATCCGCTGCGCCACGCGGTGACCTGGAAGGGCGACGAGGTGACGCTGACGGTCACCGAATTCCTGTTGCTGCAGGCGCTGGCGCAGCGTCCCGGCTTTGTCAAAAGCCGCGATCAGCTGATGGACGTGGCCTATGACGATCAGGTCTATGTCGACGATCGCACCATCGACAGCCACATCAAGCGCCTGCGCAAGAAGATGCGCAGCGTCGATTCCGAATTCTCGTCGATCGAAACGCTTTACGGGATCGGCTATAAATACAACGAGGCCTGACGTCAGGTCATAGCCCGCGACAACAAGAATGGCGGTAGGGGCAAACGTGAACGCAGAGACAGGCGCGCCGGGCGGCGAGGTGGTGCTTGGGGACGACTGGGTGCGGCCGCAGACCGCGGTCGACACCGAAGTGCGCATCGACCGTGCGCGGCGCGGCCTGTTGTCGATCTTTCATTCGCCCCTGGCGCGCAAGATCATCCTGTTCAACATGCTGGCGCTGGTTCTGCTGGTCGCCGGCGTGCTGTTCACCAATCCCTTCCGCGACACCTTGGCCCGCCAGCATGAGGTGGCGCTGATCGCCCAGGCCGAGGGGATCGCGGATATCATCGGCACCCTGCCTGACCTGCCCGACGGCGGGCGCAGCTATGATGCGCCGGCCGCCATCGCCGCCCGGGCCAACGTGATCGGCGCGCTGACCCTGAACGCGGAAACCGAGGTGCTGCTGCTCGATGCTTCGGGCGCCATCGAGGACGCCCGGCGCGGCCAGAACGCCCGGGTCTCGACGCCGATCCAGCAATTGATGGCCGAGCCGCAGCGCACGATCATTTCCGACACGCTGGATGCGATCTGGTCGGGGCTGTCCAGCCTGGTGCCCGGCGACCGCTCGCCGCAGCCCGACCCGGCGACGCTGCTGGCCGAACTCCACACGGATGCCATGTCGGGCCATTCCTCCAGCCGGGTGTTGCGTCTTGACGGCGGCTTCCGCATGCTGGCCGCTGCGCCGGTGTTCCGCAATGGCACGGTGGTCGGCGCGATCGTCATGCAGCAGATCCCCGAGGCGATCGAACGCACCCTGCGCGGCGAGCGCGAGCAGGTGCTGCAGATGTTCGTCGTCGCGCTGGTGGTGTCGGTGGGCCTCAGCCTGGTGCTGGCCTCGACCATCGCCAACCCGCTGTCGGACCTCGCCACCGCCGCCGAACTGGGCCGCGACAAGAACGCCCGCCGCCTGTCCCCGGGCCGTGTGCGCATCCCCGACCTGACCGGCCGCCCCGACGAGATCGGGCGCCTGTCTGCGGCGATGCGCGGCATGGTTTCGGCGCTCTATGACCGGATCGACGCCAACGAACAATTCGCCGCTGATGTTGCGCATGAGATCAAGAACCCGCTGGCCAGCCTGCGGTCCGCCGTCGGCACGCTGCGCGTGGCCAAGCGTGAGGATCAGGTCAACCGCCTGCTCGACGTGATCGAACACGACGTGCGCCGCCTCGACCGGCTGATTTCCGACACCTCGAACGCCTCGCGCCTCGACAGCGAGCTGGTCAAGGAAGAGGAAGAGACCTTCAACCTGTGCAAGACGCTGGACAACCTCAGCCAGCACCTCGCGCAGGAGGCCGAGGCCAAGGGCGTCGAGTTCATCGCCGAACTCCCGCGCGAGCCGATTCTGATCCAGGGGCTCGAGGCGCGCCTGGCGCAGGTTTTCGTCAACCTGATTACCAATGCCATCAGCTTCTGCGGCGAGGGCGACGCGGTGCGCATCTGGGCGCGCAAGCGCGAGAACCGCGTGCTGGTGGTGGTCGAGGACACCGGCCCCGGCATCCCCGAGGCCGCGTTGACCAAGGTCTTCAAACGCTTCTATTCGGAACGCCCGCAGGACCAGTTCGGCAACCATTCGGGCCTGGGCCTGGCGATTTCCAAGCAGATCATCGAGGCCCACGGCGGGGTGATCTGGGCCGAGAACATCCGCCCCACCCAGGCCGACCGCAACTCGCCTCCGCTGGGCGCACGCTTCGTGGTCGGTCTGCCGCTGTGAGCGCGGCGGCCAATCACCACGCTTCGGCGGTCGCCTTTGGCCCCGAGGGGGGCATCCTGATCCTGGGGCGCAGCGGCGCCGGCAAGTCACGGCTGGCGCTGGCGCTGATCGACGCGGGCGCGCAGCTGGTGGCCGACGACCAGGTGTTGCTGACCGCGCAGGGCGACGCCGTCTATGCCCGCGCGCCGCGCTCTATCGCCGGGATGATCGAGGTGCGCGGCCTGGGTCTGTTGACGATGGCCTATCGGCGGCTGGCGCGGCTGGTGTTGGCGCTCGACCTCGACCTGCCGCCTGCCCGTCGCCTGCCGGACCCGGAAATGCGCCCCCTCGCGGGCCCCCTCACCGGATTGTCATTGCCCTGCCTGCCCGCCGCCACCGACGGGGCTTTTCCGCGCGCCGTCGCGCATTACATCCGGGCACTCAAGGGATGACGGCAATGCAGGACGGAGCAACGCTCAGAGTGGTGCTGGTGACCGGGGCCTCGGGCGCCGGGCGCTCGTCGGCGATCAACACGCTGGAGGATCTGGGCTTCGAGGCGATCGACAACCTGCCGATGTCGCTGATCCCGCGCCTCCTCGATGGCCCGCCGCTGCCGCGCCCGCTGGCGCTGGGCCTGGACGTGCGCAACCGCGAGTTCTCGTCCGAGTCCCTGATCGAACTGGTCGATCGTCTGCACCGGATGCCCGGCGTGCAGGCCGATCTGCTCTATCTCGACTGCGATGCCGACGTGCTGGTGCGGCGCTATTCGGAAACCCGCCGCCGCCACCCGCTCAGCCCCGACGATGCCCCCGCACGCGGCATCGAGGAAGAGCTGGAACTGCTCGCGCCCCTGCGCGCGCGGGCCGATGTGCTGATCGACACCTCGACCCTCACGCCGCACAACCTGCGCGCCGAGATCGCCCGCTGGTTCGCGCCGCCCTCGGGCGCGCCGCTGGCGCTGTCGGTGCAGTCGTTTTCCTATAAACGCGGCTTGCCGCGCGGGGTCGATATGGTGTTCGACTGCCGCTTTCTCGCCAATCCGCATTGGGAAGCGGCGCTGCGCGACCGCGACGGCCGTGACCCGGCTGTCGCCGCCTATGTCGAATCGGACCCGCGCTTTGCCGATTTTTTCGCGCGGGTTCTTGACCTTGTGGTCTCTCTTCTGGAACCCTTTGTCGATGAAGGCAAAACCAGCCTGACCATCGCCTTCGGCTGCACCGGGGGCAAACACCGCTCGGTCGCACTGGCGGAAAAAATGGCGGCGACGCTTGCGCAGCAGGGGTGGCGGGTGTCAAAGAGGCACAGGGAACTGGAACGACGCGGCCTTGACCGGTCGGCAAGTCAGCAAGGGTAAGGGCGTGATCGGAATCGTGATCGTCGCGCATGGTGGACTGGCGCGCGAGTATCTCGCCGCTGTCGAGCACGTCGTCGGTCATCAACCCGGCATTCGCGCGATTTCCATCGAATACGACCACAACCGCGCCTCGAAACAGGCCGAAATCCGCGCCGCGGCCGATTCCGTCGATACCGGCGACGGCGTGCTGGTGGTGGTCGACATGTTCGGCGGCTCGCCCTCGAACCTGTCGATGCCGGCCTGCGTCGGATCGAACCGGCGGATCCTTTACGGCGCCAACCTGCCGATGCTGATCAAGCTGGCGAAATCGCGCAACCTGAGTGTGCCCGAGGCCGCGACCGCGGCACTGGAGGCCGGGCGCAAATATATCAATTCGATCGAAGTCAGCGGGGGGAACGGGGTGTGAGCGCCGAGCGGGTTCTGAAGATCGTCAACGAGAAAGGCCTGCATGCGCGCGCCTCGGCCAAGTTTGTCGAGGTGGTCGAAGGTTTCGACGCCGCCGCCGAGGTCGAAAAGGACGGCATGAGCGTATCGGGCGATTCGATCATGGGTCTGTTGATGCTGGCCGCCTCGCGCGGCACCGAGATCCGCGTCGCCACCTCGGGGGCGCAGGCCGAGGCGCTGCTGGATGCGCTGGCGAAACTGGTCGCGAACCGGTTCGGCGAGGCGTTCTGACGACCCTGGACGTGGCGGGGGCCAGCCCCCGCACCCCCGCTCAGGGGCGCGCGCGCCCCTGAGAACCCCGCAGAGTCCAAGGGCGTATTGATCGGCAAGATGAAGGGGCAGGGGCGGCCTGACCGCGTCTTTCATCTTGCCTGAAATACGCAAGGCGCGCGGCTGGTGCTCAGCGCGTTGGCACCGGAACCTCGCCACGGTAATCGTAGAACCCGCGCTTGGTCTTGCGGCCCAGCCAGCCGGCTTCGACGTATTTTGTCAGCAAGGGGCAGGGGCGGTATTTCGTATCCGCCAGCCCGTCATGCAACACGTTCATAATGGCAAGGCAGGTGTCGAGGCCGATGAAATCGGCCAGCTCCAGCGGCCCCATCGGGTGGTTCGCACCCAGCTTCAGCGATTCGTCGATGGATTTGACGCTGCCCACGCCCTCATAGAGGGTATAGACCGCCTCGTTGATCATCGGCATCAGGATGCGGTTGACGATGAAGGCCGGGAAATCCTCGGCCGAGGCAGCCGTCTTGCCCAGTTTCCCGACCACGCCGAGCAGGGTCTGATAGGTGTCTTCGTCGGTGGCAATGCCGCGGATCAGCTCGACCAGCTGCATCACCGGCACCGGGTTCATAAAGTGGAACCCCATGAAGCGTTCCGGCCGGTCGGTGCGGCTGGCCAGCCGGGTGATCGAGATCGACGAGGTGTTCGACGTCAAGATCGTCGTCGGCTTCAGATGCGGCAGCAAATCCTCAAAGATCGCCTGCTTGACCATCTCGCGCTCGGTTGCGGCCTCGATCACCAGGTCGGTCGGGCCGATATCGGCCAGCCGGGTGGTGGTGCGGATCCGCGCCATCGCTGCCGCCTTGTCCTCGGCGGTGGACTTGCCGCGCTGCACCTGCCGTTCGAGGTTCTTGTCGATCAGCGCCAGCGCCTTGGACAGGGCCTCGTCCGAGATGTCGTTGAGGACAACGTCAAACCCCGCCAGTGCAAAAACATGGGCGATGCCGTTGCCCATCTGCCCGGCGCCCACGATGCCCACGCTCTTGATATCCATGCCCGATCCCCTTGTTCCGTTGCCGCGACCTTATGCGCGCGGCTGCACTCCCTGCAAGGCCGGAGTGCCAGCGCGACACCGGTAACCGGATTGTAACGTCTGGCGGCGACAATCATCGGTGGGTGACCATTGGGGAATGGGTGTCATGCAACAATGTCTGATGTATCAGGCGGTGGCCGCGCGTCCACCGCAGCTCGACGACGGCGCGTCCGCATCGCCGCATCGCGCCGTGCTTCTGCTCGGGATTCGCGGCGGGGGGCGGCGCAGATCGCCACTCCTGGCGCGGCGGGTGCTCGACCGGATGCTGGTGCCCGCTGCGCAGGTCGAGGGGGTGGATTTCCACCTGGGCGATCCGGCGCTGCGTGCGGCGGCGGCATCCGCATGCGGCTATGCGCTGGTGCTGCCGCCGTTGGGCAATCTGACGAACCGCTTCTACGCGGTGCATCCGCGGCGCAACGATCGTTTCATCGCGGCACGGGCACCGCTGCGCGCCCTGTTTCCAGAGGTGGATTTCACGCATTTCGCCTTTACCGGGCATGTTCTGGGAACCCTCGCCGCCACCTGCCCGGAGCGGTTCATCGAGGTCCGGCGCGCGCTGGCCACCGCCTGGCTGCACCGGATGGAGGCACTGCTGCAGATCTTGCCGGAGCGCGGCGCGCTGATCGAGTTGCCGGCACCCGGCTGGCTGCCACGGCCCGTGCTGCCGGGCGCTCCGGTGCGGCGCATCGCCGTGGATCCGGATGACCGCGGGCCGGGCGCAGGGGCGTTTGACGAGGCGCTCGCCCGGATGTGACGGTGCAGCTGCAACGCAAACGGCCCACCGTTGGGGGCGGGCCGTTGCGTCAGGCGTAAGGTGCGTGCTGAGCACGCACCCTACGGGTCAGAGCTTGCCGGTGAGTTCCGGGACGACGGTGAAGAGGTCGCCCACGAGGCCGTAATCGGCGACCTGGAAGATCGGCGCTTCCTCGTCCTTGTTGATCGCCACGATCACCTTGGAATCCTTCATCCCGGCGAGGTGCTGGATCGCCCCCGAGATGCCGACCGCCACGTAAAGCTGCGGCGCCACCACCTTGCCGGTCTGGCCGACCTGCCAGTCGTTCGGCGCAAAGCCGCTGTCCACTGCCGCGCGCGAGGCGCCCACCGCCGCGCCCAGCTTGTCCGCCAGGCCCTCGATGATCTTGAAGTTCTCTTCCGAGCCCACGCCCCGGCCACCCGAGACGACGATCTTCGCCGAGGTCAGTTCCGGCCGGTCCGAGGCCGCAACCTTGTCCTCGACCCAGGCGCTGAGGCCCGTCGAGGCCGCCGTGCCCAGCGCCTCGACCGGGGCCGAATTGCCCGCGCCGGCGGCGTTGAACGACGCCGTGCGCACGGTCAGAACCTTGACCGAGTCCGACGATTTCACCGTCTGGATCGCGTTGCCGGCATAGATCGGGCGCTCGAAGGTCTCGGCGTCGACGACGCCCGTCACATCCGAGATCACCATCACGTCGAGAAGCGCGGCCACCCGCGGCAGCACGTTCTTCGCGTCCGAGGTCGCCGCCGCCGCGATGTGGCCATAGCCCCCCGCCAGCGACACGATCAGATCCGCGACCGGCTCGGCCAGCGTGTGGCAGAACCCGTGATCGCCCGCGAACAGCACCTTCGACACGCCGGCCAGCGTCGCCGCCTCGGCCGCGGCCGCGTCGCCGCCCTGGCCCGCGACCAGCACATGCACGTCGCCCAGACCCGCCACCGCGCTCAGCGCCTTGGCCACCGCATCGGTCGCCAGCTGCCCGTTGGTGACATCCGCCAGAAGAAGAACGGCCATCAGATCACCCCCGCTTCGTCTTTGAGTTTCGCAATCAGCTCGTCGACCGAGCCCACCTTGACCCCGGCCTTGCGCGCCGCCGGCTCCGAGGTCTTCACCACCGTCAGACGCGGCGTGACGTCGACGCCGTAATCGGCGGCGGTCTTCTCATCGAGCGGCTTCTTCTTGGCCTTCATGATGTTCGGGAGCGACGCATAGCGCGGCTCGTTCAGGCGCAGGTCGACGGTGATGATCGCGGGCATCGCGACCTCGATCGTCTGCAACCCGCCGTCCACTTCGCGCGTCACCTTGGCCTTGTCGCCGGCGATCTCCAGTTCCGAGGCAAAGGTGCCCTGCGACCAGCCGAGCAGCGCCGCCAGCATCTGGCCGGTCGCGTTCATGTCGTTGTCGATCGCCTGCTTGCCGGCCAGCACGAGGCCCGGCGCCTCGTCCTTGACCACCGCGGCCAGCAGCTTTGCGACCGCCAGAGGCTCGATATCGGTGTGCACGTCATCGGCGGCCACGATCAGGATCGCCCGATCCGCGCCCATCGCCAGCGCCGTGCGCAGCGTCTCCTGCGCCTGCTTCACGCCGATGGAAACCGCCACGACCTCGGTCGCGACACCCTTCTCCTTCAGACGGATCGCCTCTTCCACGGCAATCTCGTCGAACGGGTTCATCGACATCTTCACGTTCGCCAGATCAACCCCAGACCCGTCCGCCTTCACGCGGACCTTCACGTTGTAGTCGATCACCCGCTTCACGGGCACCAGAACCTTCATCGGCGAAGCTCTCCCTCTCTGACGCCCCCGGACGCAAACCCGCAGGGCAAGTTGACATGCTGAGCGTTCCTAGCCGTTCTGCGGCGCGGAAAACAGGGAAAAAACGACTCTCGAAGGATAGGGACGCCGCGTCCGGCAGCGCGTTAGCGTCAACGATTCGCGCCCGGAACCCAAAGCACGTCGCGGGCCCCGTTATCGTTCGCGGCGCGGCTGGCGACAAAGAACCAGTCGGAGAGGCGATTCAGATAGCGCAGCGCCGCCGGGTTCACGGCGTCCTCGCGCGACAGGGCGACGGTCAGGCGTTCGGCGCGGCGGCTCACGGTGCGGCACTGGTGCAGATGGGCGGCCAGCGCCGAGCCGCCCGGCAGCACGAAGCTGCGCAAGGGGCTGAGGGCTGCGTTCATCGTGTCGATCTCGGCCTCGAGCCGGTCGACCTGGGCGTCGGCCATCCGCAGGGGCGGGTATTCGGCGCGGGCGTCCTGATCCATGTCCGGGCGGCAGAGATCCGCGCCCAGATCGAAGAGATCGTTCTGGATACGGGCCAGCGCCGCGTCCAAGTCGCCGGTGGCGTGCAGTCGGGCCAGCCCCAGACAGGCGTTGGTTTCGTCGACGGTGCCATAGGCCTCGACGCGCAGCGCGTCCTTGGGCACGCGCGCGCCGTTGCCTAGTGCGGTGTCGCCCTTGTCGCCGGTGCGGGTATAGATCTTGTTCAGAACGACCATTGGTCAGCCCCCGTGGCGGATCCAGGCAAAGGCCACGATCAGGATCACGGCGACGAACTGGGCGCCGAGACGCCAGCGCATGATCTTGTTGGCGTTGCGGCGGTTGAAGTCGCCACCCCGGGCGAAACTGGCGACGCCGAACATCAGGATGGCCAGAACGACCAGTGCGGCGATGGCGGTGACGATGAAAAGCGGGTCTTGGAGCAGCATGGTGGCCTCCGGTGTTTGCAGGGCAGATGTAATCCCTGCAGCCCCCGAGACCAATCCCCTTTTGGTCGCACCCTAGAAACGGGCGAGAAAGCGCAGCAGCGCCCTGTCCGGCATCAGCCGGGTGGCCCAGGCCATGAAGGCGGTCGGCAGGGTCACGGTATAGCGTGGCCGCGGGTTGGGATGTTCGAGTGCCTTGACGAGAACCCGCGCCACGGCCTCGGGGCCGAGTTCGAACCGGTCCTTGGGGCCGCCTTCGTAGAGCCGCTGCAGCAGGCCGCCCTCGTATTGCGCGCGCCGCGGGCTGGCGCGCCAGTCGATCCAGCGTTCGAAATGCGGGATCGAGTTGACGCGGATCCGGGAACTGACCGGCCCGGGCTGGATCAGCACCACCTTGATCGGCGTGTCCGACATTTCGAGCTGGAGGATGCGGCTGAGCCCTTCGAGGGCGAATTTGCTGGTGCCGTAGGCGCCGCGCCAGCGATAGGGGGTAAAGCCCAGCACCGAAGAGTTCTGCACGATCCGCCCCGCTCCCTGCGCGCGCATCACCGGGATCACCCGGCGGGTCAGGTCGTGCCAGCCAAAGACATTGGCCTCGAAGATCTCGCGCAGCGCCTGGGTGGGCAGATCCTCGACCGCGCCGGGGCAGGCGTGGGCGCCATTGTTGAACAGTGCGTCCAGCCGCCCGCCGGTGGCGTCCAGCACCGCGGTCAGGCCGGTTTCGATGCTGGCCGCATCGGCGTAGTCGAGGCGTGGGGCCTCGAACCCTTCGGCGGTCAGGCGGTCGCAATCGGCCTGCTGACGGCACGAGGCAAAGACCCGCCACCCGCGGTCGCGCAGGGCATGGGCGCAGTGATACCCGATCCCCGACGAAGAGCCGGTGATCAGGATCGACGGTCGTGTGTCTGTCATGGTTGCTTGTCGGCTTTCGACCAGGCGTCGAGCTTGCGATAAAGGGTCGAGGCCGAGACGTCCAGTTCCCGTGCGGCCTTGGGCACCGACCCCCCGTGGCGCGACAGCGTGTCCTCGATCACGATCCGCTCGATCTGCGCCAGGGTGCGCCCGGTCAGATCGCCCAGTCCGGGGGCCTCAGGCGCCGGGGCCGGGGTCTGGGCGGGGGCCTGACGTTCGCTCAACAGATCCGGCGGCAGCATTTCCGGGGCGACCAGCGGCCCCTGGTTCAGCACCACGACATTGCGCAGAACGTTGATCAGCTGGCGCACATTGCCCGGCCAGGGCAGGGTGCGAAACAGCTCGCGCACGCGCGGCGACAGGCCGGAAAAGACATGGCCTTCCTCGCGCGCCATCTCGACCACCAGCCGTTCGGCGATCTCGTTCACGTCGTCGCCACGCTCGCGCAGTGGCGGCAGGTGAACCGGCACGACATGCAGCCGATAGTAAAGATCCTCGCGGAAGCGGCCGAGGCGCACCTCTTCCAGCGGGTTGCGGTTGGTGGCACAGATGATGCGCACGTTGACCTTGCGCGGCTTGGTCGCGCCGACCGGGGTGATCGTCGAGGTCTGCAGGAACCTGAGCAGCTTGGTCTGCAGGTTCAGGTCCATCTCGCAGATTTCATCGAGGAACAGCGTGCCGCCATCGGCCGCCGCCGCCGCCCCCATCTTGTCCGAGATCGCGCCGGTGAAGCTGCCGCGCAGGTGGCCGAAGACCTCGGATTCCAGCAGGTCGACGGGGATCGCCCCGCAGTTTAGTGCCACGAAGGGGCCGCTGGCGCGCGCCGAGGCCTGATGCACCGCCTCGGCGCAGAGTTCCTTGCCGGTGCCGCTCTCGCCGGTGATGAACACCGTTGCCATCGACCGCGCGACCGAGCGGATCTTGTCATAGACCGCCAGCATCGCCGGGGAATGGCCGATGAAGGGGGCCAGAGCCGGGGTGCCGGGGGCGGTTTCCTGTGCGCTGTCCAGATGCGGGTGGCGCAACGCCTTGCGCGCGTTCTCGACCGCGGCGATCAGGCGCTGGTCGTCAAAGGGTTTGACCAGGAATTCATGCGCGCCGGCGCGCATCATCTCGACGGCCTTGTTGATCGACCCGTTGGCGGTGATCACGATGACGCAGCTGCGCGGCTCGGCGGCCAGCAAGTCCTGCATCACTTCGAGGCCGGTGCGATCAGGCAGCATCAGGTCCAGCAGGACCACCGAACTGCGCAGCCGGCGAAAGGCCGCCAGACCGTCGGCCGCGGTGCCGCAGGTTTCGACGGTGAAACCCGCGCGGGTCAACGCGGCCTTGTAGATCATCTGCAAGGATGGCGTGTCTTCGATCAGCAGGATCGTTTCGGTCGGGGCCGGGCGTGTCATTGCGCGGCCGCACTCCCGTTGACGCGCGACAGGGCGTCCAGCACGGCGTCGACCTCGCGCTGAAGTGGTATGACCATCGCCGCGCGGGCCGCCGGGGCCAGGCTGTCGGCGACGGAATCGAGGCTGCGTGCCATCGTTGCGACACGACTTGCCCCCACGGTCGCGGCGAGTCCCTTGAGTTCATGCGCGGTCCGGGCCACCGCTGATCCGTCCTCGCCGCCCAGCGCGTCGCGCAGGCGCAAAAAGTCGGTCTGGAGCTGTGCACACAGGGCGGCGCGCATCTCGGCATCCCCGAAATCGAGGATCCTTTCGAGCACCGCGGTGTCCAGCGGGCGGGTTATCGGCGCGTTGTCGGGCACGGTAAGAATGTCATCCATGAGGCAGGAACTTGTTAATCAACACCACTCATGCATGAGATTGCGGCGGAAGAATGGCACAATCAAGGGATGAATTCTGACCTTGACATATAAGGCCCCGCCGCGGGCGCGACGGGGCCTTGATTTTGCAGCTGAAATCGGACCTCAGCGGTTGGCGTAGCCGATCGTGCGCAGAGCGACCGCGATCTCGTCGAGGATCGCCGGATCGTCGATCGTCGCCGGCATCTTGTAGTCCTCGGCATCGGCGATCTTAACCATCGTCGCCCGCAGGATCTTGCCCGAGCGCGTCTTGGGCAGGCGGTCGACAACCACCGCCAGCTTGAACGCGGCGACAGGGCCGATCTTGTCGCGCACCAGCCCGACGGTTTCCTTGACGATCTCGGCGTGATCGCGGTTGCAGCCCTTGTTGAGGCACAGGAAGCCCAGCGGCAGCTGGCCCTTCAGCTCGTCCGCGACGCCGATCACCGCGCATTCGCCGACGTCGGGGTGGCTGGCCAGAACCTCTTCCATCGCGCCGGTCGACAGCCGGTGCCCGGCGACGTTGATCACGTCATCGGTGCGGGCCATGATATAGACATAGCCGTCCTCGTCGATATAGCCCGCGTCGCCGGTCTCATAATAGCCGGGGAAGTGATCGAGATAGGATTTGCGGAACCGCGCCTCGGCGTTCCACAGGTTCGGCAAGGTGCCCGGCGGCAGCGGCAGCTTGATCGCGATCGCGCCCAGGTCGCCGGCCTTGACCGGGTGGCCGCCCTCGTCCAGCACCTGCACGTCATAGCCCGGCATCGGCACCGAGGGGCTGCCGATCTTGACCGGCAGCGGCTCCAGCCCCTGCGGGTTGCCGCAGATCGCCCAGCCGGTTTCGGTCTGCCACCAGTGGTCGATGACCGGCACGCCCAGCTTCTGCTGCGCCCAGATCACCGTGTCGGGGTCGGCCCGTTCGCCGGCCAGGAACAGCGCCCGCAGCGATGAGGTATTGTATTTCGCCAGGAATTCGCCCTTGGGATCCTCGCGCTTGATGGCGCGGAAGGCGGTCGGCGCGGTGAAGAAGCTGACGACCTTGTTCTGGTCGATGATCCGCCAGAAGGTGCCGGCGTCCGGCGTGCCCACGGGCTTGCCCTCGAAGACGATGGTCGTGGCCCCGTGCAGCAGCGGCGCATAGACGATATAGCTGTGACCGACGACCCAGCCCACGTCCGAGGCCGACCAGAACACCTCGCCGGGGTTGACGTTGTAGAGGTTCTTCATCGTCCAGGCCAGCGCCACCAGATGCCCGCCGGTCGCGCGCAACACGCCCTTGGGCTGGCCGGTGGTGCCGCTGGTATAGAGGATATAGGCCGGGTGATCGCCGCGCACCGGAACGCAGGCGGCGGGTTCGATGCCATACTGGAATTCATGCCAGTCGACGTCGCGGCCAGGCGTCAGATGGGCCACTTCCTGTTCGCGCTGGTAGATCACGCAGAAGTCGGGCTTGTGCGTGGCCATGTCCATCGCACCGTCGAGCAGTGGCTTGTAATGCACCACGCGGCCCGGCTCGATGCCGCAGCTGGCGGCGATGATCGCCTTGGGCTTGGCGTCGTCGATGCGCGTCGCCAGCTCGCGCGCGGCAAAGCCACCGAACACCACCGAGTGGATCGCGCCCAGGCGCGCGCAGGCCAGCATCGCCTCCAGCGCCTGCGGCACCATCGGCATGTAGATGATGACCCGGTCGCCCTTTTCGATGCCTTTCGCCTTCAGCGCCCCGGCCAGCGAGCTGACGCGCTCCAGCAGTTCCGCATAGGTGATTTCCTGGCGGGTGTGGGTGACGGGGCTGTCATAGATGATCGCCACCTGATTGCCGCGCCCGCCGGCAACGTGCCGGTCCACCGCGTTCCAGCAGGTGTTGACCTCGGCATCCTTGAACCATTCGTAGATCGGGGCGCCCTCGTCGAACAGCGCGCGGGTCGGCGCGGTATCCCAGTCGATGGCCTGGGCCTGCTCCAGCCAGAACCCGTTCGGATCGTCGATCGAACGGCGGTAGACGTCGGCATAGCTCATGGGAACCTCCTTCTCCTCGTCCCGCCTGACTGTTACGCACTGCCGGTCCTGCGGTGCAACCGTGTTACCGGCTGTCACACGGGGCTGCGACAATAATTTTGCAGAATCGCCGGTGGCGAGTTTGCAAAGTTCATTTCTCCCTGCCTGAGCAGGGGTGCCGGGCGGTAAAGTTTGCAAATTCCCGGCCTCGCGGCGGGTGGCGTGGGGTGTCGCCGGGCATCCTGCCGGGGCGCTGTCGGGGGCGTCGGGCGCACGTATTGCGTGTTGACACGAATCAATTGGACAGGCTTCATTTTATGAATTTCAGACTACGAATTACGCCCTACTTTCCCTTCCATATCAGTATCAGGAGCCTGGCTGTGTTTCGTCTTTCCTCTCGATTGGCGTCCGCCTTTGCGGCGTTTCTTATTGCGGGCGCGGCCCTGCCCGGGGCCGTTTCCGCGCAAACCGTCGAATGGCGCGGATTCGCCTATCTGTCCGATTTCTCGCAGAATTGCGGCGGATGGGCCGGAACGGCGCAGGTGAATGCGCGATTCCGTCCGTCCGGGATTGGCTCGAACGGCGACTCCTCACGGCTCAGCTTCTTTGACCGTTTCTATGCGATGAATTTCTTCCTCGGGAGCGGGCGCTTCACCCGGAGTTTTCAGCAAGTTGACGCCGGAGGCTTGGGCAGTGGGATCTATCATTGGCCGGTCGAAACCCGGGTGCGCGTAACGCGCCAGACGCCGAATAACACCGCCTTGAGGGCCACCACGCCGCAGGTTCTGTTGGTCGGTCAGGTGCGCGGTATGGAGGATTATCCGGACTGCACCTTCTCTTTCCGCGCAACGCTTTTGTTGCGTGAATAAATAGCCGCGGATCACTTCTGGGGGCCGAATTGGGGGGTATTCCCCGGTTCGGCTTTTCCCGGTTCCCCGGAATGCGACGCCGATATGCCGGTGAGAATGGCCATAACCCACAGGCGCCGGCCAGCAATTCTGCCCTCGCCGCCTCTGCGGGACGACCATGAAACAGGGCCGGCGGGGCAGTTCCCGGCGGCCCTGTCGTCGCCCGCTGCCAGCAGAACGCCGCTGGCCTGTCACCAGGTGCGGCGCAGCAGCGTTGCCGTGAAGGTCGGGTTGCAGCCGGCCGCACCCTCCATGTTCTGGATCTGGCCGACAAGATAGATCTGCGGCGTGTCCGCCGTCAGCGCCGCGTCGCGCGGCGTCTGCGAGGTCACGCGCACCTGGATCGTGTCGATCGCCCTGGTGTATGAACTCACGACCGTCGAGGCGACCGGACGCCATCGCCGGTCAAACCGCCCTTCGCGGCTGAAGATGATGGCAAAGGTTCCGAGGAACATGCTCAGGCGCGTTTCGCTGCCATTCGAGCCAAGGTCCGACGGCCGGAAACGCGCCTGACCGGTATTGATCCCGCCCCAGCCATATTGCTCGCAATTGGAGCCCGAGCCATCCAGAACGACAAACCCGCGCCATTCGACGCTTTGCGCGTGCCCCGTGCCGGCCAGGGAAAAAACGAGCGGCAGGGCAAGCGCGCTGGTTTTGACGTATTTCGCAGACCTTTCCAGAATTCCGTTCAACATGGAAAACCCCAACAAACGAACAGGCCCGGGGATTCGAGCCCGATCGTCGATGCTAATAGCGGCGCCCGATCCCGGCAAAAGGAATATTGTCCCCGGGATTCGGTCCCTGAGTCCCTTGCCGGTTTCAATTCTCGAAGCCGCCTGACGGGCTTATCCGTAATGCGACACCGGCGTGCCGGCGATGGCCGCCATATTCAATAGGCCCCGGGCGGTAATCGACGGGGTGACGATATGCGCGCGGTTGCCCATGCCCATCAGGATCGGCCCCACTTCCAGCCCGCCGGCGCGGGTTTTCAGGATGTTGCGCACGGCGCTGGCGGCGTCGGTGTTGGAAAAGACCAGGATGTTCGCGGCCCCTGTCAGGCGTGAGCGGGGAAAGATCCGGTTGCGCAACTCGCTGTCCAGCGCCGCGTCAATGGCCATTTCTCCCTCGTATTCGAAATCGACGCCAGATCCGTCGAGGATTTCCAGCGCCTCGCGCATCCGCCGGCCCGAGGCGGTGTCGAGCGTGCCGAATTGCGAATGCGAGCACAGCGCCACCTTGGGCACGACGCCAAAGCGGCGGGCGTGGCGGGCGGCGCCGATCACCGTTTCCGCGATCTGGGCGCCGGTGGGTTCGGGGTTCACCTGGGTGTCGGCGATGAACAGCGGTCCGCCGGTCTGGATGATCAGGCTCAGCGCCCCGACTGCGCGCAGCCCGTCGCGCGCCAGCACCTGCTGGACATAATTCAGGTGCCACAGATATTGACCGAAGGCGCCGCAGATCAGGCTGTCGGCATCGCCCCGGTGCACCATCACCGCGCCGATCGCGGTGGTGTTGGTGCGCAGGATCGCCTTGGCGGTGTCGGGGGTGACGCCGCGCCGCTCCATCAGCTGGTGATAGGTCTCCCAATAGTCGCGATAGCGCGGGTCGTTTTCCGGGTTCACCACCTCGAAATCGCGCCCCGGTCGGATCGGCAGGCCATAGCGTTCGCAGCGCATCTCGATCACCTCGGGGCGGCCGATCAGGATCGGAACCTCGGTGGTTTCCTCCATGATCGCCTGGGCTGCCCGCAGCACGCGTTCGTCCTCGCCCTCGGCAAAGACGATCCGGCGCGAGGCGACCTTGGCGGCCTCGAACACCGGGCGCATCAGCATCGCCGAGCGGAACACGCTGCTGTCGAGCTTGCGCTTGTAGGCGTCGAGATCGGCAATCGGCCGGGTGGCGACACCGCTTGCCATCGCCGCGCGGGCGACGGCGCCGGCGACCACGCCGATCAGCCGCGGGTCAAAGGGTTTCGGGATCAGATAGTCGCGCCCGAAGCTCAGCTTTTCGCCCTGATAGGCGGCGGCGGCTTCGGCGCTGGTGGTCTGGCGGGCCAGTCGCGCGATCCCCTCGACGCAGGCGATCTGCATCTCGTCGTTGATCTGCGTCGCGCCCACATCCAGCGCGCCGCGGAAGATGAACGGGAAGCACAGGACGTTGTTGACCTGGTTCGGATAATCGCTGCGCCCGGTGGCGACGATGGCGTTTGGCGCGACGGCGGCAACCTCGTCGGGCATGATCTCGGGCGTCGGGTTGGCGAGGGCAAAGACGATCGGGTCGTCGGCCATCTTCGCCACCATCTCGGGTTTCAGCACACCGGGGCCTGACAGACCCAGGAACAGATCGGCGCCGGCGATCACCTCATCCAGCGTGCGCTTGTCGCTGGGCTGCGCATAGGCGGCCTTTTCCGGGTTCATGTCCTGCGCGCGGCCCTCATAGACCAGCCCGTGGATGTCGCACAGCCAGACGTTCTCGCGCTTGACGCCCAGTTTCAGCAGCATGTTCAGGCAGGCGATCCCGGCCGCGCCGCCGCCGGTCGACACCACCTTGATGTCCTCGAACCGCCGTCCGGTCAGCTGCAGCGCGTTGGTTGCCGCAGCGCCGACGACAATCGCCGTGCCGTGCTGGTCGTCATGGAACACCGGGATGCCCATCCGCTCGCGGCACAGGCGTTCGACGATGAAGCAGTCGGGGGCCTTGATGTCCTCGAGGTTGATCGCGCCAAAGGTCGGTTCCAGCGCGCAGACGATATCGGCCAGCTTGTGGGGGTCGGATTCGTTCACCTCGATGTCAAAGCAGTCGATGTTGGCGAATTTCTTGAACAGGACCGCCTTGCCCTCCATCACCGGCTTCGAGGCCAGCGCGCCGATGTTGCCCAGCCCCAGCACGGCGGTGCCGTTCGTTACCACGGCGACCAGGTTGGCGCGCGTGGTATACTTGGCTGCGGTGGCGGGGTCGGCCTTGATTTCCAGACAGGCCTCGGCCACGCCGGGCGAATAGGCGCGGCTCAGGTCGCGGCCGTTGGCCAGCGGCTTGGTGGCACGGATTTCCAGTTTCCCGGGCGTCGGGTGCTCGTGATAATACAGCGCCGCCTGCCGCGCGGCTTCCTTGGCGTCGTCGTTCCGGGCATCGCTCATAAAGGCCTCCCTGAGTTTGGTTTAGCATTAAACTATTGCGGCAAAAGCGCCAGTCCCGATGTGCCGTCCCGGCCATCAACTGTTTTCGCCGCAGCTTGCAAATACGGCGGGCGGGACGCAGACTGCCGGCAGCTGACGACGGAGCCCCGCATGACCGACACCCGCGCCGAAATCCGCCTGCCGACGAGCGAGTTGCGCGACGATCTGCCCTTTTACACCAAGACGCTGGGGATGCGGCTGGACATGATCTATCCCGCCGACGATCCGCAGATCGCGGTGTTGTCCGGCCACGGGCTGCGGCTGCGCATCGAGAAGGGCGCGCCCGAGGGGCCCGGCACGATCCGCATTCTGACCGACAATCCTGACGATTTCGCGAACGGCCAGCGGGTGCTGACCGCGCCGAACGGCACGCGCGTGGAAATCGACGAGCTGAACCCGCCGCTGGTCCTGCCGGTGGCCGAGCATGCCTTTGTCGTGCGCCGGCTGGCCGATCAGGCGCCCTGGGTGATCGGTCGTGCGGGCATGCATTACCGCGACCTGGTGCCGACCCGGCTGGGCGGCGCGATGATCGCCAGCCATATCCGCATCCCCGATGGCGGTCCGGTCCCCGACATGGTGCATTACCACAAGGTCGGGTTTCAGCTGATCTTCTGCGTCAACGGCTGGGTCGATGTCCTTTATGAGGATCAGGGCGGCATGCGGCGGATCGAGGCGGGCGATTGCTTCATTCAGCCGCCCGAAATCCGCCATCGGGTCTGCGAATCCGGCGACGGGGTCGAGGTGATCGAGATCGGCGTGCCGGCCGAGCACATCACCGAGATCGACCACGCGATGACCCTGCCGACCCCGGACTATCGCCCGGATCGCGAATGGCAGGGGCAGAAATTCGTCCACAACATCGGTGCGAAAGGCGCGTTCAAACCCTTCCGCATCCCCGGGTTCGAGGCCCGCGATACCACGATCAACGCCAACACCCGGGGCGTGGCCTCGGTGATGGTGGCGCGCCCGGTGGGGCAGGCCCCCTGGACGGTGCACCACGGAGACATCCTGTTCACCTTCGTGATGAAGGGCGCCATGACCCTGCATGGCGAGGACAAGGAGCCCTGGCGGCTGGAGCGCGGCGACGCCTTTGTCATTCCGCCGGGGATGGCCACGCGCTATGCCGATGCGACGCCGGATCTGGAACTGCTGGAGGTGTCGCTGCCCGGCACCTTCGAAACGCAGGTGCTGGATACCCCGCCCGCCTGATGCCGCCCCTTGCATCGCGTCGCGGGCTGGGCAAAGCTGGATCGAATGGTCAAATTTGCCGAGGGTGCGCCGATGTCGTTGCTCGAAACCGCCCGCGCCGTGCGCGAGAACGCCTATGTCCCCTATTCCCGCTTCAAGGTCGGCGCGGCGATCCGCGCGACCTCGGGTGCGGTCTATGCCGGGTGCAACGTCGAAAACGTCGCCTATCCGCAGGGCACCTGCGCCGAAGCGGGCGCGATTGCCGCGATGGTCGCCGGTGGTGACACCGAGATCGCCGAAGTGCTGGTGATCGCCGACAGCCCCGAACCGGTGCCCCCCTGCGGCGGCTGCCGGCAGAAGCTGCGCGAATTCGCCAAGGGCTCGGTGGCGATCACGATGGCCACCACCGACGGTCAGAGCCTGACCCTGACGATGGACCAGCTGCTGCCCGGCGCTTTTGATGCCAGCCATATGGAGCGCGCCTGATGCCCACGGGCCTCTTTGACGCCCGGGCGGTGATCGAGGCGGTGCGCGACCGCCGCGCCACGGTCGAGGGCGTCGCTGCCTTTGCCGCCGGGCTGGCCGATGGCCGGGTAACCGATGCGCAGGCCGGGGCCTTTGCGATGGCGGTGCTGCTGAACGGCGTGAGCGAGGAGGTCCGCGTCGCGCTGACCCGGGCGATGCGCGATTCCGGCGACGTGATGCGCTGGGACTTGCCGGGGCCGGCGATCGACAAACATTCGACCGGCGGGGTGGGGGATTCGATCAGCCTGCTCTTGGCCCCGGCGCTGGCCGAATGCGGGGCCTATGTGCCGATGGTCTCGGGCCGTGGGCTGGGCCACACCGGCGGCACGCTGGACAAGCTGGAATCGATCCCTGGCTATGGGGTCGAGGTGACCGAGGCGCGGTTCCACGCGCTGGTGGCCGAGGTCGGCTGCGCCATCGTTTCGGCCACGGGTCGCATCGCGCCTGCCGACAAGCGCCTCTATGCGATCCGCGACGTGACCGGCACGGTCGAGTCGGTCGATCTGATCACCGCCTCGATCCTGTCCAAGAAACTGGCGGCAGGGCTCGATGCGCTGGTGCTGGACGTCAAGGTCGGTTCGGGCGCGTTCCTGCCCTCGGTCCAGCAGGCGCAGGCGCTGGCCCATGCGCTGGTCTCGACGGCGAATGGCGCGGGCTGCAAGACCTCGGCGCTGATCACCGACATGGACCGCCCGCTGGCCTTGACCGCCGGCAACGGGCTGGAGGTGGCCGAGGTGATGGACACCCTGACCGGTCGCGCCGTCACCCCCCGGCTGGTCGACCTGACCTGTGCGCTGGGCGGCGAGGTGCTGGCGCTGTGCGGGCTGGCCGACGACGCGGGGCAGGGGGCCGGGCGCATCCGTGCGGCGCTGGACTCAGGCGCGGCGGCCGAGCGTTTCGGCCGGATGGTCGCGGCGCAGGGCGGGCCTGCGGATTTCGTCAGCCGCTATGCCGATCATCTGGCCCCCGCGCCGGTGATCCGCGACGTGCCCGCGCCCCACGCCGCCTCCGTCGTGCGCATCGACACCCGCGCGGTGGGCACGGCGGTGGTGCATTTGGGCGGTGGGCGGATGAAGGGCGGCGATGCGGTGGACCCGCGCGTCGGCTTCTCGGCCCTGGCCGCGCCGGGTGATGCCGTTGGCCCCGGTGCACCGCTGGCCCGCGTCCATGCCGCCGACGACGCCAGTGCCGAGCGCGCCATTGCCGCGCTGCAGGCCGCTTTTGTGCTGGGCGAGGCCCCCGCGCCGGTGCCGCTGGTGCAGGAGCGCGTGGCATGACCCGCGCCTTTGTCATCGTCATGGACTCGGTCGGCTGCGGCGGTGCCCCCGATGCCGACCGGTTCTTCAACGGCACCCGCCCGGATACCGGCGCGAACACCCTCGGCCATATCGCCCAGGCCTGCGCCGAGGGCCGGGCCGAGACGGGCCGCAGCGGGCCGTTGCGGGTGCCGGTGCTGGCCGGGCTGGGGCTTCGTCAGGCGATCGCCGTCGCCTCGGATCTGAACGCGCCGCTCGCCGCGATGCCGCTGGCCGGGCGCTGGGGCGCCGCGACCGAGGTCTCGCGCGGCAAGGATACGCCCTCGGGGCATTGGGAACTGGCGGGCGTGCCGGTGCCCTGGGACTGGACCTATTTCCCCGACACGGTGCCCGCCTTCGACGACGCTCTGGTGGCCGAGGTCTGCCGGCTGGCCGGAACCGAGGGCATTCTGGGCAACTGCCATGCCTCAGGTCTGGCGATCATGGATCGGCTGGGGGCGGAACACCTGCGCACCGGCTGGCCGATCTGCTACACCTCGGCCGACAGCGTGTTCCAGATCGCCGCGCATGAAGAGGCGTTCGGTCTGGACCGTCTGCTGACCCTGTGCGCGGCGCTCGCCCCTTTCCTGCACGCGCGCCGCGTCGGCCGGGTCATCGCCCGGCCGTTTGTCGGCACGCCCGGGCATTTCCAGCGCACCGGCAATCGCCGCGATTATGCCATCGCGCCGCCGAAACCCGCGCTGATGGACTGGGCACAGGCCGAGGGGCGCGTGGTCCACGCCATCGGCAAGATCGGCGACATCTTCAGCCATCGCGGCGTCACCCATCTGCACAAGGGCAAGGGCGACGCCGGGTTGATGGAGCATCTGCATCGGCTGGCCGATGAGGCCGAGGAGGGCAGCCTGACCTTTGCAAATTTCGTCGAGTTCGACAGTCTGTATGGCCACCCGCGCGACGTCTCGGGCTATGCCCGGGCGCTGGAATGGTTCGACGGGCAGGCGGCGGCGTTCCTGGCGCGGCTGAAACCCGGCGATATCGCGCTCTTCACCGCCGACCACGGGAATGATCCGACCTGGAGCGGCACCGACCACACGCGCGAACGGGTGCCGGTGCTGGTGCACGGCGCGGGGGCGGGCGAAATCGGGCTTTGCGCCTTTGTCGATGTCGCGGCCTCGGTCGCGGCGCATCTGGGGTTGGCCGAAACCGGCCCCGGCCGATCCTTTCTGTAACGGAGCGCCCATGACGGACCGCATCGACCCCGCCCTGCCCAAGGCCGAACTGCACCTGCATCTGGAAGGCGCCGCGCCGCCCGCCTTCATTCGCGGGCTGGCGCAGGAAAAATCCATTGACATCAGCAAGATCTTTGACGAGCGCGGCGGCTATGCCTATCGCGATTTCTGGCATTTCCTGCAGGTCTACGAGGCCGCCTGCACCACCCTGCAGTCGCCCGAGGACTTCCGCCGCCTGACGCTGGCGGTGCTGGAAGATCGCGCCGCCGATGGCGTGGTCTATGCCGAGACCTTCCTGTCGCCCGATTTCTGTGGCGGCGGCGATCTGGTGGCCTGGCGCGAATACCTGCACGCCATCGAAAGCGCCGCCGACGAGGCCGAACGCACGCTGGGCATCACCCTGCGCGGCGTGATCACCGCGATCCGCCATTTCGGCCCTGAAAAGTCGCGCCAGACCGCGACCTGCGCGGTCGAGACCGCCGGGCGTTTCATCACCGGCTTCGGCATCGCCGGCGATGAAAAGGCCGGCCACCCGCGCGATTTCACCTGGGCCTTCGACTGCGCGCGCGAAGGCGGGCTGCGGCTGACGGCGCATGCCGGCGAATGGGGCGGGCCGGACAGCGTGCGCGACGCGCTCGACCACCTGAAGGTCGAGCGCATCGGCCACGGTGTCCGCGCGATCGAGGATCTGGCGCTGGTCGACCGGCTGGCCGAGGACCGCATCGTGCTCGAGGTTTGCCCCGGCTCGAACGTGTGCCTCGGCCTCTATCCCGGTTTTGCCCAGCACCCCGTTGCCCGGCTCAGGGACCGCGAGGTGATCGTCACCCTGTCGACCGACGATCCGCCGTTCTTCCACACCACGCTGCGCCGCGAATACGACGCGCTGGCTGCCGCCTTCGGCTGGACAGAGGACGATTTCCGCGCCATCAACGCGGACGCGATGCGCGCGGCGTTCTGCGACGAGGCCACGCGCGACAGAATTCTGAAAATCATCGAGGGCCGCGCATGACCGAGCATCTGACAGTCGTCAACCACCCGCTGGTGCAGCACAAGCTGAGCATCATGCGCGACAAGACCACCTCGACCTCGAAATTCCGCCAGCTGCTGCGCGAAATCTCGATGCTGCTGGCCTATGAGGTCACGCGCGACCTGCCGATGACCACCAAGATCATCGACACGCCGCTGTGCCCGATGGAGGCGCCGATGCTTGAGGGGCGCAAGCTGGCGCTGGTGTCGATCCTGCGGGCCGGGAACGGTCTGCTGGACGGGATCCTGGAACTGATCCCGGCGGCGCGCGTGGGCTTCGTCGGCCTCTACCGCGACCCCGAGACCCTGCAGCCGGTGCAATATTACTGCAAGCTGCCCTCCGAACTGGACGAACGCTGGACGATCGTCGTCGACCCGATGCTGGCGACCGGGAACTCCTCGGCGGCGGCGATCGACCTGGTCAAGAAACAGGGCGCGAAGAACATCATCTTCCTCTGTCTGCTGGCCGCGCCCGAGGGGGTCGCCCGCATGAAAGAGGCCCATCCCGACGTCCGCATCGTCACCGCGGCGCTGGACGACCACCTCAACGATCATGGCTATATCGTTCCCGGTCTGGGCGATGCCGGGGATCGGATGTTCGGGACCAAGTAACCGGAAGTTAAGGCTTTACTCCTGAGTCGCGCCGTTGCATCCTTTGGGAATCCACCAGGGGGAATAATGATGGTTGCCAAGTTTATCACGACGGCTGCCGCGATGGCGGTCCTGTCGATGTCGGCGGCGCAGGCTCAGGTGGGCCGCGCCCCGGCGGAAATCCCGCCCGCCAGCTACAACCAGTCGCAATATGTCGACTCGAACGGCTGCGTGTTTGTCCGCGCCGGCTTCAACGGGGCCACCACCTGGGTTCCGCGCTATGGCGATGATCGTCGGCCGATGTGCGGCTTCCAGCCCAGCCTGGGCGGTGGTGCCGGCATGCAGACCGCGCAGGCGCAACCGCCGATGCAGCCCGCCCCGGCGCCGGTGACCGTTGCTGCCACCCGCCCGGCTGCCCCGGTCGCGCCGCCCCGTTCGGCCCCGGTGGTGCTGAACGCAGGCGCCACGCGGATTCCGTTCTCGGTTCCGCCCGAGGCCCCGGGCCAGCGTCCCGCCGTGCGCACCCCCGCGCCCGAGGCCCGGGTCTATCAGGCGCAGGCCGGCAGCCTCGACACGCGCTGGAGCTTCTATGACCGCACCGGTCCGTCGCCCTGCACGAACTACAGCCCCCACAGCCAGATGTATGCGGTGCCCTCGCCGGCGCGCCCGGACCTGCCGCTGCGCTGCGGCCCGCAGGCTGAACACCCCGCCGACGCGCTGAACTCGCAGTCGCCCAACGGTGGCCGGTGGGAGCCGTGGGACGGCGCGAACCCCTATCCGGCGCCGAACAACAACGTCTACATGCTGCCGCCGCCCTATGCGCCGCGCTGGCCGCAGCCCTATCTGCAGGGCGCCTCGCAGCAGCGCACGGCACCGACGGCCTCCGCCGCGCCGCGCGCCACGCTGTCGACGATGGGCACCACCCGCGCGGTCGATGCGCCGCGCGCGTCGGATCGTGGCCGGATGACCGATGGCCAGTATGTGCAGGTCGGCACCTTTGGCGTCGATGCCAATGCCCGCGCCACGGTGCGCCGTCTGCAGGCCAGCGGCATGCCGGTGGCCACCGGCCGCGTGACGCAGGGCGGGCAGCAGCTGCAGGTCGTTCTGGCTGGTCCCTTTGCCTCGCAGGCGGAACTGGCCTCGGCGCTGGGCACTGCGCGCCAGATGGGTTTCGGCGACGCCTTCGTGCGCTGATCCCCGTTCCTGACGGATCCCTCGGAGACCCCTGGCGCGCGCCTTGCGTGCCGGGGGTTTTCAGTTGCTGCAGATCGCCTGCAGCGTCAGCCATTCGCCGTCGGTCAGCAGCCGGATCCCGTCGCGCCGGGCGCTGGGTCGGTCGGCCAGGGCCTCGGCCAGCGCGGCGGCATCCGGGGGCAGCGACAGCGCGTAGGCGGTGGGCGAAACCCCCAGCGCATCGAGCTGCGTGCCCAGGGCCTCGGCATTGGGATAGGTCGCGGGCCGCGCCAGGCGGGCCTGCCAATAGCCGATCAAAGCGTCGTCGGGCAGCGTGCCGGTGGTCAGCAGCGCCAGCGTCGCCCGGGTTCCGGCATAGCCCAGCGCATCGAGCAGCGGATCGCGCGTGCCGGCGGCGATGGCTTCGGACAGGATCCAGCCGGTGAGGGCCTCGGCGCTGTCGAGCCGCTCGACCAGATCCGCGCCCAGCACGATCAGGTTGCCCGGCAGATGCGCCGACACCAGCCCCGGCACCCCGGAGATGACGCTGATCCGCCAGTCGTTGCCCAGCACCCGCCCGCGCAGCGTCGCCAGTGCCTGACGGGCATGCGGTTCGGCGCAGATGCGTTCGCCCGTGGCCGACAGGGTCAGCCCGTCCAGCACCTCACGGCCGATCTGGGTGCGCATGGCGGGGGGAACGATGGCGGCCGTGCGCGCGACCAGCACGCCGGGCAGCCACATGGCCGCCGCCAGCAGCGCCAGCGCCGACACCCCCACCAGCGCCCAGCGCAGCCGCCTGAGCGGCGGTTTGGGCATCAGCGCCGCGCGGATCGTTTCCAGCGCCTCGATCAGCGTCGCGTCGTCGAGTTCCAGCGTCTCGCCCTCGGTATCGGGGCCGGGGGCGAACAGCGCCGGTTTGTTGCCGCGGTTCAGGCGCTGCACGGCGGGCAGGGACCAGTGGCTGACAACCGCGCCCGAGCGCGCATCGGCCAGCATCAGGCTGGCCTCGCCGAGCGAGACCACCACATCGCGGCGCTGGGCGTCGGGATTGGCCTTCCAGACGCCTGGCCCCTCGAGCCGTGCGTATTTTTCAAGAGCCGTCATTGCCTCAACATCCACCCGGTTCTGATGCAGCGGGTTTGCGCCATGCTAGTCGCAAAGCCCCTGCCGCGCCAGAGATTCGCCGTTCACAGACTCTTGGCCAAGGTGCGCAGCTCGAATTTCTGGATCTTGCCGGTCGAGGTCTTTGGCAGCTCGTGGAACACCACCAGCTTGGGCGTCTTGAACCCGGCCAGCCGCTCGCGGCAAAAGGCGATGAGTTCGGCCTCGGTGGCGGACCTGCCCTCTTTCAGCTCGACAAAGGCGCAGGGCACCTCGCCCCATTTCTCGTCGGGCTTGGCGACCACCGCCGCCAGTGCCACCGCCGGGTGGTGCATCAACGCGCCCTCGACCTCGACAGAACTGACGTTCTCGCCGCCCGAGATGATGATGTCCTTGGCCCGGTCCGCGATCTTGATATAGCCGTCGTCATGGCGAAAGGCGATGTCGCCGGAATGGAAATACCCGCCCTTGAAGGCCTCGGCGGTGGCCTCGGGGTTCTTGTAATAGCCTTTCATCACACCATTGCCGCGGTGCATGATCTCGCCCAGCGCCGCACCGTCGCGGGCAATCGGGGTCATCGCCGGATCGGTGACGGTGATGTCCTCCATGAATGGCATCAGCACGCCGGTGCGCGCCTTGACCGCGGCGCGCCCGTTTGCATCGAGCGTATCGAACCCGTCGTGCCAGGTGCATTCGGTGGCCGGGCCATAGGTCTCGGTCAGGCCATAGACCTGGGTCACGTTGAAGCCCAGCGGCTCGAAGGCGGCGAGGACGGCGGCGGGCGGCGGAGCGCCGGCGGTGAACACCTCGACGATATGGTCGAAGGGCAGGCGCTCGTCATCCCTGGCGTTGACCACCGTCTGCAGCACGATCGGCGCGCCGCCGAAATGCGTGGCTTTCTCGACCGAGATCGCCTGATAGATCCCCCGCGCGGTGACATCGCGCAGGCAGACCACCGTGCCGCCCAGCGCCGGGATCATCCAGATGTGGCACCAGGCGTTGCAATGGAACATCGGCACGATGGTCAGATAGCGCGGATAGAGGGCCATCCGCCAGCTGATCGGCTGGCCAAGCGTGCTCAGATAGGCGCCGCGGTGGTGATAGACCACGCCCTTGGGCCGGCCGGTGGTGCCGCTGGTATAGTTCAGCGCCAGCGATTCCCATTCGTCCTGCGGCATGTGCCAGTCATAGGCGGGATCGCCGGCGGCCAGCAGCTCCTCATAGCTGCGGTGGCGACCGCTGGCAGCCAGTCCGGCCTGTGCGTCCGGCACTTCGATCAGCTTCGGACCGCCGCCGATGATATAGCAGGCGCGTTCCGCCAGCTCGATCAGCGCGCTGTCGACCAGCGCCACCTTGGCCCCGCCATGTTCAAAGATATAGGCGACCGTATCCAGATCGAGCCGCGTGTTGATCGCGTTCAGCACCGCCCCGCAGGCGGGCACGCCGAAATGCGCCTCGGCATGGGCGGCGACATTGGGCAACAGCGTCGCCACCACGTCGCCGGGTTTGATCCCCAGACCCGCCAGCCCCGAGGCCAGCCGCGACACCCGCTGCGCGTATTCGGCATAGGTCCGGCGCTCGGAGCCATAGACCAGCGCCTCGCGCGTGGCAAAGATGTCGGCGGCGCGCTTGAGATGCGACAGCGGCGTCAGGGGAACGAAGTTTGCCGTGCATTTGTCCAGGCCCGTCTCGTCCGGCAACCAACCCATTGCACCCTCCCCCTTGCCAAGGTGTCATTTCTCTGCTGGGCATATAACCGGCATTTTCCGCCTACGAAAAGAGCTTCTGACATGAGCGAACCCGGTGAGAACCGCACGCTGGCCGCCGCCGGCGCGATCTTTGGCTATGCGGTGTTGATCGGATTCACCGACAATTTCGTGCGGACCATCGCCGCCGAGGCCGGGCTGTGGCAGTTCCATCTGGTCCGCACGCTGATGGCGGTGGCGCTGTTCGCGCTGGCGGCGCCGCTGTTCGGGCTGCGGCTGCGCCCGGTGCGTGTGCGGGCCCTGGCGGCGCGGTCGGCGCTGCACGGTGTGGCGATGTTGTTCTATTTCGGCTGCCTGGCGTTTCTGAGCGTCGCGCAGACCGTGGCCGGGCTGTTCACCGCGCCGATCTTCGTGCTGGTGCTGTCGCGCTTTCTGTTCGGGCACCCGCTGGGCCCGGTGCGGATCGCCGCCGTGGCGGTGGGGTTTCTGGGCGTGCTGCTGGTGTTGCAGCCGGGATCGACCTCGCCGCTGGGCTGGGCCAGCCTGGTGCCGGTGGTGGCCGGCGCGCTCTATGCGATGGGGAACCTGGCGACGCGGGAATGGTGCGCCGGGGAAAGCACCGAGGCGATGACCCTGGGCTTCTTTCTGGCGCTGGGTCTTGCCGGTGCGGCCGGGCTCGCTGTGTTGGCCGTGATCGCGCCCGAGGTTCCGGCGGGCGCCGACGGGTTCATCCTGCGCGGCTGGGTCTGGCCGTCGGCGGCGTTCTATGGCTGGACCTTCCTGCAGGCGGCCGGGTCGATGCTGGCGGTCGGGCTGCTGGTCAAAGGATATCAGCTGGCCGAGGCCAGTCGGGTGACGATCTTTGAATATGTGCTGCTGCCGGTTTCCGCGGGTTGGAGTTTTCTGCTCTGGGGTGAGTCGGTTGACGGTGTGGCGGCGCTGGGCATGGGTCTGATCGTGTTGGCCGGGGCGATGATCGCGTTTCGCAGCCGGTAACGATCGGCCGATTTCGTCCACGTCCGGGAAACGCAGATTCGCATTTTGGGCAGGGATTGTCTGCAAACCTGCCCCAGTAAGGGCCGCGGCCCCCGATTGTTTGCCACAATTGAATCAATTGTGGCGGCAAGGGGAAAACCGGCGCGGAAATTACCTATAATTTTCCGCAAACCTTCCCAACCTTCGCCGTCACCCGCCGGTTGAATAGCCCTACCGATACAAGGCTGCGTTCACGAAAGGACGAAACCATGTTGCAAAGTTGGGTGGGTGGCAGTTTCAACCGGAAACCGGGGTTTCCGTTCTCGTATTCCGAACGCGGCGATGTCTGGCCGCAGCGACCCGATGCGCGGTCGACCCCGGCACTGGGGCGCAATGATTTCGGAACGATCGCCGAAGGCCTGATCGCAGGCACGCTGGTGGCGACGGACCTCGGCTGGCAGCCGGTCGAGGATCTGCAGACGGGCGACCGGGTGGTGACCTTCGACAACGGCATGCGGCCGCTCAAGGCGGTTCGGATCAGCACGCTGTGGACCGCCGGGTCCAAGGCACCGCGCGCGGTCTGGCCGCTGGAGGTGCCTGCGCGGGTGCTGGGCAACCGCACCGCGATCCGCCTTCTGCCGGAACAGGCGGTGCTGATCGAATCCGACGAGGCCGAAGAGCTGTTCGGCGATCCCTTCACGATGGTCACGGCGGGAACGCTGAACGGTTTCAAGGGGATTGCCCGCGTCGCGCCCGAGCGCGAGCTGAAGGTGGTGAGCCTGGAATTCGAACAGGACGAGGTGGTCTATGCCAGTGGCACGACGCTGGTCCATTGTCCGAACAACCGGGTCGAAGTGGTGAACAGTGCCGAAAAGATGATGTCGGTGGGTGCCGCCGGGGCCTATCAGCGCCTGACCGAGACGCAGGCGCGCCGGTTGGTCGAAGCGATGCACGTCGACGCCTGAGCGTCCCGACAGGAATGACGACGCCACGCCCCGATCCCGGGGCGTGGCGTTTTGGCATTGGTGACGCCGACCTCGGGGTCAGGCCGCGTCGCGCGCGGTCTTGCCGTAGAAGGTCTGCCCCTTGGCGGCCATGTCGCGCAGCAACGGCGGGCATGCGAACCGCTTGCCGTATTTGGCTTCCAGCGTGTCGCAGATCTCGACCGCCTTCTTCGCGCCGATGATGTCCAGCCAGCCGAACGGGCCACCCGACCAGGGCGCAAAGCCCCAGCCCAGGATCGCGCCGACGTCGCCCTCGCGGATGTCCTCCAGCACGCCTTCTTCCAGCGCGCGGACCGCTTCCAGCACCTGCGCCATCATCAGGCGGTTCTTGACCTCGTCCAGCTCGGCCCCTTCGACCGCCGGATATTTGTCGTTGAACCCGTGCCAGTAGCCCAGACGTTTGCCCGCGTCGTCATAGTCAAAGAACCCGGCCTTGGTCTTGCGGCCATAGCGGCCCTCGTCGACCATCCAGAACACCACCTCGTCCACCGCATCGTCGGGATAGTCGTTGCCCATCGCCGCCTTGGTCGCCTTGGCGATCTTGGCGCCCAGGTCGAGCGAGGTCTCGTCGACCAGCTGCAGCGGCCCCACCGGGAAGCCCAGCAGCCGCGCGGCGTGATCGACCATCGGCATCGGCACGCCCTCGGCCGCCAGGCGCATCCCCTCGTTGATATAGGGAATGATGCAGCGGTTGGCGTAGAAGAAGCGCGCGTCGTTGACGACGATCGGCGTCTTGCGGATCTGGCGGACATAGTCCAGCGCCTTGGCCACGGCACGCGGGCCGGTCTTGGCACCCTTGATGATTTCGACCAGCAGCATCTTGTCGACCGGCGAGAAGAAGTGGATGCCGATGAACTGCTCGGGCCGCTTCGAGGCCGTGGCCAGCGAGGTGATCGGCAGGGTCGAGGTGTTGGATGCATAGATCGCGGTTTCGGGGATCACCGCTTCGGCCTTGGCGGTGACATCCGCCTTGACCTTGGGGTCTTCGAACACCGCTTCGACGATCAGATCGCAGCCGGCGAGATCGGCGTAATCGGTGGTCGTCGTGATCTGGCCCAGAACCTTGGCCTTCTTTTCCTCGGTGCCGCGGCCGCGTTTGATCGCCTTGTCCAGGATGCCGGTGGAATAGGCCTTGCCCTTTTCCGCCGCCTCGATGGTCGAATCCAGCAACACCACTTCGATGCCCGCCACGGCGCTGACATAGGCGATGCCCGCCCCCATCATGCCCGCGCCCAGAACGCCGACCTTCTTGACCGTCTCGTCGGGCACCTCGGGCCGGTTCGCGCCCTTCTCCAGCGCGCCCTTGTTGACGAAGAGGCTGCGGATCATCGCGCTGGACGAGGGGTTCAGCAGCGTGCTGACGAAATACCGGGTCTCGATCTTCAGCGCGGTGTCGAACGGCACCTGCATGCCTTCATAGACCGCGCTCAGCAGCGCCTTGGCCGCCGGATAGACGCCCCAGGTGTTGGCGTGCACCATGACCGAGGCACCGACGAAGGTCGGGAAGCCCGGCGCCGAATAGGGCGTGCCGCCGGGGATCTTGTAGCCCTTCTTGTCCCAGGGCTTGACCAGATCCTCGTCCTTGGCGCTCAGCACCCAGGCCTTGGCGGCGGCCATCAGCTGATCGGCAGGCACAACCTCGTCGATGACGCCGGCGGCCTTGGCCTTCTGCGGGTTGTTCGCCTTGCCTTCCAGCAGTAGCGGGGCTGCGGCCATCGCGCCCAGCTTCCACGCCAGACGGGTGGTGCCGCCCGCGCCGGGGAAGATGCCGACCTTGATTTCCGGCAGGCCGATCTGCGCGCGGGCGTTGTCGGCGGCAAAGATCCGGTGGCAGGCCAGCGGCAGTTCCAGCCCGATGCCCATCGCCGTGCCGGGCAGTGCCGCCGCGATCGGCTTGCCGCCTTTCAGCGTCTTGGGGTCCATGCCTGCGCGTTCGATCTTGCGCAAAAGCGTGTGCATCGCGGTGATGCCGTCGAAGATCCCCTGCGCCGGGCTGTCGCCCGCCGCCTCGCGCAGCTCGGCCAGCACGTTCAGGTCCATGCCGCCGGCAAAGCTGTCCTTGGCCGAGGTGATGACGACGCCCTTGACCGCGTCATCGGCCAGCGCCTTGTCGATGGCCGCATCGAGTTCCGCCTGCCCCTCGAAGGAGAAGACGTTCATCGACTTGCCGGGCACGTCCCAGGTGATGATGGCGACGCCGTCGGCGTCCACGGAATAGTGGAATTCGGTCATTTCTGGTCTCCTTTCGCCGGCAGATCGCGGGGCCCCGCCCAATCGCTGCCGTCGTGATAGGTGAAACGGGCCTGTCCGGCCTCGATCTGGATCTTCATGTCGACATCGCCATAGGTCGCGACCTCGTTCGGGTCCTTGGTGCCGACCACCAGGAAACTCGCTGGCGCGTCCGAGCGGTTGACGAAGCGGTGCGCGTTCTCGACGCCCGCCTTCCAGGCCGCGCAATCGCCCGGCCGCATGACGGTCTCGCCGCCATCCTCGATCAGCACCAGCTCGCCGGTCAGGACCACGGCGAACTCGTCTTCCTTCAGGTGCCAGTGGCGCAGGCTCGCCGGTGCGCCGGGCTCCAGATAGACGATATTCGCGCCGAACTGCGTCAGCCCGGCTGCCTGTCCCAGACGACGCGAGCTGCGCCCGGCCATCTGGCTGGCATAGGGCTCGGGGTAAATCGAGCCCGTGCGCACAGGCACCGCGTCGATGTCGATCTTCGGCATCACACGCGCTCGATGATCGTCGCCGCGCCCATGCCCGAACCGATGCACAGCGTCGCCAGGCCCGTGCCCTTGCCGGTGCGCTCGAGCTCATCGAGCAGCGTGCCGAGGATGATCGCGCCGGTCGCACCCAGCGGGTGGCCCATCGCGATCGCGCCGCCGTTGACGTTGACCCTGGCGTGGTCGACATCGAACGCCTGTTCGAAGCGCATCACCACCGCGGCAAAGGCCTCGTTCACCTCGAAAAGGTCGATATCGCCGATCGCCATGCCGGAATTGCGCAGGATCTTCTCGGTCACCGGCACCGGGCCGGTCAGCATGATCGTCGGATCGGTGCCGATCTTGGCCGTGGCACGGATGCGCGCGCGCGGCTTCAGCCCGTATTTCTCGCCGAATTCCTTGTTGCCGATCAGGATCGCCGCCGCCCCGTCGACGATGCCAGACGAGTTCCCGGCGTGGTGGATGTGCTCGATCTTCTCCAGCTCGGGGTATTTCATCAGGGCCACCTTGTCGAAGCCCGGCATCACCTCGCCCATGTCCTTGAACGAGGGCTTCAGTGCGCCGAGGCTCTGCATGTCGGTGCTCGGGCGCATGAATTCGTCATGGTCGAGGATCGTCAGCCCGTTGATGTCCTTGACCGTCACCACGGATTTGTCAAAACGCCGGTCAGCCCAGGCGGCGGCGGCGCGCTTCTGGCTCTCGACCGCCATCGCGTCGGCCATGTCGCGGGTGAATCCGTATTTCGTGGCGATGATGTCGGCGCTGATCCCCTGCGGGACGAAATAGTTGTCAAAGGCGATCTGCGGGTCGACGGCGATCGCGCCACCGTCACTGCCCATCGGCACCCGGCTCATGCACTCGACGCCGCCCGCGACATAGGCCATGCCGGCCCCGCCGCGCACCTGGTTCGCGGCCATGTTCACGGCCTCCAGCCCCGAGGCACAGAACCGGTTGACGCTGACGCCCGGCACCTGCTCGTGGAAATCCGAGGCCAGAACGGCGGTCCGCGCCAGGCAGGCGCCCTGTTCGCCGACCTGGGTCACGTTGCCCCAGATCACGTCCTCGATCGCGCGTGTGTCCAGGTCGCTGCGCTCCTTGATCGCGTTCAAAGCAATCGCACTGAGCCGCGCCGCGGTCACCTCGTGCAGGCTGCCGTCCTTGCGGCCCTTGCCCCGCACCGTGCGTGCGGCGTCATAGATATAGGCTTCGGTCATGTCTGGTCTCCTCAGGCCTTGGCCCGGTCCGACGGGTTGCCGGGCATCATGTCATAGGGGTGTTTCCAGCCGGGCAGGGCGGCGATATTGCCCAGCCAGCGGTCGATATTGGGCCATTCGGCACGGTCGAAACCGAAGGGCTCGGGATAATAGAGATAGCTGCAGCAGGCGGTGTCCGCGATCGTCACGCTGTCGCCGACGATCCAGTCACGCCCCTGCAGATGGCCGTCCAGCGTCTTGAACGCGGCCTTCAACCGGCCAGCGAAATAACCGATCACCTCGGCCGGGCGCTTGTCCTCGGGGAGGAAGTTCATCAAGAACCGTTGCGTGCCCACCTGGCTCGACATTTTGTGATTGTCCCACAGGATCCAGCGCAGGATTTCTTCCGCGTCACCGGGCTGCCCACCCAGCTTTCCCGTCGCTTTCACAACGTGATACTGGATCGCCCCGGATTGGCTGAGGGTCAGATCCCCTTCGACCAGAACCGGAACCTCGCCCATCTCGTTGATCGCCCGAAACGCCGGACTGCGCGCCTCGCCGCCAAAGAAATCGACAAAGCGCGGCTGCCAGTCGTAACCGGCGAGGATCATCGTCAGCGCCGCCTTGTAGGCATTGCCGGATTCCCCGAAGCAGTAGAGCGTGGCGGTCATGGTGCTGATCCTTTTTCGGCTGCGCCTGTGGTGGCGTCGCAAGGTGCGTATTTGGGGCAAGATGAAAGGGCGTGGTCAGGCTTTGTTAACCAAACGTGGTTTAGTCTGGCATCACGGTACAGGCTGGCGAGCCGATGACCGTGCAAGGTGAAGCCACCCCGACCTGCCCGAGAGCGTAACGCACAGGCGGGGAGGGGTGTGCGCCTTTCATCTTGCCGCAAATACGCACGGGGTTTCCCAAGGGGGGCGTGCCCCCCTTGGGCGAGGGGGTTTGGGGGGCGAGGAGCCCCCCAACGTTGCGCGGGGGGCCTCACAGCGACCTCCCGATGAGTTCCTTCATGATCTCGTTGGTGCCGCCATAGATCCGCTGCACCCGCGCGTCGGTCCACATCTCGGCCACCGCGTATTCCTGCATGAAGCCGTAGCCGCCGTGCAGCTGCACGCATTCGTCCAGCACCTGGCATTGCAGGTCCGACAGCCAGTATTTGTTCATCGCCGCCATCTCGACGGTCAGTTCGCCCTTCAGATGTGCGCTGATGCAGGTGTCGAGGAAGCTGCGCGCCACCACAGCGTTGGTCTTGCACTCGGCCAGTTTGAAGCGGGTGTTCTGGAAGTTGATGATCGGCTGGCCGAAGGCCTCGCGTTCCTTGCAATAGGCGATGGTGCGTTCCACGGCGCCTTCGATCGCGCCCACCGCGCCGGCGCCGATGATCAGGCGCTCCTGCGGCAATTGCTGCATCATCTGGTAGAAACCCTGCCCTTCGGCGCCGCCGAGGATGTTTTCCGGCGGGATTGGCACGTTGTCGAAGAAGAGTTCCGAGGTGTCGGCGGCCTTCAGCCCGATCTTGTCGAGGTTGCGGCCGCGGGTGAAGCCTTCGGCGCCGTCGGTTTCGACCACCACCAGCGACACGCCCCTGGCCTTCGAGGTCGGGTCGGTCTTGGCGGCGACGACGATCAGGTTGGCGTGCTGGCCGTTGGTGATGAAGGTCTTCGATCCGGTCAGGCGATAGACGTTGCCATCGCGTATCGCGCGGGTCTTCAGGTTCTGCACGTCCGATCCGCCCGAGGGTTCGGTCATCGCCAGCGCCGCGACGATCTCGCCGGTGGCCATTTTCGGCAGCCAGCGTTGTTTCTGTTCCTCGGTGCCATAGGCGTGGATGTAATGCGCGACGATGCCCGAGTGGATGCCGTTGCCCCAGCTGGCGATGTTCTGGCGCGCGGCCTCCATGCACAGCACCGCCTCATGCCCGAAATCGCCGCCCGCGCCGCCGTATTCCTCGGGGATCGAGGCACACAGGAGGCCCATTTCGCCGGCCTCGTTCCAGGTCGAGCGGTCCATCTCGCCCTGGGTGCGCCAGCGGTCGAAATGGGGGGCCCATTTCTCGGTGATGAAGCTGCGGGTCATGTCTTCGAGCATCTTGTGCTCGTCGGTCATCCACGCGGAGTTCAGCAGCGGGAATGTCATCGGAAGGCCCCTCCTCAGGCGGCAGGTTTCAGCGTTTTCTCGCTTCCAGCTCGGCATTGAACAGCCGCAGGCGGTGCGACAGGTTTTCGGCGTGGGTGACGCTGTCGAAATTCTCGAACAGGAAGGACAGGGCCTCGCCCTCGTCGAGGCCGGCCTCGGTGGCGAAGCGGCGCAAGCGGCGGTATCCGTCCTCGCTCATCGCGACGGGAAAGCGGCGGGTCAGGCGCAGACGTTTGGGCATCACTCCTCCGGGGCCTGAAAGCTGCGGACGACCGCCAGGATCGCCGGGTCGGTGGTTTTCGACGGCGCATGGGTCAGCGCGTCCAGCCAGTCCACCCGCGATTCGACGCTGGCGTTATAGATCGGGTCGAAGGGCGTGCCGGTAACCAGCGTGCCGGCCATGAATTCGATCGTGTCATCCGAGCGGAAATAAAGGGGCGTGCCGCAGGTCGGGCAGAAGCCGCGCCAGGCGACGGACGAGGACGCCCATTCGGCGGGCGTCCCGGTCCAGGTCACGCGGTCGGCCTCGACCTCGACCAGGGGGGCGAAGGCATTGCCGGTGGCGCGTTGGCACATCCGGCAATGGCAGACGCAATCCTTGGCGGGGCCGGCGGTGACGCTGTAACGCACCGCGCCGCACTGGCAGCCGCCGTGAAAGGCGGGATGCTCGGTAAAGCCCCTGTCCATCGGATCCCCCCCTTCCGGTTTCCGGGCCTCAGAACGCCTCGGCGTCCAGCGCCATGACCGGCTCGGCGCCCGACTGGATGCGCGCGAGGTGCATCCCGGTGGCGGGCAGTTGCCGGGCCATATAGTAGCGGCCGGTGGCGAGTTTCGTCTCGTGGAACGTGGCGTCAGAGGTGCCGGCTGACAAGGTCTCGCTGGAGGCTTTGGCCATCAGCGCCCACATATAGCCCAGGCAGACATGGCCGAACATGTGCATGAAGTCGGTCGACCCGGCCAGTGCGGCGTTCGGGTTCTTCATGCCGTTCTGCATGAAGAACATCATTGCCGCCTGCAGATCCTTGGACGCGGCCTTGAGGGGGTCCAGGAACGGGCCTTTCAGCGCCTCGTTGCCCTCGTTCTCCCTGATGAAGGTCTTGATCATCTCGAAGAAGGCCATCGCCGGCTTGCCGCCCTCGGCGGCCAGCTTGCGGCCCACGAGGTCGAGCGCCTGCACGCCGTTCGCGCCCTCGTAGATCATCGCGATGCGGGCGTCGCGGGCGAACTGCGACATGCCCCATTCCTCGATGTAACCATGCCCGCCATAGACCTGCTGCGCCTGGACGGCCATCGCAAAGCCCTGGTCGGTCTGGAAGCCCTTGAGCACCGGGGTCAGCAGAGAGATCAGCCCCTCGGCGTGCTTGTCGCCCAGACGATGCGCGCGGTCGATCAGATGCGCGCCCCAGAAGGTAAACGCGCGCGCGCCTTCGACAAAGCTCTTCTGATCCATCAGCATGCGGCGGATGTCGGGGTGCACGATCAGCGGATCGGCGCTGCCACCGGGGTTCTCGGTGCCGGTCACGGCGCGGCCCTGCAGGCGGTCCTTGGCATAGGCGACGGCGTTCTGATACGCCGCCTCGGCCTGGGCATAGCCCTGCAGGCCGACGCCCAGACGCGCCTCGTTCATCATCACGAACATCGCGCGCATGCCCTTGTGCAGCTCGCCGATCAGATAGCCGGTCGCGCCGTCATAGTTCATCACGCAGGTGGCGTTGCCGTGGATGCCCATCTTCTCTTCGATCTTGCCGACCGAAACCGGGTTGCGCTTGCCCAGGCTGCCATCGGCGTTGACCAGGAATTTCGGCACGATGAACAGGCTGATGCCCTTGGTGCCCTCGCCGCCGCCGGGGGCCTTCGCCAGCACCAGATGGATGACGTTTTCCGACATGTCGTGATCGCCGGCCGAGATGAAGATCTTCTGCCCGGTGATCGCATAGCTGCCGTCGGCCTGCGGTTCGGCCTTGGTGCGGATCAGGCCCAGATCGGTGCCGCAATGCGGTTCCGTCAGGTTCATCGTGCCGGTCCAGTCGAGCGACACCATCTTCGGCAGATAGGTGGCTTTCTGCTCTTCGGATCCGGCGGCAAGGATCGCGTTGATCGCGCCGTGGGTCAGGCCCTGATACATGTTGAACGCCATGTTGGCCGAGACGAACACCTCGCCCACCGCGGTGCCGACGACATAGGGCAGGTTCTGGCCACCGAATTCCTCGGGCAGGTCGAGGCCGTTCCAGCCGCCTTCCTTCATCTGCTCAAAGGCGTCCTTGAACCCGGTGGGGGTATAGACCACGCCGTTCTCCAGCCGGCAGCCCTCGGCGTCGCCGACCGCGTTCAGCGGCGCCAGGACGTCCTGCGCCAGCTTGGCGGCCTCATCGAGGATCGCGGCGGTGAAGTCGCGCTCAAGCTCGGCATAGCCGGGGATCTCGGCCTCGCTGGCCTTGAGCACGTCGTGCAGCAGGAACTGCATATCCTTCACGGGGGCGGTATAGCTGGGCATCGGGTCTCTCCTGTCGGAAACTGGGCGGCGTCTGCGCGCGGCGGGCCGGTGGATCAGTGGGTGTCTGGGGTGCGGAAGGCCGAGAGCATCTCGGCCCCTGCTTCGAGCTGCTGGCGCAACTCGTCGATGGCTTCTGTCAACTCGTCGCGCTGGCGCTCCATCTGCGCCAGCCGTTCGCGGGCCGCGGTGACGGTGCGCTTGAGCTGCTCCTCCTGCGCGTCGCCGCGGTCATAGAGGTTCAGCAGCTGGCGCATCTCCTCCAGCGCGAAGCCGAATCGCTTGCCGCGCAGGATCAGTTTCAGCCGGCCGCGATCACGGTGCGAATAGAGGCGCTTCTGACCTTCGCGGATCGGAAAGATCAGTTCCTTGGCCTCGTAAAAGCGCAGGGTGCGCGGTGTCACGTCGAAGGCGTCGCACATCTGGCGGATGGTCATCAGATCGTCGTCCATACGGTCCTCGCTTTGCGGGGATCGGTCCCGCAAGGCATCATGTAGGCATGTTGCCAACAGGATGAAGTAAAGTTGACGTTAACGTAACATCCGACGCTGCGTCACAAGATCCGGGTGACGTCGGGTCGCGAAGTGGCAGCATCGCATTTTCCGCGCGTTGTGAGATGCTTGACCGGTTCCCGGGCCGATGGCAGCCTGATTCAAGCGGCGGTCTGTGGCGGAGGGAACCATGACAGGCGAGTCGGACAAGGCCATCCAGAGCAGCAACACACGCTGGTGGCTCTATCTTCTGGGAACGATTTTTCTGGTGGGGAACGCGGTCTATCGCGGGGTGATGCCGGGGCCCTACAACCTGCCGGGGTCGACGGTGGCCTATATGGAGATGGGGTTCAGCCTGATCCTGGCGGTGGCGATTCTGGGCATGCGCGGGCAGGTGGCGAAGGACCCGAACCTCAGTGAAGGCAAGCGCAAGCTGGCGACGCCGCTGATGCTGCTGGCGCTCGTCGCGGCGGTGGCGCTGTTCTCGTATCGCTTTGCCTCGGTGCCGGGCTGGTATCACGGCCACCTGATGTCCACGCCGATGCCGTCCCGCTGAGGCCGGTCGGACAGGGCCCTATGCATCCTGCCGGGGCGTTGCGGTGGCATGCCGGGCACGAAGGGGAGGCAACCGCGCGGCATGCGCCTTGACGGGCTGCCGGGGGTCCCGGCGCGGTCAGTCGCCTGTGGCCTCGACAGCCAGGCGCGCGGCCTCGTCGCGCAGTTGCTTGAGATCCTCGATCGTCACCATCAGCTCATCCCGCTGGCGGGCCAGTTCGCCCAGCTGCCGGTTGGCCATCTCGACAAAGATCTCCAGCTGCGGCTTGGTGCCCCGGGTCTCATACATCAAGAGCCACTGGCGCAGCTCTTCCAGTGCAAAGCCGAACCGCCGTCCACGCAGGATCAGCGTCATGCGCGCCACCTCGCGCGGGCCATAGAACCGGTTGCGGCCTTCCTTCTCGGGTTTGAGCAACTCGATATATTCGTAATACCGCAGGGTGCGGGGCGTGACCTCGAACTTGGCGCACATTTCCTTGAAGGACAGTCGGGACTCGCTCATCTCGTTGCCAGGTGCCTTTGCTGGGTGACCGGTGGCGCGAGGGTAAGGCGCGCCCGGAGCGGGTGCAACCACTGCTTTTGCGGTCGCAGAATCGCACCGGCCCTTGCACCCGGCGGGAACTGCGGCGACAGTCTGGCCCAACCGGCCGACCACAGGACGCAGGATCCCGCCATGTCATCAGACCCCAGCCCCGCCCAGCAATTCATCGACGCCGTGCCGCATGCGAAGGCGCTGGGGCTCGTCCTCGAGGAGATCACGGACGGCTGTGCCGTGATGTCGATGCCCTATGACGAACGGTTCATCGGCGACCCGCTGACCCGGGTCATCTCGGGTGGGGCGGTCTCGGCGCTGCTGGATACCTGCTGTGGCGCGGCGGTGATGTCCTATCCCGGGGCGCTGGGCACCGCGACGCTGGATCTGCGCATCGACTACATGCGCGCGGCGAAACCCGGGCAGCGGATCGTCGCCCGGGCCGAGTGTTTCCACGCCACGCGCACCGTCGCCTTCGTGCGCGCCACTGCCCATGACGAGGACGAGGGCCTGCCCGTCGCCACCGCCTCGGGCGCGTTCACGATGGAGGCCGGGTCGCGCATGAAAGAGGCCACGACATGAGCCGGTCCAAGCCCGAACCCGTGCAGATCATCAAGGAACGCCGCGACAAGGCGCTGCGGGTGCTGATCGGCGGCATTCCCTATGTCCAGTTCCTCGGTATCCGGTTCGACCGGCGCGGCGACGAGCTGACGGCGGTGCTGCCCTTTGACGAGAAGCTGATCGGCAACCCGTTCCTGCCGGCGCTGCATGGCGGTGTCACGGCGGCATTTCTGGAAGTCACGGCGATGATCGAACTCAGCTGGTCGATCCTGTGGGAGCAGATGGAGCAGGGCACACTGGACCCGCGCGCGCTGGACGAGGCGCATATGCCGCGCCTGCCCAAGACCATCGACCTGACGGTGGATTACCTGCGCTCGGGCCTGCCGCGCGATGCCTATGCGCGCGCTCGGGTCAACCGTTCGGGCCGGCGCTATGCCTCGGTGCATGTCGAGGCCTGGCAGGACAACCGCTCGCGGCTTTATGCCCAGGCGACCGGGCATTTCCTGATCCCCAGCCGCGACGGCGAACGATGAGTGCCGGGCCCGCTGCGGCCTCGCTGACCCACCGGCGGGTTCTGCGAATCGCCCTGCCGATCGTCGCCGCCAATGTCACCGTGCCCTTGCTGGGCGCGGTCGATACCGCGGTGGTCGGGCAGCTGGGGCTGGCCGCGCCGATCGGGGCGGTGGGGCTGGGGGCGATCATCCTGGCCATCTTCTACTGGATGTTCGGGTTCCTGCGGATGGGCACCACCGGCCTGACGGCGCAGGCCCACGGGGCAGGGGATGCCGACGAATCCGGGGCGATCCTGAAGCGCGGGCTGCTCATCGCCGCGGCCGCGGGGCTGGCGCTGATCGTCCTGCAGGGGCCGCTGTTCTGGGCGGCGTTCCGCCTTGCCCCGGCCAGCGACGAGATCGAGGGGCTGACCCAGACCTATCTGGCGATCCGCATCTGGGGCGCACCGGCGATCATCGCCAGCTATGCGATCACCGGATGGCTGATCGCGATCGAGCGCACGCGGGCGGTGCTGGCCCTGCAACTGGTGATGAACGGGCTGAACATCGGGCTGGACCTGTGGTTTGTGCTGGGGCTCGGCTGGGGGATCGAGGGCGTCGCCGTTGCCACGCTGATTGCGGAATGGACCGGCCTGGGGCTGGGGCTCTGGCTGTGCCGGGCCGGGTTGGCGGCGACGGGCGCGCGGGTGTTCGACGCGGTTCGGCTGCGGCGGATGGCATCGGTCAACGGCTATATCATGGTGCGGTCGATCATCCTGCAGGGCTGCTTCACCGCCTTCCTGTTCCTGTCCTCGGGGCGCGGCGACCTGGTGATCGCGGCCAATCAGGTGCTGCTGCAGTTCCTGGAAATCACCGCCTATCTGCTCGACGGCTTCGCCTTTGCCGCCGAAACGCTGGTTGGCCAGGCGGTCGGCGCACGGGCGGCGGGGCAACTGGGCCGCTCGGTGCGGTTGACCAGCCTCTGGGGCGCGGGCGGTGCGGTCCTGATGGGCGCGGTGTTCTGGCTGGCCGGACCCGCGATCATCGACCTGATGACCACCGCCCCCGATGTCCGCGCCGAGGCGCGCATCTATCTGCCCTGGGTCGCGCTGGCTCCGGCGCTGGGCATCGCCGCCTGGATGTTCGACGGCATCTATATCGGCGCGACCATGACCCGCGAGATGCTGCTGACCGCGACCATTGCGGCAACCGTCTACGTGGTCGCCATTTTCGCCAGCTGGGGGTTGGGCAATCACGGGCTCTGGCTGTCGCTGATGATCTTCAATGTCACCCGCGGCCTGTCGCAGGCCGTCTTCTATCCCCGGATCTACCGCACGCTCGAGACCTGATGACCGACACGCTGACCCCTGACCAGATTGTTCCGCTGTTCACCCGTTCCGACGGCTCCTATCTGTTCGCCCGCTGGGGCCGGCCCATCGTGCCGATCGTGTTCGGCGTCGACGACGCGACGCTGGCCACCGTCAAGGGCGCATTCGAGGCCGTCGTGACCCTCGTCGGTCACAAGATGGCCGAGACCGATCCCGAACTGGGCGCGAACCTGATGGTCTTCTTCTTTCGCGACTGGGATGAACTCCTCGCGGTGCCCGACCTCGATCGGCTGATCGACGGGCTGGCCACCACCGTCGCCCGACTCAAGGCGGCAGACGCCAACCAGTATCGCGCTTTTCGCTTTGACGAAGGCGGCGCGATCAAGGCCGCCTTCGTGTTTGTCCGCATGGATGCGGCGATGCAGGCCATGCCGGCCGCCGATATCGCGCTCTTGCAGGCGGTGCAGACCATCGTGCTGTGGTCCGACACGGCCTTTGCCGGCCGCTCGCCGCTGGCCCGCGCCGGGGACACCGCCGTGCTGCGCCCGGACATTGCTGCGCTGATCGCCGCCGCCTATGACCGCGTCATGCCCGCCGTTGCGCAGGACGCCAGCCACGCGCTACGCTTGGCGGCGCGGTTGCGCTGAGGCAACCGGCGGGGGCGGCATGTCGAAATCCCACAAGACCCATTACAAGGCGCTGCAGGATCTGGTGCAGCAATACGGGCAGGAAACCCTCGTGTTCTATGCGCGGGTCCGCGCCGTTGGCTTTGCCATTCTCGAGGAATACCGGAGCTTCCTCGGTGCGCCCGAGGGGGCCGTCAACGGCGTGCCGCCCTTCGAGGCCTTCGAGCCCCGCGTGCCCTATCGCGACGCGATGTTCAGCAGCTATGGCGGCGGCGCGCTGTATCTGGAACCGATCTTCATGGGCCTGTGCACCGAGATCGGCAACAAAGGCGACGATGGCGCGACCTGGGTGCGCACGGTGATCGAGTTCCGCCCGGCCGCGGACGGGCTGGAGGTGCTGGTCGGGGAACGCCAGCGGCGCGAGCTGATCGCCCCGGGCGGCGAAACCGGCGGCCGGCGGGTCTGCGAGGCGATCCTCGAGGATGTGCGCGAGGCCTTCTCGCTCGACCTCGACGAGGCGCGCGGACGGGTGCGCATCGGCTTCGTTCCGCCCGCGCAACCCTGACCGCAGCGGCGCGTCAGAAATGCGCCTTGGGTTCGTCCGGCTTGCCGGCAGCCAGCGCCAGGATGCCGCCGACGATGCAAAAGCCGATCGGGAACATCGTGAACACGCCAAAGCCGAAGGCGTAATACATCAGCCCGCCGCCGATCAGCATCAACACGCCGCCCCACAGCGCCCGCACCCGGGCCATCGCGCCGCCGGCGATTGCCAACAGAGGGGCAATGAAGCTGGCGGTGCGGATCAGTTGCGGGTTCTGGACATAGCCGAACATCTCGCCCACCTCGCGGTGATTGTCGGTCAGGACGGTGTAGCCATAGCCAAAGAACCCGACCACCATCGCGATCAACCCGCCGACAATGCCCAACATCAAGGCCGCATTGCGCATGGAAACCCTTTCTGCACACGGAGGGCCAAGGTCGGCCCGTCCGCTGTCACATAAGGGCAGCAGGGCCGGTGGCGCAAGGTGGCAGGACAGAGCGCCCCCGACCGTGTGCCGCTTTGTGGTCCGGTGAAATCCGGTGTTGCGCGTCCTGCCGGCGGCGTTTCGCGGCGGCGCGCGTCCCGTGATCGGGTGCATCGACGCCCTGTAATGGGTCCGACCGCCGGCGTGATGCGCAACCATGCGAGCAGTCATCGACGGGTCCATACGCCCAAAGATTGCGCTTCGCGACTTGATCGGGCGCCTGGTCTTGCTGTTCAATGACCGGATTGCGATCAGAGCCATCCGTGCCTTGCCGGAGTCCGAGGCCGAAGTCCGACAACGAGAGGAGCCGCGTTCACACATGATGTCATCAAAAACCGACACCCGGAGTGGCGTTTTCGGGGCGCTGGCCGCTCTGGTTCTGGGGTTCGCCCTGCCCGCGTCCGCGCAGGTGCCCAACATCGTGCAAGTCGCGGCAGGCAACCAGCATACCTGCGCGCTCGACGATACCGGACGGGTCTGGTGCTGGGGCGACAACAGCATGGGGCAACTCGGCAATGGGACCAGCACCGACGGCCTGACACCGGTTCTCGTGCGCCGGGTCACCGATGCGGTCGCCATTGCGTCGGGCAGTGACCATAGTTGTGCGGTGCTCAGCACGGGCCGCGTGGCATGCTGGGGCAACAACGACTACGGCCAGCTTGGAGACGGCACGACCGGCTTCGCCAATCCCGACAGGGTTCTTGTCAGAAGGGTCGGCGATGCGGTTGCCGTCGCTGCCAGCGCATCCCACACCTGCGCCCTTCGGGAATCCGGGCGCGTTTATTGTTGGGGCGACAACGCCTATGGCCAGCTCGGGGATGGCACGGCCGACACGCGCCTTACGCGTGTCAGTGTGCGCAGGATTTCCGATGCGACTGCGATCATCGCCGGTTTCTATCACACCTGCGCGCTGCGCGGATCCAGCCGCATCGCGTGCTGGGGTTCCAATAGACAAGGACAACTGGGTATCGGCTCGTCGCAGCTTCAGAGCAGCCCGTCCCGGCTGGCGGTTCGCCGACTCCGTGACGCGACGGCGATAGGCTCGGGCGCGTATCACAATTGCGCCGTGCGCAGCAGCGGAGGCATGGCTTGCTGGGGCTACGGCGGTGATGGCCAAATCGGCGATGGCTACAGAGGTAACAGGTGGACCCCGGCCACAGTGACTGGAATCACCGACGCAAGGTTGGTTAGCGCGGGCTTCCGGCATAGCTGCGCGATCCGCGAGGGCGGTGACCTCGCATGCTGGGGTGACAATGATTTTGGCCAGCTCGGGAATGGCACCAACACCCCCAGCGCGACATGGGTCGCGGTTGCCGGGGTGACCGACGCATCGGCGCTCAGTGCGGGTCGCTATCACACCTGCGCCGCACTGCGCGCCACCGGCCGCGTGGTATGCTGGGGGCAAAACTGGCGTGGCCAACTCGGCGACAACAGCAACGAACATCGTTCGACGCCCGTCGAGGTGGTTTTCCCCCAACCCTGAGCGCAGGCCCAAGGCACATCCGGGCGACCACCGGCGGCCGCAGCACGTCGCGCTGTGGCAACGGCTCGGTGCGCCCGTCCGCTGACCCCGTGACAGCCCCGCCGCGCCCTTCTATGATCGTCCGATGACCCACAGCTTCCCCGTCACCGTCTATTACGAAGACACCGATATGGGCGGGATCGTCTATCACGCGAATTACCTGAAGTTCATCGAACGCGCGCGCTCGGACTGGGTGCGGGTGCTGGGCGTCGATCAGAACGCGCTGCGTGCGGCCGGGACCGTCTTTGCCGTGCACCGGATCGAGGCCGATTTTCTGGCCCCTGCGCGGCTTGACGACCGGCTGGTGGTGACCACCCGCGCCGTAGAAGGCGGGCGCGCCCGGATGGTCCTGGACCAGCAGGTCCGGCGCGGCGAAACCCTGCTGTTTCGCGCCCGCGCGACGCTGGTGGCGATGTCACTTGAGGGGCGTCCGCGGCGCCTGCCGCCGGAACTGGCCCATATTGCGGAAAGCGTGGGCGGAAAAGCGTAACAATCGCGTGCTGGCATTGGCGTTTGTCTTGGAAAACGGGTAGAATCACGTCAAACGAGGGTGCCGCGGGAAACGTCACCCCAACCCCGAGCAGGACAGAAGGTTCATGGACACCGCTACCCTGGCACAGGCCAGCGAGATTGATTTTTCGCTCATTGCGCTTTTCCTGCGCGCCACCCTGACCGTCAAGATCGTCATGCTGCTGCTGATCGCGGCATCGTTCTGGTCCTGGGGGATCATCATCCAGAAGCATCTGACCTTCCGCCGCGCCCGGGCGCAGGCGCAGGCCTTTGACGCGGCCTTCTGGTCGGGCGAGCCGCTGGACGAGCATTTCGCCCGGATCGGCGGCAATCCGGCCTCGGGGCCCGAGCGGATCTTTGTCGCCGGCATGTCCGAATGGCAGCGGTCGCACCGCCAGGACGGGGCGCTGATCCCCGGTGCGGCGCAGCGCATCGACCGCAGCATGGATGTCGCCATCGACCGCGAGGCGCGTGAGCTGAACGGCGGGCTGACCTTCCTGGCCTCGGTCGGCTCGGCCAGCCCCTTTGTCGGCCTCTTCGGCACCGTCTGGGGGATCAAGTCGGCCTTCGAGGAAATCGCGCTGGCGCAGTCGACGAACCTCGCCGTGGTCGCTCCCGGCATCGCCGAGGCGCTGCTGGCGACCGGCCTGGGTCTCCTGGCCGCGATCCCGGCGACGATCTTTTACAACAAGCTCTCGGACGACAGCGACACCATCGCCTCGGGCTATGAGCAGTTCGCGGACGAGTTCGGCACCCTTCTGTCGCGCAACCTGGACGCCTGAGCGATGGGCGCGCAGCTGATCCGCAAGCAGGGGGGCTCGGGCACGCGCAGGCGTCGCCGGGGTCATGCCGCCAAGATGGCCGAGATCAACGTGACGCCGCTGGTCGACGTCATGCTGGTCTTGCTGATCATCTTCATGGTCGCCGCGCCGATGCTGACCGTGGGTGTCCCCGTCGAGCTGCCGCGCACCGCCGCCGGCGCGCTGGCCGCCGAGCAGGAAGAACCCCTGACCATCACCCTGACCGCCGACGGCATCATCACCCTGCAGACCACCGAGGTGCCCGAGAACGAGGTGATCCCGCGGCTGCAGGCGATCGCCGCCGAGCGTCAGAACGACCGCATCTTCCTGCGCGCGGACGGGGCGATCCCCTATGCGCGCGTGGTGCAGGTGATGGGGGCGCTGAACGCCGCCGGGTTTTCCAACATCGGGCTGGTGACCGACACGGGCGGGCCGTCCTTTGGCGGCCAGGCGGGTCAGTGACGCATCATGGCCACTTGGGATCAGGTCCATCTGAACACCGGACAGAAGGCCTCGGCGGCGCTGCACGCCGGGCTGATCCTGTGGGTGATCTTCTTTGACCTGTTCGAGGCGCCTGACGAGCCGATGATCCCCGAGGTCACCGAGGTTGCGATCGTCTCGACGGCCGAGTTCGAGGCGCTGACCCAGCCCATGCCGTCAGCTCCTGCGCCAGTTCCTGCGCCTGCGCCCGCGCCGACCCCTGAGCCTGCCCCCGAACCCGCGCCGATTGCCGCGCCGCCGCCGGTCGCCCGGCCCGAGCCCGCGACCCCGCCAGAGCCGATCCGCCCGCCCGAGCCCGTCGCCCAGCCGGCGCCGCAACCCGCGCCTGCACCGACACCCGCGCCCGAGCCCGAGCGCCCGCAGGCCGCCGTTGTCGCGCCGACGGTCACCCCCGAGGCGTCGCTGACCCCGGTGCAGCGCCCCGCCGAGCGCGTCGCGCCCGAGGCCGCGCCGACTCCCGACCCGGCGGTGACCATCGCGCCGCGCGACCAGGCCGCCGCCACCCCCGACGCCACCGCGACCGTCGACGCCCCCGAGGAGCGCGAGGCCACCCAGCGCGAGGCCGCGGCGACCGAGACCGTGACCGAGGCCACCCGGATCAGCGAAACCGAGCCTGCGCGCCGCACCGCCACCGCGCCCGAGGTCAGCATCCGTCCGGCCCGCCGCCCGGTGCGCACCGCGGCCGCCCCGGCCGAAACGCCGGCCCCGCCGCCGCCTGCGGCCCCGGCGCAGCCCACCGGACCCAGCTCCAGCGCCATCGAGGACGCGCTGGCTGCCGCGCTGGCTGAGCCCGAACCGGAAACCGGCGGGCTGTCGCAATCGGACATGGATATGCTGAACCTGGCCATCGGCCAGTGCTGGAACGTCGGCCTGTTGTCGACCGAGGCCATGAACGTCGTCGTCGTCGTCTCGGTCGAGTTCGACGCCGGTTCGCGCCCGATCGAATCGACGATCCGCCAGGTCGAGGCCAACGGCGGGTCGCTGATGGCGCAGCGCGTGGTCTTCGAGGCCGGGCGACAGGCGATCCTGCAATGTGGTATCAACGGGTATGGCCTGCCCCAATCCTTCCTCGACCAGGGCCGGCCGGTCGAAATCGAATTTGACCCTACACGAATGAGTTTCCGATGACTGAGTTTGCGCGCCGCACCGTTTTGTCCCTTCTGGCCGGCTCTGCGCTGGCGCCCCGTGCGCTGCTGGCGCAGCAGGCGCCGCAGCGGATCGTCATCACCGAGGGCGTGATCGAACCCGTGCCCTATGCGATCCCCGATTTCGTCGCGGAATCGGGCGGGGCGGGCGATTATGCCAGCGGCATCGCCCGGGTGATCGCCAACAACCTCTCGGGCACGGGCCTGTTGCGCGAGATCCCGACCACCGCGCATGTCGGCCGGATCAGCAGCTTTGACAGCCCCGTGCAGTTCAGCGACTGGCGCGCGATCAACGCCCGCGCGCTGATCACCGGCGCGGTGCGGGTCAGCGGCCGCACCCTGACGGTGAAATTCCGCCTTTTCGACGTGGTGTCCGGCCAGCAGCTGGGCGACGGGCTGCAGTTCGACGGCCAGACCGATGCCTGGCGGCGCATGGCGCATCGGGTCTCGGACCAGGTCTATATGCGGCTGACCGGCGAGCAGGGCTATTTCGACAGCCGCGTGGTGTTCATCGCCGAATCCGGCCCGCGCGAAAACCGCCGCAAGCAGGTGGCGATGATGGACCAGGACGGCGAGAACGTGCAGTTCCTGACCGATGGCACCGCGCTGGCCTTTGCGCCGCGCTTCTCGCCCACCGGCGACCGCATCCTGTTCACCAGCTACGAGACGGGTTTCCCGCGGATCTATCTGATGGATGTGGCCTCGCGCCGCCGGCAGGTGATCGGTGACCAGCCCGGCACGATGACCTTCGCGCCGCGGTTCTCGCCCGACGGCGGCTCGGTGGTCTATTCGCTGTCGGTCGAGGGGCGCACCGACCTGTTCCTTCTGAACCTCGGCAGCGGCCAGCGGTGGCAACTGACCCAGACCAACGCCATCGACACCGCGCCCAGCTTCTCGCCCGATGGCCAGCGGGTGGTGTTCGAAAGCGACCGAACCGGAGCCTCGCAGATCTATGTCATGGGCCTGCAGGGCGGCGAGCCGCAGCGCATCAGCCAGGGACAGGGGCGCTATTCGACCCCGGTCTGGTCGCCGCGCGGCGATCTGATCGCCTTTACCAAGCAGCACAACGGACGCTTCCACATCGGCGTGATGCGCACCGACGGATCGAACGAGCGCATCCTGACGGCAAGCTATCTCGACGAGGGGCCGACCTGGTCGCCCAACGGCCGGGTGATCATGTTCACCCGCGAGGAGCCCGGCAGCGATCCGCTTCTGATGTCCGTGGACATCACCGGCCGTAACCTGCGCCGGGTGCCGACGCCGGGGCCGGCCTCGGACCCCAGCTGGTCGCCGCTGCTACCCTAGGCGCTGCGCCGCTGAACGTGCCCTCGGCGTTGCGCCGCTGAACGTGATTGAACCCCGATTCCCCTGATGCCCGGCGTCTGGTAAGATGACCTTTGGGGCAGGACTGACACCAAGGACCAAGACCATGAACCTTTTGACCAAGGCCACGCTGGTGGTCGCCGCACTGGCACTGGCCGCGTGCAACAACCCGCGTGGGGGCGACGACCAATACGGGGCCTATGGCGCCGGTGGCGGGATCGCCTCGACGGCGCTGGGCGATCCGAACGACCCGGCCTCGATCGCTTATTTCAACCAGACCATCGGGGATACGGTGCATTTCACCGTGGACTCCAGCGAGCTGGGGGAACAGGCGCAGATCATCCTGCGCACCCAGGCCGTTTGGCTGAATCGTAACCCGCAGTATTCGATCCTGGTCGAAGGCCACGCCGACGAACGCGGCACCCGCGAATACAACGTCGCCCTGGGTGCGCGCCGCGCTGCCCGCGTCGAGCAGTTCCTGGCCGCCGAAGGCGTCGCCGCGAGCCGCATCCGCACCGTGTCCTACGGCAAGGAGCGCCCGGTCGAGGTCTGCGCCGAGCAGCGGTGCTGGGACGCGAACCGCCGCGCGGTGACGGTGGTGTCCAACTGATCCGGCAGCGCGGGGTGGCGGCCGGGCAGGGGGGCTTTGCCCCCCTCTTGCGCGATGCGCAATTCACCCCCCAGGATATTTGGAACGCAAAGATGGGGGCAGGGTCGTGAGCGATCCGGCCCCCTTGGCCTGTTTGCAGGCGGCGTTTGCCGGGCCGGGGCGTCTGGGCGTCGCGGTTTCGGGCGGCGGCGATTCTGTCGCGGCGCTGGTGCTGGCGGTCGAGGCGCTGGGCCCGGCGCGGGTGGCGGCGGTGACGGTGGATCACGGGCTGCGCCCTGAGGCGGCGGCGGAGGCCGCGCGGGTGGCGGCGCTGTGCGCGCGGCTGGGGGTGGAGCACAGGGTGCTGCGCTGGCAGCGCGGGGGTGGCGGCAATCTGCAGGCGGCGGCGCGGCAGGCGCGGCTGTCGCTGATCGGAGGCTGGGCGCGCGGCCGGGTCGCGGCGGTGGTGTTGGCGCATACGCTGGACGATCAGGCTGAGACGGTGCTGATGCGGCTGGCGCGGGGGTCCGGGGTCGACGGGCTCTCTGCGATGGCGGCGGATCGCGTGTCGGGCGGGGTGCGTTGGATCCGGCCGTTTCTGGGTGTGACGCGGGCGGCACTGCGGGCGGAACTGGTCGCGCGTGGTGTGGACTGGGTCGAGGATCCGTCGAACGACGATCCGCGGTTCCTGCGGGTGCGCGCGCGGCGCGCGCTGGCGGTGCTGGCCGATCTGGGGATCGACGCCGAGGGACTGGCGGCGACCGCGGCGCGGATGCGCCGGGCGCGCGAGGCGTTGGAGGACGAGACCGCGCGGGCGCTGGCGGCGCTGATACGCGAGGAGCAGGGCACCGCGCTGGTCGACCGCGCGGCGCTGGATTTGCCGTCCGAGATCCGCGACCGGCTGTTCGCGCAGCTGCTGACGGGCCTGTCGGGCGCGGCGCATCGCCCGCGGCTTGAGGAGTTGCAGCGCCTTGTGGCGGCGGGGCAAGGCACCCTGACGGGCTGTGTCCTGCGCCCCGAGGCGCGGGGGCTGCGCCTTTACCGCGAGGCGCGGGCGGTGGCCGGTCTGGTCGCGCCCAGCGACGCCGTGTGGGACGGGCGCTGGCGCGCCGAGGGGCCGGGCGGCGCCGAGATCCGGGCGATGGGCGAGGCGGGGTTACGCCAGCTCAGCGGGCAGGCGGCGGCGGGTTTGCACCCCCATTGGCGCGACACGGGGCTGCCGCGGGCGGCGCTGGCGGCCCAGCCGGGCCTGTGGCGCGCGGGGCGCCTGGTGGCCGCGCCGCTGGCGTTTTGGCCCCAGGGCTGGACAATTTTTGCGCGACCTCTCGCCGCGCGCGGGGATGATGTGGCATAATCGCATTGAAGTCACCCGGCGCATCACTATTTTAGAGCCAACTGGCCGGAAACGGCCCCCGTGATTGGAGAGCCCCGTGGGCAACGCGCGCAATTTCGCCTTCTGGATCGTCCTGTTCTTTCTGATGATCGTCCTGTTCACGCTGTTCAACAACGGCAGCAGCACGACCACCGGTCGGACCGTCGGATATTCGGACTTCCTGCAGAGGGTCGAGGCGGGCGATGTCAGCCGTGTGGTGATCGACGGCGAGACGCTGCGTGTCACCGACCGCGGCGGACAGGTCTATACCACCATCCGTCCCTCGGGCGAGAACCCGACCGAGCGGCTGATCGCCTCGAACGTCTCGGTCGAGGCGCGCCCGCAGGAGCGGTCGGGCCTGATGTCGGCGCTGTCGGTGTGGCTGCCGTTCCTGCTGCTGATCGGCGTGTGGATCTTCTTTATGAACCGCATGCAGGGTGGCGGGCGCGGTGGCGCGATGGGCTTTGGCAAGTCCAAGGCCAAGCTGCTGACGGAAAAGCACGGGCGCGTGACGTTTGACGATGTGGCGGGGATCGACGAGGCCAAGGACGAGCTGGAAGAGATCGTCGAATTCCTGCGCAACCCGCAGAAGTTCAGCCGTCTCGGCGGCAAGATCCCGAAGGGCGCGCTGCTGGTCGGCCCTCCGGGGACCGGTAAGACGCTGCTGGCGCGCGCGATTGCGGGCGAGGCGGGGGTGCCCTTCTTCACCATCTCGGGGTCCGATTTCGTCGAGATGTTCGTGGGTGTCGGCGCATCCCGCGTGCGCGACATGTTCGAGCAGGCGAAAAAGAACGCGCCCTGCATCGTCTTCATCGACGAGATCGACGCGGTGGGCCGCTCGCGTGGCGTGGGCTACGGCGGTGGCAACGATGAGCGCGAGCAGACGCTGAACCAGCTGCTGGTCGAGATGGACGGGTTCGAGGCGAACGAGGGCATCATCATCATCGCCGCCACCAACCGCCCGGACGTTCTGGACCCGGCGCTGCTGCGTCCCGGCCGTTTCGACCGCCAGGTGCAGGTGCCGAACCCCGACATCAAGGGCCGCGAGCGGATCCTGGGCGTGCATGCCCGCAAGGTGCCGCTGGGGCCGAACGTGGACCTGCGGATCATCGCGCGCGGCACGCCCGGTTTCGGGCGCGGATCTGGCGAACCTGGTGAACGAGGCCGCGCTGATGGCCGCGCGCCGCAACCGCCGCTTTGTCACCATGCAGGATTTCGGAGGACGCCAAGGACAAGGTGATGATGGCGCCGAGCGGCGGTCGATGGTGATGACCGAGGACGAGAAGAAGCTGACCGCCTATCACGAGGCCGGGCACGCGGTCGTCGGGCTGCACGTCCCGCAGCACGACCCGATTCACAAGGCGACGATCATCCCGCGCGGCCGTGCGCTGGGTCTGGTCCTCAGCCTGCCGGAACGCGACCAGCTGTCGGTGACCTATACCAAATACAAGTCCAAGATCGCGATGGCGATGGGCGGCAAGGTTGCCGAGGAGTTGATCTTCGGCAAGGAGAACGTGACCTCGGGCGCGGCCAGCGACATCCAGCAGGTGACGCGGATCGCCCGGGCGATGGTCACGCAGTTCGGCTTCTCGGACGAGCTGGGCCATATCGACTATGCCAACGAGCAGCAGTCCTATCTGGGCAATTACTCGGGCGGGTCGAATGCCTCGGAAGCGACGCATGAGAAGATCGACGAGGAAGTGCGCAAGATCGTCGACGAGGGCTATCAGACCGCCAAGCGCCTGCTGACCGAGCATCGCGACGAGCTGGAGAACCTCGCCAAGGGCCTGCTGGAATACGAGACCCTGACCGGCGGCGAGATCACCCGCGTGATGCGCGGCGAGGGGCCGGGCCGGGACGAGGACGACAGCCAGCCCTCGGGCGGCACGCCGTCGCTGGCCTCGATCCCGCGCACCAAACCGCGGCGTTCGGGCGACGAGGGCGGGATGGAGCCCACCCCCAGCGCCTGACGCAGGAACAGGTTGCAAAGACCCCGGCGCCGGTCCACGGTGCCGGGGTTTTCCATTGCCACCGAGGTTCCGATGCCTGCCCTTGCCGCCACCCCCTATGAGGCCGAGATCACCTGGCTGGGCATCGTGCCCGACCGTGATGCCGGCCTGCCCTCGCAGCCGCTGCAGGCGCTGGAGCTGGGGTTCGCGGGTCCGGTGGGCGAGACGCATGGCGGGCTGACGCGGCCGTCATGCTCGCGCGTGCTGGGGCTTTACCCGCGCGACACGCCGATCCGCAACGCGCGGCAGCTGTCGATCCTCTCGGTCGAGGAACTGGACGCGATCGCCGCGCGGATGGGCCTGCCGGCGCTGGACCCGGCACTGCTGGGGGCGACGATGGTGCTGCGCGGGATCCCCGATTTCAGCCATGTGCCGCCCTCGTCGCGGCTGCTGGCGCCCTCCGGGGCCTGCATCACCGTGGACATGGAAAACCGCCCCTGCACGCTGCCTGCCCGACCCATCGAAACCGCGCATCCCGGCTTTGGCGCGCGGTTCAAACCGGCGGCGCAGGGACGGCGCGGCGTCACCGCCTGGGTCGAGGCCGAGGGCCGCGTGGCGCTGGGTGACCGGCTGCGGCTTTTCGTGCCCGATCAGCCGGCCTGGGTTGCACCCGACTGAAACGCGGCCACGACCTGAGCCCAGAGCGTCCGCCCGCGCAACCCGGGCCCGGCGTGCAGGGCCAGCCAGCGTTCGCTGTCCAGCACAAAGCCAAAGGGTCGCACCAACGCACCCTCGGCCAGCGCCTGCTCGACCAGCGCCTCGTGCGAGATGAGCACCCCCGCGCCGCGCCGCGCCTCTTCCAGCGCCACGGCAAAGAGCGAATAGGTCTGCGCCCGCGGCACGCCCTGCAAGGCGCTGCCCGAGGCCTTCAGCCAATGCTCCCAGTCGTGGCTCCAGGTCGCGTCATGCAGCAGGGTGACCCGGGCCAGCGCCGCCGCGTCGGGCAGCTGCGCCGCCAGCGCCGGACTGCAAACCGGAAACACCCGGTCGCGCGCCAGCACCGTGTCGGCGGGGCCGGGCGGGCGATCCTCGAAGAACACCGACAGGTCGAACTGCTCGCGGTCCAGGTTCGGCGGCGTTTCCAGCGCGGTGACCGAGACCGTCAGATCGGGGCGGATCGCGCGCAGCCGCTCCAGCCGACGCGGCAGCCAGAGCTGGGCAATCGACGGCAGGGTGGCGATGCTCAGGGTCGAGGGCCGCGATTCGGTGCGCAACCGGTGCACCGCGTGGCCCAGATGGTCAAAGGCCAGCGTAAAGGTCGGCAGCAGCGCGCGCGCCAGCGCCGTCGGCTGGATGCCGCGCGCGTGGCGCTCGAACAGCGGGGCGGTGGTCCAGGCCTCGATCGCCTTGATGTGCTGCGCCACCGCGCCGGGGGTCACGCCCAACTCCTCGGCGGCGGCGGTGAAACTGCCCAGCCGCACCGCCGCCTCAAAGGCGCGCAGGGCGTTCAGATGCGGTCCCTTGGGGCGGGGCGGGGTGACTGCCATGTTAAGGCCTAGATTTTCTACGCCAAAGAAATAGCAAAACTGGTTTGCGCGGTCGAGCCCCGCGGCGGCATCCTGCGCCAGACCCCTGTGGAGCCCGCCATGACCCATTTCGCCGCCGACCTCGCCACCACCGACCCGCTGGTCGCCCAGGCCCTGACCCGCGAGCGCGCGCGCCAGCAGGAGCAGATCGAGCTGATTGCGTCCGAGAACATCGTCAGCCGTGCGGTGCGCGAGGTTCTGGGGCACGAGATCACCAACAAGACGCTGGAGGGCTATCCCGGCGCGCGGTTCCACGGCGGCGGGATCAACGTCGACATCGTCGAGACCGCGGCCATCGACCGGGCCAAGGCGCTGTTCCATTGCGACTATGCGAATGTGCAGCCGCATTCGGGCAGCCAGGCCAATCTGGCGGTGTTCTTTCTGCTGCTGAAACCGGGCGACCGGGTGCTGTCGCTCGATCTGGCTGCCGGCGGGCACCTCAGCCACGGGCTGGGCGCGAACCTCTCGGGGCGCTGGTTCGAGGCGCATCACTATGGCGTCGACCCTCGGACCGAGGTGATCGACTATGACGCGCTGGAAGCGCAGGCGCTGGCCCTGCGGCCGAAACTGCTGATTGCCGGCGGCTCGGCCTATCCGCGCCGGCTCGATTTCGTGCGGCTGGGGCAGATCGCCAGGGCGGCGGGCGCGTGGCTGCACGTCGACATGGCGCATATCGCTGGGCTGGTGGCGGGGGGTGCGCATCCTTCGCCCTTTCCGCACGCCGATATCGTTACCGCAACCACCACCAAGACCCTGCGCGGGCCGCGCGGCGGGCTGATCCTGACCAACAACCCCGACTGGATGAAACGCCTGCAGTCGGCGGTGTTCCCCGGCGTGCAGGGCTCGATCCATACGCAGGTGATCGCCGCCAAGGCGGTCTGCCTGGCCGAGGCGCAGCGCCCCGCGTTCCGCACCTATGCCGCGCAGGTGGTGGCGAATGCGCGGGTGCTGGCCGACACGCTGGCCGCGCGGGGGCTGCGGATCGTCACCGGCGGCACAGACTCGCATCTGGTGCTGGTGGATGTGGGGTCCAGGGGGCTGCTGGGCCGGCAGGCCGAGGCGGTGCTCGAGGCCGCGAACATCACCGCCAACAAGAACCCGATCCCCAGAGACCGCCCGCGCCCGCCCGACTGGGTCGGCTTGCGTCTGGGCACCGGCGCGGCCACCACCCGCGGCCTGCGCGAGGCCGAGACCGCGCAGCTGGCCGGATTGATCGCCGATCTGCTCGACGCCGAGGCTCAGGGGCGGGCCGAATCCACCATTCCGTATGCACGCGACGCCGTGTCAGCCCTGTGTCGGGCATTTTCGGCGGGTTGAGGGCGGAAAATGTATACATCGGGAAACCGGGTTGCTCGTTTGATCCGCTGATTTCCCTTCGGAAACAGCATGAGGCGGAAAACGGCATGAGAAGGTCGCAAAAGGGGGGCGACAGCGTGTCGCAACCCGCTATGCAAGGGGCCAGAAACGACCGCGAGGAGACGCCGTCCATGTCCTTCAAGACCGATATCGAGATTGCCCGCGAAGCGACCAAGAAGCCGATCCAGGAGATCGGGGACAAGCTGGGCATCCCGTCCGAACACCTGCTGCCCTATGGCCATGACAAGGCCAAGGTCGGCCAGGAGTTCATCAACGCGCTGGCCGATCGCCCGGACGGCAAGCTGATCCTGGTCACCGCCATCAACCCGACCCCTGCGGGCGAGGGCAAGACCACCACCACCGTGGGCCTGGGCGACGGCCTGAACCGGATCGGCAAGAAGGCGGTGATCTGTATCCGCGAGGCCAGCCTCGGGCCGAACTTCGGCATGAAGGGTGGGGCTGCGGGCGGCGGTTACGCGCAGGTCGTGCCGATGGAGGAAATGAACCTCCACTTCACCGGCGATTTCCATGCGATCACCTCGGCGCACAACCTGCTGAGCGCGATGATCGACAACCACATCTACTGGGGCAACGAACTGGGCATCGACGAGCGCCGCGTGGTCTGGCGCCGGGTGATGGACATGAACGACCGCGCGCTGCGCGATGTCGTCGTCAGCCTCGGCGGCGTGTCGAACGGCTTCCCGCGCCAGACCGGCTTTGACATCACCGTGGCCTCGGAAGTCATGGCGATCCTGTGCCTGTCCAAGGATCTGGCCGACCTGCAGAAACGCCTGGGCGACATCGTCGTCGCCTATACCCGCGACAAGCGCCCGATCTACTGCCGCGATATCAAGGCCGACGGCGCGATGACCGTGCTGCTGAAGGACGCGATGCAGCCGAACCTGGTGCAGACGCTGGAAAACAACCCGGCCTTTGTCCACGGCGGCCCCTTCGCCAACATCGCGCATGGCTGCAACTCGGTCATCGCCACCACCACCGCGCTGAAACTGGGCGACTATGTGGTGACCGAGGCCGGTTTCGGCGCCGACCTGGGGGCCGAGAAGTTCTTTGACATCAAATGCCGCAAGGCCGGGCTGAAACCCGCCGCCGCGGTGATCGTCGCCACCGTTCGCGCGATGAAGATGAACGGCGGCGTGGCCAAGGCCGATCTGGGCGCCGAGAACGTGGCCGCCGTGCAGAAGGGCTGCCCGAACCTGGGCCGGCACATCGCCAACGTCAAATCCTTCGGCGTTCCGGTGGTGGTGGCGATCAACCACTTCTATTCCGACACCGATGCCGAGATCGAGGCGGTCAAGGCCTATGTCGCCCAACAGGGCGCCGAGGCGATCCTGTGCAAGCACTGGGCGCATGGTTCGGCCGGGATCGAGGATCTGGCGAAGAAGGTCGTGCAACTGGCCGAATCGGGCGCCGCGCATTTTGCGCCGCTCTACCCGGATGACATGGGCCTGTTCCAGAAGGTCGAAACCATCGCCAAGCGGATCTATCACGCCGACGAGGTGATCGCCGACAAGTCGATCCGTGCCCAGCTGAAACAGTGGGAAGAGGCGGGATACGGCCATCTGCCGGTCTGCATGGCCAAGACGCAGTATTCCTTCTCGACCGACCCGAACCTGCGCGGTGCGCCCACTGGCCATACCGTGCCGGTGCGCGAGGTGCGCCTGTCGGCCGGCGCGGGCTTCATCGTCGTGATCTGCGGCGAGATTATGACCATGCCCGGCCTGCCTCGCACCCCGGCGGCCGAGACGATCCGCATCAACGACGCGGGCTTTGTCGAGGGGCTGTTCTGATGGCACGGGCCGACCGGGGGCAAGATGCCTCCTGGCCGGCCCACCCCTTGTGCCGGGCCCTTGGCGGATGACGCGATCGGCCCTTGTGGTGGGATCATCGCCGGCGCTATGCCGAGGCCGGGCTGAAAATCAGGAGAACGCATGACCGCGACGATCATTGACGGCAAGGCCTTTGCGGCCAAGGTGCGGGGCCAGGTGGCCGAACATGTGCAGCGCCTCAAGGACGAGCACGGGCTGACCCCCGGTCTGGCGGTGGTGCTGGTGGGCGAGGATCCGGCGAGCCAGGTCTATGTGCGCTCGAAGGGCAAGCAGACCGTCGAGGTCGGCATGAACTCCTATGAGCACAAGCTGCCCGCCGATACCTCCGAGGCCGATCTGCTGGCGCTGATCGAACGGCTGAACGCGGATCCCGCGGTGAACGGGATCCTGGTGCAGCTGCCGCTGCCGAAACACCTGAACAGCGACCTGGTGATCAACGCCATCGACCCGGCCAAGGATGTCGACGGGTTCCATATCTCGAACGTGGGCCTGCTGGGCACCGGGCAAAAAGCGATGGTGCCCTGCACGCCGCTGGGCTGCCTGATGATGCTGCGCGACCATCATGGCTCGCTCTCGGGGATGAACGCGGTGGTCATCGGCCGGTCGAACATCGTCGGCAAGCCGATGGCGCAACTGCTGCTGGGCGACAGCTGCACGGTGACCATCGCCCATTCGCGCACCCGCGACCTGCCCGAGGTCGTGCGCCGTGCCGATATCGTCATCGCCGCGGTGGGCCGCCCCGAGATGGTGCACGGCGATTGGATCAAGCCGGGCGCGACGGTGATCGACGTCGGTATCAACCGGATCGAGGGCCGCAACGGGCTGTTCGGGGATTGCGATTTCGACAGCTGCGCCGAGGTCGCCGGGGCGATCACCCCGGTGCCGGGCGGGGTGGGGCCGATGACCATCGCCTGCCTGCTGGCCAACACCGTAACCGCGACCTGCCGCGCGAACGGCCTCGCCGAACCGCAGGGCCTGACCGCCTGACAGGTCAGAGGTGGGCGGATCGCCCACCCTACGCGGGCCGGATCGGTAGGATGGGCGATCCGCCCATCGTCCCGGCGCTCCGTGCAGCAATGCGTCGCGTCGCGCCCCTTCCGCGCCGCGGGTTACGCCGGGTCGACGGGGATCATCGTGCCCTGCAGCAGTGCGACGGTCTTACGCCGGCCCCCGGTCACCGCGACCACCTCGGCACGCACCACGCTCAGCCGTCGGCCGGTGCGTTCGACGCTGCCCACGGCCTCCAGCGCCTCGCCGACCGCAGGCGCCATCAGGTTGATCTTCATCTCGACCGTCATCACCTCGACCCCCTCGGGCATCAGGGTCAGCGCCGCATAACCTGCAGCACTGTCGCCCAGCATGAAGGCCAGGCCCGCATGCGCGGCGCCATGCTGTTGCAGCAGATGGGCGGCGATCGGCGCCCGGATCGTCACGCGCCCGGGTTCGACCGCGACCAGTTCGGCGCCTGCCGTCCGCATCATCGTCTGCTGATCGAAACTGTCCTGCACACGTTTCGCAATTTGCGAGGCATTTTCGGCAGAGGCTTCGGTCATCGGCTGTTCCCTGTGATTGTTGATTTCGCAATCTGTTGAAACAATTTATAAATATACCGTGTGTTGTTTGCGAATCGAAAACAGTTGACCGAAGACCCGGAAAACAGAGCGGACCGTTTCTGGCGCCGCCCGATCTGGACCCTGCTGGGGCTTTTCACCGCCATTACGCTGGTCACGGCTGTCCTGGGGCCGTTCGGCTCGTATCCAACCCTCGATTTCGGCGGGCGGCTGCTCTACTGGGGCAGCGTCGTCGCCCTGTCGATCGTGCTGGTGGCGATCCTGCGGACGATGGTGATCCAGGTGATCGGACGAGGGCGGCATCCCTTCGTCGTCGACATGATCCTCGCGCCGCTGTTCAACCTGCTCTATACCCCGCCCCTCTATTACATGACCGAGCGCGTCTCGAGGGGTGAGCAACCGTTCTCGCTGGTGCAGCTCAGCCTGATCGTGTTCGGGGTGACCTTTTGCGTGATTGTCGTGCGCGAGCTCTTCGGCCTGCACGCGCCCGGGGTCGCGGTGTCGCGCAACTCCCGTCGCGTGGCGGCGGCCGTCGAGGTCGATCCCGAACCGGACGCGCCGACGGCCGATCATCCGCCGCCTGCTTTTCCGCCGCTGATCGACCGCCTGCCCGACGCCGCGCGCGGGCCGATCCTGTCGATCTCCGGCTCGGACCATTACGTCGAGGTCCGCACCGAACGGGGCAGTGCGGCGGTTCTGCTGCGCTTCTCGGACGCCCTGCGGGAGATCGGCCCGGTTCCCGGCGAGCGGGTGCATCGGTCGCACTGGGTTGCGGATGCCGCGGTGGACAGCCTGCGCCGCGACGGGCAGCGGCATTTCGTGGTGCTCAAGACCGGCGACGAACTGCCGGTCAGCCGCACCTATGTCACGCGCGCGCAGGAACGCTGGGGCACCGCCTGAGGCGCCCTATCTGACGATGTGCTCGTCCTTGACGAACATGTTCGACCAGGCCCGGTCGATCAGATCCGGCGACATGTGATAGGGCTTGCCCTCGTATTGGCACATGGCGATCATCTGGTCGATCAGGAACACCGGCTGATAATTGGCATAGATGTTGTCGATCGTCGGATACTTGTTCTGCAGCAGATGGATCAGCGCATCCTCGTTCAGCGGGATCCGCCGCTTGCGCGCCACCAGCGCAAAGATCTTCAGGAAATCCGCCTGGTTCGGCCCGGCGATCTTGATCTTGAAGAAAATCCGCCGAAGGGCGGCCTGGTCAAAGATCTCGTTCGGATGGAAGTTCGTCGAGAAGATCACCAGCGTGTCGAAGGGCACGATGAACTTCTCGCCCGAGGCCAGCGACAGAATATCGTAATTCATCTCGAGCGGGACGATCCAGCGGTTCACCAGCGCCTGCGGCGGCTCTTCCTGGCGGCCGAGGTCGTCGACGATGAACACCCCGCCCATCGCCTTGAACTGCAGCGGTGCCTGATAGGTCCGCGAGGTCGGGTTATATTTCAGCTCGAGCATTTCCAGCTTCAACTCGCCGCCGGTGATCACTGTCGGACGCTCGCACAGCACATAGCGCGGGTCGAACCGCTGCCCGACGACCCGCAGCTGATTGCCCGAGGTCGTCTGCACATCGACCTTGCGGTGCACGATCGGGTCGAAGACCGAGATCACCTGACCGGCATGCACCACCGCGCGCGGCACATAGATGTGGTCGCCCATCGCATCGCGGATCCCGTTCGAGATCGACGATTTGCCGTTGCCGGGCGGTCCATACATCAGGATCGACCGCCCTGAGGTCACCGCCGGGCCCAGATCGGCCAGCAATCCTTCGGGCAGGATCAGGTCGCCCATCGCCGCCAGCAGCTGGTCCTTCGAGATCTTGACCTTGCGGATCGACTGGCGGCGCACCTGTTCGCCATAGACATCCAGCGGCACCGGCATCGCGCCGTAATATTCCGAGATCGCCAGCGCCGCCTGCGCACGCTTGCGCCCGGCCTCGGTCAGCTGGAACCCCATTTCGGCCGAGGTCGAAGTGGCGTGCATCGTGCCCATCGCTTCCAGCAGATGCTCGCCGCGGGCGCCGTCGATCAACTCCTGCACCTGCGCAAAGGACAGGCACAGGATCTTGGCCAGTTCCGAGGCGTGGTTCAGCGACATGCGGAACATCGTCTTGAGCAGGATGTCCCGCATCAGCGTCACCGGCAGGCCGGTTTCGGCCAGCGAGGTCGGCGGCGGGGGCGCGTCGTTGCGCAGCGGGGGGGTCTGATCGTTCATCACAAACCTCGGGCTGGTGGCAGGTCAGCTGCCATAAATGCTCGCCAAAACCAGATAAAAGATTAACGCCGGCCCCAAGGCGAGGCCGAACGGGAATTCCTTGCGTTCCCAGCTGGCCCAGTCGGGCGTCGCGCGGCGGATTGCCGGGATCGCGCGCAGCAGCCGATGGGCGATCAGTGCCGCGATCACCACCGCGCTGAGCAGCACCAGGAACAGCCGCAAGTCGCCCAGCGCCACGAAGGGCGCCATCGCTGCCAGGAACTTGGCGTCACCTGCGCCGAACCCGCCGGTCAGGCTGAGGACAAAGCCGACCACCAGCACCACACCGAAATGCAGCCAGGACCAGGCCCAGCTGTCAAAGGGCAGCGTCAGCAGGCCGATCACCGCATAAACGCCGATCAGCGCCAGAACCGCCATGTTGGGAATGCGCATGGCGCGCAGGTCGCTCCAGGCGACAAAAAGGCAGATCGGTGTCGCGAACACCAGCAGCCAGAGGGCGGCCTGTGCCGA
>JACKKE010000013.1 GCA_020637595.1 Rhodobacter sp. | reverse complement strand
CGACGCCCGCGAACACCGAGAAGCCCGAGTGCACCTTGGCGATGTTGTTGATCAGTTCCATGATCAGAACCGTCTTGCCCACGCCGGCGCCGCCGAACAGGCCGATCTTGCCGCCCTTGGTATAGGGGGCCAGCAGGTCGATGACCTTGATGCCGGTAACCAGGATTTCCGAGGCGGTCGACTGGTTCTCGAAGGCCGGGGCGGGCTGGTGGATGGCGCGGGTCGCGGTGGCGTTGACCGGGCCCTTTTCGTCTACCGGCTCACCGACGACGTTCAGGATGCGGCCCAGGGTGGCCGAACCCACCGGAACCTCGATCGGCGCGCCAGTGTCGGCGACAGCCTGACCGCGGACCAGACCTTCGGTCGCGTCCATAGCGATGGCGCGCACGGTATTTTCGCCCAGGTGCTGAGCAACTTCCAGCACCAGGGGCTTGCCGTTGTTCTCGGTCGTCAGAGCGTTCAGAATCGCGGGCAGGGTTCCGTCGAACTGCACGTCGACGACGGCGCCGATCACCTGGGTGATCTTGCCGGTGGCTTTGTCAGTGGCCATTGTGGGTTTCTCCGGTTCCTCAGAGCGCCTCGGCGCCCGAAATGATCTCAATCAGTTCGTTGGTGATGACGGCCTGACGCGAACGGTTGAACTCGATCGTCAGCTTGTCGATCATGTCACCCGCGTTCCGCGTCGCGTTATCCATCGCGGACATCTGCGCGCCGTTGAACGAGGCGTTGTTTTCCAAGAGCGCCGCGAAGATCTGCGTCGCAATCGAGCGCGGCAGCAGATCCGTGAGGATCGCATCCTCGGACGGCTCATAGTCATAGACGGCCGAGCTGTCCGACGTCCCCTCGCCCAGCGGAGCGGGGATGATCTGCTGCGCCGTCGGGATCTGCGTGATCACCGACTGGAAACGGTTGAAGAAGATCGTCGCGACGTCGAACTCGCCGCCGTCGAAGCGCGCCAGGACGTCCTGGGCGATCGAGCGGGCGTTGTCATAGCCGATACGGCGCACTTCGGACAGATCGACGTGGCCGACGAAATGGCTGCCCATGTCGCGCTTCAGCTGATCGCGGCCCTTCTTGCCGACGGTCAGGATCTTCACCGTTTTGCCCCGGGCCAGCAGCTCTTGCGCATGGCTGCGCGCCAGCTTGACGATCGACGAGTTGAAGCCCCCGCAGAGGCCGCGCTCGCCGGTCATCACCACCAGCAGGTGCACCTGATCGGCACCCGTGCCGGCCAGAAGGCGCGGCGCGGTGCCCGATCCGACGACCGAGGCGGCCAGGCCGTTAACGACGGCTTCCATCCGCGCGGCATAGGGCCGCGCGGCTTCGGCTGCTTCCTGGGCGCGGCGGAGCTTCGCCGCCGCGACCATCTGCATCGCCTTCGTGATCTTGCGGGTGTTCTTGACACTCGCGATCCGGTTTTTCAGGTCCTTGAGGCTTGGCATCTACCTGTCCTCTTGTCCCGCCCTCAGGCGAAGTCTTTCGAGTATTCGTCGAGAGCCGTGCGGATCTTGTCTTCCAGTTCGCCCTTAACCTTGCGGTCGTTGTTGGTGATGTCGTCCAACAGAGCCTTGTGCTTGCCACGCAGGTGCGCCAGCAGACCCTTCTCGAAGCGACCCACGTCCTTCACGCCGATGTTGTCCAGGTAACCCTGGGTGCCGGCGTAGATCACGCAGACGATCTCGGCGTTGGTCAGCGGCGAATACTGCGGCTGCTTCATCAGCTCGGTCAGGCGGGCACCGCGGTTCAGCAGCTTTTGCGTCGCGGCGTCGAGGTCCGAGCCGAACTGCGCAAAGGCGGCCATTTCGCGATACTGCGCGAGTTCCAGTTTCACCGGACCGGCGACCGACTTCATGGCGTTGGTCTGGGCCGACGAGCCGACGCGCGACACCGACAGACCGGTGTTCACGGCGGGGCGGATGCCCTGGTAGAACAGTTCGGTTTCCAGGAAGATCTGGCCGTCGGTGATCGAGATCACGTTGGTCGGGATAAAGGCCGACACGTCGCCGCCCTGGGTTTCGATGATCGGCAGCGCGGTCAGCGAGCCCGAGCCATTGTCTTCGTTCAGCTTCGCCGAACGTTCCAGCAGGCGGCTGTGGAGATAGAACACGTCGCCCGGATAGGCTTCACGCCCCGGCGGACGGCGCAGCAGCAGCGACATCTGGCGATAGGCGACGGCCTGCTTGGAGAGGTCATCATAGATGATCAGCGCATGGCGGCCGTTGTCGCGGAAGTATTCCGCCATCGCGGTCGCGGCATAGGGCGCGAGAAACTGCATCGGCGCGGGGTCCGAAGCGGTCGCGGCGACGACGATCGAGTAGTCCATCGCGCCGTTTTCTTCCAGCTTCTTCACCAGCTGGGCCACGGTCGAACGCTTCTGACCCACGGCGACGTAGATGCAGTAGAGCTTCTTCGACTCGTCGTCGCCGGCAGCTTCGTTATACGATTTCTGGTTCAGGATCGCGTCCAGGGCCACGGCGGTCTTGCCGGTCTGACGGTCACCGATGATCAGCTCGCGCTGGCCGCGACCGATCGGGATCATGGCGTCGACCGACTTGAGGCCGGTGGCCATCGGCTCGTGCACCGATTTCCGGGGAATGATGCCCGGCGCCTTGACGTCGGCCACGCGACGCTCGGAGAAGGCGATCGGACCCTTGCCGTCGATCGGGTTGCCGAGACCGTCGACGACGCGACCCAGCAGGGCTTCGCCGGCGGGCACGTCCACGATCGACTGCGTGCGCTTGACGGTGTCGCCTTCCTTGATCGAACGGTCGTCGCCAAAGATAACGATACCGACGTTGTCGGACTCGAGGTTCAGAGCCATCCCGCGGATACCGCCCGGGAACTCGACCATCTCGCCCGCCTGCACGTTGTCGAGGCCGTGGACACGGGCAATACCGTCACCGACCGACAACACGCGGCCAACTTCGGCCACTTCGACCTGCTGGCCGAAGTTCTTGATCTGCTCCTTGAGGATCGCAGAGATCTCAGCTGCTTGGATACCCATTATCCGACCTCTTTCATGGTGTTCTGGAGGGCCGCGAGCCTCGACCGGATCGAGGTGTCGATCATCTTCGAGCCCACTTTGACAATCAGACCGCCGATGAGGCTTTCATCGACGGCGACATTCAGTTTCACGGTCTTGCCGATCCGCGCCTTGAGGGTGGCCGCCAGCTGGTCGGCCTGCGCCTTGGTCAACACGGTGGCCGAGGTGACATCGGCAGTCACTTCGCCCTTTTCGTCCGCGATCATGCGGCGCAGCGTGGCGCACAGCGATTGCAGGGCGAACAGGCGGCGGTTCTGCGCCATCATGCCCAGCGCGCCGCGCATCACCGGCGACAGGGCCATCTTGTCGGCCAAGGCGGTGATCGCCTTGCCCATGTCTTCGCGGCTGTAGACCGGCGAGGTCAGCATCGCACGCAGTTCATCGCTGGCACCGAGCGCGCCGTCCAGCGCGTCGACGTCGGCTTCCAGCGCGGCCAGCGCACCGGTTTCCTTGGCCAGATCGAAAACCGCCGTCGCGTATCGCTGGGCGATGCCAGAAGAGATCGAAGCAGGTTCGGACACGTCCACCCTTTCGAGTTTGTGCGCCCTCCGACCTCGCGCAAGGTCCGGGCAATGGTCTGGGCGCTCGTGAATGTGCGCGGCACCCGAAATCGGCGCGGGTGTAGCAGAGCAATCCCCGTCCCGCAACCATCAAGGAGATGTGAAATCGCCCCTTGTTAGCGCTTAGCCGACCCCCGGGACGACAGATTGTCGCAGCAGCGGGTGTTTGCCCCTCTTGCGGGATGCCGCGATGCAGAAATGGGCACCCTCTGGGCCCCCGGTTGCCCCGTCCGCCAGCACGCCGGATTCGCCCGCGCGACCACCGGGGAATCACTCGACGGGTTAATTCTTCGCGCACGCGCGCGCGATACAGCCCGTCGGGGTCAGTCGTCCTGCCTGCTGCTGCGCCAGGCCGGCTGGGCGCCGCTCGTCGGGATCCCCTCGAGCACCCTGAGCGGCTGTCGGTCGCTGACCCGCAAGCCGCGGGGCGCGATAGTGTCGCGGCGCATCGCCTCGATGATCAGCACGCCACCCAGACGCTCCAGCCCCCAGCGCCGCCCCAGCCGTTCGAGGCTGCGCGCCGAGCGCAGCCAGAACCGCTTGGCCGAGGGCGGAAAGAACAGCGCCGAGGTATGCGCCGTGGCCATGAACCCGGCCTCGGCCAGCAGCTTTTCGATCTGCGCCCGCGAATAGGGCCGGCCATAACCGAACGGCGTCGCGTCCGAGCGCGCCCAGATCCCGCCGCGGTTCGGCACCACGATCAGCGCCCGGCCCTGCGGCGCCAGCACGCGGTGGGCCTCGTCCAGCAGGGCCACCGGGTGTTCGCCGGTCTCCAGCCCGTGCATCAGCACCAGCCGGTCGACGCTGTCATTGGCCAGGGGCCAGCGAGCCTCGTCGCACAGGACGGAATGATTGGCGCCGTCGGCGGGCCAGTGCATCACCCCCTGGGGGGCGGGCATCAGGCCGATCACCCGCTCGGCCACCGGCAGGAACGGGCGCAGCAACGGCACCGCGAACCCGTAACCCGCGATCGTCAGTCCGCGCGTGTTCCCCCAGCGTTCGACCACCCGGTCGCGCACGCCCTTCTGGGCGGCGCGGCCCAGCTGGCTGCGGTAGTAGAATTCGCGCAACGAATGAACGTCGAGGTGCATTGAACCCGGATTGAACCCTTGGCCGGCCTGGGCCAGACTGCACCCTGCCCGATGCGGGCGGCTTTGCAAAGCCCCGCGAACGATGCAGGAGACCCCATGCCGATCGAGATCATTCGCTGCCTCAAGGACAACTATGCCTATCTCGTCCATGACGACGCGACCGGCGAGACCACGCTGATCGACGCGCCCGAGGCCGCGCCGATCCTGCAGCGGCTGGCCGACAAGGGCTGGACCCTGACGCGGGTCTTCATCACCCATCACCATTGGGACCACGTCGACGGCCTGGCCGCGATCCTCGAGGCCGCGCCTGCCGAGGTCTGGGGCGCTGCGACCGACGCCCATCGCCTGCCGCCGCTGGACCACCGCTTTCAGCCTGACGACATCCTGCCCGGCGGGGCCCAGGTGCTGGACGCGCCGGGGCATACGCTGGGCCATGTCGCCTTCTATTATCCTGCTGAGAAGGCGCTGTTTTCCGCCGACAGCCTGATGACCCACGGTTGTGGCCGGCTGTTCGAGGGCACCGCCGACCAGATGTTCGAAACCATCGCCCGGATGGCCGCCCTGCCCGGCGACACGCGGCTGTTCAGCGGGCATGACTATGCCCGTGCTAACCTGGCCTTTGCCGCCCGCTTTGCCGATCCGCAGGCCCATGCGGCGCGGATGGCAGACCTGCCGGGCCTTGCCGACCGTGGCGAGCCGACCACCGGCACGACCCTTGAAAGCGAACGCCTGCTGAACCCATATATGCGCTGCCACCTGCCTGAGGTCGCCGCCGCCGCGGGCCTGCCCGGGGGCGATGCCCGCACCGTGCTGGCCGAGATCCGCCGGCAAAAGGACAACGCCTGAGGAGGCGCCCGCAACAGGGTGCTTCCGCGACGCCTGAAAAGGTGGCAAACTGAATTGTGAGGCAATTCCCGGGCAGAAAACACTTGAAGCAGCGCCCGGAAAACCAAAGTTTAATCTCATGGGTCCATGATCCTATGGACCGACCCCGAAGCGGCCCCGCCGCGACCGGGTGGACGATCTGCGGCATCTGCCGCACCAACTGAAGGAGCAATGCCGTGCCCTCGTTTTCCGCGACCCTCGAACAGGCGATCCACGGCGCACTGGCGCTGGCCAACGCGCGTCGGCACGAACTTGCCACGCTCGAACATCTGCTCCTGGCGCTGATCGACGAACCCGATGCCGCCCGTGTCATGCAGGCCTGCAACGTCGAGTTGGAAGAGCTGCGCAAGACGCTCGAGGATTTCATCGACGACGATCTGTCGACGCTGATCACCACCGTCGAAGGATCCGAAGCCGTGCCGACCGCCGCCTTCCAGCGGGTGATCCAGCGCGCGGCGATCCATGTCCAGTCCTCGGGCCGCAACGAGGTGACCGGCGCCAACGTGCTGGTCGCGATCTTTGCCGAGCGGGAATCGAACGCCGCCTATTTCCTGCAGGAACAGGACATGACGCGCTATGACGCGGTGAATTTCATCGCCCACGGCGTCGCCAAGAACCCCTCGTTCTCCGAGGCGCGGCCCGTTTCGGGCACCGACCAGCCGCAGGCCGAAGCCGAGCAGCCCAAGGTCGACCCCAAGGACTCGGCACTGGCGAAATATTGCGTCGACCTCAACGCCAAGGCCCGCGAAGGCGATGTCGATCCGCTGATCGGCCGCGCCGCCGAGGTCGAACGCTGCATCCAGGTGCTCTGCCGCCGGCGCAAGAACAACCCGCTGCTGGTCGGCGACCCCGGCGTTGGCAAGACCGCCATCGCCGAAGGGCTGGCCAAGAAGATCGTCGACGGTGAGACGCCGGACATTCTGGCCGGGTCGACGATCTATTCGCTCGACATGGGCGCACTGCTGGCCGGCACCCGCTATCGCGGTGACTTCGAGGAACGGCTGAAGGCCGTCGTCAAGGAGCTGGAAGAGCATGAGGACGCGGTGCTGTTCATTGACGAGATCCACACCGTTATCGGCGCCGGCGCGACGTCTGGCGGGGCGATGGATGCCTCGAACCTGCTGAAACCCGCGCTGCAGGGCGGCAAGCTGCGCTGCATGGGCTCGACCACCTACAAGGAATTCCGCCAGCATTTCGAAAAGGACCGCGCGCTCAGCCGCCGGTTCCAGAAGATCGACGTCAACGAACCCACCGTCGAGGATTCGGTGAAGATCCTGATGGGGCTGAAGCCCTATTTCGAAAAGCACCACGACCTGCGCTATACCAACGATGCGATCCGCACCGCGGTGGAACTCAGCGCGCGCTACATCCATGACCGCAAGCTGCCGGACAAGGCCATCGACGTCATCGACGAGGCCGGCGCGGCGCAGCACCTGGTCAGCGCGGCCAAGCGGCGCAAGACCATCACCCCCAAGGAGATCGAGGCCGTGGTGGCCAAGATCGCCCGCATCCCGCCGAAGAACGTCACCAAGAACGACGCCGAACTTCTGCGCGATCTGGAAAATGCGCTGAAACGTGTGGTCTTTGGTCAGGATGCCGCGATCGAGGCGCTGTCTTCCGCGATCAAGCTGGCCCGCGCGGGCCTGCGCGAACCCGAAAAGCCGATCGGCAACTACCTGTTTGCGGGTCCGACCGGCGTCGGCAAGACCGAGGTTGCGAAACAGCTGGCAGCGACGCTGGGGGTGGAACTGCTGCGCTTCGACATGTCGGAATACATGGAGAAACACGCGGTGTCGCGGCTGATCGGCGCGCCCCCGGGCTATGTCGGCTTTGATCAGGGGGGCTTGCTGACCGATGGCGTGGACCAGCACCCGCACTGCGTGCTGCTGCTCGACGAGATCGAAAAGGCGCACCCCGATGTCTACAACATCCTGCTGCAGGTGATGGACCACGGCAAACTCACCGACCACAACGGCCGGACGGTGGATTTCCGCAACGTGATCCTGATCATGACCTCGAACGCGGGCGCCGCCGAACAGGCGAAATCCGCCATCGGCTTTGGCCGCGAGCGCCGCGAGGGCGAGGATCAAGCCGCCATCGAGCGCACCTTTACGCCCGAATTCCGCAACCGGCTGGACGCGGTGATCAGTTTCGCCCCGCTCGGCAAGGCCACGATCATGAAGGTCGTCGAGAAGTTCGTGCTGCAGCTCGAAGCGCAGTTGATGGACCGCAACGTGACGTTTGAGCTGTCCGAGGCTGCCGCCGCCTGGCTGGGCGACAAGGGCTATGACGACAAGATGGGCGCGCGGCCTCTGGCCCGGGTGATCCAGGAAAACGTCAAGAAGCCTTTGGCCGAGGAATTGCTGTTCGGCCGGCTGACCAAGGGCGGGCTGGTGCGCGTCGTGGTGCGCGACAACCAGATCGCGCTGGAAATCGAGGAAGGCGACAAGCCGCGGATCGCCGGGTCGAAACCGCCGCTTCTGACCGCCGACTGACCTGCAATTGGCGTCGTTGGCCCGCCCTTTGAGGCGGGCCAATGCTTCTTGCCCCCGGAAACGGTCCGACGATGCCCGAAGACCCGGTGCAACGCGCCATCCTTGACGTGCTGACCCGGCGAGGCGAGTTCGTGCTTGCTGGCAATCGCGAGTATTACACCCTGCTGCGCCACTGCGGCGACCATTGGACCCGTGTCGACGGCGACCCCCTTGCGCGGGACGGAAACGAGACGATCAGCACGGTTTCCGAGGTCTCGGTTCTGCAGGCTGTGCGCGCGCGCGTGCGCGACCGGATGGGGATCTACGGCCCGCCGGACGACCGCCCCGACTGGCCCGAGGTTCTGGCCTGGCTGACCGACGGCCGATCGTGACCGCACCGCCGAGTCACGGCACCCCCTGCCCCGCCGGTGTGTCCTGGCTGAACAGGTTTTCCCACCCCGCGCCGCGCCGGCGCCAGAGGCTGGACACATACATGACCTCGGCCGCCTCATGCCCCACCCGCAGATATTCAGCGCGGTAGACCAGCATCGCCAGATCCCCCGTCAGCGCCAGAACCCGCGCCTGATCAAGCCGATAGCGGGTCACCGTCGGCCCGGCCGCCAGTTGCGCGATATGCGCGGCCTTGCCGGAAAACCCGTCGGGATAGACCCCCAGAAACCCCTCGGCCAGCGCCGCCGCATCGGCGGCTGCATCGCCCGCAACCAGTGCCTCCCAGACGCGGGTCTCGCACTCCAGAAGCGCGGTCAACAGCGAGTCTGGCATGGCCTCATCGCTCGGTCAGTTTCAGCTCGATCCGGCGGTTCTGCGCGCGCGCCTCGGGGCTGTTGCCCTCGGCCACCGGGCGGAATTCGCCAAAGCCGGTCGCCGCCAGCCGGTTGGGCGGAAAGCCCAGCTCGTCGATCATGTAGAGGACAACCGACAGCGCCCGCGCCTGGCTGAGTTCCCAGTTCGAGGCATAGGTGCCGCCGCGCGGGATCGGCACGTTGTCGGTATGGCCGTCGACCCGCAGGATCCAGTCGATCGAATCCGGGATCGCCCGCGCCGCCTGCGAGAGGATCGCCACCACATCCGCGATCTGTGTGCGCCCCTCGGGTGAGAGATCGGCCGAGCCCGGCTGGAACAGCACCTCGGAGGAAAAGACGAAGCGGTCACCGACAATGCGAACCCCTTCGACCCCGTCGAAGACCTCGCGCATCTGGCCGAAGAAGTCCGAGCGATAGCGTTCGAGTTGCCGCGCCTCGGCTTCCAGCCGGCGGCGCTCGGCCTCTTCCAGTTCCGCGCGGCGGCGTTCCTCGGCGGCAACCCGCGCCAGGGCCGCGTTCAGGTCAGACCCCAGCGTCTCGATCTGGGTGTTGGCCTCGGCCTCGCGGCTCTGCGACTCGCCCAGCAATTCCTGCAGCCCCGCAACCTGCCGCGTCAGCTGCGCGACCTGTTCGTTGAGCAGCGCCAGCCGCCGCTGATCCTCGGCCGAGGCGGCCTCGGCCTCGGACAGTTGATCCGAAGCCAGCTGCAGCAGTGCGGCACGGGTTTCAGCCTCGGTCAGCTGCCGGTCAACCTGGCTCTGTGCCGCGTCGCGCGCGGCCTGCGCCGCGGCCAGCAACGTCAGCGTTTCCTCGGCGCGGCGGCGCTGTTCTTCCAACGCCAGCGTCATCGCCGTCAGTTCGGCGTCAGCGTTTTCCAGCCGGCTGCGCAGCGCCTCGGCCGCCGCCGCTTGCGCCAGCCGCTCGCGCTCATCGGCGCTCAGCGTTTCCTCGGCATTCGCCAGTCGCTGGCGCAAGGCCTCGGCCGCCGCCGCCTCGGCCAGACGCTGGCGCTCGCTGTCCGAGAGATCGGCCTGCAACTGCTCGCGGGTCTGCGCGAACTGCACCAGGGCTTGTTGGCGGGCGATCTGTTCATCCGACAGGCGGGTTTCCAGATCGGCAATCCGCGCCCGCGTATCGGAATCGAGCGTCGCCAGCTGCGCCAGTGCCTGTTGACGGGCCAGTTGTGCGTCGTTCAGCTGGTTTTCCAGTGCGGCAATCCGCGCCCGCGTTCCATCGTCGAGCGTGGCCAGTTCGGCCAAGGCTCGCTGCCGGGCCAAGTCTGTATCGTTCAACCGGGTTTCCAGCTCGGCAATCCGCGCCTGGGTATCCGCGTCGAGAGACGCCAGCTGCGCCAAGGCCTGTTGTCGGGCCAGCTGTTCAGCACTCAGCTGGCTTTCCAGCTCGGCAATCCGCGCCCGGGTATCCGCGTCGAGGGACGCCAGTTGGGCCAAGGCCTGCTGTCGGGCCAGTTGCTCGGCACTCAGCTGGCTTTCCAGCTCGGCAATCCGCGCCTGGGTGTCGGCGTCGAGGGACGCCAACTGCGCCAGTGCCGCTTGTCGGGCGGATTGCTCGTCGCTCAAAGCCGCGTCGAGTTCGGCAATCCGGGCGCGCTGTTCATCGGTCAGTTGCGACAGCGCCGCCAGATCGGATTCGCGTTGCGCCAGGGTCGCCGCGGTGCTGGCCTGCAGCGCAAGGGCGGCCACGCGCGCGGCTTCGGTTTCGCTCAGCCGCGCGGCGGTGTCGTTCAGTCGCACCAGGGTATCGTCGCGATCGGCGGTGACATGCGCCAAGGCGTCGCGGGTCTCGTTCAGCGAGGCCAGCGCGGTGTCGCGGGCCTCTTCGGTCGCGGTCAGGCGGGCCAGCATTTCGGCCAGCGAGGCCTCGCCCGCTTCGGCCCGGGTGCGCATCTCGGCCAGCGCCGCCTCGACGGCCTCGCGTTCGGCGGCGGCCAGACGGGCCGCTTCGACCTGGGCGTCGATCTCGTCCCGGGCCTGCGCCAACGCCAGGTTCAGCGCCTCGGTTTCCGAAATCAGCGCGTCGCGGCGTTCCTCGGTTGCGGCCAGCCGTGCGTTGAGGTCGGTGCGTTCGGCGATCATCGCCGCAACCTGCGCCTCAAACGCGGTGATGCGGGTCTGGGCCTCGGTCAATGCATCGCTGCGGGCCTGCAGGTCGCGGCCCAGCGCGGCAATCGTCGCCTCCTGCTGGCGCGACGTCGCACGCAACGATGCCAGATCGTCGTTGAGCCCCGACACCGTGCCTTCGAGGGTCGCGACCCGGGCCCGGGACAGGCCCAGCGCATCGGTCAGGCTGGCGACCTGCGCGGTGAGCCCTTCCAGCTCGCTGTCCTGGGTGCTGATCGTTTCGCGCAGCACGCTTTGCACGATCATAAAAATCGACAGCACGAACATCAGGATCAAGAGGAGCGCGGTCATCGCGTCCACGAATCCCGGCCAGATCGAGGCCGAGAACCGCTGATTGCCGCGCCGCGACAGTCCCATCAGAGCGAATCCGCCGAGGGCGGCGGCTGGCGGTTCAACTGGCGCACAGCCTGCGTGAGCATGGCGATATCGCTGCGCAGATCGGCCATCGATTCCTGCCGCCCGGCGGACAGTTCCTCAAGGATCCGAACCAGTTGCACATCCATCGAGCGCAGGCGCAGGCGGGTTTCGGCTTCGATGTGCGGTTCGTCGCCGGCGTGCTGGGCGGCGAGCAAATGCACGAGCTGTTCCTGCCCGTCGGCCACCCGCGTCAGCGCCGCGGCCGAAGAGCTTTCCATCTCGAAGCGCAGCGACAGGCGATCGACGGCCTCGGCCAGCGTCGCCAACCCCTGGTCAAGCTGCGCGCGGCCGGCCTCGGCCTCGTGCTGCAGGGCCCGCATGCCCTCCATCTGCTCGGCCAGGCTGTCGAGGATCTCGGCCACGGCGCCCAACCCGGCGCCGCCGTCGCCGTCCGACACCGCATTGCCCAGCCGGGTAATCGACGACAGCCATTCCTCCAACTCGCGGTAGAACCGGTTCTGCGCCTGGCTGGCGAAAAGTTCCAGCAAGCCCACGACCAGCGATCCGGCGAGGCCCAGCAGCGAGGACGAGAACGCCGTGCCCATCCCGCCCATCTGGTTTTCCAGCCCGCTCATCAGCCGGCCAAACCCGTCCAGCGCGCTCTCGCCCTCTTGCGGGGCCAGCGACCGGATCGTTTCGACCACCGCCGGGACCGAGGTGGCAAGGCCATAGAAGGTGCCCAGAAGACCAAGAAAGATCAGCAAGTTGACGATGTATCGCGTGATGTCGCGCTCTTCGTCGATGCGGGTGGCGACGGATTCCAGGATCGAGCGCGCCGAGGTGGCGCTGATGTGGCTGGTCGATTGCCCGCGCGAACGCAGGAGCGAAGCAAGTGGCGCCAGAAGCCGCGGCGCGATGGTAATCTGGTGGCCCGGCGTCTCGGCCACGAACCCACCGATCCAGCGCACCGAGCTGAACAGCTGCACGATCTGCCAGAAGGTCGCGGCAACGCCGATCACGAAAACCAGCAGGATCGACCCATTCAGCCAGACCGAGGCCAGAAAAATTCCCGAAACCCGGGGAAAGGCGACCGAGACCCCGGTCATCACCAGCGCCAGCGAAAGCAGCATCAACGACAATTGCCGCAGCGGCTGGGTAAACTGGATCGTGCCGATCGGTCCCAGCGTTCCTGCTTTCAAGTCTTTCGCCATTCGCCGCACCCGGTTGCGTTGCCACAAAATCTAGGGGTATTGCCCCGGTTTGCCAACTAGGAACTACGCGTGTTTCAACACCTTCACGCGATCCGACAGCCAGTCCAGTTCCGCGTCGCGCAGCCCCAGTTCGGCCAGATGCGCCGCGGTTTGATGCAGATACTCGCAATTTGGGCCGCGCCCGCCGACCGCACGGGCGATGATCTGTGCCTGGTCTTCCAGCGACAGCCCACCGCAATACTGCCCGTGCGCACGATCAATAACATACACCACCGCCTCGACCTGTCGCCCGTCGGCAAGCGCGACAGTCTGCCGCGTCTCCAGATAGGCGGCCGAGATCAGCTCGCGGGCGCGCAGGTATTCCAGCGTTTCCTCGGCGATCTGCGGCGCGATCTCGAAGGCGACACCGTGGCACTGCCCGCCCTCGGCCGCGTCCAGCGCCAGCACCAGGCCGGGGTCCTCGACCGTGCCGCGATGATGAATCGAGCGCATGCAGAACGAGCGATGGAACCCGTCCAGCCGCGCGATCTGGCGCGCGGACCAGGCAAAGCCCGGGTTCCACACCAGCGATCCGTATCCGAAGACCCATAGCGGCGTCACGCCCGTCTCCACTTTGCGTGCGGCGGGACTGGCCGCACTGCCCGAGGGGATGTAAACAGCCCCAACGGCAAACACAACGGGGACTCGGATGCGCATTCTGGCGGGGCTGGCGATTCTGGCGACGGCGCTGTGGTGCGGCTACTGGTTCGTCGGCCGCACGGCGCTGGACCGTGCGATCGTGGCCGGGCTGGCTGCGACCCCCGAGGTCGCGGTCGCCGGGCATTCGATTGCCGGCTTTCCCAACCGCTTCGACGTGACCTTTGACGAGCCCCGGTTGACCGACGGCGCCCTGACCTGGCGCGCGCCCTTCGTGCAGGTCTTTGCGTTGTCCTATCGGCTCAACCACCTGTTGGCGGTGTTTGCCCATGACCAGCAGATCACCGCCCGGGGCATCGACGCCACGATCCACAGCGAGGATCTGCGCGCGAGCCTGGTAATGGAGGCCGGGCTGGATCTGCCGCTCGATCGGCTGACCCTGGTCGGGCAGGCGCTGGACCTGGGCGTCAACGCCACCCATCACCAGATCGACACCTTGCGCGCGGCGAGCCGGCGCAGCGATGCGGCGTTGCACGAGGTGGCCATCGTGCTGGAAGGCACGCTGCCCGATCCGGCCGCGATGGACCGCCTCGATCCGCAGCGGATCTGGCCGCGGCGGTTCGATCTGCTGCGCCTCGATGCCGAGATCGAATTCGACGCGGTGCTGGACCGGCATCTGGTTCAGGGGCAGCCCCCCCGCATGACACGGCTGACGCTGACCGGGGCGCAGGTGCGTTACGAGGCGACCGATATCACCGTTGCGGGGCGGCTGACCCCGGATGCCGAAGGGGTGCTGTCGGGGGATCTGACGGTCACCGTCACCGGGTTTCACAATCTCATGCGGAGGGCCCGCGAAGCCGGACTGATGCCGCCCGAACACGAAACACTGATGACAATGGCGCTGCAAGGCCTCGTCTCGCCCGACGATCCTGACCGGATCGAGGCCGCGTTTGCCGTGGTTGACGGGGATGTGCGGATGGGTCCGATCCTGGTCGGCACCCTCCCGCCGCTGCGCTGACCGCTCAGTGCCTGAGCGGCAGCCGCGCGCCTGACCCGGCCTCGCCTTCCTCGGCCGGCGACGGCCCCACGGGCACATCGCCCCCCGGATGCTGGACCGAAGCCAGTTCCTCGCGCAGGAGGACGCGCAGTTCGGCCATCATTTCGGTGCGCATCTCTTCAAGGCGTGCATTGTCGTCCGGGTCGTCCTCGGCGCCGACCATCTGCGACCGGTCCGCGAAAACGCTGGCGTGGATACGGTCGTGGAACAGCTCGGCCAGCGCGGCGCCGGCCAGAACGCCGGTGATGTCCGCGCCGAAATCCAGCCATTCCGCACTGCGGCCGACAGTCGGCTGGATCAGCTCGATCGCCCCGCCATAGGCAATCGCCAGTGGCACCGCCCAGAACCAGCGCCGGGAATCGGTGACGATCAGCGGCAGGATCAGGACGGCAAAGGCCAGCACATGATACAACTTGTCGATGCCGCCGGTCATCAGAACCGGGGTGGGCACCGGCGTCAGGGTCAGCGTGGCGATGGCAATGGCGATCATTCCGGCCATCACCAGCCCGGATTTGCGCCACAACCATTCCTGATGCTGCATGATCACACGCAAACTGCGCGGCGTCTCGGGGACGTCGCGCAACGCCCGAAGGCGGTCGTCGGTGTGGTCATGGTCTGCCATCGCAGGGTCTGTCCCTTACGCTCGCCATCACGTCCCCTTGGCATGGCCCGGAAATATGGCCATGCCAAGGCAATGATGCGGCGGTTTCGCGTCAGGTCGAGGCCGCCAGTGAGGATTTGCGCACAATTGCCGTCAGACGGGCCAGCGCGCGTTCCTCGAGCTGGCGCACGCGCTCCTTGGAGATCCCCATCTCGGCGCCGAGGTCGGACAGGGTGGCCGGTTCGTCCGACAGATGCCGGGCCGAAACGATTGCGCGCTCGCGCTCGGGCAGCTGTTCGACCGCGTCATAGAGCACGGCGCGGCGGCGGGCCCCGTCGAGGCGTTCTTCGACGACGGCTTCGGTGCCATCGCCCTCGTCCTCGATGGTTTCGACCCAGGACCGCCCGTCCTCGTCCGAGGATTGCGGCGCATCCAGCGACAGGTCGGGACCGGACATCCGGCCCATCATTGCCTCGACCTGATCTTCGGGCACCTGCAATTCGCGGGCGATCCGCGCGACCAGCGGCTCGTCGCTGTCTTCGCGGGCATGTTTCTGCAGCGCCCGGCGCAGATGAAAGAACAGCTTCTTTTGCGTGGCATTGGTGCCGGTCCGGACCAGCGACCAGTTGCGCATGACGTAATCCTGCATCGAGGCCCGGATCCACCACACGGCATAGGTCGAAAACCGCGAGCCGTTGTTGGGGTCGAACTTCTCGGCGGCGCGCATCAGGCCCAGGTTGCCCTGCTGGATCAGATCCTCATAGGGCACATCATACCGCTTGAAGCGCCCGGCAAAGGACACCGCCAAGCGCGCATAGGCCTGGATCAGGCGGTGCAACGCGGCCTCGTCACCGTGGTCGCGCCAGGCGAGGGCCAGTTCGGTCTCGGTCTCGGCGTCCAGCAGTTCCTCGGCCATCGAGGCACGCACATAGCGGCGGATGTGTTGATCGTGGAACCCCATGTCGACCTCCTGTCACTCGCAACAATTAATGTCGCTTCGCTGCTATTTGATATCGTATCGCTACTACTTCATCTGCACCTTGTCAACCCGGGGTGACCGCACTACCTCCCGCACATGACCGCGCACACCGCTCACGATCCCGCGATTCCCGCCGAGGCCGACCCCAGCCCATGCCACACGGCCGAGCTGCTGGTGCATGTCGCCCGGCTGGTGCACGGCGCGGCCTCGGATCCCAGCCTGACCCCGGCGCAATGGACGGCACTGCGGTATTTCGCCTCGGCCAACCGGTTCTCGCGCACGCCGTCGGCGTTCTCGGAGTTCCACGCGACCACCCGCGGCACGGCCTCGCAGACGGTCAAGTCGCTGATCGCGATGGGGCTGCTGGCGCGCAAGGCGAACGAGGCCGACGGCCGCAGCACGCTGATCGAGGTCACCCCGGCCGGGCAAGCCAAGCTGGCGGGGGATCCGCTGGCCGACCTGTCGCATTGCGTCCGCGCCATGCCCGCGAACGAGCGCGCGATGTTCGCCGGGGCGTTGGCGCGGCTGGGGTCGGAACTGGCCCGGTTGCGCGCGGTGCCGACTTTTGGCCAGTGCGGTGAATGCGGGCACTGCGACCGCGAGGCCCCGGGCGGGGCCTTTTGCCGCTGCACCCAGTCCAGCCTGAACGGCGACGACATGGGGTCGCTGTGCATCGACTTCGCGCCGACCCCGCCCCGGATACGCTGACGCTGGCAATTTTCCGACCTGCGGGCAAAACGCGCCACGCCGCTCGAAGACCGCCCCTTTGACCATCCAGGTCTGCTGAACCGTCGCATATGTCGCTTTTGCCTGTGCGTTCTCGCCGGGTTTGGACCAGCGATGGTCGAAAACCATGAATTCTGCACCCGCGGGCGCGCTCCGGGTCCCGGCCCGCCGCCGCCTGTTTTGCTGCCCCTTTTCCGATCTGCCACCGCTTTTCCCGGATCCGGGCTTGCAACGCGCCGAGGCACTGGCCAGTCTGGGGAAAACCCCGGAGGCCCCATGATCCCCGTTCTCACCCAAGAGATGATCGAACCCCACCTGGACTGGCTGACACTGACCGATGCGCTGGCCCAGGGTCATCGCCGCCCACCGGCACAGATCGAGGATGTGCTGATGGGCCGCGGCGACGACCGGCTGCTGTCGCGGGCCGCCTGGATCGACGGGCTGGGCGTCGGGGTGAAATCGGTGACGGTCTTTGCCGGCAACACGGCCCGCGGATTGCCCAGCGTGCAGGGTGCAATGCTGGTTTTCGACGATGAGACCGGCAGCCTGAAGGCGGTGATCGACAGCGTTCTGGTCACCAAATGGAAGACCGCGGGCGATTCGCTGCTGGGTGCCCGACTGCTGGCGCGCAAGGGCGCGCGCAAGCTGTTGATCGTGGGTGCCGGCACCGTCGCCGCCTCGTTGATCGAGGCCTATGGCGCCTGGATCGCGGATCTGGAGGTCACGGTCTGGGCCCGCCGCACCGACGCCGCGCAGGCGCTGGCCGACCGCTATCCGGGCACACGGGTGGCGAGCGACCTCGAAGCAGCGGTGCGGGCGGCCGATATCGTCTCGACCTGCACGCTGGCGCGCGACCCGCTGATCCGGGGCGACTGGCTGCAGGCCGGGCAGCACCTCGACCTGATCGGCGCCTATACGCCCGACATGCGCGAAGCGGATGACCGCGCGATGCAGCGCGCGCGGGTCTTTGTCGATGCGCGGGCGACGACGGTCCATCACATCGGCGAGTTGATGATCCCGCTGGCCTCGGGGGCGATTGCCGAAGGCGATATCCAGGGCGAATTCCGCGATCTGGTGGCGGGCACCGCCGGGCGCCGGTCTGACGACGATATCACCCTGTTCAAGAACGGCGGCGGCGCGCATCTGGACTTGATGACGGCGCAGGTCATTCTGGACACCTGGCAGCGGCTGCAGGGCTGACCGCCCGGCCCGATGGCCGGGCAGCGCCCGAGCGATCAGCCGAACAGCGCCCGCCGGTGGCGGATTTGCGCGCCCCAGGTCACCAGCGCCCCCAACAGCGCCCAGCCGGCCAGCACGGCCATATAGCGCCCGGACAGGTCGCGCCCGTCGAGGGCCGCCCAGGCGATCTCGGCCATTGCGCGGGTCGGCGTCCAGACCGAGAGCGCGGCGATGCCCGCCGGCAGGGCGATCGGCGGCACCCAGAGCCCGCCGAGATAGGCCAGCGGCAGGAACACCAGGTTCGACAGCGGCACCGCGGCGCGCGCCGAGGCCAGTGAACCCAGCGCCGTGCCCAGCAGCACCGCCGGAACGGCGGCCACCGCGCAGGCGGCAGCGAGGCGCAGATAGGCATCGGGCTGGAGGGCGATCCCGGCGATCAACCAGGCCGCTGTCAGCACCAATGCCACGGCGACCAGCGCAAAGATCACCGCCGCGACCACCCGCGCCACCCAGATCAGGCTGCCATTCCCCGGCAGCAGGCGTTGCCAGGCGCTGAACGGGGTCTCGCGGTCCTGCGCGACCGAGACGCCGAACTGATAAAACCCGACGCCGACCACCGCATAGACCGCGAACGAGGCCATCGCATAGGCGCCCATGCGCCCTGCCCCGGCCATGCTCGCCCCGAAGAAGGCATAGAGCATCGCCGGGAACAGCACGGTCGGCACCCAGAACCCGGGCTGGCGAAAGAGGATGCGCAGCACCAGCGCGAGTTCGGCAGAGAGTTGACGGATCATGGGCGGGCCTCGTTGCGGATACGGGTGATGATGTCTTTCAGGTCGAGCGGGCGCACGGCCAGCGCCGTGAACGGCACGCCGTCCGCCACCATGCGGCGGATCAGGGCATCGCTGTCGGCGCTTTCGGCCTGCCAGTGGCCGGGTGTGGTGGCGCCGGCCGCCAGCCAGGCCGGGGGGTGCCGGCCATCGGGCAGCGCAAAGGTGACGCGGTTCACCCGGGTCCGGGCACGGATCGCATCAATCGTGCCATCCAGCACCGGTTCGCCGCGGTCGATCATCGTCAGGCGGTCGCAGACGGCCTCGATCTCGTCCCAGTGGTGCGAGGTCAGGACCAGTGCCCCGCCCTGCCGGACATAGTCGCGGGCGACCTGCTGAAACCCCTCTTGCGCGGCGGTGTCGAGGCCGGTCGTCGGCTCGTCCAGGAACACCAGCCGCGGATTGCCGACAAACGCCAGTGCCAACGCCACGCGGCGCACCTCACCGCCGGAAAACCCCGCCATGTGCCGGTCGATCAGGCGGCCCAGACCAAAGGCCTCGGCCAGGTCCCCCGCTGGGCGCGGGGCGCGGTGATGCGCCGCGGCATAGACGAGGAGTTCGCGCGGGGTGATCTGTTCAGGGAATCCCGCCGACTGGGGCGTCGCGCCGAACAGCGCCCGCGCCGCGGCGCTGTCGGGCGCATGGCCAAAGAGCGCGACCTCGCCGGTGTCGGCGGGTCTGAGCCCCATCAGGATCGACAGCACGGTCGATTTTCCGGCGCCGTTCGGGCCGAGAAAGCCCAGCGCCTCGCCCGGCGCCAGATCGAGGTCGACACCGTTCACGGCGCGCACCGCGCCAAAGCTCTTGGTCAAGCCGCGCGCCCGGAGGGGCGGTTGGGGTTGGGAATGGATCATGGTCGGCGTGTCCTTTCAGCGAAACACGCCCCCGTGGGCGCCGTGTTTCGCAATTGCCTTTCGCGGACCGACGGGTAATTTCCTGAGGGTATGGACGCCAAGCCGACATACGCCAGCGACCCGGGCAACCGCGTGGATGACCACTTGTTGCCGTCCGCGCTTCGTGAAACGCAACGCTTCATGGGGCGCAGGCGCTTCTGGGGGGCATTGCTGGGGGCGGTGCTGCTGGTGGCGCTGGCGGGGCCGTTCTACACGCTCGAACGGATGGGACTGGGCACGCGCATCCTCTACTGGGGCGGAGTCGGGATCTTTGCCGGTCTGGTGCTGACACCCCTGTCAATGCTGGCGCGGCGGGTAAACGCGCGGGGGCATGTCCACTGGTTGATCGCCGCCACCGGCGCCGGCGTGCTGGGGGTGCTGCCGGTGATGGTTGCGGTCTGGGTCGCCAACTGGCTGGGCACCGGCCTGGGGGCGTTCGACGGGTTCTGGAGCCTCCTGCCCTATGTCGCGGCGCCGGTGATCGGCATCACGATGATCGTCAACGCGCTGGTCGTCGCCGGCGAGCGCGACGCCGCACGTCATCGCGCCGAGGGAAGCGCGCCGATGGACCGGACCGAGGAGTCCGCTGCCGTCTCGCCGCCGGCCTCGGTCCTGTTCGAAAAGCTTCCCGAAGAACTGGGCCGCGACATCATCTGCATCGAGGCCCAGGACCACTATATTGTGGTCACGACACCGCGGGGTGCCGAGCGGCTGCTGATGCGGCTGGGCGATGCCGAAACCGACCTTGCAACGCTCGAGATCGCCCGGGGTCTGAGGGTCCACCGGTCCTGGTGGGTCAATCTGGCCCATGTCACCACCGTGACCCGGCGGCCGCGCGGCGGGTTGGAACTGGTGATGAGCGGTGGCCAGAGGGTTCCCGTCGCCCGTGGCCAGCGCGAGGCCGTCCGCAGCCGGTTGACGTAACGGGAATAAACCCCAATGCGTTGCAGCCGGGCGTTTATTTCCCGTTAGGCGCGCGCTATCCAAGAGAGATGTCGACACCCGAACGGCCCGAGTCGCGCCTGCTGCAGGCCCTGCACCCGGCCCTTCCCTGGGCCTGGCGCCGATTCCTGTGGTATTGGCGCTCGGCACGGTTCTGGATGGTGATTGCCACGGCCTGCCTGGTCGGCGGACTGGCCGGACCGATGCAGACCAACACGCTTCCGGCCTCGATGCGGCTGGTCTACTGGACGACCCTGGTGGTGCCGTCGATCCTGCTGGTGCTCATCGTTTCGCTGATCCTGCGAGAAACCGCGCGCAACCTCAACTGGCACTGGGAAGTCGCCGCGGCAATCGCCGGTCTTTTCTGCGTCGGACCGATCATCGGTCTGACGATGGCGCTCGACTGGCTGCTGATGCCGCTGCACGCGCGCCATCCCCAGGCACAGCTGATCTCCTCGATTGTGGCGCTGGTGCTCCCGATCACCCTCACTGCCAATGCCTTTCTGCCGACGCTGCAACCCCTCGGACTGTTCCGTCGGCGGGCCGCCCCGCCGGCCGGACCGCGCCCCGAGACCCCGTTGCCCGGTCACCCGATCACCGCCGACCCAGAGCCAGAGGGGCAAGCCGCGATGCCCGCCGCCAGCACGGCTCTCGCCACGTCGAGAATCGAGGGATTGCCGCTGTTCGAGCGCCTGCCACCGGAACTGGGGCAGGACATCGTCAGCGTCCGCGCCGACAACCATCATATCGAGGTCACGACAACGCTGGGGCAGGCGCGGGTGCTGATGCGACTGGGCGATGCCGAGTCCGATCTGTCCACCCTGCCCGGGATGCGCGTGCACCGGTCGTGGTGGGTAAACCTTGCGCATGTCGGGCAGGTCGACAAGGGCACCTCGGGCACGCTGGAACTGGTGACCTCGGCCGGGGTGCGGATCCCCGTTGCGCGGACCCAGCGCGAGACGGTGCAGGCCCGGCTCATGGCGGGCTGACCTCGCTGGTCTTGCCTTCTGGCGGTGGCACAGTAAGCAAAGGGAATGACCTCCCGGAGCAAGACGACACCCCCTTCCAATACCGCGCGGGCCGCCCTTGGCGACACGCGACGGTTCATGGCCAGCGGGCAGGTCTGGACGCTCTTGCTCTGCGCCTCGGTGGTCACCGGCTTTGCCGGCCCGTTCGAGACCGCCCCCGCGCTTCCCCTTTTGACCCGCGTGTTCTACTGGACCCTGATCCTGCTGGGATCGACCCTCGTCCTCAGCTTCCTGTCCTACCTCGCCCATCGCCTCAACGCCCGCCGGCGCCTGCATTGGGCAACGGCAGCGTTTCTGGCCGGTGTCGTCGCGATCGGCCCCCTGCTGGTCTTCGTTTGCGCCCTGTCTTGGCTCTTCATGGGCGAGACTGCCGTGATGGACCGGATGGCGCTGCTGGCGCAGGTCGCGGTTCCGACGGTGGTCCTCAACATGATCGTCAACGCCTATGTCCCGCTGCCCTATGAACCGGCCCATCCGCGGGCCGTGGCGGCACTGGACGGCCCGGCGCCGGTCACGACATCGGCGGCGGTGGACGACTGGGCACCGTTCTTCGAACTGCTGCCCTCCGCGCTGGGGCGCGATGTCATCTGCATCCGCGCCGACGATCACTATGTCGAGGTCACGACGCCGCGCGGCACGGAACGGCTGTTGATGCGGTTGCGCGATGCCGAAGCCTCGCTGACCGGGTTGCCGGGACTGAGGGTGCATCGGTCCTGGTGGGTCAATCTGGACCATGTCGAAGGCCTGGCCCGGACAGCCGGCGGCGGCGCGGAACTGCTGTTGAGCACCGGCGGCCGGGTGCCGGTCTCGCGCGCGCAGCGAGCGGCGGTGCGGAGCGCGCTGGACAACCGGCGCTGAGGTCACTCCAGCCGCGCGGGGAAACCCTCGGCGCGCAGGTCGGTGCCCAGCGCATCTTCCAAAAGCTTGACGATCTGAGTCGATTGCGCGTCCCCGCCATAGGCTGCGCGTCCGCGCACGAAGGTCTGGCTGGTCATTCCCGCCAGATCCAGGGGCACGCCGAACGCCCGCCCGAACTCCATCGCGAACCCCAGATCCTTGAGCGCCAGATCCATCGTAAAGGCGATGTCATAGCTGCCGTTGAGGATCAGCTGGCCCTCGGTTTCATGGACAAAGCTGCTGCCGGACGAGGCCGCGATTGCCTGCCAGGCAGTCGCCAGATCCAATCCGCCGCGCTTGGCCAGCATCAGGGCCTCGCCGTCGGCCACCAGATGGATGAAGGCCAGCATGTTGGTGATGACCTTGATCAGCGCCGCCGAACCGATCGGCCCCATGTGGAAAATCCGGTTGCCCATCGCCTGCAACGCCGGCTGATGCCGCGCGAACAGCGCCGCATCGCCGCCGACCAGCACGGTGATCTCGCCGCGCGCGGCCAGGTGGACGCCGCCGGTCACCGGGCATTCCAGCACCCCCATCCCCGCGCCCTGCGCCCGTTCAGCCAAACGCAGGACGTCCGGCCGGCCCAGAGTCGACATCTCGATCCAGTCGGAACCCGGGCGCATCGCCGGCAGGATCTGCTCCAGCACCGCCCCGCTGACGGCCGGCGACGGCAGACAGGTGATCACCGCCTCCGCATCGCAGACGGCCTCGGCAGCACTGCCGGCCCAGCTTGCCCCCAGCCCCTCGAACCGCGCACGAGGGGACGGATCGCGGTCATGGACCGTGACCGAAAGCCCTGCGCGGAGCAGCGATGCGGCCAGATGCCCACCCAGATTGCCCAAACCGATGAATGCGTAGCGCATGATGCCCCCCTTCGTGCCGATGGCCCAAGGCTGGCAGGTTCACCGCATGCTGCCCGCCTGTCCGCGACGCAAAGGCGTCGCTTCCGGCCCTGCACGGGTTTGGACGGGTTTGGACGGGTTTGGACGGGGCGCCCCCGGGATGGCGTGGTGCCGGGCTACTGGCCGCCCACCTGCGCATGGGCCTGGATCGGGGCGGCAGGTGTCTCCAGGCAATTGCCATAGACCCCGGCCCAATCCGAGGGAAAGCCCTCGTTGACGAAGGTGATGGTGAAGGTTCCCCAATAGCGCGATTTCCGGGCGCTCACCGGATCGACCATCTCGACCACGCATTCCGCATCGGCGTCGCTGGCGATCCAGACCCCGGTATACGCACCGCGCCCGCCCATCATGTCGGCCGCCAGTCCCGGCACGAACATCCGCACCAATGCCCCAGTGCCGGCGACATCCAGCCGCAAAACCGCGGTCTCGCCCTGATCAGTTTCCCACATGACCGGGCCGAGATTCGAGGTCCAGACCTCGTCGGCCAGCGCCGGGGCGGCGCCCAGCATCAGGGCGGCGAAGCCCGGGGCAAGCATGGGGGCAAGCGCGGTGGCAAGTGCGGGGGCGAGACGGGTCATGGTCGGTCCTCCTGTCGGCAATACCGCGGCAGTGTGGCACAGCCCCCCACCCCGGGACACGCAAAACCGCGTGACTCCAGCCGCGTCTTGCCGCCCGTCCACGGCTGTTCTAAGCAGGGCGCAGCTCGAATTCAGGCGAAAGGCCCCTCATGCGGATCCTGATCACCAACGACGACGGCATCAATGCCCCGGGCCTGCAAGTCATGGAAGGCATCGCCCGCGAAATCGCCGGCGCCGATGGCGAGGTCTGGGTGGTGGCGCCAGCGTTCGAGCAGTCGGGCGTCGCGCACAAGATCAGCTACACCCACCCGATGCTGGTCGCCAAGATGGGCGAGCGGCGCTTTGCCGCCGAGGGCAGCCCCGCGGATTGCGTCATTGCCGGATATTACGAATTCCTCGACGGGGTGAAGCCCGACCTCGTGCTGTCGGGCGTCAACCGCGGCAACAACTCGGCCGAGAACACGCTCTATTCCGGCACCGTCGGCGCCGCGATGGAGGCGGCGCTGCAAGGCATCAATGCGATTGCCCTGTCGCAATATCTGGGCCCGCGCACGCAGGACATGTCGGATCAGTTCGAGCCCGCCATCGTGCACGGCGCCGCGGTGGTGCGCAAACTGCTGGACCAGGGCCTGTGGGAAAGCGAGGACTATCGCCTGTTCTACAACGTGAACTTTCCCCCGGTCCCTGCAGACGAGGTGCGCGGCATCAAGGTGACCTCGCAGGGGTTTCGCCGGCACACATCCTTTGGCGTGGAACCGCACACCGCGCCGTCCGGCCGGCGGTTCCTCTGGATCAAGGGCGGCCCGCAACACCTGCCGACCCTGCCCGGCACCGACGCCGCCGCGAACCTCGACGGCTGGATCTCGGTCACCCCGGCGCGCTGCGACCTGACCGCCCATGACACGCTGGCCACCCTGAGGGGCCGCCTGGAATGACCGAGGCCGAACGCGCCGAAAAGATCATGCGCTTCATCTATGCGCTGCGCTCGCACGGGGTGACCGATGCGGGCGTGCTGCGCGCGATGGAGCGCATCGACCGCGGCGCCTTCGTCAAGGGCATCTTCGCCGACCGCGCCTATGACGACACGCCACTGCCGATCGCCTGCGGCCAGACCATCAGCCAGCCCTCGGTGGTGGCGCTGATGACCGAGGCGCTGGAAGTGACGCCGCGCGACAAGGTGCTCGAGGTGGGCACCGGCTCGGGCTATCAGGCGGCAATCCTCAGCCTGCTGGCGCGCCGGGTCTATACCGTCGAGCGCCACCGCACCCTGGTGGCCGAAGCCCGCGCGGTGTTCGACAAGCTGGGGCTGACAAACATCATCGCGATGGCCTCGGACGGCTCGTTCGGACTGCCCGAGCAGGCGCCCTTCGATCGCATCATGGTCACCGCCGCCGCCGAGGATCCTCCCGGCCCCCTGATGCAACAGCTGCGCGTCGGCGGCATCATGGTCGTGCCGGTCGGCCAGTCGGATCATGTGCAAAGCCTGATCAAGGTGCGCCGGCTGGAGAGCGGATACGATTACGAAGAGCTGCGCCCGGTGCGCTTTGTCCCGCTTCTGGAAGGCATGGCACGCGACTGAACCGCGACCCGATGGCGCAGGACCGGCGGAAATCCACAACACGTTGTGGTGATGGGGTGTATCGGCCCTCGTTTTCCGCTATAAATCGGCCCAATGGCCGCCCCGCCGCACTCCCTGCGCCGAGGAACGCGGCCCCTTCGGACGGGACAGGATGAGCAGGAATACCATGAACGCCCACGCAACCGGCCCCCGCCGCCGCTGGCTTCCCGCGACGGCAGCCCTGACCGTTTCCGCCCTGGCGCTGGCGGGCTGCGGCTCGACCTCGAACCTCGACTGGGATCTGCGGCCCTCGAACCGGTTCTCGACCTCGACCGCCGCACAGCAGGCCACCGCAGCGCGACCACAACCCGATGCCCGGGGCGTGATCTCGTATCCCGGCTATCAGGTGGTGGTGGCCAACCGCGGCGAAAGCGTGACCGACATCGCCAACCGGCTGGGGCTGAGCCCCGCCGAACTGGGCCGCCACAACGCGATCGAGGCCGGCGCCGTGATGCGGGGCGGCGAACTGCTGGTGCTGCCCGCGCGCGTGGGCGACGGCAATGCGACGACGACGATCACCGCGACGCCGCTGGCGCCGACAGCCCCCGTCGCGGATGGCCCGGAGCCCGTGCGCCATACCGTCCGGCGCGGCGAAACCGCCTTCTCGATTGCCCGCCTCTACGAGGTCTCGCCCCGCTCGCTGGCCGACTGGAACGGCTTGGCCGCCGACATGAGCGTGCGCGAAGGCCAGATCCTGGTGATCCCGGTGGCACAGACCGCGGGCGTCGGCGCGCCGCTCAACGCCGCCGGCGTGGCCGCCGAGCCGGCGACGCCCGAACCGGCGCCGACCTCGCTGCCCGGCCAGGGCTCGCCCACCCCGGTGCCCCCCTCGGCCTCGACCCCGCTGCCCGCCACCACGCCGACCCCCGCCGGCCAGGGCGGCGCGGCCCCGGTTGCCGACATGAGCACCCAGCGCACCGAAGGCGCGCGTCTGGCGATGCCGGTCGACGGGCGCATCATCCGCGCCTATGCCCGCGGCCGCAACGATGGCGTCGGCATCGGCGCCCCGGCCGGAACCGAAGTCCACGCCGCTGCCGCCGGCACCGTCGCCGCGATCACCCGGGATACCGAACAGGTTCCGATCCTGGTGATCCGCCACGAGAACAACCTGCTGACGGTCTATGCCAACATCGACGACATCCGGGTGAGCCGCGGCGACCGGGTGACCCGCGGACAGACCATCGCCACGGTGCGCCGGGGCGATCCCTCGTATCTGCATTTCGAAGTCCGCGAGGGATTCGAGAGCGTCGATCCGATGCCCTATCTGCAGTGACCGGGGCGCTCCCGCACTCTGTCGCGGATTGGGCCGGGCTCGCGCGCCTGAAGAAAGAACGGGCTTTGCCCCCTCGTCCTGGGGGTGTCGCCCTTGTCGCCGGGACCAATGGCGCGAACAAAGGCGGCCCCAGGATAGTTGCGCCGCAAAGATGCACGACAAATGCATGTAACTCGCCGCTAACCTTATCCTTTGGTTAACCCACCCCATCTTTGCGTCTCAAATATCCTGGGGGGTGAATTGCCGCAGGCAAGAGGGGGGCAAAGCCCCCCTGCCACGCCTTCCGCCGCCTCAGCGCCAGAGGTCGGCTGAGACGCATCCCAACGCGCCTCTTGACGCCCACCGCGCCGCCCGGCAAACCCGCCCCATGATCCCCGCCGATACGCTCGACCAGATTGCCCGCCGCTTCGGGTTCCTTGAAGCCCAGCTGTCCGAGGGGACGGACCCCGGCAAGCTGCCCGAAATCGCGCGCGAGTATGACCAGTTGAAACCCGTCGTCGCGGCGATCGGGGCCTGGCGCGATGCCCGGTCGCAGCGTGACGAGGCGCAGGCGATGTTGGGCGACCCGGAGATGCGCACGCTGGCCGAGGAAGAGCTGGAGCGGCTGGGCGAAGAGATCCCGGCGTTGGAAGCGGCATTGCGCCTGGCGCTGCTGCCCCGCGATGCCGCCGACGAGCGCCCGGCGATTCTCGAGATCCGGCCCGGCACCGGGGGCGACGAGGCAGCACTGTTCGCAGGCGATCTGTTGCGGATGTATCAGCGATACGCCGAGGCGCGCGGCTGGCGCTGGGAGGTGATCGCGTTGACCGAGACCGAGTTGGGCGGGTTGCGCGAGGCGGTCGTCCGCGTGGTGGGGGACGGGGTCTTCGCGCGGCTCAAGTTCGAATCCGGGGTGCACCGGGTGCAGCGGGTGCCGGTGACGGAATCGGGGGGGCGGATTCACACGTCCGCAGCCACGGTGGCAGTGTTGCCCGAGGCTGCCGAGGTCGATCTGCAGATCCCCGAGGCCGACATCCGCATCGACACGATGCGCGCCTCGGGCGCCGGCGGGCAGCATGTGAACACCACGGATTCGGCGGTGCGGATTACCCACCTGCCGACCGGGATCGTGGTGACTTCCTCGGAAAAGTCGCAGCATCAGAACCGCCGGCTGGCGATGGAGGTGCTGCGGGCGCGGCTTTTTGACATGCGCCGACACGAGCAGGACGCGGCGCGTGCCGCCGACCGCAAGGCGCAGGTGGGCAGCGGCGACCGGTCCGAGCGGATTCGCACCTATAATTTCCCGCAGGGCCGGATGACGGATCACCGGATCAACCTGACGCTCTACGCGCTGCCGCAGGTGATGGCCGGCGATCTGGATCCGGTGATCGACCCGTTGATCGCCCATGACCAGGCGGCGCGGCTGGCCGAGCTCGAAGCATGACCGCCGACGCCCATTTGCGCGCCGCAGTGGCGCGGCTGGCGGCGGCGGGGGTGCCGGACCCCGCGCGCGATGCCCGGCTGCTTCTGGCCCATGCGCTGGGCATCGCGCCCGATCGGGTGACGCTGGTGCTGCGCGATCCGTTGCCCGAGGGGGCCGCGTTGCGCTTTGACGCGGCTCTGGGGCAGCGGGCGGCGCGGATACCGGTCAGCCAGATCACCGGGCGCCGGGCCTTTTGGGGGCGCGATTTCCATGTCACCCGCGACGTGCTGGACCCGCGCCCCGAGACCGAAACGCTGGTCGCTGCGGCGCTGGAGGCGCCGTTTGCGCGGGTGCTGGATCTGGGCACCGGGTCGGGGGCGATCCTGTTGTCGCTGCTGGCCGAGCGCCCGGCCGCAACCGGGATGGGGGTGGATCTGTCGGCGCCGGCACTGGCCGTCGCGGCGGAAAACGCCGAGGCACTGGGGGTCGCGGCGCGCGCCGACCTGCACCGCTCGGACTGGTTCGCGGCGGTCGAGGGGCGCTTTGACCTGGTCGTTTCGAACCCGCCCTATATCGCCGAGGTCGAGATGGCCGGCCTGTCTCCCGAGGTGCGCGAGCATGAACCGCGCCTGGCGCTGACGCCGGGTGGTGACGGGCTGGATGCCTATCGAGCGATCGCGGCCGGGGTTGGTGGGCACCTGACGCCCGGGGGCCGGCTGCTGGTCGAGATCGGGCCGACCCAGGGCGCGGCTGTCAGCGCGCTCTTCGCGCAGGCCGGGCTGACCGGCATCGCGGTGCGCCCCGACCTGGACGGGCGCGACCGGGTGGTGGGCGCCCACAGGCCGCTCTGACCTCCGCATTCCCGGGGTTTTTGCGCAACGCGGCGCGAAAAACCGCCGAAAATACCCGGGATGCGGAAAAACAGGCTTGTGCACCCGCCGCCTGCATGTTTAGACGCAGGGGTGCCAGGATGGATCGCGGTATTTCCCCGTCCATCCGTGTTGCATGACCATCTCGCCAGACCTGAACCGATTGCGCCAGTCAGCGCACCCAAGGGTCAAACGTCCCGACTAAGGCCGGAACCCGCCTTCATGAGACCTTCGAACAAACGTTCGCGCTCGAAACAGAACCGTCCCCGGACGCTGGGCAATATCGTCAACCGCGTGTTTGACAGCTCGGGCCCCGAGGGCAAGGTGCGCGGCACACCGCAGCAGATCATCGACAAATACCAGGTGCTGGCGCGCGATGCGCAGCTGGCCGGGGACCGTGTTGCTGCCGAGAACTTCAGCCAGCATGCCGAGCATTACACCCGGATGCTGAACGAGGCGCAGGCCGAGTTGGCGCGCGAAGCCGAGCAGCGGCGCGAGCAGCAGCAACAGCATCAGCAAAACCAGCAGAACCAGCAAAACCGCCGCTCGGAGCAGCCTGAGGGCGACACCGGCGAAGGCGGCGAGCCGCGCGCCGAAGCCCGCACGGACACCCGCCAGGACAACCGCTCGGAAAACCGGGAGTGGAAGGATCGGCGCAACAGCCGCCGCGACGACCGCAAACCGCGCCGCGAGGGCGGCGAGTCGGCCGACCCGCGCGAAGACGCCGGGCAGGACAGTGGCGACGGCGGCTCGATGCTGGTCGAAACCCCGGAATCGCGCGAGTCCGAGGCACAGCCGGAACCCGTTGCAGACGCCGCGCCGGCAGCCCCTGCCGCCGAAGAGGCCAAGCCCAAGCCGCGCAGCCGCACGCCGCGGGCGCGCAAGCCGCGCACCACCGAAAGCAAGGAAGCCGGCGACACCCCTCCGGCCCAGCAGCCGAGCGACGCCGCCGAGTGATCGGCCCACACGCGACACCGGCAATTCCTGACAAAGACTGAAGCCCGCGCCCTGCGGGCTTTTGTTTTGTTCCCCGCTCGTCCTATATCAGGATCAGATGTCCCCGAATCCCGAACCGCCCCATGTCGCTGCCCCCCGGCTTCCTTGACGAATTGCGCTCGCGCGTGTCGATCGCCCAGGTCGTGGGCCGGTCGGTGACGTGGGATCTGCGCAAGTCGAACCAGGGCAAGGGCGATTTCTGGGCCCCCTGCCCCTTCCACCATGAGAAAAGCGCGTCCTTTCACGTCGATGACCGCAAGGGGTTCTATTATTGCTTTGGCTGTCACGCGAAGGGCGATGTGCTGACCTTCCTGCGCGAGACGCAGAACATGGGTTTCATGGAGGCGGTCGAGGCCCTGGCGCGCGAGGCCGGCATGGTGATGCCCGCGCGCGACCCCGGCGAGCGCGAGCGCAGCGAGAAGCGCATGACGCTGGTCGAGGTGATGGACAAGGCGGTGCGGTTCTATCGCATGCAGCTGATGGGCGGTCAGGCGGCCGAGGCGCGCGCCTATCTCGACCGGCGCGGCCTGACCGAGGCGCAACGCGAACGCTGGGAAATCGGCTTTGCCCCCGACAGCCGCCACGCACTGTTCCACCATCTGACCCAGGCCGGCATCGCTCCCGAGCTGATCGTCGAGGCCGGGCTTTGCGCGAAACCCGACGACGGCGGGCAGCCCTTCGACCGGTTCCGCGGGCGAATCATGTTCCCGATCCGCGACGCACGCGGGCGGGCGATCGCCTTTGGCGGGCGGGCAATGGACCCGAATGCACGGGCGAAATACCTGAACTCGCCCGAGACGCCGCTCTTTGACAAGGGGCGCACGCTTTACAACATCGGGCCGGCGCGCACAGCCACCGGCAAGGACCAGCCCCTGGTGGTGGCCGAAGGGTATATGGACGTGATCGCGCTGGTCGCGGCCGGGTTCGAGGGGGCGGTGGCCCCTCTGGGCACCGCCGTGACCGAAGACCAGTTGCGGCTGATGTGGCGCATGCACCCCGAGCCGGTGATCGCGCTCGACGGCGATGCGGCGGGGCTGCGCGCGGGGCTGCGGGTGGCGGATCTGGCGCTGCCGCTGGTCGCCGCCGGTCAGGGCCTGCGCTTTGCGCTGCTGCCCGGCGGCCAGGATCCCGACGACCTGATCAAGGCCTCGGGCGCCGGGGCGATGCGGGCGCTGATCGAGCGGGCGGTGCCGATGGCCCGGCTGCTGTGGGACCGCGAGATCTCGGGGCAGGTGTTCGACAGCCCCGAACGCCGCGCGGCGCTGGATGCCCGGCTCAAGGCGCTGCTGGCACGCATCCAGGATCCCAGCCTGCGCGAACATTACGGCGAGGAGTTCCGCCAGCAGCGCCGCGCGCTGTTTTCGGACGGCGGGCCCTTCATCCCCGGCGCCGGACGGCGCGGTGGGCGCAAGGGGGCTCCGGCTGCGCCCTTGCCCGGCACGCGCGGATCGCTGCTGGCCACCGGGTCGGACCATGTCGACGAGGATCTGCGCGCCGCCTCGATCCTGACCACGCTGGCCGCGCATCCGGCCCTGCTCGACACCTTCTCGGACGCGCTGCTGACCGTCGAGTTCCACCGCGACGATCTGCGGCAGGTCCAGAGCGACCTGCTGGCGCTGAGCCATCAGTCCCCCCCGCCCGAGGCCGACACGGTTGCCGAGCGGCTGGGCGATGCCCTGACGGCGCTGCTGGCACTGCCGCATCTGCAGACCCTGCCGCTGCTGCGCGCGCGCGCCGACAAGGCCGATGCCCGCCGCCTTCTGGACCACGAATTCCGCGTGCTGGCGGCCAACCAGGGCGGGCTGCGCGAGATGCTGGAGGCGATGGAACAGATCGGTCACCTGGCCGACGAAGGCCTGACCTGGCGGCTGGAGCAGGCCCAGGCCGAGCGCGAGCGCGCGCGCCGTCTGACCGCCCCCGAACAGGTCGATGACGGATCGAGCACGGGCGGCGGCGATGGCCCCAGCGTGCTGGATCGCCTGATATCCGAGGAAGTCTGGGTCAAGAAACGGCGCCCCGGCCCGCCATAACGTCCGAACCCCCCGCCGCGAATCACTTTTTTCGCCTCACCCCTGTGATTCGGTTCCTTTCGTCGCTATCTCTCGACTCTACCGAATCACGCCGCGCCCCCCTGCCCGGAGGAATCATGGTCGCCAAGGACAACGACGACTCGAAGCCCGAAGACCAGGACAGCGAGTTCACGCTCGACATGAGCCAGGCCTCGGTGCGGCGGATGATCGCCGCCGCCCGCGAGCGGGGCTTCATCACCTATGAACAACTCAATCAGGTGATGCCGCCCGACCAGGTCTCGTCCGAACAGATCGAAGACGTCATGTCGATGCTCTCGGAAATGGGCATCAACGTCGTCGAGGAAGAAGAGGCCGACGATTCGGACGTCCCCGCGACGACCGACACCGGCGCCTCGTCGGGCTCGACCGAGATCGTCGTCGCCGCAGGCAGCTCGGAGACGCTGGACCGCACCGATGACCCGGTGCGGATGTATCTGCGCGAGATGGGGTCGGTCGAACTGCTGTCGCGCGAGGGCGAGATCGCCATCGCCAAGCGCATCGAGGCCGGCCGCAACACGATGATCGCGGGCCTGTGCGAAAGCCCGCTGACCTTTCAGGCAATCATCATCTGGCGCGACGAACTTCTGACCGAAGACGTCCTGCTGCGCGAGGTCATCGACCTCGAAGCGACCTTTGGCAACTCGCTGGAAGAAGACGACGAGGAAGGCCCCGTCGTCGACGAACTCGGCAATGCCGCCCCCGGCACGCCGCGCCCGGCGCGCAAGTCCGAGCCCGAGCTGGATGCCGACGGCAATCCGATCGCCTCGAATGACGACGACGACGACGATTTCGACCAATCGAACATGTCGCTCGCCGCGATGGAGGCCTCGCTCAAGCCCCGGGTTCTGGAAACGCTCGACCAGATCGCCCACGACTACGATCTGCTCGAGGACATGCAGCAGCAGCGCATGCAGGCCACCCTGCAGGAGGACTCGCGTTTTACCGCCGGCGAGGAAGCCGCCTACCAGAAGCTGCGCTCGGAAATCGTTGAACTCGTCAACTCGCTGCACCTGCACAACAACCGTATCGAGGCGTTGATCGACCAGCTCTATGGGATCAACAAGAAGATCATGGCCATCGACAGCGCGATGGTCAAACTGGCCGATGGCGCGCGCATCAACCGCCGCGAGTTCATCGACGAATATCGTGGCTGCGAGCTGGACCCCACCTGGTGCGATCGCATGGCCCGCGCCAAGGGCCGCGGCTGGCAGACTCTGTTCGAAAAATCGGGCGACAAGGTGATGGAACTGCGCGAGGACATGGCCGAGGTCGGACGTTACGTCGGCGTCGACATCCCCGAGTTCCGCCGCATCGTCAGCCAGGTGCAGAAGGGCGAAAAGGAAGCCCGTCAGGCCAAGAAGGAAATGGTCGAGGCGAACCTGCGTCTGGTGATCTCGATCGCCAAGAAATACACCAACCGCGGGCTGCAGTTCCTGGACCTGATCCAGGAAGGCAACATCGGCCTGATGAAGGCCGTGGACAAGTTCGAATACCGCCGCGGCTACAAGTTCTCGACCTATGCGACCTGGTGGATCCGGCAGGCGATCACGCGGTCCATCGCGGATCAGGCACGCACGATCCGCATCCCGGTGCACATGATCGAGACGATGAACAAGCTGGTTCGGACCTCGCGTCAGATCCTGCACGAAATCGGCCGCGAGCCCTCGCCCGAGGAACTGGCCGAAAAGCTGCAGATGCCCTTGGACAAGGTCCGCAAGGTGCTCAAGATCGCCAAGGAGCCGATCTCGCTGGAAACGCCGATCGGCGACGAGGAAGATTCGCAACTCGGCGACTTCATCGAGGACAAGAACGCGATCCTGCCGCTGGATTCCGCGATTCAGGAGAACCTGCGCGAGACGACGACGCGGGTGCTGGCCTCGCTGACCCCGCGCGAGGAACGCGTCCTGCGGATGCGCTTCGGCATCGGCATGAACACCGACCACACGCTGGAAGAGGTCGGTCAGCAGTTCTCGGTCACCCGGGAACGCATCCGGCAGATCGAGGCGAAGGCGCTCAGGAAGCTGAAGCATCCGAGCCGGTCGCGGAAGCTGCGGAGCTTTCTGGATCAGTAAGTCTCAAATGGCGCCCCACGGGGCGCCATTTGCTTTTGGCTCCGATACACCCGGAAAATCAGCCCGCAAACAGAAAAACGCCCCGCGAGATCCCCGCGGGGCGTTTTCAAAACCCGGTTAGGGTCTCAGAAGTTCCAGGACACGCCCAGCTTGACGAAACGGCGGCCGCTCATCACCGGGGTGCCAACCACGTTGTGGCCTTCATAGTCGAAGCGGATCGACATCGGACCCGAGGTCCGATACTCGATGCCGAAACCGGCCGAGTTCAGGTCGTTCCCACCGCTCCAGCGGCCACGGCCGAGCGACACGAAGGCCAGCAGGTTGTCGGTGAGCAGGTAGCCACCGCGCGCGTTCAGGAAGGTTTCGGTGCCGCTCGGACCCGAGTAACGCAGCGCGTCGAGTTCGCCACCGACCACAAAGCGGCCCGCCTGATAGTTATAGCCAGCGCGCAGACCGACGAAACTGTCGTTGGTGATTTCGGTTTCCTGGCCCGCATAGATGCCGGCATAGAACCCGGTCCACGACAGCACGGGCGCCGGAACGGTGACGACAGGAGGTTCGACGATGGTGACCGGGCCGCTGGCCAAGACCGGCGACGCGGCAACCAGAAGTGCGAGTGCGGACGACACAGCAACAGATTTCAGTTTCATATCCAGTCCCCCAAAGGTCTGATGAGTTCTGTTTCGCTCTACTGCAGTGCGCTCGCCGTAACAAGGCGGGCGCAAAGGCTGATGGCCCAGCGTTGCAAAGACGTCACGCCCGTTCACGACGAAAGGCGGCCAGACCCGAAGACGCCACCAGGCCGTGCGGCGGCCGGGCCTCCGGGGCGCCGCACGGTCCATCATCCCTTGGTCCGTTCCCGAACGCTGACCGCCCCCTGCAAAGCCCACGCCCAGCGCCCCCTTCCCGGCCACGCCCTCCCGACATCCCAAAGCCGCTGGTCCCTCTGCGGGTCAAACCCGGACACTGCAGGAACCCGCCACACGCGCCGGCCTCTTTTCCCGTCGCGTCCCGGGCGCTATCGTCGCCCCATGCACACCCGGTTCACCCTGCACACCTCCGGCCCCGGCCTTTACGAGTTCACCCCGCAGGTCACCGACTGGGTCCGCCGCGAGAACCCGGCCGAGGCCCTGCTCACCCTCTTCATCCGCCACAGCTCGGCCAGCCTGCTGATCCAGGAAAACGCCGACCCCGACGTGCAGACCGACCTACAAACCTGGCTGAACCGCCTGGTTCCGCCTGCCAGCGACCCGTCGATGCGCTGGATCACCCATACGATGGAGGGCCCCGACGACATGCCCGCCCATATCAAGGCGGCGCATCTGCCCGTCAGCCTGCAGATCCCGGTGATCGACGGCCGCCTGGCACTGGGCACCTGGCAAGGCATCTACCTCGTGGAACACCGCACGCGCGCGCATCGGCGCGACGTCACGGCGCTGTTGCGGTGAGGTTCGACCTGCCCGCCCCGGAGCTTGCCCGTGCGCTGGTCGGCGCGCGGCTGACCGTGCGCGGCTGTTCTGGCCGCATCACCGAGACCGAGGCCTATACCCCCGACGACCCCGCCTCGCACAGCTTTCCCGGCCCCACCAAACGCAACGCCAGCATGTTCGGACCGGCGGGCCACGCCTATGTCTATCGCATCTACGGGATTCACTGGTGCCTCAACGTGGTCGGCCTGCCCGGCCACGCGGTGCTGATCCGCGCGCTGGAACCCGTCACCGGCATCGCCGAGATGACCGCCCGCCGCGGCCGCCCGCGCCCGCTGACCTCCGGCCCCGGAATGCTGGCACAGGCGCTGGGCATCACCGATGCCGATGACGGCCGCCCCTTCGGATCCGCAGATTTCGCCATCCTCCCCGGCGAACCGGGCGCTGTCCTCACCGGGCCCCGGATCGGCATCACCAAGGCCGCCGACTGGCCCCGCCGCTATGGCCTGGCAGGATCCGCACACCTGTCCCGGCCCTTCCCGGCACAGACCTGAACCCCGGACCCGTCCAGCGCGCCTCTTTCATCTTGCCCCAAATACGCACGGGGTTTCCAAAGGGGGGCGTTCATTGTTGCGCCATAGGTCCGAGCGACAATGGACGACGGCCCCCCTTGGCGGGGGAGCTCGAGGGGGCGCGTAGCCCCCTCGACACCCGCTCACCCCAGATGCCGCAACGCTTCCTTGCGGGCAAAGGCCTTCAACCGCGCACCATGCTCGGCGATCCAGGCGCGGGTCAGATCCGGGTCGTGCCTGGACAGATCGCGCAGCCACCAGCCGATGGCCTTCTGGATGAACCAGTCACGATCGTCGGCATAGGCGGCGGCCCAGCCCAGAATGCGGTGACGCGCCGCCAGTTCGTCAGGCTTCGGATGGGTCAGACGCGCCCAGGGCAGCGTCATCACCAGCGCCGCGCGCCGGGTCCACATGTTGGGATGCGCGGTCCAGCCCTCGACCGTATCGAGGCGCGAGGGGTCGGCAACCAGCCGCCGTCCGCCCGCGGCCGAGGCATGATCGGCCACCGCCCAGCCCTCGAACCCTTGGGCCCAGCCAGCGATCAAGTCCCAGACCGCGCTGTCGTCGGGGCGGATGCGGGCCTGGGTCAGCAATTTCGCCGCGGCAACCATCGCCTCATGGATGTTGCTGTCCCACAGACCCGAGGCCAGCGCCACACGCCCATCCAGCGTGCAGGCCGCGCGCCACTCCTTCACCAGCGCCTCGACCTGCGGCACGGCGAGGCCCAAATAGGGGCGGTCGATCTTGTGATAGGCGCGCATCTCGTCGGCGCGGGCGGGATCCGCCAGCGCGGTCAGTGTTGCCAGCGCCTGGTCAGCCGTTACGTCAGTCATCGTCCAGCAGCCCCGTGGGATAGCCATCCAGCGTGATGGTGTTCTTCTCGGCCCGGTAGGCGGCAAGTCCCGCCTCGCCCCTGTCCTCGGCCCAGCGGCGCAGCGTGTCACGCTCGCCCGCCGGTTCGAAAAACGGCACCGCATAGCCGCAGGAGGTCTGCACCAGATCCACCGTCATGTCGAAGATCTGCCGGGCGCCCGGTTCGGGCGGGAACAGCGCCAGCAATCCGGCCCAGTCGGCGTCGCGAGCGTGCACCACCCGCGCCGTGCCATAGGCGCGCAGGATCACCGGGCGCCGGGCGAAACTGCACCACATCACCGTCATCCGCGGGTTCAGACGCAGATGCCCCGCCGTCTCGCTGCCCGACCCGGTGAGGTTCAGCCAGATCAGTCGGTTCGCCCCGGCGACCCTGAGCGTATCCAGGCCCTTGGGCGACAGGTTCACCCGGCCCTCGGCGGCGGCCGTCGCGACAAAGAACATCTGCTGCCCGGCGATCAGCCGAAGGTGGTCATCCTCGAAGCCGGCGAACTGCTTGGCCATCCTATTCGACCGTGACGGATTTCGCGAGGTTGCGCGGTTGGTCGACGTCGGTGCCCCGGGCCAGCGCGGTGTGATAGGCCAGCAGCTGCGCCGGGATCGCATAGACAATGGGGGCCAAAAGGTCGGGCACGGTCGGCATCGGCAGGCTGGCCCAGACCTGGCCCGCCTCCTCCAGCCCCTTGCGGTCCGAGATCAGCACCACCCGACCCTGCCGCGCCATGACCTCCTGCATGTTCGAGACGGTCTTGTCATAGAGCGCATCGCGCGGCGCCAGGACCAGCACCGGCATGGTCTTGTCGATCAGCGCGATGGGCCCATGCTTCAACTCGCCCGAAGCATAGCCCTCGGCGTGGATATAGCTGATTTCCTTGAGCTTCAGCGCGGCTTCCAGCGCCAGCGGGAACATCGTGCCACGGCCCAGGAACAGCACGTCGCGGGCCTCGGCCAGCTGCGCGGCGATCGCCTCGATCTCGATTTCGCGGTCGAGGGCCTGCGCGACCAGCCCCGGCAAGGCCCGCAGCGTCGCCAGATGGGCCGTCACAGCCTCGGCCGACAGGCGCCCGCGATCCTGCCCGGCCTTCAACGCGATCAGCAGCATCACCAGCAGTTGCGCGGTGAACCCCTTGGTCGAGGCGACCGAGATTTCCGGCCCCGCCAGAATCGGCAGGGCGACGTCGGTCTCCCGCGCGATGGACGAGGTCGGCACATTGATCACGCCGATGGTGCGCGCAACCCGGCCGGCGACATGCCGCAGGGCGGCCAACGTATCGGCGGTTTCGCCCGACTGGCTGACGAAGATGCCGACGCCGCGCTCGCTGAGAACCGGCTGGCGATAGCGGAATTCCGAAGCGATGTCGATTTCCACCGGGATCCCGGCGAGCTGCTCGAACCAGTATTTCGCAACCTGGGTGGCGTAGTGGCCGGTGCCGCAGGCGACCAGCGTGATCCGGTCGCAGTCGGTGAAATCGACCGCCTCGGGCAGCGCCAGCGCGGTGCCGTCGGGCGTGGCGTGAAACGCCAGCGCCGCGCCCAGAACAGATGGCTGTTCGGCGATTTCCTTGGCCATGAAATGCTTGTGCCCGGCCTTGTCGACCCGGGCCTGATCCACGCGGATCCGGGCCACCGGCCGGTTGACGCGGCGGCCGGTCTCGTCGTGAAACTCGGCCCCGCCGCGGGTCACCACGACCCAGTCGCCCTCTTCCAGATAGGTGATGCGATCGGTCAGCGGCGCCAGCGCGATCGCGTCCGAGCCGAGGAACATCTCGCCGTCGCCATGCCCGACTGCCAGAGGCGAGCCCTTGCGCGCGCCGATCAGCAGGTCTTCCTCGCCGTCGAACAGGAAAGCCAGCGCAAAGGCCCCGTCGAGCCGGTCCAGCACCGCCTCAACCGCCTGCACGGGCGTGCGCCCGGCGTCGAGCTGCTGGCGGACCAGCAGGGCGATCACCTCGGTGTCGGTGTCGGTCTCGTGCGCAAGGCCGGCCAGTGCCAGTTCCTCGCGCAGGGCGCGGAAGTTCTCGATGATGCCGTTGTGCACCACCGCCACGCGGCCCGAGCAATGCGGGTGTGCGTTGGCCTCGGTCGGCGCGCCATGCGTGGCCCAGCGGGTATGGCCGATCCCGGCCTTGCCCGCCAAGGGGTCATGCACCAGAAGATCGCTGAGGTTCACCAGCTTGCCCACCGCGCGCCGCCGGTCCAGCCGCCCGTGGTTCACCGTGGCGATGCCCGCGCTGTCATAGCCGCGATACTCCAGCCGCTGCAGCGCGTTGACCAGCGCCGGCGCGACCTCGTGGTTGCCGAGGATCCCGATGATGCCGCACATGGTTCAGCCCTCGCTCTTCTTGGCTTTCAGCGCGCGCAGGCGCTGCATCATCCGCAAGCCCAGCCCGGGCTTGGTGGTCTGTTGGGCCCGGCCCAGCGCCATTGCCCCGTCCGGCACGTCCTCGGTGATGACCGAGCCCGAGCCGGTCATCGCGTCGTTGCCCACCCGCACCGGCGCGACCAGCATCGTGTCGGACCCGATAAAGGCCCGCGCGCCGATCTCGGTGCGGTGCTTGAACACGCCGTCATAATTGCAGGTGATCGTGCCCGCGCCAATGTTCGTCTTCTCGCCGACATGGGCATCGCCGATGTAACTGAGGTGATTGACCTTGGCCCCCTCATCGAGGATCGCCGCCTTGATCTCGACGAAGTTGCCAACATGCACATCCTCGGCCAGCTCGGCCCCCGGACGCAGCCGGGCAAAGGGACCGACCTTGGCGCCGCGGCTGACGTGGCAGCCCTCAAGATGGCAGAAGGCGCGGATCTCGGCCCCGGATTCGACGGTCACACCCGGCCCGAACACCACATTCGGCCCGACCACCGCATCGCGCCCGATCACCGTGTCCTGCGCGAAATGGATCGTCTCGGGCGCGATCAGGGTCACGCCCAGATCCAGCGCCTCGGCCCGCATCCGCGCCTGGAACGCGGCCTCGGCTCCGGCGAGTTCCGCGCGGGTGTTGATGCCCAGCGTCTCGGCCTCGTCGCAGCGCACCACCCCGACGCTGAGCCCCTTTTGTCTGGCAATCGCCACGATGTCGGTAAGGTAATATTCCCCGGCCGCGTTCTGGTTTCCGACGCTGTCGATAAGTTCGAAAAGTGTCGATGCCTGGGCACAGACCACACCCGAGTTGCACAGCCGGATCGCGCGCTCGGCGTCGGTCGCATCCTTGAACTCGACGATCCGCTCCAGACTGTCGCCCGCCATCACCAGCCGGCCATAGCGCCCGGGATCGGCGGCCTCGAAGCCCAGCACGACCACGGCATGCTGCGCGCGGGCCTCGAGCATCGCCTCGATCGTCTCGGGGCGCACAAAAGGCGTATCGCCGTAAAGCACCACGGCATCGCCCACGACGCCGTCCAGCGCCCGGCGCGCCTGCGCCACCGCATGCGCCGTGCCCAGCTGTTCGGCCTGATGCACCACGGCAACCTCGGGATCCTCGGCACGGGCCGCCTTGGCCACCGCCTCGGCCCCGTGACCGGTGACCACAACCACCCGTTCCGGCCCCAGCACCGCGCCCGCCCGCATCGCATGCACCAGCAGCGGCACCCCGGCCAGCGGGTGCAGAACCTTCGGCAGGTCCGAATTCATGCGGGTGCCCTGGCCGGCGGCCAGAAGGATCAGGGAAACGGGCATTACGGCGTCCTGCTCTGGTTTTCGCCCGTTTTACCCTGTCGCAGGTGCAATGCAAGGCAGCCCCCGTTCACAGCGCGTGACAGGCTGAAACACAGGCAAGACCCTGCGCATGGCGCGGGTGCTTGCGGCGCTACCGGTTTTCTGGTCGGATCGCGCGCGCATCAGAACGGAGCAGACGATGGCCCTCGAGGACGCCAAGACCCAGGTCGACACCGCCTTTACCCGCAAGGAGCGTCGCGGGCTGGCCTATGAGAACGCCTTTGGCGGCGCGGTCAGCTTTCTGCGGCGGCAGTATACCAAGGATCTGACCGGCGTCGATCTGGCGGTGACAGGCGTGCCTTTCGACCAGGCGGTGACCCATCGCACCGGCACCCGTTTCGGCCCGCGCGCGATCCGCGAGGCCTCGACCCTGCAGCCCTATGACCCGCCCTATGGCTGGGGCTATGACCCGCTGGGCGAAATGACGGTGGTCGATTACGGCGATGTGGCCTTTGACTATGCCAAGACCGCGGATTTCCCGGCCACCCTGCACGCCCATGCCGCGGGGATCCTGGCCGCCGGCGCGGGCACGCTGACACTGGGCGGCGATCACTATATCACCCTGCCGATCCTGCAGGCGCATTACGAGAAATTCGGGCCGATGCGGGTGATCCAGTTCGACGCCCATTCCGACCTCTGGGCCGATGACGACCTCAGCCGCATCGACCACGGCACGATGATGTACAAGGCGGTCAAGCAGGGCTTTGTGGACCCCCGGCACTCGGTGCAGATCGGCATCCGCACGGAATGCGATGACTACCTCGGCATGAATGTCATCGACGCGCCCGCCGTGCACCAGATGGGTCCGGCGGCGGTGGCCGCCCGGGTGCGCGAGATCATCGGCGACGGCCCCTGCTATCTGACCTTCGACATCGACGCGCTGGACCCGGCCTTTGCGCCCGGCACCGGCACCCCGGTCTGGGGCGGGCTGGCCAGCTGGCAGGCGGCGGCGATCCTGCGCGGGCTGGCGGGGATCCGTCTGACCGGCGGCGACGTGGTCGAGGTCTCGCCACCCTATGACACGACCGGCGCGACGGCGATTGCCGGCGCCCATGTGGCGATGGAGATCTTGTGCCTCTACGGCTGGACGCGGCGCGCGACAACGCGCTGAATTCCCCGCAGATTTGACATCTCGATCCAGCGCCTTACCCTGTCCGCCCGGTTCAAACGACCCGAGGCCAGGATGAGGCGCCTGATGGTTCTGGTAATCGCCGCCGTTGCGGCCCTGCTGCTCGCCTTCGCGGGCTTTGCCCTGTGGGTGCGCCTCGCGCCCACAGATCCCGCGCGCTGGCATGTCGATCCGCTGACCGCCGCCGACCCGACGACACCCAATTTCGCGCGCGTCAACCGGGTGGTGGCGACACCGTTCGAGACGACCGCCGCGACGATTGCCGCCCGGGCTCGGGCCGAGGGGGCAATGCTGCTGGAGGGGGATGCGGAATTCAGCACCTGGATTGCCCGCACCGCGCTGATGCGCTACCCTGATTATGTCTCGATCCGGCTGATCCCCGAGGGCGAGGGAACACGCATCGTCGCGTTCTCGCGGTCGCGGTTCGGGTACGGCGACCGGGGCGTGAACCGGGCGCGGTTGCGGCGGTGGCTGCCGGTCTGACCGGCTCCGGCCTAGCGGCGGTGCAGCCGGCCGTGGACCCGCTGCGGGGTCAGCGCCCCGACCTGCGAGTTGATGCCGAGTTGCCCGTAGCTGTTGCCGCCCCAACAGTAGGCGATCCCGGCGCCGGTGATGGCGCAACTATGTTCGCCGTTATGGGCGGGCGCCATCTCGCGCACATTCGAGCCGATGCCCGAGACCGCGACCGGCCGGAACGCCTCGGTTTGGGTGCCGTTGCCGAGCTGGCCGCTGGTGTTGTAGCCCCAGCAGAAGGGCAGCCCGCCGATGGTGACGGCACAGGTGAAGCCGTTATGGTCCGAGTGCGAATCCACCCCCATCGCGACCGATTCCCACCGGCGTCCGTCGGCCACCGGCACCGGCCGGCGTTCGAAACCGGACGGCGATCCGCCGTTGCCCAGCTGCCCGTGCACGTTGATCCCCCAGCAGCGCAGTCGGTTGTTGGCGCTGATGGCGCAGGTCGAGTTGCCACCGGCGGCGACGGCCAGGACATTGTCGCGCATCGCGGTGACTCGCCGGGCCAGATACGAGCCCTGCGGCTCGCCGGTGCCCAGTTGCCCCCAGCTGTTCGTCCCCCAGCAATAGAGACGGCCTTGCCGGGCGATGGCGCAGGAGTGACCAGTGCCCCCGGCAACCGCGGTCACCCGGCCGGGGAGGCCGAGCACCGGCAGGGGGCGGTCACTGTCGCTGACGTCGTTGCGGCCCAGCGGCCATCCCTCGTTATTGCCCCAGCACAACAGCTCGAAATCGGCGTTTATGGCGCAGGTATGCCCGAGCCCGGCGACCAGTGCCCGCACCCCCTCGCCCAGGCCGCTTACCTCGACCGGCGCGGTGCGAGTGACGCGCGTCGTGTCCCCCAGCTCGCCGTGGTAATTGTTGCCCCAGCAATAGGCCCGCCCCCTGGTGCTGAGCGCGCAGGTGAAGGACGAGCCGGCAGTGACCGAGCGGATGCGGGTTCCCAGCGTCACCCGTTGCGGCACGAGCGAGGCGGTGGTGGTGCCGATGCCGAGCTGGCCGAACTGGTTTGCGCCCCAGCACCAGACATTGCCGCGCCCGCTGACGGCGCAGGTATGTCCGTAGCCGGCCGCGATCGACCGCACGCCGCCATCGGCGGCGACCGCCTCGAGGTTTTCGGCGTCAGAGGGCGTTTCCTGAGCCGCGCCGCCGTGCGGGCTGGCCACCAGCGCAACGGCAATTGCCAGGAATCCGAGCATGGCTCCGATACGCATTCCAATCTCCTGAAGCAAAGACTGTGCGGCACCGGCAGGCCGGGCCCGTGCACCAAAATAGGGTGCAACATCGATGGTAGCCGAAAACGGTGCATCCGCCCATAGAGATTCGTCGGGGCAGCGCCCCGGATCGGCCAAACTCAGACCGCCTTGCCCATCCGGCCGGCGAGGTCGCAGAAGAACTGCCACGCCACCCGGCCCGAGCGCGAGCCCCGCGTCGCCTGCCATTCGATCGCCTCGGCGCGCAGCACCGCCGGGTCGACCTCGAGCCGCCAGGCCGCCACATAGCCGTCGATCATTGCCAGGAACTCGTCTTGTGTGCAGGGGTGGAAGCCCAGCCACAGCCCGAAGCGATCCGACAGGGACACCTTCTCCTCGACCGCCTCGGAGGGGCTGATCGCCGACGAGCGTTCGTTCTCGATCATGTCGCGCGGCATCAGGTGACGGCGGTTCGAAGTCGCGTAGAGGATCACGTTCGACGGCCGCCCCTCGATCCCGCCATCGAGGATCGCCTTGAGCGATTTGTAATGCTGGTCGTCATGCGAGAACGACAGGTCGTCGCAGAACAGCACGAAGCGTGCACCCGGCGCGGTGCGCAGGTGGTTCAGCAGACGCCCGACCGAGGGCAGATCCTCGCGCTGGATCTCGACGAGGGTGCAGGGCAGATCCTGCGCGCGGACCTCGGCATGCACGGCCTTGACCAGCGAGGATTTGCCCATCCCGCGTGCGCCCCAGAGCAGCGCGTTGTTCGCTGCGTGCCCGCGCGCGAATTGCAGCGTGTTGGCCAGAAGGATGTCGCGCACCCGGTCGATGCCCTGCAGCAGGTCCAGCGGCACGCGGTTGACCACCGGAACCGGCTCCATCCGGTCGGGCAGGGTGTGCCAGACGAAGGCGTCCGAGCCGGTGAAATCGGGGGCCGGGGCCGGTGGCGGGCTGAGGCGTTCCAGCGCCTCGGCGATGCGCGTCAGGGTGGCGTCGGTCATTCGTCGTCCATCTCGTCGTCCCACAGGCCTTCGGCCTGCAGCTCGGCCTTGCGTTTCTTCTCGACGCTGGCGACGAGGAAGATCGAAATCTCGTAAAGCCCGTAGACCACCGAGAACAGGATGATCTGCGTCAGCACGTCGGGGGGCGTGACCAGCGCGGCCAGCGTCAGGATGCCGACGATCGCCCATTTGCGCCCGTGCCGCAGCCCCTTAGCCGAGATCAGCCCGGCCTTGCCCATCAGCGTCAGAAGCACCGGCAGCTGGAAACACAGGCCGAAGGCGATGATCATCTTCAGCGTGATGTCGAGGGTCTCGTTCACCTTGCCGTTAAAGACGATCTCGATCCCGCCGGGGGTTTCGGCCGGAACCGGGGGGACACCGGCGGCGGTATCGGTGAAATAGGCGGCGACCATCGACGGCAGGTCGGCAAAGCCCAGGAAAAAGCCCATCGCCATCGGCACGACGACGAAATGGGCGAATGCGGCCCCCATCAGGAACAGCACCGGCGAGGCGATCAGGAACGGCAGAAAGGCGTTCTTTTCGCTGCGGTAGAGCCCCGGCGCGACGAACCGCCAGAGCTGGTAGGCGATCACCGGAAAGGACAGCGCCAGACCGCCGACCATCGAGATCTGCACCAGGGTAAAGAAGTATTCCTGCGGCGCGGTGTATTGCATCACCGGGTTCGGGTTGCCCAGCGAGCGCATCGTCGCCTCGATCGGCATCAGCAGGAAATCAAGCAGCTGGTCGCCGAAGGCAAAGCAGATCAGCATGCCCACGACGAAGGCCACGACCGACCAGATCAGCCGGGTGCGCAACTCGGCCAGATGCTCGATCAGCGGGGCCGAGCTGTCGTCGATGGAATCTTGGGCGGATTGTTTCGATGCCATTGGGGGCGGCCTCAGGACTCGTCTTTGGATGTGCGCGCGGCGGGGGTCCAGGCCTCGGCCTCGGCGGCGTCGGCGGCCGCCTGGGCGGCCTCGGCCTCTTTGCGGGCGCGGATCGCGGCGGCTTTCAGGCGGGTCGCGTCAGCGCGCTTCTGCTTGCGCAGGCGCTCTTCCTCGACCGCCGTCAATTCGGCGTTGCGCGCGGCCATATCGGCGTCATGGCCGGCAGCGGCGGCCTCGTCGGCATCGCTTTCGTCATCCATGCCGGGCTTGTCCGCGGCATCGGATTTGGCCACCGGGGTCTGGCCGGGGGTCGCGGGCTTGCGCACGTCGGGACCGGTGCGGCCGATTGACTTGAACTGCTTCTCGATCTCGTCGAACCCGGCCGCTTCCTTGAAGCTCTGACCCGAGGCGGTCTTGCGCAGATCCTTGGCGATGTCGTTCACGCCGGTTTCCCGGGCAGCCGCGTCCATCGCGCGCTGGAACTCACGCGCCATGCCCCGCGCCTTGCCGGTGAACTGGCCGATGGTGTGAAACATCTTGGGCAGATCCTTTGGACCCACCACGATCAGCGCCACAACGCCGATCACCATCATCTCGGACCAGCCGATGTCGAACATGACCCGCTCCTTGGGTGTTTTCCCGGGGCCCGCGCGTGCACGGCGCGCGCCCCGGGCGGGGGGCCTCAGGCGTTGTCGCGCTCGTTGTTCTGCGGGGTCACGTCGCGGGCCTCGTCGGCGGCCTGCTGGCGCTGGTTCTCCAGCTCTTGCGTGCCGTCGCTGACGCCGCGCTTGAAGGCGGTGATGCCCTTGCCGACCTCGCCCATCAGACCGGCAACCTTGCCGCGGCCGAAAAGAACCAGAACGACGATGACGATAAGCAGAGCGCCCATAGGGCCGATGTTGTTCAGCATGTGAACCTCCGTTGAGTTGCACGGCCGCGCGCGGCGGCCTGGCTTGGGTCACATTTAGGCCTTGCCCGGCCGCGATCAAAGACCGAATCCGGCGCGCAAAGGGCTGGCGCGCGCGGTCTGCTGACAGTATTTTGTCAGTATGTCCCCGCATCCCGCACCTCAGGAACCCCGATGAAACGCGACCAGAGGCTCTTTGCCCTCGTGCAGATCCTGCGTGACGGCAAGCTGCACACCGCCGAGGATCTGGCCCGCGCGATGGGGGTGTCGACGCGCACGATCTGGCGCGATATGGCGATGATGGCGGCGACCGGGATCCCGGTCGAAGGCGAGCGGGGGCTGGGGTATATCCTGCGCACGGCGCTGGTGCTGCCGGCCACCGCGCTGACGCCCGACGAGGCCGAAGTGCTGGGCGAGGGGCTGCGGCGGATCGCCGAGGACGAGGGACACCCGCGCCATCGCGCGGCACGGTCGCTGCTTTATAAGGTGGCGACGCTGTTGCCGCAGGCGGGCATCGCGATGGAGTGATGCGTAGGATGGGCAATATTGCCCATCCTACCCGCCCTCAGACCCGGGCCAACACCGGACCCGCGTCGATCGCGCCCATCGCACCGGTGATCGTGCCGCGCGCCTCGCCCAGCCGGGTTGTCAGCCACTCGCCCGCCACCGGGCTGTCCGCCAGCATCACCGCGCCGGTCAGCAGCATCGCCAGCGATTCCGCGAACCAACGGGCCTCGGCCTCGGGCGGCAGGTTGGGCCAACGGCTGCGGTGCGCCACCAGCGCCGCGTCGAACCGTGCATCGAGCCCCCGTGCCGCATCGAGGCGGGCTTTCAGCTGCGCGCCGGCCTCGGGCTCCTTGATCAGGGTGCGCAGGATGTCGAGGCAGATCACGTTGCCCGACCCTTCCCAGATCGAGTTCAGCGGCGCCTCGCGGTAGAGCATCGGCAGCGGCGTGTCCTCGACGTATCCCATACCACCCAGGCACTCCATGCATTCATAGATCATCCCGGGCGCCCGTTTGTTCGACAGGAACTTGGCCAGCGCCACTGACAGCCGCGCATAGGGCCGGCGTGCCGGGTCATCGAAGGCCCGCGCCACGTCGAGGCTCAGAAGCAGCGCCGCCTCGCTTTCCAGCGCGAGATCGGCCAGCACCGCGCGCATCAACGGCTGGTCGATCAGCCGGCGCTGGAAGGTGGTGCGCCCGCCCGCCCAGTGCACCGCCTCGGCCAGGGCCGCGCGCATCAGCGCGGCCGGGGCGATCGCCGTGTCCAGCCGCGTGTGGTGCACCATCTCGATGATCGTCTGCACCCCGCGCCCGGGCTCACCCAGGAGCAGCGCCCAGGTGCCGTCGTATTCGATCTCGCTCGAGGCGTTGGCCTTGTTGCCCAGCTTGTCCTTGAGCCGCAGGATGGTGAAGGCATTGCGCGAGCCATCAGGCAGCCAGCGCGGCACCAGAAAGCAGCTGATCCCCTCGGGCAGGTGCGCCAGCGTCAGGAACCCGTCGCACATCGGCGCCGAACAGAACCATTTGTGGCCGTGCAGGCGATATCCCTCGCCGTCGGGCACCGCGCGGGTGGAATTGGCGCGCACGTCCGAGCCGCCCTGTTTTTCCGTCATCGCCATGCCCAGCGTCACGGCGGATTTTTCGGCCACCGGGCGGCGGGTCGGGTCATAGCCACGGGCGGTCAGCCGCGGCTGCCAGAGCGTGGCCAGCGCCGGGTTGGCGTCGAGCGCGGGCACCGCCGCATAGGTCATCGTCATCGGGCAACAGACACCCGGTTCCACCTGGCTGAACATATAGTTGATCGCCGCATGCTTCAGGTGGCTGCCGGTGCCGTCCCAGGCGGTCGCGGCGTATCCGGCCTCGAGGCCCAGCGCCATGAGCTGATGATAGCCGGGGTGAAAATGCACCTCGTCGATACGTCGGCCCGCGCGATCAAAGGTGCGCAGTTCCGGCAGCCGGGTCTGGGCGTCGCGCGCGGCCTCGCGCATGGCGGCCGAACCCAGCGCCGCGCCCAAGGCGATCAGGTCGGCGTCCGCGCCCAGATCCGGACCCAGCGCCCCACGCAGGGCGGGATCGTCGGCGAAAGGGTCACGCAGGCGTGGCTCGGGCTGATTGAAGACCTCGTGGGTGGACAACTGGCTGCGGGGTGCGGCAATGGTCATGGGCTCCTCCTCGGCTGAGGAAATGCTGAACTCCGCCTACCCGTCTGGCAAGCACGACCCGACGTCGCGCACCTGCGCAACACACCGACACCGCCGGTCATTCGGGGATTCCCAAAGCCGCCGGCCTGTGGCACAGTGGGTCCAATGGTCCGATCAGAGACCTCAGAGCAGGTTCCATGCAACGCAAGCGCCCCCGTTTCGGCCCGGTGATGTATTATGCCCTTGCGGGCACTTTTGGCATCTACCTGACCTTTGCCGCCGTGCAGGGCGAATACGGCATGTTCAACCGCATCCAGATCGAGGCGGATGCCGAATTGCTGCGGGGCGAACGCGACCGGCTGGCCGCGGAACTGGCCGAGATCGAGAACCGCACGCACCGGCTGTCGGACGGGTATCTGGACCTCGACCTGTTGGACCAGCAGGCGCGCGACATCCTGGGCTATGTCCGCGCCGACGAAGTCGTCCTGCGCTGAACGCCCGAACGGGCATTCCCCATTTGCATGGCTGATACCCACAAGCGCAAAAATCTGCGCTCGATTTTCTGCGCCTCATCGTGTAGAAGATTGTTTAATGCTAAACTACCTTTGACGCAGCCGGGAGGAGCCCTGGATGGCCACGCGAAAAAGCGCCGAGAAATCAAACGTATCGCGCGACGAATTGCTGAAATACTACCGCGATATGCTGCTGATCCGTCGATTCGAGGAGAAAGCCGGCCAGTTGTATGGCATGGGCATGATCGGCGGGTTCTGCCATCTTTACATCGGGCAGGAAGCGGTGGTCGTCGGCCTGGAAGCGGCGGCGAAAGAGGGTGACAAGCGCATCACCAGCTATCGCGACCACGGCCATATGCTGGTCGCCGGTATGGACCCCAAGGGCGTCATGGCCGAGCTGACCGGCCGCATCGGCGGCTATTCCAAGGGCAAGGGCGGCTCGATGCACATGTTCAGCCGCGAGAAGCATTTCTATGGCGGCCACGGCATCGTCGGCGCGCAGGTGCCGCTGGGCACCGGGCTGGGCTTTGCCGACAAATACAAGGGCAATGACAACGTCACCTTCGTCTATTTCGGCGACGGCGCGGCGAACCAGGGCCAGGTCTATGAAAGCTACAACATGGCCGAGCTGTGGAACCTGCCGGTGATCTACGTCATCGAAAACAACCAGTATGCGATGGGCACCTCGACCAAGCGCGCGACGAAATCTCCCAACCTGTGGGAGCGCGGCGCGGCCTATGGCATCAAGGGCGAGATGGTCGACGGCATGGACGTGATGGCGGTCAAGGCCGCGGCGGAAAAGGCGGTTGCCGTCTGCCGCGCCGGCGAAGGCCCCTATATCCTGGAAATGATGACCTATCGCTATCGCGGGCACTCGATGTCGGACCCCGCGAAATACCGCACCCGCGAGGAGGTGCAGAAGGTCCGCGAAACGCGCGACGCCATCGAGCATGTGCGCGAGCTGCTGATCGAGGGGAACCTCGCCTCGGATGACGACCTCAAGGCCATCGACAAGGAAATCAAGGCGATCGTCAACGAGGCCGCCGATTTCTCGAAGGAAAGCCCCGAGCCGGATGTCTCCGAGCTCTGGACGGATATTTACGCGTAAGGGAGGACGAACAGATGGCTACTCAGATCCTGATGCCCGCCCTGTCGCCGACGATGGAAGAAGGCACGCTGGCCAAATGGCTGGTGAAGGAAGGCGATGAGGTCAAATCGGGGATGATCATCGCCGAGATCGAGACCGACAAGGCGACGATGGAATTCGAGGCGGTCGACGAAGGCACCGTCGGCAAGATCCTGATCGCCGAAGGCACCGAAGGCGTGAAGGTCAACACCCCGATCGCCGTGCTGGTCGAAGAAGGCGAAAGCGCCGAAGATGTCGCGGCCCCGGCAGCCCCCGTTGCCGCGGCACCGGCCCCGGCAGCAGCCCCGGTTGCGGCGGCCCCTGCCCCGGCGGCGCTCGTCGCACCGGCCAAGCCCGACTGGCCCGAGGGCACGGCGATGAAGTCGATGACCGTGCGCGAGGCCCTGCGCGAGGCGATGGCCGAAGAGATGCGCGCCAACGAAAACGTCTTTCTGATGGGCGAAGAGGTGGGCGAGTATCAGGGCGCCTACAAGATCAGCCAGGGCTTGCTGGACGAATTCGGCGCGCGCCGGGTGATCGACACGCCGATCACCGAGATGGGCTTTGCCGGTCTGGCGGTCGGCGCGGCTTGGGGCGGCCTGAACCCGATTGTCGAGTTCATGACCTTCAACTTTGCCATGCAGGCCATCGACCACATCATCAACTCGGCGGCCAAGACGAACTATATGTCCGGCGGCCAGCTGCCCTGCCCGATCGTGTTCCGCGGCCCGAACGGCGCGGCCGCCCGGGTGGCAGCGCAGCACAGCCAGGACTATGCCGCCTGGTATTCGCAGATCCCCGGCCTGAAGGTGGTGATGCCCTATACCGCGGCGGACGCAAAGGGCCTGCTGAAGGCGGCGATCCGCGATCCGAACCCGGTGGTGTTCCTGGAAAACGAGATCCTCTATGGCCGCACCTTCGACGTGCCGGTTCTGGATGATTTCATTGTGCCGATCGGCAAGGCTCGCATCGCGCGGCCGGGCAAGGATGTGACCATCGTCAGCTTTGGCATCGGCATGACCTATGCGCTGGAGGCAGCCGAGCGTCTGGCCAAGGACGGCATCGACGCCGAGGTGATCGACCTGCGCACCATCCGCCCGATGGACACCGCGACGATCATCGAGTCGGTCAAGAAGACCAACCGGCTGGTGACGGTCGAGGAAGGCTTCCCGCAGTCCTCGGTCGGCAATTTCATCAGCGCGACGGTGATGCAGCAGGCCTTTGACTGGCTGGACGCCCCGGTGATCAACCTGTGCGGCAAGGACGTGCCGATGCCCTATGCCGCGAACCTGGAAAAGCTGGCGCTGGTGACGACCGACGAGGTCGTGGCTGCGGTCAAGCAAGTCACCTACCGCTGAGGAGGCCGAGATGCCCGTGGAAATCCTGATGCCCGCGCTCTCTCCGACGATGGAGGAGGGCACGCTGGCGAAATGGCTGGTCAAGGAAGGCGACACCGTCAAGTCGGGCGACATCCTGGCCGAGATCGAAACCGACAAGGCGACGATGGAGTTCGAGGCCGTCGATGAAGGCGTGATCGGCAAGATCCTGATCGCCGAGGGCACCGAGGGGGTGAAGGTCAACACCCCCATCGCCGTGCTGCTGGGCGATGGCGAAAGCGCCAGCGACATCGGCGCGGCCAAGGCGCCCGCCCCGGCTGCGGCGGCCCCCGCGCCCGCTCCGGCTGCAGCGCCGGCGGCTGTCTCGGCACCGGCAGCGGCCCCTGCCCCGACCGGCGCGCGCGTCTTTGCGACGCCGCTTGCCCGGCGGATCGCCAAGGACAAGGGCCTGGACCTGACGGCGATTGCGGGCTCGGGTCCGCATGGCCGGATCGTCAAATCGGATGTCGAGGGCGCGACGGCGGCGCCGAAACCCGCAACGGCGGCGGTGGCCCCGGCTGCAGCACCCGTGGCAGCGGCCGCCCCGGCCAAGGCGGCGATGCCCGCAGGCCCGGCGGCGGATGCGGTGATGAAGATGTTCGAAGGCCGCGCCTATGAGGAGGTCAAGCTGGACGGGATGCGCAAGACCGTCGCCGCCCGCCTCACCGAGGCCAAGCAGACGATCCCGCATTTCTACCTGCGCCGCTCGGTGCATCTGGATGCGCTGATGAAGTTCCGTGGCCAGCTGAATGCCCAGCTCGAAGGGCGCGGCGTCAAGCTGAGCGTCAACGACTTCATCATCAAGGCCTGCGCAATGGCCCTGCAGAAGGTGCCGGACGCGAACGCGGTCTGGGCCGGCGACCGGATCCTGCGGCTGAAGCCCTCGGATGTGGCGGTGGCGGTGGCGATCGACGGCGGGCTGTTCACGCCCGTGCTGAAGGACGCGCACCAGAAATCGCTGTCGGCGCTCTCGGCCGAGATGAAGGACCTCGCCACCCGGGCCCGCAACCGCAAGCTGGCGCCGCATGAGTATGTCGGCGGCAGCTTTGCGATCTCGAACCTGGGGATGTATGGGATCGAGAATTTCGACGCGGTGATCAACCCACCGCATGGCTCGATCCTGGCGGTCGGCGCGGGCCTCAAGCAGCCGGTGGTCAAACCGGACGGCGAGATCGGCGTGGCCACGGTGATGTCGATGACGCTGAGCGTCGATCACCGGGTGATCGACGGCGCGCTGGGGGCGGACTTCCTGAGCGCGATCATCGAAAACCTGGAAAACCCGATGGCGATGCTGGCCTAAGCACCGTCAGATGCGGAAAGACCAGCCCGGACGGCACGCGCCGCCCGGGCTTTTCCATGCGCCCCTTGATCTGTCACAAGGCCCTGCCATGCTGCAGGTGCAAAAACGCCATGCGCAACACAAGGATGAGGACATCATGGACTGGAAAGCGGAACTGGCCGAGGCGAACGCGAATCTTGCCGCCTATCGCGAGGCCAAGCCCGACGGAGCCAAGGGCTTCTCGGGGATGCACAAGGCGGCGATGGAGGGGGGCGTCATCGGCCTGAAGGAAAAGGAGTTCATGTGCCTGTCCATCGGCATCGCCAAGCAGTGCATCGACTGCATCGGCTTTCATGTGAAGGCCGCGATCGCCGCCGGCGCGACGCGCGAGGAGATCGCGGAGGTGGTGTCGGTCGCAATCTACATGGGGGGCGGGCCGTCCTACATGTATGGGATCAAGGCGCTCGAGGCCTTTGACCAGCTGAGCGCCTGATCGCGCAGCAACAAGCCCCGCGGCCGGGTGGCGGCGGGGCTCATGCTTGCGTGGCAGGGGTCAGTCGTCGATGCGGTGATCCATCGACAGCGCCGGCTGGGCGCAGCCCGCCTCACCGACGATCCGCGCGGGCACCCCGGCCACCGTCTTGCAGCACGGCACGTCCTGCAGCACGACCGAGCCCGCAGCGATGCGGCTGTTGGCGCCGACGTGGATGTTGCCCAGCACCTTGGCCCCGGCGCCGATCAGCACGCCGTCACCGATCTTCGGGTGGCGGTCGCCGTCTTCCTTGCCGGTGCCGCCCAGCGTCACCGAGTGCAGCATCGAGACATTGTCGCCCACAACGGCGGTTTCCCCGATGACGATGGAATGCGCGTGGTCGATCATAATGCCCTTGCCGATGCGCGCCGCCGGGTGGATGTCGACACCGAACATCTCGGACACGCGCATCTGCACCAGCGAGGCCATGTCGGCGCGTCCGCGCTTCCACAGCCAGTGGCCGACGCGATAGGCCTGAACCGCCTGATAGCCCTTGAAATACATCACCGGCTGCAGGAACCGGTGGCAGGCCGGATCGCGGTCATGCACGGCCACCAGATCGGTGCGCGCGGCCTCGCCAATGGATGGATCATCGGTATAGGCCTCGTCAGCGATTTCGCGCAGGATCTGTTCGCTGATTTCGTTCGAACTGAGCTTCTGCGCAAAGCGGAAGCCCAGCGCGCGTTCGAACGAAGCGTGGTGCAGCAGGTTGTTGTGCATCACCCCGCCCAGCAGCGGTTCGTCGATGACGGCCTGCCGGGCTTCGTCACAGATCCGCTGCCACACGGGATCGAGTGCGGCGACTTTCGACTGAACCCTGACCATGATGCACCTCCGGGTGTTTCGCCCCTGAAACATAGCCGAAACTTCGCAATTTTCCAGTGGTCCGCGCAAGGAATCCCTCAACCGGGGCGGGATACCGTATCAAGGATCGCAGCGAGCGCGCAGGCCAGGCAGGCAAGATAGTCGGAATCTCCGGGCGCAGCCGGTTCGCGCCAGGGATGGGCCAGGGCCGTCGCCATGAGGGTCCCGTTGCCATAGGCCGGGTGCAGCCGGCCGGTGGCCTGGCGGGTCTGCTCGGCCAGCCGGGCACGAGCGAGCAGCGCACGCATCGCGCCCGGCCGCGCCGCTTCCGGCAGAACCAGCAGGACGCGAGCGGCCGCGGCGATATCGCCAAGGGTGACGGGCTGCATCGGGTCAGGCCGGCACGCTGCATTCGGCAAAGAGGCCTGCGCCATAGAGCGCCGAGAGCTGGGCGACCGAGACGCTGAACTCGCCGGTTGCACCATCGGCCGATTGACTGGCCGCGCTGTAGGTCCAGCCCGGTGCGGTGACGGTTTCCTCGCGCACGACGGTTCCGGCAACGCGGATGCGGATCAGATAGGCTTCGGTGTCCTCGGACAAGGGCACCTCGACCCCGTCCCAGCCATCGCCGCCCAGCCGGGTTCGGCGGGTCCATGTCACCGCGACATCGCCGCCCGGCGCGGCGCGCGCCGCCCGCAGAAAGACCGGCGCATAGGGGCGCAGGCCGGTGCCGCGAAAGGCCTCGGTGCTCTCGACATAGGTCGCGTCGTCATAGGCCAGCGCCGCCGGGCCGATCCTCCAGCGCCGGGCCACGGTTCGCGCCGCCAGCGGCAGGCCCACCTGTTGCACCGCCGAGTCGAGCAGCACCACGACCGCCCCCGCTGCCCAGGCATCCGGGATCAGTGGTTCGGTCCCCGCCTGCCCCCGCAAGAGGCCGGACAGCCGCCAGACTCCGGGCTCCAACAGCTCGGCGGTGGTGAACTGAAACAGCTCCCAGTCGGCGCCACTGCCGATTGCGGCAAAGTTCGCGCCATCCAGCAAGGCTTCGGGGGCGACGGTTTCCAGCACCGCGAGTTGCGAAAAGGCGACCTCGACCCCTGGGCCGCGTTGCAACAGCGACGGCGCGGCGCGAAACAGGGTGGTGCGGGTGATCCCGGCCGTCGCGCGCCGGAAAAGCGTGGTGTTCAGCGCAAAACTACCGGTGGTCGCCGGCGCGTCGTAGACCGCGACGGCCCCCGGCCAGGGCGTGCCGCTGACCGCCAGATGCGGCGCGTGCGCGACCTCGTCCCCGGTGATCAGCGGCAGGTCGAGGAAGATCGGCACCACGGGCACCGGCGCCTGATAGCGACGGCTGGCGGGCAGATCGTCCGAGCCTTCGGGGTGGCGAAACAGGCCGGGTTCGATACGCACGGCCTCGACCTCGCGCGCGGCCGACAGCTCGACCCGGTCGATCCGATAGAGGCGATGGCCGCTGCCCTGCGGCAGGCGCACGACATCCCCCGCGCCAAGATCCGATGACATCGGCAGCGCAAAGCGGGCGACATCGCGGGCAACCCGCGCCTCGGAGAGCCAGCGTTTCACCGCGCCGCGCGCCTCGCCCCGGGTCAGGGTCATCGGCAACTCGCTGCTGGCGACATCGCCGGTGGCCTCGTCGGGGATCACCGCCTCGGCGCTGCGGGTCTCGAAGCTGCCCTCGGCCTCGATATAGGTCAGGCGCAGACGTCCGGCGGTTTCCGGCTGCGAGGCGCGCGTGACCTCGAAATCGCCATCGGGACGCGCCACCAGAAAATCCGGGTCCAGCGTCACCGCATCGCGCGCGTCGCGCATGCGGAATACCAGCGTGCCGGCGCGCTCGACGGCCTCGACGCCATGTGCCAGCAGAAGCGGCTGCAAGGCCGCGCGCCCGGTGGCGGTGGACTCGACGCCATAACCCCGCACCAGGCCACGCACCCCCGAGACATCGAAAGCGGCGATGCCGGCGGTCTGGCAGATCTCGGCGATGACCGCCGCCAGCGGCTGGTTCGCCGCGCGCCCGGTCAGCCAATGCCCGCCCAGCCAGTTGTCGCCATCCGACCACAGATCGGTGCGGGCGGGGAACCAGGGCCAGGGGCGCGCATCCCAGGCCCAGGCGTGCGAATGCGCCCAGTCGACCATCGGCCCGCCATAGACCTCGGACACCGGGTTGTTGGCAGGGTCGGTCCAGTGGTCGTGCAGCGCCAGCAGGTATTGCATCTGCATCAGGTCGTCGCGCCGCCCGGTCGAGAAATGCGGCAGCATCGATTCCGAGGATTTCGGGTCGAGGAACACGTTGGGCTGGTTCGCCCCCTTGTCGATCGCCGCGCAGCCGTATTCGGTGAACCAGACCGGTTTCGAGCGGGGCTGCCAGTCGGTCGGATCCTCGAGCGGGACACCGTTGATACGGTCGGTATGCGGGTTCTCCCACCAGGCGCGCAGATCCTTCACGCGCCAGATCCAGGGTTGGTCCAGCCCGTCGGTGATCGGTGTGCGGCGCTGGTCGCGGCGGGCCTGGGCATCGGGATAATACCAGTCGAACCCCTCGCCGCCGGCGATATTGGCCTGCAGATAGGCCCGATCATGGATCGAACGCCAGCCATCGGCATAATCCTGATGCGTTTCGCCCTCGCGCCAGTCGGCGACCGGCATGTAATTGTCGATGCCGATCATGTTCAGATCGGGGTCCGACCAGAGTGCGTCGAGGTGGAAATACCGCGTGCCCTCGCCCGCGTCATAGCCGGCGTATTCGCTCCAGTCGGCGGCATAGGTCAGCTTGACCGAGGGACCCAGGATCGCGCGCACATCGTGCAGCAGCGCAACCATCTGCGCGACCGCCGGAAAGCTGTCGCCGTCACCGCGGATCTGCGTCAGGCCGCGCATTTCCGAGCCGATGCAGAAGGCCTGCACCCCACCCGCCGCCGCACAAAGCGCGGCGTAATGCAGGATAAAGCGGCGATAGGTCCATTCCTGCGGGCCGGAATAGGTGACCGAACCCGGGGCAACGGTGAAATCGCCGGGCTGGGCGGTGCCGAAGAAGGCCGCGACCTCGGCCTCGGCGGCAAGCGTGCGGTCGGGGCTACCCGGCTGACCCGGGGCCGCCGACAGGGTGATGCGCCCGCGCCAGGGCAGCACCGGCTGGTCGTCGGCGCCGCTCCAGGGGTCGGTCAGGCCGTTGTCGGCCAGCTGGTCCATCAACAGGAAGGGATAGAACACCACGTCCTGCCCGGCCTGTTGCAGCGCCGCAATGGCCTGCAGCACCGCGCTGTCGGACGGCGTGCCGCCGTAGACCGGCGCATCGTCGATCCGGGCAACCGTCGCCGCCGTGCTGCGCGTGAGGCCCGAGACCTGCCACGGCTGGTCCTTGCCATCACGGTCTGCGAATTCGATCCTGGGCGCGATCCGGCAATCGGCACAGCGCAGGTCGCCGCCGAACCAGGAGGCGATCAGCAGCCCCGACCGCGCATTCGGCAACTCGGCTTGCAAGGCCTGCAACGCGGTGGGGAAATCGGCCTCGCCACTGGGGGTGTTCTGGTTGACCTGCGTCGACGGCCCGCGCTGCACCTCGACCGACAGGTCGGGCAGGAACGGCACCTCTTCGATGCTGCGGACCAGCACCGGGTCGGTTGCCAGCGCGTATTCCCCGGACCCGGGCAGCCAGGCCACGCCCTGCACCGCCTGCTGCAAGGTGGTCTGCCCCTCGGCCTGCGCCGCGCGGATCACCTCGAAGGACAGGCTGGGCATGCGGTTGCCATAGGGGCCGAGGTCAAGATCCTCGATCACCACATAGGCGATGCCGCGATAGGCCGGCGCCTGGCCTTCTCCCTCGACCGCCTCGATCTTGGGATCGGCCATCTGGTCCTGGCTGCCGGTATAGACGCGCAGGTTCAGATCCTTGCGCGCGATCTCGTCGCCATAGGCCCAGACCCGGCCAAGGCCGCTGATCTCGCCCTCGCACAGCGCGATGGCGACCGAAACGACATAGCGCGACTCCTCCTGAACCTTGGGGCCGAGGCCGCCCTTGGTTCGTTTCGACCGGCCCGGGATCTCGTGGAAATCCGAGGCCCAGATGACGTGGCCCGCGACCCGCATCCGCCCCCAGAGGCGCGGCACGGGCACGCCCTCGCCCGCGCCGGTCACCTGCAGGCGGTCAATGCGGCCGGTTTCCACCGCGCCGGACCCCGCGCCCAGAAGCCGTTGGTCAATCAGCCGGCCGACGGTCGCGCCGACCGCGCGGCCGATCACCATGCCCGACAGCCCGAGCACCGCGCCGCCGAAATTCGCGCCAAGCGCCGCGCCGGCGGCGGACAGAAGCAAGGTAGCCATCGGTTTGGTCCTTCGTGATCAGATCAGGTCAAAGCGCGCCACGATCCGGCGCGCCCAGGGCGGGCTGAGGGGGCTCTCGACCACCCCGTGCCCGCTGTAAGCATGAACGAAACGCGGCGCAGGGCTGGCTTCGGCCAGGATGCCCAAGTGCTTGGCGACGCTGCCCGCCCGCATGCGGAACAACAGCACCTGTCCGGGCACCAGCGCGGGACCGGAGGGCGCCATCACCCCCGCCAACGCCCGCCACAGGGCCTCGTCGCGGCCAGCCTCGGCCCAGTCCGGGCCATAGGGCGGCACCGCAACCGGTTCGGCCCCGCGCAGGGCGCGCCAGACGCCGCGCACCAGCCCCAGGCAATCGGCCCCCGCACCCCGGACCGAGGCCTGGTGGCGATAGGGTGTGCCGACCCAGCGCCGGGCCTCGGCCACCACGGCCGCGCGGGGATCATCCATCGGTCAGACTGCCGCCAGAGTTTGCATCGCCCAGGCGCGGCGTCGCCATCAGCCAATCTTCGCGCGGGACATGGGGAAAGCCACGAAAATTCAGCGTGTTGGCGAACTTTATCCGGCAGGTTTCAAACCGCTTGTCGCATCCCGCGGTCAACCGGATCGTATCGCCGGGCGCAGGCGCCACCCCCGGGGCCGTCCACAAATGCAGGCGCAACCCGTCGCCCGGGCGCTCTTCGCGGCGCACCACGGCCGACAGGCCCTCGGCCGCCCCGGTCAGGAACCGGACAACCCCATCCACAAACCAGTCAGCCGCGAATTCGGGGATCAGGGGGATATCCAGCACCGCGCCTTCCTCGGCCACGGCCGACAGCGCGGCCTCCTGCCCATACCCCGACGCATCCAGATCAAAGCCGCAGGCGGCATCGCCCAGCACAGCCGGACACAGCGCGCCGAACACCCGCCCGCCGGTCGCCGCCAGCGGCTCGGTCAGCCCGCGCAGCTCGGCCTTGAACGCCCCGCCCGCCCGCGTGATCTCGCCCAGCGCACCGCGAAACAGCACGCGGCGCTGGTCAGGGTCGGTCCAGTCGACCTCCCACACGGTCAAGGCCGCCGCGTCATAGCGCCCGGCCAGAATGTCGCCCTCGGTCAGGCCCGCATCCGCCAGCGCGCCCGCGGCCTCGGTGTTGTCGACCGCCAGCCCGGTGCCGGCGACGATGGCCCGCGCGGTCATCCCGGTGCCCGCGCGAAAGACGATGCCGTCAAAGCCCAGATCACGGTCGTGGTCGGTGAAGCCCAGAACGACGCCATCGCGCCGGGTCAGCGCCCAGGCCCGGGCGCGGGTGGTGGTGGTGTCGCTCATTGCCGCACCTCGATCACCGGCACCTTGGGCACGTCACCAGCGCGGAAACTGGCGACCGAGACCTGGATCAGGTCGGTGTCGAAGCGCACCGGCACGTCGAATTCAAAGCCCACCGTGACCTCGGCCCCGTTCGCAGGAGCCACGTCGAAGGAGACGATCCCGGTCGCGGGATCCAGCGCCCAGCCGGCCCCCTCGGGGATCTCGGCCCCGGCAATCGCTGCCCGGACCGTGCCCACGACCGGTTTGCCGATCACCCGCCCGGTGCTCCACGCACCCGACCGATAGGATTTCATCAGCTGGAAATCGCGACGCGCCCCGTTGCCGTTGCCCAGCGACTGGTCCAGCGCCGAAACCTCGCGCGAGGCCAGGCAGGACTTGAAATCCGCCCAATCCTTCCAGCGGAACCCGTGCAGCATGCCCTGGCGCGCCTCGAAAAAGGCGATCAGCGTTTCGACATCGTCGAGCGAGCGCAGCCCAAGCCCGGCGTCATAGCGCCGGCGCGCCTGCGCCCAGGGGGTGTTGCGCTCTTCATGCCCGTTCGAGAGCGTCACGATCTCGGTGCGCCGTTCGGGCCCGCCCAGCGAGCCGAAGCTGAGCGTGGCGGGAAAGCGGATCTCGTGGAAAGCCATGTCAGTCATTCCCGTTCAATAATTTCGCTGCCCCTGCGCGAGCAGGCGCTGCATCTGCGCGGCGATCTGGCTCTGGCTGCGCTGGAAGCCGGCGACGTCGGGGGTCGAGATGTTGAACACCACGCTGACCGGCCGCGAGCCGCCGCCGGCGCGCACCCCCAGCCGCCCGTCGGCCCCACGCGCCAGCGGCAGGATCGCTTCAGGCCCCGCCTCGCCCATCAAGCCGGTGCCGCCTCGCATCGGGAAGGTCACCGGCGAGGACACGACACCGCCCTGGGCAAACGGCATCACCCGGCCCTGGCTGAAGCTCGCGCCATTGGCGAAGGGCAAGACCGAGCCCATCAGCCCGCCAACCACCGAGGACAGCGCGCCGCCGACCGCATTCTGCACCGGGCGCATCGCCGCGGAATAGAGCGCATCAGTGATCGAGCGGCCCAGCTGGCGCATCGCATCCGACAGGCGCATCCCGTCGAACACCACCCCGTCGAAGGCACGCCTGAGGCCGCTGCCGAAGGACCGCGTCAGCCCCGCCATCTCGCGGTTGGTGTCAGTCAGCGTGCGGCCCATGTCGGCAAGACCGGAATCGAAGGCCGCCGCCCGGTCCGCCGTCGCCGCCATCCGCGCCTCCAACTCGGCCAGCTGGGTGTTCAGATCCTCCATCGCCATGATGTGGCGCCCCTTTCGTTGCTGCCGCCCCCGCGTCGGGGAAGCGACGCAGCAGGCTTTCCAGCCGGGCCCGGGTAAAGCCGCCATCGGCGGCCTGATCGCGGCCCAGCATGATCATCAGTTCGGCGGGCGTGAGCGCCCAGAACTCGGCCGGGCGCAGGCCCAGGCCATGCAGCCCCGCCCGCATCAACCCCGGCCAGTCGAGGCCGCGCGGCCCGTTCATGCCCCAGCACCCGGCTGGGCAAAGGCACGCGCCAGCAAAAGGCCCGCCGCGCGCGCGGCCTCGGCCGCACCGCCGTCGATCTCGGCGGCCAGCAGGGCGGCGGCGGGCAGCGGATGCCCGCCCCCGTGCAACCCGGCCAACAGCAACGCCATCACGTCGCGCGCCGAGAACCGCCCGCCCTCGAACCGCTCGACCAGCGCGACCAGACTGTCCGCGCCCAACGCGGTTTCCAGTTCGGCCAGCGCGCCCAGCGTCAGCTTCAGGACGCGCCGCTCGCCGTCGATCACCAGCGCCACCTCGCCGGCCAGGGGATTGGCCATAACGCTCACTCCGTGATCGGCTGCGGCTGGTCGCCGCCGTCGCCCACATAGTCCTGCGGCGCGAGGGCCAGCGCGGTCGCCGCAACAAAGTCGAGCGCCCCCGCCGAAGCCATCGACAGCTCATAGGTGGCCTCGCCGTTATACGAGCCCGCGTATTCGATGCCGGTGATCTGGAACGGCCCCTCGACGGTGCCGAAGTCGGGGATCACCACCTGAAAGGCCGGGATCTCGCCGTTGAAGAACACCGCGCGGGCGCGTTCATCCGTGGCCTCGTCGCGAAACACGCCCGAGCCCGAGATCGACGCCGCCTTGACGCCCGCCCCGGCCAGCAACTCGCGCCAGCCGCCGGTTGACGACAGGCTGGTCACGTCCACGGTTTCCGCGTTGAAGCTGATGCGCGTGGCGCGCAGCCCCGCGATGGTTTCGAACTGACCGCCGCCGGTCATGTCCATCTTGATCAGCAGATCCTTGCCGCTTTGCACAGCCATGCTGGGCTCTCCTCTTTTCGAAACTCAGACTTCGACGCGGACGCGGAACCGCAGGTCGATGCGGCGCACGGTGCCGCTGTCGACGCGCCGCGCCTGGGCGTTGTGAAACCAGATCGCCACGACGCGCCCGGTGCTGAGCACGGGCTGGGCGTCGGGCAGGATCTGCGCGATGCGCGCAGCGGCGGATTTGGCGGTCAGAAACCCCGCGGCATCCGACACCACCGAGATCAGCACCCGGTGCTCGGCCCCCGGCCCGCTGACGTCCGAACGGTCGATCGCCTCTTCCTCGCCGATCAGCACATAGGTGCCCTGCGGCGTGCCCGGGGGCGGCGCGTCCATCACGCCGCCCGGGACCAGCCCGGCCAGCGGGCCATCCGCCACCAGCAGATCGTAAAGCGCGACCTGAAGCGCGGCGCTGGATTGAATGCTCATGCCGGCACCTCTTCTTGCGCGTGGCAGACCAGATAGGCGCCTGCCGGATCGGCCTCGCTGACGGCGAGGATGGTGAACAACCGCGCGCCCTCGCGCAGACGCTGGTCGGGGCGCGGGCGCTGCGGGCTGCCCTGGGGTGCGGCGCGCAGATAGACGCGGAACAGCATCCGCCCCTCGGGCGCGATGGTGCCGCGCAATTCGCGCCCCGCACCCGGGCGCAGCTCGGCCCAGAGCGTGCCCAGCGCCACCCAACTGGTGGTGAAGCCGCCCGCCCCATCGGGCGCGGTCACTGCCTCTTCCAGCATCATCGGCCGGTTCAAGGTCACCCGCATCACAGCCGCCCCCCCGCCGTCACCCGCACCGGCATCCAGCGCGCCACCAGCGCCTCGACCTGCAACGGCAGACCGCTGCCGGCCCCTGTGCGGCCCTCGTAATACTGCGCCGCCAGCAGCATCACCGCCTGCGCCAGATCGTCGGGCACCGCGTCCCAGGTCGCACCGAAACCGGCGGTGAAATCGACCGCGACCGACCCCGAGGTCGGCACCTGCGGCAAGATCGCCCCGGTTGCCGCGATCTGCGGGCGGTGGCGATCCGCCACCAGCCGCCAGCGGGCCGGGTCGATCGCCGTCTCCTGCCCCTCGGCATCGGTGAGCGTCACCGCGTCGATACCGCTGACCGGCGCGACCGGCAGCGCCTGGGCATCGGCCCAGCGCCAGCGATCCAGCACCAGCCGGAAACCCCGCGCGATCAGCGCCTTGCCGGTGCGCGATTCGACCGTGGCGATGGCCGCGCGCAGATACTGCAGCAGCAGAGCGTCGCCCGTGGCCTCGTCGGCAAATCCGGTGCCCAGCCGCAGATGGGCACGCAGCGCCGCCACCGGCAGAAGCCCGTCATTCACGCTGCTGGTTTCGATCAGGTCCATCGCTGCCTCCCAGGCGTTGAAAATCGTCAGAAATGGCGCAGGCGCGCCCCCGCATCGCTCGCACGGAGGGGAGCAGCCGGTCGGTGCGGGGCGCAAACGGCCCTTCTGGTCCGCCGCGCGCCTGCGCCGCATCGGGTCGGCCCCGCCCGAAGGGGCCAGCCCAATCGCTTAGGCGACCGAGAACTTCAGCAGCTTGATCGCGTTGAAGTCGGTCACATCGCCGCCCACGCGCTTGGTTGCGTAGAACAGGACATGGGGCTTGGCGCTGAAGGGGTCGCGCAGCACGCGCAGGTCGGGGCGCTCGGCCACGGTATAGCCCGCGTGGAAGTCGCCGAACGCGATGGCATGGGCATCGGCGGCGATGTCGGGCATGTCCTCGGCGATCAGCACCGGATAGCCCATCAGCCGCGCCGGTTCGCCCGCTGCCAGACCGTCCGACCACAGGAAGCGGCCGTCCACGTCCTTCATCTTGCGCACGGCGCCCGCGGTCTTCGAGTTCATCACGAAACTCGCGTTGGCGCGGTAGCCCGCCTCCAGCGCATAGACCAGATCGACAATGGCATCGGCCGGGTTGGTCGCGTTGAAATCGCCCGCCGCGCCCGTCGGCACATAGCCAAGTTCACCCCAGACTTCGGTGCCATCAGCGACGATGGTGTGGTCCAGGAACCCGCGCGGCTTGTCCACGCCATCGCCCGAGATGAAGGCCGCGGCCTCGGCCCGGGCGAATTTCAGCGCGATGCGCTCGGCCAGCCAGCCCTCAACGTCAAAGGCCGAATCCTCCAGCAGACGCTGCGAGGCCTTGGGCATCGCGCTGAGTTCGTGCAGCTTGACCGAGATACGGTCGATGGCGGCGCTGCCGGTCTCGGTGATCGAGGACGATTCCGTCGCCCAGCCCGAACCCACGTCGCCATGATCGACCAGCACGTCGAACGAGCCCGCCTCGACTTGCACGACGCTGGCAATGGCGCGGATCGACGCCGAGGCATAGAGCACGCCCTGAATCCGCGCGCTCGTCTGCGGGTCGACCAGATAGCCGCCCTCGGAATTCACCGCGGTGTTCAGCCCCTTGCTTTCCAGCACGAGGCCGCGCAGCCCGTCGTCGTCGCCCGAACGCAGATAGGCGTCAAAGGCCTTCAGATGCAGGCCCTCGCCCGCGTCGGCTTGCGCCAGCACGGGGCGGGCGGTCTTGGTCGAGAATTTGCGGTCCAGCATGGTCAGTCGCTCGTCCTGTTCTTTGAGATTGCCGATCACATCGGCCCGGAAGGTCTTGATTTCGGTCACGAAGCCTTCCAGGGCCTCCTTCAGTTGCGCCGCCTCGCCGTGTGGCTGCCGCGCCGCGCTCTTCTCCTGGCCCGAATGGTTCAGGCGGCCGGGAAAATCGGTGCTCATCGCATCCATCCTTCTTCTGGTTGCCATTTCGCGGGGGCCCGACCGGGCCACCCGCCCCGCCCGCGGCCTAACCGCGCAACGCCTGCGCCGCGGCCTCGATGCCGCGCGCGAATTCGGCCATCAGGCCCTCGTCGCGCAACGCCTCCTTGGCCGACACCCGCGCCACCGGCAGCATCGGAAAGGTCACCAGCGAAACCTCCCACAGCTCCAGCTCGATCAGCCGGCGCCCGCCGCCGGGCAGCTTTTCCGCCTTCAGCGTGCGATAGCCGATCGACAGCCCGTCGACCGCGCCCGCCGCCATCAGGGCCGCCGCCTCGCGGCCCTTGGCGACCTCGGTCAACAGCCGGCCCTTGACGCACAGCCCGTGCGCGTCCTCGGTCACCGCGTCCCAGACGCCGATCGGCTGCGCCTGATCGTGCTGCCACAGCATCCGCACCCGGCCCCCGGCCTTGCGCAGCCGCTCCAGCGAGGCCGCATAGGCGCCCGGCATCACGATGTCGCCGCCCTGATCGGCCACCCCGAAGACCGAGGCATAACCGCTGATCACCGAACCCTCGGCCAGCGCCACGCCGGCGCCACCCGCGCCCGGCTGATGGTATTTCGTCTCCAGATCCTGCATCCCGCCTCCTCAGAACCGCGCCGCCAGCAAGGCCAGCGCGCCATGCGCCACCACGCCCGACGCCACGCCGTAGACCGCCAGCCACAGCCGCCGCTCCAGCCGCTCCAGCTCTTCCTCGATCTTGCCCAGCCGGTATTCGAGTCCCGCGCGGCGCTCCTTCTCGACCTGCTCCTGCGCGTCGATGCGCGCCTGGGTCAGGTCGAAACTGTCGTAGAGAAACCGCGATCCGCCGACTGCGCGCCGCTGGCTGCTCATGCCTCCTCCGTGCGCGGCGGCAGGCCCAGCAGGGCGCGCTTTTCCGCCTCTGTCAGGAACCCGGCCTCGGAGATCCGCCGCCACTGCTGCTCGCGCTCAGTGGCCAGCGCCGGCACCTGGTCCAGATCGGGCTTCAGCACGATCCCCTCGCCGGTGTGATCCGACAGCCAGTGCGACAGCGCCGCGGTGACCTTGGCGGCGAGCGGCAGCACCGTCAGCCGATAGAAGGCACGGTTGGCCTCCTGATAGTTGGCATAGGTTGCGTCGCCCGGAATCCCCAGCAGCATCGGCGGCACGCCAAAGGCCAGGCCGATTTCCCGCGCCGCGGCTTCCTTGGTCTTGTGGAATTCCATGTCCGAGGGGCTGAACCCCATCGGTTTCCAGTCGAGCCCGCCTTCGAGCAGCATCGGCCGTCCAGCGTTGCGCGCGCCCTGGTGATAGGTCTCCATCTCCAGCTGCAGGCGCTCGAACTGCTCGGGCGTCATCGAGCCCTGCCCGTCCGCACCCCGGAACACGATCGCCCCGGAGGGCCGCGCCGCGTTGTCAAGAAGCGCCTTGGACCAGCGGCTGGCCGAGTTGTGCACATCGAGCGCGGTCGCCGCGGCCTCGATCGGCGACAGGCCGTAATGGTCGTCGAGCGGGTGATACGAGCGGATATGGCAGATCGGCGCGCCCCCCTCGGCCATCGCAAAGCGGTGCTTGCGCCCGCCGACCGCGTATTCCCAGGCCGCCGGCCAGCCATCGGGGCCCGGCACCACCGACATGCGATCCGACCGCAGGACGTGAAGTTCGGCCGGCGCGCCGGCAGTCGGGCCCGCGACGGCCTCGACATAGGCATTGCCGCTCAGCAGAAGCTGGGCATAGACGGCCTCGAGGAACTCGGCGCGCCCCTGCACCGGGTTCGGCCGCGACACCAGCGCCAGCAGCGGATGGCTGTCATAGCGCCGCTCGCTGTCCTGCAAGACGAGGGGCAGCGCCGCGGCGGCCTCGGAGATCAGCCGCACGGCGCGGAAGCCCACCGGGTTGGCCTGGAACCCCGCACGGGTCAGCGAGACCGAATCCCGCGCCGTCCAGCGCAGCTGGCTGACCCCCTGCATCGCCGCCATCCGGCCCACCACCCCCGCAGTCAAGGGCCCCACCGCCGAGGCCTTGGCCTCGGTCGCCCCCTCGGTCGCCCGCTCGGTCACCGGCACCGTCTTGCGAAAGAAATCGAACATGACCCCTGCCTCCTTGTCGCGCGGCACCGGCAACTCTGCCCGGCGCCTCGGCCTTGGAGGGGGTTATCGCAGCCAAACCTTGCGAAACGGCGGGGTCAGCGCGCGGTGCCCCGCAGGGCGCGCAACACCGGCCAAGGGAGGGGGCGCTGCCCCCTCTGGCCTGCGGCCATTCACCCCCGGCGTATTTAAGGCAAGATGAAAGGGCGGCGGGCACTCACAAGCCGCGTATCTGCGGCTCGACGTGGCTTTTCGACGGGATCACGATCAACTCGGTCAGCGCCCAGACCAGCGCGTCGGCGCGGTCAGGGCTGCCAGTGCCCTGGAACCCCTGCGCGGTCATCTGCGCCAGTTGTTCCTCGAGCGCGCCGAGCCCGCGCAGATGCTTGACCCGACCCTGCTCGTAGAGCGCGGCGACGGGTTCCGCGCGCGCGCCCTTGCCCCGGCTGGCATGCACGGCGCGAACCGGCACCAGCGGGTCGATCTGGCGCAGGACCGAGGCAACCAGATCGCCGCCCTGGTTGACCTCGGCCACCAGCCGGTCGGCGCCGTGGCGCTGCATGGCGGCGATCGCCGCCCGCGCCCAGTCGCTGGGGCTGGCGGCGCGCAGGCTGGCATCCTCGAGCACATAGGCCCGCCAGCCGGCCACCGGCCCCCGGGTCACCGCCCCCACGACGACGATGCCGCACAGGTCCGAGCCCGCATGGCCGCTGACCGCCGGGTCCAGCGCCACCACCACCCGGTCAAGGGGCGGCGCGGCCTCGATCCGGCAGCCGTCGACCAGCGCCTGCGGAAAGAGCGTGCCCTCGGCATCGTCGAGCAGCACCCCGTCGAGTTCCTGCCGCCCCAGCCGCGTGCCGCCATAGCGCGTCTCGATTTCGGCCAGGAAACTCTCGGCCAGCCAGGCGCGGTTGGCCTGGGTCGGCGCCTGGGTCAACACGGTCGAGGGGCTTTTCAGGAGTGCCTTCAACGTGGGCTGCGCGCGTGGCGTCGTCGTCACCACACAGCGCGGATCGTCACCCAGCCGCAGCGCGAATTGCAGCATGTCCCAGACATCGCCCGCCTTCTTCCATTTGGCCAGCTCGTCCGCCCAGGCGGCGTCGAACTGCGGGCCGCGCAGGGCCTCGGGCTCGTGCGCGGAGAAGCAGCTCGCCACCGCGCCGTTCGGCCAGACCAGCCGCCGGCGCGTCGCCTCCCACACGGGTTTGCGGTCGGGCGGACAGCAGGCCAGGAGGCCGCTGTCGCCAAACACCATCACCTCGCGCACCTGGTCAAAGGTCTCGCCGACCAGCGCCACGCGCCGCGCACGGCCGGGATCGCCCGGCCCCGCCCCCTCGACCTGCGCGCGCACCCATTCGGCCCCGGCGCGGGTCTTGCCCGCACCGCGCCCACCCATACAGACCCAGCTTCGCCAGTTGCCCCCAGGCGGCAACTGATGCGGCATCGCCCAGAACTCGAACAGCCAGGGCAGCGCCAGCAGCGCGCCCTCACTCATCTCCTCCAGAAACGTCTCGCGGATCGAGCGCGGCGCGCAGGCGAGCCATTCGGCGTCGGATCTCGGCGCGTGCGGCGTCGAGATCCAGTGCTCCGCGTCCCTGTCCGTCCTGCTGGTCAATCTTGTCGAGCCGTGCGCGTTCATGGAATACCGCCTCCAATGCCTTGCGCAGGGACATCATCATCGCCGCCGCCTCGCGCGGGGTGTCGAAGGTCCCTGCCTGGATGTCCTCGGCCGCCTGATCCAGCATCGCACCGAAGAACGCCAATTGCCGTTCGGCCTGCGCCACCAGATGGCGAGGCCCGTCCTCTCCCTTTCGGGGGTCTTCTTTTTTCATGCGTGTAGCCCGCTGTTGCGCCACCCCGTGCGAGCAACATGAAACAGGCGGCGCGGGGATCACCCGTGCCGCCTGTTTCATGTCTTCCAGCGTGCCTGCAGACTTACACCAGGGCGTGCGCAAAGTCAATTTGCAACCGCCTGGGTTGTGTTCGCGAAATCGCTAAAACCCTACTGGTCCTGCCCCGCCTCGATCTGACGCCAACGCGCGACGTTGGCGTTATGATCGGCCAGCGTCGAGGAAAACACATGCCCGCCCGTGCCGTCCGCCACGAAATAGAGGTAATCCGTATCCTCGGGGTTCAGCACCGCCTCGATGGCCTCGCGGCCGGGGTTGGCGATCGGCGTCGGCGGCAGCCCGTCGATCTGATAGGTGTTGTAGGGCGTGCGCGCCGCCAGTTCCGAACGCCGCAACCCGCGGCCCAGAACGCCCTCGCCGCGGGTGATGCCATAGATCACCGTCGGGTCGGTCTGCAGCCGCATCGGCGCGTTCAGGCGGTTGATGAACACGCTGGCGACGACGCGGCGTTCCTCGGCGATGCCGGTTTCCTTTTCCACGATCGAGGCCAGGATCAACGCCTCTTCGGGCGAGGCCAGCGGCAGCCCTTCGGCCCGGTTGGCCCAGGCTGCAGCCAGGATCGCCGACTGGCGGTCCTGCATCTCGGTCACCAGCTCGGCCCGCGATTCGCCACGCCGCACCTCATAGCTGTCGGGCGAGAGCGAGCCCTCGGCCGGCACCTCGGGCAGATCGCCGGTCAGAAACTCGGCGTTCGACAGCGCGTTCCAGATCTGCCAGCTGGTCGCCCCTTCGGCGATGGCGATGCGGAAGCGGGTATCGGTGCGCCCGGCGATATCGGAATAGGCGGCCGGAAACTCGGTCGTCTCCAGAGGCAGGTCGAGCACCTCGACGAACCGGTTGGTCGCGGGGTCCAGCTCACGCACCTGGTATTCGGCAGCGGCGATGCCCACGCGCAGCAGCACTTCGGTGCCGCAGGTCGAGGCCCCGCCCCGGGTCACGATGTCCAGGATCTGGTCCATCGACGCGCCGGCCGGCACCAGATACGAGCCATAGCGCAACCGCGCATGGCGCCCGTCATACTGCGCGCCAACCCGGAACAGCATCGGATAGGTCACGGCGCCCTGCTCGGTCAGAGACTCGGTCACCGCGCGCAGCGTGGCACCAGGTTCGACCCGCAGGCAGATCGCCTGTTCCAGCGGCCCCTCGGCATAGAACGCGCGCTGCGCCATCGCGACGACGCCGCCCAGAACCACCAGGGCGACGATCATCAGCGTCAGCACATTGGCGACGATATGCTTCCACATCAAGCGCGGACCTTGCCCAGGACCAGGCTGGCATTGGTGCCGCCAAAGCCGAACGAGTTCGACAGCGCCACGTCGATCTTGCGCGGCCGCGCCGCGTTCGCAGCCAGATCCAGCCGGGGCTCGATCGCCGGGTTGTCCAGGTTGATCGTCGGCGGCGCCACCTGATCGCGGATCGCCAGCACGCAGAAGATCGCCTCGACCGCACCCGCGGCCCCCAGAAGATGCCCGATGCTCGATTTGGTCGAGGACATCGTGGCACTGCCCGCCGCATCACCCAACAGACGCTCGACCGCACCCAGCTCGATCGTGTCGGCCATCGTCGAGGTGCCATGCGCGTTGATATAGTCGATATCGGCCGGCGTCAGGCCGGCGCGCTCGATGGCCGCCTTCATCGCCCGGAAGCCGCCGTCGCCATCATCGGCCGGCGCGGTGATGTGATAGGCATCGCCCGACAGGCCATAGCCCAGCACCTCGGCATAGATCCGCGCGCCGCGCGCCTTGGCGTGCTCGTATTCCTCCAGCACGACGATGCCCGCCCCCTCGCCCATCACGAACCCGTCGCGGTCGGCGTCATAGGGGCGGCTCGCCCGTTCCGGCTCGTTGCCGCGCTTGGTGGACAACGCCTTGCAGGCGTTGAACCCGGCAATGCCGATCTCGCTGATCGGCGCCTCGGCGCCACCGGCGACCATCACATCCGCATCGCCCAGCATGATCAGCCGTGCCGCGTCGCCGATGGCGTGAGCCCCGGTCGAACAGGCGGTGACGACGGCATGGTTCGGCCCCTTGAAGCCATAGCGGATGCTGACCTGACCGCTGATCAGGTTGATCAGGCTGCCCGGGATGAAGAACGGCGACACCCGCTTGGGCCCGCGCTCCTTGATCAGGATGGCCGTCTCGGCGATCGAGGTCAGCCCGCCGATCCCCGAACCGATCATCACCCCGGTGCGCAGACGGCTTTCCTCGTCCTCCGGCGTCCAGCCCGCATCCGCCACTGCCTGCGCGGCCGCCGCCATACCGTAGAGGATGAAATCATCGACCTTGCGGCGGTCCTTCGGCTCCATCCAGTCGTCGGGGTTGAACGTGCCGTCCGAGCCATCGCCAAACGGGATCTCGCAGGCATAGGTCGTCGCCAGGTGCCCGGCATCGAAGCGCGTGATCGTGCCCGCCCCCGACTGACCGGCCAACAACCGCTTCCAGGTCTCCTCGACCCCGCAGGCCAGCGGCGTGACCATTCCCAGACCCGTCACCACGACTCGGCGCATGTAAGTTCCTCCGACAAAGGCTTTGACCGCCACATACACATTGTTTCCCGTCGGGAAAAGCCCGGGGCGCGTGATGCTGGCGCAAACCTGCATGCCCTGCTAAACGCGACATCAAAGGCCCTGCGCAGGCGGCACCCCTTCACCTTGTCCGAAATACGCCGGGGGTGAATTTGCGCCACAGGCGCAAAGAGGGGGCAGCGCCCCCTGCCCGGGGCCCCGCATCGACTGACGAAAGGAAACCAACCATGTTCGACCTCAGCGGCAAATGCGCCCTCGTCACCGGCGCCTCGGGCGGCATCGGCGCCGCCATCGCCCGCGCGCTGCACGCGGCCGGGGCCACCGTCGGCCTCTCCGGCACGCGCGAGGAACCGCTTCAGGCCCTGGCCGCCGAGCTGGGCGCGCGCGCGCATGTGCTGCCCTGCAACCTCTCGGACCCGGCCGCGGTCGAGGCCCTGCCGAAACAGGCGATCGCGGCGATGGGCGCGGTGGACATCCTGGTCAACAACGCCGGCATCACCCGCGACCAGGTCTTCATGCGGATGTCCGATGACGACTGGGCCTCGGTGATCGACGTCAACCTGACCGCGACGATGCGCCTGTGCCGCGCCGTGGTGCGGCCGATGATGAAGGCGCGCTGGGGCCGGATCGTCAACATCTCGTCGATCGTCGGTGCGACCGGCAACGCGGGCCAGGTCAACTACGCCGCGTCCAAGGCCGGCATGATCGGCCTGACGAAATCCATCGCCGCCGAGGTCGCCTCGCGCAACATCACTGCCAATGCCGTGGCACCCGGCTTCATCGCCACGCCGATGACCGACAAGCTGACCGACGACCAGAAGGCCAAGATCAACGCCCAGATCCCCGCGGGCCGGATGGGCACGCCCGAGGAAATCGCCGCCGCGGTGCTCTATCTCGCCTCGCCCGAGGCCGGCTATGTCACCGGCGCGACGATCCACGTCAACGGCGGCATGGCGATGCTGTAAGACCCGTAGGATGGGCGCTCTGCGCCCATCGTCCCCGGCCGGCGGTGCCGCCCCCGACGGGACAGGCGGAATCACCTGCGCCCGCCTGCGGTCGATCCGCCCGGTCACGTCGCCGCACCGTGCCGGCCACGGATCCCCGGATTGTCCCGATCCGCGCGACCGCCGGACAGGATTTTCGCCGCTTTTTCACGGGACTGGACCCGTCGCCTCCGCCCTGCCCCGCACACCCGCCCGCGCGATCACGCAATCGGGAAAGCGTTTGCCTTGTGTCACGCTTGTGCTATAGGCGGCGCTGATCGAGACGGGCCCGCCCGTGCTGGTCCGGCCTTTTCGCCCGTCCGGGCACTGCGGTCGTCACAGCTGCGAGAGCGCATTCAACATCAAGGCGGTTTCCGCCGAAGGTAAACGAGGACAGAACATGAGCGACATCGCTGATCGCGTGAAGAAGATTGTGGTCGAGCATCTCGGCGTCGAAGAAGACAAGATCACCGAGAACGCCTCGTTCATCGACGATCTGGGCGCCGACAGCCTCGACACCGTCGAGCTGGTCATGGCGTTCGAAGAAGAGTTCGGTATCGAGATCCCGGACGACGCCGCGGAAAACATCCAGACCTTCGGCGACGCGGTGAAGTTCATCACCGAAGCGTCCTGACGGCGCAGGGCACCGGTCGCGCTGCGCTGCCAACCGCGGTTCCGGCCCGCGCCTGACACGTCACACGGCCGTTCCACACCCGGAGCGGCCGCTCTCATTTCTGGCTCCCCGCATGACCACAGCTCCTGCCGAGTCGCCCAAACCCGCCGCCCTGTCCGACCGCGTCGTGCTGGCCCTGTTGCGGCTGCTGCTGAGGCTGCCCTACCGCTGGCGGGTGCCGGTCGCCGGCTGGATCGGCACGCATGTGCTGGGCCATATCGGGCGGTTCCGCACCAAGGTCGCGGCCTCGGTCCGCCATTTCCTGCCCGACCTCCCCGAGGGTGACGTCCAGCGCATCGCCCGCGCCGTGCCCGGCAACTACGCGCGGATGCTCATCGAGATCTATTCCGCGCGCGATTTCGCCCGCTTCGCCGGCCAGATCCCGCTGACCGGTCCGGGTCTCGCCGCACTGCAAGAGGCGCAGCAGGCCAAACGGCCGGTGGTGCTGGTCTCGGCCCATTTCGGCAACTACGAGGCCTGGCGGTTGGGGCTTTGGGAACAGGGCTTCAACATCGGCGCGTATTTCAAGGAACAGTCCAGCGAAAGCCTGAACGCGCCCTATGTCGATGCGATCCTGGCCTCGGGGCAGCCGACGTTCTTCGATACCATCGAAGGCCGCAAGGGCATGGTCCGCTTTCTGCGCGCGGGCGGAATCCTGGGGATCCTGATCGACGTCGACCGCCCGAACGGCGTGATGCTGGATTTCCTCGGCCAGCCGACGCGCACCGTGCTGTCGATGGCCGAACTCGCGCTGCGCTATGACGCGTTGCTGGTGCCGGCCTTTGGCATCCGCACCGAGACCGCGCCGGGGTTCTCGGTCGAGATCGGCGCGCCGATCCCGCCGTCCGACCCGCTGACCATGACCCAGGCCCTCAACGACGCCTTCGGTGCCGTGGTGCGCGCCCACCCCGAGCAATGGGTCTGGTGGCACAATCGCCGCAAGAAGTCGCACCCCGGCCGCCAGCCCGCGGCCTGAGCCTCGCTTGCCAGCCCGCGACCCCGGGTCTAGAACAGCGCAACCGCTGACGAACCCTGCGCGACAGATATGGCCCGAACCCCGCCTTTCCCCGACACTGGTGCCGAGCCGCGGCTGACCCTGCGCCACCGGATCGACGATGCCGTGACGGCGGTCATCATCCGGCTCTTTCGCCTCTTGCCCTACGAGCGGCGGGTGCCGGCGATGGGCTGGTTCTGGCGCGCGATCCTCGGGCCGATCATCCTGAACCGCCGCGTCCGCGACAACCTGCACCACGTCTTTCCCGACATGCCGCGCCGCGAGGTCAACGCGATCTGCCACGCCGTCGCGGACAATTTCGGCCGCGTCTTCATCGAGCTGCATTCGGCGGACGAATTCGCCCGGCGCGCGGCGCAGCTGCCGGTCGGCGGACCCGGCCTGCCGGTGCTCGAAGCCGCGCGCGACCAGGGGCGGCCCGTGGTCCTCGCCTCGGCGCATTTCGGCAATTACGATGCCTGGCGGGCGGCGCTCAAGGCCCGGGGGTTTGACATCGGCGCGCTCTACATGCCGATGACCAACCCCGCCGCCAACCGCCGCTATCTGGAGAAACTGTCGTCGATCGGCGGCCCGTTGTTCCCCCGCGGTCCGGCCGGCATGGCGGATATGGTCCGCTTTCTGCGCGGGGGCGGCATGCTGCTGCTGCTGGGCGATCATTTCATCAAGGGCGGCGAGCTGGTCGAGTTCCTCGGCAAACCCGCCTGGACAGCGACCTCGGCGGCGAAACTGGCGCTGAAATACAACGCGCTGCTGCTGCCGCTCTACGCCACCCGCAATCCCGACGGCCTGACCTTCACCATCGAGATCGAAGACCCGATCCCGCACACCGACGCGCTGACCATGACCCGCGCCCTCAATGACAGCGCCTCGGCGCGGGTGATGGGGCACATGGGGCAATGGTTCTGGCTGCACCGGCGTTGGAAACGCGCACCAGACGAGGCCTCGGGCGATTCCCTCGCGGATGAAAGCTGATCAGGTCAGCCTCAGTTCAGGCGCGCCGCCGCGATGATCTCGCCCTGGCCGGCTTCCTGCACGATCACCACCGCCGGTTCGTCACCCTCAAGCGGAACCGTGATCTGCAACGGGCCGCGCATATCCCAGCTGCCGACGGTCTGCCAGCTGGTGACGATATTCGCGTATTCGGCAACCCGGCCCGCGTTCTCGCCCCCTTCGATCGACACCTCGGCGGCGGGCATATAGCGCACCAGCTGCACGACGAAGGGCGCGGCGGGGGACGGCTGGGCCCGCATCTGCTGCGGCGTCGTCGTGTCCGGCACGGTTTCGGCGGCGGCCCCCATCGACAAGGTGCCGACCACCGCGTTCGATGCGGGCTCGGCCAGCCCCACCCGGCGCGAGGCCATCGCCACCACCGGCGCGGCATCGGCCAGCGGTTCGGCCCGGATCTCCAGCCCGCCACCGTCCACGCGCTGCACATGCAGGGCGACCTCGGCGGCGCGGGCATGCTGCGATGCGATGGCGTCCATCACCTGCATCACCCGATACCCTTCGAGGATCTCGGTCCCGTTGATCACCACCTGCGGCGTGTAGATCGTCGAATGCCCGTGCCGGCGGGCATAGCGTTGCTGGCGTTCGGTATAGGCCCGGGCAGCAAAGGTGTCGGCCCAGCCGATGTAATCCCAGTAGTCGACATGCAGTGCCAAGGCGATCACGTCGTCGCGGCCCGCGAGTTCGATCATCATGTCGTCGGCCGGCGGGCACGAGGCGCATCCCTGCGCGGTATAGAGTTCGAGCAGCACCGGATGATCCGCGACCGCGCCCGGCGCGTCTTGCGCCAGCAGCGTGCCCGGTATCAGTGCAGCAACCCCGCAAGCGAGCGCCACCCGGCGGATCCGGTGCAGCGGTCCTTGACGGCCACCTTTGGCCCGCAGACCTTGTCCTGCACGCAGACTTGCGTTCAGCGTCATTCGCCCACTCCCGATTTCGTCTGGCGTAGTGAACCGGCAAATGACGCCGCAAGCAAGCCGTGGCAACCCCAACGACCCGCGGTTACACCGTCTTGTGACAGCCCGGCAACGCCCTGTGACGGGGGGATCCGCCGTTTTTGTGCACAATGGTATACTAAAATCCTCCAGCCCTCTTGATCGGTCGCCGCAGATCGGGCAAGAGGCACGCAGCCACCCTCCTCTTGGAACCGAAGGGAGCCCACCCCCATGACCATCATCGTCGGCAACGACAGCGCGAAGGCCCGCAAGACCCTGACGGTCGGCGGCCAGACCATCGCCTATTACTCGATCCCCGCCGCCCAGGCCGCCGGCCTCGGCGACTTCAGCCGCCTGCCCGCGTCGCTGAAGGTCGTGCTGGAAAACATGCTGCGGTTCGAGGACGGCAGCACGGTCACCACCGACGACATCCGCGCCTTTGCGGAATGGGCGGACAAGGGCGGCCAGAACCCGCGCGAGATCGCCTATCGCCCGGCCCGCGTGCTGATGCAGGACTTCACCGGCGTGCCCGCCGTGGTCGACCTGGCAGCGATGCGCGACGGCATCAAGGCGCTCGGCGGCGACGCGCAAAAGATCAACCCGCTGAACCCGGTCGATCTGGTCATCGACCACTCGGTGATGATCGACGAGTTCGGCAACCCGCGCGCCTTCCAGCGCAACGTCGATCTGGAATACGAGCGCAACATGGAGCGTTACACGTTCCTGAAATGGGGCCAGAACGCGTTCAACAACTTCCGCGTCGTGCCCCCCGGCACCGGCATCTGCCACCAGGTGAACCTGGAATACCTGGCGCAGACCGTCTGGACCGACACCGACCAGAACGGCGCGACCGTGGCCTACCCCGACACCCTCGTCGGCACCGACAGCCACACCACGATGGTCAACGGCCTGGCGGTTCTGGGCTGGGGCGTTGGCGGCATCGAGGCCGAGGCCGCGATGCTGGGCCAGCCCGTGTCGATGCTGATCCCCGAGGTCGTCGGCTTCAAGATCACCGGCCAGATGGTCGAAGGCACCACCGCGACCGACCTGGTGCTGAAGGTCGTCGCCATGCTGCGCAAGCACGGCGTCGTCGGCAAGTTCGTCGAATTCTACGGCGAGGGCCTGGACCACATGCCGCTGGCCGACCGCGCGACGATCGCCAACATGGCGCCCGAATACGGCGCGACCTGCGGCTTCTTCCCGATCGACGGCGAGACCCTGCGCTATCTGCGCCAGACCGGCCGCGACGAAGACCGCATCGCCCTGGTCGAAGCCTATGCCAAGGAAAACGGCTTCTGGCGCGGCGCGGATTACGAGCCCGTCTACACCTCGACCCTGCACCTCGACCTGGGCGAGATCGTCCCGGCGATCTCGGGGCCGAAGCGCCCGCAGGACTACACCCCGCTCACCACCGCTGCGCAATCCTTTGGCAAGCTGGTCAACGACACCCGCAAGGGCGAAGGCGCGAAATCCGCCGCCGTCTCGGGTGAGGACTACCAGCTCACGGACGGCTCGGTCGTGATCGCCTCGATCACCTCGTGCACCAACACCTCGAACCCCTATGTGCTGATCGGCGCGGGTCTGCTGGCGCGCAAGGCGCGTGCCCTCGGCCTGACCCGCAAGCCCTGGGTCAAGACCTCGCTGGCGCCCGGCTCGCAGGTGGTCAGCGAATACCTGAACGCCGCCGGCCTGCAGGAAGACCTGGACGCCATCGGCTTCAACCTGGTCGGCTATGGCTGCACCACCTGCATCGGCAACTCGGGCCCGCTGCAGCCGGAAATCTCGAAGGCGATCAACGAGAACGACCTGATCGCCACCGCGGTGCTCTCGGGCAACCGCAACTTCGAGGGCCGGATCAGCCCCGACGTGCGTGCCAACTACCTAGCCTCGCCGCCGCTGGTCGTGGCCTATGCCATCGCCGGCGATCTGAACATCGACCTGACCAAGGACCCGATCGGCACCTCGAAGGACGGCAAGCCTGTCTACCTCAAGGACATCTGGCCGACTTCGAAGGAAGTCGCGGACCTCGTCGACTCGGTCGTCACCCGCGAGATGTTCCAGGCGAAATACGCCGACGTGTTCAAGGGCGATGCCAAATGGCAGGCGGTCAAGACCACCGACAGCGAGACCTATGACTGGCCGTCGACCTCGACCTATATCCAGAACCCGCCCTATTTCCGCGGCATGTCCAAGGAAAAGGGCCATATCGCCCCGATCACCGGTGCGCGGGTGCTGGCGCTGCTCGGCGACATGATCACCACCGACCACATCTCGCCCGCGGGTTCGTTCAAGGCGACCACCCCGGCCGGGAAATACCTGACCGACCGTCAGGTCGCGGTGAAGGACTTCAACAGCTACGGCTCGCGCCGCGGCAACCACGAAGTGATGATGCGCGGCACCTTCGCCAACATCCGCATCAAGAACGAGATGCTGGACGGCGTCGAGGGCGGCTATACCCGCGGCCCGAACGGCGAGCAGACCTCGATCTATGACGCGGCGATGGCCTATATCGACGCCGGCACCCCGCTGGTGATCTTCGGCGGCATCGAATACGGCGCGGGTTCGTCGCGCGACTGGGCGGCCAAGGGCACCAACCTGCTGGGCGTCAAGGCGGTGATCGCGGAATCGTTCGAGCGCATCCACCGTTCGAACCTGGTCGGCATGGGCGTCATCCCCTTCGAGTTCACCGAAGGCCAGACCCGCAAGTCGCTGGGCCTGACCGGGGATGAAGTCGTCAGCATCGACGGCCTGTCGGACGACATCAAGCCGCTGTCGCTGGTGCCCTGCACCATCACCTACAAGGACGGCACGGTGAAAACGATCCAGCTGAAGTGCCGGATCGACACCGAAATCGAGGTCGACTACGTCAAGCACGGCGGCGTGCTGCACTACGTGCTGCGCGATCTGGCCAAGGCCTGATCCGACCTGCGAACACCCAAAGGCCCCGCCCCGTGCGGGGCCTTCGGCATTTCTGGCCCCATTTCAGACAGTGGCCTGCGATCAGCTGCGCCCCACGGGCTGCCCGTTCACCCAGGCCGCCCGAATCGCCCGGTCATCGCCCAGCATGATCGTCGGGAACAGGGCCTCCCACAGGTCGTTCGCACGCGCCGCCCGCTGGGCGATCACCGGGGTCGAGGCCAGGTCGACCACGATCAGATCGGCCTCGGCTCCCGGCGTCAGACTGCCAATCACGCCGCCCAGCCCCAGCGCGCGGGCCGAACCCTCGGTCGCGAGCCACCACAGTTGCGATGGGTGCAACGCCGTGCCGCGCAGCTGCGCCACCTCATAGGCCGCGGCCATCGTCCGCAGCATCGAAAACGACGCCCCCCCGCCGATGTCGGTAGCCAGCCCGATCCGCTGGCCCTCGGCCTTGAGCCCCGCCATGTCGAACAGACCCGAGCCGATGAACGTGTTCGAGGTCGGGCAATGGATCAGTGCCGCACCGACCTCGCGCAACCGCGCGCGCTCGCGGTCGGTCAGGTGGATCGCGTGGCCGTAAAGACCACCCGCGCCCAGCAACCCGAACCGGTCGTAAACGTCGAGGTAGTCGCGCGCCTCTGGGAACAGATCCGCGACCCAGGCGATTTCCTCGCGCTGCTCGCTCAGATGGGTCTGCATCAGCACCTCGGGGTGCTCGGACCACAGCGCGCCCAGCGCCGCCAGCTGGTCGGGGGTCGAGGTTGGCGCAAACCGCGGGGTGATGACATAGGACAGCCGGTCGACCCCGTGCCAACGGGTCAGCAGGGATTTGGACTGGTCATAGGCCGCCTGCGCGGTGTCGCGCAGGGTCTCGGGCGCGTTGCGGTCCATGCAGGTCTTGCCCGCCAGCACCCGCATGCCGCGCGCCTGTGCGGCCGCGAACAGGGCGTCGACGCTTTCGGGGTGAATGGTGCAAAAGCTGCAGACGGTCGTCGTGCCATTCGCCAGCATAAGGTCAAGGCAGCTCTCGGCCACGGCCTGCGCATACGCGGGATCGCCAAAACGCGATTCCTCGGGGAAGGTGTAGGTATTCAGCCAGTCGATCAGCCGCTTGCCCCAGCTGGCGATGATGCCGGTTTGCGGGTAATGCGCATGCGCATCGACGAACCCGGCCGAGATCAGCGCCTCGCCATAGTCATGCACCCGCGCGCCCGGATGCGCCGCGCGCAACAGGTCGGCCGCGCCCACTGCGGCGATCCGCCCGTTCTCGACCAGCACGGCCCCCCGCCGTTCATGGCGTGCGGCCTCGGGACCGGCCTGGAACGGGTCGGCGTCAAAACGCAATGTCTGACCAAGGAGCAGGTCTTGCATGGCAACCTCGCGGCGGGCCCCCACAGGGGGCGTCGCGGTCTTTATCGCGCGGCCGTTTGCGCATAACAAGCTGGTGCCGGGACGATTCGCGCCGGGCGAGGCCGAAACGGGAACGGGAGGCGGCAATGACCGAACCGGAACGCGACGAGACCCAGACCCCGCAGCCCCAGGCGCTTGAACAGAATCCCGCGCAGCCTTCCGAAACCGAGGACGAAAGCCAGGTCGAGGAACTCGACGCCGACCGCATCGAGACGGTGCTGGACGCGGTCGACGCGGGCGATGCCGAGGCCGTCGCGGCCGCGCTGGAGCCCCTGCACCCGGCCGACATTTCCGACCTGCTGGAACAGATTTCCAGCCATGAACGCAAGGCGCTGCTGACGCTTTATCCCGAGGGGATCGACGGCGACGTGCTGTCCGAACTCGACGAGGGCGTGCGCGAGGAAGTCATCGAGGCGATGCCGCGCGAGGCGCTGGCCGAGGCGGTGCGCGAACTCGATACCGACGACGTGGTGGACATCCTCGAAGACCTCGAGGACCACGATCAGGCCTTTATCCTCGACGCGCTGGAACGCGATGACCGGGTGGCGGTCGAAAGCTCGCTGGCCTGGCCCGAATACTCCGCCGGCCGTCTGATGCAGTCGGAAACGGTCAGCGTGCCGCAGGACTGGACCGTCGGTCAGACCATCGACCACCTGCGATCGGCCGACTGGCTGCCCGACCAGTTCTATCACGTTATCCTGGTCGACGAACGCCATCGCCCCACCGGCAACGCGACGCTGGGCCGGGTGCTGGCCGCGAAGCGCAACGTGCCCCTGTCCGACATCACGGAAGAGATATTTGTGACAATCGAGGCCACCGAAGAGGAGGCCGAGGTCGCACGGTTGTTCAACAAGTATCATTTGATCTCGTCCCCGGTGGTCGACGGAGCGGGGCGCCTGGTCGGCGTCATCACCATCGACGACGCTATGGTCGTGCTGGACGAGGAACACGAGGAAGACATGCTGCGCATGGCCGGGGTGGGCGACGAGTCGAGCCTCTCGGACGGCGTGTGGGACACGGTGCGCCAGCGCCTGCCCTGGCTGGCGGTCAACCTGGTGACCGCGAATATCGCGGCGGCGGTGATCGGGTTGTTCGAGGGGACGATCGCGGTGCTGGTGGCGCTGGCCGCGCTGATGCCGATCGTCGCCTCGATGGGCGGAAACGCCGGGACGCAATCGCTGACGGTGGCAGTGCGGGCTCTGGCGACGCGCGACCTGACCGAATCCAACGCTGCACGGGTGGTTCGGCGGGAGTTGCTGGTGGGGCTGGTAAACGGCCTGTGTTTCGCCGTTGTGATGGGGGGCGTGGCCTGGGCGCTCTACGGGCGCGACATCTGGCTGGGGGTGGTGATCGGCGCGGCACTGGTCATCAACCTGGTGGTGGCGGCGCTGGGCGGGGTGCTGGTGCCGCTGCTGCTGAACCGGTTGAAACTGGACCCGGCGCTGGCCTCGGGCACCTTCGTGACCACGCTGACCGATGTGGTCGGTTTCTTCGCCTTCCTGGGTCTCGCCACGTTGGTGCTGCTGTGAGCATCGACGCGCTCAAGGGCGAGGCCCGCAAGACCGCTTTCGCCGCACGCAAAGCCGCGCATGGCACCGGGCGCGACGCCGCGGCGCAAGGGCATCTGGCGGCGGCACTGGCGGAATTCAGCGACGCCCCGCTGGCGGGTTACATGCCAATCCGCACCGAGATCGACCCGCTGCCGGTGATGGCCGCGCATGCGGGTCCGGTCGGTGTTCCGGTGATCCTGGGCGCAGGCAAGCCGCTGGAGTTCCATCGCTGGACACCGGGCTGCGCGATGGTCGCGGGTGCCTTTGGCGCGCTGATCCCCGAGGGCAGAGCACCGGTCATCCCGCGTGTGGTGATCGTGCCGCTGGTGGGCTTCGATGCGCGCGGCTATCGGCTGGGCTATGGCGGTGGGTTCTATGACCGGACGCTGGCCTTGCTGCGCGCCGCCGGGCCGGTGACGGCGCTGGGCTATGCCTATGACGCGCAGGAGCTGCCCGAGGTGCCGATCGACGCCTATGACCAGCGCCTGGACGGGATCGTCACCGAAACCGGGCTGCGGCGGTTTTCCTGAGCGGTCAGGGGCCGGTCATCGCCCCGGCGATCAGGTCCATGTCGGATTGCGGCACCTCGAACAGACCGAAGCGGAACGGCGCACCCCAGTTCGGTCCGCCAAAGCTGAGATGCTCCAGCAAGGGCCGGATCGGCGCCGGGTGCGCCTGCGTCCAATGCACATCGCGGCGAAACGGCTGGAACCCGGGCGCCATCGTCACCTGATAGGGCGCGCCCTCGCGCACCGTGCCCAGCGCGGTAAAGGCCTGCACCGGCGCACCGCCCCGCATTTCCTCGCGCGGGGAATAGTAGGCCACGCGGTCGCCCGGGCTCAGGCGGCGCAGGGGCACCGCCTTGCCGTGGCAGACCTGCATGAACCCGCCCGCCACCCCGACCCGCACATGATCGGCCGAGGCGACGGCGATCCAGGCCCGCCCGCTCATCGCACCGCCGGAACATAGGGGCGCAGCCGGTGCCCGTCGGGGTCGAGCACGGTGAACGCCAGACCAAAACCCATTTCGGTCGGCGCCTGGGTAACGCGCGCGCCCTCGGCCGCGAGGCGATCATGCAGCGCGGTCAACGCAGCCGCATCGGGCAGCGCCACGCAAACTTCCCCCGCACCTGGCTGGCCGCCCGCCACAGGCGCGACCTCATCCGCGCGCCACAGACCCAGGCGCATCCCCGGACCCAGCGCCAGCATGGCGAAATTCGCGCTGTCATAGATCACCGGCACGCCCAGGGCATCGGCGTAGAAGCGGGTGCTGGCGGCCGGGTCGGCGACATAATGGATCATCATCGGGCTGTCTTGCATCGCGGCTCTCCTTGGTTGCGATGCCCCCTTGTGGCAGGCCCCAGTGTCAGGATCTGTCAGCAGTGGCCCCCAAGGCGCGGATCTTTTCCGCCGCCACCCAGTCGCGCATCAGCCGCGCGCGCCGCTGGGGATAGCGCGCATCCAGCACGGCGCAGGTGGCAATCCGGTCCTCGCGGAAATGGCGAACGGCCTGGCGGGTCTCGCACCAGGCGACCAGCACCTGAACGCTGTCGAAAAACCCCATCGCAAAGGGCCAGACGATGCGCTCGGTCTCGGTGCCCGCCTTGTCGCGATAGCGGATCGCGACCTTGCGCTCGGCCCGGATCGCACTGCGCAGCCCTGCCATGAAGGGCGCATCCCGACGCGGCCCCGGCGGCACCAGCAGAGCCGAGGTCTCGGCCAGATCCCTCAGCGCCCCGGGCAGAACGGCGCCGATCCGCGCCACCGCCTCGATGGCCGCAGCCGAAAGCGCAGGGTCACCCCGGGCGGCGACCAGACGCGCACCCAGCACCAGCGCCTCGATCTCGTCCTCGGTGAACATCAGAGGCGGCAGCAGGAACCCCGGGCGCAGGACATAGCCCAGCCCCGCCTCGCCCTCGATGGCCGCGCCTTGCGCGCGCAGCGCGTCGATGTCGCGGTAGACGGTGCGCAGGCTGGTGCCGGTTTCCTCGGCAATGCGTTGCGCCGCCACCGGGTGACGATGGCGGCGCAGGATCTGCAACACGGCGAGCAGGCGTTCGGAGCGGGTGGTCATGGCACGCAGGCTGGCGCATACGCGCTCCGGCGGCAAGAGGGGCTGCCGCGCGGGCGACAGCCCGCGCCGGGTCGCCCGAGGGCTGGAGGCTGCAAGCCTCCCGGCCGATGGGCGAAACCCGCCCGGTTACCCCAGATCGGGCGGCGTGGCCTCGGCAGCCAGCGCCGCGACCAGCGCATCCATCGCCACCGTCTCGGTGCGCGTGTCGCCCAGCCGGCGGACCGAAACCGTGCGCTCGGCCACTTCCCGCGCGCCCAGCGCCAGGATCACCGGCACCTTGGCCAGCGAATGCTCGCGGACCTTGTAGTTGATCTTCTCGTTGCGGGTGTCGGCCTCGGCGCGCAGCCCGGCCGCGCGCAGCGCCGCCACCACTTCGGCGACATAGTCATCCGCCTCGGAGACGATCGAGGCCACCACCACCTGCTGCGGCGCCAGCCACATCGGCAGTTTCCCGGCATAGTTCTCGATCAGGATGCCGATGAAGCGTTCGAACGAACCCAGGCAGGCGCGGTGCAGCATCAGCGGGCGGTGGCGGGCACCATCCGCGCCGACATAGCTGGCGTCCAGACGCTCGGGCAGGTTCGGGTCGACCTGGAAGGTCCCGCACTGCCAGTCGCGGCCGATGGCATCGGTCAGCACGAATTCCAGCTTCGGCCCATAGAACGCGCCCTCGCCCTCGAAAATCTCGAAGGCATAGCCGGCCGCGGTCACCGCGTTGGCCAGCGCGGCCTCGGCGTGATCCCAGCTTTCCTCGGTGCCGATGCGCTTTTCGGGCCGCGTCGACAGCTTGATGCGCCATTTGTCAAAGCCCAGTTCGGCATAGACATTCGCCAGGAACTCGATGAACAGCTTGGCCTCGCCCTCGATCTGTTCCTCGGTCGAGAAGATATGCGCATCGTCGCCAGGTAAAAGCCGCGCACCCGCCAGTCGTGCAGCGCATGACGGCTCATAACGCACAAGACCCGAATTCCAGCCATCCAGGCAGCAGGTCGCCAGTAACTCTTGATGCCGTGGTTGAAGATCTGCACGCCAGCTGAGCAGTTCATCTTCCAGGCGTTAGCGACCTTTTCGCCAGCGCCCTCTTCGTCCACCTCGACGATGAACATGTTCTCGCGGTAGATTTCCCAGTGGCCAGGGGCCTCCACAGCTGCGGTTCACGACCTGCTGCAGCGTGTTGACCTCGACAGCCGCCGGCGCACTGCTTTGCGGCGCATGTAGTCCTGAAGCTGCGTGTAGATCGTCCAGCCGTTCGGGTGCCAGAACACCTGACCGGGCGCTTCTTCCTGCATGTGGAACAGGTCCATCTCGCGGCCCAGCTTGCGGTGGTCGCGCTTGGCGGCTTCCTCGAGCATCGTCAGATGCGCCTTCAGGTCGTCGCGCGGTTGAACGCCACCCCATAGATGCGTTGCAGCATGGGCCGCATGCGCATCGCCCAGCCAGGCCCAGCGACGTACGTCAGCTTAAACCCCGCATCCGCGGAACCTGCCCCGTGTGCTGCAGGTGCGGGCCGCGGCACAGATCCTGCCAGTGGCCGTGCCAGCCACATTGCAGATCGACTGATCCGCAGGGGATGCGAGATGACCAGCTCTCGGCCAGCAAGGGTTCGCCCGTCTTTTCGTAATGTGCCAGCGCGTCGGCGCGACCAGACCCTCAGTCACAATGACCGGTTCGCGGGCGTTGATGATCTGCTTCATGCCTCAGTCAGCCCCAGGTCCTCAGGCGTGAAACTCAGCGCGGTCGAAATCATGGACCCCAGCCATGGTCGCGCACCAGGCCGGTCGTGACCTTGGTGTCAGGCCAGATTTCCTGCACGGCGCGGAGCCATGATATGCGCCGGTCATGGCGGATCAGCTCCAGCACCGGACCGTCGTCCTTCATCGTGTTGATAAATCGTCGCGTCACGCTCGATGGGCCATTGCGGAAGTCTGATGCTGGCCATTGACCTGTGCAAATCGCCGCGCTTTGCCAGCGAAGGGCGATGAGTACTGCCGACCTCCAGCCAGTGTCACGCCGGCGGCATACTGGCGCGTGTTTCCGTCCGGGAATTTCAGGAAATCTGGCAAATTAGCCCAAGCTCCTCGTCGTTTAGCGCCCACGGAGCGCCCGGTTGCAGGTTATGTCAGCGCCTACATGAGGCCATCGGTGCGCGCTTGTCAATCAGCACGACTGTGCGCACGCTCGCCACAACGAAGGAGGCCCCATGCGCAGCTGGCAGATCTATCCATCGCCGCCAGCCGCAAGGGCAGCGTCGAGGCCGTGCTGAAGGACATCCCCGTGCCTCTGGATGCCGAGGCGCTGGCCGCCATTCCCGATGCGCGCTGGCTGGCGCAGATGGCACGCGGCATCCTGCAGGCCGGCATCAGCTGGAAGGTGGTGGATGCCAAATGGCCCGGGATCGAGGCGGCGTTCCTCGGCTTCGATCTGTCCGCCATCGCCTTTCAGCCCGACGACTGGTTCCATGACCTCTGCGCCGACACGCGGGTGATCCGCAGCCCGCCAAAGCTGCGCGCGATCCTCGACAACGCCGCGTTTGTCCGCCGGGTGCGGGACGACTGCGGCAGCTTCGGTCGCCGGGTCGGCGACTGGCCGGCCGACGATTTCGCGGGCCTGATCCAATGGCTGCAAACCGAAGGGGCGCGTCTGGGTGGCGCAACGGGCCCCTACATGCTGCGTCAGATGGGCAAGGACGGCTATATCCTGTCGCAGGACGTGACCGCGCGGCTGGTGGCCGAGGGCGTCATCGACAAGGCGCCGACCACGAAAAAGGCCTGGGCCGCGGTGCAGGGCGCCTTCAACACCTGGCGCGACCAGTCCGGACAGAGCCTGACCACCATCAGCCGCGTGCTGGCGCAGAGCCTGTGACCCCGGCTTGCCCTTTTGCCAGCCACATGCATCATGACCGCGCACAGACAGGAGGTCCCGGTAAAACCGACTGGTCCGCCTCAAGGCGCATGAATTGCGCGCGCGCTGGCCGCGCAGGATGCGCGTGGTGATGATCCTGCCGATCGCCTCGATCAGACACAGCCCCCACCTGCCGACGACGATGACCGACACCCGCCTGGGATACGAGGTCAACATGCGCGCGGCGCAAGGTCTAACCGACGCGCCCGGTGGGTGAAATGGCACCGGTGGTCTGGTCTGGGCTTTCCGAACACCACATGCCGTTCGGCGGCACTCACCTCAGCCATGCGACCTTTCGCGCGGTGCTGCATGATCTGATCGTGTCGATCACGCGCCACGGGTTCCGGCACATCCTGATTTCCAATTCGCATGGGGGCAACATGGTCGCCATGCAACAGATCTGCGACGAGTTGGGCTCACCGGGTTGACGCAGTGCTGGTCAGCGCGACCTGTATCCGGGAGCCGAGGATCTGTCCCGGCACTGTCAGGACCAGCCTGGCGTGATGCATGGCGGCGAGGCCGAAACCTCGATGATGCTGGCCTGCGAACCCGATCTGGTGGATACGTCGGACCTCGGCTCGGTCATCGACGGCATGGATGGCGCCAGGGTTCCTCAAGGCCATAAAACCAGCTATCGGTGTGACCTTTATCACCGCCAACGGCATGGCCGGAAACGCCAGCCGCAGCAGCCTCGGAAAGGGCGAGAAGATGCTGGATGCAGGCGCAAAACGCCGCGCGGCGCTGATCCTCGACGGCCACATGGGCGGACCCGCCGACGGAGGCGCCAGCGCCGGCACGATAGAAGTGCCTTTCCCGGTGACGCAGTATCTGGACACACCGCAAGGCCGCCGCATCGCCTATGTGCAGACCCCGGGGGCCGGTCCGGGCCTCGTGTTCCTGGGCGGGTTCAAATCCGACATGACCGGAACCAAGGCGCAATTTCTGGAAAACTGGGCGCGCGAAACCGGCCGCGCCTTTCTGCGCTTTGACTATTCGGGCCACGGGCAATCCAGCGAGGATTTCCTCGATGGCTGCATCGGCGACTGGGCCGAGGATGCGCTGCAGGCGATCCGCATGCTGACCACGGGCAAACAGGTGCTGGTCGGGTCCTCGATGGGGGGGTGGATCGCGCTCCTGGTTGCGCGCGCGATGCCCGAACGGGTCGCGGCGCTGGTCGGCATCGCCGCCGCACCCGATTTCACCGAGGACGGCATGTGGTCCGATTTCAGCGAAACCCAGCGCGCCGCGCTGATGCGTGACGGCCATGTGGACCTGCCGTCCGACTATGCCGACGAACCCTACCGCATCACCCGGCGCCTGATCGAGGACGGGCGCACGCGGCTGGTGTTGCGCAGCCCCCTGCCCCTGCCGTTCCCCGTGCGCCTGTTGCAAGGGTCCGACGACACCGATGTCCCCGTGTCGGTGGCCCTGAAACTGTTCGCGCATGCCGACAGCCCCGACTTGAACCTGACCCTGGTGAAGGGTGCCGATCACCGCTTTTCCGAACCGGAAAACCTGGCGCTTCTGGCCCGCACCTGGCCAAAGCTGCCGCCCCTGACGCGCCAGCCGGAACCCGCGCGCTGGCCGCAGGCAGCGCCAGCAGTCCCGTAAGCTCAACTGGATCGACACCTGACTTCTAATCAGGTGGTTGAGGTTCGAGTCCTTGGGATCGCCAGCCGTTCGACCGCGCCCGCGCCGGGCGGTCAGTCGAAGGTTTGCCGCATCTGAATCATCCGTCCGGTTGCGGTGATCAGGCGCAACCGCGAACACCCAGGCGGGGGCGAAACAGGGGCAGGCCACAGGCGGTGCGGCGAAGAACACGATGGTTCCGTGCCCTCCATCAACCCGCCGGCGTGATACGGGATTTCCTGACCGCGTGCACAGGTGGTGTGCCCTGTTTCACGCCGCCGGGATCGCTATAGCCCAGGAAAGCTGGCGGCGTTGATGTAGAAGGCCGCGATCAGCGACGCGCCCGCCAGGCCGTTGCGCACCGGATCGACCCAGACAAAGGCCAGGGGAAGCGCGGCGTAGAACACGAAGTCGGCGGCGATGTCGAAAACCCCGCCAAAGTCGCTGGGCCGGGTCGCCCGGGCAACCGCCCGTCGGTCCGTCAGCGGTGGGACGCCAGCATCAGCCCCAACGCCACGGCGACACTGCCAGACGCCACCGCGAGCGCCGCGCCCAGTCCCAGCATCAGGCCCAGCGCGGTGACGGCATTCGCGCCGATGCCCAGTCCGGCCAGACGGTGGCCGAGCCGGTTGAGCGGCGGGTCGATCAGCGGGCAGACGTGACGGTCGAGCATGGGACCTCGTGGCTGTCAGCATGCTCTCCGATGCAGGGTCGTGGCGCGTTTATTTACCGGGATCTGTGTCCCAGCCAGGGGGTTATTACCGGGGCGGCAGGGATGCGCCGCAACACCAACCCGGTTGCCCGCAGTGAGCTTCCAGCGCATCGCCGTCGCGCTGGAAGCCGTCGATCTGGCCGCTGACGGTGGTGAAAAGGGTTTCCAGTTCCGCAGCCCGGCCAAAACACGCCATGCGCGTCAGGGCCAGCGGCCCAAAGGCAAAGCCCGGGTCCACCGCATAGCTGCCCGCGAACCGGTTGCACCCCGCCCGCCCCGATGCCTGCCCGTCGTCCAGCGTCAGGGTGACGCCGTCCGCCGCCTCGATCTCGGTGCCATCCAGTTCGACGACACGCCAGTCCCCCTCGGGGCCGGGGGATGAGCCCACACAGGCCCCCAATGCCAGCAAAATGGCGAACAAAAACACACGACGCATGGATCAGGCCCTTTCGGAATACTCGAAGGTTTCGGTATGGACCACGATGTCCTCGTCCTGCGCGATGAACGGGGGCACCATGATGCGCAGCCCGTTGTCCAGAACCGCCGGCTTGAAACTGTTCGCGGCGGTCTGACCTTTGACCACGGGCTCGGTCTCGATGATCTTGCAGACGACCTTGGGGGGCAGCGCCACGTTGAGCGCCTCGTCGCCGTAATATTCGATGGTGACGGTCATGCCGTCTTGCAGGAACGGACGGCGGTCGCCCAGCAGATCGGCCGGCAGTTCGATCTGTTCGAAGGTTTCGCTGTCCATGAAGGTCAGCATCTGATCCGCCTCGAACAGGAACTGCTGATCCTTGCGCTCCAGCTTGACGGCCTCGACCTTGTCCTCGGACCGGAAGCGCTCGTTCAGCTTCCGCCCATCCCGCAGGTTCTTCAGCTCGACCTGGGCAAAGGCGCCGCCCTTGCCGGGCTTCACATGGTTGACCTTGACCGCAACCCACAGGCCGTTGTCGTGTTCCAGAACCGAGCCCGGACGGATTTCATTGCCGTTGATCTTGGCCATGAGAAAACTCTTGAGAAAATGTTGAGATCGCCTTGGGCAGGCCTATATCCTGCAGGGTCACCCCGCGCAAGCCAAGGACCAGAGGCGACACACAAGCCCAGCCATGCTCCCAGCGCATGACAGACATGCAATAGATCGGTAGCGAATCGCCACGCCAAACCGTTAAAGAGGCGAACGCCCGGAAATGCAAGAGCAAGAATAAGGACGGTAAGTATGTTCGACTCCGTGGATGGCACGGCGTACAATCACGAGCAGGGCCAGCGCGCGCGCAAACTGTTTGCGGCGGTCGTGTTGGCGGCACTGGACGACGCAATTGCCGACGACAAGAAATACGGTAACGGCCCCGAGCAGATCGCCCGCTGGGCGCGTTCTCGCGATGGCCGCGAGGTGCTGAGCTGTGCCGGCATCGACCCGAACGAGCGCGTGGTCTCGGGCCTCATGCAGTTCGTGGCTGCCGGGGTGCGAACCTCGGTCGCGCTGTCGCGCGAGGAAAGCGAACGCCGCATGGCTGCGGCCGAGGCCGAGGCCGAAGCGGCCTGATCCGATCCTGCGCGTCACCGAATGCGGAAAACCCCTGCGTCAGCCGGCGCAGGGGTTTTCCGTCGCCGCCGTCGGCTGGCCGGTGCGCCGGATCCAGGCGTCGATCACCTGCGCGGTCTCGGTCGGGTGGCTGATCGGCACCATATGCCCTGCCCCCGGAATGACCGCCACCTCCGCACGCGGAAGCCGCTGGGCCAAGGCCTTGACCGTGGCGTGAAAAATCGGCGTCGTGCCGCTGCCGACCAGCAACAGGACCGGCGGGTCGAACCCTTCCATCACCCCCGGCGCGCAGAGACCACCACTGTCGCCGAACAGCCCAGGTTCGGTCGCGGACACCAGAGGCATCTGCGCGGCCATCTGCCGCTGAACCGGCGCAGGCAGCGACTCCCAGCTGGGGGAACCGGGGTTCAGGGCCAGAAACTCGCGCGCCGCATGTTCGAGATCGCCGGCGCGCACGGCGCCATGCAGCGCGCGTTCGCTCTCGCGATAGGGATCATAGGCCGGCATGCCACGCGCGGCGGCAAAGAACACCGGCTCGATCAGCACGAGGCCCGTCACGGTTTGCGGATGGTGCAGGGCATGGCGCAGCATCGAGGCCGCACCAAAGGAATGGCCGATCAGCAGGGACGGCTGCGCGACCTGCGCCGTGATCGCATCCGCCGTCAACGCATGGAAATCCCCGGGGCTGTCCGGCATGGGCGAGGCACCGTGACCGGGCAGGTCCAGCGACAGTGCATCAAGCGGCGCCATCGCCGCCAGCAGACGCCGCCAGCTGCCGCCATTGCCCAGAAAACAATGCGCCAGCACAGCGGGCGGGGCACCGGGGGTGCCCAGCCGCTGGCCATGCAACGCGATCAAAGCTTGCCTGCCAGGAACAGGTCCAGATCCTCGAGCCGGTCCTGACCCCAGAAACATTCGCCATCGACCACGAAGAAGGGGAAACCGAACACACCGGCCGCGACCGCATCCTCGAGGTTGCGGCCATAGGTTTCGGCGCCGATCAACATGCCGGACATGGTCAGGCTGGCCGGAAAACCGGCGCGGGTCAGGCACTCCGCGATGACCTCGTCCTCGGCGACGTTGCGCTCCTCGGCCCAGCAGGCCGCGCAGAGAGATTGCACCAGCGCCCCCAGATCGCCGCCGCCGGCCTCTTGCGCGGCGATGATCGCATAGGCGGCCGGCGCCGGATTGGTCGGGAAGAACGCGGGCTTCGGCGTCAGGGGCATCCCCGCCTTGACCGACTGGCGGCGCAGTTCCTGCAACCGATAGGCCTGCCGGCTTTCATGGCGCTGGGGCAACGGCAGCCCGCCGGTGCGGGCAAACAGCGCGCCCGGATCGACCGGCTTGTAGCGCAGGCTGGCGCCGTGCCGCGCGGCGATCTCGACCGGCCGATTGCCCGCCAGATAGGTCCAGGGCGAGACCACGGTGAAGTAATAGTCAATCTGTCGCATTCGGCGCGTCTCCGGGACCTCTGGGTTTGCAAGACCCTAGCGGGGTGATAAGCGGTGTCAACATCCCGACTCTCCAGCCCAATCGCCATCGAGACACGCGCCATGACCGAACCGAAACTCATCGCCGGCAATGCCAACAAGCCGCTCGCCAAGGCCATCGCGCGCCGCATGTCGCTGCATCGCGGGATGCAGGTCAATCTGGTGGACGCGCGGGTCGAACGGTTCAATGACCAGGAGATCTTTGTCGAGGTCTATGAGAACGTGCGCGGCGAGGACATGTTCATCATCCAGCCGACCTCGAACCCGGCGAATGACAACCTGATGGAACTGCTGATCATCGCCGACGCGCTGAAACGCTCGTCGGCGGCGCGCATCACCGCGGTGATCCCTATTTCGGCTATGCGCGCCAGGATCGCCGGACCAAGGCCCGCACGCCGATCTCGGCCAAGCTGGTCGCCAATCTCATCACCGAGGCCGGCATCGACCGCGTGCTGACGCTGGACCTGCATGCGACCCAGATCCAGGGTTCTTCGACATTCCGGTGGACAACCTGTATGCCGCGCCGATCTTTGCGCTGGACGTGATGCACACGTTCCGCGACCGGCGCAGCGACGTGATGGTTGTCTCGCCCGATGTCGGCGGCGTGGCGCGGGCGCGCGAACTGGCCAAGCGCATCAACGCGCCGCTGTCGATCGTCGACAAGCGCCGCGAGAAACCCGGCGAGGTGGCCGAAATGACCGTGATCGGGGATGTGAAGGGCAAGACCTGCATCATCGTCGATGACATCTGCGACACGGCCGGCACCCTGTGCAAGGCGGCCGAGGTTCTGATGGACGCCGGCGCAACCGAGGTTCACAGCTACATCACCCATGGCGTCCTGTCCGGTCCGGCGGTCGAGCGGATCAAGAATTCCGTCATGAAGACCCTGGTCATCACCGATTCCATAGAGCCGACCGAAGCGGTCAAGGCCACGCCCAACATCCGCATCGTGCCGACCGCGCCGATGTTCGCTCAGGCGATCCTGAACACCTGGAACGGCACGTCGGTCTCGTCGCTCTTTGACATGGAGACGCTGACGCCGATCTATGAAGGGTTCTATTCGCGCTGACCGCGGCGACCGGCGGCGTTTCAGCCGCAAATGCCGCGCGTCTCGGCCCCGTTCCAGGGCAGCGAGATCGGTCCCCGGGCAGGTCCGGGGTTCCATGACCTGCGACAGAAGCGTGTGCAGGCGTGTGGTGCAGGCTCCGTCCGGATCCAGCGCCATGCAACAGACATACTCCTCGACCAGGCTGGCCTGTTGCTCGTAGCCATAGTCCGGAAATGGGCGTTGGTCGCCGGATCGAACAGATAGGGATCCACGCCGGGCGGTGTTCGGCCCCACCCGCAACGGCGAATACCCCGTCAGCCTGCGGTTCTGCCATTGCCACACATGCGTCAGTTCATGCGCCAGGAACATCGCCGCGGCCAGTGGCAGCGCGCCATCGGCGCGTCGGGCAAAATCGGGGCGGAAAACGTCCGGGCGGATATGCAGGTGGTTGCCCAGCGCCACACCGGCGATGCGGCCGGTTTCATAGGGCGCCGTCGGGGGCGGGCCAAGGCGCTCGCGGCAGGTGGTGCGGGGCCGCGTGGCAAAGCGATGCTCCGTCAGGCCCACCAGCGATGTGTCATGCAGCCGCACCGGCACCGGGTCCAGCGACTCGCCAAAGAGCCGCTGGGCCAGATCGGCCTCGTGCGGGGTCAGGGGGCGGCCGCAGGCGGCCAACAGAAGCAACAGCAGGGCGAGGGTCCGGCGCATCCCTTATCCCAATGGCGCAACCTGTTCTGCGTCAAGGGGTTTCTCGCGCGACACTCCTGACCATCATGCGCGCGTAGAGCCTGGGCGCCGAGCGGTTCAGCCACCAGCTCAGCGCCGCGACCCGACCCACGGGAATGAAATCGCGCCCGCGGTCCACCCCTTGAGGATCGCCTGTGCCGCCCGGTCGGGCGACATCGCGTCGATCCCGTCGCGGGCGGCGCCCGGGCGGCCGATGCCGTCGGCCCATAGCGCGCGCCCGGATTGGTTGCGACGAAGGACGGCGCGGCCAGGGTGACGCGGACGCCATGCGGCGCTTCCTCAGCCCTGAGCGAGGTGAAGAAACCCGTCATCGCGTGTTTCGAGGCTGCATAGGCCGTGCGATGCTTGAGCGGTGCGAACCCGGCGACCGAGGTGATCGCCAGATGAGTCCCCCGCGCACGGCGCAGATCGGGCAGAAGTTCGCTCGCCAGGGTCACCGCCCCCCAATAGTTGACCTCGAACGCGCGGCGATGGGCGGCGGGGTCCATCCCGGCAAAGGGCGCGATCAGCGTCACGCCGGCATTGTAGACCGCCAGGTCGATGGTCGCGCGCGCGGCGCGCAGATCCGCCACACAGGCGCGCACCTGCGCCGGATCGGTGATATCGCAGGGGTGAAGACTGCAGTGCGGGCCGTCCTGCAACCCGTCGAAGCCCCCGGGCAGGTCCAGCAGCGCGGTGAACCAGCCACGCGCCTGCAAACCCTGGGCCAGCGCGCGCCCCAGGCCGCCGCCTCCGCCGGTGATGACGGCGGTTCTCATGGGTTGGCCCAGCGGCACCACAGGTCAAAGACCTGAGCCGAGGTGAGCGCGGGTGTAAATCCGAACGTCGTCTTCAAGGCGCTGTTGTCCAGGACCGGGCGATATTGCAGGAAGCGCACCTGCTCGGGCCCATACCGGCTGAGCCGAAGGGGCCGCGCGACCGCCAGCGCCGCCTGCAACAGCCAGGCCGGCAGCGCCAGCACCGGTTTGTCCATCGCCGCGGCCAGATCGTCGACCGTCAGGGCCCCGTCACCGGCGACGTTGTAGGTCCCCGCCGGGCCGTCAACCGCCGCTCGGACCAGGATCGCGGCCAGATCCTGGGTCCAGATGAACACGAAGGGGCTGTCCGATCCCGCGACCTTGAGCAGGCGTTTGCGCCGAAACAGCGCAGTGATCTGGTTTTCGACCCCCTCGCCCAGCACCGTGCCGACGCGCAGCACCACCTGCTCCAGCGCAGGATGATCGGCCCGGGCGGTGGCCAGCATCTCCTCGACCTGGCGCTTGTGATCGGCATAGGCGAACTCGGGGTTGCCGCGCAGCGGATCGGTTTCGCGCAGGGGCACGGGATTGTCGGCGTGATAGCCATAGGCCGCGCCCGACGAGGTCACGACCAGCCGCCGCACGCCATGGCGCAGACAGGCATCCAGCACATTGCGCGTGCCCTGCACATCCACGCGCCATTCGAACGCGCGAGTCGAGCCCTTGGGCGGCGTCACGATCGAGGCGAGATGCACCACCACCTCGGGGCGGAAGTCGCCGATCACGCGGTCGGGGTCGTCGCCGGTGACATCGCAGCGTTCGAACCCGGGCGCGATGTCGGAGGCGAGGACCGTGTGCCCGATGAGCCCCGCCAGCAACGCGCGCCCCACATTGCCACCGGCGCCGGTGATCAGGATGCGGGTCATGCGGGCCGCCGAGACCAGAGCGTCGCCAGGGCCAGCCCTGAAATCGCGTGCCACATGCCCCAGAAGGCCGCGACCACCGCCATGCCGCCCAGCCCGCCGAAAAAGGCAAAGATCAGGATCAGCCCCAGGCCCGAGTTCTGGATGCCCGTCTCGATCGTGATCGCCCGTCGGTCGGCGGCGCTGACGCGAAACGCCAGCGCAACCAGAAACCCGAGGCCCAGCGCCAGCGTGTTGTGGGCGATGACCAGGCCTGCGACCAGCCCGGCAAGGTCCAGGAAATACTGCCAGTTCGCCGCCAGGGCTGCGACGATGAAACCGACGAAGATCACCATCGACAGGACCTGCATCGGTCGCCGGATACGCGCGGCCAGGGCTGGCGCGCGGGCATTCAGCATCATCCCCAGCAGCAGCGGCAGCACCAGCATGAAGGCCACGGTCACCGCCACCTGCACCGGGTCGATCCGCGTTGCCTGCAAGATGGCGCGCGTGGGCGCATAGAGCCCCCCCCACAGCGCGATGTTGAGCGGCGTCAGCGCCAACGCGCCCACGGTGGCGATGGCCGTCAGGCTGACGGAAAGCGCGGTGTTGCCGCCGGCCCGATGGGTCAGGAAGTTGCTGATATTGCCGCCGGGACAGGCGGCGACCAGGATCAGGCCCAGCGCGATCGACGGGCGCGGCTGCACGGCCAGAACCAGCAGATAGGTTGCCGCCGGCAGCACCAGGAACTGGGACAGAAAGCCGGCAATCACCGGCTTTGGCGCGCGGAGAAGGGCGCGAAAGTGGTCGGGCTTGAGGTCCAGCGCGATCGCGAACATGACCACCGCCAGGATCGCATTCAGCAGCAGCAGCGACCCGGGGCTGAAATTCAGCGTCACGCTGTCGATATCGCCGGTCATCCCTGCCCTCCCAAAGCCTTGATGCGCTGCGTCACCGCGGCGCGATAGGCGCCGCGTTCGACGTAATAGGCCATGCGCGGCAGATCGACATAGGACATGCCGCCGGTGACGCGCGCAAAGTCGCCGGCCTTTTCGGCCTGGATCGCGCGGGCCGCGGCGCTGCCCTGCCGCAGTCCCCTGATGTAGCGCGCCACCATCTCGGCCTGCTCGTGGCGGCCCTGCCAACCCAGGCCCGTCGCCTCGACCATGCCCATCACGAACAGATCGTCGCGTGTCGGGTGCAGACAGTTCAGGAACAGATGCGGCGCCGCGCCCTGCCAGTTCAGCAGGTCGCGGTCGATGAACGGATAGTGCAGCAGATAGCCGGTGGCGGCGATGACCAGATCGTAATCCGCCTGGGTGCCGTCCTTGAAATGCACGGTCCGGCCATCGAACCGGGCGATGTCGGGCCGGATGCGGATGTCCCCGTGCCCCGCGTGGAAGATCGCCAGCGAATTCACCACCGGGTGGCTTTCATAAAGCTTGTGATCGGGCTGCGGAAAGCCGACGCGCTGCGGATCGCCCGCGAACCAGCGCAGGATCATGCCGTCCACACGACGCTTCAGCCACATCGGCAGGGGCAGACCACCCAGCGTGTCGGCAGGCTTTCCGAACACGTATTTCGGCACGAAATGGTAGCCCCGTCTGAGCGAAAGATCCGCGCATTCGCCGTGATGCACCGCATCCACCACGATATCACAGCCCGAGTTCCCGCCCCCGATCACCAGAACGCGCTTGCCGCGCATCTGGTCCGGGTGGCGGTATTGGGCCGAATGGATGAGCGCGCCGTCAAAGCGCCCCTCGAACCGGGGCATGTTCGGCTCGCTGAGGGTGCCGTTCGCGATCATGACGCCAGAAAACAGCCCGTCGTGTTCGGCCCCGCCCTCGCGCCAGGTGACGCGCCACCCGCCGGCGTCCAGCGGCTCGCAGCGCAGCACCTCGGCATTGAAGCGATAATGGCGGCGCAGATCGAACCGATCGGCAAAGGCGTGGAAATACGCCTTGAGCACGCGATGCGACGGATAATCCGCGACGCCTGGGTCCATCGGAAAATCCCGAAATTCGGTCTTTGTGCGCGACGAGATCAGATGCGCGCTTTCATACATGGTCGACCGGGGCCCCGAGATATCCCAAAGCCCGCCCACGTCCGCGTGCAGCTCGAACCCCTGAAAGGCGATCCCCTGTTCGACCAGGACCTTGGCACAGGCCAACCCCATCGGCCCCGCGCCGATCAGCGCGATCGGCAGGTCCTGCACGGGCGGTTCCTCCTCGTTCTGTCGCAAATTCGGGCCCTCCCTGGTTGCCGCGGTCACAAGCGCCCACCTTCGATCAATCGGTGCAGGAAGGCCTGCGTGCGTGGATGGCCGGGCGATCCGAACAACTGCGCCGGCGGGGCCTCCTCGATGATGCGGCCGCCGTCCAGGAAGCACACGCGATCGGCCAGATCGCGGGCAAAGCCCATCTCATGCGTGACGATCACCATCGTCAGCCCCCGCGCCTTGAGTCCGCGGATCGCATCCATCACCTCGCCCACCAGTTCGGGATCCAGCGCCGCCGTCACCTCGTCGAGCAACAGCACATCGGGTTCGCCCGCCAGCGCCCGCGCCAGCGCGACCCGCTGTTGCTGCCCGCCGGACAGCTGCTCGGGATAGGCGCGCGCGAACCGTTCCATCCCCAGCAGTGACAGGACCTCCATCGCCCGGGCCTCGGCCTGGGCGCGGGGCACGCGCTGCGCCTTGCGCGGGGCCAGGGTGATGTTGTCGATGACGCGCATGTGCGGAAACAGGTTGTAGCTTTGGAACACGATCCCGACCCGGCGCTGAAGCCCGGTCTTGCCAAAGGACGGATCGGTGATCGGCGTGCCATCGAGCCGGATCTCGCCCCAGTCGGGTTCGATCAGGCGGTTGATGCAGCGCAGCAAGGTGGACTTGCCCGACCCCGAGGCCCCGATCAGGCAGACCACCTCGTGCCGGGCGATGGTCAGATCCACCCGGTCCAGAACCAGATGGGTGCCGAAATACTTGGTCAGGTTGCGGATCTCGATCATGGGGTCAATCCGCGATCTGCAGGCGGCGCAGGCGGTCGCGATGGGTGATCCAGTCGGCCAGCCGGGCCATCGGGATCGTCGCCAGCAGAAACAGCAGCGCCGCCACCACCAGCGAGGAATAGTTGAACGTCGTCGCGGTATAGATCTGGGCCTCGCGCACCGCGTCGCGCACCCCGATGACCGACAGCAGCGCCACGTCCTTTTGCAGCGCGACAACGATGTTCATGAGACTGGG
>JACKKE010000012.1 GCA_020637595.1 Rhodobacter sp. | reverse complement strand
CGCCGTCGACAGCCGCGTGTTGCGGATCTCTGCGATATCGCCGGCCCGGTTGCCCTCGAGCAGCAATGCGCAGACCTGTGCCTCGGCCGGGGTCAGCTCATGCAGTTGCGCAAAACTCGAAATGTCGAAATCGGCGGTGTTGTCGGGGTCCATGATGACAACCAGCGCGCCGCACAGCCCGACATTCAGCTCATCGGTGGAATCGCGCAGGGGTGCCACCTCGAGAAGGAACGGCCGCGCACCCGAGGGGCGGTCCAGCACCATCAGCCGGTTCACCGCCGCATCGCGCCCCTGTGTCGTCATGGCCATGTCGTGGATGTGCCTGTGCAGTTCCGCGGTGCAGGTCGCTCCCCCCGCCCTGAGCATGTTTTCCCGCGACAGCGACAGACCATCCGACAGCGACAGGATCCGTTGCGCCTCGTGGTTGGTCAGAACGATGGCGCCTGTTTCCAGCACCAGAACGAGGCCGGTCGACATCCGATCCAGAACCGACAGAATGGCATCGTAACGCTGCTTGAGGATGTGAAACGGACGCGCCAGTTCGACCGCCTTGGCCAGGTGCACGACAAACGGGCGCAGCCTGTCGATGGCCTGATCCGGAACGCGCCTCAGATCCTTGTGAAACCCGAAGGCCATGCCGTCGAACCAACCCCGGTTCTTGTTCAGCGGAAACCCGATCCGGCGCCGCACGCCGACCTTTTCACGGATGAAGGCATAGTCCGGGCGTTGATCCAGATCGTCGGGGCTGGCGACCATGTTCTCGTCGCGCTCGATGGCACCGATCGGCAAGCGGCCCATGTGGTCCCAGTCCGAGACTTCGTGATGGCTCAGTTCGTTGATGTAAAACTCGGCCTCGCCCGAAATCACCATGTCCATATAGATGGAGCTGAGCGAATACAGATCCCAGGGCGTGCCACCAAAGTTCCGGATCGACAGCGCACCGGCGCGCGCGCCGATATGATCCGCCATGACGTCCATTGCGCGGGTCCAGTGGTCGGCGCTCGTGACCGTCGAGTAGACGCTGAGGAGCAGCTCGGACGCCGAAATCTTGTCTGTCATCACGTGGACCCTGTTTCACACCGCCTGCTTCACCTGTTTCAGACAGAGTTGGTTTGTTTCTTCCGCACGGCAACCCGGACGTGCGCGCGCCCTCCCGCTCAGAGGCGTTCCCCATGATCTCCTGAGCGGGATGGCGATGCACCCCCTAGGGATCGCACATTGCCGTCGTCATCCCCCTTTCGGTGGATGTCCGGGTTTTGCGCGTGACCTAGACTTGGGCTTTCCCAACCCCAGTGGAGGCATGCCCAATGCGATTATTCCTGCCATCCCCGCGCGAAACGATCACCATCGCCTGCCTGCTGGGCGCGACCATCAGTGCAGCGCCCGCCCTGGCCTGGACGGAATTCACCGGCGGCGGCTATGTGACCGAGTTTTCACCGGAATGCGCTGTGGGTGGCTGGCAGGGACTGCAACGCATCGCGGTGCGCATGGCGCCGGCGGGGTTGCGCTCCAATCATGCGGATTGGTCCCTGCTGTCCTTTTTCCACGGCTCCTACACGCAGAATTTTGTCCTGCCGGCCAGCATCGGCGACAGCTTTGTCGCGGTCGGTTTTTCCGGCATCGGCTTTGGTCTGAACAACCCGGACAGTTCGATCACGCGCGCCCGGATCTTCACCGCGCTCTCCGACCCGCTGAGGCGGAACTCGGGTTTTGTGACGCTGTTCGGCGAGTTCGAGAACTTCAACGACCATGTCGGCTGCACCGCGCAATTCGGCGTGGCGATGCACCGCAACCCGGATTGAGGAGCCCCGCCATGATCTTGACCCGTTCCCGCCCGTCCGCCGTCCGCGCCGTCGCATCGACGATCCTCGTGCTCGGTCTTTTCGCTGCCTCCCCCTCCGAGGCCCGGTTTCGCGGGGGTGGTGCCGTCTACGGTTTTTCCGACTGCGAGGCGCATGGGTTTCAGGCGTCGTATGTCCAGCCGGTTCGCGTCCGTCATCGGCCGGTCGAGGAATACGGTGCGCCCGGCTACGTCACGATCTTTCCCGCAACCGGTGGTGCCTATTCGATCCGGACTGATGAACGTCTGGTCCCGCGGGGGCGCACCTGGATCCGCGTCCGTGGTCATTCCGTATGGTCCACGCTGTATGCCTGGCCCAACCGTCCGCGCCCGCGCCTGCGGGTCTTTGAACAGCGCATCGTCTTTCCCGAAGGCGAAACCGACATCACCAATGCCGAGGTCATCGTGATCCGGTTTCGCGTGCAGAACTTCAACGGACTCGCCGGTTGCAACGCCGATATGGGGGCGACCCTGCACCGCGAATGATGCCGCCTGGCCCCTGTTACCGCCCCGCCGAGGCCTTCGGGCATTCCCGGCGGGGCTTTTCGTGTGCCGAAAACCGCCCGCCACGCGCGGGGGCCGAGCCCTGCGGCTCCAATCCCCGTGTTCTCTCAGGAAATAATCCGGTAGCATTTTCGCCAGCGGGTGGCTACATACCACTCGCCAAGCAAACAGGGAGGCCTCATGCGGCGCGTCGTCATTACCGGGATCGGTATCATTTCGCCCATCGGCAACTCTGCTGCCGAGGTCGAGGCCAGCCTGCGGGCGGGGCGTTCGGGTATCGTCTTTTCCCCGGAATACGCCGAACACGGGTTTCGCAGCCAGGTTCAGGGCATGCCGCAGATCGACCTTGCCGCGCATATCGACAAACGCGACCTGCGCTTCATGGGGCCGGGGGCTGCGTATAACTTCCTGTCGATGCAGCAAGCGATTGCCGACAGCGGCCTGACCGAGGCCGAGATCTCGAACGAACGCACGGGGCTGGTGATGGGGTCGGGCGGGCCGTCCACCTCGAACCTTTTTGTCGCCCACAAGACGGTGATCGAAAAGGGCGCGCCCAAGCGGATGGGGCCGTTCATGGTCACCCGCTGCATGTCCTCGACCAACTCGGCCTGCCTCGCCACGCCGTTCAGGATCAAGGGCGTCAACTATTCGATCACCTCGGCCTGCTCGACTTCGGCGCATTGCATCGGCAACGGCGCGGAACTGATCCAGATGGGCAAGCAGGACATCGTCTTTGCCGGTGGCGGCGAGGAACTGGACTGGACGCTCTCGTGCCTCTTCGATGCGATGGGCGCGATGTCGTCGAAATACAACGACACGCCCGAGACGGCGAGCCGCACCTTCGACGCGACCCGCGACGGGTTCGTCATCGCCGGTGGTGGCGGGGTCGTGGTGCTCGAGGAACTGGAACACGCCCGCGCCCGCGGCGCCAAGATCTATGCCGAGCTGACCGGCTATGGCGCGACCTCGGACGGGCATGACATGGTGGCCCCCTCGGGCGAGGGCGGTGAACGCTCGATGAAGCTGGCGCTGGGCACGCTGCCCGAGGGCCGCAAGATCACCTATATCAACGCCCACGGCACCTCGACCCCCGCCGGCGACGTGACCGAGGTCAAGGCGATCCGCCGCGTCTTCGGCGAGGATGCCGTGCCGCCGATCGCCTCGACCAAGTCGATGACCGGGCACTCGCTGGGTGCCACCGGCGTTCACGAGGCGATCTATTCGATCCTGATGATGCAGGGCAATTTCATCGCGCCCTCGATCAACGTGACGCAGCTCGACCCGGAAATCCGCCCTGAGGAGATCTGCACCGAACTGCGTGAAGGGGTCGAGCACGATTCGGTGCTGTCGAACAGCTTTGGCTTCGGGGGCACCAACGCCACGCTCGTGATGTCGAAATTCCGGGGATAAGATCATGGCCGATCTGATGAAGGGCAAACGCGGGCTGGTGATGGGCGTCGCCAATGACCGCTCGATCGCCTGGGGCATCGCCTCGGCGCTGGCCGCCGAAGGCGCCGAGCTGGCGTTCAGCTATCAGGGCGAGGCCTTCGGCAAGCGGGTCGAACCGCTCGCGGCCTCGGTCGGCTCGGATTTCCTGGTCGACGTCGACGTGACCGACGACGCCTCGCTGGATGCCGCTTTCGGGCAGATCCGGGACCGCTGGGGCACCATCGACTTTCTGGTGCACGCCATCGCCTATTCCGACAAATCGGAACTGACCGGGCGCTTCACCAACACCTCGCGCGCGAATTTCAAGCACTCGCTCGACATCTCCTGCTATTCCTTCATCGACGTCTCGCGCCGCGCGGCCGAACTGATGCCGGACGGCGGTTCGCTGATCACGCTGACCTATGGCGGCTCGAACCGGGTCACGCCGTTTTACAACGTGATGGGCGTGGCCAAGGCCGCGCTCGAAGCCTCGGTGCGGTATCTCGCCAATGATCTCGGCCCGCAGGCGATCCGCGTCAACGCGATTTCGCCCGGCCCGATGAAGACCTTGGCCGGGGCGGCGATCGGCGGCGCGCGCAAGACCTATCGCCACACCGAGGCCAACAGCCCCCTGCGCCACAACGCCACGCTGGAGTCGGTGGGGGGCGCGGCGGTGTTCCTGTGCTCGGATTACGGTGCCTGCACGACCGGCGACATCCTGATGGTCGACTCGGGCTATCACGTCCTGGGCATGCCTCAGCCCGAGAATATCTGACGCGGGCGGGTCCGGCCTGCGACGACTGCGCCCCTTGCGCGTGGCGCGGTCCGGTCTATCTTGCCCCCGACCCAGGAGGTGCCCATGATCCCAGGCTATGGCAACCGTCGCCGTTTTCGTGACCTGAACGACCAGGAGATCCTCGCCCTGGCGATCTCGTCGGAAGAGGACGACGCGCGCATCTACCGCAGCTATGCCGAGCGGCTGCGCGCCGAATACCCGTCTTCGGCGGCGGTGTTCGACGGCATGGCCGAGGAAGAAGACCGTCACCGGCAACGGCTGATCGAGACCCACCGCAAACGCTTCGGCGAGGTCATCCCGCTGATCCGCCGCGAACATGTCGCGGGTTATTACGCGCGCAAGCCGGTCTGGCTGATGGAAACGATGAGCCTCGAGCAGATCCGCGGCGAGGCCGAGGCGATGGAACGCCAGGCGCAGTCCTTCTACGAGATCGCCGCCCAGCGCACCTCGGACGCGGCCACCCGGAAACTGCTGGGCGATCTGGCCGCCGCCGAGGCCGGCCACCAGAACGCCGCCCAACGCCTCGAGGAAAAGCACCTGCACGAGGATGCGCGCTCCGAGGAAGATCAGACCGCCCACCGCCAGTTCCTGCTGACCTGGGTGCAGCCCGGGCTGGCCGGGCTGATGGATGGCTCGGTCTCGACGCTGGCGCCGATCTTCGCCACGGCCTTCGCGACCGAGAACACGCACACCACCTTCCTCGTCGGCCTCGCGGCGTCGGTCGGCGCCGGCATCTCGATGGGCTTCACCGAGGCCGCGTCGGATGACGGTCAGCTCTCAGGGCGCGGCTCGCCGGTCAAGCGCGGCATTGCCGCCGGCGTGATGACGGCGGTGGGCGGGCTCGGCCACGCGCTCCCCTACCTGATTCCGCATTTCTGGACGGCGACGGCGATCGCGATGATCGTCGTGTTCATCGAACTCTGGGCGATTGCCTGGATTCAGAACAAATACATGGACACGCCGTTTTTCCGCGCCACGCTGCAGGTGGTGCTCGGCGGTGCGCTGGTCTTTGCCGCGGGTGCGATCATCGGCGGCGGCTGACAAACCGGGCGCAGCGCGCGCCCTTTCATCTTGCCCGAAATACGCACGGGGGGATTGCAAAGGGGGGCGCGTGCGCCCCCCTTTGCCGCAGGGGTTCGGGGGGCGCGCAGCCCCCCGATGCTTACAGCTCTGCGCCCTCGACCAGCTCGACGATCACCAGATCGCGTACCGAGGCGCCACGCGCATGATCCAGCGCCGCCTGGTATTCCGGCGAGCGATAGCAGGCCTCGGCGGCCTCCAGCGACGGGAACACGCTGACGACATGACGGGCGCGGTCGGCACCTTCCAAGGTCACATAGCGCGCCGCGCGGGCGATGAACTTGCCGCCATGCTTGGCGATCGCCGGCCCCGCGCCTTCGGCATAACGGCCATAGGCTTCGGGGTCGGTCACCTCGACATGGGCGATCCACAGGGCCTTGGGCATGCTCACACTCCCTCAATAACGGCCAGAGCGGCCTTGATCGCAGCCTCGGCGCCGGCGATATCGGCGCCGCCGCCCTGCGCCAGGTCGGGCCGGCCGCCGCCGCCCTTGCCACCCAGCGCCTCGACCGCCGGGCGCAGCACGTCCGCGGCCTTGACGCGGGCGGTCAGGTCGGCCGTCACGCCCGCGGCTACCGCCGGTTTCGCCCCGGTGTCGGCGATCAGCAGCACCACGCCCGAGCCCAGCTTTTCCTTCATCGCGTCGATCATCGCCGGCAGATCCTTGCCCGAGACGCCCGACAGCACCTGCGCGATCACCTTGATGCCATTGACGTTCTGCGCCTCGGTCCCGCCCGAGGCGCCGCCGCCCATTGCCAGCTGGCGTTTCAGCTGCGCGACCTCGTTGGCCAGCGCGCGGCGTTCCTCGGCCAGCGCCTTGACCCGCTCGACCACATCCGCGACCGGCGCCTTCAGCGTCGTCGCAACCTCGACCAGACGGCCCTCCTGCAGGCGCAGATGGCCCAGCGCCGCGTCACCGGTCAGCGCCTCGATCCGCCGCACGCCGGCCGACGAGGCCGAATCGCCCAAGAGCACAAACGCGCCGATATCGCCGGTGCGCGCGACATGGGTGCCGCCGCAGAGTTCCAGCGAATAGGTGTTACCATCCGCGCCCTTGCCGGAATCGAACAGCTTGCCCATCGACACGACGCGCACCTCGTCGCCGTATTTCTCGCCAAACAGCGCCTGCGCGCCGATCGCGCGGGCATCGTCGGGCGTCATGATCCGGGTTTCCACCGGTGCGTTCTGGCGGATGAAGGCGTTCACCTCGGCCTCGACGCCGGCCATTTCGGCAGGCTCCAGCGCCTTCGAATGGCTGAAGTCGAACCGCAGCCGATCCGGCGCGTTCAGCGAGCCGCGCTGCGCGACGTGCTCACCCAGCGCGCGGCGCAGCGCCTCGTGCAACAGGTGCGTGGCCGAGTGGTTGGCGCGGATCGCGCCGCGGCGGCTGTGATCCACCTCCAGCTTGACGGGTGTCCCACGGCGCAAGGTTCCGGCGGTGACCGTCGCGACATGCACGAAAACGCCGTTCATCTTGCGCGTGTCGCGCACTTCGGCCTCGCCGCCATCCCAGCGCAGCCAGCCGCAATCGCCGACCTGACCGCCGGATTCGGCATAGAACGGCGTCTGGTTGACGACGACCGAGACCTCGCCTTCGGCGGCCTCGACGGTCTTGCCGTCGATCACCAGCGCCAGCACCTGACCCTCGGCGGTTTCTGTGTCATAGCCCAGGAATTCCGAGCTGCCGTGCTTGTCGGCCAGTTCGAACCAGATCGCCTGGTTCGCCGCCTCGCCCGAACCCGCCCAGCTGGCGCGCGCCTTGGCCTTCTGTTCGGCCATCGCCGCCTCGAAGCCCGCGGTATCGACGCCGCGCTTCATTTCGCGCAGCGCGTCCTGCGTCAGGTCCAGCGGGAAGCCATAGGTATCATAGAGACGGAACGCGGCCTCGCCCGGCAGGTCGGAACCCTCGGGCAGCTTGTCCAGCTCCGCATCCAGCAGTTTCAACCCGCGATCGAGCGTCTGGCGGAAGCGCGTTTCCTCCAGCCTCAGCGTCTCGGTGATCAGCGCCTCGGCGGTCTTCAGCTCGGTGTAATGCCCGCCCATCGCGCGCACCAGCGCCGGCACCAGCCGGTGCATCACCGGGTCCTGCGCGCCCAGCATATGCGCGTGGCGCATCGCCCGGCGCATGATCCGCCGCAGCACATAGCCGCGCCCTTCGTTCGACGGCATCACCCCGTCCGCGATCAGGAACGAGACCGAGCGCAGGTGGTCTGCGATCACCCGGTGGTGGATCTTGCCGGGGCCGTCCGGGTCGCCATTGGTGGCGTTGGCCGAGGCCTCGATCAGCCCGCGCATCAGGTCGGTGTCGTAGTTGTCGTGCTTGCCCTGCAGCAGCGCGCCGATCCGCTCCAGCCCCATGCCGGTGTCGATCGACTGGCGCGGCAGGTCGATCAGCCGGCCGTCCTCCAGCTGCTCATTCTGCATGAACACCAGGTTCCAGATCTCGATGAACCGGTCGCCGTCCTCGTCGGCCGATCCCGGAGGGCCGCCCCAGATATGGTCGCCGTGGTCGAAGAAGATTTCGGTGCAGGGGCCGCAGGGGCCGGTCGGACCCATCCGCCAGAAGTTGTCATCGGTGGGGATGCGGATGATCCGGTCATCGGTCAGCCCGGCGACCTTCTTCCAGATGTTCGCGGCCTCGTCATCGGTGTGATAGACGGTCACCAGCAGCCGGTCCTTGGGGATCGCGAAATCCTTGGTCAGCAGTTCCCAGGCAAAGGGAATCGCGTCGGACTTGAAGTAGTCGCCGAAGCTGAAGTTGCCCAGCATCTCGAAGAACGTATGGTGGCGCGCGGTATAGCCGACATTGTCCAGGTCGTTGTGCTTGCCGCCGGCGCGGACGCATTTCTGCGCGGTGGTCGCACGGGAATAGTCGCGGTGTTCCAGCCCGGTAAAGACGTTCTTGAACTGGACCATGCCCGAGTTCGTGAACATCAGCGTGGGGTCGTTGCGCGGCACCAGGGGCGAGCTGTCGACCACGGCGTGGCCCTGGCGGCGGAAGTAGTCGAGGAAGGTCGAACGGATGTCGTTGAGGCTGGCCATGAGGCGGCGTCTTTCCTGCAGCAGGTGTCGGCCCCGGAAAGGGGCGGTCCGCAAGCGGTTTAGCGCCATGCCCAGCGCCTGTCCACAGGCTCGCCGCACGGGTCTGCGCTTTGCATGGGCGGTGCGCTGCCGCGGTGGGTGGCGCTTTGCCGCGTTTGCGGGGCATTCCGGCGGAACCCGGTCTTGGGGCGTCCGGCAGGTGGGACTGGTTGGCGGGGTGCCGGTCGTGATCGGAGTGCTGGTAAAACGCCGATCGGCCTTTGGCGGATTGGGTCGGGTATCGCGGGGTATCGCCGGGCGACATCGCGATCTGCAAGCATGAGACAAGGCCGCCGGCGATCACCGCGGCGGCCTCTGTGCGCTGTTTGGCGGATGAGATGGGCGCCAGGGGCTTGCCCCGGCATCGCCACCGTCTCGCTGCGGTCAGTCGTCGACGACCGACTCGTCGCCGTCCATATGGAAGTCGAGCCCGTTCGCGGCGCGGATCTTGTCCTCGATCTCGTTGGCGGTCGAGGGGTTGGCCTTGAGGAAGCCCTTGGCGTTTTCGCGTCCCTGACCGATGCGCTCGTCGCCATAGGAATACCAGGCGCCCGATTTCTCGACCACGCCGGCCTTGACACCGAGGTCCAGCAACTCGCCGGTCTTCGAGATCCCGTCGCCATACATGATGTCGAATTCGACCTGCTTGAACGGCGGCGCCACCTTGTTTTTGACGACCTTGACGCGGGTCTGGTTGCCGACCACCTCGTCACGCTCCTTGATCGAGCCGATGCGGCGGATGTCGAGGCGCACCGAGGCGTAGAATTTCAGCGCATTGCCGCCGGTCGTGGTTTCGGGGCTGCCGAACATCACGCCGATCTTCATGCGGATCTGGTTGATGAAGATCACCATGCAGTTCGAACGGCTGATCGAGCCGGTCAGCTTGCGCATCGCCTGGCTCATCAGGCGGGCGTGGACGCCGACGCTGGAATCGCCCATGTCGCCTTCGAGTTCGGATTTCGGGGTCAGCGCCGCGACCGAGTCGACCACGACGACCGACACCGCGCCCGAGCGCACCAGCGTATCGACGATCTCCAGGGCCTGTTCGCCGGTATCAGGCTGCGAGATCAGCAGTTCGTCGAGGTTCACGCCCAGCCGTTTCGCATACTGCGGGTCCAGCGCGTGTTCGGCGTCGACAAAGGCGCAGACACCGCCTTTTTTCTGTTCCTCGGCAATCACATGCAGGGTCAGCGTGGTCTTGCCCGAGCTTTCCGGCCCGTAGATCTCGATGATCCGGCCCTTGGGCAGGCCGCCGATCCCCAGCGCGATGTCGAGGCCCAGCGAGCCGGTCGATGTCGCCTCGATCTCGGCCACGGGGTTGTCGGCCCCCAGCCGCATGATCGACCCCTTGCCGAACTGCCGTTCGATCTGGGCCAGCGCCGAGTCGAGCGCCTTCTGCTTGTCCTGTGCGCGTCTGTCCTGCATGTCGAGAAGGCTCGCGGTTGCCATGAAGTCGACCTCTTATGTCATGGCCCTGAACGGGCGGCAATATGGGGTTTGTTCCTGAACTGTTCTTTTCTTTATGCGCACAAAAGAAGAACATTTCAAGCAGTGTTTCGCACGACCCAGAATGAGTCGGAACGGTTAACAAACCGTTCGTGCCGGGGCAGCTGCGTGGAAAACCGGAAGACCTGGAGCGGGTAGCGGGAATCGAACCCGCCCCATCAGCTTGGAAGGCTGAGGCGCTACCACTACACCATACCCGCCAGGTTCCCCCGAGATAGCGCCTTGCGGGCAAGAGGGCAAGAGTGGCTTGCTCTTGCAGCGTGAAGCCGTAAAATAGCCAGAAAGAATCATAATATACAAAAAATAATATGGCAATGGACGATATCGACGGCAAAATAATCGGTCTTCTGGCCGCGGACGCGCGTCGCGCACTGGCGGATATCGGCGCGCATGTCGGGCTGTCGCCCTCGGCCGTCAACGAACGAATCCGGCGGCTGAACGGGCAGGGGATTGTTCGGCGGTTCACGGTCGATACCGACCCTGAGGCGCGGGCATTGCCGATCCTGGCCTTTGTCTGGATCGCCCTTCCCGAGCGCGGGGACGAGGCGGCTTTTCGCGACTATGCCGCGTCGCATTCCGATATCGAGGAATGCCACCATGTCACCGGGCCCTGGTCGTATCTGCTCAAGATTCGCGTGGGTTCGCTGGCTTCGGTCGAGGCATTTCTGACGGGTCTCAAAGCGGCGGGCTTCGTGGCGCGGTCCGAGACGATGTTGGCCCTGTCCTCGCCGGTGCCGGGCGCCTGTGTGCCGCGGGGGGCGTGATGCTGTTTCTGAAGGCGATGCTGCTGGGACTGGCGATTGCCGCACCGCTGGGACCGATCGGTGCGCTGTGCATCGCGCGCACGTTGCAATCGGGGTTCGCCGCCGGGTTTGCCGGGGGCCTTGGCACGGCGCTGGCGGATGCCGCCTATGCCGCCGCGGCGGCGTTCGGGTTTGCCGCGCTGGCTGGCGGGCTGGACGGCGGGCTGGACTGGGTGCGGCTGATCGGCGGGGTGCTGCTGATCGGGCTGGGGGTCAAGGGCTGGCTGACCCCCGCGCGCGAGGTGACCCCGGCCCGCGCCAGCGCGCGGACCTTGATCGCCACGGCGGGCGCCACCTTTGCGCTGACCATCGCCAACCCGTCGACGATCCTCAGTTTCGTGGCGATGTTCGCGGGGCTGGGCCTGGCCGAGGAACCCGGGGCAGCAGCGGCGGCGACGGCGGTTGCGGGCGTGTTCCTGGGCTCGCTGGCTTGGTGGGCGGTGCTGTCGGGCGCGGTCGCGCTGACCCGGCATCGGCTGCCGCCCGGCTTTGCGCGGCTGGTGTCACGAGCCTCGGCGGTGATGCTGGTGGGCTTGGGGGTCTGGGCGCTGGCCGGGGGATAAGGGAGCAGCCTGACCCGAGGGTCAGACCATCATTTCCTTGGTCGCGGTCAGCTTGACGCCCTCGTAATCGCGCCCGATGCGGTCGATGTCCCATTGCAGGCGGGTCAGGTAGACCAGATCGCCGTCGTGGTCGGTGGCGATATGCCCCTTGTTGGTGTTCACCACCTTCTCGACCGCCGCCTTGTCACCCGAGAGCCAGCGCGCCGAGGTGAATTGCGAGGGCTCGAACCGCACCGGCAGCCCGTATTCCAGCTGGATGCGCGAGGCGAGAACCTCGAATTGCAGGGCGCCGACAACGCCGACGATGAAACCCGCGCCGATCATCGGCTTGAACACCTTGGCCGCGCCTTCCTCGGCGAACTGCATCAGCGCCTTTTCCAGGTGCTTGGCCTTCATCGGGTCGGCGGCGCGGCAGGTCTGCAAAAGTTCCGGCGCAAACGAGGGGATGCCGGTGAAGCGGATCGCCTCGCCCTCGGTCAGGGTGTCGCCGATCCTGAGTTGCCCGTGGTTGGGGATGCCGATGATGTCGCCGGCCCAGGCCTCCTCGGTCAGTTCGCGGTCGGCGGCGAGAAACAGCACCGGGTTCGACACCGCCATCGGCTTGCCGGCGCGGACATGCAGCAGCTTCATCCCGCGCTGGAAATGCCCCGAGGCGAGGCGCACGAAGGCCACGCGGTCGCGATGTTTGGGGTCCATGTTGGCCTGCACCTTGAAGACAAAGCCGGTGACCTTGTCCTCTTCGGGGCCGATCTGGCGGGTGTCGGTGCTCAGGGGCTGGGGTTCGGGGCCGTATTCGGCCATGCCCTGCATCAGTTCGCGCACCCCGAACGAGTTGATCGCCGAGCCGAACCAGATCGGCGTCATCGAGCCGTTCAGCACCTGCTCGCGGTCGAAGGCGGGCAGCAGCGCGCGCGCCATCTCCAACTCCTCACGCAGCTTTTCCAGGAGGTCGGCCGGAATGTGCTGGGCCAGTTTGGGGTCGTCGAGCCCCTTGATCCTGATGCTTTCCCCGACCTTGTTGCGGTCGGCGCGGTCCATCAGCTCCAGCCGGTCGTGCAGGATGTCGTAGCAGCCCAGGAAATCGCGGCCCTGGCCAATCGGCCAGCTGGCCGGTGTCACGTCGATCGCCAGATTTTCCTGGATCTCGTCGATGATCTCGAAGGTGTCGCGGCTCTCGCGGTCCATCTTGTTGCAGAAGGTCAGGATCGGAAGGTCACGCAGGCGGCAGACCTCGAACAGCTTTTGCGTCTGCGATTCAACGCCCTTGGCGCCGTCGATGACCATGATCGCGGCATCGACCGCGGTCAGCGTGCGATAGGTGTCCTCGGAGAAATCGCTGTGGCCGGGCGTGTCGACCAGATTGAAGCGCCAGCGTTCGAAATCGAAGGACATCGCCGAAGCCGAGACCGAAATCCCGCGGTCCTTTTCCATCTGCATGAAGTCCGAGCGCGTGCGGCGCGCCTCGCCCTTGGCGCGGACCTGGCCGGCCATCTGGATCGCGCCCCCGAACAGCAGGAACTTTTCGGTCAGCGTGGTCTTGCCGGCGTCGGGGTGCGAGATGATCGCAAAGGTCCGGCGGCGGGCGATTTCGGGCGGAAGGGTGGGGCGATTGTCCAGCATGGCGCGCGGATAGCCGAAAGCGTGCGGGCTGTCCACTGGCCGCCGCGGGGATCAGCGGGCGGCCGTCAGAAAGACCACCGGAGCAGCCCGTTGGTGGCGTGCCATCAGGTCGAGCGGGCGTGGCGGTGGCGGGGTCATCATCCGCAGTGGCACGGCGCAGACCCCGGTGCCCGGGGGCGCGCAGGGGGTCGGCATCGTTGCCAGCGCCATCGAGCCGTTGAGCAACAGCGTGGCGGCGAGGGTCAGGGCGAGCAGGGCGTGGGACATGGCGGCGGCCTTTGCGGGTCGGGGGACGGGCGGGTATCCGTCGGTGCCGGTGGCGGCGGATCAAGCGTCGCGATCAGTGACGGCGGCGATGCGTGCCCTGGCTACGCATCGTTGTGTTCGAACTGCCGTCGGGGATCCCGGACAGTCGGGGCGCGCCGTTGGGGTGCGGGGCGACGACGCTGGAAACGATGATGTCGTTGAACCAGTTCGCGGCCCCGGCGGTTGTGGCGAGGGTTGTGACGCTGGCGGTGACGGCGAAGGCGAGGACGAGGCGGATCATCGGGAACTCCCCTGGCTGGTTTTCCGTCTGTCGTGAATCCCGCGTCCCTGGTTCAAACAAAAGCGAACGGCCCCGCGAGGGGGCCGTTCGGTCGCTGCCGTGTGCGTTGGATGGTCCGGGTCAGTTGACCATTGCCCTGGGGGCGTGATCCTCGTGGGCGATGCAGACCCGGTTGCGGCCATTGGCCTTGGCCTCGTAGAGCTGGCCATCGGCGCGGTCGGTCCAGTCCTCGACGTCGACCAGGCTGTCGGTGGCCTCGGCCACGCCAAAGCTCGAGGTGACGTTGATATGTTCGAAGCCCGGGATCACCGTCGCCTCGATCGCCCGGCGCACGCGGTCCGCGACCTCGGCTGCGGTCCGGGCATCGGCATTGGCCACCATGATCGCGAATTCCTCGCCGCCGACCCGGCCAAAGCTGTCTTCGACGCGCAGTTCGCGCAGCACGGTGCGCGAGACCGCCTTGAGCACCGCATCACCGGCGGCATGGCCCCAGGTGTCGTTGACGCGCTTGAAATGGTCGAGGTCGAACAGCACCAGCGCGGCCTTGCCCTGGTTGCGGGCCCGTGCCGCGAAGGTCTTGCGCAGGGTGTCGGAAAAGGCGCGGCGGGTCATCGCCCCGGTCAGCACGTCGCGGCTGGCTTCGGCCCAGAGTTCGACCTGATCCGCCACCAGCTTGGCGAAACCTTCGAGCAGCTGGCAGTCACGGTCCGAAAACTCGCGCTCGGCGGTGTCGAGGATGCGCAGGGTGCCGATCACCTCGTCTTCGTTGATCAGCGGGATTTCCAGGAACGAGCGATAGACGCCCCCCTCGGCATTCGCCGGCTGGCCATGCAGCGCGACCGCCACGGCGGGGACGTGGAACACCGACTTGATCAGGTCGGTGACCGCGGCGAATTGCGCGGGGGCGGGGAGGGCGGCTTGGATCGGGGTATGGATCATAGAGGAGGCCTCGGCCGCGGTGACGGCGTCATAGTCGTGGGCGTCGAATGATGCGCGGGCGTTCATCGGGACAGTCCTTCGCGGCAATCGCGGTTGTCCCCGTTCTGGGCCTCGAATGCGTCCGGCTTTGGGAAGGTCCGGGGCAAAAGCGTGGTTAATTGCGGATTAACCAAGGCGAGCCGCGGCAATCCGGCCCCATTTTCGCCCGATTCCGCCGCGGAATCCGGGGGAATGGCGCGCAAAGATTGACCCGCGCCCGCTTTTGCGCTAGGGCGCGCCATCGGCCCGATCCTGCTGCCCGTTCTGGCGGCCCCGGGTCCGACTGACCGATGCCGGGGCGCGAAGGCAGGCGTCCCATCACCCCTTGCGGCCCGATGCCGCAACAGACGGACGTGCATGACCAAGTTTTCCGACCTGAAACTGGACCCCAAGGTCCTGAAAGCCGTGGCCGAAGCGGGCTACGAGACCCCCACCCCGATCCAGGCGCAGGCGATCCCCTTCGCGCTTGAAGGCCGCGACGTGCTGGGCATCGCCCAGACCGGCACCGGCAAGACGGCGTCGTTCACGCTGCCGTTGATCACGCGCCTGTCGCGCGGCCGGGCCCGGGCGCGGATGCCGCGCTCGCTGGTGCTGGCGCCGACGCGCGAATTGGCCGCCCAGGTGGCCGAGAATTTCGACACCTACGCCAAGCACACCAAGCTGACCAAGGCGCTGCTGATCGGCGGTGTGTCCTTTGCCGAGCAGGACAAGCTGATCGACCGCGGCGTGGACGTGCTGATCGCCACCCCCGGCCGCCTGCTGGACCATTTCGAGCGCGGCAAGCTGCTGTTGACCGGTGTCGAGGTGATGGTGGTCGACGAGGCCGACCGGATGCTCGACATGGGCTTTATCCCGGATATCGAGCGCATCTTCCAGCTGACGCCCTTCACCCGGCAGACGCTGTTCTTCTCGGCGACGATGGCGCCCGAGATCGAGCGCATCACCAACATGTTCCTGTCGAACCCGGCCCGGATCGAGGTCGCGCGTCAGGCCACCACCGCCGAGACCATCACCCAGGTGCTGGTCGAGCTGAAGCCGAGCCGCAAGGACCGCACCTTTACCGAAAAGCGCGAGCTGCTGCGCAAGCTGATCCGCGCCGAGGGCGAGGCCTGTTCGAACGCGATCATCTTCTGCAACCGCAAGATCGACGTCGATGTGGTGGCGAAATCGCTGAAATCGCACGGGTTCAACGCCTCGCCGATCCACGGCGATCTGGACCAGTCGGTGCGGATGAAGACGCTGGACGGGTTCCGCGATGGCACCGTGCGGCTGTTGGTGGCGTCCGACGTGGCGGCGCGCGGGCTGGACATTCCGGCGGTCAGCCATGTGTTCAACTTCGACGTGCCCTCGCATTCCGAGGACTATGTTCACCGCATCGGCCGCACCGGCCGCGCGGGGCGTCTGGGCAAGGCCTTCACCATCGCCACGCCCTCGGATGACAAGTATCTGAGCGCCATCGAGTCGCTTCTGCAAAAGCAACTGCCGCGCGGCGAGGCCCCCGAGGGCTTTGACGACGCGGCCCGCCCCGAGGGCAAGCGCGACCGCTCCGACCGTCCCGCCCGCGGCGAGCGCAGCGACCGTCGCCGCAAGAGCGACAGCGAGCGTCCGCGGCGCGAGAAGCCGGAGGAAACGCCTGCCGAGGCCCCGGTCGTCGAGGTCGTCGAAGCGGTCGAGGCCCCCGTTGCCGAAACCCCGGTGCGCGAAGAGCGCCGCGAGGAGAAGCGCGACGACAAGCGGGGCAACAGCCGCAGCCGTCGTGACCGCGGCGGCCGCGACGAGGCGCCGGTGGTCGGCATGGGCGACCATGTTCCCGATTTCCTGATGCGCGAGTTTCGCACCCGCAAGGCGGGCTGACGCAGCCTGACCGGCAGCCTGACCGATCGCAAAAGGGCGGCCCCGGGGCCGCCCTTTTTGTTTCCCGCGTCAGGGTCTCAGTAACTGAAATCCTTGTAGATCCGCGTCAGATCCCCGTTCCACGGACCGTTATACCGCTCCAGCAGCTCATCCGCCGGGGCATGGCCGGTCTCGATGCTGTCCTTGAGCGCGTTGAGGAAATGCGTCTCGTCGGGCACCAGCCCGCCCGAGCCAGGACGCCCGCGTGCCTTCAGGCCGGCCTCGGCGATGTCGATCGCCTGGCGCGCCAGCGTCAGCATGTCGACGCCGTGGGTTTTCGCCTGCAGCCCGTCGACCGAGGCCGCGACGCGCAATGCCTCGCGGGTTTCCGCGTCCCAGTCCTTGACCAGATCCCAGGCCGCATCCAGCGACGACTGGTCATAAAGCAGCCCGACCCACAGCGCCGGCAGCGCGCAGAGGCGGCGCCACTGGCCACCGTCGGCGCCGCGCATCTCCAGGTATTTCTTCAGCCGCGCTTCGGGGAAGATCGTCGTCAGGTGGTCGGCCCAATCGCTGAGCGTCGGCACCTCGCCGGGCAGCGCCGGCAGCCTTCCGTCCAGAAAGTCGCGGAACGACATCCCCAGCGCGTCGATATACTTGCCGTCGCGGTAGACGAAATACATCGGCACATCGAGCGCGTAATCCACATAGCGTTCGAACCCCATGCCATCCTCGAAGGCGAAGGGCAGGGTGCCGGTGCGCGCGTCGTCGAGGCTGCGCCAGATGCGCGAGCGCCAGGACTTGTGCCCGTTGGGCTTGCCGTCAAAGAACGGCGAGTTGGCGAACAGCGCGGTCGCCAGCGGCTGCAGCGCCAGCGAGACGCGCAGCTTCTTCACCATGTCGGCCTCGGACGCGAAGTCGAGGTTCACCTGCACGGTGCAGGTGCGATACATCATCTGCGTGCCGTGAGTGCCGACCTTGTCCATATAGCCGGTCATCAGCCGATAGCGCCCCTTGGGCATCATCGGCATTTCCGCATGCGACCAGATCGGCGCCGCGCCCAGCCCGATGAAGCCCGCGCCCATCTCGTCGGCCAGCGTCTTGACCTCGCGCAGGTGCTCGTTCACCTCGTCGCAGGTCTGGTGGATCGTCTCCAGCGGCGCACCGGACAGCTCCAGCTGACCGCCGGGCTCCAGGCTGACATTCGCGCCGCCCTGGGTCAGGCCGATCAGGTTGTCGCCTTCCAGCACCGGCTGCCAGCCAAAGCGGTCGCGCAACCCCTCCAGCATTGCCTTGATCGAGGCCGGCCCCTCATAGGGCAGCGGCTTCAGCGTATCCTTGATATAGCCGAATTTCTCGTGCTCGGTGCCGATGCGCCAGTCTTCGACAGGTTTGCAGCCCGATTCGAGGTATTCGGCCAGCTGGTTGCGGTTCTCGATCGGCCCGCCGCCGGACTGGGGGATGGACATGTCGCTTGGCTCCGGGCTGGGTTCTTGAAACTCAGACCTGTCTTTTGGGGCGGCTCAAGTCAAGAGGGTGCGCGCCGGTCGGCGCCAGATCGTGCGTGCATTCGCGGCGGGCGGCTGTGCTGAAATGCGCAGCAGCTTTTCCATGCCCAGCCCGGGGAGAGCGGCAAAGGCGTCGAACAGCGCCTCGCTGCCCTGCGCCGCCCGGGGGATCACCAGGATCTCGCCATCCAGCGACTCCGCCAGCCAATAGCCGCGATCCGCGCTGATCGACAGCGAGGCGATGCGGTCGAGCGCCAGCACCCCGCCGCCGCGTGGGCCGAAATAGCGGATCTCGCCTTCGTCGAGTTCGACGATGCCGGGGGCCAGACCGGGGCGGTTGAACCGCGCGCGCTGCACCGCGCCAAAGGCCAGCGCGGCGCCCGTCAGCGCCAGGACGATGCCGCCCCAGCGCACCAGCCCCAGCCCGGCCCAGCCCCACCACAGGCCGACCGCCGTCAGCGCCAGTGCTGCGCCGGACTCGGCCCAGCGGGACAGGGTGGTGCGGGCCTCGGGGCGCAGGAAGTCAGGCATGGCGCGGCTCGCGCAGGATGGCCACGCCATAGGTGCCGATGCGCTGGAACCCCAGCGCCTCATAGGCACGGCACGCCGGCGGACCCGAGGCAAAGAGCACCGCCACCTGAATGCCCCGTTCGCGGGCCTCGGCCAGATGGAGCGCGACGGCGGTGCGCGCGAGGCGGCGGTTGCGGGCGTCAGGGGGCGTATAGACGCCGCCGACCTGCACGATGTCGGGCAGGGGGGCGTTGAAGCCGGTCATGGCAACAGGGGTGCCGCCTTGCTCCAGCAGCCGGATCTGGCCGCCGCTCAGGGCGCGGTCGGCCTGCCCCGCCGCCTCGGCCTCGGCGCGATCGGGCGGGGTGCCCATCATCTCGATCGTATAGGCGCGGAACCAGTCGTGCAGCAGGGCGCGGTCCCCCTCGGCGGGTGGACGCAGTTGGCCCGGGGCCAGCGCGTCGGCTCTGAGATCGTTCAGGTCCAGCCGGTAGAGGGGTTCAGTCAGGTCGCGGGCCAGCGATACGGGTGTGAGCCCCAGCGCGGGCTTGGCCTGCGCGATCTGCCGGGCCTCGCCGCTGATCGCGACCAGCTTCCGGCCTTCCAGCCAATGGGCAAAGTCGCTCCAGTCGTCGGGTGTGGCCTCGGGCGCCTGGCACAGCGCGTAGCCCCCCGCCGAGACGCCGAAGACCCCGCTGAGCACCCGGCCCTGATGGCTGAGCATGAGCCGCATGGCAAAGGGCGAGTCGCTGCGCCCTAGCCCGTGCGAGCGCAGATTCGCCCGCAGGAACATCGAGCTTTCGGCGTGATCGGCCAGAAAGGCCTCGATCGCGGGCAGGTCGGCGGTGGTCGCAGGGCGCAGCACGGCTCAGCCCCAGTCGCCATGCCGCGCCTGCCACAGCGTCAGCGCGGCGACTGCGGCGGTGTCGGCGCGCAGGATCCGCGGACCCAGAGACAGGCGGCGCACAAAGGGCAGGGCCGCGAGCCGCGCCCGCTCAGTGGGCGAAAAGCCGCCTTCGGGGCCGATCAGGATCGCCGCAGGCGCGGGCGCGGGATCGGCGATCGGATCGCTGCCCGCAAGCCCCTCGTCGGCCCACCACAACACGCGGTCCTCGGGCCAGTCGGCCAGCACCCGGGCCAGGGGCGCCAGGTCCGCCACCCCGGGGACATGGGTGCCGCCCGATTGTTCCGCGGCCTCGACGGCATGCGCCTGCAGCCGGTCGCGGCGGATGCGCTCGGAATTCGTGAACTCGGTCTGCACCGGCAGAATGCGCGCGGCGCCCATCTCGACCGCCTTTTCCACGATGAAATCGGTGCGCGCCTTCTTGATTGGCGCGAACAGCAGCCATAGGTCGGGCGGGTTCAGCTGCGGTGCGGTCTGACCGTCGCACTCCGCCTCGCCACCGCGCTTGGCCAGGGCCGTCAGCACGCCGCGCCACTCGCCGTCGCGGCCGTTGAACAGGGCCACCGCCTCGCCGGGTTTCATGCGCATGACGTTGCCCAGGTAATGCACCTGTTCCTGCGACACGGCAATGTGTTGCCCTTGGCCAAGGGGTTGCTCTACATAGAGGCGCACCTTGGGGCGTGGATCGGTCCGGGGCAGGTTCTGAGACATGGGCGCGACTGTATGACCGGCATGGGCCAAACACCAGAGGGCGACGACGGCGTAGCCGGGAACGACGGCGCGATTGCCGACCGGGTCGAGGGCAGCTGGGTCGACACCAAGGCGCCGGACGATCTGAAGCCCTATCTGCGCCTCAGCCGGGCCGACCGGCCGATCGGCACCTGGCTGTTGCTGCTGCCCTGTTGGTGGGGGGCACTGCTGGGCGCGCTGTCCGCGCCCGAGACCCGCAGCCTGACGACCCTGTGGATCATGATCGCCTGCGCCGCCGGGGCGTTCCTGATGCGCGGCGCCGGCTGCACCTGGAATGACATTTCCGACCGCGACATCGACGGCAAGGTCGAGCGCACGCGCAACCGGCCGCTGGTCGCGGGGCAGGTGACGGTCCGCGAGGCGGTGATCTGGATGGGAATCCAGATGGTGGCCTCGTTCCTGCTGCTTCTGACCTTCAACACCGCCGCGGTGGCGCTGGGGGTGCTGTCGCTGCTGCCGGTGGCGGTCTATCCTTTTGCCAAACGCTTCACCTGGTGGCCGCAGGTCTTTCTGGGGCTGGCGTTCAACTGGGGTGCGCTGCTGGCCTGGACCGCGCAGACCGGATCCCTGGGCTGGCCGGCGGTGATCCTCTATGTCGCCGGGATCGCCTGGACGCTGTTCTATGACACGATCTATGCCCATCAGGACCGCGAAGATGACGCGCTGATCGGCGTGAAATCCACCGCGCGGCTGTTTGGCGACAACACCGAAAACTGGCTGCGTGGATTTCTGGTGGCCTCGGTCGTGCTGATGTCGCTGGCGATCATCTATGCGATGGCGCCGCTGGCGGATCCGCTGGGCCTGTCACTGACCCTAGCCGGGGCCTGGGCCTTTGGCGCGCATCTGAATTGGCAGCTGGGGCGGCTGAACATCAATGACGGCGACGTCTGCCTGCGGCTGTTCCGCTCGAACCGCGACGCCGGATTGATCGTTGTGCTGATTTTCGCCGCCGCCCTGCTGGTCTGATTGCATCGCCCGGCGCATGGCGCTAGGTCAGGGGCGAACGGCAGCCATGCGCGGATCTGCAATGAAGAACAAAACCCTGCTCGTGTCGATCGGCGCCTTCGTGCTGGCCGTGGTTCTGGCTCTGGGCACAGCCGTGGCGCTGGCCGGTCTGATCGAGCAGCGCACGACGAGCGCCCTGCAGGCCGCGTTCCGCGATGCGGGCCTGCGCTGGGTGCATGTCGTGCCGGACGGCTTGCGGGCGCATCTGTCGGGCACCGCGCCGACCGAGAGCGCGCGCATCCAGGCGCTGCAGATCGCCGGATCGGTGATCGACAGCTCGCGCGTGGCGGAAACCATCGTCGTGCCGGTCAGCAGCGCGGTGGTCGCGCCGGTCTACCGGATCGAGGTGATGCGCAACCGCGATGACGTCTCGGTCATTGGGCTGGTGCCGGCCGCTGCCGACGGCGGGCCGATCGTCGACCGCCTGCGCGAGGCGCTGCCGGATGCCGAGATCGCGGACATGCTGCAGTCCTCGGATCACCCGGTGCCGGGGGGCTGGGTTGCGGCGGTGCGGTTTGCCGTCGAGGCGCTGCGCCGGTTCGAGGTCGGGCGCATTTCGGTGACCGCCGGCCGGATCGAGGTCGAAGCCCTGGTCGACAGTCCCGAAGCGGCGCGGACCCTGGAAACCGCGCTGCGCGAGATCGCGCCGCGGGGGCAGGTGCTGACCCTGGCGCTGACCGCGCCACGCCCGGTTGCGACGCCCTTCCTGCTGCGCGTCGATCTGGACGGCGGGGTGCCGCGGCTCAGGGCCTGTTCGGCGGATACCGAAGAGGCGCAGCAGCGGATCTCTGCGGCGCTGGTGGCGGCCGGTGCGCCGGGCCGTCCGGTCTGCACGCTGGCGCTGGGGGCGCCCTCGCCGCGCTGGGGCGAGGCGGCCGAGACCGCGATCGCCGCGCTGGCAGGGCTCGGGGCCGGGAACCTGACGATCTCCGACGGCGACGTCTCGCTGGTTGCGCCGCATACTGTGGCGCAGGCGGTGTTTGACCGCGTCGTCGGCCGTCTGGAAACCTCGCTGCCCGATGCGTTTTCGCTGACCGCGCGTCGGCTGGACCCGCCCCAGGAGGAGACCGCCGCCGAGACCGCGCGCCCCGAGGTCACCATGACCCTGAGCGACGCGGGCGCGTTGAACATCGCCGGCCGCCTGCCCGATGCCCGCATCCGCGAGGCCGTGCACGCCTTTGCCCGCGCGCGCTTTGGCGAAGAGGGTTTGGAAATCGGCACGCGGATCGACGACAACCTGCCGCAGGGCTGGTCGATGCGTGTGCTGACCGCGCTTGAGGCGCTGGCCGAGCTGCACCACGGCCGTGCCGATGTGACCGAGGACCGGATCACCGTCAGCGGGGTCTCGGGCAATCCCGATGTCTCCAGCCAGGTGACGCAGGTGCTGGTGCAGGGGCTGGGTCCGGATGCCGATGTCGTGCTGGATGTGACCTATGACGAGGCGCTGGATCCGGTGCAACAGGCGCCGACCCCTGACAATTGCGAAGCGCGCATCCAGACCATCCTGCGCGAGACCAAGATCACCTTCGATCCCGGCTCGGTCGAGATCAACGACGCGGCCGGCCGTGTCATCGACCAGATCGCCGACGTGATGCGCGACTGCGGCGAATTGCCGTTCGAGGTCTCGGGCCACACCGACAGCCAGGGGCGCGAGGAAACCAACCTCAACCTGAGCCAGGCGCGGGCCGAGGCCGTGATCAACGCGCTGTTGTCGCGGCGCGTGCTGGTCTCGTCGCTGGTTGCGCATGGCTATGGCGCGGAACACCCGATTGCCGACAACGGCACCGAGGCGGGGCGCGAGGCCAATCGCCGGATCGAATTCACCCTGATCCGCCCCGAACCCGAACCTGTGCCCCTTGATCCCGCGCTCGAGGCGCAGCTGGAATTCGAGATCCAGACGCCGGGCGAGGATACCATCCGCCCGCATCCGCGCCCCGGCGCCGAGGACGACACCCCCGTCGAGCCCACCGTTGGCAGCGGCGACGAATAGACCAGACCCGGAGAGCACCATGAACCGCATCGAATTCATCGTTGTCACCGTGATCGTGCTGACTGCGGCCTTTGCCTTGGGCTGGTTTGTGAACTGGCTGGTGCACCGGTTCACCCGCGTGACCCAGGCCGATCTGGGCGAGCTGGAGCGCATGGCCCAGGCACTGCACGAGGCCGAGGAAACGCGCGATCAGGCGATTGCCTATATCCACCACCGCGAGGACGAGCTGGGCCGCGAGGTGGCGCAGCTCAAGGCCGAGTTGCGCGCCGCGATGGACGGGTTGCGCGACGCCCGGCACGAGGTCGAGACCATGCGCCGCGCGCAGGGCCACTGAACAACTCACCGCGAGCGGGGCTTGCCCGCTGGCCCCTTCCCCGGCAATCTGGCGTCGAAGTTTTCGGCAGGATCGGCAGATGAAACGGGCTGGGTTGGCAAGACAGGCGGTGTTCCCTGCGGCGTTCGCGGCATTGATGGCCGCATCGGGTGCACCCGCTGAGGCGGATACGCTGACCGAAATGGCGGCGCAGATCCAGACCCTGCTGGACCAGGGCCGCGGCGCCGACGCCGCAGATGCTGCGCGCGGATTCCTGCGCTCGGTGACCGATCAGGCGGGGTTCGGCGTGACCAACGCCCGGCTGACCGCCGCCCCGGCCACCGGGTTCGGCGTGTTCGAGCCACGCGGGGACAATGTCTATGACACCGGCGAGCCGGTCTATGCCTATGTCGAGGTTTACGGGTTTTCCCTGACGCAACAGGCGAGTGGCGCGAACCAGCTGATGTTCGACGTGTCGTTTACCTTGCTGTCGCCCGAGGGTCAGCAGCTGACCGATGCGATGGTGCCGATGGGCGAGATCCGGCTGGAATCGTTCAGCCAGCCGGTCGACGGGTATTTCCACCTGACCTATCGGATCAGCGGGGTCGAGGGTGCCTTTACCCTGCATACCGAGGTCACCGACCGGGTCAGCGGGGAAACGGCCGATTTCGACCTGCCGGTGGTCTTTGCCGGCCGACCGGCGGCGGCGTCCGAGGTCAAGTAATCCCCGGCCGGAGACGGGGCTACCAGCGACCCAGCGCGTCTTCGTCTTCGTCCCGCGCCGCCACCCAAGCGGCCCCCTCGGCGGTCTGTTCCTTCTTCCAGAAGGGCGCGCGCGATTTCAGATAGTCCATCAGGAACTCGGCCGCGGCAAAGGCCTCGGCCCGGTGGCGCGAGGCCGTTGCGACCATCATGATCATCTCTCCGGGCATCAGCGGCCCGTGGCGGTGGATGATCAGCGCGTCGGTCAGCGACCAGCGGGTGCGGGCCTCGGCCTCGATCCTGGCCAGGGCGCGTTCGGTCATGCCGGGGTAATGCTCGATCTCCATGCCGCGCAGCGTGCCGTCATTGTCGCGCACAATGCCGCAAAACGTCACCACCGCGCCCGCGCTGCCCGGTTGCGCTGCGAAAGCCGCGCATTCCGCGCCGTAATCGAACGCCTCCTGCTGCACCCGGACGCTCATCCCCTCATCCCCCGGTCATCGGCGGAAAGAACGCCACCTCGCGCACGCCGGCCAGCGGTGCATCGAACTCGGCCAGATCCTGATCCAGCGCCACGCGCACCGCCTTGAGGTCGGAAAACGCCAGGGCATACCGCTCTTCGCGGGCGCGCAATTCCTCGACCAGATCGGCCACCGTCGCCGCCGAGGTCTCGACGCTTTCGCGCGGCAGGCCGATGCGCTCGCGCAGCCAGGCGAAATAGAGAACCGTCAGCGTCATTCGGCGATGTCCCTCAGATGCGGCAGGGCCTTCTTCAGATAGTCCCAGCCGGTGATCGCCGTCAGCGCCGCGGCGACCCAGATCAGCAGCAGGCCAATGGCCCAGACCACCTCGCCCGAGATGTTCGAGATCGTCAGCACGTTGATATCGGCGTCGATCCCCGTCGCCTGCATTTCCGAGATCAGCGAGCGGTTACGCGCCAGCGCCTGTTCGCGGACATATTCCAGCCCCATCGCCGCGAACAGCACCGCAATCGCCACCATCTGCGCCGTGGTCTTCCACTTGGCCAGCTTGGTCACGGCCAAGAGCCGCGAGGTGTTGCCCAGGTATTCCCGCAACCCTGCCACGAAGACCTCGCGGAACAGGATCACGGTTGCGGGCAGAATCAACCAGGGGTCCATGCCCGAATAGCCGGTGATCACCAGAAGTGCGATCACCACCATCGCCTTGTCGGCAATCGGATCCAGCATCGCGCCGATCCGGCTTTCCTGCCGCCAGAGCCGCGCCAGATAGCCGTCGAAATAGTCGGTGATCGCCGCGCCCAGGAACAGGATCAGCGCCAGCCAGTCAGCCCAGGGGCGGGCGAAATACAGGAACATCACCGACACGCCGGGGGCGGCGATCAGGCGCAGGATGGTCAGCGTGTTCGGGATCGTCCATTTCATGGCGCTATCTAGCGGGAAATCGGGGCCGGGGGGAAGAGGGAAGCCGGGGTGCGCCACGGGCACGGCGAAGGGTTGCCCGCATGAAACGGGCGATGGGCGGACTTCCGTCGCGCCTCAGCTGTTTTCGTTGAAAAAGCCATGTATCGTCCGTGCCATCGTCTCCGAGATGCCCGGCACCGCCATCAGGTCGGGCAGACCCGCCCGGGTCACCGCCTTGGCGGAGCCGAAATGCGCCAGCAGGGCCCGTTTGCGCGCGGCGCCGATGCCCGGCACTTCGTCCAGCGGGGTCTGCGTCGAGGCCTTGGCCCGCGCCGCACGGTGGGTGCCGATGGCAAAGCGGTGCGCCTCGTCGCGCAGGCGCTGGATGAAATAGAGGACCGGGTCATTGTGGCGCAGGGCAAAGGGGACCTCGCCGGGGCGGTGGAATTCTTCCTTGCCGTGGTCGCGGTCGACGCCCTTGGCCACGCCCACCACCGGCAGGTCATCCAGCCCCATCTCGGCCAGCGTCGCCGCCACCGCCGAGACCTGTCCCGCGCCGCCGTCGATCAGCAGAAGGTCCGGCCAGGCCTCGGAGGCGCGCGCCGGATCGTCCTTGAGCAGCCTCTCGAAGCGCCGGGTCAGCATCTCGCGCATCATACCGAAATCGTCGCCCGGGGTGATGCCGTCGCCCTTGATGGTGAACTTGCGATACTGGTTCTTCATCCAGCCTTCGGGGCCGGCGACGACCATCGCACCGACTGCGTGCTGGCCCATGATGTGGCTGTTGTCATAGATCTCGATCCGTTTCGGCGCGTCATCGAGGCCAAAGGCCTCGGCCAGACCGGCCAGCAGCCGGGTCTGCGCGGCGCCCTCGCTCATCTTGCGGCCCAGGGATTCGCGCGCGTTGCGCAGCGCGTTTTCCACCAGCTCGGCCTTTTCGCCGCGCTGGGGCACGCGCAGGTCGACGTTGCGTCCGGCGCGCGCCGACAGGAGTTCGTGGATCAGATCCTCGTTTTCTACCGGATGCGACAGCAGGATCTGCCGGGGCGGCGGCTTGCCGTCATAGAACTGCGCCAGAAAGGCCTCGAGGATTTCGCCCTCTTCCGCACCGGATCCGGTGCGCGGGTAGAAATCGCGGTTGCCCCAGGACTGGTGCGCCCGGATGAAGAACACCTGCACGCAGGCCTGTCCCTTTTCCAGATGCAGCGCGATCACGTCGGCCTCGTCGACGCCGCGCGGGTTGATGCCCTGCGACTGCTGCACCGCGGTCAGCGCCTTGATCCGGTCGCGCAGCGCCGCCGCGCGTTCGAATTCCAGCGCGTCCGAGGCCTGTTGCATCTGCTGCGCCAGATCGGCCTGGATGCGCGTCGTCTTTCCCGACAGAAAGGCCTCGGCATCGCTGACCAGCCCGGCATAGGCCTCGGGGGTGATCAGCCCGACACAGGGACCGGCGCAGCGTTTGATTTGATAGAGCAGGCAGGGGCGGCTGCGGTTCTGGAACATCGAATCCGCACATGATCGCAAAAGGAACACTTTTTGCAGTTGGTTCAGTGTCCGGTTCACTGCTGAAGTGCTGGCAAAGGGCCCGAAATAGCTGCCTTTTTCGCTGCGCTTGCCCCGATGCTTTCGGATCTGGGGAAAGGCGTGATTTTTCGCAATCAGGATGTTCGGAAAGCTTTTGTCGTCGCGCAGCAGCACGTTGTAGACGGGCTTGAGCTGCTTGATCAGGTTCTGCTCCAGCAGCAGCGCCTCGGTCTCGGTGCGCGTGGTCAGGAACATCATCGACCGGGTTTCAAAGATCATCCGGGCGATGCGTGCCGTGTGCCCCGACGGGCGGGCGTAATTCGATACCCGGGCCTTGAGGTTGCGCGCCTTGCCGACATAGAGAACCCGGTTTTCGCCGTCCAGCATCCGATACACGCCGGGCGATCCGTCGAGGGTCTTCACATAGCTGGCGATGAGGGCGTGCCCGGTCAACGGGGGGGCGTCGGTCATGGTGTCAACGGGGCGGTGATTCTGAGGTGTGGCTGCACTCTAGCGCGCATGAGATCAAGGACAAAGCTTTCCACGGAATCTGTGGATAAGTCTGTGGAGGGACTGTTGGCGACCGTGAAAACCCCTTGTTCACAGCGGGGTTTCCCGACATGCCTATTTATTGGGCAATTATGCAAGTTTATGAAAACTAAGGGAAAAATAATTGCGTCCTGCAACGTGCTGAATTTCTTAAAGATTTCCTAACAGCTTTGTGACACGTCCGGCTGCGGTGGACAAAGCGTCGCAGGCAGGGCGAAATTCGTCATTCCAGGCCCAGAATATCGGGGGTTCGCCAGCCCAGATGCTGGCCGCCGTCCACGCACAGAAGCTGCCCGGTCACTGCCGGCGCATCCAGGAAATAACCCAGCGCCGCAGTGATATCCGCGACATTCGAGCCCCGCCCCAGAACCGTGTTCGCGCGTTGCCGGGCGAAGTGATCGGCGCTTTGGCGGCCACCTTGCAGGGTCGGCCCGGGGCCGATCGCGTTGACCCGGATCGCCGGGGCCAGCGCCTGCGCGGTGGTGCGCGTCATCGCCCAGAGGCCCATCTTGGCGATCGTGTAGGTCATGAACTCGGGCGTCAGTTTCTGCACCCGCTGATCGACCATGTTGATCACCAGCGCCCGTGCCAGCGGTTCGCCTGCGTCGTCGCGCCCGGCCTCGGGTGCCTGCGCGGCAAAGGCCTGGGTCAGCACGAAAGGCGCGCGCAGGTTCGAGCCGATGTGCCGGTCCCAGCTGGTGCGGGTGGCGCTGTGGATCGTGTCGTATTCAAAGATCGAGGCGTTGTTGATCAGCACCGTCAGCGGCCCGCCCAGTGCCTTGGCGGCGGCGGGCAGCAGGGCGTCGGTCTGGTCCTCATCCAGCAGGTCGGCCTGCAGCGTCACGGCGGTCACCCCCAGCGCGCGGGCCTCGGTGGCGGTGGCCTCGGCGGCCCCGGCGCTGCTGGCATAGTGGATCGCCACGTCGAACCCGCGTCCGGCGAGATAGAGCGCCATCGCCCGTCCCAGTCGCGAGGCCGCGCCGGTGATCAGCGCCTTGCCCGCGGGAATGCCGTCCGTCGTCATGCGTGCCTCAATGGAACAGGTGGATGACGTAGAGCACATAGAGCCCGATCAGCGCCAGTCCAGCCAGCCGCCCGATGTCGCGGCGCAGGACGATGAACAGTCCGATGATACCCGAAGTCGCGGCCATCACCCACAGATCGACATGCAGCATCGGTGGCGGCACCGGCAGCGGTCCGACCAGCGAGGCAACGCCGATGATGCCCAAGAGGTTGAAGATATTCGAGCCGATCACGTTGCCCATCGCCACCCCCGCTTCCTTGCGCAGGGCGGCGGCGACGGTGGTCGCCAGCTCGGGCAGCGAGGTGCCGACGGCGACCAGCGTCAGGCCGATCACCGCCTCGCTGACGCCCAGCACGGTGGCGATGTTCACCGCCCCCCCGACCAGCAGATGCGCGCCCAGCGGCAGGCCGATGATCCCGCCCAGCAGGTAGAGCGCGATCCGCGTGCTGGAAATGCCTTCCTCGGCGCCTTCCAGTTCCAGCGCCTCATCGCTGGCCAGCAGGCGCTCGGTCAGGCGGTGGGTGCGGGCGCGGGCATAGCTGTTCCACAGCATCATCCCCAACCCGATCAGCAGCACCACGCCCTGCGGCCAGGCAAAGCGGCCGGTATAGGCCAGCGCGATGAAGGCGGCGGTGGCGGCCATCATCACATAGAAATCGTGTTTGAGGTCGCGCGACACCGGCACCGCGGTAATCAGCGCCGGCACGCCGAGGACCAGCAGGATATTCGCGGTGTTCGAGCCGACGACATTGCCCAGCGCCAGTGCCGGCGCATGGTCCAGCACCGCCTGGATCGACACCAGCAATTCGGGCGCCGAGGTGCCGAAGGCGACCACCGTCAGGCCGACGATCAGCGCCGGCACGCCCAGCCTGAGGCTGAGGTTGACCGCGCCCTTGACCAGCGCGTCGCCGGCAAAGACCAGAATGACCAGCCCGGCCAGAACCATGACAATGTCGAAAAACATCAACGATACCTGCAGTCCTGGCGCTCGCAGGGCGCGGGGTTGTTGGAAATGTTCACCCGCTTGCAGGTCGGGCAGCGCAGCCGGTCCAGCGTCGTCAGCCGCCCGCGCCGCGGGTTCAGCCATTTCTGGATCATCCCCATGATGGCGATGAACAGCAGGAACAGAAGAACGACGCGCAGGATCATCTCAGACCCCGATCCGCGCCCAGAGCGCGCTTTCTTCCAGGGCGGCGCCGGCCTGTTCGGCCAGCGACAGGCCAAAGCGCGACAGCATCCGGCGTTTCGGGCCGAAGACGCGGGTCTGCACCTTGTCGCCGTAAAGCTGTTTGAGCACCGGCACCGCATGGCCCAGCCCGTCGGCCAGCCCCAGCCGCACCGCCTCGGCCCCCAGCCAGAAGCGCCCGTCAAAGAGGTCGGTCTCGGGGCTCAGCCGGTCGCCGCGCCGGGCCTTGACGTGGTCGATGAAGACCTGATGCATCTGGCCCAGCAGATCGTCGAGGCGGGCGATGTCCTCGGGCGTTTCGGGGCGGAACGGGTCGAGCTGGCTTTTCGAGCGCCCGGCGGTGTGCACGCGGCGTTCCACGCCCAGCTTGGCAATCGCCTCGTGCAGGCCGAACCCGGCCGAGATCACGCCGATCGAGCCCAGGATCGAGGCCGGGTCGCAGTGGATGTCATCGGCGGCGCTGGCGATCCAGTAGCCGCCCGACGCCGCGGCGTCCTCGACAAAGGCGTGCACCGGGGTTTCGGTTTCCTCGGCCAGACGGCGGATGCGCGCGCCGATCAGCGCCGATTGCACCGGCGAGCCGCCGGGCGAGTTGATCACCAGCCCCACCGCCCTGGGCTTGCCGGAGCGGAACGCCTTTTCCAGCAGCGGTGCGATGCCGGCATCGGACAGCCGGCCGCGGCCTTCGGGCGCGATCATGCCCTGCAGCCGGACCAGATTGACGCGGGGGGCACGGCGAAACAGCCGCGCAGGCAGGGCGAGGGGATTTTCCATGCGCCCGATGTAGGGGCCGGGCGCGGGACGGGCAAGGGTTCGCCGCCCCGCCCCGCTGAAAAAGCCGCCCGTGCGGTCAGCGATCCGAGTCGCGGTGCTGATTGATCAGGCGGAACACCGCGCGCGCCTCGTCGATGCGGCGAAATCCGACCGGGACGCGCGTGATATGGGTGCGCGAGGGACCGGAATAGCTCGTCCCGCGCGCGGTGGTGTGGCGGCGGCGCGAGGTGTGGGTGCGCAGCTCTTCGGCGAACCAGACGCTGCCGGGTTGGCCGTCATCGAGGCTGGGCGCGGTCATGTCCTCGAACGGGTAGCGTTTGAGGGCGCGTTTGCCCAGGGCCTCGGTGGCGATATAGGCGGCCTTGTCGCTGAGCGTATACCAGGTGCGCCCGCGCTGATACGCGTCCCAGAACAGCCGCCCGACGACCATGTAGAGCCCGACCGCGACGAAGGGGATGCCGAAGAGCGGGAACACCGTCGACACCAGCCCGAACCCCGAAGAGCCGACCGAGCGCCCCATCGAGGCGGCGCCGTAAATCCAGAACACCGCGAACCCGGCGAAGAACAGGCCGAAGAAGGTTTCGAATTTCAGCAGGTCGGACCAGAGGACGCCGCCCGACGGACGGCCCTGCCAGAGGATCGACTCGTTGTCGTCGAGGATGCCCTCCCAGCCGGCGGGGGTGGTTGCCATCAGAAATAACCTCCATCGAAATCAGGTTTTGAAAACCCGGCGATGGTGGCAAGCGCGCCCGTTCCGGTCAAGCCTGCCCGGCCCGCGCCGCCCTGAGGTTGCGCGCCAGGAGGTCCATCGCCGCCATGCGCACCGCAACGCCCATCTCGACCTGCTCCTGGATCACCGAGCGGTTGATGTCGTCGGCAATCGTGCCGTCGATCTCGACCCCGCGGTTCATCGGTCCGGGGTGCATGACGATCGCCTCGGGTTTGGCATAGGCCAGTTTCTCGGCGTCGAGGCCATAGCGGTGATAGTATTCGCGTTCCGAGGGGATGAAGGCGCCGTCCATGCGCTCTTTCTGCAGGCGCAGCATCATCACCACATCGGCGTCACGCAGCCCCTCGCGCATGTCGTCATAGACCTCGCAGCCGAATTCCGCGACGCCCGAGGGCATCAGCGTCGGCGGGCCGATCAGGCGCACGCGGTTTTCCATCTTGCCCAGCAGGATCAGGTTCGAGCGCGCGACGCGGGAATGGGCGATGTCGCCGCAGATCGCCACCGTGAGACGATGCAGCCGGCCCTTCTTGCGCCGGATCGTCAGCGCGTCGAGCAGCGCCTGGGTCGGGTGCTCGTGCTTGCCGTCGCCGGCGTTCAGGACGGCGCAATTGACCTTCTGCGCCAGCAGATCCACCGCGCCCGACTGAGGGTGGCGCACGACCAATAGGTCCGGGTGCATCGCGTTCAGGGTCAGCGCGGTGTCGATCAGGGTCTCGCCCTTTTTCACCGACGAGGTCTGCATCGCCATGTTCATCACATCGGCGCCCAGCCGTTTGCCCGCCAGTTCGAACGACGCCTGGGTGCGAGTCGAGTTCTCGAAGAACATGTTGATCTGGGTGAGGCCGCGCAGCACGTCGGAGTGCTTGTCGCCCGAGCGGTTGAGCGCGACGTAATCCTCGGCCAGGTCGAGGACCGTGGTGATCTCGGTCGGGTGGAGGGGCTCGATGCCCAGGAGGTGGCGGTGGGTATAGGTCATGGCGGGCCTCGGACAGGGGCAGGCCGGGTATAGGGAGCGCGCCGGGTCGCGGCAAGGGGAAAGCCGGGGAGGCTCCCGCACTCTGTCGCGGACCTGCGATCCGCTCCGCCGTTTGGGCCGGGCTCGCGTGCCGCGAGCCTGAAGGGGGCTTTGCCCCCTCTTGCCTGCGGCAATTCACCCCCAGGATATTTGAGACGCAAAGATGGGGGCGCGACTCATTGGCGGCGGTGGCGGGATCGGCTAGGGTCGCGGGTATGACGATGGCGGTCGACTGGCACCTGGCCCGGGCCTTGCTGGAATGGCAGGTGGAACTGGGCGTGACGGACGCGATCCTGGCCGAGCCGGTGGACCGGTTCGCCCGGGTCGAGGCCGCGTCGGTGCCTGTCGTCGCGCGTCAGGTGGCGGTTGCCGCGGTCCCCGAGGGGCCGGACCCGGTGGCCGAAGCGGTGCGGATCGCCGCGGCGGCGCGGGATCTGCCGGCGCTGGCCGAGGCGCTGGAGGCCTATCCCTACTGCGACTTGCGGCGGGGCGCGCGCAGCTGTGTCTTTGCCGATGGCAATCCGCGGGCGCGGGTGATGATTGTCGGCGAAGGTCCGGGCGCGGACGAGGACCGGCTGGGCAAGCCCTTTGTCGGGCGGGCCGGGCAGTTGCTGGATCTGATGTTCGCGGCGATCGGTCTGGATCGTGCCAGCCCGGATGCGGAGAATGCGCTTTACATCACCAACACCGTGCCCTGGCGGCCGCCGGCGAACCGCGAGCCGACCCGCGACGAGCTGGAGATGCTCAAGCCCTTCCTGCTGCGCCATATCGCGCTGGCCGACCCCGATCTGCTGGTGATCGTCGGCAATGTGGCCTGCGACGCGCTGCTGGGGCGGCGCGGGATCCTGAAGCTGCGGGGCACGTGGACCGAGGCAGCGGGGCGGCCGGCGATGCCGATGATGCACCCGGCCTATCTGTTGCGGAACCCGGCCGCCAAGCGTGAGGCCTGGGCGGATCTGCTGGCGCTGAAGGCCCGGCTGAAAGGCGGGGGATGATCGAGCCGGTCGTGCTGCTGACCTTCGTGCCGGCGGCGCTGGCGCTCAACCTGACGCCGGGGGCGGACATGATGTTCTGCCTGGGGCAGGGGCTGCGCGGCGGGCCGCGGGCGGCGCTGGCGGCGGATGCGGGGATTGCGCTGGGGGCGATGGTGCAGGTGGCGCTGGCCGGTCTGGGGCTGGGGGCGCTGGTGAGCGCGCATCCGGTGCTGTTCGATGCGGTGCGCTGGGCCGGTGTCGCCTATCTCATGTGGCTGGCCTGGGGCGCGCTGCGCCGGTCGGGCCTGCCCCAGGTGCCGCCGGTGTCACCGTCGCGCGCCTTTCGTCAGGGGGTGCTGGTCAACCTGAGCAACCCCAAGGTGATCCTGTTCGTTCTGGCGTTCATTCCGCAATTCGTCGATCCGGCACGGGCGATCCTGCCGCAATTCCTGCTGTTCGGGGCGATCCTGGGGCTGGGCGGGTTGCTGGTGAATGGCGCTGTCGGGCTGGCTGCCGGCCATCTGGCGGGGCGGTTGTCGGGTTCGGCGCGCTTTGCCGCAGTGCTGGGGCGCGTCTCGGCGGTCATATTCACCGGGCTGGCCCTGCGGCTGGCATTGATCCACCGTTGATCCCTTGCAGCGTATCCATTGAGGCCGAGCCATGAGCCGTATCGACGACACCAAACCCTTCATTCCGGTCCGTATCGCGGTGCTGACGGTGTCGGACACGCGCGGGCTGGCCGAGGACCGCTCTGGCGACACGCTGGTGCAGCGGATTCAGGATGCCGGGCATATCCTGGCCGGGCGGATGATCCTGCCCGACGAGCGCGACCAGATCGCCGCGCAGCTCAGGGCCTGGACGCTGGACGAGGGGATTGACGTGATCCTCAGCACCGGCGGCACCGGCCTGACCGGGCGCGATGTCACGGTCGAGGCGCATCGCGACGTCTACGAGAAGGAGATCGAGGCCTTTGCCACCGTCTTCACGATGGTCTCGATGCAGAAGATCGGCACCTCGGCGGTGCAGAGCCGCGCCACCGGCGGGGTGGCGAACGGCACCTATCTGTTCGCGCTGCCCGGCTCGACCGGGGCGTGCAGGGATGCCTGGGATGAGATCCTGGTGTGGCAGCTCGATTACCGGCACAAGCCCTGCAATTTCGTCGAAATCATGCCGCGTTTGGATGAACATCTGCGACGGAAATAGCGCGTGCCTGCGTGCAATGCTTGCGCGGTGATCTGCGCTGTCGCATGTGTCGTGACAACTGGTTGATGTGAAAGATCCCGAATGCGGTTCCTGACCCGAAGTCTGATCGCCGTTTTTCTGGCCGCGCTGGCGCTGGGTCTGCTGGCCTTGGCCGGGGATATGGTGCGCCAGACCCTGGCCGAGCGTGCGGCGCAGGCGGACCGTCCGCGCATCGCGCGCGAGCGGGTGTTCACCACCCGGGTCGTGACGGTGCAGCCGGGCGAGGTGGCGCCGGTCCTGTCGGCCTTTGGCGAGGTCGTCTCGCGTCGGACGCTGGAGTTGCGCGCGCCTTTTGCCGGGCGGATCATCGCGCTGGCTGACGGGTTCGAGGATGGCGCCCCGGTCGAGGCCGGGCAGGCGATGATCCGGCTGGATCCGGCGGATGCGCTGGCGGCGCGCGATCTGGTGCGCAACGATCTGACCCGGGCCGAGGCCGAGCTGCGCGATGCGCGGCGGTCGCTGGAGTTGTCGCATCTCGACCGCGCCGAGGCCGAGGCCCAGGCCGATCTGCGCCGGCGCGCAACCGAGCGCCGTCAGACCCTGACCGAGCGCGGCGTTGCCACCGAAACCACCGTCGAGGAGGCCGAGCTGGCGCTGGCCGCTGCGCGTGCCGCGGTGATCGCCCGCCAGCAGGCCGAAGCCCAGGCCGAAGCGCGGGTGAACGCCGCCGAGACCGCGCTGGACCGCCAGCGGATCAACCTGGCCGAGGCCGAGCGGCGCGTGTCCGAGACCGAGATCGCCGCGACCTTTGGCGGGGTTTTGTCCGATACGGCGGCGGTCGTCGGCGGGCATGTCGCGCTGAACGAGCGTCTGGCACGGGTGATCGACCCGGATGCGCTCGAGGTCGCGTTCCGCCTGTCGACGGCGCAATACCTGCGGCTGCTGGACCCGGCGGGTGACCTGATCCGGGCCCGGGCCGAGGTGGCGCTGGAACTCGGCGGGCTGGAAATCACCTCGCCGGGGATGATCAGCCGGGCCAGCCCCTCGGTGGGCGAGGGGCAGTCGGGGCGGCTGGTCTATGCCCAGATCGACGCCCCGCGCGGGTTCCGGCCGGGCGATTTCGTCACCGTGCGGATCACCGAGCCGGCGCTGCCCGACGTGGCAATGGTGCCGGCGACGGCGGTCGACGCGGCGGGCATCGTGCTGGTCCTCGACACCGACGACCGGCTGCGCGCGGCGCGTGTCGAGGTCGTGCGGCGGCAGGGCGACATGGTGCTGATCCGGGTGCCGCCGGTGCTGGCCGGGAGCGAGATCGTTGCGGCGCGCAATCCGCTGCTGGGTGAAGGGATCCGGGTGCGCCCGCAGCGCGAGGCCAATGCGCAGATCCCCGAGGCGCCCGAGATGGTGACGCTGGACGCCGAAACCCGCGCCTCGCTGATCGCCCGGGTCGAGGGGGCGGTGATGATGCCCGAAGGGGTGCGCACCCGCATCCTGTCGCAGCTGGAACAGGAACAGGTGCCGGCGCGGCTGATCGAACGGCTGCAGCAGGGTCCCGGCGGCGGTCGGCAGGGGGGCTGAGGCATGGCGCGCGAACGGCTGCTGAAGGTCTCGTCGCTGGGCATCTTCCGGTATTTCACGCGCCACCGCACGGCGGCCAATCTGGTGCTGGTGCTGATGCTGGCGGCGGGGCTGTTCGCCGTGCCGCGGATGCACGCGCAGTTCTTTCCCGATATCGTTGTCGACAACGTCACGGTCACCGTGATCTGGCCCGGCGCCGGGGCCGAAGACGTCGATTCTGCCATCGTCCAGGTGCTGGAGCCGGTGTTGATGGGTGTCGAGGGGGTTGCCTCGTCCTCGGCCAATGCCGCGGAAGGGCGGGCCCGGGTCACGCTGGAATTCGAACCGGGCTGGGACACCGGCAAGGCCGCGTCGGACGTGCAGGATGCCCTCGATCTGATCACCACCTTGCCCGAGGACGCCGAAGAGCCGCGCATCACCCGGTCGAGCTGGCGCGACCGGGTGACCAATGTGATGATCTCGGGGCCGGTGGCGATCGAGCAGCTGGCGCGGTTCTCGGATGAATTCGTGGCGCGGCTGTTCGACGCCGGCATCACCCGCACCGCGATCCAGGGCATCGCCAGCCCGGAAATCTCGGTCGAGGTGCCATCGTTGCGGCTGGTGCAGCATGACATCACGATGGAAGCGATCTCGCGCGCGATTGCGACCTCGGTCGCGGCCGATCCCTCGGGCGATCTGGCCGGCGGGGCGATGCGGGTCCGCACCGGCTCGGAGCGGCGCAGCCCCGAAGACATCGCGGCCATCGTCCTGCGGTCCGGCGCGGATGGCACCACGCTGACGGTGGGCGACATCGCCACCGTGCGCAGCGAGAGCATCGACCGCGAGCGCGCCTATTTCACCGGCGACCGGCAGGCGATCGTCGTGCGGGTCGACCGTTCGGCCACCGGCGACGCGATCGGCATCCAGAACACGGTGCAGGCCGTGGCCGACGAGATGATGCTGTCGCTGCCCGAGGGCGTGCGCATCGACCTGATCAACACCCGGGCCGAGATGATCTCGGGCCGCCTGAACCTGCTCTTGACCAACGGCGCGCAGGGGCTGGCGCTGGTCGTTCTGCTGCTCTTCCTGTTCCTCAACGCGCGCACCGCGCTGTGGGTGGCGGCGGGGATCCCGGTCAGCATGCTGGCCGCGGTTGCCTTCATGTATGTCAGCGGCATGAGCCTGAACATGATCTCGCTGTTCGCGCTGATCATCACGCTGGGGATCGTTGTCGACGACGCGATTGTCGTGGGCGAACACGCTGACTGGCGCTATCGCCAGCTGGGCGAAAGCCCGGTCGAGGCCGCCGAGAACGCGGCGACCCGCATGGGCATGCCGGTGTTCGCCGCCTCGATCACCACGATTGCCGCCTTTGCCGGGCTGATCTTTATCGGCGGACGGTTCGGCGACATGATCGCCGACATTCCCTGGACGGTGATCGCGGTGCTGATCGCCTCGCTGCTGGAATGCTTCCTGATCCTGCCCAACCACATGGCCCACGCGTTGGCCGGCGCGGCCAGGGATCACTGGTATGACTGGCCGTCCAAGACCGTGAACCTGGGCTTTGACTGGTTCCGCGACCGGGTGTTCCACCCGTTCATGCGGCTGGTGATCCGGGCGCGCTATGTCGTGCTGGCGGGGCTGGTGTATCTGCTGGCCACACAGGCCACCGCCTTCTTGCGCGGCGATGTGCCCTGGCGGTTCTTTTCCTCGCCCGAGCAAGGAACCCTGTCGGCGAATTTCCTGATGGCGCCGGATGCGACCCGCGACGACACCACGGCGATGATGCGCGAGTTGCAGCGCGCCTCGATGGCGCTGGCGGCGCGGCTTGAACAAGAGAATGGCGCCTGGCCGATTGCCTCGATCGTGGCCGAGGTCGGCGGCAATGCCGGGCGCGCGCTGGCCGCGGCCGAGAACCGCTCGGCCGATCAGCTGGGCAGCCTGACCATCGACCTGATCGACGCCGACAACCGGCCCTATTCCTCGTTCGAGTTCATCTCGATGCTGCAAGACGAGGTGGCGCGGCATCCACTGCTGGAGGAGCTCAGCTTCCGCACCTTCGGCATGGGGCCGGGCGGGGATTCGCTGTCGGTGGATCTGTTCGGCGCCGATGCCGACTCGCTCAAGGCCGCAGCCGAGGCGCTCAAGGCGATCCTCGCGCAGTTCTCCGAGGTGACGGGGCTGGAAGACACGCTGGCCTATGACAAGGAAGAGCTGGTGTTGGAGCTGACCCCGCAGGGGCAGGCGCTGGGCTTTTCCGAGGACACGCTGGGCCGCGAGTTGCGCCAGCGCCTCAGCGGGATCGAGGCGGCGGTGTTCCCCGATGGGGTGCGCTCGGCCGAGATCCGGGTGAGCCTGCCGGAGCACGAACGGGCCGCGGATTTTCTGGAAAACACCCTGCTGCGCAGCGCCAATGGCCGATATCTGCCGCTGGGCGACATCGTCCGTGTCGAAACCCGGCAGGGCTTCAGCGCGATCCAGCGTGAGAACGGCGTGCAGCTGGTCACCGTGTCCGGCGTTCTGGACGAGGGCGACCCGCAGGCCGCCCGCGCCCTGTTGAGCCGGATGGAAAGCGAGATCCTGCCGCGCCTGGCTGAGGATTTCGGTGTGACCTGGCGGTTGTCGGGGCTGGCCGAGCAGGAGAGTGATTTCCTGAGCGATGCGGCGATGGGGGCGATCGCCTGTCTGGTGGCGATCTATCTGACGCTGGCCTGGGTGTTTTCCAGCTGGCTGCGACCCCTGGTGGTGATGTCGGTGATCCCGTTTGGCATGATCGGCGTGATCTGGGGGCATGCGCATTGGAACATGGCGCTGACGATGTTCTCGGTGGTCGGGATGATCGGCATGGCCGGGATCATCATCAACGATTCCATCGTGCTGGTCTCGACCGTCGACCAATACGCCAAGGAGCGCGGGCTGATCCCGTCGATCGCGGATGCCGCCGCCGACCGGCTGCGGCCGGTGCTGCTGACCACGGCAACGACGGTGCTGGGGCTGGGGCCGCTGTTGCTCGAACGCTCGAACGACGCGCAGTTCCTGCGGCCCACGGTGGTGACGCTGGCGTATGGGCTGGGCTTTGGCATGGTGCTGGTGCTGTTGATCGTGCCCTCGCTGCTGGCTGCCGGTCACGATCTGAACCGGATGACGCGCTCGTTGCGCCGGGCGTTCCGGCTGCCGGGGCAGAACATCGGGCTGGGTGTCAAGGCGCTGCCGCTGCTGGCGGTGGCGCTGGTGCTGGCGGCCTTTGCGGCGACGCTCGGCTGGTCGCTGGTCCTGGGCGAGGCCGGTCCGCTGACCGCTTGGCTGCTGCCGGGGGTGGGCGACAGCGCCGGCGCGGCGATGGGGGTCTTTGCCGGGACCGTGGCGGCAGGGGTGGTCCTGTTGTGGATGGTCGGTGCGCTGTCGCTCTGGCTGCACAAGCGCCCGCAGGCACCCGCCGCCCCACCGGCGGAATAACCCGTCAGCCGCCGGTGCAGCCGCGCGCGGCGACCATCCGGCCCTCGGACAGGACGGTGAACGCAAGGCCCGAGCGGTCGATGCTGACCGCGCCCTGCTGCGGGGCCCGCACGCGCGCCTGCGCGACCAGGTCATCGCCCTCGCGCCAGGTGCGGCTGTCCGAGACCCAATAGCCTGTGCCCGGCAGTTCCATCACGATATGCTCGTCGCGCCCGGTGCGGGGCAGGGTGGCGCGCAGGGTCAGGTCGGCGCCCCGGCGCCCGGGTTCCAGCCGGCAGGTGGCGCGGGTCAGCCCGGCGCGCTCGGCCGGGACCGCCTGTTCGCCCAGCGCCCCGGCGATGCGGGGATCCGCCGCCCCTTCGCCACGCAACGCCGCCTGCACCGTCAGGTCGACCGGCACGCAGGTGTCGCGGCACACGCCGATGGTCAACGCGCCCACCAGGGCCATCGCCCGGCCCGGGCGGTCGGCGGTGATCTGCAGCGGCAGGATCAGCTCGTCCTCGTAGCCGATGCTCAAAAGGCCGTTCTGGCGAAAGATCTGCGGGCGCGGCCAGACCGGCGTCACGCTGGCCACGTTCTGCGAACGCGACCAGTCGAGGCGCGGTGCAATCCCGGCCTCGCCGGGAATGCGCCAGTAGGTGTGCCAGCCCGGCGCCATGTGCAGCACCAGCGCCGCGGTGCGGGTGCCGTCGGGGGCTTGCCATCCGGGCAGGATCTCGGCCTGGACGACACCGTTGCCGAACACCGACTGGGCCTGCGCCGGTGCGGCGGGCGTCAGGGCGGCAAGCGGGGCGAGCGCGAACAGAAACGCCGAAACGGCACGACGGGCGGCTTCGGTCAGGGACAGGAGCGGGTTGGTCATGGCGCCATCCTGTAGCAGAGCCTGCGCGCAGGCAAAGTCAAAACGCCGCGAGGTGCGGCCATGCCGCCCCTTGGCTTTTCGCCGGGGGCAGGCCAGAATTGACCCGATGCACAGCAACCAACGCCGGAGCGCGCCGGACATGGATTTCGACCTGACGGGTAAACTGCTGATCTCGACCCCGGCGATGGGCGATCCGCGCTTTGCCCACAGCGTCATCTTCCTGTGCGCGCACTCGAACGAGGGGGCCTTTGGCCTGGTCCTGAACCGCCCCGTGCCCAAGCTGACGATTGCCGCCGTGCTGGACCAGATCGGCATCGAGGCGGGCGAGCCGATCGGCCGCACCGCGGTGTTGTCCGGCGGGCCGGTGGAAACCCAGCGCGGTTTCGTGCTGCATGGCGGCGGGGCCGACGACCCCTCGGGGCAGGATCTGCCCGGCGGGCTGGTGCTGAGCGCCTCGACCGAGATCCTGCGCGCGATCGCCAAGGGCGAGGGGCCGCAGGACTGGCTGCTGGCGCTGGGCTATTCCGGCTGGGGGCCCGGGCAGCTGGAGGGCGAGATCGGGCAGAACGCCTGGCTGACCTGCGATCCACCGCCGGGGCTGGTGTTCGATCCGCACCCGGGCGAACACCAGTGGCGCGCGGCGCTCAAGTCGATGGGTATCGACCCGCTCAGCCTGTCATCGGTTGCCGGCCGGGCGTGAGCGGCGGGCAGGGGGTCAGTCGAGGTCGGGCAACCGCTCGGTGATCTCGCGCAGCTCGTTGAGCAGATCCAGCAGCGTCTGCATCTTTTCCTGGCCAAAGGCCTCGTCGATCTGGCGGCGCGAATCCTCGGATTGCACCACCAGCGAGTCGAACAGCGCCTTGCCCTTGTCCGTCAGGGTTACCATGTGCCGCCGCGCATCGTTGCAGGTGACCTGCGCCAGCAGCCCACGTTCCGCAAGCGCCCGCAGGATCCGCGTCAGCGAGGGCGGCAGGATCACGCAGCGTTGGCACAGGGTGCCGGCGTCCAGCGGTTCGCCATCGGCCAGCGCCCTGAGCACCCGCCACTGCGGCAGCGTCAGGTTCTGGGCATCGGAATAGCGTTTGAACCGGCGCATCGTCGACTCGCGCGCCCGCAGCAGCGCCACGGTCAGCGAGCGTTCGTAGTAATCCTTGCCGGGGGTGACCCCCTCGGGCAGGGCGGACAGGGCGTGGGCATCTGCTTTCATACGGTAACAATCCCATCCGGCCGGGTATTTGCAAGAGGATTTTACACGGGTTAAGCATTTGCGGAATGCAAATTCCCGCGACCTTTGCGCACAGGGCCTTCCCCCGTTGCCCTGCCCTGATCGCGGGCGTATAGGGATGGCCATGACGCATCGTCTGGCGATCATCATTCGAATTAGCAGCCCGGCGCTCTGACCCAGAGTGGCCGGGACAAGGCGTATGGAGACCTGCGCCGACCTTTGCTAGACGCTTTCCACAATTCGTTGACCCGGAGCCCACACGATGTGTGCCGATACGCCCGACTACAAGGACACGCTGTTCCTTCCCGAAACCGATTTCCCGATGCGCGCCGGCCTGCCCCAGCGCGAGCCCGAGTGGCTGGCCCGCTGGGAGCGGATCGGCGTTTATGACCGCCTGCGCGCCAAGGAGGGCCGCCAGCCCTTCGTGCTGCACGACGGCCCCCCCTATGCCAACGGCCACCTGCATATCGGGCACGCGCTGAACAAGATCCTCAAGGACTTCATCGTCCGCAGCCAGCAGATGCTGGGCCGCGACAGCCGCTATGTGCCGGGCTGGGACTGCCACGGGCTGCCGATCGAATGGAAGATCGAGGAGCAGTATCGCGCCAAAGGCCTGAACAAGGACGACGTGGATACGGTGTCCTTCCGCCAGGAATGCCGCAAATTCGCCGAGGGCTGGATCGACATCCAGCGCGCCGAGTTCAAGCGGCTGGGCGTGACCGGCAACTGGGCCGACCCCTATCTGACGATGGACTTCCACGCCGAGGCGGTGATCGCTGACGAGTTCATGAAGTTCCTGATGAACGGCGCGCTCTATCAAGGGTCGAAGCCGGTCATGTGGTCGCCGGTTGAAAAGACCGCGCTGGCCGAGGCCGAGGTCGAATACCACGACCACACCAGCCACCAGATCTGGGTGCGGTTCCGCCCGGTCGGCGCCAGCGCATTCGCCGAAAAGGATGCCTGCATCGACACCGAGCTGCTGTCGGCTTCGGTGGTGATCTGGACGACGACCCCCTGGACCATCCCGCAAAACCGCGCGGTGGCCTATAACCCGTCGATCGCCTACGGCCTCTATCGCGTGACCTCGGTCGACGAGAAGTCGACGGCGAAGGCTGGCGAAACCTTGGTGCTGGCCGATGCGCTGGCCGAGGGCGTGATGGCGGCTGCCAAGGTGACCGGGTTCGAGAAGGTCCGCGCGGTCAGCGCCGACGAGCTGGGCACGCTGACCCTGGCCCACCCGTTCCGCGGCGTCGAAGGCGGCGCGGGCGAGTGGGACTATGACGTTCCCATGCTGCCGGGCGATCATGTCACCGATGACGCGGGCACGGGCTTTGTGCACACCGCGCCCAGCCACGGCGACGACGACTATGTGCTGGGGCTGAAGTTCGGCCTCAAGATGACCTATAACGTCGAGCCGGACGGCAGCTATCGTGCCGACCTGCCGCTGTTTGCCGGTCAGCACATCATCACCCCGGACGGCAAGGAAGGCCCGGCCAACGTCAGCGTGATCAAGCAGCTGGCCTGGTCCGAGGCGCTGCTCGCCAAGGGCAAGATGCGCCACAGTTACCCGCATTCCTGGCGCTCGAAGGCGCCGGTGATCTATCGCAACACGCCGCAGTGGTTCGCCGCCATCGACAAGCCGCTTGACGATGGTATGGGCACCTATGGCGACACGATCCGCAAGCGCGCGCTGACCTCGATCGAGGAACTGGTGACCTTTACCCCGGTGACCGGCCGCAACCGCCTGCATTCGATGATGCAGAACCGCCCGGACTGGGTTCTGTCGCGCCAGCGCGCCTGGGGCGTGCCGCTGACCTGCTTTGTCAAGGTCGGCGCGAAACCCGACGACGCCGACTTCCTGCTGCGCGATCCGGCGGTCAATGCGCGGATTGTTCAGGCATTCGAGGCCGAAGGCGCCGATGTCTGGTATGTGCAAGGCTTCAAGGAAAAAGTGCTGGATGGCCTGCACGATCCGGCGGCCTATGATCAGGTTTTTGACATTCTGGATGTGTGGTTCGACTCGGGCTCGACCCATGCCTTCGTGCTGCGCGACCGTGCCGACGGGGTGCCGGACGGCATCGCCGACGTCTATCTGGAAGGGACCGACCAGCACCGCGGCTGGTTCCATTCCTCGATGCTGCAGGGCTGCGGCACCAAGGGCCGCGCGCCCTATCGCAACGTGGTGACCCACGGCTTCACGCTGGACGAGAAGGGCATGAAGATGTCCAAGTCGCTCGGCAATATCGTCGCGCCGCAAGAGGTCATCGACCAGTATGGCGCCGATATCCTGCGGCTGTGGGTGGCGCAGGCGGATTACACCGCCGACCAGCGCATCGGGCCGGAGATCCTGAAGGGCACCGCCGACAGCTATCGCCGGCTGCGCAACACGCTGCGCTTCCTGCTGGGCAATCTGGCGGGGTTCAGCGAGGGTGAGCGCGTTGCGCCCGCCGAGATGCCGGAGCTGGAACGCTGGGTTCTGCACCGTCTGGCCGAACTCGACGCACAGGTGCGCGCGGGCTATGCCACCTTCGACTTCCAGGGCGTGTTCCAGGCGCTGTTCCAGTTCTGCACGGTCGATCTGTCTTCGGTCTATTTCGACATCCGCAAGGACACGCTCTATTGCGACGCGCCGACCAGCGCGACGCGGCGGGCGGCGCGGACGGTGCTGGATCTTCTGTTCCACCGTCTGACCACCTGGCTGGCGCCGATCCTGGTCTTCACGATGGAGGACGTCTGGCTCAATCGCTTCCCGGGCGAGGACCAGTCGGTCCATCTGCAGGACATCCCGGAAACCCCGGCGACCTGGCTGGACGAGGCGCTGGCCGCGAAATGGGCGGGCATCCGCAAGGTGCGCCGCGTGGTGACCGCCGCCCTCGAGGTGCAGCGCCGCGACAAGGTGATCGGCGCCTCGCTCGAGGCCGCGCCCGTGGTGCACGTGCGCGACGCCGAGATGCTGGCGGCCGTGCGTTCGGTTCCCTTCGCGGATATCTGCATCACCTCGCAGATCGCGCTGACCGGCGACCCGCTGCCGAACGAGGCCTTCCGCCTGCCCGAGGTCGAGGGCGTCGGCGTGGTCTTTGAAAAGGCCGAGGGCGAGAAATGCCAGCGGTGCTGGAAGATCCTTCCCGATGTCGGCACCCATGCCCATGCCGGCGCCTGCCATCGTTGCGATGACGCGCTGGCCTGAACGGGGACAGAACGATAGAAGAATGGGGCGGGGTCTTCCCGCCCCTTTTTTGTTGGAGTCCTGCCATGTCGGGCCGTGACCGGATGGCCGAACCTCGGATCCTCAAGGCGCCGGTCGGGGATGTGCGGCGCGGTTTGACCATCGACACCCCCACCGGCCCCTTCACGCTGATCGAACGCGACGGCGCGATTGTCGGCGCGCACTGGCTGGGCGAGGGCGGGCAGGATGAAACGCCGTTGCTGGTCGAGGCCGCGCGTCAGGTTGCGGCCTATTTCGACGACCCGGGCGCGGGGTTCGACCTGCCCCTGCGGATCGAGGCCAGCCCCGCCCAGCAGGCGGCCTGCGCGGCAATGCAGGCGATCCCGCTGGGCGAAACGCGGACCTATGGCACCTTGGCCAAGGCGCTGGGGGTCAGCGCGCAGGCGATGGGGCAGCTGTGCGGTGGCAATCCGATCCCGCTGATCGTGCCCTGCCACCGGGTGCTGGGCGCCAGCGGTCTGGGCGGGTTCAGCGCACCCGAGGGGGTCGAGACCAAGGTCTGGCTGCTGAAGCACGAACGGGCCGGCGGGCTGTTGATCTAGCTGCCGGCGACCGTCACCAGCCAGTCCCGGAACAGCCGTGCCGGGCGCGATGGCTCGGGCCTGAGCAGCGCAACATAGGTCATCCCCGTGGGCTGGAAGCCGAAGGGCGCGACCAGACGGCCCGCGTCCAGTTCGTTGCGGATCAGCGCGTCGGGCAGCACGGCAGGGCCGAGCCCGGTCAGCGCAGCCTCGATCATAAAGTGGAAATGCTCGAACACGGTTTCCTTGCCGGGTGCCAGCGGTGCGCCGGCACCCTGTGACCATGCCTCCCAGGTGCCCACGCGCGAGGAACTGGCCAGCCGCGTCATCCCGGCAAACCCGGGCCGCAGGCCGGCGGCCAGCGCGGGCGTCATCACCGGGCCGGTGCAATCGGGAAACAGGGGGCTGACGGCATAGCCCTCGGGCCAGGGGCCCGTGCCGACGCGGATCGCCACATCCGGCCCCGAGGCCGAGGTGTCGACCGGCGCGTAATCCGAGGTCAGCCGCACCCTGAGGCCCGGGTGCATCGCCTGGAACCCGTGCAGCCGGGGGATCAGCCAGCGCATGGCAAAGGTCGCGAGGCTGGAGACATCGACGCTGTCGGTCTTGCGCGGCAGGGTGCGCAGGGCTTCTTCCAGCGCGTCGAACCCGCGCCCCAGCGCCGGCAGCAGCCGCGCGCCGGCGGCTGTCGGCCGGGTCGCGCTGCGCGGCCCCTCGACCAGCGGCACGCCCAGCAGATCCTCGAGCTGCTTGATCTGCCGCGACACGGCGGAATGCGTGACCCCCAGCGCATCCGCCGCCGCCGACATCGACCCCAGCCGCCCGAAGGCCTCGAAGGCACGCAGGGCGGTCAGCGGCAGGGTGCGGCGGTCTATGTTCATCAAACGCACAAAGAGTGGAAAATTCCTCGTTTGTTTATCCTAGAGGGTTGTGATTTCTCGTCCATTGAAATCGGATCTGTCAGGTGGGTCATGGCGGCGAATGTGTTTCTGGCGGTGCTTCTGGCGGCGGTGCTGCACGCCGGCTGGAACGCGATCATCAAGACCGGACTGAACAAGCAGACCTCGATGTTCCTCTTGTCGGTCGGCCATGCGCTGTGCGGGCTGGTGGTGGTGTCGCTCTATCCCTGGCCGCAGGGCGGGGTCTGGCTTTGGGTGCTGGGCTCGGGCGCGATCCACATGGCCTATCAGATGTTCCTGGCCTACGCCTATGAGCACGGCGACCTCAGCCGGGTCTATCCCATTGCCCGCGGCACCGCGCCGATGCTGGTGCTGATCGTCAGCATGCTGGCGCTGTCGGATGCGATCACCGCACCCGAGGTCGCGGGTATCCTGGTGCTGGGCGGCGGCATCGCGTTGATGGCGCGGGGCGTGCTGACCAACGGCGAATCCCGGCGGATGTTGCCCTATGCCTTCGGCGCGGCGCTGGCGACGGCGGGGTATACGCTGACCGACGGGCTGGGCGCGCGCGCCTCGGGCGAGCCGGTGGCCTATGTCGGCTGGCTGATGATCGCCTCGGCGCTGTTCTATGCCCCGGCGGCCGTGGCGCTGAAGGGGCGGGCGGTGCTGCGCGCCAGTCCGCGGGCCTGGGGACTGGGGATGATCGCGGCGGCGGCCTCGTTCGGGGCCTATGCGATCGCTGTCTGGGCGATGACCCGGGCGCCGATCGCGCTGGTCGGCGCGTTGCGCGAGACCTCGATCCTGTTTGCGGTGCTGATCGGCTGGGTGTTCTTTCGTGAGCGCCTCGACCGCGGCAAGCTGATCGCGGCGGCCCTGATCGTCGCGGGCGTGATGCTGACCCGGCTTTAGAGCTTTTCGCGGAAGATCACCTGCTGCACCGCCCCGGCGAGCAACAGATAGACCGAGGTGACCAGAAGACCGCCATAGACCAGCGGCGGCTCGTTGAAGTCGAGCCAGGCGGCCCAGCCGGCGAAACCGACCCAGGCCAGCGCCATCGGCAGGGTTACCACGCGCCAGCGTTGGGTGCGCACCGGGTGCACGAACTTGATGCGCAGGAACATCGCCACCGACAGCACGATCACCAGCGCCAGGATGATCCAGAAATCAGGCCGCGTGGCAAAGACCACCACCGCGACCATGTTCCAGCACCCCGGGAACCCGGAAAACGAGGCATCGGCCGTCTTCATCCGCGTGTCGGCAAAATACAGTGCGCTGGCGAAGGTGATGACGATGATCGCCAGCCACCCGGTCCATCCGGGCAGCAGGCCCGAGTTGAACAGCGCAAAGGCCGGGATGAAGACATAGGTCAGATAGTCGATGATCAGGTCCAACAGGACGCCGTCGATGATCGGCGCCTTGGCCTTGACGTCGTATTTGCGCGCCATTGGCCCGTCGACGCCGTCGACGATCAGCGCAACCACCAGCCAGACGAACATCAAACTCCACTTCTGTTCGACGGCGGCGAGCATGGCCAGCATCGCCCAGACCGCGCCGGTGGCGGTAAAGGCATGGACGAAATAGGCGCGGAACGTTTCCTTCATGCTGTCCTTCTTGGCGCGAATGCCCCGAGGGGGCAACTGCAAGTTTGGACTTGTTGCGGGAAAACGCATTCCGCGCCGGTCTGCGGCAGCGGTCAGCGGCGGAGGCCGCGGACCGAGCCGTCGCCCATCGCGATCGGCCGCGGGGCCTGGCCGCCGTGGATCCGCTCGATGAGATACGGCGAGGAATTGTCGTAGCGCCCGGCCGCCTGGGTGGCGGTGGCAACGGGGATCAGCGTCAGGGTGGCGAGGAGGGCGAGCGAGAGTTTCATGGCGATGCTCCGGGATGGGCGGTGACTGATACCCGTCAGTCGCCTCGGCACGCGCCAGGGTTCAAAGAAAATCCCTCAGCCGGTGGATTTCGCGCGGGGATGCGCGGCGCGATAGACATCCATCAGCCGCGCGGCATCGACGCCGGTGTAAACCTGCGTCGTGGACAGGTTGGCGTGGCCCAGCAGCTCCTGGATCGCCCGCAGATCGCCACCCGCCGACAGCAGATGCGTGGCAAAGCTGTGGCGCAGCGCGTGCGGTGTGGCCGAGGCCGGCAAGCCGAGGCGCAGCCGCACCCCCTCCATCGCGCGGGCGATCAGCCGCGGGTTCAGGGGCCCGCCGCGCAACCCGCGAAACAGCGGCGCGTCGGGTTCCACCGGCCACGGGCACAGGCGCAGATAGGCGGCGACCGCCTGCGCGGCGGCGGGGATCACCGGCACCAGCCGCTCCTTGCCGCCCTTGCCGAGGATGCGCAGGCTGGCGCCCGGGGTGCTGGCGGTCACGGCGTCGCGCCCGGTCAGGCCCAGTGCCTCGGAGATCCGCAGCCCGCCGCCGTAAAGCAGCGCCGCCACCGCCGCGTCGCGGGCGCGGATCCAGGCCTCGGCCTTGTCGTCGCTGATCGCCTCGGTGACGGCACGCGCGGCGGTTTCGTCCAGCGGGCGGGGCAGGGGGCGCGGGTGGCGCGGGGCGCGGGCCGACAGGATCGCGGTCGCGTCGAAATCGGTTTCGCGGTCGGCCAGCCAGCGGGCAAAGCCCTTGAGCGCCGACAGTGCCCGGGCCAGCGACCGTGCGCCGACGCCGCGCCCGCGCTCGGCCGCCATCCAGGACCGCAGGTCGCGGGTTTCCACCGCGCGCAGCTGGTCAATGCCGGCGGCGCCGCCGTGGTGACGGGCGAGGAAATCCAGAAACCCGGCGACATCCGCGCGATAGGCGTCGATCGTGTGGGCTGAGGCATCGTCGAGGGCGGATTTCTGGTCCAGCCAGCGCCCCAGCGCATCGCGCAGGGCCGGGCTGATCGCCAGACCGCCGGTCACGACAACCAGCGGCGCAGAACCCGTTCGAACGCGCCGGTGAAGAAGGCCAGCAGATCGGTGCCCTGGCCGGGTTTGAAGCGGTGCGGATCCTCGGACCCCATCGCCAGCATGCCGGGTAGCCGCCCTGCGCCCAGGTCGAGCCGCATCAAGGCTTCGGAGCGCAGATCCGCCGCGACCTCGCCATAAGGGCCGGTCGAGGGCGGAACCCCCTGACGCAGCACGATCGGGCGGGGGGGCGTCGGGCGGCCGCCGCTCATGTAGTGTTCGACCCAGCCCTGTGGTTTCACGCGCAGGACCGCATCCAGACGGCCCAGACCGCCCGCCTGCGCGTCGCCGCTTTCCAGCACCAGCCGCAGTGCGTCGACGCGCAGGATGTCGGCAACCTCGCTGCCCAGATCCATCACAAAGGCCTCGAACCGCTCGGCATCCAGCAGACGCATCAGCGCGCGGTGGATCTGGTTCGTGGACGACAGGTTCTCATAGGCGGCGGCGACCACGGCGCGGTGGGTTTCCTCCAGCCGTTCCAGCTGGCTTTCCAGCCGCTCCATCGCCATGCCGCGCAGGTCGACGACATTGCCGCCCATCGCGCGCTCGGACGCCAGCACCAGCGCGCGCATGACCTCGGGATCATCGAGGACAAGCCCCGGATCAGCCAGCACGCGCGCGCGCCATTCATCCTGGTTGCCGCTCGCCTCGGCCGGTCTGGTTCCTGGCATCTGCGCCCCGATTTCGCCGTCGTTCCAGAAGGGTATACCAGATCAGAGGATCTTCTGTCCGGTTTTTTCCCAATCTTTCATAAACTGTGCCAGCCCCGCATCGGTCAGCGGGTGGTTGGCCAGCTTGCGGATCACCTCGGGCGGTGCGGTCATCACGTCGGCGCCGGCGACCGCCGATTCCGTGACGTGGTTCACCGTGCGGATCGAGGCCGCGAGGATCTGCGTCTTGAAGTCGTAATTGTCGTAGATCTGGCGGATGTCGCGGATCAGCTCCATCCCGTCCAGGTTGATGTCATCCAGACGCCCGATGAACGGCGAGATGAAGGTCGCGCCGGCCTTGGCCGCCAGCAGCGCCTGATTGGGGCTGAAGCACAGCGTCACGTTGACCATCTTGCCCTCGCCGGTCAGCACCTTGCAGGCCTTCAGCCCGTCCCAGGTCAGCGGCAGCTTGACGGCGATGTTCGGCGCGATTTCGGCCAGGCGGCGGCCCTCGGCAATCATCGCATCGGCCTGCAGCGCGACCACCTCGGCCGACACCGGCCCGTCGACAAAGGAACAGATTTCCTTGGTCACCTCGATGATGTCGCGCCCCGATTTCAGGATCAGCGAGGGGTTGGTGGTGACGCCGTCGACCATGCCCAGCTCGTGCAGCTCGCGGATGGCCGCCACGTCGGCGGTATCGACAAAGAATTTCATCGCGGTCTCGTTTGTTTTCAGGCCGTGTGGCGATTGCAAACCGGGTGGACCCGTGGCGCGATCCGGCTGGGCGGTTGCGCAAGGCCCCTCGCCGCGTCATACCCTGTTTGTCCCGCGCCCGAAAGGTCTTTTGCCGGCATGGAGTTGCCCCCGGTCCAGTCGTTTTCCCCCGGTCAGCCGCTGGCGGTTCTGACCACCCAGCCGCTGGACCGGCTGCTGGATTACCGTGCGCCCGAGGGCGGCGCGCAGACCGGCGATTTCGTCGAGGTGCCTCTGGGCCCGCGCAAGGTGCTGGGCTGCGTCTGGGGTCCGGCCGAGGGCGGGCTGCCGGTAGCCCGGCTGCGCCCGGTCACGCGGGTGCTCGACGTCGAACCGATGCGCGACGAGCTGCGCGCCTTTCTGGTGCGCGCTGCCGATTACACGCTGACTCCGCTCAGCCTGATGCTGTTCCTCGCCACCCGCGCGCCGGGGCTGTTCACCGGACCGATGACGATCCGTGTCTTTCGCCCGGGCGAAGCCCCCGCGCGGATGACCGATGCCCGCCGCCGGGTGCTGGAGGTATTCGAGGCCTATGGCGGTGCCGCGCTGACGGTGGGCGAGATCACCCGCGCCGCCGGTGTCACCGGCTCCGTCGTGCACACGATGGCCGCCCAGGGCGCGCTGATCGAGGGCGAGGCCCCCAAGGACCAGCCCTATCCGCGCCTCGACCCCGCACGGCCGGGCAAGACCCTGTCCGACGATCAGGCTGCGGCGGCCGCGGTGCTGCGCGGGCGGGCGGATGCGTTCAACGTGACGCTGCTCAAGGGGGTGACAGGCTCAGGCAAGACCGAGGTCTATCTGGAAGCTGTCGCGGAATGCCTGCGCAAGGGCCGGCAGGCGTTGGTGCTGCTGCCCGAGATCGGCCTGACCGAGGGGTTCCTGGAGCGCGTCGAGGCCCGCTTTGGCGCGCGCCCCGGCGAATGGCACTCGGGCGTGACGATTACCGAGCGCCGGCGGCTGTGGCGGATGGCCAGCGAAGGGGGCGTCGGACTGGTGGTCGGCGCACGCTCGGCGCTGTTTCTGCCCTATCGGGATCTGGGCCTGATCGTCGTCGATGAGGAGCATGATTCCTCGTATAAACAAGAGGATGGCGTCCTCTACAACGCCCGCGACATGGCCGTTCTGCGGGCCTCGCTGGCGCAGGCACAGGTGGTGCTGGCCTCGGCCACGCCGTCGCTGGAAACCTGGGTCAACGCCGAAAGCGGCAAGTATCACCGTCTCGACCTGCACGCCCGCTTTGGGGTCGCGGAACTGCCCGAGATGCGCGCCATCGACATGCGGTCCGAGGACTTACCGCATGGCCGCTGGATCGGCCCGACGCTGGCTGCGGCCGTGGATGCCCGGATCGCTGCCGGCGAGCAGTCGCTTCTGTTCCTCAACCGGCGCGGCTATGCCCCGGTGACGATCTGCCGCGCCTGCGGCCATCAGGTCAGCTGCCCCGACTGCGACGCGCGGATGGTCGAACACCGCTTCCTGAACCGGCTGATGTGCCACCAATGCGGGGCCACCGCACCGATTCCCACGACCTGCCCGTCCTGCGGGGTCGAGGGCAAGATGCACGCGGTCGGCCCGGGGGTCGAACGGCTGGAAGAAGAGGTTCGTGCCCGCTGGCCCGATGCACGGGTGGCGGTGCTGTCCTCGGACCTCTTCGGCTCGGCCCGCGCGCTCAAGGCGCAGATCGCGGCGATTGCAGCGGGGGCCGCGGATATCGTCATCGGCACGCAGCTGGTGGCCAAGGGGCACAACTTTCCGCTGCTGACGCTGGTCGGCGTGATCGACGCCGATCTGGGCCTGCACGGCGGCGATCTGCGCGCGGCCGAACGCACCTTCCAGCTGATCCGCCAGGTGGCCGGGCGCGCCGGGCGGGCCGAACGCCCGGGGCTTGCGCTGATGCAGACCCACCAGCCCGATCACCCGGTGATCAAGGCGATCCTCTCGGGCGATGACGAGGGCTTCTGGAAGGCCGAAGCCGATGAGCGCCGCGCGCTGGGCATGCCGCCCTTCGGGCGGCTCGCCGGGATCATCCTGTCCGCGCCGACGCTGGAGCATGTCTTCGAGGTGGGCAACGCACTGGCACGTCAGACCGAACCCCTGCAACGCATCGGCGCGCAGGTCTTCGGCCCGGCCCCCGCGCCGATCGCCCGGGTTCGTGGCCGCCACCGCGTGCGCCTGCTGGTCAAGGTCGCGCGCAATGCCCCCCTGCAAACCGCGATCCGTGCCTGGGTCGGCGGCGTGCACCTGCCCGCCGACACCCGGCTGGCGGTCGATATCGACCCGCAGAGCTTCTGGTGACGTCAGTCCAGCTGACCGACCATCGAGCTGCCGTTGCCCCGGTCATTGGTGCTGCGGATCTGATTGCCCTGCACCTCGATCCGCTGACAGTTGGTGCCGGTTTCGGTGCTGCCGATCCGCAGATTGCGACAGTAATAACCGCCGTCCCAGGTCCAGGCCCCGACCACCGGCTGCCCGCCCCAGACACCAGTGACCGTGCCGTCGGGATGAACCGTGACATGGCCGCGGTCACCGACCGAGGTGCGGTGGCCGACCACCCGCGCGCGGTATTCGGCCTCGGTGTGAAGGCGTTCCCAGGCCTGTGCGCTGCCGGTGATCAGGATAATCCCGGCCGCTGCAGCCACGACGATACTCGCACGCATGCAAAGTCTCCTGCTTGAAAACCTTGAAGAAAAAGAGGATAGAGACAGGAAGTCTAGCGACGTGCCGCGCGGTGCGTCAAGATGGATTTCAACCAAGGGTGGTGGCTGCTGGGGGCCGGTATGTGGGAAGAACGCTATCAATCCGCCGCGGGCTATCTGTTCGGCCGTGAACCGGCGCAGGTGCTGACGGAAAACCCCTGGCTGGTGATGCCGGGCGCTTCGGTGCTCTGCGTGGCCGACGGCGAGGGCCGCAACGCCGTGCACCTCGCGCGGCGCGGCATGCGGGTTACGGCCTTCGACATGGCTCCGACAGCGGTTGCCCGGGCCAGGGCTCTGGCCGCCGAGGCGAATGTTGCGATTGATACCCAGGTCGCCAGCTGGTCGGACTGGGACTGGTCGCGCCGCTATGACATGGTGCTGGCGGTCTATGTCCAGTTCGCCACACCGGAGTTTCGTATCCGCCAGTTCGTGGACATGGCGACGGCACTGAAGCCCGGCGGACGGCTGGTGCTGCACGGCTATACGCCCGAACAGGTCGGGCTGGGCAGCGGCGGTCCGTCGAACCGCGCCCATATGTATACCGCGGACCTCCTGTCCGAGGCCTTCCTTGGCTGGACTGTCGAGCGTCTGGCGACCTATGAGCGCGATGTGCAGGAGGGGCGCGGGCATAGCGGGCGCTCGGCGCTGATCGACTTCGTGGCGCGTAAACCCGCGTAGGGGGCGCTCCCGCACTCTGTCGCGGATCAAAGATCCGCTCCGCCGTTTGGGCCGGGCTCGCTGCGCGAGCCTAGGGGGCTTTGCCCCCTCGCCCTGCGGGCTCACCCCCAGGATATTTGAGACGCAAAGATGAGCCAAACTCGCTTCATCTTTGCGTCTTAAATATCCTCGGGGGATCCAAGGGGGTGGAAAACCCCCTTGGCGGGGTGCGGGGCTGGCCCCGCGCGGGCCGAGGGGGCTCGATGCCCCCGAGGCACGCCCCCACCAGGGATCACACCCGCATGACGATGCAGGTGGTTGAGCCGGTGGCATAGAGCTTGCCGTCGTCGACGCCACGGATTTCGGCCTCGGCCACGGCGGTCGAGCGGCCCGCGTGGCGGACGCTGGCGGTGCAGTCGACCAAGGTGCCGGCCGGGATCGCGCGGGTCAGGTTCACCTTGTATTCGAGCGTTGTATAGATCGAGCCCTTGTCGAGCACCGTCGCCACGGCGCAGCCCAGGGCACTGTCGAGGATGGTGCCATACCAGCCGCCGTGCACGCCGCCCATCGGGTTGAAATGTTGAAAGCCGGGCGCGCCGCGGAAGGTGACTTTGCCCTTCTCGACCGCGTGAATGTGAAAGTTCATCAGCTCGGCGATCGGGGCGCCGGCCATCTGGCCCTCAAAGATCGCGCGGATATAGTCGAGGCCGGACATCTCTGCCAGGGTGGCGCGGTCGGGCAGGTCGGCGGGGCTTTTCGCGACGTGTTGTTCGGGCATGAGCGATCCTCCTGGCGAACAAGCTAGCCAGTGCCGGAATGCCCGGCCAGTGCCCGGCCCGGATCTCGACGTGACGTCACTCGTGGTGGTTCAGCCAGTCCTGCATGAAGGCGATCTCGGTTTCCTGTGCGGCGACGATGCCCTCGGCCAGAGCGCGGATCTCGGGACCCAGGGCGTGGTCCCGCACCACGCGGGCCGTCTCGACCGCGCCGAGGACAAGGCCGGCGGCAAGGGCGAGGGGGTGCGGGGCATGGGAACTTCAGGGGCAGGGAACCCGCCTGGCGGCGCAGGCGCCTGAACGAAATCAACTCATGTCGCGGCGCGCGCCTCGGCGAGGGCCTGGGGCAGGGCGCGGGCGAAGGCGTCGAGTTCGCCATCCGGGCCGCAGGAGACGCGGATGCAGCGGTCCTGCGGCGGGGTGAAGGGCATGCGGATGAAGACCCCGCGCCGCACCACCCCGGCCAGCACCCGGCGGGCGAAATCGCCGTCGCCGCCGCAGTCGATGGTGACGAAATTGGTGGCCGAGGGCAGGGCGCGCAACCCGTTTTCGGCGGCGATCTGTGCCAGACGGGCGCGGGCGCGATCAACCTTGGCGACGGTCTGCGCCAGGTGGCCGGTGTCCTGCAGCGCGGCCAGCGCGCCGATCTGGGCGGCGCGGTTCATGCCGAAATGGTTGCGCACCTTGTGGAAGGCGGCGATCAGCGCCGGAGCGGCCACGGCATAGGCCACGCGCGCCCCGGCCATGCCATAGCCCTTTGAGAAGGTGCGCATGCGGATCACGCGCGGGTCGTCGGGGTCGATGGCGGGCGCGGTGCCTTCGGGGGCGAACTCGATATAGGCCTCGTCGAGGATCAGCAGCGCCCCTTCGGGCATCTGCTCGATCATCGCGGCAATCACCGCGGCCGGGTGGCAGCTGCCCATCGGATTGTCGGGGTTGGCGATGTAGATCAGCTTGGCGCCGGTCTCGCGCGCGGCGGTGATCAGGGCGGCGGGGTCTTCGGCGTCGCCCAGATAGGGCACCTTGTGCAACACGCCGCCAAAGCCCGCGACATGGAAGTTGAAGGTCGGATAGGCCCCTTCGGAGGTCACCACCGGATCCCCCGGTTCGATCAGGAGCCGCACGAGGTAGCCCAGCAGCCCGTCGATCCCCTCGCCAACGATGACGTGGTCGGGGGTTACGCCCAGATGGGCGGCGAGGGCGTGGCGCAGGTCATGGCTCTCGGGGTCGGCGTATTTCCAGATCTCGGCCGCGGCCTCGGTCATCGCGGCGATGGCGCGGGGCGAGGGGCCAAAGCCGTTTTCATTCGCGCCCAGACGGGCGTCGAACACCGCGCCGCGGGCGCGTTCCTGGGTTTCCGGTCCGACGAAGGGGACCGTTGACGGCAGCGACTGGACGAGGCGGGTGAAGCGGGGGCCGGTCATCGGGCGACTCCTTGGAGACAGGGGAGGGGCGGGGGCGCGCGCCGGGGTTAGGCGCCGGCCTCGGACAGCCAGGTCCAGATGCGCTGTGGCGTCAGCGGCATGTCGATATGGCGCACGCCGCGATCCCACAGCGCATCGAGGGCGGCGTTGGTCACCGCGGCGATGGCGCCGACGGTTCCGGCCTCGCCGCAGCCCTTCATGCCGACGGGGTTGTTGCGCGAGGGGGTCGGCACACTGGCGAAATGGATCACCGGCAGATCCGAGGCGCGTGGCATGGCGTAGTCCATGAAGCTGCCGGACAGCAGCTGTCCGTCGTCGTCATAGCGCGCCTCTTCGATCACCGCCTGGCCAAAGCCCTGGGCGACTCCGCCATGCACCTGCCCCTCGGCCAGTTGCGGGTGCATCAGCGTGCCGAGGTCGTCGGTGGCGAAATAGCGGTCGAGGGTCAGGGCGCCGGTCTCGGGGTCGATTTCGACCTCGCACAGATGCGCGCCGTTGGGAAAGGACCGGCCGGGCAGCTTGGCGCGGTTCTCGTGGCGCAAAAGGTCGGCGCGGCCGCGGCTGCGGGCGAGGTCGGCAGCCTCGCGCAGGGTCAGGCGGCGGTTCGAACCGGGCGCGGAAAAGATCCCATCCTCGAAGGTAAAGGGCGCGGCCTCGATCTCGGTCTCCAGAAAGGCGACAAAGGCCGTGACCATCTTTTCGGCAGTCTGGTGGGTGGCAAAGGTCTGGACCGTGACCGAACGCGACCCGCCGGTGCCGCCACCCTGCGCGATCCGGTCGGAATCGCCCTGAACGACGGTGATCTCGTCAAAGGGAATGCCGGTCAGATCCGCCAGATACTGGGCATAGACGGTCTCGTGGCCCTGTCCGTTCGACTGGGTTCCGACATAGAGGTTGACCCCGGTTTCGGTGAATTCGACGGTTGCGCCCTCGGTGTCGTCGCCCAGGATCGACTCGATGTAATAGGCATAGCCAAGGCCGCGCAGCAGGCCACGCGCCGCGCTCTCGGCCTTGCGGGCGGCGAAGCCGTCGACATCGGCGAGGGCCTGGGCGCGGTCCTGCACGCGGGCAAAGTCGCCCACGTCATAGGTGACATGCGATGGGGTGGTGTAGGGAAAGCGCGCGGGAGGGATGAAGTTGCGCGCGCGCAGCTCGAACGGGCTGAGGCCCAGCTCGCGCGCGGCCATGTCCATCGTGCGTTCCAGCAGAGTGATCGCCTCGGGGCGGCCGGCGCCGCGATAGGCATCGACCGGAGTCGTGTGGGTATAGATCCCCTGCACATGCAGCAGCGCACAGGGGATGTCATAGACCCCGGTCAGCACCTTGGAAAACAGCTCGGACTGGATGTTCTGTCCGAACTGCGAGTTATACGCGCCCAGATTCGATTTCGTCCGCACCCGATAGCCGAGAATGCGGTGGTCGGCATCGAAGGCGAGTTCGGCCACGCTGGTCAGATCGCGGGCGCCGGTGTCGGTCAGCATCGCCTCGGCCCGGTCCGACGCCCAGGCCACCGGCCGGCCGATGACCCGCGCGGCCTGGGCTACCGCCAGATGCTCGGGGTAGACAAAGCTCTTCATGCCGAAACCGCCGCCGACATCGGGGATCGTGACATGCACGGCCTCGGGCGGCAGGTTCAGGATCCGGGCGACCTCGCGTTTCGGGATCCAGACACCCTGGCCGTTGAAAGTCAGGTGCAGGCGCTGACCGTCCCAGCTGGCAATCGCGGCGCGCGGTTCCATGCTGGCGACCATCACCCGGTTCTGACGGACCGACAGCCGCGTGACATGCGCGGCGCGCTCGAACGCCGCGGTGACGGCGTCCTCGTCGCCCAGAAGCCAGTCATAGGCGAGGTTGTCCTCGGCCTCGGGGTGGACGGCCGGGCCGCCGGTGTCCAGCGCGACATGGGCCGGGGCGTCGTCGAAGTCGAGCGTGATCGCCTCGGCGGCATCCAGCGCCTCGGCACGGGTTTCGGCGACCACCAGCGCCACGGCCTCGCCGGCAAAGCGCATGATCCCGTCGGCCAGGATCGGCCGGTGGGGGCTGATGCCGCTGCGCCCGCGCTGGTCGCGGGCCGGTGCGCCCCACATGGATGCAGTGATGCCCGCGGCTTTCAGGTCATAGGCGGTCAGCACCGCCACCACGCCGGGCATCGTGCGCGCATCCTCGACATCGAGCGCGGTGATCACGCCATGCGCGACGGGGGCACGCAGGAAAACCGCGTGCAGAGCCCCCTCGGGCAGCAGGTCCGAGACATAGCGGCCCTCGCCGGTCAGAAACCGGACGTCCTCGCGCCGCTTGACGCCCTGAGATTTACCGAATGCGCGCATCGTTTTCCCCACCCTGTTCGGCGGGCAGGATAGCCAGCCCGTCCGCGAGGGCAAGGGGCCGCCGTGCGTCCGTCTCGCGGCGGCTAGAGGTCGTTCTCCCACCAGCCGCGGCCGCCGCGTGGATCGAGGTAGACGACGATCACGCTGCCGACCGAGGGCAGGTCATCCTGCCGGTGCAGGTCCGAACGCCCGGTCTCGCCCACCGCGTCGGTCCAGCTCAGCCGCCAGCGCGCGCGGCCGTTCACCCGGACGTTGCTGCGCAGATGCTCGGTGACCCGGGCCTCGCGCACCGCACCGCGCGCCGCCGCCCGGCGTTTCGACGGGATGTGGCGGCCCAGAAAGGCGCCGATCGCCACCGCGATCCCCAGAATGACGATGCCGAACCCGCTGAACATCCGCGCGGAGAATGCTGTTCGCCCCGGTTCGACCTCGAAGATTGCGGGGTCATGGGCGACATAGCGCACCGGCATCGTGTCGCCGGCCTGCACGCTGTCATAGGTTTCGCGGCTGACGCTGTCCCAATCCGTCACGCGGACCCCGTTCGAGGCGGTGAACGCGATCCGCAGCCGGTAGTCGGTGCTGCGATGGCCATCGGAATCGCGCCGTTCGACGATCTCGCGGTCGGTGACGGTTGCGATGGTATCCGCCCCGTGCAGATCGAGCAGCGCGGCGTTGTGGCTCAGCGACTGACCGACCAGCAACAACACCACGGCGGTCACCACCGGCAGCAGCGGCACCCACAAGTAGTGCCGCCAGGCCAGTCGGATCCATGATGTCTGCCGCCGCTCCATTTCCATCTCCACGCAGCTGGGGCCGATCCTGCCCGGGTGTCAGGCCAGGGCGCGCGCGGCTGCGTCCAGCGCGCCCGAGCCATGCGCGATGCCCAGCGCCTTCATTCCGGCATCCATCACCGCCAGCGCCCCCAGCGTCATATGGGCATTCACATGCCCCATATGCGCGATACGGAAGAAGGCATGCCCCGCCGGGTCGTCCAGCTCGGCCATGCCGAGGCCGATGCCCAGCGTCACCCCGGCCTGATGTTCCGTCCAGCGGCGCAACCGTGTGCCATCCTCGCCCGACAGCCGCGCTGCCGTCACCGAATGGCCGCGGTGCTGGGGATCTGCGATGTTGAGGCGAAAGGCCCCCTCGCGCCCCCAGGCCTCGGCCGCGGCCCAGACCGCCGACGCCAGCCGGCTGTGACGGTCCCAGACGGCCTCGATCCCTTCTTCGTGGATCATGTCCAGCGCCTCGCGCAGGCCGAACAGGTGGTGGGTCGGCGCGGTGCCATACCAGTTCTCATAGAACCACTGCGCTGCGTTGCGCGGTGTCCAGTCCCAGTAGGGCGTGCGCAGGTCCGACCCCTTGCAGGCCTCCAGCGCCTTGTCCGAGAAAAACACGAACCCCAGCCCCGGCGGGGTCATCAGCCCCTTCTGGCTGGCCGCGATCATCACATCCGCGCCCCAGGCGTCGAACCGGAATTCGTCGCAGCCGAGGCTGGCGATGCAGTCGACCATCAACAGGCCCGGATGACCCAGGTCGTCCATCAGCCGGCGGACCGCGGCCACATCGTTGCGCGCGCTGGTCGCGGTATCGACATGGGTGACCATCACCGCACGGGCATCAGGGTGGGCCCTGAGCGCGGCTTCGGCGCGCTCCAGATCAATCGGCGCTGCCTTGCCGAAATCGGTGATCGCGGTGTCGACCCCCAGCAGGCGCGCATTCTCGGCCCAGCCATGCCCGAACCGCCCGGTGGCCAGCACGATTGCCGTGTCGCCCCGGCGAAACACGTTGCTGTTTGCGGCTTCCCAGGTGGCGTGTCCGTTGCCGATATAGATCGCAAGGTTCTGCGTCGAGCAGGCCACGGCCTTGAGATCGGCCCGCAGACTGCCTACCATATCAATCAGATCGCCCTCATAGATATTGGGGGCAGCACGGTGCATCGCCGCCAGCACGCGGTCGGGCATCACAGAGGGGCCGGGGATGGCCAGATAAGGGCGGCCGTTGGCAAGGGTCATCGAGATATCTCCTTTGTTCTGTATCGTTAGTAGCGGTCTCGGGCAGGGTCAACGACCGACGCTGGGTTGCCCGGCGCGAAGAGGCCGGCGTGCCTGTTCCGGGGGCGCCGATGGATGACTTGACGTCGCATCAGGCACCCGTTCCGGGCTGGTTTCCGCCCGGGGTGCGCATGCCGGTGGGCGTGCGTCTGCGGGCCTGGGCCTATGGCCTCTTTGCCGATCACGGCGCGGTGCGGCTCTTCTGGAAGAACCGCTGGCAGGTTGCGCCCGGGGTCTGGCGGATGAACCAGCCGGCGCATCACGACCTGGCACGGCTGCGGCGCGAAGGGGTGCGCACGGTGATCAACCTGCGCGGCGAATCGGCACGCCCGTTTCGTCAGCTCGAGGCGCGGTCCTGCCACCGGCTGGGGCTGACGCTGATCAACCTGCGCCTGCACGCCAAGACCGTGCCAAGCCGCGAGACCCTCCTCGCCCTGCTCGACAGTTTCGAGACCGCCGAACGGCCGCTGGTCATGCACTGCAAGTCGGGGGCGGACCGCACCGGGATGGCGGCGGCGCTCTGGCGGCTGGTGATGGCGGGCGACGATGCGGCCACCGCGGCGCAGCAGTTGTCGCTGCGCTATGGCCATTCACCGCGTGGCGCGGCCGGGGTGCAGGGCCAGATCCTGCGCACCTATGCCGAGGAGGGCGAGCGCGCCGGTCTCAGCTTCCGCAGCTGGGTCGAGACCCGCTATGACCCCGCCTCGATCGAGGCCGCCTTTGCCCGCTGGCGCGCGACCTCGGGGTGACCTGCGGGACGGACGCGACGGGCGGCTTTGTTCGCCCGTGGGCTGTTCGAAGGCCCCGCCCGCGCTTATATCGGCATCATGCAGAGCACCGACACCATGCCCGACCTGTCCCCGGAAACCCGCTGCGCCCCGGCGCCCGGTCGCGCGCTGCTGCGCGTCTCGGGGCCGGACCATGTGAAATTCCTGCAAGGGCTGGTGACCCAGGACATGACGCGCCTCGCGCAGGGGGGCATCGCCTATGGCGCGATGCTGACCCCGCAGGGCAAGCTGGTGGCCGATTTCTTCCTGGTCGCAGAGGGCGCCGAGGCGGTGCTGATCGACCTGGCCGGGGGGCTGGCCGACGACCTGCAACGCCGCCTGACGCTGTTCACGCTGCGTGCCAAGGTAACGATCACCCGGGACCCACGCCCGGTGACCCGGGGCCTCGGCCCGGCGCCTGTCGGTGCGCTGGCCGATCCGCGCGACCCGTCGCTGGGCTGGCGGCTCTACGGTCAGTCCCTCTGCGCCGGGGCACCGGTTGACTGGGACGCGCTGCGCATCGCCGCGCGGGTGCCCGAGACCGGGCTCGAGTTGCAGCCGGGGGACAGCTTCATCCTGGAACTGGGGTTCGAGCGCCTGCACGGCGTCGACTTCCGCAAGGGCTGCTATGTCGGGCAGGAAGTCACCGCCCGCATGCACCACAAGACCGAACTGCGCCGCGGGCTCAAGCGCATCGCCGTCGCGGCGCCGGTCGCCCCGGGCACGCCGATCCTCGGCACCGACGGGCGCGAGGCCGGAACCCTGCACAGCCAGTCGGGCAACCAGGGCCTCGCGCTGCTGCGCTTCGACCGCCTCGATGGCGCGCTCAGCGCCGCGGGCCATCCGGTTACCGTGCTGCCCGACTGACCTGTCACCGATCCCCGGCATCTTTGCGTCGCAAATATCCTGGGGGGTGAATTTGCGCAGCAAAGAGGGGGGCAAAGCCCCCCTTCCTTGCCCGCCACCCCGCGCGACCGCGCGCCGCGCCAGCGGCGCGCCCGGCCCAACAGGAGACGAGGGATCGCAGATCCCGACGGCGACTGGCGGGAGCCCCCTCAGACGCTCAACAGTCAGACGTTCAACAGCAGGTGCTCGCGCTCCCACGGGCTGATGACCGACTGGAATTCCTTGTATTCGTCGCGTTTCACCGCGCAGTAGAGCGCCACGAACTGCGGCCCCAGAACCTCGCCCATCGCCGCGTCTTCTTCCAGCAGATCGACCGCGGCCCCCAGCGTCAGCGGCAGCTCGTCCTCGCCCATATAGGCGTTGATCCGGCATTCCGGGCGCGGCTCTTTCTTCTCCTTCAGCCCCAGGTATCCGCAGGCCAGCGAGGCGGCGATGCCGAGGTAGGGGTTGCAATCCATCCCCGCCAGCCGGTTTTCGACCCGGCGCGCCTCGGGCGCGGCGATCGGGATCCGCAGACCCGTGGTGCGGTTGTCGCGGCCCCATTCCAGGTTGATCGGCGCGGCAAAGTCGGGGACATAGCGGCGATAGCTGTTCACATAGGGCGCCAGCAGCGCGACCGCTGCCGGCAGGTGGTTCTGCATGCCGGCGATGAAATGCAGGAAGGCGGGGCTTTCGCTGCCATCCTCCAGCGAAAAGATGTTGCGCCCGGTTTCCAGATCCACGACCGAGTGGTGGATGTGCATCGCCGAGCCCGGCTCGCCCTCGATGGGTTTCGCCATGAAGGTCGCAAAACAGTCGTGGCGCAGCGCCGCCTCGCGGATCATCCGCTTGAAATAAAAGATCTGATCGGCCAGTTCGACCGGGTCGCCATGCGCCAGGTTGATCTCGACCTGACCGGCGCCGCCTTCCTGCAGGATGCCGTCGATCTCCAGCCCCATCGCCTCGGCAAAGTCATAGATGTCGTCGATCACCTTGCCATATTCGTCGACCGCCGACATCGAATAGGCCTGCTTGCCCGCGGCCTTGCGCCCGGACCGCCCGATCGGCGCGGTGATCGGCTGGTTGGGGTCGATGTTGCGAGCGACGAAATAGAACTCCATTTCCGGCGCGACGACCGGCTTCCAGCCCTCGGTGGCGTAGAGCGCCAGCACCCGCTTCAGCACGTTGCGCGGGGCTGTCGGCACCGGCTCGCCCGCCTGGGTCAGCGCGTCATGGATCACCTGCATCGTCACGTCGGCGGTCCAGGGTGCGGCGGTGGCTGTGTCGAAATCGGGAACCAGCGTCATGTCCGGTTCCTTGTATTCGTCCTCGCCGCCGGGGGCATCCGCCCAGTCGCCGGTGATCGTCTGCAAAAAGATCGAGGTCGGCAGGTAGAAATGCGTCTGCTTGTCGAACTTGAAGGCCGGCATCGCCTTGCCGCGCGCCACCCCGGCGATGTCGGGCACGATGCATTCGATTTCGTCCAGCCGCCGCCCGGCGAGATAGTCGCGCGCGGCCTCGGGGATCTTGCTTGTCCAGTTGCTCATGGGAAATCCTGTGGAAAATCGTGTCAGGCGGCAGCGCGTGCGGCAGCGGCCTTGAAGAAAGCGGCGATGCGGTCGGCGATGCGGGCGTTGTCGACCGGCTGGTCGAGGCGCGCCCGCGCCGCGTCGAGGATCGGTTCGGGAACGACGCCGCGCCCGCGGGTGTCGATCAGGCCGCCGATGAAGTCCGATTTGAACTCGGGGTGGGCCTGCACCGACAGGCCGGCGTCGCCATAGGCCAGCCCTGCGAACTGGCAGAACGGTGACGAGGCGATCACTGTCGCGCCGGGGGGCAGGGCGGTGACCTGGTCCTGGTGCCAGGCGTTCAGGGTCACGGTGTCGCCACCGAAATCATACGCGGTCGGGCCGACCGACCAGCCGCCTTTGAACTTTTCGACCGTGCCGCCCAGCGCCTGGGCCATGATCTGGTGGCCAAAGCAGACGCCGGCCACCGGCACCCTGGCCGACACCGCCTCGCGGATGAAGCGTTCCAGCGGGGCGATGAACGGATGATCCTCGTAGACACCGTGGCGCGAGCCGGTGATCAGCCAGCCGTCGGCGTCGTGAATGCCGGCGGGAAACTCCATCGCCTCGACGTGCCAGGTCTGGAATGTGAACCCGTGCCCGGCCAGCAGGGTTTCGAACAGGTCGGGATAATCGCCTGCCGCGCGCAGCGGTTCGGGGGCCTGGCCGGTTTGCAGAATGCCGATCTTCATGGTGTCCTCAGACGGTATCGAGATAGAGATCAAGCACTTCCTCGGGCGACAGTTCGTCCATATAGCGGATTTCCTGGCGCTTCGTGCGCACGAGGTTCTCGATCAGTTGCGGCGCAAAGATCCGCGCCATTTCCGGGCTTTTCTCAAAGGCATTCACTGCATCCTGCCACGTCACCGGCATTTGCGGAAGGTCGAGATCATAGGCGTTGCCGGTGATCGGCGGCGGCGGCACCAGCCCGTCCTCGATGCCGATCAGCGCCGCGCCCAGAACCCCGGCCATCATCAGATAGGGGTTGATGTCGCCGCCCGCAACGCGGTGCTCGATGCGCCGCGCGCGGCGGCTGCCCGAGGGGATGCGCAGCGCCGAGGTCCGGTTTTCATAGGCCCAGGAGATGCCGGTGGGGGCGTGTGCCTCGGGGACCAGCCGGTCAAAGCTGTTTTCGTGCGGCGCCAGCAGCAGGGTCGATCCGGCCATCGCCTGGAGGCACCCGGCCACCGCCTGGTGCAGCAGCGGCGATCCCTCGTGCGTGCCGTTGTCGAAGAGATTGCGCCCCTCCTCGTCGGTGATCGAAAAATGCATGTGCATGCCGTTGCCCGGCCAGTCGTCATAGGGTTTGGCCATGAAGCTGGCGGCAAAGCCGTGCCGCCGGGCCAGCCCCTTGACCAGCATCTTGAACAGCCAGGTGTCGTCCGCGACCTTCAGCACATCGTCCGAATGCAGCAGGTTCACCTCGAACTGGCCCGGCCCGGCCTCGGAGATCGCGGTGTCGGCGTCGATGTCCATTGCCTCACAGGCGTCGTAGAGGTCGGTAAAGAACCGGTCGAAGGCATCGAGCGCGCGCAGCGCCAGCGTGTCGGCGCCGGGGCGCCGCTTGCCCGATCGGGGCGAGGGGGGCACACGGAACTCGCGGCCGGAATCGTCGATCAGGTAGAATTCCAGCTCGGTGGCGCAGACCGGCCGCATGCCCTTGGTGTGGAACCGGCGCAGCACGTTCGCCAAGGCGTGGCGCGGATCGCCCTCATAGGGGGTGCCGTCCTCGCGGAACATCCAGATCGGCAAGAGCGCGGTCGGCGCGTCGAGCCAGGGCATCGGCAGGAAACCGCGGTCGGTCGGTTTCAGCACCCCGTCGGCGTCGCCGCTCTCAAAGACCAGGGGGCTGTCCTCGATGTCTTCGCCCCAGATGTCGAGGTTCATCACCGAGAAGGGAAAGCGCGTGCCTTCCTTGACGATCTTGTCGGCAAACCGGACCGGGACACGCTTGCCCCGGGCCTGCCCGTTCAGGTCGGCTGCGGCAACGCGGATGGTTTTAACGTCGGGGTGATGGCGAAGCCAGTCACGCATGAAACACCAGGTTTGGGGCGAAGGCGCCGGGACCGGTCTGCGGTCTTTTGTCGTTGTTGTCGGCGGGATCCGCGAGGGGGAGGGGGCGGCCTCAGGCCGCGTGATGGGTATGGCTGAGGAACTGCCGGAGCCGCTCGGACGTCGGCGCGCCGAACAGGGTCGACGGCGGGCCCTGTTCCTCGATCAGGCCCTGATGCAGGAAAATGACATGGTCGGACACATCGGCGGCCAGCTTCATGTCATGGGTGACGATGATCATCGTCCGTCCTTCGTCGGCCAGCGCCTTGATGACGCGCACGACCTCCTGCTCCAGTTCCGGGTCCAGCGCGCTGGTCGGTTCGTCGAACAAGAGCGCGCGGGGCTCCATGCACAGCGCCCGGGCAATTGCCGCGCGCTGCTGCTGGCCGCCTGACATCTGCGCCGGATAGACATCGGCCTTGTCGCCGATGCCCACCTTGTCGAGGATCCCGCGCGCGCGCGCTTCGACAGCGGCGCGGTCCTGTTTCAGGACCGTCAGCGGGGCCTCCATGACGTTTTGCAGCACCGTCATGTGAGACCACAGGTTGAAGTTCTGGAACACCATCGACAAGTTGGTGCGGATCCGCTGGACCTGCGCGCGATCCGCCGGCTGGCGATGCACGCCGGTGCCGCGCCAGCGCACGGACTCGCCCTCGAACAGGATTTCGCCCTGCTGGCTGTCCTCGAGCAGGTTGCAGCACCGCAGCAGGGTCGATTTTCCCGACCCGGACGAGCCGATCAACGAGATGACCTGGCCGGGCAGGGCGCGCACATCGACCCCCTTGAGCACCTCGAGTGCGGCATAGGCTTTGTGCAGGCCCCGGATCTCGATCACCGGGACCGACGGGTCGGCTGCGGGGTTTGGCATGTCAGGCACGGTCAGGTCGTCATTTTTTGATCATATTTTTGCAGTAGGGCGCAATTCGCCCTGAAATGCAACGACGGAATGACGATCAGGTCAAGGACGGCGCCAGCGGTGGCGCAATGTGGGGGTCACCAGCCAGGCCAGGATGAAGCCTGTCACGAAACCGCCCAGATGTGCCTGCCAGGCAAGCATTCCGCCAACGAGGAAGAACAGCACCACGTTCATCACCACGAGGCCCAGCACCAGCCGCAGCACGGGTTCGAAGCTGGCGCCATGCGCGCGCCGGACCTGCAGTTCCCAGAACACCGAGGTGCCGAACAGCCCGAACACCGCGCCCGAGGCCCCCAGCATCGGCGCATCTGCCGTCGACAACAGGCCATAGAACGCGGCCCCGCCGACCGCCGACAGCAGGTAGACCAGCAGGAACCCGGCCTGTCCCAGCCGCGCAACCGCGCCGCGGCCCAGCTGCAGCAGGATCAGCATGTTGAACAGCATGTGCAGAAAGCCGCCGTGCAGGAAGGCATAGCTGACGAACATCGTCATCCGCTGGCCGGGAAACAACGGCTGCCATTCATGCAGCAGTCCCGGCCAGAAGGCGCCGTGCATGATCGCGGCGTTGCGCAGCCGGTCGAGGCCGAAGGGCGGCAGCGACAGCAGTGTGAACGCGGTTTCCAGCAGGGCGCAGATGCCCACGATCCACAACAGGACGGGGGCGTGGCGTTGCGCGGGGGGGCGGAAGGGCGAAACCATGCAGCATGGCATGGCAGGCGCGCGCCGCCGAATCAAGCCCCCGGCGTGTCGCGGGTCAATAGCCGGTGGCGCGGAACACCACGGCCAGGGTGGCCAGGATCAGGCGCAGGTCCATGCCCAGGCTCACGCGCTGGGCATAGCGCAGATCCAGCGTTGCGCGCAGGGCAAAGGACTGCTCGTTGCGGGCGGTCACCTGCCAAAGACCCGTCACCCCGGGGCGCATCGTCAGATAGGCGTCGGGATGTGCATAGAGGGGCAACTGCTCGGGCAGCATCGGCCGCGGGCCGACCATGCTCATGTCGCCCTTGAGCACGTTGAACAGCTGCGGCAGTTCATCCATCGACGTCTTGCGCAGCAGCCGCCCGATCGGGGTGATGCGCGGATCGCGCTTGAGCTTCTGCGTCAGTTCCCATTCCGCGCGCATTGCCGGGTCGCGGTCGAGGCAGGCGGCGAGGTGGGTTTCCGCGTCGATGACCATCGTGCGCAGCTTGAACATGCGGAACCGGCGGCCGTTCTGGCCCAGCCGCTCCTGCGTGTAGAACGGGTTGCCACTTTCGATCCACAGCGCGGCGGCCAGCAGCACCAGCACCGGCGCTGCCAGGATCAGCGCCGCCAGCGACAGGACTATGTCCAGCACCCGTTTGCCGCGGCGCAGATAACCGGCATGGCGCACCGGCCGGACGTCGGCCGGCAACGGCCGGGCAACCACCGGAACGGTGGGCCAATAGGGAAAACCGCCCGCCGCCGGCAGAGGGCCGAGGTCGACCCCCGTGACATCGGGGAGTTCGCGATAATGAAGGGTCATGGCAGCACCCGGAACTTCGTATGGGTCGGGCAGACGCCCCCCCAGGCGCGGACCGACTAACTTCTGCCGTCTTTTAGCCGTGATCAGACCGCAAGCGAAACAAATTGAGGCGGTATTGCCTCAAATGCACGGTAAATTGTTTGTTTCCAACCATGTAACACGGCGTTTCCTCTCAATTCGCATTGCAGGACGCGAAAGTCACGGGGAATTCGCAACATTGTTTCCCAGTGCGAAACGATTGTTTCTGCGTCGCAGAAAGTCCGGGCGTCTTGGGGGTGATCTTTTTGGGCGAGCAGGCGCCCGGATAACACGCAGGGGGTGTATTTCGAATCGCGAATTTCCGTCCTGTGCTGCCCTCTGCCCAGAAACCGCCGTGAGAATTTGGTATTGTCGTCAAACTTGGCCTATATCAGCAACCTTGATCCCCGCGCGCCCAGGCGTGCGGCAAAGACAACGGACCGGGCATGTCGCAGGCGCTGAGTTATTACCTTGACCATTTCGGGCTGCACGAGCGGCCCTTTGCGCTCGCGCCGGATCCCGAGTTTATCTACTGGTCGCCCGAGCACCGTGGCGCCTATGCGATGCTCGACTACGGGCTGGGCACCCGCGCGCCGATCACCCTGCTGACCGGCGAGATCGGCGCCGGCAAGACGACACTGCTGCATCATTTCATCGACGGGCTCGACGACGAGGTGACGGTCGGGCTGATCTCGAATGCTCGGCCGGGGGTGAATGACGTGCTGCGCCGGGTCTGCGCGGCGCTGGGCCTGACCGTCGCGCCGGGTGCCGACAGCGCCGACCTGTTCGCGGTGATCCAAACCTTCCTGCTGGACCAGCACAAGCAGGGCAAGCGCGTGCTTCTGGTCATCGACGAGGCGCAGAACCTCAATCGCGACGCGCTGGAAGACCTGCGGATGCTGACCAACATCAACGCCGGCCGCGAGGAGGTGCTGCAACTCCTGCTGGTCGGCCAGCCCGAGTTGCGGGCGATGGTGCGCCGGCCGGATTTGGTGCAGTTCGCCCAGCGGGTGGCCGCCAGCTATCACCTGCCGCGCCTCGATCCCGCGGCGACCGCGGGCTATATCGCCTCGCGGATCAAGCAGGCCGGCGGCAATCCCGGCATTTTCAGCCGCCAGGCTGCCGAGCTGGTGCACGAGGCCACCGGCGGCGTGCCGCGGCTGATCAACCAGCTGTGCGATCTGGCGATGACCTATGCCTATGCCGCCGAGGCGAAGATGGTCAAACGCGAGACCGTCGCCCAGGTGCTGCGCGATGGCGTGTTCTTCGGGGCCGGTGGCCTGCCGGGGGACCAGTCACGCTGATCACCCGCCCGCGGGCTTGACTTCGGGGCGTGGAACCTGTGTATCCGGGCGGATTCCATCATCCACGCACGGAGCCCGTGATGCACGCCTATCGCAGCCATACCTGCGCCGACCTGAACAAAGCGCATGTCGGCCAGCACATCCGCCTCGCCGGCTGGGTGCACCGCGTGCGCGACCACGGGGGCGTGCTGTTCATCGACCTGCGTGATCACTACGGCATCACCCAGATCCTGGCCGACAGCGACAGCCCGGCCTTTGCCGCGCTGGAAAAGGTCCGCGCCGAGTGGGTGATCTCGATTGACGGGACCGTCAAGGCCCGCGACGAGAGCCTGATCAACCCGAAGATCCCGACCGGCGAGATCGAGGTCTATATCCGTGACATGCGCGTGTTGGGCGAGGCGGGCGAACTGCCGTTGCCGGTGTTCGGTGAACCCGATTACCCGGAAGAGACGCGCCTGACCTACCGCTTCCTCGACCTGCGCCGCGAGACGCTGCACAACTCGATGATGCTGCGTTCGAACGTTGTGCGCTCGATCCGCAACCGGATGTGGGACGCGCAGTTCAACGAGTTCCAGACGCCGATCATCACCGCCTCCAGCCCCGAGGGCGCGCGCGACTTCCTGGTCCCCAGCCGTCTGCACCCGGGCAAGTTCTATGCGCTGCCGCAGGCGCCGCAGCAGTTCAAGCAGCTGATCATGGTCGCGGGCTTTGACCGTTATTTCCAGATCGCGCCGTGTTTCCGTGACGAAGACCCGCGCGCCGACCGCAGCCCGACCGACTTCTACCAGCTCGACGTCGAGATGTCCTTCGTCACCCAGGATGACGTCTTTGCTGCCGTCCAGCCGGTGATCCAGGGCCTGTTCGAGGAATTCAGCGAAGGCAAGTATGTCGACCCCGACTGGCCGCAGATCGCCTACAAGGATTCGCTGCTGTGGTATGGCTCGGACAAGCCCGACCTGCGCAACCCGATCAAGATGCAGGTCGTCAGCGAGCATTTCGCGGGCTCGGGCTTTGCGATCTTCGCCAAACTGTTGGAGAACGAGGGCACCGAGATCCGCGCGATCCCCGCGCCGACCGGCGGCAGCCGCAAGTTCTGCGACCGAATGAACGCCTTTGCCCAGCAGCAGGGCCTGCCCGGCATGGGCTATATCTTCTGGCGCAAGGGGGATGACGGCGCGATGGAGGCCGCGGGTCCGCTGGCCAAGAACATCGGCCCCGAGCGCACCGAGGCGATCCGCGTCCAGCTGGGTCTGGGCGAGGGCGACGCCGCCTTCTTCCTCGGCGGCAAGCCCGAGGCCTTCGAGGCCGTCGCCGGTCGTGCCCGCAACGAGATCGGCCGCGAACTGGGCCTGACCGAGGAAGGCGTCTTCAAATTCGCCTGGATCGTCGATTTCCCGATGTATGAGAAAGACCCGGACACCGGCAAGATCGACTTTAGCCACAACCCGTTCTCGATGCCGCAGGGCGGTATGGAGGCGTTGCAGGGCGATCCGCTGAAGGTGCTGGGCTATCAGTATGACCTTGCGTGCAATGGTTATGAACTGGTGTCGGGCGCGATCCGCAACCACAAGCCCGAGATCATGTTCAAGGCTTTTGAACTGGCCGGCTATGGCAAGGACGAGGTCGAAAAGCGGTTCGGCGGCATGGTCAAGGCGTTCAAATATGGCGCCCCTCCGCACGGCGGCTGTGCGGCGGGCATCGACCGCATCGTGATGCTGTTGGCCGACACGGCGAACATCCGCGAGGTCATCATGTTCCCGATGAACCAGCGCGCCGAGGACCTGATGATGAACGCCCCCTCCGAGGCGACGAACGAGCAGCTGCGCGAACTGCGCCTGCGCGTGGTCCCGCCGGAGAAGTGAGTCAGGCCCGGGTGTCGTCGTTGCGGATATTCCAGCGGTGGCGAAACGCGCGGTTCAGCTCCAGCAGGAACTCCTCGAAGACGCGCAGCTTGCGCGGCTTGTTGCGGTGGCGCGGGTGCAGAATCCACATCTGCTGCCCGGCCGGCCGCAGATCGTCGAGGACCGTCACCAGCCGGCCTGAGCGGATCTCGCGATAGACCATGTGGCTGCCCAGCTGCATGAGGCCGGCGTCCGCCATAATCGCCGCCTTGGCCGCATCTGCCGCGTCAAAGGTCAGCCGGCTGCGCGGCGTCATCGTCACCGGGCGTCCGTCGACGCGAAACTGCCATTGCACCGCCTGGCCCGAGCGCGGTGCCTGAAACCCGATACAGTCATGCGTGTCCAGATCCGCCACGCTGGCGGGGGTGCCGCGCTGCGCCAGATAGCCGGGGCTGGCGACGGTGATCATCGGCATCCGCCCGACCGGCCGCGCGACAACGCCAAGGTCCGGCAGGTCGCCGACGAACACCGCCGCGTCGAGCCCCTGCGCGACGAAATCGGGCAACTCGTTGCGTGACAACAGTTCCAGTGACAGCCCGGGATGCGTGCGCAGGAAGTCGGGCAGGGCAGGCGCGACCATGATCCGCGCGACCCCCGGCGGCACCTGCACGCGCAGGCGGCCCTGGGGCAGGCGTTCGGCACTGCCGATCTCGGCCTCCATTTCCTCGACCTCGGACAGGATGCGGCGCGCGCGTTCCAGATAGCGCAGCCCGTCGTCGGTCAGACGCAGGCTGCGGGTCGTGCGTTCGACCAGCTGCACACCCATGTAGCCTTCGAGTTCCGTCAGCGACGCCGAGGCCGCGCCGCGCGCATAGCCCAGGTCGGTCGAGGCCGCAGTCAGGCTGCCCAGCTCGGCAACCCGGGTAAACAGCCGCATGGCGCGCAGGTGGTCCATGTTCATTGTCCGATTTTTCCGAAGGGTGAAACCATATTGTCAGCATTTATCGGATTTCGGAAGGGCGCTATTCCACGGGCATTCGCTCTTCGGGGCAAATCTTATGGAGACAAAACAATGAACGCCCAAACCGATTTCAACACTGCCAGCACCGCGGTCCCGGACCTGTATTATGCGGTGCACAAGGGGATCCGGCTGGCCAATGCACGACTGCTGGTTGCGCTTGGCCAGTCGGACCCCGCCGACCCGGCCCAGATCGACGCGGTGCTGGCGCAGCTGGCCTGGCATCTCGACATGTGCTTCACCCATCTCAAGCACGAGAACGCCAAGATCCACGCCGCCGTGGACGCGCGCCTGCCCGGCGGCGCTGATCACGCGGCGGACGATCATGACCACCACCTGGCCGCCTTCGATGCGCTGCGCACGCTGGCCGAGGCGCTGGCGGTTGCCGATGATGCCGCGCGCCCGTCGGTGCTGCGCCGGCTCTATCAGCGGTTCGCGCTGTTCGTGGCCGATGATTTCCAGCACATGCACGAGGAGGAAACGCGCCTGATGCCGCTGATCGCCGCGCAGTTCTCGGCCGCCGAGGTGGAAGGGATCGAGCACGCCATCGTGTCCTCGATCGCGCCCGAGATGATGATCCCCTTCATGCGGGTGATGCTGGGCGCGGCCACCCGCAGCGAGCGGATTGCCCGGGTCGAGGGAATGCAGGCAGGGATGCCGCCCGAGGGTTTTGCCCAGGTCTTTGCCGCCGTCGTCCATCCCGGCTGGCGGATGGGCGACTGGGACGAAATGGAGCGCGTGCTGTGTTGAGGCGTTGTCCCGCCACCCGTCGTGCGCGTTGTGCGCTGCTCCTGGGGCGGCTCGACGGGCCGGTTCCGGCCTCGTGCCGGGATTGCGCCGATCGGCTGGCTGGATTGTGCCCGGCCTGGCCCCTCGGGGGGCTGTGACGCGCAAACAGCCACTGGCCGCATCCGGTTCGGGTGCGGCCTTTTCATGTCGGGGATGCTGCGCTATCGCTTGGGGGTTGCACAGCGAGGCCCGTGATGACCGATCTTTCCGCCTGGATTCCGCCCGACCTGCCGCCGCGAACCGTGATCCGCGGTCGGTATGCCACGCTCGAACCGCTGAGCCGCGCGCATGCGCCCGGTCTGTTCGAGGCCTTTGCCGAGGACCGCGACGGTGCCATGTGGAGCTGGCTGCCGGCCGGTCCGCACCGCGATCTTGCATCCTATCTGGCGTGGCTTGATACCGCGCGGCTTGGCTGGGATCCGCTGCACTATGCCATCCGCATGCAGGATGGCCGGCTGGGTGGCACGCTGTCCTTGATGCGGATTGACCCGCGGGCTGGCAGCGCCGAGGCCGGCTGGCTGACCTTTGCCCCCCGGCTGCAGCGCACGCGCGAGGCGACCGAGGCGGTGTATCGGCTGATGGAGTGGAGCTTTGACGCCGGCTATCGGCGGTTCGAGTGGAAGTGCGATGCAGCCAACATGCCGTCGCGCAGCGCCGCGCAGCGGTTCGGGTTGAGCTATGAGGGGATTTTCCGTCAGGCGACCATCGTCAAGGGCCGCAACCGCGATACCGCCTGGTTCGCCGCCATCGACAGCGAGTGGCCGGCGTTGAAAACGGCCTTCGAGACCTGGCTGGATCCGGCGAATTTCGACGACCGGGGCCAGCAGCGGCAGCGATTGGCAGACCTGACCGCGCCAATCCTCGTGGCGCGCGATCCGGGGCTGGGCTGACCCCGGTCCTGCCTTGGTTCCCCGCGCCCCGGCTCGCGCCTCAGGCGCGGCGCATGGCGACGATCCAGATCGCGGCCAGGGCAAAGGACAGGATCGCGTTCCAGCTGGCCATCGACAGGCCGAGCATCTCCCAGGCCACATCGGTGCAACGCACGACCGGCGCGGCCATGATGTGGTTGAGCAGCGCCTCAGGGCTCATCGCGCTGATGTCCGTGGTGCCCGAGCAGGTGTCCGGCCCCGGCCACCAGCCGCGCTCGACCCCGGTGTGATAGATCCCCAGCCCGCCCGAGGTCGCCACCGCCAGTGCGCCCAGCGCCATCAGCCAGGCCGAGGGCACGAACCAGACAACCAGCCCCAGGATCACCGCCGCCAGATGCGGCCAGCGTTGCCAGATGCACAGCTCGCAGGGCGCGAGGCCCACGACGTATTGAAAGAACAGCGCGCCGGCCAGCATTGCCGCCGATCCGAGACCCGCCAAGGATGCCAGGGACCAATCTCTCACAGGAACCTCACCGCATAAAAGCCGCCTGCCAGTAACACCACGAAGAGGATGGTCATCAACCCCAGGCGGCGCTCGATGAAATCACGAATGGGTGCGCCGAATTTCCACAGCAGCACCGCGACCAGGAAAAACCGCCCGGCACGGGCCACGATCGAGGTGATGACAAAGATCGCCAGCGGCAACCCGGTCCAGCCGGACATGATGGTGATCACCTTGTAGGGAAAGGGCGTCAGCCCCGCGATCAGCACCGGCCAGAAGCTGAGATCGTTGAACCGCTCGTTGAATTCCAGAACCGCATCGCCCTTGCCCAGGGCGGTCAGGATCGGATAGCCAATCTGATCAAAGGCCAGCGCGCCGATCGCATAGCCCAAGAGCCCGCCCAGCACCGAGGCGACGGTGCCCACGGTGGCGATCAGGAAGGCGCGGTTCGGCCGGGCGATGATCATCGGGATCATCAGCACGTCGGGCGGGATCGGAAACACCGAGGCCTCGACAAAGGCCACGACCGCCAGCGCCCAGAGCGCGCGCGGGTGGGCGGCCAGCGAGATCGTCCAGTTGTAGAGTTTGCGCAGCATGGGGCCTCCGGGCATGGGCGTCAGTGCGCGCCTCTGGTGCCTCAGCCCCGCAGTAGCGTCAAGCGCCGAGGGGCGCCCAACCCCGCATCCCGTCATCCCGGGGCCGGGCCATAAGCGGATCGAGGTCTTGGGCAGGCGCGCGCGTGCAGACGGGGCCGGACCACCGCCCCTTGCGGCATTTCCTGCGGGTGTTTCGGATTCAGGCCGGTGGATGAAATCGATGGATCGGCATCGGATGGCGTGTCGCATTCGCTTGCCCGGGTTCAAAAGCCTTGAAACCAAACCATGATTCGGAGTGCTCGCAGGAAGCAGAACCATCTTGGGGGTGCGGCAATGGCCGCCGCGCTGACCACCCTCTCGCCGGTTGCGGCGCTGGCGGATTGCATTTTCTTTCAGCGCGATGGCAGACGGATCGTGTTTACCGAAGGTATGGGTGTCAGCAGCACGCCAATGGCGAATTGCTCCACAGTCAACGGAAATTTCAGCGACAATCTGGTGCGGTTCGGGCTCACGGGGCGCTCTGCGTTTGAGTTCAATCTACGAGACGGAGTCGCCTCGCCTACCGGGTTTGATATGGTGCCCGGTGGCTATGTCACGATCGGTTGCGCACGGCAGTAGAACTGACCGGAGTCGCGTTCATGGCACGCGATCCTGCGATGGCAGAGGTCCAGCGGCCGTTGCGCCGCTGGACAGCATGACCCTTGAAGGCCGCGCAACGGGCGCGGCGATCCGGCGCGACGCCCTGTTGACCCTGGCGTGACGCCGCGATAATCCGGTGCTGTGCCCGAGTGGCGGAACGGTAGACGCAGGGGATTCAAAATCCTCCGCCCTAACGGGTGTGCGAGTTCGAATCTCGCCTCGGGCACCATCCCATCCATCGAGGCTGTCCTGGCCGCGCGCGCACGCCGCCGGTGATCCGCTGGCCTGTCATGCGATCCTTGCCGTCGCTTCGGGCCTCCGAAGGGCGGCGAGCGGGCGAATTTTTCTGGCTCTGCCCCCATGATCCTGTAAAAACAAGAAAATTCCGTGAGTGAGCGACGCGAGGTGACATGTCCGTCTGGTTGAAAAGATCCTGTGCCAAGGTTCGTTTGGGGCGGGGGCTGGTCGTGGCCGTCCTGGCCGCTCTGGCACTGACGAGGCCCGCCGCCGCGCAGGTTCCGCATATCGTTCAGGTCACCGTGGGCGCCTCCCATGTCTGTGCTCTCGACACGACGGCGCGGGTCTGGTGCTGGGGGGGCAACAACTACGGACAACTGGGCGACGGCAGCCTGACCAACCGGCGCACCCCGGTCCGGGTGCGCGGGATCTCCAACGCCGTTCACATCGCTGCCGGGTATGACCACACCTGTGCTGTGCTTGAAAACGGGCGGATGTCGTGCTGGGGCCGGAACACCTATGGCCAGCTCGGGGACGGCACGTTGACCGACCGGCTGTTGCCGGTGCGCGTGTCCGGGATGCGCCGGGTGGTCGAGGTGACGGCGGGCGAACAGAACAGCTGCGCGCGCATGGAAACCGGGCGGGTGTTCTGTTGGGGCGGGGTTTGGCGCTTGCAACCCGACACCGACCCGGTTCGGATCGCCATCCGCGACGTGACGGGGATCAGTTTCGGAGAACGGACTGCCTGTGCGGTTCGGGGCGATGGCCGTGCCCGGTGCTGGGGCTATGGTGGCTGGGGGTCGCTGGGGAACGGAAGCACCGAGGACAGTTCCCGTCCGGTTGGGGTGCGCCGGGTGTCGACCGCGAGGCAGATCGCGACGAGTCGCGGGCACAGCTGTGCGGTGCTGGAGACGGGGCGCGTTCTCTGCTGGGGTTACAACGGTTCCGGCGAGATCGGGGACGGCACGACGATCCGCCGGTTGACCCCGGTTCGGGTGCTGGGGCTGGACAATGCGGTGCAGGTCGAACTGGGTCTGGTCCACAGCTGCGCCGTCCTGGACACCGGCCACGTCCGGTGCTGGGGCAGCAACATCCTGGGGCAACTGGGGGACGGCACCGAGACGGACCGCTGGACCAGCGTCCGTGCCAGTGGCCTGAGTGATGCGGTGCAGGTCTCGTTGGGGCGCTACACCACCTGTGCGGTGCAGGCCAGTGGCGGCGTGCAGTGCTGGGGATACGGTGGCGCAGGGGCGCTGGGCCGGGGGGACGATTACTTCAGCCTGACGCCGGTTCCGGTTCTCTTCCCGGATCTGGCCGCCGCGGGTGAACCCTGACGCACGGGGGCGTTGGGGGGCTGTGGTTTTGACAATTGACCCGTGACGTGGTTACAGCGTTGCATCCGCGCTCCCCGAGACCTCTGGACCGATCCCGTGCTATCCGACGACGCCAACGAGGCTGCCAAGACCCGCGGGACGATCTGCCCCGAGGGGCGGATTTCCAGCCCGACCATTGAACGGGATGGCCATGCGGTGGTCGATCTGGCGTGCTACGTCCCGCATCTCTTGTCCGCGGTGAACAACGCCCTGTCGCGCGGTGCGTCTCAGGTCTATCTCGACCGGTTCGGGATCGGCATCGCGGAATGGCGGGTGATGTCGATGCTGGCGATCGAGCCCCGCATTCAGGCGGCGCGGATCTGTGACGTGATCAAGATCGACAAGGGCGCGGCCAGCCGGGCGTTGTCGCAGCTCGATGCCAAGGGGCTGCTGGGGCATGAAGCCCTGGCCACCGATCCGCGCAAGCGCAGCTGGTGGCTGAACGACGCCGGGATGGAGGTGCACGACACCATCCTGAAGATCGCGCTGGGCCGCGAGGCCCGGCTGATCGAGGGGATCGCCGCCGAGGATCTGGAAGCCTTCCTGCGCGCGATCCGTCTGATGGTGCGCAACGTCGAGTCCATTCGCTGACAGGGGGCTTCGCCGCTGGCGGTGCCGGCCGCAAAGCCCCGGTCGACGGCGCGAGCGGCCCGATCGGACGGGGATGCGATATGAGTTGACACAGCAACTCTATCGGATAGCTTGAGTTGTGAAATCAACTGAAGCGCCGGCCGCCAAGGCTGACAGCGATCCCCGAGGAGCACCCCGATGGCCGACAAAGCCGACATCAAGACCATGAACGATTTGCTCAAGGTGGTGCCGAACATCACCGATCATCTGTTCCGCAACGCGCCCAAGAACGCGTTGACGATCTACACGCAGATGATGCCGGGAGACGGCGTGCGCCCCGAGTTCACCACCTGGCGCGACGAGCAATGGGCCTGGCGCAACACCATCGCCGTGCATGACCAAAGCTATCACATGTGCTCGACCCATGTGCGCGGGCCCGACGCGCTGGCCTTCACGCAATACCTGTCGGTCAACAGCTTCCGGAACTTCGAGATCGGCGCGGCCAAGCAGCTGGTCTGCTGCTCGCCCGAGGGGAACCTGATCGGCGATGCGATCCTCTATCGTCAGGGCGAGGACGATTACATGGTGGTCGGCAACCCGGCGACCACCGAATGGGTCGAATACAACGCCGAAGCGTTGGAGTTCGACGTCACGGTTGAATCCGACCCGATGTGGACCCTGAACCCGAAGAAGGCGCGCGAGTTCTACCGCTTTCAGGTCGAGGGCCCACGGGCCTGGGAGCTGCTGGAGGAGCTGAACGGCGGCCCGCTGCCCGAGATCAAGTTCTTCAAATCCGCCGAGATCGGTCTGGGCAAATTCCGCGCGCGCGGCATGCGCCATTCGATGGGCGGCATGCCGGGGCTGGAGATCTATGGCCCCTGGGCGGACTACAGGGACGTCAAGCGCCTGATCCAGAAAGCCGGTCAGAAATACGGCCTGCGGATGGTCGGCTCGATCGCTTATTTCACGACGGTGATCGAAAGCGGCTGGTGGGCGGTGCCGGTTTCGGCGGTCTATACCGGGCAGGGCACCAGTGGCTATCGCGACTGGATGTCGTCGAAGAACGCCTCGATGCGGATGTCGCTGGGCGGCAGTTTCTATTCCGAGAACATCGAGGACTACTATCTCACGCCCTATGACGTGAATTATGGCCATATCATCAAGTTTGACCATGACTTCATCGGCCGCGCTGCGCTGGAGGCGATGCAGGACGCGCCGCACCGCAAGAAGGTGACGCTGGTCTGGAACGCCGACGATGTGCTCAGCGTGATGCAGGCGCAGTTCGAAGGGGGCGAATCCGGCGACAAGCCGCTGACCATCACCCTGCCTTTGGCGGCCACCGCGCGGATGCACTATGACAAGGTGACCGACGCGGATGGCAGGATGATCGGCCTTGCCACCTATCCCGGCTATACCGCGAACGAACGCGCGATGATGTCGCTGGCCTCGGTCGACGCGGATTTTGCCGAGCCGGGCACCGAGGTGGTGCTGATCTGGGGCGAAGACGGCGGTGGCAGCCGCAGCGCCGGCCATATCGAGCCGCACAAGCAGGTCAGGATCCGCGCCACCGTCGCGCCCAGCCCGATCAGCAAGGCCGCGCAGAGCTATCGCAGCGATATCGGCATCAAGCGCGGCTCGTTGCAGGACGTCTGAGACCGGGGGAGGGGACCATGACACACGCAGCGAACCGGGCCGACGAGACGCGCATCCACTGGAAGCGCGTGCTCGAGGCGACGCTTGACGAGCGATCGGTGCCGTTCAGCGCCGATTACTGGTCGGAAAAGGACAGCTGGTCGCGCGACCGGACACGGGCTGTGCAGGACGAGAAAATCCGTGCCGTGGCCCCTTTTCTCTATGAGAACAGCGCCTTTTACCGGCGGCGCTTCGACCGGCTGGGGGTTGCGCCCAGCGACCTGACCTCGGTCGAGTCGCTGATCGCCAACTGGCCGGTAGTGACCAAGCAGGAGATGATGGAGGACGCGCTGGCGCATCCGCCCTATGGCACCTACACCACCTGCGGGCAGAAGGAATGGGAGGACCGCGGCTGGATGCTGTTCTCGTCGTCTGGCTCGACGGGCGTGCCGCGGGTCTTTCGCTATACCCATTTCGACCGCCGCTTCTGGGAACAGGCGAACGCCCGTGCCCTGCATTCGGGCGGCATCCGCAAAGGTGACAGCGCGATCCCGATGGTGGGGTTTGGTCCGCATGTCTTTGCCTGGGGCGTGCAATACACGATGGCGGCGATGAGCCTGCCGGTGATCCCGGGCGGCGGTCTGGACGGCCCGGCGCGGGCCAATCTGATCGACCGGTTCAAACCGACGGTGCTGGTCTGCACACCCTCCTATGCCTTCTATCTGGGCCGGGTGATGCAGGACATGGGCCTTGACCCCGCGGCCAGTTCCATCCGCTGGATGATTACCGGCGGCGAGCCGTTTTCCGGCGTCGCCGGCACGATGGAAAAGCTGCAGGGGCTGTGGGATGCGACCGCGGTCGAATTCTACGGCTGCACCGAGGCCAGCCCGCATTGCGGCGGCTATTCCTGCCCGGAATATCAGAGCGGCGCGCAGAACTTCATCCATCTGATGGATGACATCCAGGTCTGGGAAACGGTCGACGCCGAGACCTTGGCCGTCACGCCCCGCGGGCAAAAGGGTCTGTCAGTCTGCACCAACCTGACCTCGGAAAGCTCGGCGCAGCTGCGGTTTCTGGTCGGGGATTACACGACACTGTCGGACGAACCCTGCGCCTGCGGTCGCAACCATACCAAGGCGATGGGCTGCATGACCGGTCGCTCGGATGATCTGATCAACCTGCGCGGGATCAAGTTCTTTCCGGTGCAGATCGAAGAAGCCGTGCGCGCCGTTCCCGGCACCGGAGACGAGTTCCAGATCCACCTGCGCAAGGACGGCGACCTGGATGTGATGACCGTGACCGTCGAACACACCGACCCTGCCGCGGCCGAGGCCGTCGCCCGCGAGATCCGCAGCCGCTGCGAAGTGCGCAGCGCTGTTCAGGTGGTGGCGCCCAACGCGCTGCCGAAATCGCAGATGAAGGCCAAGCGCGTCTTTGACGAAAGGACCAGGGCATGACCGCCAACACCGTCACCCGCGAGGTCGAATGGGGCGAATGCGACCCTGCCGGCATCGTCTTCAACCCGAATTTCGCCAGCTGGTTCGATCACTGCACGACGCTGCTTTATGCGGCGGCGGGCTGGCCGAAACAGAAGATGGTCAAGGACTTCGCCATCGTCGGCTGCCCGCTGGTCGAGACCAACGCACAGTTCCGCGCGCCGGCACGGTATGGTGACGTGGTGACCATCGACAGCGCCTTTGTCGAGGTCGGCACCTCGAGCTTCAAGGTTCGCCACCGCGTCACGCTGGGCGATCGACTGTGCGTCGAGGCGCTGGACACCCGGGTCTGGACCGCCAAGGATCCCGAGACCGGCCGTCTGAAATCGACCGCGATCCCGGCCGAGATCATCAGCGCCTTCACCGCCTGAACCGGCTGCCGGCGGGGCGCGGTGTCAGCTGCGGTTGGCGGGCTGGGTGCTGGCCAGTTCGATCATTTCGGTGGTCATCTGTTCCTGCCGCGCCTGTTGGAACTGGCGCTGAACCTCGGCGCGGCGGGTGCGCAGGTTGGATTGGGCGCGCGCCATCGCCTCGATGCGGGCGCGGGCCTCGGCCTCGACGCCCTGCAGGATCGCCAGCGCGGTGACCGCGAACAGCGCCTCGGGCACCAGCCCTTCCAGCAGCACGGCCGGGGGCAGCGTGGTCAGCGGCCGCGACGCGCCAGGGGTGGTTGCGGAGGTTTCGGGCCGGGGCAGGAGCGGGCGTAGCTCGGGCTCGGTGCCGCCGGCGCGCGGCCCGATCACCGCCCGGATCGGCCCCGGATGGGCGGGGCTCAGCCGCACCAGCGCGTCGGTCACCTCGCTGGCCAGCGCCGGGATCATCGACGGATGCCCGGGCAGATCGGCCGACCACAGGACCGGCAGGCCATCGCCATGATCGCTCAGCATGTCCAGCGTGCGGTGCCCCAGCACCACCAGCCCGGTGTCCGGGGTGCAGGCCTGCCGGGCGGCCGTCGCGATCCGGGCGGGATAAGCGCCCGAGAACCCTTGCGAGGCGCCGATCACCAGCAGCAGACCGTCGCCGGAGACCGGCGCGGGGTGGGCCAGTGCCAGCGCGGCAAAGGCCTGGTCGATGGTCTCGGCATAGGCGGTGATCGCCGCCATCGACCCCTGCGCGGCGGCGGCCTGACCGACGGCGATGGCCCGCAGCGCACCGACCACCTGCCCGATCGCATCGAGGCCCGACAGCCGTGCCTGGATATCCTCGGGGCGGTTGCTCATGGCGTCTGCAGGGCGCTGCGGACCACGCCGAGCAGCGCGGCGCGCTGGTCGTCGGTCAGCGTGCCGGGATCGGCGCGTAACCCGTCGAGGCGCGGTTCGGCCTCGAGCAAGGGGGCCAGCGCCGGTTTCAGCGCCTCGATCCGGTCGGTCTCGACGGTGTCGAGCAACCCCTCGTTCAGCGCGGTCAGCAGGGCGATCTGGGTCAGCAGCGCCACTGGCCGAAATCGCGGCTGCGCCAACAGCGCGGCGATCCGGTCGCCGCGGGCCATGCGCCGGGCCATCGCCTTGTCGCCAAAGCCGCCAAAGCGCGCGAACATCTTCATTTCCAGAAACTGCGCATAGTCCAGCCGCAGCCGGCCGGCGACCGCCTTCATCGCGCCCCACTGGGCCTTGCCGCCGACGCGGCTGACCGACAGGCCGACATCGACCGCCGGGCGCTGGTTGGCGGCAAAGAGGGATTGCGAGGTGACGATCTGCCCGTCGGAGATCGAGATCAGGTTGGTCGGGATATAGGCCGACAGATTGCCGGCCTCGATCTCGGCAATCGGCAGGGCGGTCAGCGATCCGCCGCCCAGCGCCCTGGACAGTTTGGCCGACCGCTCCAGCAGCCGGGCGTGCAGATAGAAGATATCGCCGGGATAGGCCTCGCGCCCCGGCGGCTGGCGCGACAGCAGCGACAGCTCGCGGTGGGTCGCCGCGTGCTTGGTCAGATCGTCATAGACGATCAGCACCTTGTGCCCGCGGTCCCGGAACCATTCGGCCATCGAGGTCGCGGCAAAGGGGGCCAGCCATTGCAGCCCGGGTTCGGCGGTGGCCTCGCCGACCACGAAAACGGTCCTGCCGGCATCGCCGCGCTGGCGCACCGCCTCGATCACCCGGCGCACGGTGGTCATGCGCTGGCCGATGGCGACATAGACGCAGATCACGTCGCGCCCGGCCTGGTTGATGATCGTGTCGACCGCCAGCGAGGTCTTGCCGGTCTGGCGTTCTCCGATGATCAGCTCGCGCTGGCCGTGGCCGATGGCGAACAGCGCATCGACCACCAGCACCGCAGTCTCGACGGGTTCGGACACGAAATCCCGGTCGATGATCGCCGGGGCGGGGCGCTCGGCCGGCAGGGTCTCGGCGGTCTGCAGCGGCGGTTTTTCGTCCAGGGGGCGGCCCAGCGGGTCCAGCACCCGGCCCAGGATCTCCTCGCCCACCGGGACCGACACCAACAATCCGGTGCGGGTCACGCCGTCGCCGGCGGCGATCCCCACCATCGGGTCCAGAAAGGCGGCGTGCAGCTGGTCCTCCTCGAGCGTCAGCACGAAGCCGCGCGCGCCGCTTTCGAAGACGATGATCTCGTTCAGCTCGGCCCCAGGCAGGCCGCTGATGCTGGCCAGCCCGTCGGCAATCGCGCTGACGGTGCCGCGTTCCTCGGCACGCGGGCCGAGGGGGGCGTCGTCGATCCGGGCCAGCAGCCGGTCAAGGCCGGGCGTTTCAGGGTGTCCGGTCATCGCGCATCGCCTTGGCGATCTGGTCGAGGTCATGGGACAGCGAGTCGCGCACCGTGCCCGCGTCCGAGTGCAGCTCCAGCCCGGCGATCAGCGTCGGGTCGGTGGCGGGGTCGGGTGTGATGCCAAAGGGCGCCAGCGCGGCCCGGGCAAGGGTCAGATCCTCGGGCGACAGGGGCGCGGGGCTGAGCAGCCGCAGGTTCCCGCCCTGCAGCAAGGCCCGGCGTTCGGGGTCGGTCAGCGCCGTCAGCGCCGCGGCCAGCCGCTCGGCATAGCCGGACAGGTCGGCAGGCTGCGCGGCCAGCGCCCGTCGCGCGATGCGCAGCGCGAGGTCACGCGCCAGCGTCAGTTCATGGGCCTGATCCGCGCCTTGCTGCCGGGCCAGCGCCGCGCGGCCCTCGGCCAGGATCCGCGCCGCCTCGGCCTGCGCGGTCTCCAGCAGCGTCTTGCGCTGGGCCTCGGCCTCGGTCTGTGCGGCCAGCAACACGTCATGGCGTGCCTTCTCGGTCTCGGCGGCTTCGGCACGGGCCTTGGCGATGGCGGCCTGTGCGGTGTCCTGCGCGGTCCGGGCGGCGGCCAGCGTCGCCGCGGTCTCGGCCTGGCGGCGGGCAATGACCTCGGCCACCGGGCGGAACAGGAAATGCCGCAGGATCGCCAACAGGATCACCACGTTGACGATCTGGAAGGCAAAGGTGGCCCAGTCGAACTCCATCAGACGAACGGATTGGCAAAGAGCAGCAGCAGCGCGATGACCAGGCAATAGATGGCCATCGTCTCGATCATCGCGAGACCGACGAACAGCGTGCGCGAGATCGTGCCGGCGGCCTCGGGCTGGCGGGCGATCGCGTCGAGTGCGGCGGCCACCGCGCGGCCCTCGGCCAGCGCCGGTCCGATCGCCCCCAGTCCGACCGCGCCGGCGGCGGCGATGACGCTGACGATTTCAATCAGGTTGTCCATGACACCTCCTGTCCTTCATTCCCCGCTGACCGACGAGCCGATGAACACCAGTGCCAGCGCGGCAAAGATGTAAGCCTGCACCGCGCCGGTCAGCATATCCAGCGCCATCAGCGGGATCGGCACCAGAAGCCCGGCCAGCGCGCCGACGATGCTGATCACGAAGACGCCGCTCATCACGTTGCCGAAAAGACGGACCATGAGCGAAAAATGCCGCGTGATCTGTTCCACGAGGTTCAGCGGGATCATCACCCAGCTGGGGCGGGCAAAGGTTGCCAGCCAGCCCCGCAATCCCTGTTCGCGCAATCCCCAGCCGATCCCGGCGGCAAAGACGACAACCGCCAGCGCCGCGTCGGTTTCGAGATGCGCGGTTGGCGGCTCGACACCCGGGACCAGCCCGGACCAGTTGGCGCAGAGGATGAACAGCAGCAAGGTGCCGATCAGCGCGCGGAACCGTCCTGGATCGCCGGGGATCGTCGCCTTGATCTCGGAATCGAGAGCGACGACGATCAGTTCCAGCACCGCCTGCGCGCGCCCGGGTGTCGGCGACAGCCGCCGCGTGGCGAGCGCCGCGCCAAGGCCCAGCAGCGCGATGATCCCCCAGGTAACGACCACCGGCCAGGTCACCGTCACCGGACCCAGCGCAAAGGCGGCAGAGGTGCTGAGCGGCGAGTCGATCATGGCCGCACCCGGCGCATCACCAGCGCGCGCCCGGCCAGGATCCCGGCAGCGCCCGCGACCAGCACCAGCGCCCCGCCCCGGGCAAAGCCCCAGAGCACCAGCCCCAACACCGCAAGACGCGCGACCTGCAGCGCCACGGCCAGCATCCGCCCCTGGGTCAGCATGCGGGCAATCGGCGCGAGGCTGGCGAAATGCACCCAGCCCGCGGCCAGCCCGGCGAGGGCTGCGAGCGCGGCGAGGCCCAGGGTTGTCGGGTCGGCAAGGGTCATTGATCGTGCATCCATCGCAGGGCGAGCCACAGGCCCAGCGCCGCCCCCAGCATCAGGAGCGCCGCCGCCAGAGTAATGCCGCTGCCCAGCGCCTTGTCCAGCCAGTGGCCCAGGAACAGCCCGCCCAGCGTCGGCAGGACGATGATCCAGCCCAGCACGCCGATCTGGCCGAACCGGCGGGCCAGCGAGGGTTCGGGATCGGCCTCGCCGGCGCGGGCACGGGCCTCGGCGCGGCGGGCGGCCTCTTCGGTGGGGTCCGTGGTCATCGGTCGGCCTCCGGTCCCAGGCCCAGCGTGTCGCCACCGGCTGCCAGTTCGCGCATCAGCGAGCGGATCGCGCGGGCATGCAGGCGGGTGTCCTGGGTGCGGCTGCGGCGGGCTGCGTCGCGGGCCTCGTGGCGGACATTGGCGATCTGCCCTTGCAGGGTTGGCAGATCGTCGCCCAGGATCGCCTCGCGGCAGGCAACATGCACGGTCTTCCCGCCCGAAACGGTCATCACCGCGCCGCGCAGCGCGCAGAAATGCCAGGGGCCCGCGGCCGCGCGCCAGCGCATCACCCCGGCGGGGATCACCGTCAGAAAATCGGCGTGGCCCGGCTGAATGCCGAAATCGCCGCTGGCGTCCTCGGCCCGCAACGAGGTCAGCCCCGCGGCCTGCAGCACGATCTGCAGGGGCGTGGTGATGGTCAGCTGCAGCGCGCCGCTCATGCCGGGGCCTTTCGGCGGGCGTCCTCGCGGGCGCGGGCCTCGTCGAGGTCGCCGATCATGTAGAGCGAGTTCTCGTCCCAGTCGTCGCAGTCGCCCGCCAGGATCGCCTGACAGCCGGCGATCACCTTGTCGATGCCGACGCTGCGCCCCTCCATGCCGGTGAACGGTGCGGCGACAAAGAACGGCTGCGTCAGGAACCGCTGCAGGCGCCGGGCGCGGCCGACCAGCAGCTGTTCGTCGCGGCTGAGTTCCTCGATGCCCAGAAGGGCGATCACGTCGCGCATCTCGCTGTAATGCTCGATCAGTTCGCGCACCCGGGTTGCCGTGCGCGCGTGTTCGTCGCCCACCACGGCGGCGTCGAGCAGCGACGAGGTGGTGCGCAGCGGGTCGATCGCCGGATAGATCCCCTCGGCCGCCAGTTCCCGCGACAGCACGACGGTGCTGTCCATATGCGCGCTGATCGCCGCCACCGCGGGGTCGGTGAAATCGTCGGCCGGAACATAGACCGCCTCGATCGCGGTGACCGCGGCGCGCCCCGACGAGGCGATGCGTTCTTGCAGGTCGGCCACCTCGGTTGCCAGGGTCGGCTGGTAGCCCACGCGCGACGGCATCCGCCCCAGCAGGCCCGAGACCTCGGACCCCGCCTGCACGAAACGGAACACGTTGTCCATCAACAGCAGCACGTTGCGGCCTTCGACATCGCGCACATGCTCGGCCATCGTCAGTGCGGTCAGCGGCACCCGCCAGCGCGCGCCGGGCGGTTCGTTCATCTGGCCATAGACCAGAACCGTGTGGTCGAGGACGCCATAGCCCTGCATCTCGTGCAGCATCTCGTGCCCCTCGCGCGAGCGTTCACCGATCCCGGCAAAGACCGACACCCCGTCGTAGCTGGTGACCATCGCGTGGATCAGTTCGGTCACCAGCACCGTCTTGCCGACGCCGGCGCCACCGAACATCGCCGCCTTGCCGCCCTGCGCCAGCGGCGCCAGCAGGTCGAGAACCTTGATCCCGGTCGAGAACAGCGAAATGTCGGCCCGGTGTCCGGCCAGCGCCGGCGCCGGTTGGTGGATCGCGCGGCGCGGGGTATCGGCCGCCAGGGCAGGGCCGCCATCGCGCACCTCGCCCAGCACGTCCAGAAGCCGCCCCATCACCGCCTCTCCGACCGGCGCCATGATTGGCGCGCCGGTCATCAGCGCCGGCATCAGCCGCGACAGGCCCTGCGTCGATTGCAGGGCGATGGCGCGAAACCGATGCGAGTCGAGATGGGCCTGCACCTCGCAGATCACGCGCGCGCCGTCCGGGTCGACGATCACCGCGTCGTTGAGCGCCGGCAGCCCGCTGTCGCTGACAAAGTCGATCACCGGCCCGCGCACCGCGGTGACACGCGCCAACGCCGCCGGCGGGGTGTCGCCGGGGGCAGGTGCCTGGGCTTGGATCATGGGCAAAGCCATCCGCGTTCCGTCGTGCGTTGGCCGGCGGGGCGCGTGCACCGTCCGGCGATTCGCATTCTGGCGTTCTTTTCCGCGGTGGCAACGCCGCAGGTTACACGTTCGCGAAATCGGCGGCCCAGACAGGCAAACGCCCCCGCCGTCATCGGGCGGGGGCGTTCGCCGGGCAGTCTGCGGATCGGTCAGTCGAGTTCCGGCTTCTGTTTCGGCGTGTAGGGCACGTTCGCGTCCTTCATCAGCACATAGATTGCCGGGATCACCAGCACCGTCAGCAAGGTCGACGAGGCCAGCCCGAACAGCAGCGAGATCGCCAGGCCCTGGAAGATCGGGTCGGTCAGGATCACCGAGGCCCCGATCATCGCCGCGATCGCGGTCAGCAGGATCGGCTTGAAGCGGATCGCGCCGGCTTTCAGCAGCGTCTCGCGCAGCGTCTCGCCCTCGGACGCGCCGTTGCGGATGAAATCGACCAGCAGGATCGAGTTTCGCACGATGATCCCCGCCAGGGCGATGAAGCCGATCATCGACGTCGCGGTAAAGGCCGCGCCGAACAGCCAGTGGCCCAGGATGATGCCGATGAAGGTCAGCGGGATCGGCGTCAGCACCACCAGCGGCACCCGGAACGAGCCGAACTGCGCCACCACCAGAACGTAGATCGCCAGGATCGCCACCGCAAAGGCCGCACCCATGTCGCGGAAGGTCACATAGGTCACCTCCCATTCGCCGTCCCACAGCAGGGTGGGGTGGGCGTCGCTCGGCGGTTGGCCGTAATAGCTGATCTCGGGCTGCTGCACCGTGTCGGTCCAGGGGCGCGCATCCAGCGCCCGCTGCACGTCGAGCATGGCATAGATCGGGGCCTCATACGCGCCGGCCAGCTCGGCCATGACCATCTCGGCATAGCGCCCGTCGCGGCGATAGATCGGATAGCTGCCTTCCTCCTCGGAAACCGACAGCACATCGCCCAGTTCAACCACGTCACGCGATCCCGGCAGCACGTTCGCCGGCACCGGCGTCGAGGCCAGGCGTTCCGACCAGCGCAATTCCTCGCGTGGCAGGGCGACGCGGATCTCGGCCGGGTTGCGCCCCTCGCCGCGATAGGAATAGCCCACCGGCACCCCGTGGAACAGCGCCTGGATGGTGCTGTAGACGTCGCTTTGCTGGACCTGGAAATACTCCAGGCTGTCCTGGTCGATGGCCAGGCGCAGGCGTGGCCGGGGCTGGCCGAAGCTGTCGTCGATGTCGACGACATAGGGCACCGCGTCGAAGGCCGCGCGGACCTCTCGCGCCACGGCGCGGCGGGTATCCGCATCGGGGCCATAGATCTCGGCCAGCAGCGTCGCCATCACCGGCGGTCCCGGCGGGATCTCGGCCACGCGGATCGACGCCCCCTCGGGCAGCTCGATATCGGCCAGCAGGTGGCGTGCCTCGAGCGCGATCTCGTGCGAGGCGCGGTCGCGGTCGTGCTTGGGCAGCAGATTGACCTGCAGGTCGCCCATCTCGGGCTGGTTGCGCATGTAGTAGTGGCGCACCAGACCGTTGAAGTTGAACGGCGCCGCGGTGCCCGCGTGGATCTGGATCGACAGCGCCTCGGGCAGCGCCGCCAGCCGCTCGGCGGCCTCGGTCAGCACGCGCTCGGTGCGTTCCAGACTGGTGCCTTCGGGCATGTCCAGAATCACCTGGAACTCGGACTTGTTGTCGAAGGGCAGCAGTTTCACGGTCACGTCATGGGTGTAGAACGCGACCATCGACCCTGCGGTGAGCAGCGCCACCACGCCGATCAGCATCCCCGCGCGAAAGCGCGTGGCGATGATTGGCGTTGCGACCTTGCGGAACATCCGGCCGACCATGCCTTCGCTGTCATGGTCGTGGCCGCCGCCGTGACCGGCGCCGCCACGGCCGGCGATCTTGACCATCAGCCAGGGCGTCAGGATCACCGCGACGAAGAACGAGAAGATCATCGCCGCCGAGGCATTGACCGGGATCGGCCCCATGTAGGGCCCCATCAGCCCCGAGACGAAGAGCATCGGCAACAGCGCCGCGACCACCGTCAGCGTGGCGACGATGGTGGGGTTGCCCACCTCGGCCACGGCCTCGATCACCGCGGTGACGCGCTTGCGGCCGTCATGCATGCCCCAGTGGCGGGCGATGTTCTCGATCACCACGATGGCGTCGTCGACCAGGATCCCGATTGAGAAGATCAGCGCGAACAGCGAGACCCGGTTGATGGTATAGCCCATCAGGTTCGAGGCGAAGATCGTCAGCAGGATCGTCGTCGGAATGACGATCGCGACCACGATCCCCTCACGCCAGCCGATCACGAATGTCACCAGCAGAACGATCGACACCGTGGCCAGCGCCAGGTGGAACAGCAGCTCGTTCGCCTTCTCGTTCGCGGTCTCGCCATAGCTGCGGGTCACGTCGACCATCACATCGTCGGGGATCAGACTGCCGCGCAGCAGCTCGAGCCGTTCGAGGATGTGTTCCGAGACCAGCACCGCGTTCGAGCCCTCGCGCTTGGCGATGGCGAGGGTGACCGAGGGCAGGCGGGTCCATTCCTCGACCCCTTCCTCGCGCACCATCGTCCAAGTCCGGGATACCGCCGGGGCAGCGCCGACGACGATGTCGGCCACGTCGCGGACATAGACCGACCGCCCGTCGCGGGTGGTCACCTGCAGCAGGCCGATATCGCTGACCCCGCGCAGCGTCTGGCCGGCGGTGACGGTCAGCGTGCGGTCGCGGTCGTTGACCACGCCGGCCGGGAAGGATTCATTCGCCTCCGAGATCCGCCCGGCGAGCTGCTGCAGCGTCACGCCGTATTGCGCCATGCGCTCGGGGTCGGGTTCGATGCGGATCTGGTCGGTGCGGCCGCCGACGATATAGGTCAGGCCGACATCCTCGACCGACATCATCGCCGCACGCAGTTCTTCGGCCAGCGAATACAGCGCGCGGTCATCCCAATGGGTGGCGCTGTCGGGTTCGGGCGACAGCGTCAGCGCGACGATTGCCACGTCGTTGATGCCACGCCCGACCACCAGCGGCTGCGGGATCCCCTGCGGGATCCGGTCGAGGTTGGCGGCGAGTTTCTCGTTCACGCGCAGGATTGCGTCGTCGGGATCGGTGCCGACGTCAAAGCGCGCGGTGACCATCACCTGGTCGTCCGAGGTCTGCGAATAGACATGCTCGACCGCGTCGATCGAGCGCAGGATCGCTTCCAGCGGCTCGGTGACCAGTTCGACGGCATCGGTGGCGCGTAGACCGGCGGCGCTGACGATCACGTCAACCATCGGCACCGAGATCTGCGGCTCTTCTTCGCGAGGGATCACGCTGAGGGCGATCAGGCCCATCGCCAGCGAGGCCAGCAGCAGCAGGGGGGTCAGCGGCGACTGGACCAGGGCGCGCGTCAGGCGGCCGGAAATACCCAGATTCATGGCATCACCAGCACGTCACCGACCGACAGACCGGCCAGGATCTCGACGCCCGCGGGAGTGTCCTCGCCGCGCAGGACCACGACGTCCTGCACGCCGGCCTCGGTCTGCACCGAGACGAAGTCGTTGCCGTAGCGGGTGGAGATGTATTCGGCGGGCACGACGATGGCCTCGCGGGTGTCCACCGTCACATAGGCGCGCACGCGCTCACCCACAAAGAAGGCCCCCAGCCCCTCGACCTCGGCATCGGCGATGACGCGGCCGTCGGCGATCTGGGGATAGACCTGGCGGATCACCCCGGTCGACGCGACATCGCCGCCCAGCGCGGCGCCGCCGACCTCGATCGTGTCGCCCACCGAGATCGAGCGCGCGTGGCGCTCGGGCAGGCGCAGGCGCAACAGATAGAGGTCCGAGGCGATCACCGCCACGGGCTCGCCCGGCATCACCACGCTGCCCAGCGGGTTCTCGACGGACAGCACGCGCCCGCCTGAGGGGGCCAGAACCTCGCCCTCGCGTTCCTGCTGGATCAGAACCTCGCGTTGTTGCTGCGCTGAAGCGACGCGGCGTTCCAGCACCTGCACCGCGGTTTGCGCCTGATCCAGGGGCGCCTGCGCGATCACGCCGCGCTGGTTGAGATCCTGCGCGCGTTCCAGGTCGATGCGTGCCTGCGCCAGTTCGGCCTCGACCGCGGCGACCTGCTGCGAGGCCGAATCGATCTGCGGTGCCAGCTGGTCGTTGACGACCATCGCCACCACGTCGCCGCGCTGCACGGCCACGCCTTCGTCGACCATCAGCTCGGTCACCGTTCCGCCGATCCGGGCGCGGGCAACCAGCGTGTCGACGCTTTCGACGGTGGCAAAGACCGCCTTGCGGTCCTCGATCTGGGTGGTGGTGACCTCATACGTCGAGGTCTGGCTCAGGGCCGGGCTGGCAATGAACAGGGCGAACAGAAGCATTCTGTGCATGGCGGGGCCTATCTTGGTCTCGGGGCGCGGAATTGCGGGATGGCGCACGACGGAGCGTCGCGGTTGACAGTATTTTAGAATATTCTAAATTAGTGTCAACCGCCTCAGAGGGACAAGATGACCACGCCCGACGAATCCCGGATGCAAGAGCTGCAAAACCGCGCCGATGAGGTTGCGGGGCTGCTCAAGCAGATCGCCAATGCCCGGCGGCTGGTGATCCTGTGCCGTCTGGCCGACGGGGACGCGACGGTCAGCGAGCTTTGCGCGGTGGCGGATCTGTCGCCCTCGGCGATGTCGCAGCACCTGGCCAAGCTGCGGGCCGAGGGGCTGGTCAACGCCCACAAGGACGGGCTGCAGGTGCATTACACGCTGACCAATCAGCGGTGCATCGACCTGCTGGAGCACCTCAAGGGCACGTTCTGCGCGACTCCGGGGCCGGCGTCGCGCGCCGGCTGAGCGGCTCAGCGCCGCGCCGCAACCCGCATCCGGCGTTCGAGCACCCGGGACGACAGCCGCCCGCCGATCATCACCCAGCGAAACAGCGCCCGGTGCAGATAGCGGTCGACCGGGCGCCGGATGTCCAGCAGCAGGGCGATGCGCGGATGGGGGCCGGGGTTCAGCACCTCGTGCAGATAGGTGTCGTCCCACAGCAGGTCGGCGCCCTCGCGGTAGGGAATGCGCTGCTGGTCGACCTGTAGCCAGGGTCCGTCCGGGCCGGCAGCGTCGGGGGCAAACAGGCACAGGTGATAGCGCAGGATGCCGCGGAACGGTCCGCGATGCGCTGGGATGTGCTTGCCCGGATCGAGATAGGAGATCGCCGCGGTGGTGACCTGCGGATTGGCCCTGAGAAAGCGGGCCAGTTCCGGGGTGCGCGCGGCGTTGTCCTGGATCACATGGCCGTAGGATTTCACCAGAAACATCCGCCAGTTCTTGCCGTCATTGGCCGAGATGCGCGCCTGTGTCGCGGTGATGTCGTGAAATCGCGGGATGTCTGCCGCGCCGTTATAGACCGCCAGAGCCTCGGCCCTGAGCGCATCGAACCGGGATTCGAGGTCGTGGTGAGCGGGGAACAGGCGGTCGACGTCCAGCACCGGCGGCGTGTCGATGTCGGCGTAAAGACGCCGCAACTGGGCCGAACCCCGCGTCATCAGCCGTTTCGCCAGCGTCGCCATTGCCGATCCACCCCATGCGCAGCCCGGCCCCGCCCGTCGCGGAGCCCCTCATCCGCACCCTGCGCGCGCATTGTGGCAACAGTATAACGCCGCTCAGCCCACCGCGAGGGTCGCCGCCATCTCGCGCAGTTTCGGTCCGGCATGGCGGAAGAACATCGTGTAGCTCTCGCAGAAATAGTTGTGCCCGGCCTCGCCATCCTTGGACCGCAGGATCCGGTGCTTGGGGCAGCCACCGTTGCAGGCAAAGCGGAACTGGCATCGCTGGCACTGCGCGGTCAGCGTGTCGCGCTTGTCGTTGCCAAAGGTCTCGGCCTGCGCCGACCAGGCCATCTCGCCCAGGTCGCGGTCCATGACGTTGCCCAGCCGGTATTCGGGATAGACATAGTGGTCGCAGGTATAGAGGTCGCCGTTGTGTTCCAGCGCCAGCGCATTGCCACAGGTCTCGGCAAAGACGCACAGCGAGGCGGGCTGCCCCATCCACATGCCCACCTGATTCTCGAAGAACTGAACAAAGATCTTGCCGATGTCCTGCCGCTGCCAGATGTCGAAGACATCGCAGAGGAACTTGCCATAGGCGCGGGGCTGCACGCTCCAGTCGGTGACGTGGTTCTCGGGGTCGTCGTCGACCTGCGGCGCCCCGGCCAGATCGCCCGAGGGCGCGCGGCGCTCGACAATCGGGATGAACTGCAGGTGCTGGGTGCCCAGCGTGCGCAGGAACTTATAGATTTCCTTGCCCTTTCCGGCATTGGCGCGGTGCACGGTGGTCAGGATGTTATACTCGACCCCGTGACGCTGCAGCATCTCGAGCCCCTTCATCACCGCCGCAAAGGTCGCCCGCCCGGCACGGTCGCGGCGATAGCGGTCGTGCACCTCGCGCGGGCCGTCGATGGAAATGCCGATCAGGAATTTCTCGCGGGCAAAGAAGGCGGCCCAGTCGTCGTCGACCAGAATGCCGTTGGTCTGCAGGGAATTGCTGATCGTGACCCCCTCGGGGCAGAGCTGCTTTTGCAGCGCCACGATCTTTTCGAAATAGGGCAGGCCCAGCATCGTCGGCTCGCCGCCCTGCCAGGCAAAGAGGACATCGCGCACGCCGGCCTTGACCTCGGCCGCGATCAGGCCGCGGATATAGGTCTCCAGCACCGCATCGGGCATGCGGAACTTCTTTTCCGAAGGATAGAGCTTTTCCTTCTCCAGATAGTAGCAATAGCTGCAGTCGATGTTGCAGCGTGGCCCGATCGGCTTGGTCATCACATGAAAGGCGCGGGGCTGGGTCATACGCGGCGGCCTGCTTTCGTTTCTCTGGCTTTGGGGTCCAGCCTGCCGGGGCGCAGGCCGCATGGTCCGGTCCTGGCATCGAGATAGCGCCGCGACGGGGGCTTGGCCAGTGCCTGGGGGCGCCTCGATGACCCCGGCGCCCCGAATCACTTCGTTTTCCAGCCCGTGGACAATTCCCGGTCGAACCGCCCGCTGCACGAGGCGTGGAAACGGCGGTGATGCGGCCGTTCATCACTTTTTCAACAGGTCGGTGTCGGGCCTTCGGTTCGCGCCATTGAACAATCCCTGGAGGGAACACACGCATAAGTGGTGCCCGGGCGAAAGATGGCGAGAATGTGGCGGGGAAAAGGCAGTCGAGGGGCAAAAACACCGTCCTGTCTGTTTCCAAAATGGAAACGATATGATGCCGCCGACCGCGGCAAAGGCCGCCGTTCGACCGCGCAATTTCGGAGGCCAACCGAGTTTTCTTTTTGTTTTTGCAGGGGGTTTGCTATAGTGGCCTCTGCCCGGAGACGGGCGTCGGGCTATGGGGGTGGCTCGACCGGGATGCTGCCAAGGCACTCAAGGGTGACATGCTCATGTCGACAAACGCGGCTGCGGCCGCGCCCGGCGAGATGGCCAGACGCACAACCCGAACAGGTATCGATTGGTTCCGGAAGCCCCGGGACAGTGAGTGCGTCGCCAGGTGACGCGAAGGAACAGCGCAGTCCGCTGGCGCGGACATCAGGAGTGTAAGCTATGCCGCCGAGCAACACGAATACGCAGAACCCGGCCCTCGACCCGCTGAACGGCACCCCCGGTATCGTTGACGGGACCGACCTCGGCGAGGTGATCGGATCCGGCTATACCGACGTCGATGGCGACGTGATGGGCAACACCGGCTCGAACGTCGATGCCGGGGGCGGCAACGATACCGTCTTTGGCGGCTGGGGCGATGACACCATCGCCGGCGGCACGGGCGAGGACTGGCTCTTTGGCGGCGACGGCGACGACCAGATGGATGGCGGCGCCGACAACGACACCCTGTGGGGCGATACCGGCAACGATACGCTGTTCGGTAACACCGGCGACGACAAGCTGGTGGGCGGTGCCGGCGACGACCTGATCGAGGGCGGCGAGGGCGACGACATTCTGATCGGCGACAGCAACCCGGGCGACAATGGCGGGCGCGAGCCGGGCGATCCGGTCGATCCGGGCTATGGCAACGACACGCTGGTGACCGACAGCGGCAACGACAGCGCCTATGGCGGGTCGGGCGACGACACCTTCATGATCTTCGACGGCTTCGGCAACCACCTGATCGTGGGCGGCGAGACCGGCGAGACGGCGACCGGCGACCATCTCGACGGCTCGGCGGTGACCAACGCGATGAACGTGGTCTTCTCGGGCGACGAGGAAGGCACGATCGCCGACGGTTCGTCGACGATCAACTTCGAGGAAATCGAGCGTCTCGGCCTGGGTTCGGGCAACGACAACGTGCAGGTTGTGACGTCGACGACGGGTGTGGTTGACGGCTCGGACGGGTTTGACACGCTGGAGCTGCCGACGCCGGCGAACCCCGGGGATCCGGCGCCGGTCGTGACGATCACCAGCTCGGTGCCCTATACCGGGGCCGGGGCGCCTCCGGGCACGATGACGATGTCGGGCTATGTCGATTTCCCCGACGGCTCGCGGATGTATTTCGAGAATTTCGAGGAGATCCTCTGCTTCACCCCCGGCACGATGATCGACACGCTGCGCGGCAAGGTGGCGGTCGAGGATCTGGCCCCGGGCGACAAGGTGCTGACCCGCGACCACGGCTATCAGCCGCTGGCCTGGGTCGGCCGGCGCGACCTGAGCGCGGCCGATCTGGCCCGCGTGCCGGCCGCCGCGCCGGTGCGCATCGCCGCCGGGGCGCTGGGCCGCGGCCTGCCCGAGCGCGACCTGATCGTCTCGCCGCGCCACCGGATGCTGATCACCGGCGCGCGGGCGGAACTGATGTTCGGCGAGCGCGAGGTGCTGGTCTGCGCGGCGGATCTGCTGGGCCTGCCGGGCGTGAGCCAGGATCTGACCGAGGGCGTGAGCTATATCCACGTGATGTGCGACGCGCATCAGATCATCCGCGCCGAGGGCGCCTGGACCGAGAGCTTCCAGCCCGCCGAGGCGGTGATGGGCGCGCTGGACGCGGCGACCCGGGCAGAACTGCTGGGGCTGTTCCCGGAGTTGGCGACCGAGGCAGGCCGCCAGGCCTTTGCCGCGGCGCGGCCGGTGCTGAACAGCGCCGAGGCCCAGGGGCTCTTCGCCGCCTGAGCCTGGCTGTCCATGCCATTGCCAGGGCCGTCCCGGATCGGGGCGGCCCTGGTCGTTTCGCGCCATCCATCACCACGGCGCCCGCATCCGGCCGGGGCGGGCGTATTTGCGGCAAGATGAAAGCGAAGGCGGGTTTCCCGTTGCGCCAAAGGCACAAGGCGGGCAGCCTGTGGACGAGCCAACACGGAGCCTGCCATGTCCATTCCCCAGCGCATCACCGATTTCGCGGCCGAACTGACGGTCATCCGCCGCGACCTGCACGAGCACCCCGAACTGGGGTTTCAGGAGCACCGGACATCGGGGATCGTCGCGGCCGAGCTGGAGCGGCTGGGCATCGCGGTGACGACCGGGATCGGCGGCACCGGGGTGGTCGGTGTGCTGCAGGGCAACCGTCCGGGGAGGACCATCGGGCTGCGCGCGGATATGGATGCGTTGCCGATCGACGAGCAGACCAACCTGCCCTGGGCCTCGAAGACGCCGGGGGTGATGCACGCCTGCGGCCATGACGCGCATACGACGATGCTGTTGGGCGCGGCGCGCTATCTGGCCGAGACGCGGGATTTCGCAGGCACTGCGGTGTTCATCTTTCAGCCGGCCGAGGAGGGGCTGGGCGGCGCGCGGGCGATGATCGCTGACGGGCTCTTTGACCGCTTCCCCTGCGACGAGGTCTATGCGCTGCACAATTCGCCCTATCACGGGCCGGGCGAGATCGGTCTGACCCCCGGGCCGGCGATGGCGGGGGCGAATTTTTTCGACATCAAGATCACCGGCAAGGGCTGCCACGCGGCCTCGCCCGATACCGGCATCGACACGATCGTGATTGCCTCGGCGCTGGTGCAGCAGCTGCAGACGATCGTTGCACGCAACGTCAAGGCGACCGAGCAGATCGTGCTGTCGGTGACGCAGATCCATGCGGGCGCGGCCTATAACGTGATCCCCGAGGTGGCGACACTGGCCGGAACCGTGCGGTATTTCAGCCGCGACGCGGCGGCGCTGGTGACCCGGCGGATGGAAGAGCTGTGCGAGGGCATGGCGCGGGCGTATGGCGTCGAGATCACGCTGGACATGCGCAATGTCTTCGACGTGCTGGAGAACGATCTGTCGCTGTCGGCGGCGATGTTGGAGGCCGCGCGCGGCTTTGTCGGGGACAAGGCGGTGCAGCGCGCCGACAAGGTGATGGGATCCGAGGATTTCGCGGATATGCTGCAGGTCGTGCCCGGGGCCTATTGCACGGTCGGCCACGCGGGCACGGTGCCGCTGCACAACCCGGGTTATGTGTTTGACGACGATTCGCTGCCCCTGGGGGCGGCGCTGATGGCGCGGATGGTCGAGGAGCGCGGCGCCGCCGCCTGACCGCCGTGCGCCTTCAGCCAGTGCGCGCCCAGAGCCGGGGGGCCATCGGCCCCACGCGCTCCTCGATTGCGGCCATCGCGTCGACGACCAGATCCTCGCGCCAGCGCCGGCCGACGATCTGCACGCCGATCGGTTGCGGCCCCGTGTCGAGCGCGGCGAGGCGGGCCGGGACGTTGCCGGCCGGCTGGCCGAGGAAATTCATCGAGGTCGACCAGAAAGCGGCGCCCAGGACCGCGCGGACGCCGTCCTCGCCGCCGGCATCGGCATCGGGGCCAAAGAAGGGATCGGGCAGGAAGGGCGTCAGCACCAGCGGGCAGTCGGCCAGAAGCTGCGACCAGGCGCGGGCATAGAGGGTGCGCCGGGCGACGATCCGCAGGTATTCGTCGTGTTCGTAGGGCGGAAACTGGCGGAAATACTCCTCGAACACGGCAATCACCGTGGCCGAGCCCAGCCGCTTGACGTCTTCCCAGATCAGCGCCAGCGATTCGGTCATCAGCGCACGGAAACTGACCTCGGCCAGTTCGGCCAGATAAGGGGGGGCGACCTCGACCACCGAATAGCCCGCGTCCACCAGCGCCTCGCGCGCATCGTCCAGCGCCGCGTCGACTTCGGGATGCAGCGGGAAGTCGAGGGTGCTTTTGGTGAACCCGACCTTGATCGGCCCGTCGGTCGGGGCGCCCTTCCAGGGCAGGGGCACATGAAAGGGATCGCCCGGGTCGGGGCGGATCATCACCGGCATCGCCAGATGCAGATCGCGCGCATTGCGCACCAAAAGCCCCTGCACCGACATCGCCTGCGCCAGCATGCCCCGCTCGGTCGCCTGCGAGGGGTTCCAGGCGGGCACCCGGCCCAGCCCGGGTTTGACTGTGACCGCGCCGGTGGCCGAGGCCGGAAACCGCAGCGAACCGCCAATGTCGTTGCCATGCGCCAGCGGTCCCATGCCGGCCATCACCGCCGAGCCCGCGCCGCCCGAGGATCCGCCGGGGCTGATATGCCGTCCCCAGGGGTTATGGGTGCGCCCGTGCAGCGGGTTGTCGGTGTCGGCGCGGAACGAGAATTCCGGCGTGTTGGTGCGTCCGATCACCACGGCGCCGGCGGCCAGCAGGTTCTTGACCAGCGGCGCGTCGTCCGGCGCGATCCAGTCCTTGAGCGCGGGGAGGCCGTTGGTGGTGGCGTGGCCCTTCTGGTCGACGTTGACCTTGATCGTCACCGGGACGCCGAACAGCGGCCCGCGATCGCCCCCGTCCGTGTCGAGGGCGCGCGCGCGTGCCAGGGCCGCGTCGCCCAGATCCTCGACCACCGCATTCAGATCCGGGTTGAGTGCGCGCATCCGGTCGACGGCGGCGCGGGTCGCCTCTTCGGCGCTGATGTCGCGCGACCGGGTCAGGGCGCTGAGTTCGGTGGCCGAAAGCTGCCAGAGCGGGGTATCGGACATGCGGGGTTCCCTGTCTTGCTATGCGCCGCGAGACTGGCAGCCGTATCGCCCTGGCGCAATCTTTCTTTGTTGCCGGGCGTGACGGGGTCGCAGCGGGACGCTTGGCAGATCGCGGTTGCGGGTGCACAGTCGGGCGGCGGCCAGCAGGGGGAGGCGGCGGTGGAATTCGACTATGTGATTGCAGGCGGCGGTTCGGCTGGGTCGGTTCTAGCGGCGCGATTGTCCGAGGACCCCTCGGTCAGCGTCTGTCTGATCGAGGCGGGCGGCGACGGGCGCGGCCTTCTGGTGCGGGCGCCGGCCTTGGCGGCGGCGATGATCTCGGGGCGGCCCAGGCTGAACAACTGGGCATTTCGGACGGTGCCGCAGCCGGGGTTGAACGGGCGGCGGGGCTATCAGCCGCGCGGCAAGGCGCTGGGCGGCTCGAGCGCGATCAACGCGATGCTCTATGTGCGCGGGCAGCCTGCCGATTACGATGGCTGGGCGGATCTGGGGGCCGAGGGCTGGGACTGGGGCGCTTGCCTGCCCTATTTCCTCAAGGCCGAGGACAATGCGCGCGGCGCCTCGGGGTTGCACAGCACGGGCGGGCCGTTGCGTGTCGCCGACCAGCGCCAGCCGCGCCCCATCGGGCGGGCGTTCATCGAGGCCTGCGCCGAGGGACAGCTGCCCGAGAACCCGGATTTCAACGGCCATGAGCAACAGGGGGCGGGGTTCTATCAGGTTACGCAATTCCATTCCGGCCCGCGCAAGGGCGAGCGGTGTTCGGCGGCTGCCGGCTATCTGCATCCGGTGATGGAGCGGCCCAACCTGACGGTGATGACCCGGCGGCTGGCCGAGCGGGTCGAGGTGGTCGACGGGCGTGCGACCGGGTTGACGATCCGCCACGGTGGGCGGCGGCAGCGGATCACGGCGCGGCGCGAGGTGATCCTGTCGGCCGGGGCCTTTGGTTCGCCGCAGATCCTGATGATGTCGGGGATCGGGCCGGCGGACGAGCTGCGGGCGCAGGGCATCCGGGTGGTGCAGGAGTTGCCCGGGGTCGGGCAGAACCTGCAGGATCATCTGGACTATATCCTGAGCTATCGGTCTCGGCGCCCGGATGTGGTCGGGCTCAACCCGGGCGGCCTCGGGCGGCTGGTCAAGGCCGGGCTGGAGTGGCGGCGCAGCGGCGAGGGGCTGTTCGCGACGCCCTTTGCCGAAGCGGGGGCGTTCCTGAAATCCGATCCGGGGCTGGAGCGGCCCGACCTGCAGCTGCATTTCGTCGTGGCGATCGTCGACGATCATCTGCGCAAGATCCACATGGCGAACGGGTTTTCCTGCCATGTCTGCGTGCTCAGGCCGTTCAGCCGGGGCTCGGTCGGGTTGAACTCGGCCCATCCCGCGCAGCCGCCGCGTATCGACCCGGGGTTCCTGTCGGACCCGCGCGATCTGCCCTTGCTGATGACGGGGGCGCGGCTGACCGAGGCGATCATGGAGGCGCCGCCGCTGGCCCCCTGGCGTGGCGCGCGGCTTTATCCGCATGACGGGTCGGATGCGGCGCTCGAGGCCGATATCCGGGCGCGGGCGGACACGATCTATCACCCGGTGGGCACCTGTCGGATGGGGCAGGACGCGCTGGCGGTGGTCGACCCGCGGTTGCGGGTGCGGGGGATTGCCGGGCTCAGGGTGGTGGATGCCAGTGTCATGCCGACACTGGTCAGCGGCAATACCAACGCGCCGACGATCATGGTCGCCGAGCGCGCGGCGGATCTGATCAAAGCAGATCTGGGTGCGGGGGGCTAGCCCAGCAGGGCCATCCAGCCCCAGGCCGTCAGGACGCACAGCACCGTAGCCACCAGCACCGTCGAGGCGGCGACGCGCTTGGCCCGGCCATACATGTTGGCAAAGAGATAGGCGTTGACCCCCGGCGCCATCGCCGCGGTGACCACGCCCGAACGGAAATGCCCGGCCTCGACCCCCAGAAGCCGCCCCAGAACCCAGGTGATCGCCGGATGCAGCAGCAGTGCGATCGCCACCATATAGGCGATCAGCCGAAGGTCGCCCTCGGGCCGGTAGCGATAGAGGATCCCGCCCAGCGCGAACAGCGCCGCCGGAAGGCCGGCGCGGCCGATCAGGCTGAGCGCGTCGACGACCGCGCCGGGCAGCGGTGGCTGCGTCAGGTTCGCCAGCGCGCCCAGCCCCAGGCCAATGACCAGCGGGTTCGACACCATACCCTTGACCACCTTGGCGGCGGTGGTGCCCAGCCCCGCGCCGCGGGCGCGCACCCCCTCCATCGTCACCACGCCGATCAGATAGCAGATCGGTGCGTTCAGCGAGACGATGGCATAGTTGCCGGCCAGCGCATCGGGACCATAGGCGCGCTCGGTGATTGCCAGACCGAGCAGCACCGCGTTGGAAAAGAGCCCGACAAAGCCGACCGCGACGGCGTCCTCCCAGTCGCGGTTGAAGAGATAGTGCGCGCCGAACAACCCGGCGAGGAACCCGCTGATCGCCCCCGCGTAATACGCCACCAGCAGCCGCCAGTCGAAAACCTGACCCAGGTTCAATTGCCAGATCGCCAGGAACAGCATCACCGGGATGGCAAAGCTCTGGGCGAATTTCATCAACCCGTCGATCGCCGGCTCCGACATCCAGCCGCGCCAGACCACGCCATAACCGGCAGTGACGACCAGGAACACCGGCAGGATGACGTCGATCAGGGCCTGCATCGGTGTTCCTTCTGTCTCACAACGGCCTCATAGCGGCAGGTCCAGCACCATTCCGTCATGGGCGGGGGTGACGTGGTCGGGGGTTTCGGATTCCAGCACCGCATGGTCGAGGTCGACATGCATGTTGGTCAGCACCGCGTGCCGCGGTGCCGCGCGCTCGATCCAGTCCAGCGCCATCGCGACATGGGCGTGGGTCGGATGCGGCTTGTAGCGCAGGGCGTCGACGATGAAGACGTCGAGATCCGCCAGCACCGGCCAGCTGTCCTCGGGGATGCGCACCGCGTCGGGCAGATAGGCCAGCCCGCCGATGCGAAAGCCCAGCGCGTCGATGCTGCCGTGATCGACGCGGAATGGCTGCAGCTCGATGGCGCCGCCGGCCCCCTCGATGGCAAACCGCCCGTCGATCGTGTTCAGGTCGAGGATCGGCGGATAGGGCGAACCCGCAGGCTGGACGAAGGCATAGCCGAAGCGGCTGAGCAGCGCCTCCTGGGTGGCGCCATCCGCCCAGACCTGCAACCGCTTGCGGGTGTTGAAGACGATCATCCGCAAATCGTCGATGCCGTGGACATGGTCGGCATGGCTGTGGGTATAGACCACGGCGTCCAGATGGCCGATGCCGGCGTCCAGCAGCTGCTCGCGCATGTCGGGCGAGGTGTCGATCAGCACCCGCGTGGTGCCGGTGTCGCCGGTCCGCTCCAGCAGCAACGAGCAGCGCCGGCGGCGGTTGCGCGGGTTCGTCGGGTCGCAGGCGCCCCAGTCGCCACCCAGCCGCGGCACCCCGCCCGAGGATCCGCAGCCCAGGATGGTGGCGCGCAGGCGGCTCATGCGATGTCCTTTCCGCTGGGGAAACGGCGCGTCGACGCGCCGTTCTTACGGGCCGTCGACGGCCCGTTGTCGCGCCGTGGCGGATGGGCGGCCCGGCTCATGCGGTGGCCCTGGTGAAGAGCCGGTCGAAATTCGCGCTGGTCTGGCGCGCGAACGCCTCATAGCTCAGCCCCCAGACCTCGGCCACGCGGGCGGCGGTCAGCGCGGTATAGGCCGGCTCGTTGCGCTTGCCGCGATGGGGCGGCGGGGCAAGATAGGGGGCGTCGGTCTCGACCAGGATGCGGTCGACGGGGGCCGCGGCGAAGATCTCGCGCAGGGCGGCCGATTTCGGAAAGGCCGCGATCCCTGAGGCCGACAGGTAGAACCCGATTTCCAGCCCCGCCTGTGCCAGCTCCGGCCCCGAGGTGAAGCAGTGCAGCACACCGGTAAAGGGCGCGGCGCGGTATTCCCGGGTCAGGATGCGGGCCATGTCATCGTCGGCGTCGCGCGCGTGGATGATCAGCGGCAGGCCGGTCCGGCGCGCGGCCTCGATATGGATCAGCAGGCTCTCCTGCTGCACCGCCGCGCTGTCGGGGGTGTAGTGATAATCGAGGCCCGTCTCGCCGATGCCGACGAATTTCGGATGCGCCGCCAGCCGGGTCAGATCCTCGACGGCGATCAGCGGTTCCTCATGCGCGCGCATCGGGTGGATGCCGGCGGCGTAATAGACCTCGGGGAAGCGTTCGGCCAGCGCGCGCGAGATTGGCTCGCGGTCCAGACGGGTGCAGATCGTCACCATCCGCGTCACCCCGGCCTCGCGGGCGCGGGCGAGGATGGCGTCGTGTTCGCCGTCGAAATCGGGGAAATCGAGGTGCGTGTGGCTGTCAACGATCGCGGGCGTCATGGGTTTTCCGTGCCTATACCGCCGCCATGCGCGCCGCGGATTCCAGTCGCAGGAACATATCCAGCACCAGCGCGCCGGGGTCAAGGTTGACCGCCCGTGCGGCCCGCGCCCGCGCGCCCAGTTCGGCGGCCTGCTCGGCCCAGATCCGGGCCGCGCGCGTATCGGGTGAGAGGCGGGTCAGGATCGTGGCCTCGCCAGGGGCGGCCTCGGGCTGGGGCTGGCCGGTGGCGCCGGCGCGGGCCAGCCGCGACAGCGCCAGATCGAACAGGCGCACCAGCAGGTCGAACCGGGCTTCGACCTCGCGCCCGGCCAGCGAGTCGCACAAAGCCCGCAGTTCGGGACGCGGAATGCGCGGAATCGCGGCGATCAATTGCAGTATTTCAACATAGAGGCCCAGCCCGCCGCCTTGCAGGATGCGGATCGCCTCGCCCACCGAACCGCCCGAAAGCTGTGCCAGCGCGTCGGAATCGTCGCTGTCGCCGGTGGCTTGTTCCAGCGCCCGCGCCATGTCCTGCGCGCCCAGCGGCTGCAGCCGCAACTCGCGGCAACGCGAGCGGATCGTCGGCAGAAGCCGCGCCGGCTGGTGCGCGACCAAGAGCAGCATCGCCCCTGCCGGGGGCTCTTCCAGCAGTTTCAGCAGCGCATTGGCGGCGTTCGGGTTCATCTCGTCGGCCGAGTCCACGATCACCACGCGCCGCCCGCCCTCGGCTGCGGACATGCCGAAGAACTCACGCAGCTTGCGCACCTCGTCGACGGTGATCACCGATTTCAGCTTGCCGGTCTTCTCATCCGCGGCGCGGCGGATCGGCAGCAGGCCGGGCTCGGACCCGGCGGCGATGCGGCGCGCGACGGGGTGATCGGGGTCGACGTCCAGACTGTCGGGCGGGCCGAACAGCCCGCCGCCGGGCTCTTCGGACAGCAGGAACCGGGCGATCCGCCAGGCCAGCGTGGCCTTGCCGACGCCGCGCGGGCCGGTGATCAGCCAACCGTGGTGCAGCCGGTCCTGCGACAGCGCCCGCAGGAACGTCGCCTCAGCCGCGTCCTGGCCGAACAGTCGGCGGGTGTCGCGCGGGTGGGGGGCGCCGTCGATGCGGTCGGCCTCGGGTGCGTCAGCCATCGGCGCGCCCCCCCAGCGCGGTGCGGACGGTCGCCAGCACCTCGGCGGCCACGACCTCGACCGGGCGCGCGCCGTCGATCACCCGAAAGCGCGCCGGGAACTCGGCGGCCAGTGCCAGAAAGCCCGCGCGCATCCGGCGCTGCAGCTCGGGGCCGAAATCCTCGAACCGTTCCTCGGTTCCCTGACGGCCCTTGGCGCGCGACAGGCCGGTTTCCGGGTCCATGTCGATCAGCACCGTCAGATCGGGTTCGCGGCCGATCATCAGCGTGTGAAGCTGGTCGACCAGCGCCCGCAGATCGCCACGCGACAGACCCTGATACATCCGCGTGCTGTCGGCAAAGCGGTCGCAGACCACCACCCGACCGGCGGCCAGCGCGGGATTGATGGTGCGTTCCAGATGGTCGCGGCGGGCGGCGGTGAACAAAAGGATCTCGGTTTCCGCCGACCAGCGGTCGGGGTCGCCCTCGAGCACCAGGCGGCGGATTTCCTCGGCCCCCGGAGAACCGCCGGGTTCGCGCGTCAGCACCACGTCGCGCCCCTCGGCGCGCAGGGCCTCGACCAGACGCCGGGCCTGTGTCGATTTTCCCGAACCGTCAATGCCTTCAAAGGTGATGAACACGCCGCCGCGTCCGTCGCTCACGGTTCGACCAGTCCCAGATGCCCGCCCAGAACACTCGCCGCAGCTCGCATCCGCGTTACGAAACCGCCCCGTGCGACCGCCTGGCCGGCGACCAGCGGCACGGTCAGCGGCGCCAGCCCCGCGACCTCGATCTGCAGCGAGCCCAGTTCCTGCCCAGCCTCGATCGGGGCCTCGACCGGCCCCTGATAGGTGACCTGCGCACTGACGGCATCCTGCGCCAGTGCCGGCACCAGAACCTCGACCGCGTCGCGGGTCACCAGCGGCACGCTGTCGGCCTCGCCCAGCCAGACCTCGGCCGAGGCGACGGTTGCGCCGGCCTCCAGCACCTGTCGCGAGGCGAACTGGCGGAAGGCCCAGTTAACGATGCGCTCGGCCTCTTCGACGCGCTCCTGCGGACTGTTGAGGCCCGAAAAGACAAAGATCACCCGCCGGCTGCCCTGATGGGCCGAGCCGACCAGCGAATAGCCGGCCTCTTCGGTGTGGCCGGTTTTCAGCCCGTCCATGCCGATGCCGGCGCTCAGCAGCGGCACGCGGTTGGGCTGGGTGATGTTGTTCCAGGTGAATTCGGTTTCGCTGAAATAGTGGAAGAACTGCGTGTGCTGGGTCATCAGGTAGTGCGCCAGCGTGCCGAGATCGCGCAGGCTCATCCGGTGACGCGGATCGGGCCAGCCCGAGGCATTGGCGATGGTGGTGTCGACCATGCCGATCTGCTGGGCGCGCCGCTGCGCCATCTCGGCAAAGGCGGTCTCGGTGCCGCCCAGCCCTTCGGCGACGGCGACGGCGGCGTCATTGCCCGACACGATGGCGATGCCGCGGATCATGTCCTCGGTCGTCGGCCGGTCCCGGGTTTCCAGAAACATGCTGGACCCGCCCATGTCATGCGCATGCTGCGAGATGTTCCAGGTGCTTTGCAGCGTCACCCGCCCGTCGGCCAGCGCGTCGAACAGCATCGCCAGCGTCATCAGCTTCGACATCGAGGCGGGTGGCAGCGGAATGTCGGCATTCTGCTGCGCCAGGATCTGGCTGGTGCCGACGTCGAGGATATAGAAATTCGGCGCCCGCCCGCCATAGGGGTTCTGCGCCAGTGCGGCGGTGGCGGTGAGGACGGCGAGCACGCTGGCAATCAACACGCGCAGGAAGCCGAGCGGCATGGGTATCTCCTTCAGCGGCAGCTTTCGCGCGCCAGTCTAGCGTCATTCGACGGCGGGTTTCAAACCCTGCTCAGCGCACAACTGCGTAAGCGTCGGCAAAGCCGAGGCTGCGCACGCGGGTGATCAGGCTGGCGCGTTCCGAGGTCGACTGCGCCGGCCCGACGACCACGCGCCAGAACAGGTTGTCGCCAACGCGCCCACGGCGGATCTCGGCCAGGAGGCCGGCGGCTTGCATCTGGTTGCGGGCGTTGACCGCGTTCTGCTCGACGCTGAAGATGCCGATCTGCACGAAGGGCCGGTCGATGCGCGGCGCCTGCGGCTGGGCCGGGGCGGCTGCCGCGAGCGGAGCGGCGGCCGGCGCATCGGGCAGGGCGATCATCGTGGTGTCGGGCTCGGGCTCGGGCTCATGGCGGCGGAACAGGTCGCGCAGGCTGCGGCGTTCGCGCACGGGCTCGGCGGGTTCGACGGCGGCGGTGGCGGTTTCCGTGGCCGTGGCTGCAGCGGCTGCGGTCGCGGTGACGGTCTCGGCCACCGGGGCGACGGGATCCAGCGTCGTTGCGGCGATCTCGGCCTCGGGTTCCGGGGGGCGGCGGCGGAAGAGGTCGCGCAGGCTGCGGCGCTGTGGCTCGGTATCGGCGATTTCGACCTGGCCTTCGGGGGCGCCGGCGGGTGTCGCGGCTGCTGCCGGGGCTTCGGCGGTCTGCACCGGGGCGATGGCCAGGGTTTCGGTGGCGGCCGTCACGGGGGCCTCGGGCTCCGGGTCAATCTCCATCTCGACGCGCTGCAGACGCAGGGCGGTGACGGAAATCTCGGTCGGCGCGCCGGGCAGGATACCCAGCGCATTCGCTGCTTCCGAGGAAATCTGGAACCGCGGCCCCGGGTTCTCGCGCTCACGGCGGAACAGGGCGCCGATCACCGTCTGGCCGGTGGCGTCGTTGCGGATCAGGACGCGCTCGGGGTCGCGGGCGGTCGGATGGGCGACCCAGACCCCCCCCAGCGAAGGGCGACCGTCCCACAGGCCCGATTCCTCGACCTGGAACACCTCGGGTGCCTCGACATCGCGTTCAATGACCCGCTGGCTGGGGCCGGCGGCGGCGGGCTGCACGGCCTCGACGCCCGGGCTGGCGGCGGGATCGGTGGTCGTGACGCAGCCCCCCAGCGCCAATCCGGCGGCCAAGGTCACGGCCAGCCGTGAAAACGGGGCCAGTCGCGGGAATGCGGTGCTGCCTGCTCGGTCCATACTGCCCTCGTGCCCGTTGCGTGACTGCGGGGCTGCCCCGGTCCGAACGTGGTTCTTGGCCCCCGAACACACACTTGGGGGCGGATTTTCCGGGCAGCATACCCGGATCGGCCCCGCATGAAAAGCCCGCAGGCCACGGCCGCGGCGCCTGCGTGCATCAACTTGCCGACAGAGTGGGGGTTACGACGGATCGCGCCAGCGGTTGACCATCGGATAGCGCCGGTCCAGCCAGAACGCCCGTTTCGTCAGTCGCGCGCCGGGGGCGGACTGGAACCGCTTCCATTCCGAGATGCAGAGCAGGTGCTCGACCTTCTTCACCGTCGCGCGGTCAAAGCCGACAGCCACCAGATCCGCGACCGAGGCCTCGCGGTCCACCAGCCCCTCGAGGATCGCATCGAGCACCGGATAGGGCGGCAGGCTGTCCTCGTCCTTCTGGTCCTCGCGCAGCTCGGCCGAGGGGGGCTTGTCGATCACCCGGGGCGGGATGACGGTGCCGGCGGGGCCAAGCATCCAGGGCCGGTGGTGCAGGTTGCGCCAGCGGCAGGTCTCGAACACGCGGGTCTTGTAGAGATCCTTGATCGGGTTGTAGCCGCCGTTCATGTCGCCATAGATCGTCGCATAGCCCACCGCGACCTCGGATTTGTTGCCGGTGGTCAGCAGCATCGCGCCGGTCTTGTTCGAGACCGCCATCAGCAGCAGGCCGCGCATCCGCGACTGGATGTTTTCCTCGGTCACGTCGGCGGCGAGGCCGGCAAAGAGCGGCGCCAACGCCTCGGTCACCGCGGCGCGGGGGCCGCTGATCGGCACGGTGTCAAGCGTGCAGCCCAGCGCCTGTGCCACGGCCTCGGCGTCTTCCAGCGAATGGGACGAGGTGTATTCCGAGGGCAGCATGATGCAGTGCACGTTCTCGGGCCCCAGCGCATCGGCGGCGATCGTCGCGACCAGCGCCGAGTCGATCCCCCCGGACAGGCCCAGCAGCGCGCGCTTGAACCCGGATTTCGTCAGGTAATCGCGCGTGCCCATGACCATCGCGGCATAGTCGCGCTCCCAGTCGTCGGGCAGCGGGGGCAGGGGGGCAGGAACGGCGCGCCATCCCTCGTCGGTCTCGGTGAAGTCGACATGCACCAGCGCCTCGGCAAAGCCCGGCAGCAGATGCGCCAGATGCCCGCCCGGGTTCAGCACGAACGAGGTGCCGTCAAAGATCTGGTCGTCCTGCCCGCCGACGAGGTTCAGATAGACCAGCGGCAGGCCGGTCTCGATGACCCGGGCAACCATCGTCGCACTGCGCGTCTCGTGCCGGCCGCGCGAATAGGGCGAGCCGTTCGGCACCAAGAGGATCTGCGCGCCGGATTCCGCCTGCGCTTCGGCCACGTCATCGAACCAAGCATCCTCGCAGATCGGGGTGCCGATCACCAGCGGGCCGACCCGATACGGCCCCGAGATGGCGGCCTTGGAAAACAGCCGGACCTCGTCAAAGACGGATTCGTTGGGCAGGTGGTGCTTCTTGACCACCGCGTTTATCTGCCCTCCTTCGAGGACATAATACGCGTTGAACAACCGCCCGCCGTCCAGGCAGGGCCCGCCGATGCCCAGCGCCGGCCCCGCGGCGCAGGTGCGCGCCAGATCCTCGATCACACGCATCGCGTCCCGGGCAAAGGCGGGCTTCATCACCAGATCCTGGGTCTGGTAGCCGGTGACGAACATCTCGGGCAGGGCCAGCATGTCGGCACCGGCCTGCTTTGCCGCCTCCCAGGCCGTCCGCGCAGCCTCGGCATTGGCCTGCAACGCGCCGACGGTGGGGTTGAGTTGGGCAAGGGTCAGGCGAAAGCGCGTCATGGTCGGGTCCGGCTGGGTCGTTTGCCCTGTCATAGCAGGTTGAAGCGGGGGGGAAAGCGCCGTTGTAACGCAGGCGGCGCCGGGGAGATCAGGCAAGCCGGCGCGCCGCGCGGGAAAATGCCCGCGGGTCGGCCCTGTCTGGTGGTTCCATGCTCTTACCCGAAACGCGCCAAAGTTGTGCCGCAGTTGCACGGTCATACTTTGTTCATTGCGATGGGGTATGATGGAGACATGCCATGTGCGCTTTGGATAAATCGGGTTCGCGCGGTGTGTTTCGCGTTTTTGCCAGGACTGAAACCGGGGCGGTGGCCCTCGACTGGTGCATTCTCACAGCCTCGATGATGGGTATGGGCATGGCTGCGGCGATCGTTCTGTCCACCGGGCCGCGCTCGCTGGCGGGAAGTGTGGCGGCGTCGATCGCGGGGGCGGAGGTCGCCCAGATGGATTGCAGCGGCGATGCAGACTGTGGTGCACCGGTGGCGATGGCCTCGATGGGGGTGTCGCTTGGCTCGTTCGTGCCGCAGCCCGCGGTGCCGGACGAGGCCAGCACCCCGGCCCCCGGGGCGTCGCTGTTCTTCAGCGACGGGGTCGGCGGCCGGTAGCACCCGGCCCGTCCGGGCATGGCGACGCGGCGTCGCAAGGGGACGTCGCTGCTGGACAAGGGCGGCTGCGCCCTCCTAGTCTGCGCGCCAGACCGGAGGGGACCATGCCAAGACGACCCAGAAGTATCGACGATCTCGATCTCACCTTCACGCGGCTGGAGGTCGATGCCGACGGTATTGCGACCCTGTCGCTGAACCGTGCCGACAAGCGCAACGCGCTGAACGCCGCAACTGTCGATGAACTGATCGACATCTTCACGCTGGTGCCGCGCTCAGGGGTGCGGGCGGTGGTGCTGCGCGCCGAGGGGCCGCATTTCTGCGCAGGCCTCGATTTGGTCGAGCACCATGCCGAAGACCGCCGGCCGGAAGATTTCATGCATATCTGCCTGCGCTGGCACGAGGCCTTCAACAAGATGGAATACGGCGGCGTGCCGGTGATCGCGGCGCTCAAGGGCGCGGTGGTCGGCGGCGGGCTGGAACTGGCGTCCTCGGCGCATGTGCGGATTGCCGATGCCAGCACCTATTTCGCCTTGCCCGAGGGGCAGCGCGGGCTGTTCACCGGTGGCGGCGCGACGATCCGGGTGGCCGATCTGGTTGGCAAGGCGCGGATGATCGACATGATGCTGACCGGCCGGGTCTATCAGGGCGACGAGGCGATCGCCGTCGGACTGGCGCAGTATCTGGTCGAGGACAGCGAGGCCAAGGCCTATGAGCTGGCGCGCGCCGCCGCCTCGAACCCGCCGCTGTCGAATTTCGCCATCTGCTCGGCGATCAGCCATATGCAGAACATGTCGGGGCTGGATGCCGCCTATGCGGAATCGGTGGTGGCCGGCATCGTCAACACCCAGTCCGCCAGCCGCGGGCGCCTGGCGGCCTTTGCCGACAAATCGGCTGCGCGGGTGCGTCCGAACAGCGCGTGATGCCCGCCAAAGGGGCAGGGGCGGGCGTCAGCGCCCGCCTTCCTTGACCGCCTCCATCGCCACATGGGTCGAGGTCGAGGCGACATGCGGCAGGCGCGAGATGCGCTCGGCCAGGATCTGCCGATAGTTCTGAATATCGGCGCTGCGCACCTTCAGCAGGTAATCGAAGGCCCCGGCGATCAGGTGGCATTCCTCGATCTCGGGCGTCGCGCGCACCGCCGCATTGAAGGCGTTGAGGGCGCTTTCCCGGGTGTCCTGCAGCTTGACCTCGACAAAGACGACATGCCCCAGCCCCAGCCGCTGGTTGTCCACCAGCGCCTGATACCCGGTGATGAATCCGGCGCGCTCGAGGCGTTTCAGGCG
>JACKKE010000011.1 GCA_020637595.1 Rhodobacter sp. | reverse complement strand
TCGAACATGCGCAGGCCCTGGGAGCGATGCTGGCGCTGATGGGGGCGGTTTGCGCGGCGCTCGCACAGGTGACGGTCCGGCGGCTGATTGCCACGGAAAAGACCGCAACCATCGTTTTCTGGTTCATGGTCACCGCAACGGTGCTGTCGCTGTTCACCCTTCCCTACGGCTGGGTCCTGCCGTCGCTCACCGAATTCGCATTCCTGGTGCTGATCGGGCTATTGGGCGGGGTCGGCCAGATCTTCCTGACCTCGAGCTATCGCGAGGCCGACGCCTCGCTGGTCGCGCCGTTCGACTATGCCTCGATCCTGCTGGCACTGGCGATCGGCTATTGGGTGTTCGACGAGGTGCCCACCGGGACGATGCTCACCGGCGCCAGCATCGTCGTCGGAGCGGGTATCCTGATCATCTGGCGCGAACGCCAGCTGGGGCTGGAGCGCACCCGCCAGCGCAAGGCGATGACGCCCCAGGGCTAAGCCATCAAAACCGGAATACCAGGTTTCCCTGCCGTCAGGGCAAAACGGACGTCAGGCCACGCGGCCCGCCACCCCCGGGCGTAATGTCGCGCAGCAACCGCGTGCCCGATCGTCTGCCATTCGAGATCCAGACTTCGGCCCCCCGGGTGCCGTCATTGGCAACCATCGCCACGCGCCCATCGGCAAGCGGAATGTAACGCGTAGGCAAACTTCCCGAAACCGGGTTGATGTCACGCAGCAGGCGTGTTCCGCGACGTGTGCCGTCTGTGATGAACAATTCCCAGCCCGTAGAGTCCGGATCGCTTGCCGTGAACAGCACACGCCCATCCCCCAGAGACGCAAAGCGCGAAGCTGCCCCAAGGGAACCATTGGAACCCGGCCAGATATCCCGGCGCAAGCGCGTGCGGTTCGACGTCCCGTCGGTGATCCACAACTCGGTCCCCGTCTCCGCGGTCGTCGCCGCGAACACCACACGCCCATCGCCCAGCGCCGCCGCCGCATTGGTGTTACCGAACAACCGGGCGCCATCGGGCAGCAACTCGACCGTTCCGGCCGGGGAGCCGTCGGTGACAAAGGTTCCCCGGAATCCCGCTTGCGTGGCCGAGAACAGCCACCGCCCCCCTGCCAGCGGCACCGGCAGGCCCGGGGTCGCGTTCAGTCCCGCCGCATTCAGCCGCTGCGTGCCCGCCAGGGTGCCGTCGGTGATCCACAAGCCCGGACCATCGGCGTCGGAATGCCGAAAGAACGCCCGCCCGTCACCCGTGGGAATGAAGGTCGGAATCCAGAACCGTTCAGTCGGGTTGGTATCGCTGGAATCGCCCTGGCCATTGTTGGCCGGAAACAGGTCGGCAAGCATTTGCGTGCCCTCCGCGGTGCCATCGGTCACCCAGACCTCGCGGCCATGCGTCGGCGTATAGGCGGTAAAAAGCGCCAGCCCGTTGCCGATGGCGGTCATTTCGCGCGGATCCCCATTCCACGCAGAGTTTCCGGGCACGATATCGACCAACAACCGTGTCCCGCCCCGGCTCAGGTCGGTAATCCACAGTTCGCGCCCAGCCTCGAACGTAAAGGCGCTGAACACAACCTGACCGTTGCCCAGCGGCGCGAAATACCGCGGGCTGCTGCTGGTGTTGAGCACGATGTCGCGCAACAGGCGGGTGCCATCCCGGGTGCCATCCGAAACCCACGGTTCATCACCCGTATCGTTACGGGTCGCGGTGCCACTGAAGATCACCATCCCGCCCCCGACCGCCGTGACATGAAGCGGATCGCGCACGACTGAGGCCCGCACGCTCTGCGTTCCCCGGCGGGTGCCATCTGACGCCCACAGAAAAAAGGTGCTGTCTCCTGCCTGTTCAGGAGCGGCGAAGAAAAGCAGCTGTTGAGTGTCTGCAACGGGCTCGACCGTCCGCCCACCGTCTTGAGCTGACGCCCCCACGCCCGAAAGCCCCAGTGCGACGGAAACGGCGGCACCGAGACGCAACGATTTTCGTGTCCGAGACAAAATACTGCTCACCGCATGGCCTCCTCAGTCGCAACAGTTCCGCCCGTCGCCCCTGCGACTTGCTGCAATTTTATCGTCGTTCCACGCCAAGCCTACCTTGATCGAGGTCATGTCCCTCAGGTCCTCACCGGCCCCGGAACAACGTCCCCAGCACACCGCGCACAATGGCGCTGCCGGCGCGGGTGCCGATCGAGCGCGCCATCGACTTGGTAAAGGCCTCGACCGCGGTATCCGAGCGCGACGATCGCGTGGTCCGGGTGCTGCGCGTCGTCGTCGTGCGGCTGCGGCTGCGCGGCTCATCCTCATCGCGGGTCTCGATCCGCCCCGGCGGCTGATAGCGCCGCGCGCGGTTGTATCGGTCACCCGCCTCGTCGCGCGTGTCGTGGCCCCGGTCCTCATAGCCCTCGGCGCCGCGCGCCGCCTGCTCGGCCCGGCGCGCCAGCATCTCATGCGCCGAATCGCGGTCGAAGGGCGTGTCGTATTTGCGCCCCACTGGCGAGGAGGCCATTGCCGCGCGGCGCACCGCATCGTCACAGGGCCCCATCGCCGACGAAGGCGGCCGGATCAGCGTGCGCTCGACCATGCCGGGCACGCCCTTGGCCTCCAGGAACGAGGTCACCGCCTCGCCCACGCCCACCTCGCGGATCGCCACCTCGGTCTCGAACCGCGGGTTCGGCCGATAGGTCTGCGCCGCCTTGCGCAACGCCTGCTGGTCGCGCGCGGTGAAGGCGCGCAGTGCGTGCTGCACCCGGTTGCCCAGCTGCGACAGGATGGTTTCCGGCACGTCGTCGGGGTTCTGGGTGATGAAATACACCCCCACCCCCTTCGAGCGGATCAACCGCGCCACCTGCTCGACCTTCTCGACCAGCGCGCGCGGCGCGCCGTTGAACAGCAGATGCGCCTCGTCGAAGAAGAACACCAGCTTCGGCTTGTCCAGATCGCCCACCTCGGGCAGATCCTCGAACAGCTCGCTGAGCAGCCACAGCATGAAGGTCGCATAAAGCCGCGGCGTCTCCATCAGCTTCTGCGCGTGCAGGATGTTGACCCGCCCCTGCCCCTGCACCGTGGTCATCAGGTCATGGATATCCAGCGCCGGCTCGCCAAAGAACTTGTCCGCGCCCTGGTTTTCCAGCACCAGCAAGCGCCGCTGGATCGCCCCGACACTGGCCGTCGTCACGTTGCCATACTTGGCCGAAACCTCGGCCCGGTTCTCGGCCAGGAACTGCAGCATCGAACGCAGGTCGTCCAGATCGAGGATCGGCATCCCCTCGTCATCGGCAATGCGGAAGGCCACGTTGACCGCCCCCTCCTGTGCCTCGGTCAGCTCCAGAATGCGGCTCAGCAGCAACGGCCCCATTTCCGAAATCGTCGTGCGCACCGGATGGCCCATCTCGCCGAACAGATCCCAGAAGGTCACCGGCATCGGCCCATAGCTCAGCGTGCCCAGCCCGATCGTGTCGGCCCGGCGCTGGAAACTGTCGCGCGGCGTGCCGGCGGCCGCCATGCCGCTGACATCGCCCTTGATATCGGTCAGGAACACCGGCACGCCGGCGCGGCTGAATTCCTCGGCCATGATCTGCATGGTGATCGTCTTGCCGGTGCCGGTCGCACCGGCGATCAGCCCGTGCCGGTTGCCGTATTTCAGCAAGAGCTGCTGCTGGGTCACATACCCCTCGCCACCGCCGCCGATGATGATGCTCTCTTGCGTCATGCCTCTCGCCCCCTGCGCTGACCGCGCCCTTTCATCTTGCCCAAAATACGCACCTTCGACGCCCGGGCCGGGCGCGCGCTCAGACTGCCGCGAAATCGCCGGCAGCGTAACCCTGCAAATAAAGCAGCGCCGTCAGGTCGCCGTGATTCACCCGCAATTCGCATTGCGCCGCGACCGAGGGTTTGGCATGCAGCGCGACGCCCGCGCCGGCCAGGTGCAGCATGCCCAGGTCGTTCGCCCCGTCGCCCACCGCGATGACCTGCGCCGGGTCGATGCCCAGCCGCGCGGTGATCTCGTTCAGCGCGTCGACCTTGGCCTGCTTGCCCAGGATCGGCCGGCCCACATCGCCGGTCAGCGCGCCGCCCTCGGCCAGCAAGGTGTTCGCGCGGTGCTCGTCAAAGCCCAGCGCGCCGGCGACCTTGGCGGTAAAGGCCGTGAACCCGCCCGAGACCAGCGCCGCGTGCCCGCCGTGGGCCTTCATCGTCGCGATCAGCACCCGCCCGCCGGGCATGAAGCTGATGCGCTCGGCCAGAACCGTGTCGATGACCGATTCGGGCAGCCCCTTCAGCAGGCCCACGCGCTCCAGCAGTGCGCCTTCGAAATCGAGTTCGCCATTCATCGCCCGGGCGGTGATATCAGCCACGCGCGGACCGACGCCGGCCTCGGCGGCCAGCTCGTCGATGCATTCCTGCTGGATCATCGTCGAATCCATATCCGCCAAGAGCATCGCCTTGCGCCGCCCCTGCGCCGGCTGCAGGCACAGATCGACGCCCATTGCCTGCAGGTCGGCCCAGACATCCCAACGGTTCGCCGGCATCTCGGCCAGCTCGAATTCCGCAGCGATTCCAGGGTTCAACCAGCGCGCGGCACCCCCGCCCCAGGCATTGCGCAGGCTCTCGACCAGCGCCTGGTCCAGCACGGGGGTTTCGGGATTGGTCAGCAGGGTCGCGGCGAACATGGGCAGGATTCCGGGCAAGTTTCCGATGGTGAACGCGACAGTGCGCGAAGCGTCGCTTTTGCGACCTCAAGCGCCGCATTAGGCCAAAAATCCCGCTTGTGCCAGTGCCGGACTGCCGCTATCTGAGGCGGCGGGACACCCCTCCCCAACGAGGGGCGTTTATCTGGAAGGATACCATGACTGCTCTCGCTACCCCGGCCACGCGGCCGGCTAATCCGCGTTTCTCCTCTGGCCCCTGCGCCAAACTCCCCAATTTCACGCTGGACATGCTTGCCGACGCCCCGCTGGGCCGGTCGCATCGCGCCGCCGTCGGCAAATCGAAACTGGCCGAGGCCATCGACCTGACGCGCGAAATCCTGGGCGTGCCCGCCGATTACCGCATCGGCATCGTTCCCGGCTCGGACACCGGCGCTGTCGAAATGGCGCTGTGGTCGCTGCTCGGCGCGCGTGGCGTCGACATGCTGGCCTGGGAATCCTTCGGCGAAGGCTGGGTCACCGACGTGGTCAAGCAGCTGAAGCTGAACGCCACCGTGCGCAAGGCCCCCTATGGCCAGATCGTCGATTTCGCCGAAGTGAACTTCGACAATGACGTGGTCTTCACCTGGAACGGCACCACCTCGGGCGTGCGCGTGGCCAATGGCGATGCGATCCCGGCAGAGCGCGCCGGCCTGACCATCTGCGACGCCACCTCGGCCGCCTTCGCGATGGACCTGCCCTGGGACAAGCTCGATGTCGTGACCTTCTCGTGGCAGAAGGTGCTGGGCGGTGAGGGTGCGCACGGGATGCTGATCCTGTCGCCCCGCGCGGTCGAGCGTCTGGAAAGCTATACCCCCGCCTGGCCGCTGCCGAAGATCTTCCGCATGACCAAGGGCGGCAAGCTGATCGAAGGCATCTTCAAGGGCGAGACGATCAACACGCCGTCGATGCTGGCGGTCGAGGATTACCTCGTTGCGCTGAAATGGGCGCAATCGGTCGGCGGGCAGGCGGGGCTGATCGCCCGCGCCAATGCCAATGCCCAGGTGGTCTGGAATTTCGTCGCGCAAAAGCCGTGGCTGGAAAACCTGGCCGAGACCCCGGCCAATGCCTCGACCACCTCGGTCTGCCTGAAGTTCGCCGATGCCCGCATCACCGATGGCGCCGCCTTCGCCAAGGCCGTCGCCAAGCGGCTGGAAAAGGAAGGCGTGGCGCTGGATATCGGCGCGTATCGCGATGCTCCGGCCGGTCTGCGGATCTGGTGCGGCTCGACGGTGGAAACCGCCGATGTCGCGGCACTGATGCCCTGGATCGAATGGGCCTTCGAGGCCGAGATCGCCGCGCTGGCGCAGGCCGCCTGATCCCCGACGCATGACCCGTAGGATGGGCAATATTGCCCATCCTACCTGCATCCCCACTTCCGAAGGAGCCCCATCATGGCCCCCCGCGTTCTCGTTTCCGACGCCCTTTCTGAAACCGCCGTGCAGATCTTCCGCGATCGCGGCGTCGAGGTCGACTACATGCCCGCCCTCGGCAAGGACAAGGACAAGCTTCTGGAGATCATCGGCCAGTACGACGGTCTCGCCATCCGCTCGGCCACCAAGGTGACCGAGAAGGTCATCGCCGCCGCGAGCAACCTCAAGGTCATCGGCCGGGCCGGCATCGGGGTCGACAACGTCGATATCCCCGAGGCGTCGAAGAAGGGCATCATCGTGATGAACACGCCCTTCGGCAACTCGATCACCACCGCCGAGCACGCCATCGCCATGATGTTCGCCGTGGCCCGCCAGATCCCGGAAGCCAACGCCTCGACCCACGCTGGCAAGTGGGAGAAGTCGAAGTTCATGGGCGTCGAGCTGTTCAACAAGACGCTGGGCGTGATCGGCGCCGGCAACATCGGCGGCATCGTCTGCGACCGCGCGGTGGGGCTGAAGATGAAGGTGATCGCCTACGATCCCTTCCTGTCGGACGAGCGCGCCAAGCAGCTGGGCGTGACCAAGGTCGAGCTGGAGGACCTGCTGGCGCGGGCCGATTTCATCACGCTGCACGTGCCGATGACCGACAAGACCCGCAACATCCTGAGCCGCGAGAACATCGCCAAATGCAAGAAGGGCGTGCGGATCATCAACTGCGCCCGCGGCGGCCTGATCGACGAGGCGGCGCTGGTCGATGCACTGAACTCGGGGCAGGTGGCTGGTGCCGCGCTCGACGTCTTCGCCGAGGAACCGGCCAAGGAAAGCCCGCTTTTCAACATGCCGAACGTCGTCTGCACGCCGCACCTCGGTGCCTCGACCACCGAAGCGCAGGAGAACGTGGCCCTTCAGGTGGCCGAGCAGATGGCCGATTACCTGCTGACCGGCGCCGTGTCGAACGCGCTGAACATGCCCTCGGTGACCGCCGAGGAAGCCGCCGTCATGGGCCCGTGGATCAAGCTGGCCGGTCATCTGGGCAACTTTGCCGGCCAGATGACCGAGGAACCGATCCGCGCCATCAACGTGCTCTATGACGGCGTTGTCTCGGGGATGAACCTCAAGGCGCTGGATTGCGCGGTGATCGCCGGCATCCTGAAATCTGCCAACCCCGACGTGAACCTCGTGTCGGCACCCATCGTGGCGAAGGAACGCGGCATCAAGGTCTCGACCACCACGCAGGACAAGGCCGGCGCCTTTGACGGCTACATCAAGCTGACCATCGTCACCGACAAGCGCGAGCGGTCGCTGGCCGGGACGGTATTCAGCGACGGCAAGCCGCGCTTCATCCAGATCAAGGGCATCAACATCGACGCCGAGATCGGCGAGCACATGCTCTACACCACGAACGAGGACGTGCCGGGGATCATCGGCCTTCTGGGCATGACCATGGGCAAGAACGGCGTCAACATTGCGAACTTCACGCTGGGCCGCTCGGGTGTTGGCCAGGACGCGATTGCGCTGTTGTATCTCGATCAGGCGATCGACCCGAAAGTGGTGGAAACGCTGGAAGGCACCGGCATGTTCCAGTCGGTCCGCCCGCTGCACTTCGAAGTCGCCTGACCCCCAGTCCGGCGAACGACCAAGGCCCCGCCCCGCGCGGGGCCTTTTCGTTTCCCTTCAAGACTTGTCCGCGCGGCGGTTTGGGCCATGTTTGCCCGATGACACGCATCGCAGACACACTCACCGGGGTCTATGAGACCCATTTGCCGGTCGCAGATCTGGCGCGCTCGATCGCGTTTTACCGCGACCAGGTGGGGCTGGAACTGGCCTCGGAATTCCCCGAACGCGGCGTCGCCTTCTTCTGGGTCGGCGGGGCGCAGACCGGGATGCTGGGGCTGTGGCGGGGGGTGCAGGGGCCAATGAGCATGGCGCTGCACTTCGCCTTTCGCGCGCCAAAGGAATGCCTGCTGACCGCCTGCGACGACCTGCGCGCGGCGGGGATCGAGCCGCTGGGATTTTACGGCGAGCCGGTCTCTGAACCCGTGGTGATTGGCTGGATGCCGGCGCTGTCGGTCTATTTCAGGGATCCCGACGGCCATTCTCTGGAACTGCTGCATGTGCTCGACGATGCCCCCGATCGCACGTTCGGGGTGCAACCGTGGTCGGCGTGGCAGGCGCGCGACTGACGGCTGGTCGAAATCCGACCCGACCGTCAGCGCATCCCTGCTGGCCGCCCAGGCGGGCCTCGCGCTCTCACGCGGGTCGGGCCACGTCAACACCCAGGCCCATACCGTCCCGCCGTCACGGCCTGATGCCATTGCAGCCCCCCGACCTGGCCGTTAGGGTCCGGCCCGAAACGGAGGGCCGGCCATGACCATTTATGCCATCGGGGATATCCACGGGCACAACGACAAGCTGCAGGCGGCGCTGGCCTGGATCGAGGCCGACGGCGGCCCGGATGCGCAGGTTGTGATGCTGGGCGATCTGGTCGACCGCGGCCCCGACAGCCGCGGCGTCATCGACACCCTGATGGCCGGCCGGGACAGCGGTCGGAACTGGACCGTTCTCATGGGCAACCACGACCGGATGTTCCTCGAATTCCTCGACCGTGGCCAGACCCACAACCCGCTGGTCAAATCGGGACGCAGCTGGTTCGACCCGGTGATGGGCGGCATGGAAACGCTGGCCTCGTATGGGCTCGAACCCGACGCCGCGCCCGAAGCCCTGTTCGAACAGGCGCAGGATGCCGTCCCGGCCGCGCATCGCGCCTTTCTCGCCGCCAATCCGCTGTATGCCGAACGAGGGCGGCACCTCTTTGTCCACGCGGGGATCAAACCCGGCGTGGCCCTGACCGAACAGGACGAATCCGATCTGCTCTGGATCCGCGACCCGTTCCTCAAACACCCCGATCCCTTTGACTGGCTGGTGGTCCACGGCCACACCGCCCTGCAGACCCCCCGCCATCACGGCAACCGGGTGAATCTGGACGGAGGCGCGGGCTATGGCCGGGCGCTGTCCGCCGCCGCCATCGACGGCGACACGGTGTTCCTGCTGGGCCCCGAGGGCCGCACCCACCTGCCCGGCGACGCCGATTAACCCCCGGTTCACACCTCTGGACTAGCCTGACCCCGGGTGAATGGAAAAGGTGGTGGGATGAGCCGGCAAAACGATGCCGCGCCGATCATCATCAAACGGAAGAAGGTCATTGCCGGTGGCGGCCATCACGGCGGCGCCTGGAAGGTGGCCTATGCCGACTTCGTGACCGCGATGATGGCGTTCTTCCTGATGATGTGGCTGTTGGGCGCAACGACAGAATCGCAACGACGCGGATTGGCGGATTACTTCAATCCGTCGATCCCGGTGCACAGAATCTCCTCGGGTGGCGAGGGGATGTTCGGCGGCACCGACCTGGAAACCCGCCAGCAGCTTGGTCCCGCAACCCCGGACCCCAGCATCGACGACACCGGCCCCGAATCGCAGGTCGAAACCGACTCCTTCGAAACCCTGCGGCAGCGATTGAGCGGGTTCGGCGGGGAAAGCCCGGTGCTCGACGAGGCGCTGCGCCATGTGATCACGCGCCAGACCGACGAGGGGCTGGTTCTGGAAATCTTCGACCTGCCCGGCGCGCCGCTGTTCCAGTCGGACACCGATGTGCCCGGCCCGGTCCTGGACACCGTCACCGCCGTCCTCGCCCAGGTTTTCACGATGGTTTCCAACCCCTTGGCAATCGAGGGGCATACCCGCTCCTATACCGTCGTGCAGGCCAACGATCCACGCTGGACGCTCAGCACAGCGCGCGCCGACCGGGTGCGGCGGATGCTCGAGGATGCGGGCTTCGACCCCGCGCGTCTGGCGCGCGTGACCGGCCACGCCGACCGCAGGCCAGCCGATCCCAACCCGATGGCGGTGCGCAACAACCGGCTGGAACTGATCCTGCTCCGGAGAAATCGCTGAAACGGCGTTAGGCACGCATTAACGCCCTTCGTGCAGTGTCAGGGTCGATCGCCCTCGCATCTGCATGAAAGGCTGCTGCTCATGTCCACGCTCTATTCCTCGTTCAACGCCGGGATTTCCGGTCTCAATGCCAACGCAACCCGTCTGTCGGCGATTTCCGACAACATCGCCAACACCGGCACCATCGGCTACAAGCGCGTCGTCGCCTCGTTCCAGTCGATGGTGATGTCGGGCTCGCATTACGGCCCCTACATCGCCGGAGGCGTGCGGTCGTCGACCATCCGCCTCGTCGACGAACGCGGTGCACTGACCGCTTCGTCAAACGCGACCGACCTCGCTGTCAGCGGCCGCGGGTTTCTGCCGGTGACGTCCTCGGCCGCCATCGGCGCGGGTGAGGCCAATTTGCCCCTGATGCTGACCACCACCGGCTCGTTCCGCCCGGATTCCGAAGGGATGCTGCGCAACCCCGCCGGGCTGATCCTGCTGGGCTGGCCCGCGAACCCGGACGGCACCATCGGCACCTTCGCCCGCGACACCGTCGGCGGGCTGGAACCGATCCGCATCAACTCGAACCAGTTCGCCTCGGACCCGACGACGCGAATCTCGGTCCGCGCCAACCTGCCCGCCACCTCGACCCGCGCCGATTCCGAGGGCACGCCGCACGACATCGCGATGGAATACTACAGCCCGCTCGGCACCACCGAGACGCTGAACCTGCGGTTTACCCCCACGGTGCCCGCAACCGGTGCCTCGAACGAATGGGTCGCCACGGTCACCGATCCGGCCACCGGCGATGTGCTGGGCGAATACCGCGTAACCTTCGACGACACGCCTCCGAACGGCGGCCGCATCCTGTCGGTCACCCAGGATCCCGGCGCGCCCGGCGGGGCCTATGACCCGGCAACCGGCGAATTCACGGTGTCGATCAACGGCCAGGACATCGCCCTGGACATCGGCGCACCGGGCGCCGAGGACGGGATCACCCAGATGGCCGAAGACTTCATTCCACGCTCGATCGACCGCAACGGCTCGCCGGTGCAATCGCTGGTCGGCGTGCAGGTCGACCCCAACGGCTACGTCAAGGCCTATTACGATTCGGGCCTGATCCGCACCATCGCCCAGATCCCGCTGGTCGATGTGCCCAACGCCAACGGCCTGACCGCGCTCGACAACCAGACCTATCGCACCTCACCCGATTCGGGGGCGATGTTCCTGTGGAATGCGGGTGACGGCCCCACCGGCGAGATCATCGGCTTTGCACGCGAGGAATCGTCGACCGATGTTGCAGCCGAACTGACCAATATGATCCAGACGCAGCGCGCCTATTCCTCGAACGCCAAGGTCATCCAGACCGTCGACGAGATGCTGCAGGAAACCACCAACATCAAACGCTGATAGCCGGGGGCAGACATGAGCATCTCCAGCGCCCTTCAGAACGCGACTTCCGGACTGTTCGCCTCGGCCCGGGCGGTTCAGGTCGCCTCGGCCAACGTCGCCAACGCGATGACCGCAGGCTACGCCCCCCGCCGGATCGAGCTGACCTCGGCCACGCTCGGCGGCACCGGCGCCGGGGTGCGCATCACTGGCATCACCCGCGAGGTCGATCCCGTCCTCGTCGGCATGCTGCGCGATGCCGATGCCACCAGCCAGGCCGGCACCCGGAACACCGCCTTCTGGACCCGGATCGAGGGGGCAGTCGGCCTGCCCGGCGCGGGGATCCAGGCTGCGCTTTCCAACTTCGAGACCGCGCTGATCTCGGCCAGCGACCGCCCCGACCTCGACAGCCGCCTGGCCAAGGTTGCCAGTGCCGCCGTCACGCTGGCCGACACCATCGGCGCGGCCGGCGACACCGTGCAGATCCTGCGGGCCGAGGCCGACGCCGCCATCGCCCGCGACGTCGAGGCCCTGAACACCGGCCTCGGCCGGGTCGATGCACTCAACGCCGAAATCACCCGCCTGCGCGCCGCCGGACAGGAAACGCTGGGTCTCGAGGATCAGCGTCAGGCGCTGATCTCGGACCTTGCCGCCATCGTGCCGATGCGCGAATACGCACGCGCCGATGGCCGGATCACCCTGTTCTCGGCCGGTGGCCAGCTCCTCCTCGACCTCGACCCGCAAGAAATCGGCTTTACCCCGGCGCCGGCGATGGACGCGTCGATGACACCCGGCGCGGGCCTGTCGGGTCTGACCGTCGGCGGCCTCGCGGTGACCGCCGACGCCTCCGGCCCTCTGGCCGGCGGAACCCTCGCCGCCAGCGTCACCCTGCGCGACACAATTGCACCCGGGATCCAGGCCGAGCTCGACACGCTGGCCGCCGACCTGATCGCCCGGTTCCAGGATCCGCAGGCCGACGCAACGCTCGGCCCCGGCGTGGCGGGTCTTTTCACCGACGCCGGCGCCGCGCTTTCGGGCAGCCCCGCGGCCGGCCTCACCGCCCGCCTCGGCGTCAACCCCGCGGTCCTGCCCGATCAGGGCGGTGCGTTATGGCGGTTGCGTGACGGGTTGGGCGCGGCCAGTCCCGGCGCGGTCGGCAATGCGAGCGGCCTCGCGGCCCTGCTCGGGGCGCTCGATCGAACGGTTTCTCCCGGCCCCGGGATGCCCGCGCAAAGCCTCTCTGCCTCGCTCGGCGATCTTTCGGCCCGCCTGTCCACGCACGCCCAGGCCGCACAGGACAGCGCCCTGACCGAATCCGCCCGCTACGCCGAGCTCAACGACCAGATGCTGGCGCAGGGTGTCGACACCGATGCCGAAATGCAGCGCCTCCTGACCATCGAACAATCCTATGCCGCCAACGCCCGCGTCATCCAGACCGCTGACGCGATGCTGCAACGTTTGCTGGAGATCTGACATGACCTGGGTTTCGCTGGGCAGCCTCGCGCTCCCGTTTCAGCTGCAAAGGCACGGCGTCCAGCTGCGCACCGAGATCGCCCGGCTCGGGCAAAACCTGTCGACGGGCACCGTCACCGATCCCGCGCGCCACCTGCAGGGCAATACCGCGCCACTCGCTGCGATCACCGCCCGCCTCGCGCGCAACGACGCCTATGAGCAGGCAACGCGCATGGCCGCAACGATGGCCGATTCCGCACAGACCACCCTGGGTCAGCTGGACGGGCTGCGGCAGACCGCCGCCGGGCGCCTGCTCGGCGCGGCCACCAGCGCCCTCAGCGGCCCGATGATGACGAGCACCGGCAAGGCCGCCTTTTCCGCGCTGACCGATGCGGTCTCGGCCCTGTCGCTGAACGTCGCCGGCGCTGCGGGGTTCTCGGGCACCGCCAGCGATCACGCCCCCCTTGTTTCGGCCGACACGATGATCCAGACCCTGAGCCCGCTGGTCGCGGGCCTGGAAACCGCCGACCAGGTTCTCGCAGCGGTCCAGGGGGCGTTCCTCGATCCCGGCGGGCTTTTTGACACCGATTTCTACCAGGGCGGCGATGCCGCGCCCGGCGCCGTTCTGGCCGATGGCACCCGCGCACCCACCCTGCCCACCGCCGCCGATCCCGCCCTGCGCGCCGTTCTCGCCGGGCTTGCCGGGGCGGCGATGCTGTCCGATCCCGCTCTCTCCCTGTCCGACGACCAGCGGATTGCCCTGGCGCAGGGCAGCAGCGAACGGCTGTCGGCTGCGACCACCGGGATGACCGCGCTGCAGGCCACGCTGGGCGAGGGACAGGAGCGTCTGGATACCGGCCTGACCCGGCTGTCGGCCGAACGCGACGCGCTCGACCTCGCCCGCCAGTCGCTGATCGGCGCAGACCCCTACGAGGCCGCAACCCAGCTCGACCTGGCACAAACCCGGCTCGAGACCATCTATGCGATCACCGCGCGCACCGCGCGGCTGTCGCTGACGGAGTATCTCTGATGGCGCGGACCCTTGCCCTCGTCGTCCTGCTGCTGGCATGCGTCCTGGGCAGCGCGGCGGTCGCGCAGATCCGGCTGAAGGATCTGGTCGAATTTGACGGCGTGCGCGGCAACGACCTGATCGGATACGGGCTGGTGGTGGGGCTCGACGGCACCGGCGACGGCATTCGCAACGCCCCCTTCACCGAGGACATCATGTCGAACATCCTCGAACGGCTGGGCGTGAACATCACCGGCGAGCAATTCCGCCCCCGCAACGTCGCGGCAGTGTTGGTTACCGCGACCCTGCCACCGTTTTCCCGCACCGGATCGCGTATCGACGTGACGGTTTCCGCAATTGGTGACGCCAACAGCCTGTTCGGCGGCACGCTGGTGATGACCCCGCTCAACGGCGCCGATGGTCAGATCTATGCGGTGGCGCAAGGGGCGGTGATCGCCGGCGGGGTCGCGGCGCGCGGCGACGCCACCGAAGTGGTCGAGGGGGTGCCGACCTCGGGCTCGATCCCCGGTGGTGCCCGCGTCGAACGCGAGGTCGATTTCGCCCTCGCCTCGCTCGATCAGATCCGGCTGGCCCTGCGACAGGCCGATTTCACCACCGCCCTGCGCATCGAACAGACGATTAACAGCTATTTCGGCCGGCCGGTCGCGGTGATGCAGGATGCCGGCACCGTGGTCCTGGACATTGCCGCCACACGCGCCCCCAGCGCCGCGCATGCCCTGGGCCGGATCGAGAACCTGACGGTGGCGCCCGGAACGCGCGCGCGCGTGGTGATCGACCAGCGATCGGGCACCATCGTCATGGGCGAGGAGGTGCGCATCAGCCGGGTCGCGGTCGCCCAAGGCGGGTTGACCCTGCGCGTCGAGGAAACCCCCCTGGCGGTGCAGCCCAACCCGTTCAGCCCCGGTCAGACCGTCGTCCTGCCGCGCACCGACGCCTCGATCACCGGCCAGCCTGAGGTCAGCCTGGCTGAGGTTCGCGGCGGAACGACCCTGGCCGAGGTCGTCGCCGGGCTGAACGCGCTGGGTGTCGGGCCGCGCGACATGATCGACATCCTGAACACGATCAACGCAGCCGGGGCGCTGCATGCCGATCTGGTGGTGCGATGACCCCCGCCCGTCCACACCACCAGAGGTCAGCCGACAAGGGGTCGTGCCCTGGCCCGCACGGGCGTCTGGAAAGGGTTCCAGCCCCGAAACCCCGGCCAGCCGCCTGCCTTTGGCCCCGGATCAGGTCACAGCCGACCCTCGACAAAGGCGATGAGGCGCGGCAGGCAGATCGTGCGCAGGTCGTAGTTCTCAACGATATGCGCCCGGGCGGCCAGGCGCAGGGCATCGAAATCACGCGGCCGGGCAAGCGAGTCAATCAGCGTTTCCGCGATCTGAACGGGGTCGAGGAAATCGACCAGCCGGCCGTTTTCGCCGTCGGTGATCAGCTCTTCGACCGGCTCGGTGCGCGAACCGACGACCAGCGCCCCGGCGCTCATCGCCTCCAGCATCGACCAGGACAGAACGAAAGGCACCGTCAGATAGCAGTGCACGCGGGTCGCCTGCATCAAGCCGACAAAGGTGGCATAGGGCACCTTGCCGGTGAAATGCACGCGGTCCAGGTCGATCCGGTCGCGCACCTCGTCGAGAAAGATCTCTTTCCAGCTCCGGCCGTCACCCGGTCGCGCGCCATAGCTGACGTCGTCGCCGCCGATGATCACCACCTGCGCCTCGGGCCGGGCGCGCATCACCGCCGGCAGCGCGCGCATGAAGGAATGATAGCCCCGATAGGGTTCCAGATTGCGGTTGATGAAGGTCAGCACCTCGTCGCCCGCCTGAAATTGCGCGCCCGACGGCAGGGTCACCCGCGCCTGCGGATCCGGCGCGACGCGGCGGGTATCGACCCCGTCATGGATGATCGTGATCTTGTCGCGAAAACAGGCGGGAAAGGTATCGGCCTGGAATTCGGTCGGCGACAGCGCGGCGTCAGCCTGGGCCATCATCAGTGCCTGGTGCCCCTGGCGCGACACCACCGAAAAGGCCTTTTCATCATCGGCACGCCCGAATTCCGGATCGAACCCCACATCGAGGCCCCGCGGCGCATAATAAAGCTCGGCATAGACAATGAGCCGGGCCGAGGGCCAGACCTCGCGCAGGAACAGCGTCTCGCCCCAGCCACCGTGGCCAAAGATCACGTCAGGCACATAGCCATGCTTGTCGCGCAACACGATCGCGGCGCGGGCGGCGCGATGGCCGCGGTTGGTCATCTCGGTAAAGGTGGTGCCCAACCGGGCGACGGTGGGATCGGGCCGCGGATCGGGCTTGCGATAGCGAAAGGTGGTGATCGCGGTCTTGCGGGTGTTCGATTCATCGGTCAGCGCGGTGACATCGTGCCCCCTTTCAACCAGCGCCGGTGCAAGATGCAGGAACTGGCCGGGAAAGTTCTGGTGCACGAACAGGATCTTCATCCGCCCTCCACGCCCCGACCAACGGTTTTCAGATCGAACGCCGCGGCCAGCAGGGCGCGCGTGTAGTCATGCTGCGGATTGGCAAAGATGGCCTCGGCCGGGCCTTGCTCCAACACGTCGCCCTGGCGCAGGACCATGATCTGGTGCGACATCGCCCGCACGACGCGCAGGTCGTGGCTGATGAACAGATAGGCCAGCCCGTGGCGCTCCTGCAGTTTGCGCAAGAGTTCGACAATCTGCACCTGCACCGTCATGTCCAGCGCCGAGGTAGGTTCGTCCAGCACAACCAGCCGGGGCTGCAGGATCATTGCCCGGGCAATGGCGATCCGCTGGCGCTGCCCGCCCGAGAATTCATGCGGATAACGGTGCATGGTGGCGGGGTCGAGGCCCACCTCGTCCATGATCGCCGCCACCGCATCGCGCGGCGCCCCGCCGGTCGGCACACCGTGCACACCCAGCCCCTCGGCGATGATTTCCTCCACCGTCATGCGCGGGCTGAGGCTGCCGAACGGATCCTGGAAGACGATCTGCATGTTGCGGCGCAGGCTGCGCAGCTGCGCGCGCCGCTCGGCGGCGGAACGGCTGAACGGCATCCGCAACACGCGCCAGATCGTCGAGACGGGCATCAGGATGCCGTCGATGGTGAACGAGAGGTGCCCCTTGCGCCGATAGCCACGGCGCAGGTCGGCATCCCGGGCGCGGTCCTCGGCCTCCTCGGCCGATTCCTGATAGCTGATGTTGTTGCCCAGAAAGACCACCCGCCCCTGCGACCGGATCAACCGGGCAATGGCCAGCGCCAGCGTCGTCTTGCCGGACCCGGATTCGCCCACGATGCCCAGGGTTTCACCGGCGCGCAGGGTCAGCGAGGCGTCGTTCACCGCCTTGACGTGGCCGACCGTGCGCCGCAGGAATCCGCGCTGGATCGGAAACCAGACGCGCAGCCCCTCGGTCTGCAGAACCTGCGGCGCATCGGCCGCCACCGGTCGCGGCGCGCCGGTCGGCTCGGCGCCCAGAAGCTTGCGCGTATAGGGGTGCTGCGGGCTGGCAAAGACCTGCTCGGTCGGCCCCTGTTCGACGATCTCGCCGTGCTGCATCACGCAGACCCGGTCGGCCACCCGGCGGACGATGTTCAGGTCATGCGTGATGAACAGCATCGACATGCGCTCGGCCTGCTTCAACTCGGCCAGCAGTTCGAGGATCTGCGCCTGAATCGTCACGTCGAGCGCGGTCGTCGGCTCATCGGCCACCAGCAATTTCGGCCCGTTCGCCAGCGCCATCGCGATCATCACCCGCTGCCGCTGTCCGCCCGACAGCTGGTGCGGATAGGCGCCGAGCCGGGTCTCGGCGTCGCGAATGCCGACCTTGCGCATCAGGTCCAGCGCCCGGGCGCGCGCCGGTTCGCCGGTCAGGCCCTGGTGCAGGGTCAGCGCCTCGGTGATCTGGCGCTCGACGGTGTGCAGGGGGTTCAGCGACGTCATCGGCTCCTGGAAGATGAAGCTGATGTCGTTGCCGCGCACCCGGCGCAGCTCGGCCTCGGAGGCGCCGACCATTTCCGCGCCTTCAAAGGTGACCGAACCCGCGACCTCGGCCGAATCCGGCAAAAGGCCCACGGTCGACAGCGCGGTGACCGATTTGCCCGACCCCGATTCGCCCACCAGCGCGACGGTCTCGCCCGCGCGCAGTTCGAAGGACACGCCGCGCACCGCTTGCGACGCCTTGCCGTCCTGCCGGAAGGTGACGGTCAGATCGGTGACCGAAAGCAGGCTCATCGGAAGGTCTTTCGCGGATCGAAGGCGTCGCGCACACCCTCGAAGATGAACACCAGGAGGCTGAGCATGATGGCGAAGGTGAAGAAGGCCGAAAAGCCCAGCCACACCGCCTGCAGGTGCTTTTTCGCCTGCAGCGTCAGTTCGCCCAGCGAGGGGGCCGAGGATGGCAGGCCGAAGCCGAGGAAGTCGAGCGTGGCCAGCGCGCCGATCGCGCCGGTGACGATGAAGGGCAGCAGTGTGACCGAGGCGACCATCGCATTGGGCAGGACATGGCGGAACATGATGCGAGCGTTCGACACGCCCAGCGCGCGGGCGGCGCGGACGTATTCGAAATTGCGCGCGCGCAGGAATTCGGCGCGCACCACGCCGACCAGCGCGGTCCAGGAGAACAGCACCATCAGGAAGACCAGCAGCCAGAAATTCATCGGGATGATCGCGGCGACGATGATGATGACATAGAGCGACGGGACCGAGCCCCAGAGTTCGATCAGCCGTTGCGCGACCAGATCGACCAAGCCACCGAAAAAGCCCTGCACCGCCCCCGCCGTGATGCCGATGACCGAACTGATGGCGACCACCGCAAAGGCAAAGGTGACCGACAGCCGGAAGCCATAGATCACCCGCGCCAGCACATCGCGCGCGGTGTCGTCGGTGCCGAGCCAATGGCGGCTGTCGGGGGCCGAGGGGGCCGGGCCACCGAGGTTGTTGATCGTGTCATAGGAATAGGGGATCGGCGGCCAGATCGCCCAGCCGGCAACGACGGGGGTGCCCTCGACCCTTCCATCCGCCGCGGCCTCGGACAGGGCCTCGTCCGGGTCGTCGAGGCACAGTTCCGCACCACCGGTTTCGATCAGGCACTGCACCTCAGGGGCGCGGTAATCAGCCTGGGTTCGGAACTCGCCGCCATAGGCGGTTTCCGGGTAAAAGCGGAAGATCGGAAAGTGATATTCGCCGCGATAGTTCACGACGATCGGCACGTCATTGGCGATGAATTCCGCAAACAGCGACACGACATAGAGCAAGCCGAACACGATCAGCGACCAGAAGGCGCGGCGGTTGGCCTTGAAGTTGCGCCAGCGGCGCTGGTTCAGGGGCGAGAGGGCCATCGTCAGGTCTCCCGCGTCTCGAAGTCGATGCGCGGGTCGATCCAGACATACATCAGGTCCGAGACGATGCCGACGATCAGCCCCAGCAGCGTGAAGATGAAGAGCGTGCCGAAGATCACCGGATAGTCGCGCGCCACCGCCGCCTCGAAAAAGAGCCGGCCCAGACCGTCGAGCGAGAACACCGTCTCGATGATCAGCGATCCGCCAAAGAACGCGCCGATGAACACCGCAGGAAAGCCGGCGATGACGATCAGCATCGCGTTGCGGAAGACATGGCCGTAGAGCACCTTGCGCTCGACCAGCCCCTTGGCGCGGGCGGTCATCACATACTGCTTGCGCAGCTCATCGAGAAAGCTGTTCTTGGTCAGCAAGGTCAGCGTGGCAAAGCTGGACACCGTCAGCGCCAGGGTCGGCAGGGCGATGTGGTGGAAATAGTCTAGCACCTTGCCGACCGGCGACAGCGTGTTCCACACCTCGGCCTCGGAGGTCAGACCGCGCGCCGGGAAGATCTGCCAATAGGAACCGCCGGCAAACAGCACCAGAAGCAGGATCGCGAACAGGAACCCGGGGATCGCATAGCCGACGATGATCGTGCCCGAGGTCCAGGTATCGAAGGGGGTGCCGTCCTTGACCGCCTTGCGGATGCCCAGGGGGATCGACACGATATAGGCGATCAGCGTCGACCAGAGCCCCAGCGAGATCGACACCGGCATCTTTTCGATCACCAGGTCGATGACCGAGATCGAGCGGAAATAGCTGTCGCCGAAATCGAAGCGGGCATAGTTCCACATCATGTCGAGAAAGCGTTGCAGCGGCGGCTTGTCGAAACCGAACTCGCGTTCCAGCTGGGCGATGAACTCGGGCGGCAGGCCGCGCGCACCGATATAGCGTTCCTCGCCACCACCCCCGCCGCGCGCCGCATCCTCGCCCGCGCCGGTAAAGCCACGGGTGACGTTGCCCTCGCCCTGCATGTTGGCGATGACCTGTTCGATCGGGCCGCCGGGCACGAATTGCACCAGCGTGAAGTTGATGATCATCACGCCGATCAGCGTCGGGATAACCAGCAACAGCCGTCGAAGGATATAGGCGCCCATTCCGCTGACCGTGTCAGTTCAGCGCGCCGGCTGCGCGCAGGTCCGCGGCGCGGGCGCTGTCATACCACCACCAGTCCATCCCCCCCGACGAGAACCGCGGGAATTCGGCCGGGTGACGCAGCACGTCCCAATAAGCGACCCACTGGTTGGCGTTGAACCACAGCGGCACCATGATCCGCTCATAGCGCAGCGTCCGGTCGAGGGCGCGCAGCGCCGTGTCGCGGTCCTCGGGGCTTTCGGCCATCAGCGAGATGTCGATCAGCCGGTCGACCAGCGGGCTGGCCAGCCCCGCCGGGTTGAACAGCGAATAGGCTGCAGCCTCGGAGCCGAAGCGTTGATGCAGGCCGGTGCCGGTGTCGAGGAAGGCGACATACTGGTCGAACACCATGTCATAATCGCGGTCGCGCTCGCGCTCGGTGTATTGCGCGGGGTCGATACGCTGGGCGCGGATCTCGATCCCCAGGGCACGCAGGTTCTGGGCAAAGGTCTCGATGATCGATTCCAGTGTGGCCGAGCCCGACGAAGGATAGGGGAATTCGATCACAAAGGGTTCGCCGGCGGCATTGCGGCGCACGCCGTCATCGCCCACGACCCAGCCTGCCTCTTCCAGCAGGCGGTTGGCGCGGCGCATGTTGCGGCGATCCTGCAACTGGTCGGCGGAGGAGGTGTGCGCGGTCACCGCCGGTTCGCTCAGCATCTCGGGCGGGACCAGATCGCCCAGCGACTGCAGCAGCGCCAGTTCGGCCCCCTCGGGCACGCCCTGCGCCTCCAGCGGCGAGCCCTGCGAATAGGAATACCGCTGGCTCATCAGCCCGTATTGCAGCTGCTGGTTCGTCCATTCGAAATTATAGGCCAGGCTGATCGCCTCGCGCACATTGCGGTCCTGGAACTGCGGGTGCGCCAGATTGAACACGAAGCCGGTCGGCGTGGGCGGGTTGCCGTCGGGGATTTCCTCGCGCAGGATCCAGCCGTTCTGCACCGCCGGGAAATCATACCCCACCGCCCATTGGCGCGAATTCCCCTCAGGGCGATAGGTATAGACGCCGGTCTTGAACGCCTCGAAGGCCGCCGCGTCATCCGCGAAATACTCGACCCGGACCACGTCGAAATTGTTGCGCCCGCGGTTCAGCCCCAGCGCGTTGCCCCAGTAATCGGAGTTGCGGCGATAGGTGATACGGCGGTTGATCTCGTAGCTGTCCAGCACATAGGGGCCAGACCCGGGCGAGGTTTCCAGCCGCGATTCGTCCAGCCGCGCGCCGGTTTCCTCGAACCAGCGATGCGAGAACACGGGGGTCGAACCCACCTGGTCGATCAGCGACCGGCGCGAGATGCCCGGCGCGAAATCGAAGCGCACGGTATGGTCGTCGATGACTTCGGCGTTGATCACCCGCTGGCGCACGGCCTCGGCATAGCTGGGCAGACCCTGCTCCAGGAACAGGTTGTGGGTAAAGACCACGTCGTCAGCGGTCACCGGCGTGCCATCGGAAAACCGCGCCTCGGGCCGCAGGTGAAAGATCACCCAGTCCTTGGTTTCCGGGTATTCGAGGCTTTCGCACAGCAGGCAGTAGTATTCGCCATAGACATCGGCCGGCGCGGCATCGCCGAACGGTCCGCTGTCCTGCAAGAGGCTCTCGTAAAGCGCCCAGGAATAACGCCCGGCGCGGCCGCGGCGGGTATAGGGGTTCATCGAATCGAAGGTGCCCGGCGCCCATTCCGAGATTTCACCGCCTTGCGGGGCATCCGGATTCACATAGCTGTAATGCGGGAAATCCGGCGCATAGCTGAGGTCGCCGTAATAGGAATAGCCATAGGTCTGCACCAGTTGCGCGACCTCCTGGCCACGGGCCTGATGCACCACGCCCAGCGCCGCCGCCGCCAGAACCGCCCCCCCGAACAATCCACGCAACCCGGGTTTCGCATCGCGGGTCAACACGCGGGCTGTGGCGGGACGCTTCATTGCTCACTCCTGTTTCGGCCTGACTTCTGGGGGTCAGATGGTCACGGACAGCTAAATCCAGCCACCCGCCCGGTTCAAGTGGCGATTGCGTGAGGCGGGGGAAAACCCGCGCGCAGCCAAGGAAAAAGGCCGCGCGCACGGGGCGGCGGCCTTTGCAAGGTCGGCGGGGCTCGCGGCTTAGTGCGAGAAGGTCGCCAGATAAGCGATCATGTTCACGCGGTCCTGCGGGTTCGACAGACCACGGAAGCTCATCCGGGTGCCCGGCGCGGCTTCGCGCGGGTTGCCCAGGAAGTGGAACAGCGCCTCGACGGTCCAGGTATCGCCCATCGCCAGCAGCGCGCCCGAATAGTTGAAGCCGTCGACGCTGTCGATCGCACGGCCGACGACGCCGTCCAGGTGCGGGCCGGTGCCGTTCGAGCCGTCGGTCTTGTGGCAGGACTGGCAGTTGCGCCACAGGCCGGCGCCGGCTTCGGCATCGGCGGTTTCGTAAAGCGCCATCACGTCGATCTGCTCGGCAGGTTCCTCAGCCGCGGCGGCATGGCTGTCGCCTTCCTCGATGATCGGATAGACCGCCGCGTGTTCGGCTGAGTGACCCGGCATGTAGATGGCCTCGCCCGCCCACTTGCCAACAAGGAAGAGCAGAAACGTAGCGCAGAGCCCCGCCACCGCTTTGGTGATAACCATGGTATCGAACATGTCGCGTCCCGTGCCTGAAGCAGAATTCGCGCTCTTCTACCCGCTTCCCCTTGACGAATTCAAGCGATAGTTACCGCGACCAAGTGACTTGATAGCGCAGTTTTTCGCCACGGGGGACAGGAATGACCGCACGTATCGCCTTCCAGGGGGAACCCGGGGCCTATTCGCATGAAGCTTGCGTCGCCTCGCGCCCCGATCACGAGGCCCTCCCCTGCAACACCTTCGACGAGGTGATCGACGCCGTTCTGGACGGTCGCGCCGACCTGGCGATGCTGCCGGTCGAGAACTCGACCTATGGGCGGGTGGCCGATATTCACCGCCTGCTGCCCGAAAGCGGGTTGCGCATCGTTGACGAGGCTTTCGTTCGCGTGCGCATCGCGCTGATGGGTCTGCCGGGGGCGCGGCTTGAGGATATCCGGCATGTGCGCGCCCATCTGGTGCTGATCCCGCAGGCCCGCAGTTTCCTCAAACGTCACGGCATCACCGCCGAGGCCGCCGCTGACAGTGCCGGCGCCGCCGCCGAGCTGGCCAAGCACCGATGGCCCGGCCAGGGGGTGATGGCGTCCGAACTGGCGGCGCAGATCTATGGCCTCGACGTTCTGGCCAAGGACATCGAAGACACCCAGCACAACACAACCCGCTTTCTGGTCATGGCGCCAAAGGCCGACATGTCCCGCCGCGGCGAACATGGCATGATCACCACCTTCGTCTTTCAGGTGCGCAACATTCCCGCGGCGCTCTACAAGGCGATGGGCGGCTTCGCCACGAATGGCGTGAACATGACCAAGCTGGAAAGCTATATGGTCGGCGGCTCGTTCACCGCGACGCAGTTCTATGCCGATATCGAGGGCCACCCCGAGGATCCCAACGTCAAGCTGGCGCTGGAAGAACTGGACTATTTCACCTCTTCGCTGAAAATCTTGGGCACTTATCCGGCGGACAAGGCGCGCTGGTGAAACCGCACGTCACGGCCAATCCGCCGTGCTAGGCAAGGCCGGCACAGGGGTCTAGGCTCGGGCGCGAACAAGGGAGGACAGTCAATGGCAAACGATCTTCAGGGGCGCCACGCGCTGGTCACCGGCGGCGGCACCGGCATCGGCCTGGCCATCGCGCAGATGCTGGTTGCACATGGCGCGCAGGTCACCATCACCGGCCGGCGCGGCGACGTGCTGGCGCAGGCGGCCGAAGGCACACCCGGGCTGCACCCGCTGGTGATGGACGTGGCCGACGAGGCCAGCGTGGTGCAGGGCTGCGCGCAGGCGATTGCCGCGCGCGGGCCGATCACCGTCTGCGTCGCCAATGCCGGCATCGCCGAAGGCAAGTCGATGGCCAAGATGGACATGGCCTTCTGGCGGCAGATGATGGCGATCAACCTCGACGGGGCCTATCTGACGGCGCGCGAATGCCTGGGCGGGATGCTGGCCGAGGGCTGGGGCCGCACGATTTTCGTGGCCTCGATCGCCGGGCTCAAGGGCCTCAAGGGTGCGCCGGCCTATACCGCGTCCAAGCACGGGATGATCGGGCTGATGCGCGGCCTCAGCGAGGAATACATGGGCATGAACCTGACCTTCAACGCCCTTTGCCCCGGCTATGTCGACACCGACATCGTCACCCGCAACACCGAATCCATCGCCGCCCGGGCCGGTATCGACGCCGACAAGGCGCGGCAGATGATGGTGCTGACCAACCGCCACAAACGGCTGATCACCGCCGACGAGGTTGCCGCCGCCGCGGAATGGTTGATCGGTCCGCATTCGGGCAGCATCAACGGCCAGACCCTCGAAATCGCCGGCGGTCAGATGTGATCCCGGCGCGGCCCCCATTGCGCGGCTTCCTCGCCGGCCTTTCCCCGCTTGTCGTGGTGGTGACACTCACCCTCGGCGGGGCCGGTGGACTGGCGGCACGCGCGCTGGGCCTGCCGCTGCCGATGCTTCTGGGCGGGATGGTCAGCGTCGTCGTCGCCTCGGCGCTGGGTCTGACCATCGGCGGGCAGCCGCTGGCGATACCGCAGAAATGGCGCTTTGGCCTCGTGCCGGTGATCGGGGTGGCCATCGGCGGCAATGTCACCGCGGATTTCTTTGACCAGGCGGTGCACTGGTGGCAGACGGTGCTCGCGCTGCTGCTGTTCGTCCCGCTGGCCCATGCGCTGGGCTATCAGCTGTTTCGCCGTCTTGGCCGGTTGTCACCGGTTACCGCGTATTACGCGGCGATGCCCGGTGGGTTCATCGAATCGCTCGACATGGGCGAGCGCGCGGGGGCCGATCTGCCGATGCTGATCATGCTGCAGTTCCTGCGGCTGATCCTGTGCATTGTGCTGATCCCCGTCGGGTTTTCGATCTTCGAGGGGCATGCGGTGGGCAGCGCCGCGGGCGTCAGCCTGGGCGGCGCGCATGTCCCGCTGAGCCCGGAAAACGTGGCGGCGATGCTGGCGATCGGGCTGGGCGGCTGGTTCGTGGCCAGCCGGCTGCGGTTTCCGGCGGCGGTGCTGTCGGGGCCCCTGCTGTTCAGCGGCATCGCGCATGGCATGGGCTGGTTGCAGGCGATGCCGCCGGGCTGGGCGGTGCTGGTCACGCAATGGGTGATGGGCACGTCGCTGGGCTGCCGGCTTCTGGGCTTCAACACCCGGCATATGGGCAAGGCGCTGGTCCTGTCCGCGATCAACGTGGGCACGATCCTGCTGATCGCCTTCGTGATCGCCCTGGTGCTGGCCGCCCGGGTTGACGAACCCATGTCGGCGGTGATCCTGGCCTTTGCGCCGGGTGGCGTCAGCGAGATGTCGCTGGTCGCCCTGTCGCTGCACGTCAGCGCGGTCTTTGTCTCGCTGCACCACATGGTGCGGATCGTGCTGGCGGTCGTTGTGGCGCGCTCCGGGCAGCGGTTCCTGGCGCGCGCGGACTGATCACTTGGTCAGGATCAGTTTGCCCGCGCGGGTGATCCGCAGGTCATAAACCTTGCCGTCCAGCTCGATCCGGGCCTGGGTGCCGCCTGCGGTCAATTCGCGGGCGGAATGCACCGGCAACTGCGCCGGGACGGGTTGGCCGGCAGTGAAAACCGACTGGGACTGCAGGGACATGGCGGGCTCCTGTTCGTTCGCCCCCTTTTTCTGACTAATTTAGTCGGATGAGTCAATCCTGATTTTTTTACTTACCTTATTCCCGATGGGGCCTGCCCGCCAATCGCCACCGTCACCTCGGCCGCCGCCGCCACCACCAGCCCCCCGACCCGCACCACATCCGCGCTGTGCAACCGGAACACCGGACCCGAGACCGAAACCCCCGCGACCGGCTCGCCCAGCGCATTGAACACCGGCGCGGCGACGCAACGCATGCCCTGCGTGCGTTCTTCGTCGTCGATGGCAAAGCCCCGGTGGCACACCTGTTCCAGATCCCGCTCCAGCGCCGCCGGATCGGTGATCGTCGCCGGGGTAAACCCGTCGAGCGGCCCGGCGGGCACCAGCGTGCGGCGGCGCGCCTCGGGCATCCAGGCCAGCAACGCCTTGCCGATCCCCGAGGCATGCATCGGGCTGCGAGTGCCCGGCGGAAAGAAGGCGCGGATCGGCTGGTGGGTTTCGACCTGGGTCAGGAACAACACCTCGCCCGCCTGTTCGATCCCCAGGTTCGCGGTCTCGCCCGTGGTGCGCATCAGCTCCTGCATCGGCGCACGGGCCCGCTCGACGACATTGGTGCGCCGCAGGAACGCCGCGCCCGCGCGGAACGTCCCCGGCCCGACGTGCCAGACCTGCCCGCGCGGGTCCAGCTCGACCATCTGCCGCTGTGCCAGCGTGGTCAGCACCCGATACACCGTGGCCGGCGATTCGCCCTGCGCCTGCGCCAGTTCGGTCAGGGTCAGCCCGTCACTCTCGGCCAGGGCCTGCAGCAGAGCCATCGCCCGATCCAGTGCGCGGACGGTGTTCTGCTCGGTCTTGTCATGGAACGCCTTGGGGCGTCCGCGGCGCGGGGCTTCGGTCATTTTTCACCCAATCTGAAATCATGTTTTACCATGTGAAAAATCGTAACATGCTGAAATCCCGTCAGGAAGCAGCATTTTTCAATTTGCGAAAAAAGTTTTCAAAAAAATTGCCGGTGCGCCACCCGCCCCCTAGGGTGCCCCAATCACAGGAGGAGCGCCGCCATGCACGCCCAGAACCCGGTCTTCATTCCCGGCCCGACGAACATCCCCGACGCGATCCGCAAGGCCTGCGACATCGCCACAATCGACCACCGCTCGCCGGCCTTTGCCCGGATGTTCCGCCCCGCCATCGCCGGTGTGAAGCGCGTGCTGAAGATGGACGCGGGCGAGGTGTTCCTGCTGCCCGCCACCGGCACCGGCGGCTGGGAGACCGCGATCACCAATACGCTGAGCGCGGGCGACACGGTTCTGGCGGCGCGGTTCGGCATGTTCAGCCATCGCTGGATCGACATGTGCAACCGCCACGGGCTGAAGACCCAGGTGCTGGAAACCCCCTGGGGTCAGGGCATGCCGCTGGAGCGCATCGAAGCCGCGCTGCGCGCCGACACCGGCCACGCGATCAAGGCGGTTCTGGCCACGCATAACGAAACCGCCACCGGCGTGAAGTCGGACATCGCCGGCCTGCGCCGGGCGATGGATGCCGCCGGGCATCCGGCGCTGTTGATGGTCGACGGGGTCAGCTCGATCGCGTCGATACCGTTCGAGTTCAGCCGCTGGGGCGTCGATATCGCCGTGACCGGCAGCCAGAAGGGCTTCATGCTGCCGCCGGGTCTGGCGATCCTGGGTGTGTCGGACAAGGCGCTGGCGGCGATGGCCACGGCGACACTGCCGCGCACCTATTTCGACCTGCGCGACCAGCAAAAGGGCTATGCCGCGGGCGGCTATCCCTATACCCCGCCGGTCGGCCTGATCGCCGGTCTGTCGAAGGCCATCGAGATGCTGGAAGACGAGGGGCTGGACAATGTCTATGCCCGCCACCACCGTCTGGCCGAGGGCGTGCGCCGCGCCGTCGCCGCCTGGGGGTTGAAGCCCTGCGCGGCCTCGCCGGACCTGTATTCCGACACCGTCACTGCCATTCTGGCGCCCGAAGGGTTCGACGGCACCGCGGTCGTCACGCTGGCCGCGCAGAAATACAACACGGCCTTTGGCGTCGGACTGGGCGAGGTTGCCGGCAAGCTCTGGCGCTTTGGCCATCTGGGGATGCTGTCGGACGTGATGGTGCTGGCGGGTCTGGCCACGGCCGAGATGGCGATGGCCGATTTGGGCTGGCCGATCAAGCTGGGTGCAGGCGTCGCCGCCGCGCAGGACTATTTCCGCGGCGCCACCGCCGCCGCCCAACAAGACGCCGCATGACGAGGGTTGCCGATGTATATCCCCACCTTTGACGACATGCTGGCCGCGCATGAGCGGATCAAACCCTATATCCGCCGCACGCCGGTGCGGACCTCGGATTACCTGAACGAGCTGACCGGGGCCGAACTGTTCTTCAAATGCGAGAACTTCCAGGAACCCGGCGCGTTCAAGGTGCGCGGTGCCGCGAACGCGGTGTTCGGGCTGGATGACGCGCAGGCAGCAAAGGGCGTCGCGACGCATTCCTCGGGCAACCATGCGTCCTGCCTGAGCTATGCGGCGATGCTGCGGGGTATCCCCTGCAACGTCGTCATGCCGCGCACCGCGCCGCAGGCCAAGAAGGACACCGTGCGCCGCTATGGCGGGGTGATCACCGAATGCGAGCCCTCGACCAGCTCGCGCGAGGAGACCTTTGCCAAGGTGCAGGCGGCCACGGGCGGCGATTTCGTGCATCCCTATAACGACCCGCGGGTGATCGCCGGTCAGGGAACCTGCTCGCGCGAGTTCATGGAGCAGGCCGACGGGCTGGACGCGGTGGTCGCGCCGATCGGCGGCGGCGGGATGATCTCGGGCACCTGCCTGACGCTGTCGACGCTGGCCCCCGAATGCCAGGTGATCGCCGCCGAGCCCGAGCAGGCCGACGACGCCTATCGCAGCTTCAAGGCGGGCCACATCATTGCCGATGACGCGCCCAAGACCATCGCCGACGGCCTGCTGGTGCCGCTCAAGGATCTGACCTGGCATTTCGTGTCGAACCACGTGAGCGAGATCTATACCGCCAGCGAACAGGAAATCATCGACGCGATGAAGCTGACCTGGAAGCACCTGCGCGTGGTCATGGAACCCAGCAGCGCCGTGCCTTTGGCGACGATCCTGAAGAACAAACAGGCCTTTGCCGGCAAGCGCGTCGGCGTCATCATCACCGGCGGCAACGTCGATCTCGACAGGCTGCCGTGGATGGTGGGCTGAAGTCCCACCCTACGCGCGGCGCACACCAATTCGGACTGGGAGACACGAGCATGAACGCACCCACCACTTTCGAGGGTCTGGAAGTCGGTTACGACATTCCCGCCCTGCCCGGCATGGCCGAGGCCGAGATCCAGACGCCCTGTCTGGTGCTGGATCTGGACGCGCTGGAGCGCAATGTGAAGAAGATGGGCGACTATGCGGCGGCGCATGGCATGCGTCACCGGGTGCACGGCAAGATGCACAAGTCGGTCGATGTCTACTGGCTGCAGGAAAAGCTGGGCGGCGCCTGCGGGGTCTGCTGCCAGAAGGTCTCTGAGGCCGAGGTCTTTGCCCGCGCCGGGGTCAAGGATGTGCTGGTCTCGAACCAGGTGCGCGACCCGGCCAAGATCGACCGACTGGCGCGGATGCCGAACCTGGGCGCGCGCACCATCGTCTGCGTGGACGACCTGGCGAACGTGGCCGACCTGTCGGCGGCGGCGGTGAAGCACGGCACGCAGATCGAATGCCTGGTGGAGATCGACTGCGGTGCCGGGCGCTGCGGGGTGACGACGACGCCCGAGGTCGTGGCGCTGGCCAAGGCGATCGCGGCCGCCCCGGGCCTGAAATTCGCCGGCATCCAGGCCTATCAGGGCGCGATGCAGCACATGGACCTTTACGCCGACCGCAAGGCCAAGCTGGATATCGCCGTGGGCATGGTGCGGGACGCGGTGGACGCGCTGAAGGCCGAGGGGATCGACTGCGACATCGTCGGCGGCGGCGGCACGGGGTCCTATTACTTCGAATCGACCTCGGGCGTGTATAACGAGCTGCAGTGCGGCTCCTATGCCTTCATGGACGCCGATTATGGCCGCATCCTGAACGAGGCCGGCACCCGCATCGACCGCGGCGAATGGGAGAACGCGCTGTTCATCCTGACCTCGGTGATGAGCCACGCCAAGGCCGACAAGGCGATCGTCGACGCCGGGCTGAAGGCGCAGTCGGTGGACAGCGGCCTGCCGGTGGTCTTTGGCCGCGACGATGTGAAATACATCAAATGCTCGGACGAGCACGGCGTGGTCGAGGACAAGGGCGGCGTGCTGAAGGTCGGCGACAAGCTGCGGCTGGTGCCGGGCCATTGCGACCCGACCTGCAACGTCCATGACTGGTATGTCGGCGTGCGGGGCGGCGTGGTCGAGGCCGTCTGGCCCGTCTCGGCGCGCGGCAAGGCTTATTGAGAGCGCCGGGGGGCATTCTGCCCCCCGGACCCCCCTGAGCGTATTTTTTAGCAAGATGAAAGGGCCGCCGATGTTCGTGGTTCCCGAGCGGATGATTGCCGGGCTGATGACGCCCGAGGAGGCCTTTGGCGCGGTCGAAGCGGTGTTCGCGGCGATGGCGGAGGGTGCGGCCTATAACTTTCCGGTGGTGCGCGAGGCCCTGGGCGAGGGGCGGCAGTATGGCTTCAAGTCGGGTCTGGACCGGGCGGGCGCGGCGCTGGGGGTGAAGGCCGGCGGCTATTTCCCGGGGAACGCGGCGCGGGGGATGATCAACCATCAGTCGACGGTCTTTCTGTTCGACCCCGATACGGGCGTCTTGCGGGCGGCGGTCGGCGGCAATCTGCTGACCGCGCTGCGCACGGCGGCGGCAAGCGCGATTTCCATCGACCGGCTGGCGCGGCGCGAAGCCCGGGTGCTGGGCATGGTCGGCGCCGGCCATCAGGCGGTGTTCCAGCTGCGCGCAGCTGCCCGAGTGCGCGATTTCGACAGGGTCATCGCGTGGAACTATCACCCCGACATGCTGCCGAAACTGGGTGAGGTCGCGGCCGAACTGGGTCTGCCCTTCGAGGCGGTGACGCTGGAGCGGATGGTCGAGGCCGATGTGATCGTGACGATCACATCGTCGCCCGCGTTCTCGCTGGCCTCGGCCCATGTCGCCCCCGGCACGCATCTGGCCTGCATGGGCACCGACACCATCGGCAAGCAGGAGGTGGAGCCGGCGCTTTTGGCGCGCGCGCGGGTGTTCACCGACGAGGTCGCGCAGTCGATCAGCATCGGCGAGGCGCAGCACGCGATCGGCGCGGGGTTGATCGCCGCAGGCGACATCACCCCCCTTGGCGCCGTGATCACCGGCGCGGCCCCCGGGCGGCGATCGGAGGATGAGATCACGCTTTTCGATGGCACCGGCGTGGGCCTGCAGGACATCGCTGTGGCTGCGAAGGTGGTCGAACTGGCACGCGCGCAGGGCCTTGCGATCGAGGTTGAGCTTTGATCGCCTGAGGCGTAGCCCTAGGCGCAAAGCAGGGGGCGCGCGATGCGGGTGTTCATCAACGGATTCGGGCGGATCGGGCGCACGGTGCTGCGCGCCTGGCTCAAGGGTGGCTGGCCGGGGATCGAGATTGTCGGCATCAACGACATCGCCGCGCCCGAGACCTGCGCCTATCTGCTGGAATACGACAGCATCTTTGGGCCGCTCGATGGCGTGTCGTTGGAGGGCGATGTGCTGGTCGTCCAGGGCCGCCGCCTGCCGCTGAGCCGGCAGTCCGACTTGTCGGCGCTGGACCTGACCGGCATCGACCTGGTGCTGGAATGCACCGGCAAGGCCGACGACCGGACAGTGGCCGAGCGGGGCCTGCAGGCCGGCGCGCGGCGAGTGCTGATTTCGGGGCCTTCGGACGCGGCGGATGCGACCGTGGTGTTGGGCGCCAATGACGCGGTGCTGACGCCGGATCTGGCGATCGTCTCGAATGCCTCCTGCACGACGAACGCGCTGGCGCCCCTGGTGCGGGTGCTGGACGACGCCTTCGGCATCACCGCCGGCTGGATGACGACGATCCATTGCTATACCGGCAGCCAGCCCACCGTGGACGCCCCGCGCAGCAGCGACCCCGCGCGCAACCGCGCGGCGGCGCTGTCGATGGTGCCGACGACCACCTCGGCCGGGCGGCTGCTGGACCGGGTGCTGCCCGAACAGGCCGGCCGCATCGAATGCGCGGCGGTGCGGGTGCCGACTGCCAGCGTCTCGGCGGTGGATCTATGCGTGGTGCCGGCGCGCCCGGTTGCCGCGATCGAGGTCAACGCGCTCTTGCAGGGCGCGGGCGGGGTGATCGGCTGGACCACCAAGCCTCTGGTCAGTTCGGACCTGCGCGCGCGCCCCGAGAGCATCGTCATGGCCCTGCCCGAGACCCGCGTCACCGGCGGCGGGCTGCTGCGCGTCTTCGGCTGGTATGACAACGAATGGGGCTTTTCCTGCCGGATGCTCGACATGGCCCTGCGGATGCAGCAAGGTTGAATGATGATCACCATCGCTGACGCCATCCTGCACGCCCTCGACCATCGCCTGCCGATGGCCCCGATCACCGACTCCGACCCGGATTTTGATCTGCCTCGCGCCTATGCCGCCCAGGCCGAGCTGACCGCCCGGCGCAAGGCCCGCGGCGCGCATGTGATCGGGCTCAAGGCCGGGTTCACCAACACCACGATCTGGCCCGAATACGGCATCGACGCGCCGATCCACGGGCCGGTCTTTGACACCACGCTGGGGCAAAGCCCGCTGGCCGTCGCCGCCTTCCCCGAGGCCAAGATCGAGCCCGAAGTGGCCTTCCGGCTGCGCGCGACGCCGCAGCCCGGGATGGAGGACGCCGCGCTTCTGGCCTGCGTCGAGGCCGTTGCACCTGCTTTCGAGATCGTGCAATCGCCGTTTCCCGGCTGGCGCGCCAAGGCCCCCGACACGGTCGCCGCCGGCGCGATGCACGCGGCGCTGGTTCTGGGCGAGTGGCAGCCGACCAGGCCCGACTGGCTGGGCCCCCTGCACAACTTCACGGCCACGCTGCTTCTGGGCGACGACCTGGCAGACCGGGGCACCGCTGCCAATCTGCTGGGATCAGGCCCGCTGGCGGTGCTGCGCCATCTCGCCGGGCTCGGCGCACCCATGCCCGCGGACGCCATCGTCAGCACCGGCACCGTGACGCGCGCCCTGCCCGCGCTGCCCGGCCAGACCTGGACCGCGCGCTTTGACGGCATCGCCCTGCCGCCGCTGACGCTCGCTCTGACCTGACCTTCGTCTTTGTGCCGCAAATATCCCTGGGGTAAGCCCGATCAGAGCGGCAGCCCCCCAAATCGCTTGAGCTGATTCATCACGATCTGGCTCTGCACCCGCGCCACGGCGGGATGCGGCAAGAGGCGCTCGTGGATCAGCACGTTCAGCGCCGGCAGATCGGCGCACCAGACCTGCAGCAGATAGTCGGCCTCGCCGGTCAGGGTCCAGGCGTTGACCACCTCGGGCAGGGTGTCGATCAGGCTGTGAAAGGTGCGCGCGCGCTCGGGGGCGTGGGTCGCCATCTGCACCTGCACGAAGGCCTGCACCGTCAGTCCCAGCTTTGCCGCATCCAGCCGCGCCGCATAGGCGGTGACATAGCCCTCGGCCTCGAGCCGCGCGCGCCGTCGGGCGGCCTGGCTGGGCGACAGGGCGATCCGCTCGCCCAGCTCCTGCGCGGTCAGCATGGCGTTTTTCTGGATCAACGCGAGGATCTTCTGATCGGCCTCGTCCAGCATGCGATTCCCTTGCATCAATGTCCCGTAAGGTGCGTGATTCACGCACCCTACGCGCACCCCATGCCCCATTTCGCGCACTTCCCGCAAGGGGGTGGCGGTATGATGACTCCCGCAGACATCAAAAAAGGACACGATCATGGGCCCCTTCCCCCACGACGCCCCGCGCGCCACGATCTCGGATCAGAACCCCGCAGGCACCGACGGGTTCGAGTTCGTCGAATTCGCCCATCCCGACCCGCAGGCGCTGCGTGATCTCTTTGCCAAGATGGGCTATTCCCACGTCGCCACCCACAAGACCAAGGCCGTCGAGGTCTGGCAGCAGGGCGATGTCACCTATCTGATCACCACGGAGCCCGACAGCCACGCCCAGACCTTCGTGGCCGAGCACGGCCCCTGCGCCGCCTCGATGGGGTGGCGGGTGGTCGATGCGCAGCATGCTCTGCGGCACGCGCTGTCCAAAGGGGCCACCGAATACACCGGGCCGGGCAAGGTGCTGGACGTGCCGGCCATCTTGGGGATCGGCGGCAGCCTGATCTATTTCATCGACAGCTATCGCGACGCCTCGCCCTATAACGCCGAATTCGACTGGCTGGCGCCGGCGCATCCCCGGGGCGTGGGCTTTCACTATCTCGACCATCTGACGCACAATGTGCGCAAGGGGAACATGGACACCTGGTTCAGGTTCTACGGCGAGGTGTTCAACTTCCGCGAAATCCGCTTCTTTGACATCCAGGGCAAGTATACCGGCCTCTTCAGCCGCGCGCTGACCTCGCCCGACGGGCGCATCCGCATCCCGATCAACGAGGATCGCGGCGAGACCGGGCAGATCGTCGAATACCTCAAACGCTACAGGGGCGAGGGCATCCAGCACATCGCCGTGGGCTGCGACGACATCTATGCCGCAACCGACGCCATCGCCGCGCGCGGCATCCGTTTTATGCCCGCGCCGCCCCGCGCCTATTACGAGATGTCGCATGATCGCGTGAAAGGCCATGACGAGCCACTGGACCGGATGATGAAACACGGCATCCTGATCGACGGCGAAGGCGTGGTCGATGGTGGCGAGACGCGGATCCTGCTGCAGATCTTTTCCAAGACCGTAATCGGGCCGATCTTCTTCGAATTCATCCAGCGCAAGGGTGACGACGGCTTTGGCGAGGGCAACTTCAAGGCGCTGTTCGAGTCGATCGAGCGTGACCAGATTGCGCGTGGCGTGTTGAAAGCCGGTTGAGCACCGGGGCGCACCGGGCCTGCGACCTGATTGGCCGCGGGTCCCACGTCGGGTTGCGGCTTGAAAATACCCCCGTTTCCGCCATGCTCTTGCCTAGGGAAGCAAAAGGAGAGTTGCATGGCGAACGGGGCTTGGATGCGCGGCCTGTCAGTCATTGCCTTGGGACTGGCACTGGCCGGCCCGGTATCGGCGCAATCTGGCGGGACACGGCATTACCGTGTCGCCACCGGATCCGAGGGCGGCACCTATTATCCTGTTGGCGTCGCCCTGGCGCTGGTCGCCAAGATCAACCTCGAAGGGTCGCACGGCATCGACATCGAGGGCGTCCCATCCGCCGGCTCGGTCGACAACGTGCGCCTGCTGCGCGAGGACGAGGCACAATTCGCCATCCTGCAGACGATGGTCGGCCGCTGGGCCCATGACGGGGTGGCCCCGTTCGACACCGTCGGCCCGCAGGAAAACCTGCGCGCGGTGACGATGCTCTGGCCCGACGCCGAACATTTTCTGATCCTCTCGGAACTGGCGACCAGCGGAACCATCGACGATCTGGCCAACCTGACCGGGCGCGGCTTTTCGATGGGTCAGCTGGGCTCGGGAACCGAATACACCAACCGCTTTTTGTTCGGGAACTACGGGCTCGACTATGAAAGCTGGTCGCCCGTGTTCCTGAGCTTCCAGGAGACCGACCGCGCCCTGCAGGCCGGTGAGGTCGCCGGCACCAACATCAATTCGGGCGTCGGTGTGGCCTCGGTCGCGCAGGTGATGAGCGCGATGGGTGACCGCCTGGCCTTGCTGCGGGTCACCGACGAACAGTTCACGCGCCTCGATGGTGGGACGGGGCTGGTGCAGACGATAACGATCCCTGCCGACACCTATGCCGGACAGACCGAGTCGATCCAGACCATCGCCCAGCCGAACTTTCTGGCGGTCAACGCCGATGTGTCGGCCGAGGACGTCTATCTGTTTACCCGGACGATGTTCGAGAACCTGCCCTATCTGTGCGAGATCCACGCAGCCGGGTGCGCGCTGTCGCTGGCCCACGCCATCGACGGGCTGCCGGTTCCGCTGCACCCCGGCGCCGAACGGTATTTCCGCGAGGTGGGGTTGATCCCGACCGATACGGAATAGATTCGCAAGCCAGCCGGTGCCCCGGCGCGGAAACACGGCCTGCGCAGGGGGCGGAACGCCGGGCCGCCCCCTGGCAATCGCGCCGTGACAGGCGACCGGACACCCGGCAGCCCATCGAACCCGGGGAAAGCGCGCCGGCTGTTTTCGCCGTTCCCGGTGCTGCACATGCAAAACACAAGCCCTTTTAATTGCTGAAAAATCGGCAGCCCGTGGTGGACACGCCTGCTTGGACGTGTATCCTTTCCCGGTGTGTAACCCGGAGGAGAAATGCGTTCTTTTTGTAAGCTTGGCGTTCTGGCCGCAGCGTTGGCTGCGCCCGGAATATCCGCCGCCGCCACCGACTGCCGACAAGTCGCGATGCGGGGCGACTGGCGGGTTACGGCCCTGACGGAAACCGGACATACCCTGTCCTGCGACTTGGCCGTCACGCGCGGGGGCGCGGTTTCGGGCAATTGCTATGTCATCGTCGATCTGGACAACCCGCCACCCCGGCCGACAGCCGTATCCGCTGACGGTTCGCTGACCTTGGACGCCAGTTGCGCCTTGACCGGCGCGTTGCAGATGGGGGCGGAAGGGCAGGTGCTGACCCTCATCCTGGAGGGGCGCACCTGGGCGTCGGGCGACACCCAACCGATGTTCGCAATGGCCTCAGGCAGCTATGAACGCGCCGGCATGCCCCTGTTCCTCAGGGTCAATATGCAACGGATGGTTGCGGGAATGCCCCCGGTTCCGACGCTGAACTGACGGAGCTGTTTCGCTGCAGTGACCGCGCGACCGGTCTGCAGGACATCCATCCCTCTTTTACGGTTGCCAGGTCTGTAGTCGGCGACCGTCTGTGAAACAAGGAACGTGAATCCATGAATTCCATGCTCAAAGCCATCGCTCTCGGCGCCCTTCTCGTGACCCCCGGAATTGCCGGCGCGGTCACGAATTGCCAGCGCAACGCCCTGCGTGGCGACTGGCGAATGCTGTCGGTCAATCCGTTCGGCGCGACCTCGGCCTGTGACCTGTCGATCAATCGCCGGGGCAATATTTCGGGAAACTGCTATTCGGTGGAATTCAACGATGGCACGCCGACGCAATATTTCCAGCCGGCAAGCGGGCGGTTCCGCCTGGCCTCGAACTGCACCTTCAGTGGCAGCCTGACGGTCGGCTCCAACCCGGAACCGATCACGGTCGAGGTTTACGGCCGCGCCTGGGCCTCGGGCGATACCAATCCGATGTTCCTCACCGGCTCGGGCAGCTTCAACCTGCAGGGCTATGACCTCGTGCTGGGCATGGACATGCACCGCATGGTGAACGGCGCAGCCCCGGTGCCGACTGCCCCGTAACCCCGACACCGCAATGCCCGGCGGCGGTGTGATCCGCCGGGCATCACACCGGTCAGGCGGTGACGTCGACCACGACGCGCCCCTGCACCTGCCCCTTCAGGATCGCCGCACCCAGCGCCGGCAGATCGTTCAGGGTCGCCGGCTGCACCATCGCCTCCAGCGTCGCCATCGGCAGGTCGCGGGCGAGGCGCGACCAGGCCCGCACCCGGTCCGCATAGGGGCGCATCACGGAATCGATCCCCAGCAGGTTCACGCCGCGCAGCAGGAACGGGATCACCGTCGTCGGCAGTTGCGCGCCGCCTGCCAGCCCCACCGCCGCGACCGAGCCGCCGTATTTCATCTGCCCCAGCACCCGCGCCAGCATCGATCCACCGACCGAATCGACGCAGCCCGCCCAGGTCTCGGTCTCCAGCGGGCGCTTGACGGGTTCGGCCAGATCCGCGCGCGGGATGATCCGGCTGGCGCCCAGCCCGCGCAGATAGGGTTCCAGTTGCGGCCGGCCGGTCACCGCCGCGACCGGGTATCCCAGATGCGCCAGCACCGCGACCGCGACCGAGCCGACACCACCCGCCGCACCGGTCACCAGCACCTCACCCGCACCGGGGGCCAGCCCGTGATCTTCCAGCGCCATCACCGCCAGCATCGCCGTGAACCCGGCAGTGCCCACCGCCATCGCCTGCCGTGTGGTCAGCCCCTCGGGCAGCGGCACCAGCCAGTCGGCCTTGACCCGCGCGCGGGTGGCATAGCCGCCCCAATGCACCTCGCCGACGCGCCAGCCGGTCAGGATCACCGTGTCGCCCGGGCGATAGCGCGGATCGTCCGAGGCCTCGACCGTGCCGGCAAAGTCGATGCCGGGCACATGTGGATAGTTGCGCACCAGCCCGCCGCCCGAGGTCAGGCACAGCCCGTCCTTGTAGTTGAGCGTCGAATACTCGACCGCGACCGTCACATCGCCCGCCGGCAGGCGGTCGTCTTCGAGGGTCTGCACCGACGCATGGGTCGCGCCGGCCTCGTCCTTTTCCACGACAAGGGCTTTGAACATGGGGCCTCGCTGGTTGGTTTGACCCCAGACCTAGCGCGCCCGGACAATTGACGAAAGCCCCTTTTGATGCGCCAATATCCGCACTGCACTGCCATTTTTCCTGGAGTTTTCGAGATGCGACATTTTCATGTGGCCGCCCTTGCCGCCATCATCGCCTTGCCCCCCATGTCCGCCAGCGCCGAGGTCGACCCGCAAAAGGCGCAGTCGGTGCTGGGGATGCTGCGGTCCTACGGCTGCACGCTGAACGCCGAACAGGTGGACATGTTCATGGACGGGATGGGCACCACCCCAGAGGAATATTCCGAGATCCTCGCAGACGCGGTCTCCCGCGGCTTTGCGACCGGCGATGCCGCAGTGCCAGGCGGCGTGACCCTGAACCCGAACTTCTGTTCCTTGCAACGCGCAGACAGCGCCGATGCGCTGATCGTCGAGGTGATGCGCTATAATGGTTGCCGGCTGGAGCTGGGCGAGGTTCCGACCCTGATGATGCCACTCGGCTTCATGCCGGACACCTTCCGCCCGGCGGTTCAGGTCGCCATCGGTGACGGCCGCGTCGTGCCACAGTCGCAAACGGTGCTGACCTTGTCCGAGGCTGCCTGCAATCCCTGAGGCAGCCCCGGCATCGGTCGATCAGGGCCGGATATAGGACCAGCCCTGCTCCTGCAGCTGCACCAGATGCACCACGCCGGCCGGGACGATATGCGCCTCGGGCAGCAGCGTGACCTCGGCGCCGGACTGGCGCTGCATCGCATTGATGGTGTTGTTGCAGGCCTGGAAGGTGACGTTCGGGTGCTCCAGCGCCATCGTCGCAACGCGCTGCGCCACCGGCGAGGTATCAGCGCGCAGCATGTGCAGGCCCGGGCCATAGGCGACGATCTGCACCTCGACCTCGTCACCCATTTCCTGATAGGCGGCGATCAGGTTGTTGACGTTGTTCAGCGCCAGATTCATCCGCTGCGGGTCGTTGTCGTTGACCTGCACCGCAATGTGATGGGTCTCGGCCAGCGCCGCCAGCGGGGCGACGGCCAGCGATGCGGCAAGAGCCGCCCCCTTGAGGGACCGGAAAAGCGAAACAGACATGGGATCCTCCCTTATGGATCGCGCGCTCTCCCAAACGCGCGGGGCGCAATGGGCCGCCCGGATCAAGATTAGGCACGGATGTTTGTTTCGGGCAAGAAACATATCAGGATATGCAAATAAAAGAAGCGACCCCCAAAGGGATCGCTTCCGCACTCAACCCGATGCGTTGCGCGTGTTACTCGGCCGGAACCGCGGCGGCGGCACGCGGTGCTCCAAAGTGGCGGCGGTTCAGCACGAAGACCAGCGCGATCATGGCGAACTGCGAGACCAGCGTGATGGCGATCAGGGCCCAGTAACCGGCGCTGAACTTGTCCACCAGATGCACCGCAACCAGGCCCTTGTGGATGAAGAACTGCATCAGCACGGCAAAACCGACACCCGGGCAGACCAGCGCATAGCTCATCACCGAGGTCTCACGGCCCCAGATGAACCGCTTGGCGTAGTTGTGGCGCGCCATGATCATCCAGCCGAACATCCCGAACAGCACCTGCACCGCGACCAGTTTGGTCAGCATCATAAAGGTGTCTGCATCCGAGGTATGCGCGTCGAACTGCACGCCGACGCCGTGATTCTGACGCAGCAGGGTGATGCCCAGGATCGTCATCAGCGGGATCAGGATCATCAGCGTCGGGGCGGTCTCGGCGTTGGTGCCGTGGTCCAACATCGACCGGATGCCGAGGATCAGCGCCACACCGGCCACCAGAACCGCGGTGATGAAGAAGAAGGTCGACAGGACGACCGAGAAGCCGACAACCGTGGTGTTGACGCTCATCGCCGCCGGGGCCGACAGGCCGACACCGATCATCGCAAAGGCAAACGCGGGCAGGATCTGGCCAAAGCTGTTGTTGGCAGCGTGGTTAAAGCCACCCTCGACCTTGATGCGCGCGATGAAGTGACCATAGAGGCGGAACGCCAGCACGCCGATTGCCAGGAACGCGACAACGGCCAGCGGGAACAGGTATTCGACGACCGACCACAGCCCCGGCACGAACACGAGGCCGGCGACGAACATCCCGTTCACCGACATCGCCAGCGCCAGCGGCAGCGCCATCAACTGGCTTTGCGCGTTGGTCTTGACGAACTTGGCATAGGCCTCGGTGCGCCTCCACGCGTTGTAGCGACCCAGGTTCCAGATCAGCGACTTGAGGTTCAGAACCACAAAGACGGCGATGCCAATCCAGGCACCGATGATCATCGCCTGGGTCAGCGACGAACCGGTCTGGAACGCGGCCATGATGTCTTCGAAGATCGGCACGGTGCGGCCGGGGTGCGCCACCCCGAACATCAGCCACATGAAAAAGGTCACCGACAGACCACCAGCCCCCAGCGAGGCGAGGAAATACATCGGCGAATAGGTATCGGACGGGCGGCTAGGGGTCATGTCAGGCTCCTACACATTCAATTTGCTGAATGCATTAAACATTCCAAAACGAGAATGTGAAGGTGCCAATGTGTCGCAGTCAGGTCACCGGCCGCACATAGGTGATCGAGGTCGGGCGGTCATACCCCGGATGCGCGGTGCGCCCGGTCTCGACAAACCCCATCGTTTCAAACGTTTTCTGGTTCGCCACCAGCTCGACCCGCGTCTGCAGCGTGACCGAGGGCAGGCCCAGCGCGCGCGCCCGGTCCGTCGCATGCTCGATCAACTGCCGCGACAGGCCGCGCCCGCGCGCACCCCGGTCCACCGCCAGCTTGCCCAGATAGAGCGTGGCGCCCTTTGGCGTCAGGATCATGCAGGCACGGGGCGGCGTGCCAATCACCCACAACTCGGCCTCGCGCGCGTTCTCCGCCAGATCGGCCGGCGTCATCTGCCCCAGCGAGGACGGCGGATCAATCACCCCGTCCATATAGGCAAAGGCATCGACCAGCAGCGCGTGGACCGCGGTCATGTCCTCGTCCGGGGACATCCGGCAGGGCGCGTCCAACGGTTTTTCCATGAACAGCGAGGCGGCGCTGTCGGGATAGTCCCCGAACCGCCCGCAGGGCGCATAGCCGTGGCGGGCATACATTGCCACCGCCTCATGGTTCAGCGGCCCGGTTTCCAGCCGCAGCATCGGCAAGGCCCGGGCGCGGCCCTCGGCCTCCAGCCGGTCGAGCAGCGCCCGACCCACCCCCTGCCCGCGTGCCGCCGGGTCGACGAACATCGACTTCACCTCGGCATACCCGTCCTTCAGCGCCAGCGCGGCAGTGCCGACGATGCGCCCGTCACTCTCGGCGACAAAGAACAGGATACCGGAAGCCAGCAACTCGTCGATCGACAGGAAATGGTTGTCCTCGGCCGCGTAGAGGCTTTGCAGATAGGCATGGCTGGCCCGCAAAAGCGCGGTCGCCTGCGGATGCGCGGGGGATTCGGGGCGGGTGGTCACGGGCATGCGGGCACCTTTTTCGCGCAGGCTGGCGCGCGGGCGGGCAGTGGTCAATGGGGAACCGGCAATGCCCGCAGAATACCCAATATCTTGTGGATAACGCGCGCGATTCCGCCACATCCGGCGCGCCTTCCTTGACTCATCCCCAGACCCACGGGACACTTCCCGCCCGATTCCCCCGGAGATCCCCCTTGCGTTTCACCCGCCTGCGCCTGAACGGATTCAAGAGCTTCGTCGATCCCACCGAGTTGGTGATCCGCGAGGGGCTGACCGGCGTTGTCGGGCCGAACGGCTGTGGCAAGTCGAACCTGCTGGAGGCCCTGCGCTGGGTGATGGGCGAAAACCGCCCGACCGCGATGCGCGGGTCGGGGATGGAGGACGTGGTCTTTGCCGGCACCAAGTCGCGCGCCGCCCGCGCCTTTGCCGAGGTGACGCTGGGTCTCGACAACTCGGAACGCCTCGCCCCCGCCGGCTTCAACGATGCCGACGCGCTGGAGGTCACGCGCCGGATCACCCGCGACGCCGGCTCGGCCTATAAGGTCAACGGCAAGGATGTGCGGGCGCGCGATGTGCAGATGCTCTTTGCCGATGCCTCGACCGGGGCGCATTCGCCGGCGCTGGTGCGGCAGGGGCAGATTTCGGAGCTGATCAACGCCAAGCCCAAGGCACGGCGGCGGATTCTGGAAGAGGCCGCCGGCATCTCGGGCCTCTATCAGCGCCGGCACGAAGCCGAGCTGCGTCTCAGCGCGACCGAGACCAACCTCGAACGCGTGGGCGACACGGTCGAGCAACTGGCGCAACAGATCACCGTGCTGGCCCGGCAGGCCCGGCAGGCCGCGCGCTATCGCGAGATCGGCGCCGAATTGCGCCGGTCCGAGGGGATGATCCTCTATAAACGCTGGCGCGAGGCCTCGCAGGCCCGTGCCCAGGTGCAGGCCGCGCTGACCGAGGCGATGACCCTCGCCGCCGGTGCCGAACGCGCCGCCCGCGAGGCCCGCGCCGCCCGTGAAGGGCGCGAGGACGCCCTGCCCCCCCTGCGCGAGGAAGAGGCGATCGCGGGCGCGATCCTGCAGCGGCTGCAGGTCCAGCGCGACACCCTGGCCGATCAGGAGGCCCGCGCCCGCGAGGCCGTGCAGACCCTGATGATGCGCATCGAACAGCTGCGCCTCGACGCCCAGCGCGAGGCCGGTCTGGCAGCGGACGCTGATGAGACCATCGAGCGCCTGCGCTGGGAGGAAGAACAGTTGGCGCGCGCCGGCGAGGGCCATGACGCGCGGCTGGCCGAGGCGGTCGAGGCGGCGCGCGAGGCCTCTGATTTGCTGGCCGATGCCGAGGCCCATCTGACCGAAGCGACCGAGGATGTCGCGCGCCTTGCCGCGCGCCACCAGTCGCTGACCCGTCAGGCCGCCGAGGCCCGCACCGAAGGCGCGCGCGCTTCGGCCGGGGCACAGAAGGCCGCCGACGAGGCTGCACAGGCGGCCGCCGCGCTGGAGGCCGCCGAACTGGCCCAGGAACAGGCCGCCGAGGCCCGCGACGCGGCGCAGGATCTGCTGGAAGCGGCCGAGGAAACCCTGGCCGAAGCCGAGGCTGCCCGCGCCGAGGCCCAGGCGGTCGAGGTCGAGGCCCGCGCCGCCCGCGCCAGCGCCGAGGGCGAGGTCAGCGCGCTGGCCGCGGAGCTGGCGGCGTTGGAGCGGCTGATCGCCCGCGACACCTCGGCCGAGGGGGCGATCCTGTCAGCGGTGCGCGCCGCGCCCGGCTATGAAAAGGCGCTGGGCGCCGCGCTGGGCGACGATCTGGCGGCGCCGGCGGCGGACGCGGGCTCGGGCTGGCGCGCGTTGCCCGGCTATGACGCGCCGCAACCGCTGCCCGAAGGGGTCGACCCCCTTGCCGCCCGCGTCACCGCGCCCGCCGAACTGGCGCGCCGGCTGGCGCAGATCGGCGTTTGCGATGCGGTCACGGCCCAGCGCCTGCACGCCGGGCTGAGGCCGGGGCAGCGGCTGGTCACGCAGGACGGCGCGCTGTGGCGTTGGGACGGGCTGGTGCAGCGCGCCGAGGATGCCTCGAGCGCCGCCGCGATCCGCCTGACGCAGATTAACCGTCTGGCCGCGCTGCGCGAAGACCTCGACGCTGCCGAGGCCCGCCAGGACGCCGCCCGCGAGGCCCATGAAGACCGCCAGTCGCGCCTTGCCCAGCTGACCGAAGCCGACCGGCTGGCCCGCGATACCCGCCGCGCCACCGAACAGCGCCTGACCGAAGCGATCCGCGCGCTCAGCCGCGCCGAGGCCGAGGCGAGCCTTGTGCAGTCGAAACGCGAAAGCGCCGAGCTGACGCTGGAGCGCATGCAGGCCGAGGCCGAATCGGCGCAAGCGCGGCTCGATGAGGCCGAGGCGGCGCTGGGCGGTCTCGATGACCTCGACGCCGCGCGCGCCCGTGTCGAAACCATCCGCACCCAGGTCGAGGCCGCGCGCATGGCGATGATGGCACGCCGCGCCGCGCAGGACGAATTGCGCCGCGACGGGGCCGCGCGGCGCGCCCGCGCGCAGGAAGTCGCGCGCGAGATCCAGAGCTGGGAAGCGCGCAAGACCACCGCCGCCGACCGCATCGCCGACCTCGAACGCCGCGCCGAAGAAGCGCAGGACCAGCTGGCCGAGGCCAACGCCGCGCCCGAGGAGATCAACGCCCGGCGCGAGGAACTGTCCGAGGCGATCGCCGAGGCCGATGAGCGCCGCACCGCCGCCGTCGAGGCGCTGCTGTCGGGTGAAAGCGCGCTCAGGGCCGCGCAGGAGGCCGAGCGCGCCGCCGAGCGCGCCGCCGGCGAGGCGCGCGAAGGGCGCGCCCGCGCCGAGGCCCGGGTCGATGCGGCGGGCGAGGCCGTGGCGCTGGCCGCAAACCGCATCGCGGATGAGCTGGACACCACGCCGCAGGGCCTCCTGGATCAGCTGGCCGTCACCGTCGACGCGATGCCCGACACCGCCACGCTGGAAACGGAAATTGCCCGCCTGAAACGCGCCCGCGATGCCTTGGGTGCGGTGAACCTGCGCGCCGAGGAAGACGCCCGCGCCGTCACCGCCGAGCATGACACGCTGGTTGCCGAAAAGGCCGATCTGGAGGCCGCCGTCGCCAAGCTCCGCGGCGGCATCGCGGCGCTGAACCGCGAGGGGCGCGAGCGGCTGCTGGCGGCCTTTGATCAGGTGAACGCGAGTTTCTCGAACCTCTTCACCCATCTCTTCGGCGGGGGCGAGGCGCGGCTGGTGTTGGTCGAATCCGACGATCCGCTGGAGGCCGGGCTGGAAATCCTGTGCCAGCCGCCGGGCAAGAAACTGTCGTCGCTCAGCTTGCTGTCCGGCGGCGAGCAGACGCTGACCGCGCTGGCGCTGATCTTTGCGGTGTTCCTGGCCAACCCCGCGCCGATCTGCGTGCTGGACGAGGTCGACGCGCCTCTGGATGACGCGAACGTGGTGCGGTTCTGCGACCTGCTGGATGAAATGACCCGGCGGACCGAAACGCGGTTCCTGATCATCACCCATAACGCGCTGACGATGGCGCGGATGGACCGGCTGTTCGGGGTGACGATGGCGGAACAGGGCGTCAGCCAGCTGGTCAGCGTCGATCTGAAAAAGGCCGAGGCCCTGGTCGCCTGAAGCCCGACGGCTCAGAAGTCGATGGCGATGCCCTTCTTTTCCCAGTCGCCGTAACGCACAGGTTCCGGCCCGTTGCGCCCGCCCAGCTCCTTGGGCTGGTCCTTGGCCTCGGCTTCGGCCTGTTTCCGGCGCTCCTCGGCCTCGGCCAGGGCGCGTTTGGCGGCGGGGGGCAGGGCGTCGGGATCGTAGGACATCGGCTTTCCTTGAAGCGCGCGGTAGGATAGGCGCAAGCTAGACCCCTGACCCGCCGAGAACAAGACCGAGGCCCGCGATGACCCAGCCCGCAGACGATCCGCGCCTTCTGGCCGCCCGGCTGGTTGCCGGCGTCCTGACCGAGGGGCGGATGCTGGCCGACGCGCCGCAGGCCGGCGGCGACCCGGCGGTGCGGGCACGGGCACTGCGGCTGGCGCAGCTGACCCTGCGCCATTTCTCACGGACCGAGGCGATCCTGTCGCCCCTGCTGCGCAAGCCCCCGCCGCCGCTGCCGATGGCGCTGCTGCGAGTCGCCACCGTCGAGATGCTGGAGGCCGGCGCACCGCCGCACGGGGTGGTGAACGCCGTCGTCTCGCTGCTGCGCGCGGGGCCGAAGACCGCGCCTTTCGCCGGCATGGCCAACGCGGTGCTGCGCAAGGTCGCGGCACATCCCGGCTGGGCCGAGATGCCGGCGCAGCGCCTGCCGGGCTGGCTGCGGCGGCGGCTCAGGGGGATCTGGGGCGAGGATGTGGTGCAGGCGATCGAGGCCGCGCAACACCAGACGCCGCCCGTCGACCTGACGCTGAAACCGGGCGCCGCGCCGGTGCCGGATGCACAGGCGCTGCCCGGCGGATCGCTGCGGCTGACCGGGCCGGTGCAGGTCTCGGCTCTGCCCGGGTTCGAGGCGGGCGACTGGTGGGTGCAGGATGCTGCCGCCGCCCTGCCCGCGGGGATGCTGGCGCTGCACCCTGGCGAGACCGCGCTGGATCTCTGCGCCGCGCCCGGGGGCAAGACGATGCAGATGGCCGCCACCGGCGCGACAGTCACCGCCGTCGATCTGTCAGCCCCGCGGCTGGAGCGGGTGCGCGCGAACCTGGCACGCACCGGGCTGAGTGCCACCGTCGTCTGCGCCGATGCGCTGGACTGGGCGCCGCCTGTGCCGGTCGATGCGGTGCTGCTGGACGCGCCCTGTTCCGCCACCGGCACGATCCGCCGCCACCCTGACCTGCCCTTCCTGCGCAAACCCGCCGATGTCGCGGCGCTGGTCGATCTGCAGGGGCTGCTTCTGGACCGGGCGCTGGGGTTCCTGAAACCCGGCGGACGGCTGGTCTATTGCACCTGCTCGTTGCTGCCCGAAGAAGGCGAAGACCAGATCGCCGCCGCCCTGACCCGCCACCCCGGGCTGCTCGCCCAGACCCCGCCCCAACCCTTTGGCCGCGCGACGGCGGAAGGCGGCTGGCGCACCCGGCCCGATGACCTGCCGGGCGGCGTGGACGGATTCTATATGGCGCTTCTTCGCCGCGACGCAGCTTGAATGGATGACAGCAGGGCGCCTTGGCGCTATTCCCTGCAGCCAGGGCAAGAGCACAGGCAGCGAACGATGGAGAAGGGCTGGACAGCGCGCAGGCAGCGGTGGGGCAATCGCCTTGCGGCGCGTCATGCACGCTCGGCCCCGGCGGCGGGCGGCTTTGTGTCGATGCCCGAACCGCGCACCATCGGTTTCTACGCCCGTGGCAAGCAGCTGACCGCCGGCAACTTCCTGCTGGCCGGACACATGGTGGAAACCCTGCATCCCTGGGACCAGGAGCCGCCCTCGACCGGGTTCGCCGCGGAACTGCACGGCTTTGCCTGGCTCGACCACATGGCCACATCAGGCGACCGGGCGGCGCGGCTGGCAGCACAGGGCTGGGTCAGCGACTGGATCGCGCGGTTTGGCATGGGCGAGGGGCCGGGCTGGACGCCCGATGTCACCGGCCGCCGGGTGATCCGCTGGATCCAGCACGCGATCTTTCTGACCGCCGGGCGCGAAGCCGCCGAAAACGCGCCGTTCTTTGCCGCGCTGGGCAGGCAGACCGCGTTCCTGGCGCGGCGCTGGCAGGTGGCCGAACCCGGGCTACCCCGGTTCGAGGCGGTGGGCGGGCTGCTTTATGCCGCGCTGTCGCTGATCGGGATGGAGGGCTATCGCGCCACGGCCTCGGCCGCGCTGTCGCAGGCCTGCGCCGAGGACATCGCCCATGACGGCGGCATCGCCAGCCGCAACCCCGAAGAACTGCTCGAGGTCTTTTCGCTGCTCACCTGGGTCGAAGCCGCGCTGCGCGACGCCGAGCTGGAGGTTCCCGCCGCCATCGACGCCGCCATCGCCCGCATCGCCCCCTGCCTGCGCGCGCTCAGGCACGCCGATGGCGGGCTGGCACGGTTTCATGGCGGCGGTCGCGGGATGGAAGGGCGGCTGGAACACGCGCTGTCGGCCGCCGGCGTGCCGGTTGGCGCCAAGGTCACGGCGGCGATGGGTTATGCCCGGCTGGAAGGGGGCCGGACAACGGTTCTGGTGGACGCATCCAGACCGCCCTCGGGCCGCGCGGCGCGCATCGCGCATGCCTCGATGCTGGCGTTCGAGCTGACCTCGAACCGCCGGCCGCTGGTGGTCAACTCGGGCTCGGGCGTGCCGTTCGGGCCGGAATGGGAAAAGGCCGGACGCGCCACCAATTCGCATTCCACGCTGTCGATCGACGGCACCTCGTCGGCACGGTTCGGACGCGCCAGCCGCCCCGAGGACGGCGGCGCGCCGCTGCTCGACGGGCCGTCGCTGGTCACGCTGCACCGCTCAGACGAGCGCGACGCGGCCTCGCTGCTGCTCAGCCATGACGGCTATGTGGCGACCCACGGTCTGACCCATGTGCGCACGCTGGAACTCAGCCGCGACGGACGGGTGCTGCTGGGCGAGGACACGCTGGCGGCGCTGGAGCCTGCGCACCGCAAGATCTTTGGCCAGGTGCTGGATGCCGGCAAGCTGCGCGGCGTCAGCTATGCGCTGAGGTTCCACCTGCACCCCGACGCCGACCCCTCGCTGGACATGAACGGCACCGCGGTGTCGGTCGCCCTGCCCTCGGGCGAGATCTGGGTGTTCCGCTTCGACGGACCCGGGCGGCTGTCGCTGGAACCCTCGGTCTATCTGGAAAAGGGGCGTCTGGCACCGCGTCCTTGCCATCAGATCGTGATTCGGGCCGCCATTCTCGACGATACCAGCCAGATCAACTGGACACTGGCCAAGGCACAGGATACCCCGCTCGCGATTCGCGACATCGGCCGCGACGACGACCTGGCCATGCCGCGTGACCTGTTCCTGAGAGACCAAGGATCACTGCCATGACCGACCTCGCCCCCCTGAAACGCGCATTGCTGTCCGTGTCCGACAAGACCGGCCTGATCGAACTGGGCCGCGCCCTGGTCGATCGTGGTGTGGATCTGGTCTCGACCGGCGGCACGGCCAAGGCGCTGCGCGAGGCCGGGCTGGCCGTGCGCGACGTGTCGGACCTGACCGGCTTTCCGGAAATGATGGACGGCCGCGTCAAGACCCTGCACCCGATGGTGCACGGCGGTCTGTTGGCGTTGCGCGACGACGCGGGGCATGTGGGCTCGATGACCGAACACGGGATCGAGGCGATCGACCTTCTGGTGGTCAACCTCTATCCGTTCGAGGCCACCGTGGCGCGCGGCGCGGATTACGAGACCACCATCGAGAACATCGACATCGGCGGCCCGGCGATGATCCGCGCGGCGGCCAAGAACCACGGCTTTGTCAGCGTCGTCACCGACCCCGAGGATTACGCCGCCCTGCTGGCCGAGATGGACGCGAACGGCGGTCAGACCCGCCTCGCCTTCCGTCAACGGCTGGCGCAGACCGCCTATGCCCGCACCGGCGCCTATGACGCTGCGGTCAGCACCTGGATGGCCAAGGCGATCGGCGAGGCCGCGCCGCGCCGCCGGGTCTTTGCCGGCACCCTGGCGCAGACCCTGCGTTACGGCGAGAACCCGCACCAGACTGCGGCCTTCTATACCGACGGCTCGAACCGCCCCGGCGTCGCCACGGCCATGCAGCATCAGGGCAAGGAACTGTCCTATAACAACATCAACGACACCGACGCCGCGTTCGAGCTGGTGGCCGAGTTCACCGACGGCCCGGCCTGCGCGATCATCAAGCACGCGAACCCCTGCGGCGTGGCGCGCGGCAAGACGCTGCTCGAGGCCTACAAGGCCGCGTTCGACTGCGACCGCACCTCGGCCTTTGGCGGGATCGTCGCGCTGAACCAGCCGCTGGACGCTGCCACCGCGCAAGAAATCACCGGCATCTTCACCGAGGTCGTCATCGCCCCGGGTGCCAGCGACGAGGCCAAGGCAATCTTTGCCGCCAAGAAGAACCTGCGCCTTCTGACCACCGAAGGGCTGCCGAACGTGCGCGACGGCGGGTTGACCTTCCGCCAGGTCGCCGGCGGCTTCCTGGTGCAGGACAAGGACAACGGCTTTGTCGGCATGGACGATCTGAAGGTGGTGACGAAAAAGGCCCCGACGGCCGAACAGATGACCGACCTGCTGTTCGCCTGGAAGATCGCCAAGCACGTCAAGTCGAACGCCATCGTCTATGTCAAGGACGGCGCGACCGTGGGCGTCGGTGCCGGCCAGATGAGCCGTGTCGACAGCGCCCTGATCGCCGCGAAAAAGGCCGAGCGCATGGCCGAGGCGCTGGGCCTGCCGCAGCCGCTGACGATCGGGTCCGCCGTGGCGTCAGATGCGTTCTTCCCCTTCCCCGACGGGCTGATGGAGGCCGCAGCGGCGGGTGCCACCTGCGTCATCCAGCCCGGCGGCTCGATGCGCGACGACGAGGTGATCGCCGCCGCCGATGCCGCGGGGCTGGCGATGGTGTTCACCGGCATGCGGCATTTCCGTCACTGAAATGCGGATCGCTGTCTGGGTCTCACTGGTCATCCTGGCCCTCGACCAGGCCCTGAAATGGGCGGTGGTCGTGGGTCTGAACCTGCGCGAGACCCTGTATCTGGAAGTCTGGCCGCCGTTCCTGAACCTGACGATGGCGTGGAACCGGGGCGTCAACTTCGGCCTCTTTGCCGATGACTCGGTCTGGTTGCGGGCGGTGCTGGTGCTGCTGGCGCTGGCCGTCACCGCCTGGGTCTGGACCTGGGTGCGCCGCGACGGCGCCCGCCCCCTGATGCAGGTGGCGCTGGGTTTTCTGGCGGGCGGCGCGCTGGGCAACGCCATCGACCGGGTGATCTGGGGCGCGGTGGCCGATTTCCTAAACGTCTCGTGCTGCGGATTCATCAACCCCTGGGCCTTCAACGTGGCCGACATCGCGATCTTTGTCGGCGCGTTCGGGCTCATCCTCGCCTCGGGCGGCAAAACGCCCCGTGACGGCGGCACGGGCTTGGGCTAAACAGGGGCAGCCTTGGACGACCGGGAAAACCTATGAGCCTGTATCGCCTTCTTGCCGCTGCCGGAATCGGCCTGCTGACCCTGTCCGCGTGCTCGCGCGGGGGTGAGGTGCCGGCGCTGATGAACGCGGCCTCCTACAGGACCGGGCCTGACGAATTCTCGATCGTGCCCACCGGCCCGCTGCAGGCCCCGCCCGATTTCAACACTCTGCCGACCCCGACGCCGGGCGGCGGGAACCTCGTCGACCCCGACCCGCGGGCCGAGGCTGTCTCGGCTCTGGGCGGGCGGGTTTCCGCCGAGCGCACCAGCGGCATTCCCTCGGCCGATGCGGGGCTTGTCCGCTATGCCGCGCGCAACGGCGTGAGCGAGGATATCCGCACCACCCTCGCCGCCGAGGACGAAGATTTCCGCCGCAGCAACGGGCCGCGGATCTTTGAACGGATGTTCAACACCAACGTCTATCGCCAGGCCTATGAGGAACAGATCCTCGACCCGCAGGCCGAATTGCGGCTGTGGCGCTCGCGCGGGGTGCGCACGCCTTCGGCCCCGCCCGCCGAATAACCGGCTTCACAACTGCGGCAACCCTCTTGCCGCTTTCGGGGTGCGCGGTAATTCTGGCCCGAGTCCAAGACCGGAGCCCGGATCCATGAAGCACCTCCTGCGTATCGCCGCCGTCACCGTCTTTGCCCTTGTCGGCGCCCTGCCCGTCTGGGCCAGCGATCCGCAGCTGTTCGAACTGGACAACGGCATGCAGGTGGTGGTGATCGAGGATCACCGCGCCCCGGTCGTCGTGCATATGGTCTGGTACAAGGTCGGCGCGGCCGATGATCCCGCCGGCCATTCGGGCATCGCGCATTACCTCGAACACCTGATGTTCAAGGCCACCGACCACATGGCCGAGGGCGAGTTTTCCGCCACGGTCGAGGCCAATGGCGGGCGCGACAACGCCTTTACCAGCTGGGATTATACCGCCTATCACCAGCGCGTCGCCGCCGACCGGCTGGAGCTGATGATGCAGATGGAGGCCGACCGCATGGTCAACCTGCGGCTCGACCGGTCCGACTGGCTGCCCGAGCGCGACGTGATCCTGCGCGAACGCGGCCAGACCCGCGATTCCAGCCCCGACCGCCAGTTCGGTGAGCAGATGTATGCCGCGCTCTTTCAGAACCATCCCTATGGCCGCCCGATCATCGGCTGGCGCCATGAGATCGAGCAGCTGACCGGCGACATCGCCACCGAATTCTACCGTGTCCATTACGCGCCCAACAACGCGATCCTGGTGGTCGCCGGCGATGTCGAACCACAGGCCGTGGTCGAGATGGCACAGCGCATCTATGGCGTGATCCCGGCGGTGACCGACCTGCCGCCGCGCGTCCGCCCGACCGAGCCGGAACAGCTGGCCGAACGCCGGCTGGTGATGCGCGACGAGCGCGTCGGCCAGGCCTATGTCAACCGGATCTATCTGGCCCCGAACCGCCGCCCTGGCGACCAGCGGCAGGCCGCGGCGCTGACCGTGCTGGCAGCACTGCTGAGCGGCAGCTCGCAGACCTCGGTGCTGGACCGGGCGCTGACCTATGACCAGAACATCGCCGTTGCCGTCTGGGCGGGCTATAACGGCACTGCCATCGACCACGGCACCTTTACCCTGGGGGTGATGCCGGCGCAGGGCGTGACGCTGCAGCAGGCCGAGGATGCAATGGACGCCGTCGTCGCGCAGTTCATCGAAACCGGCCCGGACCCCGACCAGTTCGAGCGCGTGCGCATGCAGATCCGCGCCGAGGCGATCTATCAGCTTGACGATACCGCCGCACGCGCCAACTCGGTGGGCGCCGATCTGACCGTGGGCCTGAGCCTGCAGGACAGCGACGACTGGCTGTCGATCCTCGAATCGGTCACTCCCGACGAAGTCGTCGCCGCGGCGCGCGGCCTTGACCGGCGGGCCTCGGTGACTGGCTGGCTGATGGGGGCGGACTCGTGAACACACTTTTCAAATCCCTGGCGCTGGTCTGCGCCCTCGCCTCGCCGGCCGCCGCGATCGACATCCAGTCGGTGACTTCACCGATGGGCCGCACCGCCTGGCTGGTCGAGGATCACACCATCCCCTTCGTGTCGATCGACGTGATCTTTGCCGGCGGCGCCGCGCTCGATCCGGTGGATCACCCCGGCGCGGTGTCGCTGATGACCGCCCTTCTGACCGAGGGCGCGGGCGATCTGGACGCGCAGGGCTATGCCGCCGCGCTGGAATCACTCGCTGCGGGGATCAGTTTCGAGACCGGGCGCGATCAGGTGACGATGTCGATCAAGGCGCTGACCGAAAACCGCGATCAGGTCATCGACCTGGCGCTGCTGGCGCTGACCGACGCCCATTTCAGCGCCCAGTCGCTGGAGCGCGTGCGGGCCCAGCAGGTCGCCTCGCTGGAACGCGAGGCGCGCGACCCCAACACCATTGCCCAGCAGGTCTATGCCCAGCTCGGCTATGCCGGGCACGCCTATTCACGCCCGACCGACGGCACCCCCGATTCGGTCGCCGCACTGACTGTCGACACCATCCTGGACGCCCATCGTGCGGCCTTTACCAGCGATCTGGTCTATATCGGCGCGGCCGGCGACATCACCGCCGACGAACTGGGCGCGCTCGTCGATCATATCCTCGACAACCTGCCGGCCTCGAACACGCCGCTGCCGGAATATCGCAGCTATGACGCCCCCGCCGGCGTGACCGTGATCGACCACCCCGGCACGCAATCGGTGATCCAGTTCGGCCACGCCGGCATCCCCTGGGACGACCCCGATTTCATGCCCGCCTTCCTGATGAACGAGATCTTTGGCGGCGGGCGGTTTGGCACCCGGCTGATGGACGAGATCCGCGAGCAGCGCGGGCTGACCTATGGCATCTACACGGCACTGGCGTCCTATCGCTGGGGCGACAGCTATGTCGGGCGGTTCTCGACGGCCAATGAAAGCGCCGCCGAGGCCATCGACCTGGTGCGTCAGCAATTCGAATGGCTGGCCAATGGCGGCATCACCGAGGACGACCTGGAACGGATCAAGACCTATCTGACCGGCGCCTATCCGCTGCGCTTCGACGGCAACGAATCGATCGCGCAGATCCTCGCCTCGATGCAGTTCCAGCAATACGGCATCGACTATGTGAACGTCCGAAACGATCTGGTGCGGGCGGTCACGCTGGAGGATATCCAGCGCGTCGCACGCCGCCTCGCGCAACCCGAGGCCTTGCAGTTCGTGGTGGTCGGGCAGCCCGTCGGGCTGGAGTGATCGCTTTGCTTGGGGCTGGGGCCATGCTATGCCTAGTGGCATGCAAGCAGCCCGCCCCAAGATAAGCCAAACCCTTCCGGTGATTCGTCAACTCGACGAAACCGCCGCCAACCGCATCGCGGCCGGCGAGGTGGTCGAGCGTCCGGCCTCGGCGGTCAAGGAGCTGGTGGAAAACGCGCTGGATGCCGGCGCGGGACGGGTGCGGGTGGAATACGCGGGCGGCGGCAAGACGCTGATCCGGGTGGTCGATGACGGCCACGGCATGTCCCCCGACGACCTGCCGATGGCACTGAACCGGCATGCGACATCCAAGATCGACGGCTCGGATCTGTTGAACATCCATTCCTTCGGTTTCCGAGGCGAGGCCCTGCCCAGCCTCGGCGCGGTCGGGCGGCTGACCATCGCCAGCCGGGCCGAGGGCCATGACGGCGCGCAGATCACCGTCGAGGGCGGGCGCGTCGGGCCGGTGCGCCCTTCGGCACTGAACCGCGGCACGCAGGTCGATCTGCGCGATCTGTTCTTTGCCACGCCCGCGCGGCTGAAATTCATGCGCACCGACCGGGCCGAGGCGCAGGCGATTGCCGACACCGTGCGCCGGCTGGCGATGGCCGAGCCCTGGGTCGGCTTCACGCTGCTCGACCTCGACGCCGGGCGCGAGGTGCTACGCCTCGACGCCGAGCAAGGCGAGCTGTTCGACGCGCTGGAATCGCGGCTGGCGCGGCTGATGGGGCGCGAGTTCACCGAAAACGCGCTGCGGCTGGACACCGAGCGCGAGGGCGTGCGGCTGTCGGGCTATGCCGCGCTGCCGACCTATTCGCGGGGCTCGTCGGTTGCGCAGCATGTCTTCGTCAACGGCCGCCCGGTCCGCGACAAACTGCTGATCGGTGCGCTGAAGGCCGCCTATATGGACACGCTGTCGCGCGACCGGCACCCGGCAGCGGTGCTGTTCATCGACCTCGACCCGCAGCAGGTCGATGTGAACGTGCACCCGGCCAAGGCCGAGGTGCGGTTCCGCGACCCCGGGCTGGTGCGCGGGCTGGTGGTTTCCGGCATCCGGCACGCGCTGGCGGCGGCGGGGCACCGGGCCTCGGGCACCGTGGCGGCGGCAACGCTGGGCGCGATGCAGCCGGAACCCGCGCCCGGCACTGCACCCGCCCCGCGCATCTGGCAGATGGACCTGCCCAGCCGCCCGTCCTATGGCACGCTGCGGCAAAGCTATGCCGCGCAGGCGCCGCTGGTCGAGGATCTGGCCGAGGCCCCGCAGCCCTATGCCCCCCTCACCGCCGCCCGGATCGAGCCCGAGCAAGGCCCGACCGATGCCCCCCTGGGTGCCGCCCGGGCGCAGGTGCATGAAAACTACATCATCGCCCAGACCGCCGACGGCATCGTCATCGTCGACCAGCACGCCGCGCATGAGCGGCTGGTCTATGAGCGTCTGAAACGCCAGATGGCCGAGAATGGCGTGCCCTCGCAGGCGCTGCTGATCCCGGAAATCGTGCCGCTGTCCAGTGGCGATACCGCCCGGCTGATGGAGCACGCAGACGCGCTGGAACGACTGGGGTTGGTGCTGGAACCCTTTGGCGGCGACGCCATCGCCGTGCGCGAAACACCCGCCGCGCTGGGGGCCGTGGACGCGCGCAAACTGGTTCTGGATATCCTCGATGAACTGGCCGACCTCGGCCAATCGCAGGCGCTGAGCGCGCGCATCGACGCGGTTCTCAGCCGCATGGCCTGTCATGGCTCGGTGCGCTCGGGCCGGCAGATGCGCGCCGAGGAAATGAACGCCCTGTTGCGCGAGATGGAGGCGACGCCGCTGTCCGGTCAGTGCAACCACGGCCGCCCGACCTATGTCTCGCTGAAGCTCAGCGATATCGAAAAGCTGTTCGGCCGGCGATGACCCCGCAAATCGACCTGAACGACCCGTGGGTGCAGGCGGCCCTCGCGGCGGGGGTGCTGCTGCTGATCCTGCTGCTGATCCTGCGCGCCACGCTGAAGGCCGCGAAAATGGCCGAACCGCTGCAATGGCAGATGGGCCAGCTGGGCCAGCGGGTGCAGGCGCTCAGCGACGGGCAGCAGCATCTGGCGGGCGGGCTGCACCATGTGTCGGATGCGCAGGCCAAGCAGCAGGCGCAGATGATCCAGCTTCTGGAACAGCGCCTGGCGCAGGTCAGCGAGGTGATGGCGGAATCGCTGCAGGGCAACGCGCTGCGCACCGCGCGCAGCCTGGGCGACCTGCACGCGCGGCTGGAAGCCATCGACAAGGCACAGGAGAATATCCAGAAGCTGTCGGGCAACGTGCTGTCCTTGCAGGACATCCTGTCGAACAAACAGACCCGCGGCGCCTTTGGCGAGATCCAGCTGCATGACATCGTCGCCCGCGCCTTGCCCGCCGACAGCTTTACCATGCAGGCGACCTTGTCGAACGGGCGGCGGGCGGATTGCCTGGTGCATCTGCCGAAACCGCCCGGCGCGATCGCCATCGACGCCAAGTTCCCGCTGGAGCCCTATGAGGCCCTGCGCAACGCCACCACCGAGGCCGAAATGCAGGAGGCCCGCCGCCAGATGCGCGCGGCGCTGCGTCACCACATCCGGGCGATTGCCGACCGCTATATCCTCGAGGGCGAGACCGCCGACGGCGCGCTGATGTTCCTGCCCTCCGAGGCGGTCTATGCCGAATTGCACGCGAACTTCCCCGAGATCGTGCGCGAGGGGTTCACCGCGCGGGTCTGGATCGTCTCGCCCACCACCTGCATGGCGACGCTGAACACCATGCGCGCGGTTCTGAAGGACGCGCGGATGCGCGAGCAGGCTGGTGCGATCCGGCGCGAGTTGAGCGAGCTTTACAAGGACATCGAACGGCTGGGCACGCGGGTCGAGAACCTCGACCGGCATTTCGCGCAGGCGGCCAAGGACGTGTCCGAGATCCGCATCTCGGCCGACAAGGCCGGGCGGCGGGCGCGACGGCTGGACAACTTCGACTTCGAGGAGCTGTCGCCCGAACCGGTCACCCCCACCCTGCGCGGCGACGGATAGCCCGCGCCTAGCCGGCCAGGATCATCGCCGCGGCTTTTTCGGCGATCATCAGTGTCGGCGAATTGGTGTTGCCCGAGACAATCGTCGGCATGATCGACGCATCGACCACCCGCAGCCCCGTCACCCCGTTCACCCGCAGTTCGGGCGACACCACCGCGCGGGGATCGGTGCCCATGCGGCAGGTGCCGACCGGGTGAAAGATCGTCGTGCCGATGCTGCCGGCGGCTTTGATCAGCTCGTCCTCGGACTGGTAGTCGGTCCCCGGCATGAACTCCTGCGGGGTGTATCTGGCCATCGCCGGCGCCTGCATGATTCGCCGCGTCAGCCGGATCGCGCGCGCGGCGACCAGCTTGTCGCTTTCGGCCGACAGATAGTTCGGCGCGATCACCGGCCGCGCCGTCGGCTCGGTCGAGGAAATGCGGATCGTGCCCCGGCTGTCGGGGCGCAGGTGGCAAACGCTGGTGGTCATCGCCGGGAACGGGTGCAGGTTCTCGCCAAAGGCACCCAGCGACAGGGGCTGCACGTGGTATTCCAGATCCGCCCGGTCGACATCCGGCCCCGAGCGCGCAAAGGCCCCCAGCTGACTGGGCGCCATCGACATCGGCCCCGACCGGGTCAGCGCATATTGCAGACCGATCCGTGCCTGGCCGAACCAGCTGTTCGCCATCGTGTTCAGGGTTTTTGCGCCGGTCACCTTGTAGGCCATGCGCAGCTGCAGGTGGTCCTGCAGGTTCTCGCCCACGTCGCTGTCATGGCGGACCGCGATGCCCATCGACTGCAGGAACCCCGCCGGGCCGATCCCCGACAGCTGCAGGATCTGTGTCGACCCGATCGAGCCCGCCGACAGCACCACCTCGGCCCGGGCGCGGGCCTCGACCGGCTGGCCATCCTTCAGATAGCGCACACCGACACAGCGGTTGCCGTCAAAGATCAGCCCCTGCGCCTGCGCCTGGGTCTCGACCCGCAGCGTCCGCCGCCCGCGCACCGAGCGCAGGAACGCCTTGGAGGTGTTCCACCGCCAGCCGGACCGCTGATTGACCTTGAAATAGGCCACCCCTTCGTTGTCACCGGTGTTGAAATCCTCAACCTTGGGGATGCCGGTCTCCTGCGCCGCCTTGGCCCAGTCGTCCAGGATGTCCCAGCGCAGGCGCTGGTTTTCCACCCGCCATTCGCCGCCGGTGCCGTGCATCTCGCCGGGGTCGCCCGCGGCGTAATCCTCGTGCCGGGTGAACATCGGCAGCACATCGTCCCAGCCCCAGCCGGTGTTCCCCATCTGCCGCCACTGGTCGTAATCTGCCGCCTGCCCGCGCAGATAGAGCATCCCGTTGATCGAGCTGCAGCCGCCCAGAACCTTGCCCCGCGGATAGAGCAGGCTGCGCCCGTTCAGCCCCGGCTCGGCAGCGGTGCGCAGCTGCCAGTCGGTGCGCGGGTTGTCGATGCAGTAGAGGTAACCGACGGGAACATGCACCCAGATATAGTTGTCCTTGCCGCCGGCCTCGAGCAGCAGGACCGAGTGCTTTTCGCTCAACCGATTCGCCAGCAGCGACCCCGCACTGCCCGCACCCACCACGATATAATCGAATTCCGCCATGCCACTCCTCCGCTCTGATCCGAGCTTATGCGCCGTTCGATTCGCGTGCAATGACGGCAAATCACAGGTGTTGCGCAGCGGCCTCTGGCCACCCCAAGCCCTAGCGGTTGGAAAAATATCGGTTTTTTGATACGAGTCATGGCAATAAAAACCGTTCCAAACGACAGTTCGCCAAGAACTGCAATAATACCGGATCGAGGCAGATATGAAAAAATCCCTGATTGCCGCATCGCTCGCGCTTGCGACGATGATGCCCGTCGCGGCCCTCGCTGGCCCGATCGAAAGCGCCTGCAACGCATCGGACCGACCGCAATCGACCCGGCAGCTGTGCCGGTGCATCGACTCGGTCGCGCGCCACACGCTGACCCGCAGCGAACAGCGCCGCGCCGCGCGTTTCTTCCGTGACCCCGACGAGGCGCAGGATGTGCGCATGTCGCGCACCCGCGCCGACAACGAGTTCTGGGCCCGCTATCGCAGCTTTGGTGAGGAAGCCCAGCGCGTCTGCGCGGGCTGACGATCACGCCATCCGGTCGAGGATGCGGATGCTCGCGTCCTCGATCAGGTCAAGCACCGCATCGAACTGGCCGGTGTAATAGGGATCGGGCACATCCCCGCCCAGACCGGCCTCGTCCAGAAAGGTCGTCAGCCGCGCCCGGCCATCGTGGGGCGCAAGCCGGGCGGCATCGGACAGGTTCGTGCCGTCCATCGCCAGGATCAGGTCGAACGACCGGAAGTCCGCGCGGGACAGTTGCCGTGCGCGCAGCCCGCTGATGTCGAGCCCCCGGGACCGCGCCGCGGCTTGCGCGCGCCTGTCCGGCGGCTCCCCGACATGCCAGCCGCCGGTGCCCGCGCTGTCGACCTCTACCGCCAGCCCCAGCTCGGCCGCTTTCGCGCGCATCACCGCTTCGGCGGTGGGCGAGCGGCAGATATTGCCCAGGCAGAGCATCAGGATCCTCATCCGCGCAGCGCCCGCCGGTTGGCAACATGCGCCCGCCACAGCGTGAACAACCCGGCCGAGACGACGATTGCCGCGCCGACCGCCACATTCGGGCGCAGGGTTTCGTTGAACACGACGATGCCGATGGTGCTGGCAAAGACCAGTTGCAGATAGGCCAGCGGCTGGATCGCGCTGGCCTCGGCCACCTCATAGGCCTTGATCAGCAGGAAATGGCTGAACGACGAGGTCACGCACAGCAACGCCATCCAGATCCAGTCGGTCCCGACCATCGGTTCCCAGTGAAAGATCCCGATGGCCGTGGTCACAACGGCCCCGACGACCCCGGTCCAGAAAAAGCTGACCGCGCTGCTGTCCCAGTTCGCGACCTTGCGCGTCAGCAGTCCGTAAACCGCGAACATCAGCGCGGCCAGGGCGGGGATCAGGGCCTCGGCCCGGAAGACGCCAAAGCCGGGCTCCAGGATCACCAGCACACCCAGGAACCCGACGCCGATCGCCACCCAGCGCCGCCAGCCGACCTTTTCGCCCAGCACCGGCCCCGACAGCGCGGCGATCATCAGCGGATAGGCGGCAAAGACCGCGTGGCTTTCGACCAGCCCCAGCAGCACGAACCCGGCCACCGCGACCAGGATCTCGGTTGCCAGCAGCACGGACCGGAACAGCTGCAACCCCGGCGCATGGGTCCGCGCGGCGTTGCGCAGCCCGCCGGCCTTGCGCGTGGCAAAGGTCACCACGAAGGCCGCAAAGAACCAGAAGCGGATCATGATGATCATGTAGACGTTGTATTCGCCCGCCAGGTGGCGCGAGATCCCGTCCTGCACCGCAAAGATGAAGGTCACCGCGACCATCAGCCAGATGCCGAGCGTGGTGTTCTGCTGCGTCTTGTTCATTGGGGCATCCGCGCGGTTGTCATGTGCTTCTTTCGCCCGAAACCGGGCACCCGTGCGACCTCGAAACCGACGCTTTGCAGCGCGCGGCGCACATGGCCGGCAGCGGTATAGGTCGCAACGGTGCCGCCAGGGGCGGTGTGGCGGCCGACCTCGGCCATCAGCCCCTCGCCCCAGAGTTCCGGGTTGCGCGCCGGGGCAAAGCCGTCGAGAAACCAGGCATCCGCCGCGCCGCGCCAGTCGGGCAGGATCTGGCGCGCGTCGCCGATCAGGATCTCGGCCTCGATCCCCGGCAGGGCGATGCGGCGCACGGGGCCGCTGGCCGCATCCCATTGCGCCACCAACTGCCCGGCCAGCGGCAGGTCGAAACGCGCAAGTGCCCGGTCCATGTCTGTGGCGGCCATCGGAAAGGCCTCGAACGAGGTGAAGCGCAGCGTGCCGGGGCCGCTCCAGACCTGTGCCAGGGCCATCAGGTTCAACCCGGTGCCAAAGCCCAGCTCGGCCACCTGAAACCCGTCGCGCAGCCGCTCCGGCAGGCCGTTGCCCGCCAGGAAGACATGCCGCGTCTCATCCAGCCCGCCGGTGAAATAGGGATCGTCGAACGCCGTGGCGACCGGCGTTCCGTCTTCGGTCCATGTCAGGCGGGGGTGGTCCATGATGCTGAACAGGTTTAGAAACGCGGCGACCTTGGCGCGGCGAGGGCGGAAAGGCAATGGCACATTTCACGGTAATGGGTGCGGGCATCATGGGCCTGGCGACGGCCTTTGTGCTGGCCCGTCGGGGCGCATCGGTGCGGGTGGTCGAGCGCACCCGGGTCGGAGCGGGCTCGTCCGGCGGGCTGGTCGGTGCGCTGGCCCCACATGTGCCGGAACAGTGGAATGCCAAGAAGGCGTTTCAGCTCGACAGCCTGTTGATGGCCGAGGGGTTCTGGGCCGAGGTCCGGCAGATCGGCGGTGTCGACCCCGGCTATGCCCGGCTGGGTCGCGTGCAGCCCCTGGCCGATGACGCCGCTGTCGCCCGTGCGCACGAACGTGCGGAAGGCGCGCGCGCGCTGTGGCAGGGGCGCGCGGAATGGCGGGTGGTGCCCGCCAGCGAGGTTCCCGGCCTGCGCATCGCCTCGCCTACGGGCTTCGTCATCTTCGACACGCTGACCGCCCGCCTGTCGCCCCGGGGCGCGGGGCGCGCGCTGGTCGCGGCTCTGGCGGCGATGGGCGTCGCGATCGAGGCCGGCGAGCGCGCACCGGAGGGTGGCGCGGTTCTGTGGGCGACCGGCGCGCAGGGGCTGGCGGATCTGTCCGCTGATCTGGGGTATACCGTTGGCGCCCCGATCAAGGGGCAAGCCGCACTGCTCGACGCCGACTGGCGCGACGCCCCGCAGCTTTTTGTCGAAGGCATCCACGTGATCCCCCATGCCGACGGCACCACTGCCATCGGCTCGACCACCGAACGCGACTTCGACAGCCCCGACACCACCGATGCGCAGATCGAGGCGATCCTCGATCAGGTGCGCATCGCCGTGCCGGAACTGGCCGGTGCGCGGGTGCTGGAACGCTGGGCCGGGCTGCGCCCGCGCAGCCGAACCCGCGCGCCGATGCTGGGCCCCTGGCCCGGCCGGCCCGGCCATGTCGTGCTGAACGGCGGGTTCAAGATCGGCTTTGGCATGGCGCCGAAACTCGCGCATCTGGCTGCCGACCTGCTGCTGACCGGCGCGGCCGAGATCCCCGACGGGTTCCACCTGGCCGACAACCTGCGCAAATGAAAACCCCCGGCGCGAGAGCCGGGGGTCATCCTGTTCCAGAGCGTCGCCCTCAGTGCAGGCGCGCATCCACCGCCGTGATCGAATCTTCGATCAGCTTGCCGGCATCTTCGGCGCTCAGCTTCTTGGCGATCAGGTCGCTGGCCGCAGCGATCGCCACCGAGACAGCCCGGTCACGGACCTCGCGCACGGCAGCAGCCTCGGCCGAGGCGATCTGCTCTTCGGCCGCACGCAGACGGCGCGCGATCGAGACTTCCAGATCGGCGCGGGCCTGCTTGGCCGCAACCTCGGCGTCCGCCTTGGCCTTGGCGACGATGCGCTCGGCCTGCTCGGCCACTTCGGCTTTCTTGCGCTCGAACGAGGCGCGCAGCTCCTGCGCTTCCTCGCGCAGCTTGCGAGCTTCGTCCAGCTCACCGCGGATCGTCTCGGCGCGCTTGTCCAACAGGCCCGCGAGCATCCGCGGAACCTTGAAGTAGACCAACACCAGGACAAAGACGATGAACGAGATCGTCACCACGAAGTCGGTGTTGCGCAGCGAGAAGAACGGGCCACTGGCCGCCATCGCCGGGGTCGCGGCGAGAACCGCGATCAGGGTCAGCAAGCGGGTCATGCGGCACCCCCTTTCAGGGCAGCGGTCACAGCCGAAGTCACCGAACGGGCATCCGCCTTGACCTCGAAGGCCGCCAGGATCTCCTTGGTGGTGTCCTTGGCAACTTCGCTCACGGCTTCGGCCGCCGATGCGCGGATCTCACCGATGCGCACCTCGGATTCCGCGGTGCGCGCGGCGATTTCCGTGTCGGCCTTGGCGATCGCCACGTCGAGATCCTTCTGGATCTCGGCCTTGGCTTCGTCGATCACCTTGGCAGCAGCGGCGCGCGCGTCGTCGAGGGCCTTGTGATAGGCAGCTTCGGCCTCGGCGGCCTGGCTCTTATAGGTCTCGGCCGCGGCGATATCATTGGTGATCGTCCCGGTCCGCTCGGCCAGAACCGAACCGATCCGGGGCAGCGCCACGCGCGACAGGATAAAATAGAGCACGACCAGCGCGACCACGAGCCAGAAGATCTGGTTCGGGAAGGTCGCGAAATCGAGCTGAGGCATACCGCCTGAACCCGCCGCCTCTGCGGCGTGGCCCGCGGCATCCGCCACATGCTCGACTGCGTGCTCGGCAGCTTGTTCTGCAGACATGGCGTCCTCCTGATTGACCGTATCCGCCGGATGGACCCTGGGATCCACCCGGCCGTAAGGATCACGGACCGTTCAGGATCAGACGGCGAACATCAGCAGCAGAGCGACGAGGAACGAGAAGATCCCCAGAGCTTCCGCGAACGCGATGCCGATGAACAGCGTGGCGGTCTGGCCGGGGGCGGCCGACGGGTTGCGCAGCGCGCCCGACAGGAAGTTGCCGGCAACGTTGCCCACACCGACCGCAGCCCCGCCCATGCCCATGCAGGCCAGGCCAGCGCCGATGTATGCACCCATTTGAACGATATCGCCAGTCATAGTGTTGCTCCTTACGTTGGAATTGGCTGGATAGGTTGGAACCCTGACCTCAGTGGTGCGGATGCAGCGCATCCTTGAGGTAGACACAGGTCAGGATGGTAAAGACATAGGCCTGGATGAAGGCCACGAGGATCTCGAGACCATACATCGCAGTGATCGCCAGGATCGACAGCGGGGTCACGGCGATGCCGATGGTCGAGATCAGCACCAAGGGCGCAAAGGCCGCGAACACCTTGATCACCGCGTGGCCGGCCATCATGTTGCCCGCAAGACGAATGCTGTGGCTGACGGGGCGCACGAAATAGCTGATCACCTCGATCAGCGCCAGCACCGGGCGCAGCGCCAGCGGCGCCGACGAGACCCAGAACAGGCTCAGGAACCCGGCGCCGTTCTTGACGAAACCGACGATCGTCACCGTCAGGAACACCAGCACGGCCAGAACGGCGGTGACGGCGATGTGCGAGGTCGGCGTGAACGCCTTGGGCAGCAGGCCCAGGAAGTTTGAGAAGACGATGAACAGGAACAGCGTGAAGATGTAGGGGAAGAACTTCAGCCCGTCCTTGCCGGCGACGTCTTCAACCATCTTGTGGATGAAGCCATAGGCGAGTTCCGCCACCGACTGCACCCGGGTCGGCACGATCGCCCGGCCGCGGGTGCCGACGATGAACAGCAGTGCGATGCCCAGGACGCTCAACGCCATCCACAGGGTGGCGTTGGTGATCGTGAACACACCCACATCGCCATCGCCGAACAGCGGACGCACGATGAACTGGTCCATCGGGTGGAATGCGAGGCCTTCTCCGCTATGCGCTGCGTCCGACACGTCTAGTCCCCTTCGTCCTGGGCGGCCGTCGCCGCCTCTCTCATGCTTTGGCGCTGAACGTCGGCGGCGGTGCGCATCATCACGCGAATCCCGGCCACCAGGCCCAGCAGAATGAACAGCACCAGAAACAGCGGCATGGTGCCCAGCACCGTGTCCAATCCGTATCCGATGCCAAAGCCGATCAAGAGACCGGCAACAAGCTCGGTGACCATGCGCCAGGCGTGGTTCGCCATCTCATGGCCTTGTGCCGTCTTCGGGGCGGGCGCTTGCGCCTTTTTCAGCCTGGCGAGCCGGTCGTCGAGCGCCTTCAGACGCTCCAGATCGGACGGTTCGGACATGGCATGACCCCCTCGGGACAGTCGGGCGGAAACTACGGTCGCACCCCTTCAGAGTCAAGGCAGAATAAAACGTCGTAACTTACTGTTATGATTTGATATTTTTTCACAGCCTCACGGAACCGAGAGCTGTCCGGCGCTACCAATGCCGCATCTGCACATTCAACCGTCCGGTTAATTGTTTTCGTTGCGCGTCCCGCGCCTGCGGTCCACAGTGCCCCCATGCAAGCCACCGGCGATCCCCACCTCGACACGATCTTCATGGCACTGGCCGATCCGACCCGCCGCGCGATCCTGTCGATGCTGCTCGAAGACGACATGGCGGTGTCCGATGTGGCCGAACCCTTCACCATCTCCCTCGCCGCGATTTCCAAACACCTGACGATCCTCGCCGAGGCCGGGCTCATCAGCCAGGAAAAGCGCGGCCGGGTGAAATGGTGCAAGCTCGAGCCCGACGCGATGCGCGCGGCCTCGGTCTGGATGCAGGCCTTCGGCCAGTTCGAACCGCTCAACCTCGAGGCCTTCGAACGCTTCCTGGAAATCGAACTCGGCCAGCCCGGCGCCGGCGACTGATCCATCTTTGCGTGGCAAATATCCTCGGGGGTGAATGGCCCGCAGGGCCAGAGGGGGCAGACAGCCCCCTGCGCCGCAGGCGCCGGATCGCCCGAGCGCAGGGGCCGAAAGGCCCCGAAGTCGAGGGCGAAACCCCTCCCCTACCGCCGACGCATCCGCTGCAACAGCGCCAAGGACACATAGCCATCCGGCGGCAGACCGTTCGCCGCCTGCCAGTCGCGCACCGCCGCCAGCGTCCCCTGGCCCACGCGCCCGTCAATCGCCCCGTCGTAATGCCCGGACCGGCTCAACAGCGTCTGCAGCTCCTCGCGCTCGGTCCGGCTCAGCGGGCGGTCGTCGCGCGGCCAGCTGGCGACGAACCCGCCGCCGCCGCGCATCCGATCGGCCAGATGCCCGACCGCGATCGCATAGGCATCGGCGTTGTTATACCGCTTGATCACCCGGAAATTGCGGAACGCCAGGATCGCCGGCCCGCGCGAGCCCGCCGGGAACAACAACGTCGCCTCGCCGGTCTGCGGCAGGCTGCGCCCGCGCTGCGGCTGGACCCCCAGTGACACCCACTCGCGCACGTCGCGGCTGGTGTTGGCCAGCCGCGGGTTGAACCCGCTGGGAATGCGCACCTCGACCCCCCAGGGCTGGCCGCGCTGCCAGCCGTGGCTCGACAGATACGCCGCAGTCGAGGCCAGGCTGTCGGTGGGATCGTCCGACCAGATGTCGCGCACCCCGTCACCCCGGAAATCGACCGCATAGGCCAGATAGCTGGTGGGGATGAACTGCGTGTGGCCCATCGCCCCGGCCCAGCTGCCAACCAGGTGGCGGCTGTCGACGTCACCGGCCTGGATGATCTGCAAGGCACCGATCAACTGCTGCTCATAGAAACTCGACCGGCGGCTGGACATCGCCAGCGTCGCCAGCGAGGGGATCAGCGGCCGGGTGCCCCGTAACCGGCCATAGGCGCTTTCCATGCCCCAGACGGCGATCACCACCTCACGGTCGACGTTGTAGCGCGCCTCGATCTCGTCCAGCAGACGGCGATGGTCGCGCAGCATCTGCTGACCGCTCTGGATCCGCGACTCCGACACCGCGCTGTCGAGGTATTCCCAGATCGGGCGGCTGAACTCGGGCTGGCGGGTTTCGCGTTGCAGGATCTCGGGGTCGGGCTGGACCCCGGCAAAGGCGCGCTCGAACGTGCGCGCGGTAATCCCCTGCGCCAGCGCCCGGCTGCGGAACCCGCGCAGCCAGCTGGCAAAGGCCCCGTCGCGCGGCATGCCCAGATGCTCTGGGCGGGCCGCGGGCAGCAGGCTGCGCCCCGGGGCCAGCGCCGGAGCCTGCAGTTCCGGCGACACGGCCGCCCGTGCAGGTTCGCTGGCGGCGGCCGAGCGGAGCGGTGCCGTTTCGCCCGGGCGAGCACGCGGAAACATCGACTGCTCGACCGAAGCCGCAGCCCCACCCGCGATCACCGCAAAGGCCAGAATCCAGCTGAGTCCTGCTCGGACGTGCATTCGGGAACCTGCTCTGTTTGTTCTTGTTGCGCCAAGTCTAGCGCAAACCGGATCGCCGTGAAAGCAAGCTGCCTTCAGGTGAGCGGAACCACGCAATCACAGATCCGCAGCCGCACATGCGTGCCGATCGGATGCTGCGCGCCGGGCCCCGAGATGACGATCATGCATTCCTCGCCATCTTGCACCCAATAGATCTGGTCGTGGCCGCGGAACTCGCGCCCGATGATGCTCGCCCGGCTGTCGGGATCGGGCTCCAGCATGATCTGCTCGGGCCGGACCGCCAAATTGACCGCACCATTCGCGGCGCGCGACATCGGCAGGTTGCCAAAGGCGGTCTGCACATACATCCCGTCCGCGTTGCCGCGCAGGATGTTCGAGCGACCGATGAAATTCGCCACGAATTCGCTGACCGGGTTGCGATAGATCTCGTCGGGGGTGCCCACCTGCACGACGCGGCCGCGGTCCATCACCGCGATCCGGTCGGCCAGCGCCAGGGCCTCTTCCTGGTCATGGGTCACCAGCACCCCGGCCGAGCCGGTGGATTTCAGCAGCTTGCGCACCTCTTGCCGGGTTTCCACCCGCATCTTGGCGTCGAGGTTGGAAAACGGCTCGTCCAGCAGGATCAACTTTGGCGAGACCGCCAGTGCCCGTGCCAGCGCCACCCGCTGCTGCTGCCCGCCGGACAGCTGATGCGGACGCCGCTTGCCCAGCGTCGACAGGCCCACCAGCTTCAGCATTTCCTCGGCGCGCTCGATCCGCTCGGGCTTGGGCAGCTTGCGCAGGCCGAAGGTGACGTTGTCGATCACGCTCAGATGCGGAAACAGCGCGTAATCCTGGAACACGAAGCCGATGCCGCGCGCCTCGGGCGGCAGGTGGGTGATGTCGCGGCCCTCGAAGATGACCCTGCCCTCGTCGGGATCCTCAAACCCGCCGATCATCCGCAGCGTGGTCGTCTTTCCGCAGCCCGACGGACCCAGCAATGCCAGCAACTCGCCCTCGCCGACTTGCAGGCTGACCCGTTCGACTGCGGCGCCTTCGGACTGGACGAAGGTCTTGCGCAGGCGGTCGACCTCCAGCAACGACTTGGCCGGACGCTGGCGATACCCCAGCGGCGAGGCCTCGGCCGGCATCCTGAAGGTCAGGGTCTTTGGCAGTTCGGACATCGCAACTCCGGCCTCGCGGCCAATTCCAACCGTTGCACTTGGTTATGATTCACAAGGCCGCTTGTCAATTTGCTTTCCCGTCACCGTTGCGCGACCGTTTTTGACCAACCGGTCAGGCCGGGGGATTGCACGGCCAGCGCCCCACGCGCATACTCCGCCTCTGATCTTGCCCCGGATGCCGCGATGACGCACCCCAGAAACCCCGGAATGCCCCTGACCACGGACTGGTTCGACCGCGTCCAGGTCAACCGCCCCGCCGCCGAACGTCGGGCGGCCACGCTGGCCACCCGGCGCAGCGTCAAGAAGGAGCACCAGGCCGCCTGGCTGGTCAACGCCATCCAGTGCACCGACCTGACAACGCTGGCCGGCGACGACACCCCGGACCGCGTCGCCCGTCTTTGTGCCAAGGCCCGCCGCCCGCTGGCCGATCACATCGTCGAGGGGTTGGGCCTGGCCCGGATGCCAGTCACCGGCGCGGTCTGCGTCTATCCGACGATGGTGGCGCCCGCCAAACGCGCGCTGTCGAACAGCGGCATTCCCGTGGCCTCGGTCGCCACCGGGTTTCCCGCCGGGCTGATGCCGATAAACCTGCGGCTCGCGGAAATCCTCTATGCCGTCGAGCACGGCGCGGACGAGATCGACATCGTCATCACCCGCGAACACGTCCTGCGCGGCGAATGGACCGCCCTCTATGACGAGATCGCTGCGATGCGCGAGGCCTGCGGCGAGGCGCATATGAAGGCGATCCTGGCCACCGGCGAGCTGGTCACGCTGACCAATGTCTATGCGGCCTCGATGGTGGCGATGCAGGCCGGCGCCGATTTCATCAAGACCTCGACCGGCAAGGAATCGGTCAACGCCACGCTGCCGGTCAGCCTGACGATGGTGCGCGCCGCGCGCGACTATGGCGACCGCACCGGGGTCAAGATCGGCTTCAAACCCGCGGGCGGGATCAAGACCGCCAAGGACGCGATCAGCTGGCAGATCCTGATGAAGGAAGAGATGGGCCGCGACTGGCTGCGGCCTGACCTGTTCCGCTTTGGCGCCTCGTCGATGCTGGCCGATGTCGAGCGCCAGCTGGAACACCATGTCACCGGGCGTTACGCCGCCTCGCACCGCCACGCCATCGCCTGAGGACATCATGCCCACCGTTTCCGAGGCTCTCGAACTCATGGACTACGGCCCCGCGCCCGAATCGACCGCCGCCGCGATGGACTGGCTTAAGGGCCGCACCTTTGGCCATTTCATCAACGGCAAGCTGACCAAGGCCGGCGAGACCTTCGCCACCGTCTCGCCCGCGACCGGCACCGAACTGGCGCAGATCACCCAGGGGACCGAGGCGGATGTCGCCGCCGCCGTGAAAGCCGCGCGCAAGGCCGCGCCGGGTTGGGCCGCGCTCAGCGGGCATGACCGCGCGCGCCACCTCTACGCGCTGGCCCGGCTGATGCAGAAACGCGAGCGTCTGTTCGCGGTGCTCGAATCCCTCGACAACGGCAAGCCGATCCGCGAATCGCGCGACATCGACGTGCCGCTGGCGGTGCGCCATTTCTATCACCACGCCGGCTGGGCCGAATTGGTGGCCGACGATTTCCCCGGCATGCGCCCGCACGGGGTCTGCGGTCAGATCATCCCGTGGAACTTTCCGCTGCTGATGCTGGCGTGGAAGGTCGCGCCGGCGCTGGCGGCCGGCAACACCGTGGTGGTGAAACCCGCCGAACAGACGCCGCTGACCGCGCTCCTTTTCGCCGAACTCTGCATCGAGGCCGGCCTGCCCAGGGGTGTCGTCAATATCGTCACCGGTGACGGGCGCACCGGCGCGGCGCTGGTCGCGGCCGAGGTCGACAAGATCGCCTTCACCGGCTCGACCGAGATCGGTCGCCTGATCCGCCGCGCCACTGCCGGTTCGGCCAAGGCGCTGACGCTGGAACTGGGCGGCAAATCGCCCTTCATCGTCTTTGCCGAGGCCGATCTGGACGCAGCGGTCGAGGGGGTCGTCGATGCGATCTGGTTCAACCAGGGCGAGGTCTGCTGCGCCGGCTCGCGCATTCTGGTGCAGGAATCAGTCGCGGACCGCTTCGTCACCCGGCTCAAGGCGCGGATGAACACGCTGCGGCTGGGCGATCCGCTGGACAAATCCACCGACATCGGCGCGGTCGTCGACGAGGTCCAGCTGACCCGCATTCGCGGCATCGTCGATCAGGCGGTGGCGCAGGGCGCGGTGCTGCATCAGGCGCCGATCCCCAACGGGCCCGGCAGCTTCTGCCCGCCCGGGCTGCTGACCGATCTGGGTGCGGCGAACATCGCCATGACCGAGGAGATCTTTGGCCCGATCGTCTCGCTGATCACCTTCCGCACCCCGGGCGAGGCAGTCGAGCTGGCGAACAACACCCGCTACGGCCTCGCCGCCTCGATCTGGACCGAGAATATCACCGCCGCGCTGGACATCGCCGCGCAAGTCAAGGCGGGCGTCGTCTGGATCAACGGCACCAACATCTTCGACGCGAACGCGCCCTTTGGCGGGATGCGCGAATCGGGGTTCGGGCGCGAGGGCGCGCGCGAGGGGATGCTGGCCTATCTGACCCGCGACGAGGCGACCGGCCCCCTGCGCAAACCCGCCGCCGCCCCCAGCCCCGCGCCCGCGGGCGCCTCGGGCGACGCCATCGACCGCACGCGCAAGCTCTACATCGGCGGCGCGCAGAAGCGCCCGGATGGCGGGGCCTCCTATGCCGTGAAGGGCGCGCAGGTGCCGCTGGGCAGCCGCAAGGACATCCGCAACGCCGTCGAGGCCGCGCACAAAGCCGGCGGCTGGTCCAAGGTGACCGGCCACAACCGCGCGCAGGTTCTCTATTTCCTGGCCGAGAACCTGGCAGCCCACCCGATCGGTGACGCCGAGGAACACGCGCTGGCCGTGCAGCGCGCCTTCTACTGGGCGGCCTGGGCAGACAAATACGATGGCCGCGTGCACGCGACGCAATCCGCGCATGTCACACTGGCGCTCAAGGAACCCTTTGGCGTGATGGGCATCGTCGCCCCCGAGGAAGCGCCGCTGCTGGGCCTCGTCAGCACTGTCTTCCCGGCTATTGCGATGGGCAACCGCGTGGTGGTGGTGCCCTCGCAGGCAAACCCGGTGCCGGCGCTGGACCTCTATCAGGTGCTCGACACCTCGGACGTGCCGGGCGGCGTGGTGAACATCGTCACCGGCCCGCGCGGCGAGCTGGCCGACACGCTGGCCAAGCATGACGATGTGGCCGCGCTGTGGTGCTTTGCCGATCCCGAGACCTGCCGCAATGCCGAAATCCAGTCCGCCGGCAACCTGAAACCCGTCTGGACCGAGACCCGCGAACGCGACTGGCACGGCCCCGCCGGACAATCGCGCGAGTTCCTGCGCCGCGCGGTTCAGGTGAAGACCGTCTGGGTGCCCTACGGGGCGTGACGCGCCATCAAAGCACCGGTGCCGCGGCGGGGTCCGACCCCGCCGGCAATTCCCGCGAGCCAACGCTGAAGCCTGTCGCCCCCGGGTCGACAGCGTGTCCTGACCGTAAAAGCGCGCGAGGTCCTGGCGATGACGAGGATTCGGGTGCGGGCATGGGGTGCGCCGGGTCTGGCGGCACCGGACGGTAGCCGGGGCGCCGGGCACGTGTCGACGGGCGGGTTTCACCCTCGTCTGCCGCGCTGACGCGCGACCTCCTCGGGCGATCCGGCGGCGCATGACTGCGCCGCGACGGGCGCCCGAGTCCCGGTGTTCCGCTGGCTGAGAGACCCGGGGGTTTCACACCCCCGGACCCCCGTGGGATATTTGAAACGCAAAGATGAGAAGGGAGCGGCCCCCGGTCCTTTTCCTTCTGAACGCCGCCGTCGTGCCCTGTTGCACTTTCGGGGAAACACCCCATATTCCCGCTATCCGCCGCCGGCAGACCGGCCGCAATGGAGTGTGGATGTCAGAGCTTGTGTGAAACGGCTCTCTGATCGTCAGAGGGCCTGCAGATCAAAGAACCGCCGGGCGGCCCCGCCACCGGCAGATGTTTTCATGTCTGACACACAGGACACCCATGAATATCTCACGACCCGAACAGCGTGCGCTGCACGTTCTGGCCCTTGGCGGCCATATCCAGCATGAGCGCGGCGACGGCCGCAAGATCACCGGTATCACCTGCTTTACCCGCGACGGCCTGGTCCTGAGCGATTGCAACATGCCGGTGTTCCTGGCCTTGCGCCGCAAACGGCTGATCGAATCGCGTGCCGGCAGTGCCTATCGCATCTCGCACCGCGGGCGCGTGGCGGTGCGCGCGCAACCCGACAACCAGGGGGGCTGAGATGCGGATCCGCGACGAAGTTCCCGCCGACGCCGCATGGATCGACACCGTGGTGACCGCAGCGTTCGAGACCGCGCCGGTCGCCAGCGGCACCGAAGCGCAAATCGTCCGGCAGTTGCGGGCCGATGGGGCGCTGCAGCTGTCGCTCGTGGCCGAGGAGGGTGGCGCGATCATTGGTCACGTCGCCGTCTCGGCGGCGCGGATCGGCGCAGACGCGGGGTGGAGCCTGTTCGGCCCCCTCGCCGTGGCGCCGGACCGGCAGCGCCAGGGCATCGGCAGCGCGCTGATGACCGAGGCCCTGACCCGGCTGCGCGGCAGCGTCCGGGGGGCGGTGCTGGTTGGCAACCCGGCCTATTACCGCCGCTTCGGTTTTCACGCCTGGCCGGGTCTGTTTCTGCCCGGTGTGCCGCCCGAAGTAACCCTGGCCTTGCCGCTGGATCCCGGGGTCGAGCCGGGGGGCGAACTGGTCTGCCATCCGGCCTTTGCCCTGGACGCTCCCTAAGGAAAAGGGCCGGGGATCGCTCCCCGGCCCTTGCATCCTTGTGACCCGGATCAGGCCAGCGTGCGTTCCACCGTCTGACGCTCGAAGATCTCGATGACGTCGCCTTCGCGGATGTCGTCGTAGTTCTCGAAGGCCATGCCGCATTCCTGGCCCGAGATGACTTCCTTCACCTCGTCCTTGAACCGCTTCAGTGTCTTCAGCGTGCCTTCGTGGATCACCACGTTGTCGCGCAGCAGGCGGACACCGGCCGAGCGGCGGGCGACGCCCTCGGTGACCAGACAGCCGGCGACCTTGCCGACGCCGGTGACCTTGAACACCTGGCGGATCGAGGCATAGCCGATGAAATGCTCGCGCACCTCGGCCTTGAGCAGGCCCGAGGCCGCCGCCTTGATGTCGTCGATCAGGTCATAGATGATCGAGTAATAGCGGATCTCGACACCCTTTTGCGCGGCCGCGTTGCGCGCGGTGGCATTCGCGCGCACGTTAAAGGCGATGATCGGCGCGCCGCTGGCCTCGGCCAGACCCACGTCCGAATCGGTCACCGCGCCGACGCCATAGTGCAGCACCCGCACGCGGACCTCGTCGTTGCCAACCTTCTCCAGCGCCTGAACGATCGCCTCGGCCGAGCCCTGCACGTCGGCCTTGACCAGAACGGGCAGCTCGGCCACGTCCTCGTCGGCCTTGGCCTTGGCCATCAGCTGTTCCAGCGTGGTCGCGGCACCGGCGGCGGCGCGCTTGTCCTTGGCGGCCTGCTCGCGGTAATCCGCGATCTCGCGCGCCTGCGCTTCGGTCTCCACCACGTTCAGCACGTCGCCGGCCTCGGGCGTGCCGTTGAGGCCCAGAACCTCGACCGGGACCGACGGCCCGGCCTCGTCGACGCGCTCGCCCTTGTCGTCGATCAGCGCACGCACCTTGCCCCACTGCTCGCCGACGACAAAGATGTCGCCCTTGCGCAGCGTGCCGTGCTGCACCAGAACCGTCGCAACCGGACCACGGCCCACGTCGAGCTTGGCCTCGATGACGGCACCCTGTGCGGTGCGGTTCGGGTTGGCCTTGAGTTCCAGAATCTCGGCCTGCAGCGCGATGGCTTCCAGCAGATCGTCCAGACCCTTGCCGGTCAGCGCCGAAACCTCGACGTCCTGCACATCGCCGCCCATCTGCTCGACCACAACCTCGTGCTGCAGCAGCTCGGTGCGCACGCGGTTCGGATCGGCCGACGGCTTGTCGCATTTGTTGATCGCAACGATCATCGGCACGCCGGCAGCCTTGGCGTGGTTCAACGCCTCGATGGTCTGCGGCATGACCGAGTCGTCGGCCGCCACCACCAGCACCACGATGTCCGTCACCTGCGCACCGCGGGCGCGCATCGAGGTGAAGGCCGCGTGACCGGGCGTGTCGAGGAAGGTCAACACAGCCCCCGATTCGGTCGTCACCTGATAGGCGCCGATGTGCTGGGTGATGCCGCCGGCCTCGCCCGCGACGACGTTCGCGTTGCGGATCGCGTCCAGCAGCGAGGTCTTGCCGTGGTCGACGTGGCCCATGATCGTGATGATCGGCGGACGCGGCTGCAGATCCTCGGCCTTGTCCTGAACGGTGTCGATGACCTGTTCCACATCGGCATCCGACACGCGGACCGCACGGTGACCGAATTCCTCGATCACCAGTTCGGCGGTGTCGGCGTCGATGGTCTGGTTCATCGCGACCATCATGCCCATCTTCATCAGCGCCTTGACCACATCGGCGGCGCGCTCGGCCATGCGGTTGGCCAGCTCCTGCACGACGATGGTTTCCGGCAGCTGCACGTCACGCGACTGCTTCTCGGCCTTGTGGCCCATGCCCAGCGCCTTGGCACGGGCTTTTTCCTGCTTGCGCTTCATCGCCGCCAGCGACCGCTGACGACCGCCTTCGCCGCCATCGAGCGCCGCGTTCAGCGTCAGCTTGCCGGCGCGGCGACCGCTCTCGGTGCCGCCCTTCTTGCCACGGCCATCGCGCTCTTCGCGCTCGCGTTCGGCCTTGCGCGGGGTCGGAGCGCCGCCACCGGCGGGACCGCCCGGGGTGCGGGCCGGCGCGCGTTCGGTGCGATCGGCGGCCGGCGCGGCCTCGGCAGCGGCCTGCGGCGCAGCCTTTTCGGCGGCCTTGGCGCGGGCTGCGGCCTGTTCGGCTTCGGCGGCCTTGCGGGCGTCTTCTTCTTCCTTGGCCTTCAGGGCGGCGGCGCGCTCGGCTTCCTCGCGCTCGCGCTGCTCGGCCTCCTGGCGGCGGCGTTCGCGCTCTTCCTCGCGGGCCTTTTCCTCGGCTTCGCGCTGCGCAGCCTCTTCGGCCTCACGGGCCTTGGCAGCGCGCACGGCGGCCAGGCGGCGTTCGAGTTCGGCCTCGGAGATGCCGGCCGGACGGCGTGCCTGGCTGGACTGGTTCGAAGACTTCGATGCCGACGCATCGGCAGACGAGGCCGCGGCACCCGGCTTGGGCACCACAACGCGCTTGCGCTTGGTTTCCACAACAACCGCCTTGGTGCGGCCGTGGCTGAAGCTTTGCTTCACCTGGCCGGGGGTTCCGCGCAGCCCAAGGGGTTTTTTGCCGTCAGTATCGCTCATGCGTCTCGTCAATCCTCTCCGGCGGTCACACCGCCGTTCTGCCCGCGCATCCGCGCGAGCTTCGCCGCTTCCTCTACTACACGTGCAGACAGACCGCCAGCGGCAAGCGCGGCATGTATCACATGTTCACGACCGAATGCCAAACCGATTTCCCCCGCCGTCAGACAGGTCACATGGCTTTGCGCACCCTCGGGCGGACGGAGCTTGGTCTTGCCCCGCTCGGAACCGTCCGCGGCCTGGATCAGCACCGCGGCCTCGCCGGTTTGCAGCCAGTCGCGCACCTTCTCATAGCCCGCGACCGCCTGCCCCGCCTTGCGCGCCAGGGCGATCAACTCGATCACCCGGCGGCTCAGCAGGTCGTGCACCAGATCGGCCAGCCCCTCGGGGGCGGTGACCGGAGCCTTGGCCGCGCGCGCGAACAGGCGCTTTTTCGCCGCCTGCTCGATGTTCTCGCGCCCCGCCGAAACCCAGATCCCGCGACCCGGAAGCTTGCCGTCGATGTCGGGCACGACGGTGGCCCCGGGCCCGACGACAAACCGCACGAGGCCGCCGCGCGGCTGGCTTTCGCCAGTCACGATGCAGCGCCGTTCCGGCTCGTCTGCGTGCGCCCTGCGGCCACCGCGGGTCATGTGCCCGACCTCCGTTCTCAGGCCTCTTCGCCGTCCTCGGCGAGTTCCTCGTCCTCGGCCTGCTCCAGCTCTGCCGGATCGACCCAGCCCAGCTGGATCCGCGCCGTCATCACCAGCGTCTGGGCTTCTTCCAGGCTCATCTCGAAGGGCTCCAGAATGCCGTCATCCTTGACGCGCTGGCCGTCGACCGTGGTCCAGCCGCCGGCCAGTTCCCAGTCGGCGCAGGTCGCAAAGTCTTCCAGCGTCTTGATGCCATCCTTGGCCAGCGCCTCGACCATCTGCGGCGTCAACCCGTCGAAACCGATCAGGCTGTCGTCGGCGCCCAGTTCGCGCGCTGTGGCGATCGCCGCGGCGTTGATCGCCTCGATGCGGTCGCGGGCGCGGGCCTGCAGCTCTTCGGCGGTGTCCTCGTCGAACCCGTCGATCGACAACAGCTCGTCCTGTTCGACATAGGCCACCTCTTCGAGGTTGGTGAAGCCCTCGGCAACCAGCAGCTGCGCCATCATCTCGTCGACGTCCAGCGCATCCATGAACAGCTTGGTGCGCTCGGCGAATTCCGCCTGACGGCGCGCCGATTCGTCCGACTCGGTCATAATGTCGATGTCGAGCCCGGTCAGCTGGCTGGCCAGACGCACGTTCTGGCCGCGACGGCCGATGGCCAGCGACAGCTGCTCGTCGGGCACCACGACCTCGATGCGGGCCGCGTCCTCGTCGATAACGACCTTCGACACCTCGGCCGGCTGCAGCGCGTTGACCAGGAAGGTCGCCTGATCCTCGTTCCACGGGATGATGTCGATCTTCTCGCCCTGCAGTTCGTTCACCACCGCCTGCACGCGCGAGCCGCGCATACCGACGCAGGCGCCGACCGGGTCGATCGAGCCATCGTAGCTGATCACGGCGATCTTGGCGCGCGAACCCCAGGTCGCGGGCGACGGCCTTGATCTCGATGATGCCATCGTAGATTTCCGGCACTTCCATCTTGAACAGCGCGGCCATGAATTCGGGCGCGGTGCGCGACAGGAACACCTGCGGGCCGCGGGCCTCGCGGCGCACGTCCTTGATGAAGCAGCGGATGCGGTCGTTCGGGCGATAGCTCTCGCGGCCGATCTTCTCGTTGCGGCGCAGGATGCCTTCGCCGCGGCCGATATCGACGATGATGTTGCCGTATTCCTCGCGCTTCACCACGCCGTTGATGATCGTGCCGACGCGGTCCTTGAACTCGTCATACTGGCGATCGCGCTCGGCCTCGCGGACCTTCTGCAGGATCACCTGCTTGGCCGACTGCGCGGCGATCCGGCCCAGTTCGACCGGCGGCACGTCGTCCTTGATCTCGTCCCCGATCTGCGGGTCGGTCAGATAGGCGCGCGCCTGCTCGACCGTCATCTGCGCGTGATGGTTCTCGAATTCCTCATCGGCGACCACGGTGCGCACACGGGTGAACTGGGCGCGGCCGGTCTTGCGGTCGATGTGGACGCGAATGTCCATGTCGGCGCCATAGCGCGACTTGGCGGCGCGGGCGAGGCTGTCTTCCATCGCCTGCACGACCAGATCGGGGTCGATCAGTTTCTCGCGCGCGACCGCCTCGGCGGTTTGCAGCAGTTCAAGCTGGTTGGCGCTGGTGATGGCCATGAATCACTCCTCCTCGGAAGCGTCGGTTTCGATATCGTCAAAGTCGGCTTCGTTGATCGCGCCGGAATCCTTCTTGGCCCGCAGCGTTTCCGCGATCAACTCGTCGGTCAGGACCAGCTTGGCATCCGACAGCCAGTCGAATTGCAAGCCGATGGTCACCGGCTGGCCCTGATCCTCGATCTCGATCAGCACCTCGTTGCCCTCGATGCCCTGCAGCATGCCCTTGAAGCGGCGGCGCCCGTCGATCAGCTCGCTGGTTTCCACCCGCGCCTCATACCCGGACCATGTGTCGAAATCCTTGAGCCGGGTCAGCGGCCGGTCGATGCCGGGGCTCGACACTTCCAGCACATAGGCGTCTTCCAGCGGATCCTCGACGTCGAGCACCGCCGAGACCATCGTCGTGATCTCGCCCAGGTCGTCGATCTCGATCCCGCCTTCGGCCTTGTCGGCCATGATCTGCAGCGTGCGGGTCTTGCCGGACATCAGCCGCAGGCGCACCAGCTCAAACCCCGCCGCCTCGACGGCGGGTTTCACGATCTCGGCGAGCCGCCGGTCGATGGCGGTGCGCGCCACCAGATCGGTGCCAGTCTCGTGCTCGCTCATGGCGAACCTCCAGAAATGAAAAAACGGGCCGAAGCGGCCCGCGAAACTGTCCGGTGGGCTGCAGGTTTGGACCCCGCAGCGCCGCTGTTGATGGCGGATATACGCCCATCGCCGGTAAACTTCAAGGGATATGTCCCATGCCCCCGTTTTCGCCGCGTCCACCGCGCATTAGGGTGCCTGACATGCGCACCACCCTCACCCGACGCCGGCTTCTCGGCCTGTCCACCGCTGCAGCCCTGACGCTGCCGATCCTGCCGGCGCGCGCGATTGCCTCGCGCCCGGCCTCGGTCGTGGTCTGGAGCGACGATTCGCCTGATTTCGGCGGCTTTTCCGGGATCGAGCTGATGCCGGACCGGTTGACCTTCTACGCACTCAGCGACCGCGGCCATCTGGTCGAAGGACGGCTGAGCCGCGACACCGAAGGCCACCTGAGCGGTGTGACCCGCGGCCAGGGCTATGCCCTGCGCGGATCCGACGGAGGTGGGCTGGGCCCGCGCAATTCCGATGCCGAGGGGCTGTCGCTGGATCAAAACGGCGCGCTGGTCGTCGCCTTCGAGGGCGGGCGCCGCAGCCGGATCGCCCGCTATGCCACTCCCGGCGGACGGGCACAGGACATTCCCGGAGACCCGGCCTGGCGGGCGCTGCCCGGGAATCAGGGCCTCGAATGCCTGGCCATCGACGCGGGCGGGCGGCTCTATACCATCCCCGAGACCCCGGATGCGCGCGGATTCCCGCTCTATCGTCAGGCCGGCGACGGCTGGACGGTCATTGCCTCGCTGCCCGCCGAGGGCAATTTCGCGCCGGTCGGCGCCGATTTCGGCCCCGACGGCAATCTTTATCTGCTCGAGCGCAAGTTTCGGCTGGCCTTCTTCGGCACCCGAATCAGCCGCCTGCGCCCCGGTGCCTGGGACCGGCGCGAGGTTCTGGTGGAAACCAGCTATGGCCTTCTGGACAACCACGAAGGCATCAGCGTGACCGCCGACCGGAACGGCCGCCTCTGGGCAACGACCATCTCGGACGACAACCAGAACCGCTTTCAGCGCACCGAAATCGCCGAGTTCCCGCTGGGCTGAAGCGACTCAGCGCCCCGGATAGACGCCGCGCAGCCCGTCCATCACCCGCACCAGTTCCGCGGTGATCCCCGGTTCCGACAGCGCATGCCCGGCCAACGGCACGATGCGCAGCGTGCTGTCCTGCCAGGCGCGGTGCAGGGTCCAGGCGGTGACCGGCGGGCAGATCATGTCGAGCTGACCCTGAATGATCGTCCCCCGCACCCCGGCCAGCCGCCCCATCTGCGCCAGCAGCTGCCCGTCCTCGCCCAGGAAACACCCGTTCGAGAAATAGTGGTTCTCCAGCCGGGCAAAGGCGCGGGCGTAGTCCACCGGGGTGTCGTGCCAGGCCCGCAGCTCGACCGAGGCCAGTGCGTTCTCCCAGTCCGACCACAACCGCGCATACCGCACCTCCTGGGCAAAGACCCCGGAGAACAGCCGCCGGTGATAGGCGCCGATCAGGTCGTTCCGCTCACCCTCGGGGATTGCATCGACGAATCGCGCCCAGAGATCGGGATAGAACCGCCCGGCGCCACCGCCATAAAACCACGCGAGTTCATCCCGCGTGCCCATGAACACCCCCCGCAACACCAGATGCAGCGCCTGCAGGGGATGCGCCTGGGCATAGGCCAGCGCCAGCGTCGCCCCCCAGCTGCCGCCGAACAGGATCCAGCGGTCAATGCCCAGCTCGGCGCGAATCCGCTCGATATCGGCGATCAGATGCTGCGTGGTGTTGGCCTCGACGCTGGCATGGGGCCGCGAGCGCCCGCAACCGCGCTGGTCGAACAGCACCACGCGGTAATGCTCGGGGTCAAAGAACCGCCGCATCATCGGGCTGGACCCGCCCCCAGGACCGCCATGCAGCACCACGACCGGCTGCCCCGCCGGATTGCCGCATTCCTCGACATAGATCCGGTGCCCGTCGCCCACGTCCAGAATTCGCCGGTCGAAGGGCTCGACCGGTGGGTAAAGATACGTCGCTGCGCTCTTTTGCTCGTGGGACTTGTCCATCATCCGGTCTATATACCGCCCGTGACCGCCATTCCACGGGAAGCGGACGCAAAACGCAAGCCGGAGCGCAGGATGAGCACGACAACCATCGACCCCGCCGAAGTCGCCAAGTTCGAGGCTATGGCCGCCGAGTGGTGGGATCCGAACGGCAAGTTCAAGCCGCTGCACATGCTCAACCCCTGCCGACTGGATTACATTTGCGGCCAGATCGCCGCCGAATTCGACCGCGACCTGCGTCAGCCGCACCCGTTCGAGGGGCTGCGCCTTCTGGATATCGGCTGCGGTGGCGGGCTGTTGTCGGAACCGATGGCAAGGCTGGGGGCCGAGGTGATCGGCGCCGACGCCGCCGCCGGCAATCTGCCGGTCGCGCGCATCCATGCCGAGCAATCGGGGCTGGCGATCGACTATCGCCACACCACGGCCGAGGATCTGGCCGCCGCGGGCGAGCGGTTCGACGTGGTTCTGAACATGGAAGTGGTCGAGCATGTGGCCGACCCCCTGGCCTATCTGACCGCCTGCCACGACCTGCTGAAACCGGGCGGGCTGATGCTGTGCTCGACCATCAACCGCAACCCGAAAAGCTTTGCCGTGGCGATTGTCGGCGCCGAAGTGGTGATGCGATGGCTGCCGCGGGGCACCCATGACTGGGCTAAATTCATCACGCCGGACGAGCTGTATGACCTGATCCGCCGCGCCGGGCTGGAGCCGGTGGACCGCAAGGGGATGGTCTTCAACCCGCTGCGCTGGAGCTGGTCGCTGTCGGAGCGGGATCTGTCGGTGAATTACGTCACCGCCTCGATCCGGCGCTGAGGGGCTCCCGCCAGTCGCCGTCGGGATCTGCGATCCCTCGTCTCCTGTTGGGCCGGGCTCGCTTTGCGAGCCTGTGGGGGCTCTGCCCCCGTCGCTGCGCGACTCCCCCGGGATATTTAAGACGCAAAGATGGGGTCAGGCGCGGGCTTCGGCGTCGATCTGCGCGATCAGCGCCTGGTGGCGCGCGATATAGTCGGCGCGCACCGGGGCGGGTGGGCGCAGGGCAAGGGTGAGGGTGCTCAGATCCGCCGGGGGTTTGCCGAAGAACCGGTCGGCCTCGGCCCGGGTGAAGCCGGCGATCTGGGTGGCTTCGAGCCAGGCACTGACCGTATCGGCGCGTTTGATCAGCGCCTTGATCGGCACGGGCAGGGTCGCCGGCAGACCGAAGCGGATGTGGATCGCCGCCGTCAGGCGCTGGTCGAGCGCACCATAGCCCGGGCCGACCGCCGCCTTGACCGGCGAGATCATGTCGCCGATCACATATTCCGGCGCGTCGTGCAGCAGAGCCGCCAGCCGCCAGCGGGCGGCCAGCGCGGGTTCCAGGCGGCCAACGATATCCTCGACCAGCAGCGAGTGCTCGGCCACCGAATAGGGCCAGTCGCCGGTGGTCTGGCCGTTCCAGCGGGCAACGAAGGCGAGGCCGTGGGCGATGTCCTGAAGCTCGATATCGACGGGCGTCGGATCGAGCAGATCCAGCCGCCGTCCCGAAAGCATCCGCTGCCAGGCGCGCGCCTGTTTCATGTCGTTTTGTCCCCGTTCAGCCGCCTCGGTTCGATAGCGAATGCCGGGACCGGGGTAAAGCGCGGCGGAGGTCGGCGCGCGGGCGGATCAGCCCGGCGGGCCGAACAGCACCAGCAGGACCACGATCGCAACCGCCATACCGCCGATCACCGCCGCGACGGCGCGCATCCCTGCGCGCAGAACCGTCGGCCGGGGTGCAGGCACGTCGCCGGGATCGGGGGGCGCGGGTGGGTCGTCGTCGAAGTCCAGCCAGGCAGCGGCCGTGAGAATCGACGGTTTGACCGACGCGCCCTGTCGTGCCCGGGCCTTGTGCGGAAGGTCCGGGCGGTATTCGGCGGCATAAGGCGTGCGCGCGATCGGCGGCACCGCGACGGCATCGACCGAATCCATCAGTCCCTGGATGTCGATGCTGGCGACACCCCCGTCGTCGCCGAGCGTGACGGTAGGGCGCGGCGGGGCGGTGGCAACTGACGGCGCCGGGACCGCGGGCACCGGTGCGACCGGACGGCGCGAGGAGCGCAGGTTGAGCCATTTGCCCATCAGCGGGGCACGGCGGGCGGGCGGGCGTGGCGGCTGATTCGGATTGCGCAGAATACCGACCCGGGCCTGACGTTCCCGGCGCAGCCGGGCGCGGCGGGCGGCAATCGTATCCGGATCGAGGGTCAGGGCGTCGGTCACGGGAATGGTTCCGTCTGGACAGGCATTGGCCCCAATCTGCCCGCCAAGGGTTAAGAAATCCTTGTTCCCGACAGCAAAAGGCCGGGCGCATGGCCCGGCCCCTGATTGCAATCGCGGTGGTCGATCAGGCGACCGGGGCGGCACCACCCTGCTGTTGCTGGCGCAGCAGCTGCTGACGATACATCGACATGAAGTCGATCATGTCGAGGTTCAGCGGCGGGAAACCGCCGTCGCGCGTGACATCCGAGATGATGCGGCGGGCAAAGGGGAACACGATGCGCGGGCATTCGATCAGCAGGAACGGGTGCATCTGGTCCTGCGGCAGACCTTCGATCAGGAAGATACCGCCGTATTCCAGCTCGACCAGATACAGGGTCTGGCCGGTTTCCTTGATTTTCGACTCGACCCGATATTTCGAGATGACCTCGAAATGGCCATCGCTCTCGCGCTTCTTGGCGTCGAGGCTGACCTGAACCTGGATGTCGGGCTGGCCGGCCGGGATCTTGCCGTCGCCGCGCACCACCGCGTTTTCGAACGACAGATCGCGGATGAACTGCGCCAGCACCTGGAATTTCACCTGCGGCGCCGCGCCCGGCTGCGCCCCGTTCTGAGGCGCTGCCCCGTTGCCAATCTCGGCCATCGAACTCTCCTGGTTGTCCCTGGTTTCTGGCGCCTTCTAGCAGGTGCGCCGGGGCGCCTCAAGGATGGCGCGGATCCTCGATGCGGCGCGAGACATGGACCGGGTCACGGCCGGGTTCGCGAACCTCGAATTCCCCCTCGATGGTGTCGCCATCGGCATAGACACGGGTCGTGGTGACCGTTGCCCCGGCGGCAAGCGCGCGCACCAGGGCGCGTTGCAGCGGCGGGATCAGCAGCAACAGACCCAGCGCATCGGTCAGGAACCCCGGCAGGATCAGCAACAGCCCGGCGAGCACGCGAAACGCCCCCTGGGCCAGAAAGGTGCCGGGCTGCACCCGCAACCCGCCCTGCATCATCGCCAGCGCGCGCTCCTGCTGCCCGCGCAGGATGCTGACACCGGCGAGCGCACCCAGCACGATCAGCCCCAGCGTGGCCAGAAGGCCGATCTGCGCGCCGATGGCGATGAACAGTGCGATCTCGATCAGCGGCAGAGCGACAAAGAGAAGCAGCAGCGGCAAGGAACGATCTCCTGGATAGTGTCGAGGTGGACTTAGGCCCTCACGCACCCTACATAGGCACCGATTGATAGAAACCAAGCCTGCCTTCCCAGAGGACACAATGGATTCCGCCGTGATACAACTTCTCGTCCTGGCCGGCATTGCCGTCTTCCTGATCCTGCGTCTGCGCAATGTGCTGGGAACGCGCGACGGCTATGAACGCCCTGCCGAACCGGCGCCCACCCCCGAAACCCGACCCAATCGCGGGTTCGAGGTGATCCAGGGCGGCGAGGATCACGACATCACCGATCACGTTCCGGCTGGCTCGGACGCGGCGAGTGCCCTTGCGGCGATGAAGCGCGCCGAACCCTCGTTCAACGTCGGCGAGTTCCTGTCGGGTGCCCGCGGCGCCTATGAGATGATCCTGATGGGCTTCGAGCGCGGCGACCTCGACGATCTGGTGCCGTTCCTGTCGCGCGACGTGTTCGAAAGTTTCGACGAGGTCGTGCAGATGCGCGAGCGTCAGGGCCTCAAGGTCGAGGCGAATTTCGTCGGACTGCGCGAGATCGAGCTGGTCGGCGCGCGGTTCGATACGAACAGCCGCGAGGCCGAAGTCACCGTGCGCTTTGTCGGCGAGGTGACGTCGGTGGTGCACGATGCCGAGGGCAAGGTCGTCGAAGGCGACGCGAACCGCATCAAGCAGGAGCGCGACACCTGGACCTTTGCCCGCGCGATGGGCACGGACAACCCGAACTGGAAGCTGGTCGCCACCGGCGACTGAGCGCCAGAGACGGCAGGGAAAGGACCGCCGATGCCCCGCCGCCGCGTCACCGACGACGAGCGCGAGCTCTGGCACCGGGTCGCCCGCACTGCGCGGCGGCTGGCGCCCTCGCCCTCGCCCGAGGCGGACACGCGCAAAGGGCCGGTCCCCGATCCCGCCGCGCCGCGCCCTCCTGGTCCGCCGCCGCCGGCCACGGTCCCCACTGTCAAACGTCGGCCGCACCCCCCCGCCACACCCCCGCGGGTCGCGCTGGATCTGGCAGAGCCCGTCAGCGACCATCTGGCGCGCCAGCCGGTGCAGATGGACCGCAACCTTCACACACGGATGATGCGCGGCAAGCTGGAGCCAGAGGCGCGCATCGACCTTCACGGCATGACCGTCGCCCAGGCGCATCACGCGCTGATGGGGTTCATGCTGTCGGCGCAGGCGCGTGGGCTCAGGCTGGTGCTGGTGATCACCGGCAAGGGCCGCGCCAAGGGGCCGGACCATGCAGCACCGATGCCGGTGCGCGCGGGCGTGCTGAAGCACGAGGTTCCGCAATGGCTGCGCGGTGCGCCGCTGGCCTCGATGGTGCTGGAGCTGCGCGAGTCGCACCGCAGCCACGGCGGCAGCGGCGCCTATTACGTTTATCTGCGCAAGCGCCGCTGAAGCTCAGCGCAACGGCAGCCAGGTCGGCAGGATCTGCCGCGGGCGGGTCTCGGTCATCGGCTGCAAGATCACCTGCGTGGTGTTCTGCAGCGTCAGGATCGTCGCCGGCAAGAGCGGCAGCGACCCGTCCGACCCTTCGTCCAGCGCCGCATGCACCGCGCCGAGCTGATCGAACAGATGCAGCAGCGACGGCGACGAGGCGGCGGTGAAATGCCCCGCCCCTTCCGAGAAGGCGCTGACGTCGATCAACGTCACCCCCAGCCCGGCGACCGGCTCGGCATCGGCAAGGTTGCCCAGCCGCGTCGTCTCGCCGCTCAACCGTGCCGACAGCTGCAGCACCCGATCGCGCTGCGAGGTCATGATCAGGAACGGCGTCGGCAGCTGGCGGATGTCGGCAACCTGCTGGCGGAACAGATCGACATCGATATCGGGCGAGATCAGCACCACGCCGCCGATCGCCGTAATCGCCGGGTCACCAGTCTGCGACATCGTGCGCAGGGCTTCCATCACCAGCTGCGACCCCATCGAATGCGCAACCAGAATGATCCGCGGCGCGCCTGCATCGCGCACCCGGTGCAGCATCTGCACCAGCCCGTCACGGGCAAACAGCGCGCTGTCGCGGTCATGGACGTAGGCCAGCGGCGCGCCCAGCGACGGCCATGAATAGTGCAGCATCGCCCCCGGTAGCCCCAGGTCGTATTTCAGCTGCGCCGCGCGATAGACCCCCTCGACAAAGGCCGTGTTGAACCCGTGGACAAAGATCACCGCCTCGCGCTGGCTCGGCGATTGCTCGGACAGGGCAGACCGAACCGCCGATTCGAACTGGGCGTCGGTCAACGGCTGGGCCTCGGCCAGCATGAAATCATGCTCGGGCTCGGCGGCCATCCGGCCCCGCGGACGCGGGATTCTGCCGGGTTCTCGGTCAGGCGGAATTGACACGACATAGCGGCCAAAGGTCAGCGTATAGCTGCGGTCCCAGCCGGGAATCGGCTGGTCGGGGTCGGGCCCGCGGGTTGTCGCCACCAGCACCGGCTGCCAGACCGCGCCTGGCGTCGGAGCCTGGACGAAATCCGCCTGTTCGCGCACGGCGCAGGCGGCAATCAGCAGCAGCAAAGCAAGAACAGAGGCACGCATGGTCCGGTCCGGGTTCAATCCGGGCTTGCATACACCATGCCGCACGCGCCGTCAGCGGGCGGCGATGACACCGTGGCACAATTGCGCATTTTCCCGCGCGTTTGTCCGCAGTATGGGTGTGACATGACCGATATTCGCGATTCCGCCCGTTCCGCCACGCAGGCCCTGCGCAGCCTGTTCGAGCCCACACCCCTGCAGCGCAACGAGCACCTCTCGGCGCGCTACGGCGCCGACATCTGGCTCAAGCGCGAAGACCTGACGCCGGTGCGATCCTACAAGATTCGCGGCGCGGTGAACGCCATGCGCAAGGTGCTGGCCCAGACCCCCGACCAGGAGGTCTTTGTCTGCGCCTCGGCCGGCAACCATGCCCAGGGTGTCGCCTTTGCCTGCCGCCATTTCGGCAAGCGCGGGGTGATCTTCATGCCGGTGACGACCCCGCGGCAAAAGATCGACAAGACGCGAATCTTTGGCGGCGATGCGGTCGAGATCCGGCTGACCGGCGACTATTTCGACCAGTCGCTTGCCGCCGCCCAGGCCTATTGCGCCGCCGAGGGGGCCCATTTCCTGTCGCCCTTTGACGATGACGACGTGATCGAGGGGCAGGCCAGCGTCGCCGTCGAGATCATCGAGCAGCTGGGCCAGGCCCCCGACATGGTGGTGCTGCCGGTTGGCGGCGGCGGTCTGGCAGCCGGCGTGCGCAGCTATTTCCGCGCGGTGGACGCCCCCTCTGACTTTCGCTATGTCGAGCCGCTCGGCGGGGCCAGCCTGACCGCCGCGCTCAAGGTCGGCGCGCCGCAGACCCTGCCGCGGGTCGACAGCTTTGTCGACGGCGCCGCGGTGGCGCGCATCGGCACCCGCAGCTTTGCCCGGTTGTCGGATATCCCGCGCTCGTCGGTGCTGCTGGCACCCGAGGACCGGATCTGCGTGACGATGCTGGAAATGCTGAACGTCGAAGGGATCGTGCTGGAACCCGCCGGTGCGCTGGCGGTCGATGTGCTGCCGGTGCTGGCCGACCAGATCCGCGGCAAATCCGTGGTCTGTGTCACCTCCGGCGGTAATTTCGACTTCGAACGCCTGCCCGAGGTCAAGGAACGCGCCCTGCGGTTTTCGGGGCTGAAGAAGTATTTCATCCTGCGCCTGCCGCAACGCCCCGGTGCGCTGCGCGATTTCCTGGGGATCCTCGGCCCCGACGACGACATCGCGCGGTTCGAATACCTCAAGAAATCGGCCCGTAACTTTGGATCGGTGCTGATCGGGATCGAGACGAATTCGACCGACAGCTTCGCGGCCCTCTTCCGCCGGATGGAGGACGCCGGTTTCGATTACCGCGACATCACCGAGGACGAGACCCTGGCCAATTTCCTGGTCTGATCCGCGGTTCGGGCGGTCCCTCTGCCTGCACCCACGGCGGTTACGCAGCACGACGCTGCAAACCGTCCAGGAAATCGTGGCGTGACACGGTATAGGCCTGGCGGATCCTGCCGGGGTCAATACCCGCGGTTTCGCCCCGGTTCGCGCGGGCCTCGCCACTGGCGCAGAGGCTGGCGAACTCGGAAAACCCGAGGTTCAGCGCCGCCCCTTTCAGGAAATGCAGATCGGCGGCCATCGCCTCGGCCCCGGCGTCCGGATCCAGGCGCGCCAGCGCGTCCTCGACTTCTTGCAGGAAGACCTCGACGATTTCGTCGAAGCTGTCGCCCATATCATTGCGTAACTCGTCCACATGCGCCCAGTCGATCATTGGCCCGCTCCGTGTTCTTGTGATCGAAGGTTGAACCCAGTTGCTGAGCAAAACCTTAACGCGAAAATGCAAATAGAAACAATTCTAGGTTTCAGATCTTGTTAAATCGGAGCGGTCACAACGGATCAGTGTCAAATCAAAGGTGCCCTGTGTCCGTTGCCGACCTCCCGCGGTTCGTTCCCGCCCCGACCGACCAGACCATTCGCAACGTGCTTGTGGTCGATGATTCGCGCGCACAACGCCTGCTGATTGCCTCGGGGCTGAAATCCGGCAGTTTCGATGTCCATCAGGCCGAATCCGGGGCCGAGGCGCTGGCGCTGTGCCGGCAGATCGACATCGACCTGGTGCTGTCGGACTGGATGATGCCGGGCATGACCGGGATCGAATTCTGCCGGGCGCTGCGGCAGGTGCAGACCGACCGCTATGTCTACTTCATCCTGCTGACCTCGAAATCCGACAAGGCCGCGGTTGCCGAAGGGCTCGAGGTCGGTGCCGATGACTTCCTCGCCAAGCCCGTCGATGCCGGCGAGTTGCGCGCGCGAATCAAAGCCGGCGAACGGGTGCTGGCGATGGAGCGCGTGCTCAGGGGCAACAACCAGCTGCTGACCGACACGCTGGTCAAGCTGCGCAACCTCTATGCGGCGCTCGACCGCGATTTGGTCGACGCCCGCAACCTCCAGCAATCGCTGCTGCGCGAACGCCACCACCGCTATACCGAGGGGGCAATCAGCCTGATCCTGCGCCCCTCGGGCCATGTCGGCGGCGACATGGTGGGGTTCTTCGATATCGCCCCGGGGCAGAGCGGGTTCTACGCCTTCGACGTCTCGGGTCACGGGGTCACCTCGGCGTTGATGACAGCCCGGCTGTCGGGGCTCTTGTCCGGGGCCTCGGCCGACCAGAACATCGCCATCGCGCAGGGGCCGAACGGCCCGGTCGGCCGCGACCCTGCCGAGGTCGCGGCGACGATGAACCGGCTGATGCTGTCGGAAATCCAGACCGACCGCTATGCGACCCTCGCCTATGCCGAAATCGATCGCCCCTCGGGCCGGATCCGGCTGGTGCAGGCCGGGCATCCGCATCCGATGATCCAGCACCGGGACGGAACGGTCACCCTGCTGGGCAACGGCGGCCTGCCTGTCGGGCTGATCGACGGCGCCAGCTATGAGAGGTTCGAGGCCCGGCTGAACCCCGGCGAGCGGCTGCTGCTGGTTTCCGACGGGGTCACCGAATGCCCCGACCCACAGGGCATCGAGCTGGGCCATGACGGCCTGGTCGCCATCCTCTCACGGCTGGCGGACCTTCGCGGAAACGCCTTCCTCGATGCGCTGATGTGGGAACTGGCGCGCTGGCACCAGGATGAGGATTTCCCGGACGACATCAGCTGCGCCCTCTATGAATTCGATGGCTGATCCGCGCAGCCGAGCGCCCGCGAAAACCCGTCAGCCGTGGCCCCGCCGGCGAGATTGCGGGCGACCAGCCGGCCATCGGCCAACCGCACCGCCAGCAACCCCGACCAGTCACCGCGGGCGACGACCAGCTCCACCCCGGATCCGCAATTACGCAACCCACCACGAATTGCCGGATCGCCAAAGCGATGGTTGGTCACGCCCGCCAGTTCCGCCCCCAGAACCAGCGCCGCACCCTCGACCCGCCAGACCTGCAGCACCCGGCGCAGGTGCGGACGGTCGACAACCGCGATCTCGATCCGGCCGTCGTCATCCAGATCGCCGGCCCCGACCACCGCCATCCAGCGGTTGCGCTGCCCGATAAAGGGCGAGGCGGCCACCAGCCCCTCAGCTCCGTAAACCGACAGCCGAGCGCCCAGCGCCAGATCGCTCTCGACCACCAGAACCTCGGGCAGACCGTCGCCGGTGACGTCGAGAACCCGCGCGGCGTTGTCTTCGAACACGCGGGAATGCGGCAGGCGGACCCATCGTTCAGTGCTGTCCGACAGGGCCAGCACCAGCGCCGCGTGATTCGCGACCGACGGACCCATCGGGTGATGACCATAGCGCCCGGTCGGCTCGGCAAAACGCACGCCGGTAATCGCCTGCGCCCCGGCCGCGGTGCCCAGCACCACCAGCGCCAGGGCCAGCAACCTAGTCATCGCGCCGGTCCAGCCGCGCCTCGATCGCCTTCAACCGCGCCAGAACCTCGTCGCGGTATTCGTCGGTGCGGGCCTCGGTTTCCTGATCATGCGCCTCCTGCATCGAATTCACGATCAGGCCGACCAGCAGGTTCACCACCGCAAAGGTCGTCACCATGATGAAGGGCACAAAGAACAGCCAGGCCTGCGGGAATACCTCCATCACCGGGCGCACGATGCCCATAGACCAGCTTTCCAGCGTCATCACCTGGAACAGGGTATAGGCCGAACGGCCGAGGTCGCCGAACCAGTCAGGAAAACCCGCACCGAACAGCTTGGTCGCCATCACCGCGCCGATATAGAAGATCACGCCCATCAGCAGGAACACCGACCCCATCCCGGGCAGCGCCCGAACGAAGCCCTCGACCACCCGTCGCAGGGTCGGCGCGACCGACACCACGCGCAACAGCCGCAGGATCCGCAGCGCTCGCAGCACGCTGAACCCCTGCGCCGCCGGCACCAGCGCGATACCGACGATGACGAAATCGAAAAGGTTCCACCCTGAACGAAAGAACGCCATCCGACGGGCAAACAGTTTCAACGCCAGCTCGACGACGAAAACCGCGAGGCAGGCGGTGTCGAGTGCGGTGACCAGGGGCCCAACGGCCGCCATCACCGGCTCCGAGGTCTCCAGCCCCAGAACCACGGCGTTGAACAGGATCACCACGAGGATCGCGTTGGTGACGGGGGGCAAATTCAGGAACGTGTCGATGCGCGCGCGCAGGGTCATGGCCAGCCTGTTGGTTTTCAGGCCATATGGTTGCGCGAAAAGCGGGCGGCAAGCTCGACATGCGCCGACCAGCGAAATTGATCGACGACCTGCACCCAATCCAGCCGATACCCTGCCGCGATGAGGGTTTTCGCATCACGGGCAAAAGTGACCGGGTTGCAGCTGACATGGGCGATCACCGGCACGCCGCTGCGCGCCAGTTCCGCGATCTGCGCCTCGGCCCCGGCGCGCGGCGGGTCGATCACCACGGCATCGAAGCGCGCCAGCTCGTCGGGCAGAAGTGGCCGGCGGAACAGGTCGCGTGCCTCGGTCGTTACCTGCTTCACCCCCCGCGCCCCGCGCCAGCCCCGGTCCAGTGCGGCCAGCAGCGGCTTGGCCCCCTCGACCGCGTGCAACTCGGCCCGGGTGGCCAGTGGCAGGGCAAAGGTGCCGCAACCGGCAAAGAGATCGGCAATCCGCCCGGCCTCGCCCACCGCCTCGCGCACCGCAGCCAGCAGCGCCGCCTCGCCCTGCGGCGTGGCCTGCAGAAAGGCCCCAGGCGGCGGCGAGACCCGCGCCGGCCCCATCGTCAGCGTCGGCGGCTCGGTCTGCAACAGCACCTCATCATCCCAGGCGAGGCGCGCCAGCCCGTGCTGCCCGGCGATCTGCGGCAAGTCGATGCGCAACGCGGTATCCAGCGGCTTGCCCCCGGTCACCGCCACCTCGACCCCCTGGTCAAAGCGCGTGACGGTCAGCTTGACCTCGCCCTTGCGCGAGCCCCCGGCGATGACCAGCGCCTCGCAGGCCGGGATCGCCGCGATCAGCGCCGGGTCGAGGAGCCGGCACTCCGGGATCGCCGTCACTGTGTCCGAGGCGCGCGCGTGGAACCCGACCAGCGCACCGGCCTTCAGCCGCCGTCCGGCCAGTGTCGCGCGGCGGCGACTTTGCGGCGGCGAGGTCAGGATCGGGCGAAACGGCGCCTCGATCCCCTGCGCGGCCAGCGCGGACTGCACGACCTCCTGCTTCCAGTTGGCAACGAACCCGTCCGAGGCATGCATCAACGCACAGCCGCCGCAGGATTTGTAATGCCGGCAGGGCGCGGCCACCCGGTCGGGCGAGGGGGTGACAATACGCGGTTGGGCGATCCGGCCGTCCACCACGTCGCCCTCGACCACCTCACCGGGCAGGGCACGGGCGATGGTCAGGCCACCGCCGACCCCTTCGGCACGCAGGGTCAGACGCTCGACGGTGATCATGCCGGCACCGCCGGGGAAAAGGCGTGGCCCTCGGGCGACAGGATCGTCGCCTCGCGCAGCCCGTGGGGCTTGGCCCGCGGCTCCTCGATCACGGTTCCGCCCGCGGCCTCGGCACGCAAAACCGCCATGTCAGGGTCGATTCCAAAGAGATAGAGCTGCACCCCGGTCCCGCGCGGCGGGTTTTCCGGCAGCAGGCCTGACAGCGGATGCGCGCCATAGGTCGCGTCGGAATGCAGCTGGATCAGCGCATCGCCATGCCGGACCAGCGCAAAATCGCCGGACAGCCGATGCACCGACAGGCCAAAGCAATTGCCCAGGAACCGCGCAACCGCCGGCACATCGCGGCACAGCAGATTGACGCCGACCCCGCGCAGGCTGCGGCCAAAGCTGGCGGCATCCACCGTCTCCAGATCCATCACGCCTCTTCCTCCTCGTCCACGCACAGGAAGCCGCCCGACTGATGCTCCCAGAACCGGGCATAGCGCCCGCCCAGCGCCAGCAGCGCCTCATGCGTGCCATCCTCGACGATCCGCCCCGCGTCAAGGACGATGATCCGGTCCATCCGCGCAATGGTGCTGAGCCGATGCGCGATCGCCAGCACCGTCTTGCCGGCCATGATCCGCGCCAGCGCCTGCTGGATCTGCGCCTCGACCTCGCTGTCCAGCGCGCTGGTCGCCTCATCCAGGATCAAGATCGGCGCATCCTTCAGGAAGGCCCGCGCGATGGCGATCCGCTGCCGCTGCCCGCCCGAGAGCCGAACCCCCCGCTCGCCCAGCTGTGCGTCATAGCCGGTGCGCCCGGCATTGTCGCGCAGCGCCAGGATGAACTCATGCGCCTCGGCGGCGCGGGCGGCCGCCTCGATCTCGGCGTCCGAGGCCTCGGGCCGGCCATAACGGATGTTGTCGCGCGCCGAGCGATTGAACATCGCGGTATCTTGCGTGACGGTGCCGATCTGCCGGCGCAGGCTCTCTTGCGTCACGCCGCGCAGATCGTGGCCGTCAACGGTCACCCTGCCTTTTTCCGTGTCATAGAGACGCAACAGCAACGCAACCAGCGTCGATTTCCCGGCACCCGAGGCCCCCACGACGCCGATCCGCTCGCCCGGCTTGATGCGCAGGGTGATCCCGTCGACGCCCCCGGTCTTGCGCCCATAGGCGAAACTGACACCGTCGAAAACGATCTCGCCCAGCGCCGGCGACATCTCGGCCGCGCCGGGCGCATCGGTCAGGGCATGCGGCGCCGAGAGGGTGCGCATGCCGTCCTCGACCTCGCCGATATTGGCATAGATCCCCATCAGCGTGAAACTGACCCAGCCGGTCATCTGCGCCAGCCGGATCGACACGGTGCCGGCGGCGACGATCGCCCCGGTGCTGGCATGCCCCTGCGACCAGAGCCAGAGCGTGCCGCCCACCAGCATCACCGGCAGGATCCCGGCGGTCAGCATCAGCGCCACGCGGAAGGTCGCGGACACCCGGCCATAGGCCAGAACCTTGCCGCGATAGCTGTCCATCGCGGTCAGCGCGTTCTGATCCTCATGCTGCGAATGGGCGAACAGCTTGACGGTGCGGATATTGGTAATCGTGTCGACAACCTGCCCGGTGACCATCGCCCGCGCCCCGGCCCGGGCGGCGCTACGCTTGCGGATATAGGGCATGAAGGCCCGGATCAGCAGCAGATACCCGGCAGACCAGAGAACCAGCAACGCCCCCAGCCGCCAGTCGATCGCCCCCACCAGTGCCGCCGAGCCAACCAGCGACGACAGCGCAAAGGCTACGGTGTTGATGCTCTCGCTGACGACCTCGGTCAGGGCGCGCGCCGTCTGGATCTGCTTTTGCGCAATGCGCCCGGCAAAATCGTTGTCGAAGAACCCGATGTCCTGCCCCATCGTCCAGCGATTGAGCCGCGACAGCACCAGCGGGTCGATGTTGGGCGCAATGGTCAGAAAGTTTGCCGCGCTGTTCAGGCCAAAGGCCAGCGGACGGATCAGCAGGAAGAACCCGGCAAAGACCAGCAGCATCGGCCAATGATCGGCAAAGAACCGCGCCGCCTCCCCGCCGCTGGCCGCATCGACCACCGCGCCCATGATCAGCGCCGCCATCACCTCGGTCACGCCACCCACGACGCTGATCGCCGTGGCAATCCAGATCCCCCGCCAGGCCCCGGACAAGGCCCACCGCACAAAGGCCCCCAGGCTTCGCGGCGGCGGCCCCTCGGCGGGGCGGAACGGGGAAATCAGCGTCGACAGTGCCATGCAATCCACGCAGAGATCTGCGCCCTTTCATCTTGCCTCAAATACGCCCGGGGGGTCACGGGGGGCAGCGCCCCCCGTGCCTCCGGCCTCAACCGGCGTCGTCGGTGCCGATGAATCCCCCCGATTGCCGCGCCCAGAACCGGGCATAAAGCCCGCCCGCGGCCAGCAGCGCCTCATGCGTGCCGTCCTCGACGATCCGCCCGTCATCCATCACCACGATCCGGTCCATCCGCGCGATGGTGCTGAGCCGGTGCGCGATGGCGATCACCGTCTTGCCCTCCATCACGCCATACAGCGTCTCCTGGATCGCTGCCTCGATCTCGCTGTCCAAGGCGCTGGTCGCCTCGTCCAGCACCAGAATCGGCGCGTCCTTCAGGATCACCCGGGCGATGGCGATACGCTGGCGCTGCCCGCCCGACAGCTTGACGCCGCGCTCACCCACCCGGGCCTCGAACCCACGCCGCCCGTCGGCGTCGCTCAGCGTCTCGATGAACCCGTCGGCCTCGGCCCGGCGCGCGGCGGCCAGCATCTCGGCCTCGGTCGCGCCGTCGCGGCCATAGAGGATGTTTTCCCGCACCGAGCGATGCAGCAGCGCCGTGTCCTGCTGCACCATGCCGATCTGCGCGCGCAGGCTGTCCTGGGTCACCGCGGTGATGTCCTGCCCGTCGATCAGGATGCGCCCGCCTTCGCTGTCGTAGAACCGCAAAAGCAGCTTCACCAGCGTCGATTTCCCGGCACCCGAGCGCCCGACCAGCCCGATCCGCTCGCCGGACTGGATCGTCAGGGTGACATCCTGCAGCCCGCCCGCGCCCCGTCCGTAATGGTGGGTGACGTGCTGCATCTCGATCCGCCCGTCGCGGAATTCCAGCGGCTTTGCCCCCGGCGCGTCGGTCAGGGTGATTGGCTGGGCGATGGTCTCCATCCCCTCGGCCACCACGCCGAGGTTGCGGAAAAACGAACTCACCGCCCACATGATCCAGCCGGTCATCGCATTGAGCCGCAGCACCAACGCCGAGGCCGCGGCAACGATCCCCAGCGTGGCATTGCCCGCCGACCACAGCCAGATCGCCCAGCCGACAACCGCAACGATCAGGAACCCGTTCAGCGTGACCAGCCCCAGATCCATCAAGGTATAGAGCCGCATCTCCCGCTGGAACGTCTTGCGCGCGTGCTCGATTGCCTCGCGGGCATAGAGGGTCTCGTGATCGGCCTGCGCGAAGAGCTTGACCGAATGGATGTTGGTATAGGCATCGACCACCCGCCCGGTGATCGCGGAGCGTGCATCCGACGCGATCTTGGACGCAGGACCAATCCGGGTGATCGTCCAGCGCATCAGCGCCGCATAGAGCACCAGCCAGGCCAGCAGCGGCAGCACCAGCCGCGGATCGGCCCCCATCAGCAGCACGCCGGCGCCGACGATATAGGCGATGGAATAGCTCATCGCGTCAAAGACCTGGAACACCGCCTCGCCCGCGGCGGGCGGGGCCTGCATGATCCGGTTGGCGATGCGCCCGGCGAAATCGTTTTCGAACCAGCCGACCGACTGGCGCAGCACATGGCGATGCGCGCGCCAGCGGATCAGCGTGCCGAAATTCGGCAGGATCGCGTTGTTGATCAACCCGACGCTGACGATCTGCAGAACCGGGCGGACCAGCAGCAGGAACCCGGCGGCCAGGGCCAGTTCCAGACCCTGCACCTGCCAGAATCCGTCGACGCCGACGCGCTCGAGCAGGTCAACGATCCGCCCCAGATACCACAGCAGGCCGATCTCCACGAAGGCGACCACCACCGACACCACGCCGGTAACGGCAAACAGCGCGCGGAACGGCTGCATGTATTGGCGCAGGAACGGCCAGAGGCGACGCGGCGGGGCGTCGGTCTGCGGATAGGGGACATAGGGGTCCACCAGGTTTTCGAAAAACTGGAACACGCGGCCGATCCTTAACCTGTGAAGGCAATCTAGGCCGCTTGAGGGGGCTAGGCCAGCCCCAGAAGGGATTTGAGTTCGGCCCGGGTGGGGGCGAAATCCTGCGCCAGCCAATGGGCTTCGGCACGTTTCAGCGCCATGCCCAGGTCCGGCCCTTGATAGACCGGCATCAGATCGGCGGGTTTCAGCGGGAAGGTCTGTGCGGCACCCCGGGCCACATCATCCTGCCAGCCCTCGGGCAGATGTTCCTCGAACAGGGCGGCGCGCGCCAGGGTCACATCCGCGCCCAGCTCAGCGCCCAGCCGATAGCCCAGCGCGGCGGGGCGGTCGGCGCGGCCCAGCGCGGTTTGCAGGCGCTCCAAATCCTTGGCCTCGGCCCGCGACAGGCGCAGATGCACGGCCTGACCGCCCAGCACCGCCAGCCGCCGCAACCAGCCGCCCGGCGAACCGGCTTCCAGATGGACGAGGATCGGCAGCGCGGCGGGGTTGGCGCCCGGCAGCAGATGCGCCAGCACCCCGGTCTGCGCCATCGCCGCGACTGCGGGAGCGGGGTCGCGCGCAGCCAGCAGTTTTCGCAGTTCGGCGGTCACCCGCTCGCGCGAAAGCGTCTCTAACATGGCGGAATGTTCGGCACAGGCGGCCAGTGCCTCAGGGTCCAGACCGCCATCGGGGTCGCCGTATTGCGCATGAAACCGGAAGAACCGCAGGATGCGCAGGTAATCTTCGCGGATGCGGGCATCGGCATCGCCGACAAAGCGCACCCGCCGCGCCTGCAGGTCGCGCACGCCGCCCAGCGGGTCCACGACCGTGCCGTCTGCCTGCGCATAAAGCGCGTTCATCGTGAAATCGCGGCGCGAGGCATCCTGTTTCAGGTCCGCGCCAAAGGACACCCGGGCGTGGCGGCCAAAGGTCTCCTCGTCATGGCGAAAGCTGGTGACCTCAAACCCCTCGCCGCCCGACACCACCGTCACGGTGCCATGCGCGATGCCGGTCGGAACTGGCCGCAAACCCGCGTTTTCCGCAAGGTTAGAGACGATTTCCGGCAGCGCATCGGTGGCGATGTCGACATCCGTCACCGGCACACCCAGAAGCGAATTGCGCACGCAACCGCCCACCACCAGCGCGTGATAGCCGCCCGCGGTCAGCATCCCCAGAACCGCCTGGGCGTGGGGATTGTCCAGCCAGGGGCCCGAAACCTTCATCCAACCCTCGCCGCCAGGGCCCTGAGCATCCGCGCCGTTGCGCCCCAGATGTAATAGGGCCCCCAGGGCACGGTGTAATAGGCCCGCCACTGCCCCAGCCAGCGCCGCCGCTGGATGGAATAGTTCGCGGGCTCCAGCAGATGCGAGAGCGGCACGAAGAACGCCTCTTCGACCTCGCCGGCCTCGACCACGGGGGCAAAAGCGTCTCTGACATGGCCCAACACCGGGGTCACGTTGAACCCGGTGACGGTTTCATGCGTGGCCATCGTGCCCAGAACCCGGACACTGGCCGGGGGCAGGCCGACCTCTTCATGCGCCTCGCGCAGGGCGGCGGCGGTGGGGTCGGCGTCTGTGGCATCGACCTTGCCACCCGGAAAGGCGATCTGGCCGGGATGGTGCTTCAGCCCCGAGGCACGCTTGGTCAGCACCACCGACAGCCCCTGCGGGCGCTCGGCCAGGGCGATCAGGACCGCCGCGGGGCGCAACACGCGCCCTTCGGGGCGGAACGCCGGGTTCAGGTCGAAATCGCTCGATTCCGGCCCCGGCGCCCCCAGCGCCCGCACCACGCGGTCCAGGATCTCAGGCGTTGCCATCCGTGACCGCCTCAAAGCCCACGGTTTTCGGGTCCAGCACGTAATGCGCACCGCAGAACTGACAGTCGGCGGTCACGGTGCCTTCCTCCGTGGTCATGTGGGCGATGTCCTTGGCCGAGTAGATCGACAGCGACTGACGCACCTTGTCTTCGGAACACGAGCAGCCGAATTCGATCCGCTGCGGGTCATAGACGCGCGGCGATTCCTCGTTGAAGAGCCGCAGCAGCAGGTCGGTCGGATGCACCGAGGGGCCGATCAGCTCCAGTTCCTCGACGGTGTCCAGCAGGATGTTGGCGCGGGTCCAGTTCTCGGCATCCTCGCCCTGCACCAGATCGCGGGCGTGCAGCAGCCCGCCCTCGCCGGTGGCCTCGCCCTGGGCGTGCGGGCTGGCCTTGGGCATGTGCTGCAGCATCACGCCGCCGGCGCGCCAGTGCTCGGGCTTGCCCGGCATCAGCGAACGGCCATAGGCGGTGGAAAACCGCGTCGGCAGCTGTTCGGACTGGGCGAAATAGGCCTCGGCGCATTCGGACAGCGACTGGCCGGCGATCGGGGTGATGCCCTGATAGGGCTGCATCCCCTCGCCCTGGTCGATGATGATCGCCAGATAGCCTTCGCCGATCTGACCAAAGCCGGGCTCGGTCAGGCTGAGGCGTTCGCTGTCGAAGCTGGCCCAGGCGCGGATGCGCGCGGGGCCGCCGTCTTCGGTCGGCGCGTAATAGTCGGTGGCGACCAGCCGCGCCGCGCCCTTGCCGCGCACCTGCAGCGACAGCCGCCAGCGCAGCTTCAGCGTCTGGCCGATCATCGCGGTCAGCAGGACGGCCTCGGCCACCAGGTCTTCGATGGGCGCGGGATAGCGGTGCTGCGACAACACGGTGTCGAGCACGCCATCCACACGGGCGACACGGCCGCGCACGTCGGCCTTGTCCAGTTGAAACGGCAGGATGGTGTCATCCCAGGCGATTTGCGCACCGAGAGTCATGGGAAACCTTCACGTCAGGGGCTTGGCTTTGCGGTCGTCATATAGGAATGCAACGCTCAGGGCCAAGGGGCAAAGCTGATTCGCCCCCCGCAACGGAAGGATTCGCGATGATTCCGCGCTATGGCACCCCGCCCGAGACCGGCCGCCGCTATCGCCGCCGCGCCGGGGCCTATGCCGTGCTGTGGCGCGACGGCGAGGTTCTGCTGACCCATCAGGACCAGCCCTGGCCCGAGTTCCAGCTGCCCGGCGGCGGTATCGACCCCGGCGAGTCGCCCGTTCAGGCCCTGCACCGCGAGGTCTATGAGGAAACCGGCTGGCATATCGGCCCGGCCCGGCGGCTGGGCACGTTCCGGCGGTTCACCTACATGCCGGAATACGACCTTTGGGCGGAAAAGCTGTGCATGATCTACCTGGCGCGGCCGGTGCGGCGGATCTCGGCCCCGACCGAGCCCGGCCATGACGCGGTCTGGATGGCGCCCGATACGGCGGTGCAGGTGCTGGGCAACGACGGCGATGCCTCGTTCCTGGCCGGGGTGATTCGATGGCTGCGCTGAGGCTCTCGCGGCGGGTGGCGGTGCTGGGGCTGTTGGCCGCCTGCGCCCGCCCCTACCACGAGCCCGACATCCCCGAGTATGACGGCCCGCCGGTGACCGAGGTGCGGGTGATGAAATCCGACCGCCGGATGGAATTGCGCAGCGGCGATGACGTGCTGCGCCGCTATCGAATCGCCCTGGGTCAGGCACCCGAAGGGCACAAGGAGCGCCGCGGCGACAGCCGCACGCCCGAGGGGCGCTATGTCGTCGACCGCCGCAACCGGGCCAGCGCCTATCACCTGTCTCTGGGCCTGTCCTATCCCGACCCGCATGATATCGCCCGCGCCCAGGCGGCGGGGCGCGACCCGGGCGGCGATATTTTCATCCACGGACGGGGACCGCGGTTCGGGCGCATCCGCGGCGACTGGACCGACGGCTGCATCGCCGTGCGCGACCGGGAAATCGAGGAAATCTGGGCAATGGTGCCAGATGGCACGCCGGTGGTGATCCTGCCTTGAGGCGGCTCAGCCCGGCGCGCCGGTGGTCAGCACCCACCACAGCTTGCCGTTGGCTTCCTGATACCAGGCAAAGCCCACCTCACGCGCGCGGGGGTCCAGGATGATGCCCCGGGTGTCGCTCTGATCCAGCCAGGCGGTCAGGGTTTCAACCTCGGTCTCATAGGTCTCGGACAGGGTCTCGCCCAGGAAATGACCGACATAGCCCACCCGGTTCACCCGGTCGATCGGCGACGACCCGTCCGAGCCGAAATGCCAGGGCCGGCCCTGGATCGACATGTCGCGCGCATGCGTCGCGGCGGCCGAGGTCAGCGCGACGTTCAATGCCACCGGGGCCAGCCCGCTTTGCTGGCGCACCGTGTTGATCGCATCGCGCATCCGCGCCTGGATCACCGGCACGTCACGTTCGCCAATCCGGTAGACCACCTGCACCGGGCGGCCATCGGCGCCCATCCGCATCGGCGAGGCCGTCGGCGTGCAGGCGGCAACGAGAGCAGCAGCGAGAAGGGCAGGATAAATCGGGCTGGGCATGGTCGTCCTGTGCGTCTGGCCTCAATCCGGCATAGTCAAACGCGCCGCGAAGTTCAAATGCAACTCGGCGTGATGGCGCCCGCTTGCGTTGCGAAACGGGGTTTTTTGGCGTATGGTTCCAAAAAAACAAGAGCAGACCGAGGCATCTTCGATGGCGACCGATCCTTTCCCGCGCCTCAGCCGGCGCGGCTTTCTGGCGGCTGGGGCAGCTGCCGGCGGCGCGCTGGCCGCACCCGCCGTGCTGGCGCAGACCGCACCGCACCCGACCCCGTCGATGGACAACAGCACCGAGATGGAAACCGATATCCGCGAAACCACGCCGCGGAATATCTCGAGTTTCCGAACCCTCGACTGGCACGACTATTTCAGCAACCTGCGGCGCGGCGCGATCCTGGCCGATACCGAGAGCCGCTGCGTGCATTTCTGGTCCGAGGACGGCGGCACCTATCGCCTCTATCCCTCCTCGGTGCCGATGTCGGATGAACTGACCCGCCGCGGCCGGACCGAGGTCGTGCGCATGATCGAGGGCCCTGACTGGCGCCCGACCCCCTCGATGCGCCAGCGCAATCCCGAATGGCCCGAGTATGTTCCGCCCGGCCCCAACAACCCGCTGGGCACGCATGCGCTCTATCTGTCGTGGCAGTATTTCCGCATCCACGGCACCCACGACACACGCAAGATCGGCCGCCGGTCATCGAACGGATGTATCGGCCTTTACAACGAGCATATCGCGGAACTCTTTGGGTTTGCACAGATTGGCACGCAGGTGTTGCTAATTTGACGACATTAGGGCGAAGAGCGCGAAAACCCCAAGTCACCCGTTGCATTTCAGCGCGCAAACTGCTTTTCAGGTGATTACGAGGTATCGTCTTGGGTGCACGACTTTGTCCTCAGAAATGCAACGTCGTGCGAATACTGGAGGTTGACATGAAGAAACTCGCTCTCGCTGGCCTGATGGCCGTCGTCGGCACCGCTGCCTTCGCGTCGGGCTATGTTGCGCCCGTCGTCGAGCCGGAAGTGGTTGTGGCCCACTCGTCGTCGTCGGTTGGCGGCATCGTGGTTCCGCTGCTGCTGCTGCTCGTGGTCGCTGCGCTGGCCAACTAATTCGCTTTACAGCGGTTAGAACCAAAGGGGTCAGGCCACGCCTGGCCCCTTTCGGTTTTCATACGCCGTCCTGACGCGACTCAGCCCAGCCAGCCGCGCAGGTTTTCGGCCGCGACCGACGCCAGCGCCTCGATATGCGCCGCGTCGTCGTTCAGGCAGGGAATGTAGGTAAACGATTCGCCCCCGGCGTGCTCGAACGCCTCGCGGATCTCGCCCTGGATCTCTTCCAGCGTCTCGATGCAATCGGCGGAAAAAGCCGGTGCGATGACCGCAATCCGCGTGATCCCCGACTCGGCCAGCTTGGCCACATGCTCGACCGTATAGGGCCTGAGCCACTCCTCGCGACCAAAGACCGACTGGAACGAGGTGTCGATCATGCCGGCATCCCAGCCCAGCCGTTCGCCCAGCAGGCGCGTCGTCTTCTGGCACTGGCAGTGATAGGGATCACCCTCGGTCAGATACCGCTGGGGCATCCCGTGATAGGACGCGATCAGCTTCTGCGGCTTGGTCTCCAGCCCGTTCCAAACGCGCTCGACCGACTGCGCCAGCGCCTCGATATAGAGCGGATTGTCGAAATAGGCCGGCACGGTGCGGGCGGCGGGCTGCCATTTCTGGGTCGTCAGCGCGCGGAAGAATTCGTCGTTCGCGGTCGCCGTCGTCGCGCCCGCGTATTGCGGATACAGCGGGAAGAACAGAATCTTTTCGCACCCAGCCTTGACCATGCGGTCCACCACCGACCGGGTCGAGGGGTTGCCGTAGCGCATGCAGTAATCGACCGTCACGGCATCCCCGAACTGCGTCTGCAGGCGCTCGGCCAGGGCCGCCGTCTGGTCCTTGGTGATCGTCATCAGCGGGCTTTCGCCCTTGTCGTGATTCCAGATCGACTTGTAATTCGCGCCCGAGGTAAACGGCCGCTTGCTGAGGATGATCAGCTGCAACAGCGGCTGCCATTTCCACGAGGCGATGTCGATCACCCGCTTGTCCGACAGGAACTCGGCCAGATAGCGCCGCATCGACCAGTAGTCGTAGTTGTCCGGCGTGCCCAGATTGGCGATCAGCACCCCCACGCGCGGGCGCGCCACCGCAGGATGGTCGGCCGGCGCATGGGCCAGGCGGCCCTGTCCAGGGCGGTCGAGGCGGGTCGTGGCATCGGTCATGGGCGTCCTCTCGGTGGCGTCATCGCAGTGACCTAGCGGCCCAGCAGCGCGCGTCAATCCTTGGCGGGCCGGGGTGCGGCAAAGGGCGCAGGTTCCAGCCCGGTTTCCACCGTGCCCAGCGCATCCGCCAGCCGCGCGGCGGCGGATCCGGGGCGCAACGGCTTCTGCTGATCGTCCGAGGGCGCCCAGCCGGTCAGGAACAGCGTCTCGACGGTGGCGACCAGCCGTCCCTCGGCATCGGCAAACTGCTGGTGATAAAGCTCGACCGCGTGGGCCAGCACATCCCGGCGCAAGGGCGCACGGTGCCGCGCCGCCAGCGCGTTCACTTCGCCCATCGCGCGCAGATCCTGCACCAGCCGCATCAGGTTCGGATAAAGCACCCGCCGCGTGAACCCGTCCGCCACCGGCAGCGCGAATCCCGCACGCTGCAACAGCGCCCCCAGATCGCGGATCTCGCCCATCGGCACGACACGCGGCGACAAACCGCCGATCACATCAGCCTCGGCCTGCGCCAGCACCGCGCGCAGCTCATGCAGGCTTTGCCCACCGAACATCACGCCGATGAACAGCCCGTCAGGTTTCAGCGCACGGCGGCACTGGATGATCTGGCCCAGAGGGTCGTCAGCCCAGTGCAGCGCCAGCGCATGCACCACCAGATCATGCGCGCCGGCCTCCAGATCCAGCACCGGCGTATCGGCCACGATCCGCGCGCCCGGCATCCGGTCCGCCCAAAGCTGCGGAAAACCTGTCACCACCGCAGGCGCCGTAAAGGTTCTGTTAACCTCGGCGAGTCTTTCCTGAACCTCGTCTGCCACGTCCTCGTGCAAAAACAGCGCTGGGTCGCGGTGGGCGCGGGTCCGAAACCGCTCCAGCGCGGCGCGGTCGGTCAAGGCAGGGGGCTGCGGCATGGTCATGCGATCCGTGATTGGCGCAGGCGGGGGCGAAGTCAAGGGTGCACTGGCCGCGCTGAGCCGGGCGGTGCTGGACACGCTCTATCCGCCGCACTGTCTGACCTGCGACGCGCCGGTGCAGCAGCCGGGCACGCTCTGCGGCGCCTGCTGGGGCAAGACACCCTTTGTCGACGGGCTGGCCTGCGATCACTGCGGCACCCCGCTGCCCGGCAGCCCTGAGGATGCGCCGGTTCTCTGCGACGACTGCCTGACGGTGGCCCGCCCCTGGGGCCGGGGCCGCGCGGCGCTGGTCTATGCCGATCACGGGCGCCAGCTGGTGCTGGCGCTGAAACACGGCGACCGGCTGGACATCGCTGCCCCCGCCGGCCGCTGGATGGCCCGCGCCGCCGCGCCACTGATCCGCCCCGATACGCTGGTCGCGCCCGTGCCCCTGCACCGCTGGCGGCTGTTCCGGCGACGCTATAACCAGTCGGCGCTGCTGGCGCGCGCGCTTGCCTGTGACCTGGGCCTGCCGCATTGCCCGGACCTTCTGCTGCGTCCCCGCACCACCACCAGCCAGGACGGCCGCACGCGCGAGGGGCGGTTTCACAACCTGCAGGGCGCGATCACCGCCCACCCGCGCCACACCAACCGCATCGAGGGACGGCATATCCTGCTGGTCGACGACGTGATGACCTCGGGCGCGACACTCGCCGCAGCAACCGAAGCCTGCTTTTCCGCGGGCGCGGATGCTGTCGATGTGGTCGTTCTGGCCCGCGTGACCCGCGACGAATAGCCCGTTTCCCGGAAAATGGTTCACAAGTGTTGGTTCGCGCACTACATCCTGTGGGCAGACAAAAGGATGTGTCATGGCCAAGGTCGAAATCTACTCCTCGCCGTTTTGCGGCTACTGCCACGCCGCCAAGCGCCTGTTGCGCGACAAGGGCGTCGACTTCACCGAGATCGACGTGATCGAACACCCCGAGCGCCGGGCCGAGATGGTGCAGCGCGCCAAGGGCGGCCGCACGGTTCCGCAGATCTTCGTTGACGGCAAGCATATCGGCGGCTGCGATGACATGTATGCCCTGGACCGACGCGGCGGGCTCGACCCGCTGCTGAGCGCCGGCTGAGGACATGCGCGCGGGGCTCTTGCAACTCACGGTGGGCGATCTGCCAGCCGGGAACGTGGCGCCGGTGCGCGACGCAGTGCGCCAGGCGGTGGCCGGCGGCGCGGGCTTCGTGCTGACGCCCGAGGTCACCAACTGCCTCTCGGCCGACCGCAAGCACCAACGCACCGTCCTGACCGACGAGGCCGGCGACCCGGTGCTGGCCATGCTGCGCGATGAGGCCGCGCGCGCCGGGATCTGGCTGCTGGCCGGTTCGCTGGTGCTGAAGACCGATGACCCCGCCGGACGCTTTGCCAACCGCTCGATCCTGATCGGCCCCGATGGGGCGATCACCGCGCGCTATGACAAGATCCATCTCTTCGATGTGCAGGTTTCCGAAACCGAGACCTATCGCGAATCGGCCGGTATCCGCCCCGGCGATCGCGCGGTGATCGCGCAAACCCCCTTTGCCACGCTGGGCATGACCGTCTGCTATGACGTGCGCTTTCCGCATCTTTTCCGCGATCTGGCCAAGGCCGGCGCGCAGGTGCTGACCGTGCCCGCCGCCTTCAGCCCGGTCACCGGCGCGGCGCATTGGGAAACCCTGCTGCGCGCCCGCGCCATCGAGACCGGCTGCTATGTCCTCGCCCCGGCACAGACCGGCACCCACCCGACGACCACCGGCCGCACCCGCCGCACCTGGGGCCACGCGCTGGCCATCGCGCCCTGGGGCGAGGTCATCGCAGATGCCGGCACCGAACCGGGCGTGATCTATGCCGATCTCGACATCGCTGCGGTCGACAGCGCCCGCAGCCGCGTCCCCGCGCTCAGCCACGACCGGCCCTATGCCCCGCCGCGGGGGGGCGCATGAAACCCGTCGACGACCTCGCGGTCGCCCTCTTTGCCGAACTCTTCATGGCCGACCAGCTGGCCCGCGCCCGGCTCAGCAAAGTCCTGCCCAAGGGGATGGAGCTGTCGCATTTCAGCGTGCTCAACCACCTCGCCCGCATCCAGGACGAACGCACCCCCGCGCAACTGGCCAAGACCTTTCACGTCACCCGCGGCGCAATGACCAACACCCTGAACAAGCTGGAAATCGCCGGCCATATCCACATCCGGCCGGACTGGGACGACGCACGGCGCAAATTCGTCTCGATCAGCCCCGCCGGTCGGCAAGCCCGCGACGCGGCGCTGCACGCCATCGCCCCGGTGATCGCCGGGGTCGGCAAGAAACTGGGCTATGAACGGGTCCGCGCCGCCCTGCCGGTGCTGCGTGAATTGCGCTCGGAACTGGAACGCGACGACTGACCGCGCCCCATCTTTGCGTCACAAATATCCCGGGGGGAGGCCGCAGGCCGGGGGGCAGAGCCCCCCTCAGCGCGGGCTGCGCTTGGCCAGGATGCGCTGCAGGGTGCGGCGGTGCATGCTGAGCCGCCGCGCGGTCTCGCTGACGTTGCGGTCGCACTGTTCATAGACGCGCTGGATATGTTCCCAGCGCACGCGGTCGGCCGACATCGGGTTTTCCGGCGGCTCCGGCAGCACCGCATCCTCGCGCTGCAGCAGGGCGTTGACCACCTCGTCGGCATCGGCGGGTTTCGACAGGTAATCGGTGGCCCCGATCTTTACCGCCGCGACGGCGGTCGCAATTGCGCCGTATCCGGTCAGCACCACGATCCGCGCATCCGGCCGTTTCGCGCGCAACACCTCGACCACGTCGAGGCCATTGCCGTCCTCCAGCCGCAGGTCGATCACCGCATAGGCCGGCGGTCGCGCTGTCGCCAGCGCCTTGCCGGCCGCCACCGATCCCGCGGTCTCGACCGAGAACCCGCGACGCTCCATCGCCCGCGCGAGGCGCTTGAGGAACACCTCATCATCGTCGACCAGAAGCAGCGAGGGATCTTCCCCGAGGTCGAGCTGCACGTCATCGGCCATGTCGGTCTCCTGACTAGGTAGACCCGATCTAGGATTTGTGGCGGCCAAGGTCAAACCCGCAGTGCGCTTTTCGCTGCGTTCAGGCGTGCTCGACAAAGCACTGGACCGCATCGGCGATCTGTTCGGCGGTCATTTCGTGGCGCAGCACTTCGACGGTGCCGTAACCGGGCAGCACCAGATAGCTGAAGGTCGAGTGATCGACGAGATAGAACTCGTCCCCCGAATCCTGAGCGGCGAAATAGGTGCGGAACGCCTGCGACGCGGCGCGCACCTGCGCTTCGCTGCCGGTCAGGCCGATCATGCGCGGATGAAAGAAGCTGGCAAAGGCCCCGACCACCTCGGGCGTGTCGCGGCGCGGGTCGATCGAGATGAACACCGGCTGCACCATGATCCCGTGCTCTTCCAGGATCTCGGTCGCCAGCGCATTGCGCGAACTGTCGAGCGGGCAGACGTCCGGGCAGAAGGTATAGCCGAAGTAGAGGATCGTCGGCATGGTGATGATATCGGCATCCGTCACCGTCTCGCCCTGGGCGTTGACCAGTTCGAACGGGCCGCCGATCTGCCCCAGCCCACCCGAGACCACCGCCGTCCGGCAGGGCGCGAACTGATCGTCGCCGCGCCCCGAAAAAGCCAGCCAGCCCAGAACGCCCAGAAGCACCGCGATCAGGGCCGCTGCCCCGATGGAATAGGTCCGCATCATGTCATTCACCACTTGCCTGCCAGTCACATGTCGATGGCTTGATGCCCCAGACCAGCCGCCTTAACAATGAGCAATCCCGGAACCGCGACAACAGGACGCTCGATGGACGCCCAGGCCGACGGCTTGATGAATCGCGATGTGCAAGGGCACTGGGTTCGCCTCGAAACGCTGACCCGCGTGCGCTGGCTGGCGGCCAGCGGCCAGCTGGCGGCCCTGCTCATCGCGCGATACGCCTATGAACTGCATTTCTCGCTGGCGCTGTGCCTGGCGGTGGTCGGCGTGTCGGCAATGACGAACCTGTTGTCCGCACTGATCTTTCCCCGCACCAAGCGACTGTCGGAAACCGAGGCCCTGCTGACCCTGGTGTTCGACACTGCCCAGCTGTCGCTGCTGCTGTTCCTCACCGGCGGGCTGAACAACCCGTTTTCGGTGATGCTGATCGCCCCCGTCACCATCGCCGCCACTGCCTTGCAGCTGCGCAGCACGCTGATCCTCGGGGGGTTGGCGATCTTTCTTGCGACGCTGCTGGAACTGTCCTTTGAGCCGCTGCGCCTGCGCGACGGCACGCCGCTGGACCTGCCCGGCCTGTTCCGATTCGGTTTCTGGCTGGCGCTGGTGATGGGCATTGCCTTCATCGGACTCTATTCCCGTTCGGTCGCGTCGGAAAAGCACGCCCTGGCCGAGGCCCTTCTGGCGATGCGCATGGCCCTCGCGCGTGAGCAGAAGCTGACCGACATCGGCGGGGTCGTTGCCGCCGCCGCGCATGAGCTGGGCACCCCGCTGGCGACGATCAAGCTGGTCTCGGCCGAGCTGATCGACGCGCTCGATGACCCCGATCTGGCCGAGGACGCCCGCCTGATCCGCGAACAGGCCGACCGCTGCCGGGCGATCCTGCACTCGATGGGCCAGGCCGCGCGTGACGATCTGCATCTGCGCAACGCCCCGCTCGAAGCCATCGTGACCGAGGCCGCGGCCCCCCACACCCAGCGCGGCAAGCAGATCACCTTCGACGCGCTCGCCGGACCGGACTCCGGCCCGATGCCCGAGATCCACCGCCGCCCCGAGATCATCCACGGCCTGCGCAACCTGATCCAGAACGCCGTCGATTTCGCCGCCGGTCAGGTCTGGGTCGAGATTGACTGGACCGACCGCACGATCACCCTGCGGGTCATCGACGATGGTCCCGGCTATCCGGCGCATCTGCTGGGCCGGATCGGCGAACCCTATCTGCGCGACCGCCGGCCGGAGAACAGGCGCCCGGAATACGAAGGGATGGGCCTCGGGCTGTTTATCGCCAAGACCCTGCTGGAACGCACCGGGGCAACCGTGCGCTTTGCCAATTGCACCGGCGCGCGTCTGCCGCAGGGGTTCACCGGCACCCGCTGCGGCGCGATGGCGGAAATCGTCTGGATGCGTGCAGCGGTCGAGGCCGACCCGCGCCGCGCCCTCGGGCAGAACATCGCCTTTGACGATCAAGACACGCCTTAACCGCCCTTTAACCATCTGGACCCCATGCTGATCCCCGGCTCGCACGATCCGGCGACAGGTGGTTCCATGCAGACGGTGTTCCTCTTCCCCCTGATTCTGGTTGCAACCTCGGCTCTGACCGTGGCGGCCGTCCTGCTGATCGCCGGGGCGCTGCGCCGACCCGGCCGGGCGCAAGGCGCGCCGTTCGATGGCGGCGGCGATGCGGCCTTTCTGTTCGAGGGGGGCGCGCTGATCGACTGCAACGCCGCCGGGGCGGCACTGCTCGACTCGCTGCGCACCGGCGACGGGGCGGCAGGTGTGGATGAGTGGGGGCGTATCCTGCGATACCTCGCGCCGCGCTTTCCCGGGATCGACGAACACCTCGCCACGCCGCCCGCCGCCCAGACTGCACGGATGACCTCTGCGGATGACCCCCAGCTGGGCCTGACCGCCGACTGGATCGGCAGCGCCCTCCGGCTGACGCTGGGTGATTCGCGGGCCGGTGGCGGGACGCTGACCCTCGACCGGCTCAGCTATCGGGCGATGCAGGACGAACTGGCGCTGCTGCGGCGAATCACCGAAACGGCGCCGGTCATGGTCTGGCGCGAAAGCCCCGACGGCCAGATCACCTGGGCCAATGGTGCCTATCTGCGGCGCATTGCCGAACGCTCCGGCAAGGAGGTCATGGCCTGGCCGCTGCCACCGCTGTTTCCCGCCACCGACGACGATGATTCCCGGCGCATTGCCCTGCCGGGCGCCGGTGGCCAGTCCGCGCAAGCATGGTTCGACGTCCGGCATGTGGCAATGGGCGGCGACCGGCTGGGCTATGCCCTGCCCGCCGATGAGCTGCAGCGCGCCGAACGGACCAAGCAGGAGTTCATCCAGACCCTGACCAAGACCTTTGCCACGCTGCCGATCGGGCTGGCGGTCTTTGACCGCGCCCGGCGGCTGCAGATCTTCAACCCGGCCCTCACTGATCTGACCGGGCTGGAGCCTGAATTCCTGCTGTCGCGCCCGGGGTTGGAGGGGTTCCTGAACCGGATGCGCGACAAGCGCGTTCTGCCGGAACCGCGCGACTGGCGCAGCTGGCGGCGGCGCCTGCTGGACATCGAATCCTCCGGCCCCAGCGGCGATTTCGAGGAAACCTGGACGCTGCCGACCGGCCAGACCTTCCGGGTCAGCGCCAATCCGCACCCCGACGGCGCCCTGGCCTTCCTGATCGAGGACATCACCTCGGAAACCCATCTGACGCGCAATGTCCGGGCCGAAATGGAAACCAGCCAGTCGGTGCTCAACCAGCTCGACACCGCGATCGCCGTCTTTGCCCCGAACGGCCAGCTGGTGCTGACCAACACCGCCTTCTCGCGCCTGTGGACCCTGGAAGGCGAGGACACGCTGGGCGCCGTCACCCTGCCCGAGGCGCTGGAGAACTGGCGCGAGGCCGGCGACGACCCCGCGCTGTGGTCACGGATCGGCGCATTGTCGCGCCCGGGCGCGCGCACCGCCGAGCCGGTGACCGGCGTCATGCGGCTGACCGATGGCGAACGCCTGAACGTCGAGGCCCGGCGCACCTCGACCGGGGCGCTGATGATCGCCTTTGCCCAGCCCGGCGCCCCGGGCGTCACCGGTCATCCAGCCCGTCAAGGTCTGCGCGCCAGCGCCTGAATGCAAGACGCCGGACCCACAGGGCCCGGCGTCTGTGCCGTCTCGTCGCAAGCGCGCCCTCAGATCGAGGCGTCGATCCAGCTTTGCAGCGCCGCTTTCGGCGCAGCGCCGACCTTGTTCGCGACGATCTTGCCGTCCTTGACCAGGAACAGCGCGGGAATGCCACGGATCCCCATCGCCGCAGTGACCTGCGGGTTCTCGTCGACGTTGACCTTGGCGATCTTCACGCGGCCTTCATATTCGACCGACAGCTCTTCCAGAGCCGGGCCGATCTGGCGGCAAGGGCCGCACCATTCGGCCCAGAAATCAATGACAACGGGAAGGTCGCTGTTGCGCACTTCGGCATCGAAGGTCGCATCGGTCACGGGGACGGTAGGCATGGCAATCTCCTGATGGGGCCATTGGCAGCAAATGAATGACTGTGACTAACTAAGAAGACGCACCTTCCGGGTCAAGAGCGGCGCGGCCAAGCGCCGCGGCCACCGCCCCCGGATCGAGCGGCATCACCTGCCCGGTCGCGGTCCACAGCAGCGCCACCTGCACCGCCCGATCGGGATAAAGCCCGGCCAGCAGATGCGCATAGGCGCCCATCTGGCGCAACAACCCTTCGGGCACCTGCGCCCCGTTTTCAGGCACGACCCGGTTCGATTTGAAATCGACCGCCAGCACGCGCCCGGGCGAGACGATCAGCCGGTCGATGATTCCCCACATCGCGCGCCCCTGCCAGTCACCCGACAACGCAACCTCGACCAGGGCGCCCGCACCCAGGATATCCGCCAGCTCCGGGCGCGCCAGAACCGACAGGGCCTCATCCAGGCAGGCTGCCTTTTCCGCGTCACCCGCCTCCTCGGCCTCCAGCAACGCCCGGCCGGCCGACTCGCGCCGCGCCGGATCGACCCCCGGCAACACCTCGAGCAACCGATGCACCATCCGTCCCCGCGCCAGCGCCGTCTCGGTATCCGCCCCCTCGCCCGGCAGCGCCTTGGCCCCGCCCAGCGCGGTCGGGGTCACCAGCCCCGGCGCTGCGCGCGGAACCGGCAACAGCGGCAACGACACCACCGCCAGAGGCTGCGTGATTTCCTGCGCACCCGGCTGCGGCACGGGCCAGTCGCCATACTGATACCGCAGCCCCGGCCCCGCCGGGGTCTCCAGCGGCGCCCCGCCCAGCACCTCCATCGCGCCGGCCACCTTGTCATACCAGCTGCCGTCGCCCCCCTCACCGGCACCGGCGACGATCAGCCAGCTTTCCGCCCGGGTCAGCGCGACATACAGCAGCCGGTCGCCCTCGTGCTGCCGCAGGGCGACGGCATCGGCATCGGCCGCACTCTGCCCTTCGGTCGCTGCAGCGGCGGCGGATCGCAGGATCGGAACCCCGTCCAGCAAGGCGATGCTGCCATGCCCGGGCTGCTTGCGCTTGGCGGTGTCGGGCAGGATCACGATCGGCGCCTCCAGCCCCTTGGCTCCGTGCACCGTCATCACCCGGATCCGCCGCCCCGCCGATTCCGACTGCCGCTTGACCTCGGCATCGCTGGCCAGAAGCCACCCCAGAAAGCCGTCGAGCGACGGGATATGCCCCTGTTCATAGCTCAGCGCGAGGTCGACAAAAGCCTCCAGCGCCTCGTCCACCTCGGCCCCGAACCGCGCCCGGATCCGCCGCCGCCCGTCGTGGCGGGTCAGGATCCGCTCGATCAGCTCATAGGGCCGCAGGAAATCGACCTGTCCGCGCAGATCATCCAGCACCGCCCGGACAGCGGCGCAGGCCGGATCGGCGCGCAGTTGAGCCCACAGATACGCACCGCCCCGACCCTGCGCGAGCCGGAACAGCCGGTCTTCGTCAAAGCCGAACAGCGGCGAACGCAGCGCCACGGCGAGCGACAGGTCATCCTCGGGCAGGGCCAGGAATTTCAGCAGCGCGATCAGATCCTGGATCGCCAGTTCCTCGGTCAGCACCAGCCGGTCCGCCCCCGCGATCTCCAGCCCCTGCGCCTTGCAGGCCCGGATCAGGGCATCGAACAACACCTTGCGCCGCTGCACGAGGATCAGGAAATCGCCCTCGTGCACCGGGCGCGGGCCGTCGCGGTCGTCGATCCGCTCGCCGCGGTCGATCATCGACCGGATCTCGGCGGCGACATGTCCGGCAAGAACGATGTCGGGATGCGATTGCGACGGACGGTCGAGCGGGTCGAACCACGGCTGATCGGGGTCCGGCCCCGGTTTCGGCACCATCGGCCAGAGGTCGACGCGCCCCGGCTTGGTCGTGAAGAACGCCAGATGCTCCGGCGTTCCGCCCAACCCTCCCGCGCCGTCGTCACCGGAAAAGCAGGTATCGACAAACCGCAACACCGCGTCCGACGACCGGAAGGAATGCTTCAGTTGCAACTGCGCCAGGCCCTGACCGACCTGCGCCAGACGGTCGGCAAACAGCGCGCGGGTCGTCTCGAAACCCCGCAGGTCGGCACCCTGAAACGAATAGATCGACTGCTTGCGATCCCCGACGACGAAGATCGTGCGCACCTCTTGCCGCGCGCCCTGCCCGGCGGTGAACTCCTGCGTCAACAGGTCGATCACCCGCCATTGTTCGGGGCTGGTGTCCTGCGCTTCGTCGACCAAGATGTGGTCGATGCCGCCATCGAGCTTGAACAGCACCCATTGCGCCACGGCCGACACACCCAGAAGCCGCCGCGCCAGACGGATCAGGTCGTCGAAATCCAGCCACCCGCGCCGCGCTTTGGCGGCATCGAAGGCCGGCAGCCAGAGCCGCGCGAACCGGTGCAGCGCCTCGGTCCGGCGCAGGGCCTCCAAGGCATGTCGCCGCCGCCGCGCACCCTCGACGCGCCGGGCCAGATCGTCGAGCGCCTCCAGATCGTCGCCCGCGATCCGGGCGCGCGTGTCCTTGGTGCCCAGCTTGCCGACCTTGGCGGTGAAGGGCTCCTTGGCGGTGGACCCGGTGAGAAGCCGCGACTCCAACACTTCCAGATCGGCCAGACCCGGCATTTTCAGCAGGTTTAGAGACGTTCCCAGCGTCTGGTCGGTCGATGATCCTGCCAGCAAAACCGGGGCGATCCGCGCAAAAAGCGCACCTTCGCCGCCATCAAAGACCTCGGCGCCAAGCCGTGCCTCGTCAAACCCGGGCGGCAGATCAAGAACCGCGCGCAACTCAGGGATATCGCCTGAAAAACCGTCTCTATACTTGCCCAGATCCTGCAACAGGGCGCCAAAGCTGCGCTCATCCAGCCGGGCCAGCAGATCCTGCAGGATCCTGGCGTCCGGGCCCTGCGCGATACGGTCCAGAACCTCGATGCGCAGCTGCTGCAGGCTGCGTTCCTCGACCTCGGCAAAGTCCGGCGACACCGCCGCTTCGAGGGGAAACCGCCGCAACAGAGACGAACAGAAGGCGTGGATTGTCTGGATCTTCAACCCGCCCGGCGTCTCGATGGCGCGGGCGAACAGGCGTCGGGCTTTCTGCAGGATCTGGTCGTCGTCAAGCGGTTCACCCAGCGCCCGCAGCGCCGCGATCAGCTGCGCATCGGGCAGCATCGCCCATTCCCCCAGCCGCCTGAACAGCCGGTTCTGCATCTCGCTGGCGGCGGCCTTGGTATAGGTCAGGCACAGAATCCGCTGCGGCGGGGTGCCCCGCAGCAAGAGCCGCGCCACCCGGTCGGTCAGCACCTTGGTCTTGCCCGATCCCGCATTGGCCGAAAGCCAGGTCGATTGCGCAGGCTCGGCGGCGCGGATCTGCATTTCGGTTGCGTCATCCATCGTGATCCCCCACGCGAATCGTGTGGGCCGGATCCGTCGGCTGCCATTCACCGCGCCGCGCCAACGTGTCAAAGGGCCCGGCCCGGCGCTCTTCCTTGACCCGGCGCATGGCGGTGTATCCCTGCCCGGGATCGCGATACGAGCGCAGCAGCGTTTCCAGCTCGGCGCGGTGCTTGGCCAGGTTCTCGGGCGTCACGTCGGCGATCATCGTCTTGAACGCCGTGGCCACCCCGACATAGTCGGCTGCCGCGACGGGCGCCGGGTCGAGCCCCTTGAAGGCCCCGTCCTCGGCCATGATCGCCAGCAGGATCAGCTGCTTGTTGAACGCCTCCTGCATCGGCTTGGTCGGCAGGCTGCCGGTCTTGTAGTCGTATAGCCTCAGCGCCCCGTCCGGTGTGCGGTCGATGCGGTCGGGCTTGCCGATCAGCGTGAACCCCAGGCTGTCCAGCACCATCCGTCCCTTTTCCTCGGCCAGCACCGGTTCGCCGTCGAGCCCCGCGTTCCAGGCAACAAAGGCCTTGGCCGACCGCCCGAGCAGCGCCAGCCAGTGCTGGCGAACCGCATTCCAGGGGCACTCCTGTGCCAGAACCGTCTCTGCGATGGCGAAAAGATCGTCGACACTGCCGGGTGTCCCGGGCGGATGCACACGCACATAGTCGTCCAGCACCTTGTGCAGAACCGTGCCGCGCAGCCGCGCATCGGCCTCGGGCGCGAGGGGGTCGAGTTCGGAAAGTTTCAGCACATGCTCGGCATAGATCGCATAGGGATCGCGGATCAGCGTTTCGATCCGCGTGACCGGCAGCGCATCGGGCCGCGCCGAAACTGGCGGCGCCGGGGCCGGACGGGGGGCGCGGGTGCGGGCCTCGGCCGGGACATCCGACAGATCGGCTTCGACCGCGGTGGCAAGGTCCAGCCAGCGCCGGCCCCGGTCGCGCATCGCTTGCAGCGCCGCGGGGCCATCCTGCGCCGGCAACCCGTTGATCAGATTGGTCAGCCGGTTCAGCCAGCGCGAAGCGACGGTTTCGGCATCGGCACTGCGCAGGGCGCGGGTCAGAACCACCTCCGGCGCGGCAACGGCTTGCTGAAAGTCATGCGCTGAAAGGCCGATCTGGCGCTCGGGCAGCAACAGCCCGGCCTTCAGTCGCATCTGGCGATTGAACCAGGGATCGGGCTGGGTCGCCGCGGGCCATGTGCCCTCGGTCAGCCCGCCCAGGATCACCAGATCAGCCCCCTGCGCCCGCGCCTCCAGCGTGCCCCAGACCATGATGCCGGGATGGCTTTCGACGGTTTCGCGCACTTCGCGGCCTGAAAAAACAGTCTCTAACAAGGCAAAATAGTCGGTCTCAGTCAGATCACCGCCATAGTCGGCCTGCGCCAGCACCTCATCGCACAGACGCCGAGCCTCGACGCCCGCTTCTTCCTTCCACAGCTCGCCCTCATCCGCACCGTCCGGGCCGTTGGCCAGGTGCCTGGCCAGGGCAAGATGCGCCTCGATCCAGTCGCGCAGCGGCCGCTGGCCCGGGGGCGGGATCAGGGCCATCGCCGCCTGCAGCCAATCGGCCCAGCCCTGACGGTCCTCCTTGCGCATGGCCCATTGCATCAGCGCCTCGGCGTCGGGATAGGGCACCGCCCAGCGGCGCAGGTGCAGTTCGAGATCGCGCAGATGGCGTAGATGCTCACCGCGGTCCGTGGCGCTGTGGGCGATGGGGTGTTTAAGCAACGCGATCACCCCTTCGGCCGAGGGGCGCCCAACCATCAATTCGGCGCATTGCCGCAGGAACCGACCGGGGGCCGAGAGCATCAACGGCCGCCCGGCGCTGTCATCAGGGCGCAGGTGCCAGCGGTCCAGAACCGCCGTGACCCGCCGCGCAAGCGTCCGATCCGGCGTGATCAGAGCCGCTTTTCGCCCGTCCACCGCCGCCTGCCTGAGGCACAGCGCAATCGCCAGCGCCTCGTGCCGCTGGCCGTCGGCCTCGATCAGCGACATGCCCCGCGTCGCGGCGATCAGATTGCCCAGCGCCGCGCCCTCGCTCAGCCATTGGTCAGTCACCGGTGCGGGCCTCAGCGCCAGCGAGATCAGCGCATTGCGCGCAGGATCCGGCGCCGGCGCGGCAACCCACGGTTCGGCACCGTCCGCCTCCATCCCCAGACCCGCCAGCATCCGCGCATACCGGAACTGTGGATGGTCCTCGTTGTGCAGCGGATCTTCGAGACCATGCCAGACCCGCACCGGCATCTGGTCGTCGAACCCCGGCAGCACCAGCGCCCCTTGCGGCAGCCGCGCAACCGCCTGCATCAGCAGCGCCGCCGGGCCGCGCGATCCGGTCGACCCGGCGACGAGCACCGGATGGGCCGGGGGCTGTTCAACCCAGCGCGCAATCAACGATTCAACGGCACTGCGCAGCCGGGCCTGACCGCCATCAAGCGGACCGAAATGATCCGCGATCAGCCGGATGAAATTCAGCGCGCGGGTCCAGTGTTCCGAATGGTTCGATACGTCGAGTTCGTCGAGAACCGCCAGCGAGACCCCCTCGCCCTGCATCTCGTCGAGAAGGCGAAACAGACCCTCGGCCAGCGAAAACGCGGCGGACGAGGGGCCGAGGTCCGGTTGTCGGTGCAACAACGCGCGGATCGCCTGGGCCAGCGCCAGCCGCGCCCGCAACGGCGGTTCACCGGGCTCGTCGGCGGCAAGATCGGCGATCTGGCGGATCCGCGGCAGGAATCCCGGCCCCTGCGCAATCAGCGCCTCGCGCAGGCGGGTCTGCATCCGCGCGGTGTTCACGATCACCTCGACGCGGGCCATCGCCTCGGGCGGCTGGCCCTGCATGCGCGCGCGCAACCCAGCCGCCAGAATGGCGGGAAAATCGGCACCCGGGGGCGCAGAGAACACCCGCGGTTTGGGGCTCGGTTCAAACATCGGGCAAGCCCTCCAACCGGGATGCCCAGCGCGGATCGCCGGACCGAAACGCCACCGTTCGCCCCTCGCCAGACAGCGAAAATTGCAATGTCAGAGCCTGTTTTGGCTGGTCGCCGGCCAGTCTTTCCGGCCATTCGACCAGACACAGAGCGGTTTCGAACGCATCCAGCAGCCCCAGTTCGATGGCCTCATCCGGGTGCGTTAGGCGATAAAGGTCGGCGTGCCAGATCTCGAACCCCGGCGCGTCATAGACCTGCACCAAGGTAAAGGTGGGCGAGGGCACGTCCTCGTCCGGGCGGGTCAGGGCGCGGATCAGGGCGCGGGCGAATTGGGTCTTGCCGGCGCCGATCTGCCCTTGCAGCAACAGCACATCCCCCGCCCCAAGATGGGGCGCAAGGCTACGCGCCAACCGGTCGGTGGCGTCGGGGTCGGGCAGGAAAACGGGGGCGTGAACCGGGGTCATCGGCGCAGCTTATCGCCCGCCCCGCGCCCCCGCCAGAGGGGCGGTCCTTGTTGTGCCGGCCCGCTGCCGCCATATAGGGCGAAGCAACCGAAAGGGATTTCGATGGCAGACGACAAGTTCCCCGGCTGGCACGGCACGACCATTCTGGCGGTCCGGCGCGGCGGTGAGGTGGTGGTCGCAGGCGACGGACAGGTCAGCCTGGGCCAGACGGTGATCAAGGGCACGGCGCGCAAGGTCCGCCGGCTGAAGGTCGGCGGGCGCGAGGTGGTCGCGGGCTTCGCCGGCTCGACCGCCGACGCCTTCACGCTGCTGGAGCGGCTGGAAAAGAAGCTGGAGGCAACGCCCGGCCAACTGGCCCGCGCCTGCGTCGAGCTGGCCAAGGACTGGCGCACCGACAAATACCTGCGCAACCTCGAAGCGATGCTGATCGTGACCGACGGGGATGAGCTGTTCGTGATCACCGGCGCGGGCGATGTGCTGGAACCCGAATACGACATCGCCGCGATCGGCTCGGGCGGGAATTTCGCCGCCGCCGCCGCGCGCGGGCTGATGGAGACCGACTTGCCGGCCGAGGACATCGCCCGCAAGGCAATGGCCATCGCGGCCTCGATCTGCGTCTACACGAACGGCAACCTGACGGTGGAGAGCATCCGCAAATGACCGACCTGACCCCCCGCGAGATCGTCAGCGAGCTGGACCGCTTCATCATCGGCCAGGCCGACGCCAAGCGCGCCGTGGCCGTGGCGCTGCGCAACCGCTGGCGGCGCAAGCAGCTGGACCCGGCGATGCAGGAAGAGGTTTACCCCAAGAACATCCTGATGATCGGCCCGACCGGTGTCGGCAAGACCGAGATCAGCCGCCGTCTGGCCAAGCTTGCGCGCGCGCCGTTCCTCAAGGTCGAGGCGACGAAGTTCACCGAAGTGGGCTATGTCGGCCGCGATGTGGAGCAGATCGTGCGCGATCTGGTGGATGCGGCAATGATCATGACCCGCGAGCAGATGCGCGATGAGGTTCGTGCCCGCGCCCAACAGAACGCCGAGGAGCGGGTGCTGGACGCGATCGCCGGCAAGGACGCGCGGTCCGGCACCCGGGATCTGTTCCGCAAAAAGCTGCGGGCGGGCGAGCTGGACGATACGGTGATCGAGCTGGAAGTGGCCGAGACCGCGCCGCAGATGCCGATGTTCGAGATGCCGGGAATGCCGGCGCAGGGGATGAACCTGGGCGACCTGTTTGGCAAGGCATTCGGCGGGCGCACGGTGAAGAAGCGGATGACCGTGGCCGAGAGCCATGAACTGCTGGTCAGCGAAGAGGCCGACAAGCTTTTGGACGAGGAAACCGTGAAAACCGCGGCGCTGGAGGCGGTCGAGCAGAACGGAATCGTGTTCCTCGACGAGATCGACAAGGTCTGCGCCCGGGCCGAAACCCGCGGCGCCGATGTGTCACGCGAGGGGGTGCAGCGCGACCTGCTGCCGCTGATCGAGGGCACGACGGTCAGCACCAAGCACGGGCCGGTGAAAACCGACCACATCCTGTTCATCGCCTCGGGTGCGTTCCACGTGGCGAAGCCGTCCGATCTGCTGCCGGAATTGCAGGGCCGGTTGCCGATCCGGGTCGAACTGCAGGCGCTGACCGAAGAGGATTTCGTCCGCATCCTGACCGAGACCGACAACGCCCTGACCCGGCAATACGCGGCGTTGATGGGGACCGAGGAGGTCACCGTCACCTTCACCCCGGACGGCATCGCCGCGCTGGCCCGGATCGCCGCCGAGGTGAACCGCTCGGTCGAGAATATCGGCGCGCGCCGGCTTTATACGGTGATGGAACGGGTGTTCGAGGAACTCAGCTTTGCCGCGCCGGACCGCGCCGGGCAGGCCGTGACCGTGGATGCGGGGTTTGTCGAGACAAACATCGGCGCGCTGGCAAAATCGGCGGATCTGAGCCGGTATGTCCTCTGACGAAACGGGGCCGGCGTTCGCGTCGGCCCTCATACCCCGCTGGCGATCTCGCGGCGGACTTCATCAGCCAGGTGAAGGCCCAGCGCGACCATGACCCCGCCCGCCAGCAGATCCAGCGCCCGGGCCATCCGCAGATAGGCCCGCCGCGCCAGCCCGGTCGAAAAGAACACCGCCACTGCCCCATACCACACCGCCGTCTGCACCGTGACCAGCACCAGGATCGCGGCATAGACCCAGCCGGGCGCATGGGACGGCACTGCGACGAGGAACACCGACGTCCAGAACACCGCCGATTTCGGATTGCTCAGCGTCGTCATCATTCCATTGACGAAGGGGCTGCGCGCGGCCAGTCGCGGGCTGCGGCCGCCTTCGACGGCCGGCCTTAATCCGGCCCGCAACAACCGCCAGCCGACATAGAACAGATAGGCCGCCCCCGCCAAGCGCAGCAGCCGATAAAGCCACCCCGCCTGCGCCAGCAGCGCGCCGACCCCCCAAAGGGCCAGCGCAACCCAGATCAGCGTCGCGCAGACGACACCGGCAACGACCTGCAACCCCTCGCCACGCGAGCGCGTGGCCGAAACCCAGCTGATCACCACGGTGTTGGGCCCGGGCAGCATTGCCATCAAGAGATGCATCACCGACAGGCCGAGGAGGCTGGGCAGATACTCCATCACCGTCAGCCGATCAGATACGGCGCCAGCCTCTCGCGCACCGCCTCGGGCATCGGGGCCGAGGCGCGGGTTTCGGGGTCAAAGAACACCTCGGTCAGGTCATAGGTTGCATGCAGCGCGCCGGTTTCCGCGTGGATCATCCGCAGATGAAAGGTCATCGACCGCCCCCCCAGCCGCTTGACCGCGCCGTCGATGATGAACCCGTCGCCGGCGACCGTTTCCTTGATGAAATTCGTCTCGGCCTTGGCGGACACGACATGCACGCCGTGCTCCTTGAGCATCCAGGAAATCGGAATGCCCATCGCCGTATAGAGAAAGAACGACGCATCGTCGAAGAACGGCGCATAGTGGCGCACGTTCACATGGCCAAAGATATCGTGGTGCCAGGGGTGCATCACCCCGCGCAGCAGTTCGGGTCTTCCGTCAGGCATTGAGTTCGCGTTTCTCGACATAGTGGCCATGAATCGTCGTCAGGATGCTGGCGCCGACAAAGACCGTCAACCACTCGGCCAGCGTCCCCCAGATCAGACCCAGGATCAGCGACCCGCGCGCCAGATAGAGGGCCGGCAGGTTCAGCAGCCACCCGGCGAGCAGCGAGACCAGGGCGAGCAGCACAAAGGCCGCGCCGCTGCCCGCCGTTGCCGACCAGGCCTCGCCCAGCTTCAGCCGGTTGCCGATCGCCGCCGAGGGCAGCATCGGCGCGATGCGGTAACCGATATAGGCCGCCGGCAGGTAGAAGACCAACAGCCCCAGCAGCATCACGAACAGCGACGGCTCGGCCGAACCCGAGGACACAAAGGGGAAGATCAGGAAGCTGCCGAGCATCACCATCGGGATCACCGCGGCAACGACGATCAGCGCCACGATCACCCCGGCCTTGAAATAGGCCCAGATCGCGGACCCGTTCCAGTGCGGCAGGGCGGCGCCCGGCATTTCCTCGAGCAGGATGAACCGGTGCCACGCGACGGCGATCCACAGGCCGAAAACGATCCGCGCGACCGACAGCAGGAACATCGCCAGCGATCCCTGCCCGCTCATCATCAGCGCGCCCTGCCCGGTGCCGGCGTTGAAATAGGCCTGGCCCGCCATCAGTGCCAACAGGAACTGCACCACCAGCAATGCGCCACCGATCCTGAGCGTCACCGGAAAGTTGCCCAGCACCATCCGCACTGCGTGAATGAAGATCCTGATCCCGTCCATCTCGAAACTCCTGCCGATACCCTGCCCAGTAAGGGGGTTGCCCGGGCCCGAGTCAACGCCCTGCTGTCGCAGCAGGTGTTGCGCCTGTCGGACAAAGCGGATAGCCAGTGCGCGTTTCCTTCCCTGTGGGAGTCTACCATGTCCGCGCCCAAGAAAGTCGTGCTGGCCTATTCCGGCGGCCTCGATACCTCGATCATCCTGAAATGGCTGCAAACCGAATACGGCTGCGAGGTGATTACCTACACCGCCGACCTCGGTCAGGGCGAAGAACTGGAGCCTGCGCGCCAGAAGGCGCTGATGATGGGCATCAAGGAAGAGAACATCCATATCCTGGATGCGCGCGAGGAATTCGTCCGCGATTTCGTCTTCCCGATGTTCCGCGCCAACGCGGTTTACGAGGGGCTCTATCTGCTGGGCACCTCGATCGCGCGACCGCTGATCTCGAAGCATCTGGTGGAAATCGCCCACCGGCACGGCGCCGATGCGGTGGCTCACGGCGCGACCGGCAAGGGCAACGACCAGGTGCGGTTCGAACTGTCGGCGCTGGCGCTGGACCCGTCGATCCAGGTGATCGCGCCCTGGCGGATCTGGGATCTGACCTCGCGCACGAAGCTGCTGGAATTCGCCGAGCTGAACCAGATCCCGATCGCCAAGAACAAGCGCGGCGAAGCACCCTTCTCGGTTGACGCGAACCTGCTGCACACCTCGTCCGAGGGCACCGTGCTGGAGGATCCGGGCGTCGAGGCCCCCGATTACGTCGCCCAGCGCATCGTCCCGGTCGAGGACGCGCCCGACACGCCCGAGTTCATCGAAGTGACCTTCGAGCAGGGCGACGCGGTGGCGATCAACGGCGAGGCGATGTCGCCCGCGACGATCCTGACCGCGCTGAACGACTACGGGTCCAAGCACGGCATCGGTATGCTCGACTTTGTCGAGAACCGTTTCGTCGGCATGAAGTCCCGCGGCGTCTACGAGACCCCCGGCGGCACCATCCTGCTGGAAGCCCACCGCGGCATCGAGCAGATCACGCTGGACGCGGGCGCGGGTCACCTGAAAGATTCGGTCATGCCGCGCTATGCCGAGCTGATCTATAACGGCTTCTGGTTCTCGCCCGAGCGCGAGGCGCTGCAGGCGCTGATCGACAAGACCCAGGAATACGTCACCGGCACGGTTCGGCTGAAGCTCTACAAGGGGTCGGTGCGGACGGTCGCGCGCTGGTCGGACTATTCGCTCTATTCGGAAAAGCACGTCACCTTCGAGGAAGACGCGGGCGCCTATGACCAGAAGGACGCCGCCGGCTTCATCCGCTTGAACGCACTGCGCCTGAAGCTGATCGCGACGCGCAACGCGCGGGTGGCGAAGAAGGACTGATCCCTGAAAACGGGTGAAAAAACAGGGCGGGTCGCAGCGATGCGGCCCGCCTTTTTCACAAGATCATCGCAAAGATGCCGATCCACATCAGCGAGCCGACAATCACCGCCAGCGCGATGCCGGCACCGGCAGGAAGGCTGGGGGTGTGGGCCGGTGCGGGCGTTTCGGTGAAGGCGGTGTCGGTGGGCATGGCGGGGCTCTTGGTCAGGCGACAGGGCCCAGTATCGGCCCTGTTCCTTAACCACCGGTGAATTACGCCGATTTTGTGACCCGCACGCGGCGGGGTTCAGGCACGGGCGAGAAAGGCCTCGACCTCGGCCCGGGCGGGCATCGCATCGGCGGTCCCGGGGCGCGTCACCTGCAGCGCAGCCGCCGCAGCGGCAAAGCGCATCGCCGGCGCGGGCGGCATGCCGAGATCGAGCGCGGCGGCGAGCGAGCCGGCAAAACAATCGCCGGCGCCTGTGGTGTCCACCGGCTCGACGGGGAAAGCCGGGGTGAAAAGCGGCTCTGCGCCTGCAGAAATCCACTCGGCTCCCTGTGATCCGCGGGTCACGATCACCGCTTCAACCGGCAGATCGGCCAGGGCACTGCCGGTGGCGGCAATCAGTGCCTCGGCCTCGCCAGCGTTGACCAGAAGATGGGTGATATGAGGCAGGACAGCGCGCAACGGGTCCAGCGCAAAGGGCGCGGCAGAGTAGAAGACCTGCATCCCCTGTGACCGGGCGAGCTGCGCCGCCTCGACCTGATGCGAGGTCTCGTTTTGCAACAGCAGGCTGTCGCCGGGACGTGCGCGCGACAGGGTGGCGGCGATCATCTCCGGCGATTGTTCCAGATTGGCGCCCGAAAAGATGATGATCTGGTTCTCACCGCCAGCGTCGATCGCCACCACCGCATGCCCGGTGCCGGCCTCGACCCGAGCGATGGCGTCAAGCGACAGCCCGTGGCGGGTCAGCTGCCCCTCAGTCCAGGCATCCCCCTGCCCGATTGCACCGATATGCACCACCTCGGCCCCGGCCCTGAGCGCCGCGATCGACTGGTTCACCCCCTTGCCGCCCAGGCCGACCACATGGGTGTCGGCGGCCAGGGTCTCGCCGGGTTTCGGCAGAGACGGCAGGCGATAGAAGTTGTCGATGTTGATCGAGCCGAGGCAGTAGACGGTCATCGACCGCTGGCCCCGATCCGGCTGGCCGCCATCACCGCCATGTTCAGGATGTCGTTGACGGTGGCGCCGGTCGACAGGATCTGGATTGGCTTTGGCACGCCGGTCAGGATCGGACCGATCACCGTCGCGCCGGCCATTTCCTGCATCAGCTTGACCGAGATCGAGGCCGAATGCCGCGCCGGCACAACGAGGATATTCGCAGGCCCCGTCAGGCGCGAGAACGGATAGGCTGCGGCCGCCTGCGGGTTCAGCGCCACATCGACGGTCATCTCGCCCTCATACTCGAAATCGACGCCGCGCTTTTCCAGCACGTCGGGCGCAAGGTGCATCTTCTGCGCGCGTTCGGAGATCGGATAGCCGAAGGTCGAAAAGCTGACAAAGGCCACGCGGGGCTCCAACCCCAGCGAGCGCGCAACGCCGGCGGCGCGGGTGGCGATATCGGCCAGATCCTCTTCTTCCGGCCATTCATGCACCAGCGTATCGGCAATCAGCACGATCCGCCCCTTGTGCAACAGCGCCGAGACCCCGACTGCGCCGTCCTGCGCACGGGCGTCGAAGACATGGTTGATCATGTCCATGACCAGCGCCGATTTGCGCGTGGCCCCGGTGACCAGCCCGTCGCCGTGCCCCTGCTGCAGCATCAAGGCCGAGAAGATATGCCGGTCGCGGGTCACCATGCGGTGCACGTCGCGCTGGTCGAAGCCCTTGCGCTGCAGGCGCTTGTAAAGGAAGGCCTTGTAGGCGTCGATGTGGCGCGAATTGGCGGCATTGACGATGCTGAGTTCGCGCACCGCATCGCCCAGGCCCGCGGCCTCGAGCCGGCGCTTGACGTCATCCTCCTGCCCGACGACCAGCGACTTGCCCAGCCCCGCCCGCTGATAGGCCACGGCGGCACGCAACACGCGCTCGTCGTCGCCTTCGGCAAAGATCATGCGGCTCTGTGCCTGCCGGGCACGGGCGAACAGGCTCTGCTGGATCGACGCGGTGGGGTCCATCCGCGCCTTGAGGTTCAGCTTGTAGGTCTCGATGTCGATGATCGGACGCCGTGCGACACCGGTGTCCATGCCCGCCTTGGCCACAGCCGGCGGGATCGTGTAGATCAGCCGCGGGTCGAAGGGCGTCGGGATGATGTAGTCACGGCCAAAGCTGAGCTTGCGCCCGTAAGCCATCGCCACCTCGTCCGGCACGTCCTCGCGCGCGAGTTCCGCAAGCGCCCGGGCGCAGGCGATCTTCATCTCGTCGTTGATCGCCCGGGCGTGGATGTCGAGCGCACCACGGAAGAGATAGGGAAAACCGAGGACGTTGTTCACCTGGTTCGGATAGTCCGACCGACCCGTGGCGACGATCGCGTCGGGGCGGACGGCGTGGGCCTCTTCGGGGGTGATTTCCGGGTCGGGGTTGGCCATTGCAAAGATGACCGGGTTGTCGGCCATCGCCTGGACCATCTCAGGCGTCACGGCACCCTTGGCCGAAACGCCCAGGAACACGTCGGCACCGACCATCGCTTCTTCCAGCGTGCGGGCCTCGGTCACGGCGGCATGGGCCGATTTCCACTGGTTCATGCCCTCGGTGCGGCCCTGATAGATCACGCCCTTGGTGTCGCACATGATGCAGTTGTCATGGCGCGCACCCATGCTTTTCAGCAGTTCCAGACAGGCGATGCCGGCGGCCCCTGCCCCGTTCAGGACGATGCGGCACTCCTCGATCTTCTTGCCCGAGAGTTCCAGCGCATTGATCAGACCCGCAGCGCAGATCACCGCGGTGCCGTGCTGGTCGTCGTGGAACACCGGGATGTCCATGATCTCTTTCAGGCGCTGCTCGATGATGAAGCACTCGGGCGCCTTGATGTCCTCGAGGTTGATCCCGCCAAAGGTCGGGCCCATCAGGCGGACGGCCTGGATGATCTCGTCGGGGTCTTCGGTGTCCAGTTCGAGGTCGATGGCGTTCACATCGGCGAACCGCTTGAAGAGGACGGCCTTGCCCTCCATCACCGGCTTTGACGCCAGCGCACCCAGGTTGCCCATGCCCAGGATCGCCGTCCCGTTCGAGACCACGGCCACCATGTTGCCCTTGACGGTATAGTCATAGGCCAGCCCCGGGTCGCGCGCGATGGCCTCGACCGGCACGGCGACACCCGGCGAATAGGCCAGCGACAGATCCCGCTGGGTCGCCATCGGGGTCGAGGCGACGACCTCGTATTTGCCGGGGGTCGGTTCAAAGTGATAGGCCAATGCCTCTTCGGGCGTAATACGGGATTTGCGGGACATGCAGGTTCCTCCAGTTGCGCCCTCCATAGCGCGGCACGAAAGGCCAAACAACAAGGGGTTTCAGGCCTTTTCGCTGGCTTGGCGGTTTTGTAGGGTCGCGCGGGACCACAGGGATCTTCGGGGGAAACAGCGTGAGCGACACGACCGGCACCGTCACGCCGATGATGGCGCAATACCTCGAGATCAAGGGGCAGAACCCCGACGCCCTGCTGTTCTATCGCATGGGCGACTTTTACGAGATGTTCTTTGACGACGCGGTTGCTGCCGCGGCGGCGCTGGATATCGCGCTGACCAAGCGCGGCCAGCACCTGGGCGAGGATATCCCGATGTGCGGCGTGCCGGTTCATGCCGCCGAGGGCTATCTGCTGACGCTGATCCGCAAGGGATTCCGCGTGGCCATAGCCGAGCAAATGGAAGACCCCGCCGAGGCCAAGAAGCGCGGGTCGAAATCGGTGGTGCGGCGCGATGTCGTGCGGCTGGTCACGCCGGGCACCCTGACCGAGGACTCGCTGCTGGAGCCGCGGCGGCACAACTTTCTGACCGCCTGGAGCGACATTCGCGGCGAGGCGGCGCTGGCCTGGGCGGATATTTCCACCGGCGAGTTGCGGGTGATGCCCTGCCCCCGCGTGCGGCTGGCGCCCGAATTGGCGCGGCTGGGCGCGCGCGAACTGGTGGTGCCGGCGGATCTGGCGGGCGATCTCCACCCCCTGGCGGATGAGATGGGCATGGCGCTGGCCGAACGCGGCCGCGCCAGTTTCGACAGCCAGAGCGGCGTGCGGCGGCTGTGTGAAACCTTTGGCGTGACGACGCTGGACGGGTTCGGCCATTTCGAGCGGGCAGAGCTGTCGGCACTGGGGGCCTTGGTCGATTACCTCGACATGACGCAGAAGGGCCGGATGCCCCTGTTGCGTCCGCCGGTCAGGGAGAACGCCGGCGCAACGATGCAGATCGACGCCGCGACCCGGCGGAATCTGGAACTGACGCATGCGCTGGCGGGCGGGCGCGAGGGGTCGCTGCTGGCGGCGATCGACATGACGGTGACGGCGGGTGGCGCGCGGCTGCTGGAACGGCGGATTTCCTCGCCGTCCTGCGACTCGGCGGTCATTCAGGGCCGGCTGGCGGCGGTCGATGCGCTGGTGCAGGACGACCGGCTGCGCGGCGATCTGCGCGCGGCCCTGAAGGCGGTGCCGGATATCGACCGGGCGCTGTCGCGGCTGGCGCTGGAGCGCGGCGGGCCGCGCGATCTGGCGATGCTGCGCGCGGGGTTGGGACAGGCCGGAGCCCTGGCCGCGATCCTCGGAGCGGCGACTGTGCCCCCGTTACTGGAAACCGCGGCGATGGCGCTGGTCGGGCATGACACGCTGGCCGCGCTGCTGGAGCAGATGCTGGTGGCCGAGCCGCCCCTGCTGGCGCGCGACGGCGGCTTTGTCGCCTCGGGCGTGGACGAGGCTCTGGACGAGGCGCGCGAGTTGCGCGACGAAGGGCGCGGGGTGATCGCCCGGATGCAGGCGGACTATGCCGCGCTGACCGGGATTTCCTCGTTGAAGATCAAGCACAACAATGTGCTGGGCTATTTCATCGAGACAACTGCGACGCATGCCGAGAAGATGCTGTCGCCGCCCCTGTCCGAGACCTTCATGCACCGGCAGACCACGGCGAACCAGGTGCGGTTCACCACCGTGCCGCTGGCCGAGATGGAAACGAAGATCCTGAACGCGGGTGCGCGGGCGCTTGAGATCGAGAAACGGATTTTCGAGGAGCTGCGGCAGGCGGTTCTGGAGCAAGCCGGGCCGATCCATGCCGCCGCGCGGGCCCTGGCCGAGATCGACGTCGCGGCCGGGTTTGCCGAATTGGCACGGGCACGTGACTGGTGCCGGCCGGTGGTCGATGAAAGCCGCGATTTCGAGGTCTCGGCCGGGCGGCATCCGGTGGTCGAGGCGGCTCTGGCCCGGGCCGGGCAGCCCTTTGTCGCCAATGATCTGGCGCTGGACCCGGGGCCGGACGGGGCGGCGATCTGGCTGGTGACAGGCCCGAACATGGCCGGTAAATCGACCTTTCTGCGGCAGAATGCGCTGATTGCGGTCTTGGCGCAGGCCGGCGGGTTTGTTCCGGCGGGATCGGCGCGGATCGGGCGGGTGGATCAGGTGTTCAGCCGGGTCGGGGCCTCGGACGATCTGGCGCGGGGACGCTCGACCTTCATGGTCGAGATGGTCGAAACCGCTGCGATCCTGAACCAGGCGGGCGCACGAGCCTTTGTGATCCTCGACGAGATCGGGCGCGGCACGGCGACCTATGACGGGCTGTCGATCGCCTGGGCGGTGTTGGAGCATCTGCACGGAGTGAACCGCTGCCGGGCGCTGTTTGCCACGCATTATCACGAGATGACCGCACTGGCCGAGCGGCTGGATGGAGTCGAGAACGCGACGGTCGCGGTGCGGGAATGGGAAGGCGAGGTGATCTTCCTGCACGAATTGCGGCGCGGGGCAGCGGATCGGTCCTATGGCGTGCAGGTGGCGCGTCTGGCAGGGTTGCCGGACGCGGTGATCGGGCGGGCGCGCGAAGTGCTGGACATGCTGGAGCGAGGCGATCAGGGACAGCGGGGGGCAAAGACCCTGATCGACGATTTGCCCTTGTTCGCCGCTGTGTCGGTTCCGCCCGCGCGGCCCGCACCGATCAAGGCGTCGGCCGTCGAGGACCGGTTGAAGACCATTCACCCGGATGCCCTGAGTCCGCGCGAGGCCTTGGCCCTGCTCTATGAGTTGCGGGAAATGATCGTGCCTGAGGCCTGAGCCGGGAAGCGGTGCGTGCGAGCACGCACCCTACCCCGCGCCGACCGGATCAGGAGGCAGGCGTTGACGACACGCCGACCTGGGCCGGGCGCAGCAACTGGTCGTGCAGGCGGAAACCTTCGGCAATCACCTGGATGATCTGGCCCGCCTTGGTGCCGGGCACCGGGGCCTCGAACATGGCTTCGTGGAAATGCGGATCGAAGGAATCGCCTAGCTCGGGCGCGACGCGCTCGATCCCGTGGCGGGCAAAGATGTTGCCGAGATCGCGCAGGGTCAGGTCAAGCCCGTCGACCAGGCCTTTGGCGCGTTCGCGGGTGTCGTCATCGATCAGCGCCAGCGCGCGATTGAGATTGTCATAGACCGAAAGCATATCGCGGGCGAGCTTGTTGCCGCCGTAGATCGCGGCCTCGCGCCGATCCTTTTCCGCGCGTTTGCGGGTGTTTTCCAGATCGGCAAAGGCCCGCATCAGGCGGTCCTTGAGATCCACGCGCTCGACCTCGAACGCGGCCAGGGCCTCGTCGAGCGCGGCAGCGGGATCGAGGGGTTCCTGGGCCTCGGGTTGTGCCTCGGTCTGGTGTTCTTGTGGCTCTGCCATTGTCGTCCTCGGTTTCACTCGGATCCCAGTTCGGTGAGCATCCGCCCCACGAGCTGAGCTGTGTAGTCGACGATTGGCACGATGCGGCCGTAATTCAGTCTGGTGGGACCGATCACGCCGACCGCGCCAATGATCTTGCTGTCGGCGTTCATATATGGAGAAACCACCAGAGTGGAACCCGTCAGCGAAAAAAGCTTGTTCTCGGAGCCGATGAAAATGCGCACGCCATCGCCGCGTTCCGTCAGGTCCAGAACCTCGGCAATGTCGCGTTTACGTTCGAGATCGTCGAAGAGTTCGCGGATTCGCGCCAGACTGTCGGCATCGGCCTGTTCCAGCAAGTTGGCGCGGCCGCGCACGATCAGCCGTTCCTGCCGGTCGCCGTCATTCGTCCAGATCGCCATGCCCCGTTCGACCAGGTCGCTGGCGATCGAATCGATCTCCTGGCGGCGCTGCCGGATTTCCTTGCCTAGACGTTGACGCAGTTCGGTCAGGGTAAGACCGTTGGCGAAGGCGTTGATGAAGTTCACCGCCTCGCGCAGCGAGGAGGGCAGAAGACCGGGCGGAGGCGTGAACAGGCGATTCTCGACCTGCCCATCGGCAAAGACCAACACCATCAGCGCGCGCTCGCCGGAAATGGGCACGAATTCGACGTGGCGAATCGGAGCCTCGTGTTTGGGGGTGAGAACCAGGCTGGCGCCCTTGGTGATGGAAGAAAGCGCGTTGCCGACATTGTCGAGCATCGAGGTCAGATCGCGTTCGTTTGACATGCGTGTGGCGTCGAGCTTTTCGCGGTCATAAGCGGTCAGCGGGTCGACTTCGAGCAGAGCATCGACAAAGAGGCGCAACCCGGTCTGGGTGGGCACCCGGCCGGCGGAGACATGGGGGCTTTCGAGAAGGCCAAGATATTCGAGATCCTGCATGACGTTGCGAATCGTCGCCGCTGACAGTTTCTCGCTGAAATCGCGGGTCAGCGTGCGGGATCCAACAGGGATACCGGTTTGCAGATAGGATTCGACGACGCGACGAAACACCTCGCGCGTGCGGTCGTTGAGATCCTGAAAGATCGGTTTCGACGAACTGTTCGACATCACGTCCTGGGTTCAATCCGGTTGCAACGCCGTCTTTGGCGCATGTAATGGGAGGGATCAGGAAAAAGGACCGGGATATGCGCCCTTCAGGAAGAAAACTAGATGAAATGCGGGCGGTTTCAATCGAAACCGGCGTGATGAAGCATGCCGAGGGCTCTTGCCTGATCAAGGTCGGCAACACCCATGTCTTGTGTTCAGCGACCGTCGAAGATCGCCCGCCCTCGTTTCTGAAGAACACCGGGTTGGGCTGGGTCACGGCGGAATACGGGATGCTGCCGCGAGCGACGCATTCACGCAACCGGCGTGAAGCAGCGCAAGGCAAGCAGGGCGGTAGAACTGTTGAAATTCAACGGCTTATCGGTCGATCACTGCGCGCTGGCGTGGATCGCTCGGCGCTGGGTGAGCGGCAGATCACCATCGACTGCGACGTGATTCAGGCCGATGGTGGCACGCGCTGCGCGGCGATCACCGGGGGTTGGATCGCGCTGCGTCTGGCTGTTGACACGCTCTTGAAGGCGCGGGTGATTTCGTCGGACCCGATCATCGGACATGTTGCCGCAGTGTCTTGCGGGTATTACGCCGGGCAACCGGTTCTGGATCTGGATTACGATGAGGACAGCGCGGCGGGGGTTGATGGCAACTTCATCATGCTGGGCGATGGCCGATTGATCGAGGTCCAGATGTCGGGCGAGGGCACGGTGTTTTCGCGCGGGGATCTGGATCAGATGCTGGGGCTTGCCGAGAAGGGCGTGGCGGAGCTGGTTGCGGCGCAAAGGTCTGTCCTGTGAGCCGGCAGTTCCGGGAACGAGAGTTGTTGTTTGCGACCCATAACCGGGGAAAGCTGGACGAGATGCGGGCGTTGCTGGCGCCTCACGGGATCACGGTGCGGTCGTCCGACGAGTTCTCCTTGAGTGCGCCGGAGGAAACCGAAAGCAGTTTCGTGGGTAATGCCCGGATCAAGGCACACGCCGCTGCGCGGGCAACGGGGCTTGTTGCCCTGGCGGATGACAGCGGGTTGTGTGTCGATGCCCTGGGTGGCGCCCCGGGTGTATATACGGCCGACTGGGCCGAAGGACCGGAGGGCCGGGATTTTGACCGGGCGATGGCCAAGGTTCATCGCGCGCTGCTTGATGTCGGTGCCGGAGAACCCTGGGGAGCTGCATTTCATGCGGTCCTGGTTCTTGCCTGGCCCGACGGGCATGACGAAGTCTTTGAGGGACAGGTTTGCGGATCGCTGGTCTGGCCGACTCGGGGGCGTCATGGGCACGGATTTGATCCGATGTTCTGCCCCGAGAGCGCGGGGAAGACCTTTGCGGAAATGACCGAGGACGAAAAGAATGCCATCAGCCATCGTGCCCGGGCTTTATCGTCGCTGGTCGCCTCTTGTTTCACGTGAAACACGCATCCGCGCAGGAGAGGCATGATGTCGGAAGACTGGGAAAGCGGCGGGTTCGGTCTGTATGTTCACTGGCCGTTTTGTGAATCGAAATGCCCCTATTGCGATTTCAACAGCCATGTTGCGTCGGAAATTTCCCATTCCCGCTGGCGCAAGGCCTACGTCAACGAGATCGAGCGGCTGGCGTCCAGCCTGCCGGACCGTCGGCTGGACAGCATTTTCTTTGGCGGCGGAACGCCTTCGCTCATGGATCCGGGCACCGTTCGGGCGGTAATTGATGCGGCTCGGGCTCATTGGCAGACCGACAACAGGCTGGAAATCACCCTGGAAGCCAATCCCGCTTCGGTGGATGTCGGTCGATTTCAAGACTTTTCGTTTGCAGGGGTTTCGCGGGTTTCTCTCGGCGTGCAGTCGCTGCGTGATGACGCGCTCAGGCTGCTGGGCCGGCGGCACAGCGTGGCAGAGGCATTGCGGGCCTGGGACGTCGCCAACCAGATTTTCGAGCGCACAAGCTTCGATGTCATCTATGCGCGGCAATTTCAGGATGTTGAAGACTGGTCTGCAGAACTCAGGGATGTTCTCGCCCTGAATCCGCGTCATCTGTCTCTCTACCAACTGACCATCGAAGAAGGAACGGCCTTTGGCGATCGCTACGATCGCGGAAAATTACCGGGGTTGCCCACAGATGACCTAGGGGCGGATATGTTCGATCTCACCCAGGAGATCTGCGATCATGCGGGATTGCCGGGCTATGAGACCTCCAATCATGCGGTTCCGGGCGAAGAATCCCGTCACAACATGATCTACTGGCGTTATGGCGATTATCTCGGCATCGGTCCTGGGGCGCACGGGCGGCTGACGATCAGCGGGCAGCGATTTGCCCAGACGAGCCCTCGAAACCCGATGTCATGGTTGTCAGCGGTCGAGACCCACGCCGACTCGCGGATGGCGCTTGATGCGATACCCCTGAACGAACAGTCCGAGGAATATCTGATGATGAGCCTTCGACTGCGCGAAGGGTGCGATCTGGCGCGGCTGCACCGGCTTTCCGGCGCCATTGCGACACCGGAAGCCGTTCAGCGCCTGCAGGATGATGGTCTGATCTGGAAAGAAAACGAGCGAATCGGCACGACGGCGCGCGGACGGCCGCTGTTGAACGGCATCCTCCGCGCGCTGCTCTAGATCACCGAACAGACGACAGGAGCTGACACAACTGATCGAGCTGCTCCAGCGTCTTGTATCGGATGGTAACCTGCCCCTCGCCGCCAGCGCGGTGGTCGATGACGACACTCATGCCCAGATTTGCCGATAGATCCTCTTCGAGAACCCGCGTATCTGCTGCTTTCTCGGCATGTCCGCCCCGTCCACCGCGGCCGCTATGCCCGGAAATTCTCCGCGCCAGTTCTTCGGTTTCCCGAACAGAGAGGCCCTTGCCCGCGACCTTCAGGGCAAGCGCGGCCGGATCTTCGGCGGTGATCAAGGCCCTGGCATGGCCGGCCGACAGGGTTCCGGCAATCACCATGTTCTGAACTTCTTGTGGCAAATTCAGAAGCCTGAGCAAGTTGGCAATATGGCTTCGGCTTTTGCCAAGAGCCTCTGCAACCTTTTCCTGCGTGTGGCCGAACCGGTCGATCAGCTGCCGGTATCCTGCGGCTTCTTCAATCGCATTCAGGCCCTCCCTTTGGATGTTCTCGATAATCGCAACCTCGAGAACCTCCTGATCGCTGAAATCACGCAGAACAACGGGAATCGTCTCGACTTGCGCCAGTTGTGCCGCTCGCCAGCGTCGCTCGCCGGCGACGATCTCGTAGGTTCCGTTCTCGGAGGGTCGATTGCGGACAACAAGAGGCTGGACAATCCCCTTGGCCCGAATGGAATCGGCAAGCTCACGCAGCGCATCTTCCTTGAAAGCCCGGCGCGGCTGTTCAGGGTTCGGATACACGCGCTCCAAGGGGACCATCAACAGGCCTGGCGCGCGTGGCTGCGTTCCATCCGTGCCTCCGCTCAAGGATGCCTCGACACCGATATCCGCCATAAGTGCCGACAGGCCCCGGCCCAGCCCCCTGCGTTCGGTTTTGCGCTCAGACATGGGAGGTCACCTCGGATCTGTCGTTATTTGCTGAGAGAAACTCTTGGGCAAATGTCCTGTAGGCCAGAGCCCCTTTTGACGTCGGATCATAGGAAAGCGCAGGAACAGAGAATGACGGCGCTTCGCTGAGTCGAACATTCCTCGGGATAATGGTCTTGTAAACAAGATCCCCAAGGGTCTCGCGCGCATCGAGCTCGACCTGCTGCGACAAGTTGTTTCGCTGATCGTGCATCGTCAGCAGAACGCCCTCGACCCGAAGCGCCGGATTTGCCGTTTGACGGATCTCGCGAATGGTGAGCATCAACTGTGACAGGCCCTCAAGCGCAAAGAACTCGCTTTGGAGCGGAATCAGAACCGAATCCGCAGCAACCA
>JACKKE010000010.1 GCA_020637595.1 Rhodobacter sp. | reverse complement strand
GACGGATGTATCCCTGCGGCGACACTGGCGCAAGCGGGATAATTGGCCTAATGCGGCGCTTGAGCCCGCGAAAGCGACACCCGCGTTCACCATCGGAAACACGCCCATGTTCGTTGCCACACTCCTCTGCAATCCCGCATCGCCAGTGATCGAGGGCGCGCTGGTCGAAAACCTTCGCAACGCCTGGGGCGGCGGCGCTGCGCGCTGGCTGAACCCGGCCATAGCGGCCGAGTTCGACCTGGACACCGTGCCCGCGAATCGCTGGGATGTCTGGTCGGACCTGCAGGCCCTGGGCATCGACCTGTGCCTGCAGCCCGCCGCCGGCCGGCGCAAGGCGATGCTGCTGGCCGACATGGATTCGACAATGATCCGGCAGGAATGCATCGATGAACTGGCGGCCGAGGCCGGCGTGGGGCCCCGCGTGGCCGAGATCACCGCCCGGGCGATGAATGGCGAACTGGATTTCGAAGGCGCGCTGATCGAGCGCGTCAGCCTGCTGAAGGGCCTGCCCGAATCCGTCATCGACACGGTTCTGGCCGACCGCATCACGCCGATGCCCGGTGGCCGGGTGCTGATCGCGACGATGAAGGCGCATGGCGGGCACGCGGCGCTGGTGAGTGGCGGCTTCACCGCGTTCACCGCACGGGTCGCGGCGATGCTGGGCTTTGACGAACATCGCGCCAACACCCTGGGCATCCGGGACGGCGTGCTGACCGGCGAGGTCGGCCGGCCGATCCTGGGCAAACAGGCCAAGGTGGATGCACTGGCCCAGATCACCGCCCGCCTGGGGATCACGCCGGGGCAGGTGATGGCCGTGGGTGACGGCGCGAACGACCTGGGGATGCTGCATCTCGCGGGCAGCGGCGTCGCGTTGCACGCCAAGCCATCGGTCGCCGCGCAATGCGATCTGCGCATCAATCACGGCGACCTGACGGCGCTGTTGTATTTGCAGGGTTACGCCGCCGACGATTTCGCGGCAGTCTGAGCGCGCGCCGCCGGGGTGGCGCCGGACGTGGGGGTTTTGCACCCCCACACCCCCGCAGCGTATTTGGGACAAGATGAAGGGGCGAAGGCGCCTCTTTCGGAGGGACGGCATGACGCAGGACAGCATCTTTATCGGGGGCGGTGGCGAAGGGTATGGGGTGGCCGAGACCCTGTTGCTGAAATACGGCAACCGCCACGGGCTGATCGCGGGCGCGACCGGAACCGGCAAGACGATCACCATGCAGATCATGGCCGAGGAATTCAGCCGCGCCGGGGTGCCGGTCTTTCTGACCGACATCAAGGGCGACGTGAGCGGCATGGCCATGCCCGGCACACCGCGCGACAGCTTTCAGCGCCGCGCGGACACGATCGGTCTGGATGCGCTGCACTATGAGGCGATGCCCGTTACCTTCTGGGATCTGTTCGGCGAATTCGGCCATCCCGTCCGCACCACGGTGGCCGATATGGGGCCCCTGCTGCTGTCGCGCATCCTGGAACTGACCGACGCCCAGGAGGGGGTGATCAACGTGGCCTTCCGTCTCGCGGACGAGGAAGGCTGGCCGATCCTGGATCTGGACGACCTGCGGGCGATGTTGCAGTTCCTGTCGGATAACCAGCGCGAGATGTCGGCGCGGTATGGCAACGTCACCACCGCGTCGATCGGGGCGATCCAGCGGCGGCTGCTGGTGCTGGAAAACCAGGGCGCGACGCAGTTCTTCGGCGAACCCGCGCTGGACATCCAGGACCTGATGCGCCTGACCCCCGAGGGGCACGGCCGGGTCAACCTGCTGCACGCCGAGCGGCTGATGACCACGCCGCGACTCTATGCGACGTTCATGCTGTGGCTGTTGTCCGAATTGTTCGAGGACCTGCCCGAGGTCGGCGACCCGGACAAGCCCAAGCTGGTCTTCTTCTTTGACGAGGCGCACCTGCTGTTCAACGGCGCGCCGCGGGCGCTGATCGAAAAGGTCGAACAGGTGGCGCGACTGATCCGGTCAAAGGGTGTGGGGGTGTATTTCATTACCCAGAACCCCGACGACGTGCCCGACACGATCCTGTCGCAGCTGGGCAACCGGGTGCAGCACGCGCTCAGGGCCTTTACCGCGCGCGACCAGCAGGCGCTGCGCCGGGCCGCGCAGACCTATCGCCCGAATCCGCGATTCGAGACCGAGGTGGCGATCCGCGAGGTCGGTGTCGGCGAGGCCGTGACCTCCTTTCTGGAGGCGAAGGGCGTGCCGGGCATTGTCGAACGCACGCTGATCCGGCCTCCGTCCAGCGCGATGGGTCCCTGCGACGATGCCACGCGGCGCCAGATCATCGCCGCGTCGCCCATGGGCCGCAAATACGACACGCCGGTCGATCGCGATTCGGCCCAGGAAATGCTGGCGCGTCGGGCCGAAAAGGCCGCGCGCGAGGCCCAGGGCCAGGACCCGCAGGGCGACGGCGGACAGGCCACCGAAGCCGAGGAACGCTATTCCCGGGCGCGGCGCTATCAGCCGCCGGGATCCATCCGCACCACCCGGGCCGAGGATGAGGCCCCGCGCAAGAGCCGCAGCACGCGCAGCAGCCGGTCGTCGCGCAGTGACTCGGTCGTCGATGCCTTTACCAAGTCGATGGCCCGATCACTGGGCACACGCGCCGGCAGCGCCATTGTGCGCGGCGTGCTGGGCGGGTTGTTCCGGGGCCGGTGATGACGGATTTCCCAACCCGGCTGACACGGGCGCTGGACCTGCGCTACCCCGTTCTGTCGGCGCCGATGGCCTTTGCCGGTGGCGGCGCTCTGGCCGCCGCGGTCAGTCAGGCGGGCGGGCTGGGCCTGATCGGCGGCGGTTATGGCGATGACACCTGGCTGGCCGAACAATTCGCCCTGGCCCGGGGCGCGCGGGTCGGCGTCGGCTTCATCACATGGTCGTTGCGGAAATCCCCGGCGCTGCTGACCGAGGTTCTGCGCCACAAACCTGCGGCGGTGATGCTCTCCTTTGGCGATCCCCGCCCCTTTGCCGACGAGATCCGCGCCACGGGCGCCCGGCTGATCTGCCAGTGTCAGGATCTGGGTCACGTCATGGACGCGGTCGAGGTCGGCGCCGACATCATCGTCGCCCAGGGCGCGGAAGCCGGCGGGCATGGCAAGCAGCGCGGCACACTGTCCCTGGTGCCCGAGGTCGCGGATTACCTGACGCGCCACGCGCCCGAAACGCCCCTGGTTGCCGCAGGCGGCATAGCCGACGGGCGCGGCCTGGCGGCCTCGCTCATGCTGGGCGCGGACGGGGTGCTGCTGGGCACGCGCCTCTGGGCCTCGGACGAGGCCCTGGTCGCGCCGGGCCATCACGCCGCGATCCTGGAAACCGGGGGCGACGGCACGGTGCGGACCGAAGTCGCGGATATCGCCCGTCAGATCGCCTGGCCCAGGGGGTTCACGGCGCGCATCCGGCAGAACGCCTTTACCGACCGCTGGCATGGCCGCGAAGAGGCCTTGCGCGCCTCTGCCTCCTCGGTCGCGCCGACATACAGGCAGGCCTTCGCCGCAGGCGACCCGGAAAACACCGGTGTCTGGTTCGGCGAAGCCGCGGGCCTGATCGACCGGATCGAACCCGCCGCCCAGATCGTCACCCGTCTGTGCGCCGAGGCGCGCGCCCTGCTGACGCGCCCGTTCTAACCCTGCGGGGTCATGGCCTTGCGCTGACGGGAGCGTTCCAGGCCCAACTGCCGTTCGCGCCAGATGATCAGGATCCCCGCGGCCACAACGATACTGGCGCCGGTCAGCATAGTCATGCTGGGCACCTCGTCAAAGACCCAGTATCCGATCGCCAACGCCAGCAGGATCGAGGCATAATCAAAGGGCGCCACCAGCGAGGCATCGGCTTCGCGGTAGCTCGAGGTCAGGAAGATCTGCCCGACACCGCCCAGCAGGCCGGTCAGAACCAGGACGGCGAACTCGCCCGCCGTGGGCAGCGCCCAGCCATAGGGAATGGTGAACAGCGACAGGCCCGTCGCCGTGACCGAGAACCAGAAAACGATGGTTGCGGTCTTTTCGGTTGCGATCAGGCGGCGCACCGTCACCTGTGCCAGGGCAGCGCAAACCGCGCCCATCAGCGCCAGCATCGCCCCCAGGGCCTGCGCGTGATCCATGTCCGATCCGACCGTCAGGCTGGGCGCCAGGACGATCACGACCCCGGCCAGCCCCACCAGAACCGCGGTAAAGCGAAAGAGGCGCACCTCCTCACCCAGAAAGACGGCGGCGAACACCACGACCAGCAGCGGCGCGGCATAGCCGATCGCCGTCACCTCGGGCAGGGGCAGAAAGGCCAGCGCGGCAAAGCCCATGCCCATGGCGCTGGTGCCGATGAATCCGCGCCAGAAATGGCCGATCGGGCGCCGGGTCTTCAGCCCCGTGCGCAGTTCGCCCAGATAGATCAGCCACCCCAGGATCACCGGCAGCGCAAAGGCCGATCGGAAAAAGACCGCCTCGCCCGGCGGGATGGTCCCCGAGACCGATTTGACCAGGCTCGACATCACGATGAAGGCCGTCACCGCGATGAGTTTGTAGAGGATTCCGCGGATCGGACGCATGCTCGGCCCTGCAAAGATGAACCTGTGCAATATCGCAGGTCTCCCCGCCTCCCGCAACCTGAACCGAGGGACGAATTTCCCTCTGGACACCGCCCGCGCGCTCGCCTAAGACACGCCCACCCGAAAGCCTCGCTTTCACCCGTGCCCGGGTAGCTCAGGGGTAGAGCAGTGGATTGAAAATCCTCGTGTCGGTGGTTCGATTCCGCCCCCGGGCACCATTCAATTTCTTGAACGGATTGTCATCCCAGGGACACGAGCAGCCCGAATCCCAGCGCGATGACGCCCAGTCCTGACAGCCTCAGCCGCGACCGCCCGGACGGGTCCGCCAGGATCAGCAGCCCGGCCGCGAGCCCGAGGACATGCAGCCCTGCCGTCGTGACCAGAACGCCCGCCGCGTAGATCGCGATGTCCGATTGCGCCGGCAGCTCGGCGCCATGCGCGAACCCGTGGGCAAAGCCGAAAAGCGCGGTCGCGGCGGCGGCGAGCGGCAGGGCAAAGCGCCGGTCGATCGCGATCGCCGCGCCGAGGAGGATCGCCGAGGCGAGGATCACGGGCTCGGCCAGCGGAACGGCCAGGCCGCTCATCCCCACCGCTCCGCCGAGCGACATGGCCAGAACGAAGGCCGTGGGCACCGCCCAGAGCGCAGGGCCGCCGAGCTGCGCGCTCCAGGCGCCGACGGCGATCATGGCGAGCATATGGTCGGGCCCGGTCAGTGGATGCAGGAACCCGGCGCCGCCAAAGCCGTGGGCCGAAGCGCTGTCGGCCCAGAGCAGCAACGGCAGGAGGGCGAGACCCGGTTTCACGCGAGGCGCGCCGCGCGATGGTCGCTGAGGATGCGCAACAGCGCGACGATCGCCGGGATCATCGGAAACAGCGCGCTATACATGCCCGAGGCGTATTCGTAGCCGCCTCCGTTGATCGCCATCAGCCGGATCGGGAAGATCAGCAGATGCGTCGGCTCACCGAGGATCATGCCGACGATCAGGAACCAGAAGATGAAATTGCCCAGTGCCTGGCGGTGCCAGAGGCTCCAGGCGGCGAAGACCCAGACGATGGGGCCCAAGAGGCCGATCAGCAGCAGGAAATCGTCATCGGCCCAGGGTTTACCCGTGATCGTCGCGATCATGCCGTTGAAATCGGTCAGGGTTTCCTCGCCGACATGCAGATAGAACAGGGTGAGCAGCAACAGAAGCAGCGGCACGGCCCAGGTCGGGTCGACGGGGCGGCGCGAGGTGGTGAGTAGCCAGCCGAGCATGCCGCCGACCATCGACCCGACGACGATGATCACCGGCAGTGGCCCGGCCTGGGTAAACAGCGTGGCGCCGTAGACCACCATCGCGGCGGCGAAAAGGACGGCCCAGAGCAGGCGGCGCTGGGTCGAAAACGGGGCCGGAACGGGGACGCTGGCGGCCCGGGGGCGCAGCAGCCGTTGCACAATCGCGAGGCCCGCGAAGATCAGCGCGAGGCCGAACCCGCTGGCCAGAAGGGCGAGCGGTTGCGCCTGCCATAGCCCCGCGCCGGCGATCTGAATCACGCCGGAGGCGACGGCGAACAGAGCCGTCCACCACGCCATGAAGAAACCGGCCGGTTGGTTTCGCGCCAGCAAGTAACCGCCGAAAAGCACCAGCGAGGCGGGGATGCAGACCAGCAACACGAACCAGTTCGCGCCGGTAAAGGCAAAATCGGGATCGAACCAGGCGGCGTAATCCGCCTGCAGATGCGTCACCCAGCCGCCGGCAAATTGCGCCGAGCCCATCGCCAGGAAGAGCGGTGGCACCGTGAGATAGGGCGCCATGAGCCCGGTGGGCGCTTTGGTGTCGCCGGTCCAGAGCCAACCCGCGAGGGCGAGCGTGGTGAGCGCCAGAAGGAGGATCGCCGCCGGGGTTCCGACCAGAATGAGCGCCGCGGCAAAGCCGGTGAAGGCAATCGTCAGGATCGTCAGGATCGTCGTGGTTCTGGCGGACATGATCGGCTCTCCGAAAGCGGTCGACGGTAGAATGTCAACGCACGTTGAATTCCATGCTTGCAATTGTCAACACTTGTTGAAATATAGTCCCATGACAGAAAGCCCCCCAACGACCAGATCGGCGCGCACCCGCGCCCGGATCGCAGACGCGGCGCGCGCGTTGTTCGCCGAAGCGGGCGTCACCGCGACTTCGGTGCGCGACATCGCCGAGCGCGCGGAATGCGACCCGGCCCTGGTCATTCGCTATTTCGGCTCGAAAGAGGCGCTGTTCACGGCGGTCGTGCAATTCGACCTGATGCTGCCCGAACTGCGCGGCCTGACGCCAGGTGCGGCGGCCGAGCGGCTGGCCGGCCATTTCGTGCGGATCTGGGAAACGCGCGAAAGCGGCGAGAAGTTCCAGACGCTGCTGCGCTCGGCCACATCGCACGAACCCTCGGCCGAGCGGCTGCGCGCGGTTTTCGCAGGCCAGGTGCAGCCCGTCATTGCGGCCTTCTGCGGCGAGGGCGCGTCCGCCGGCGACACCGCCGCCAAGGTGGCGAGCGTCGTGCTCGGGGTGGCGCTCGGCCGCTATATCCTGCGCCTGCCGCCGCTGACCGGGATCGCGCCCGAGCGCCTGCCCGATCTGATCGCGACCAGCCTCGAGCCCATTCTGGCCGCCGGGCTGCCCGCCCGCCTGCAGCCCCGCGAAGATGGAGACCCAAGTCCATGATTGCACTCTTCTACCTGCTCGCCCTCGTTGCGCTGCTGGTCGGCACGGCGGCAATCTACATGGCGCTGATCGAGGCCTTTCCGGTCAGATGGCTCTATTGGCACCTCTTCATCCGCAAGCCCGTCACCTGGGGGATCTTCGCGTTGACCCTGCTCTGGGGCCTGCTGCAGGATCCGTTTCCCTGGGCACTGCTCGGCCCGCTGGTGCTGATGGCGCTCGCCATTGTGCTGACCTACCGGATGCACCAGTCCGTGGCTTTTCCGGCCATCGACTTTCCGCCGCAGGCCGAGGCCGCCACGCTGCCCCTGCGCGACGATATGGAAATCGCCGTGATCGACTATGCCGGGACGGTGCGCGCCTATGCGCTCGATCACCTGATCCACCATCACATCATCAACGACCGTTTCGGCGACCGCGTGGTGGCGGTGACCTTTTGCGCCATGTGCCGCAGCATCATTCCTTTCGATGTCACCGAGATCGGGCCGCTCTTCGTCGCCTCGTTCAAGAATGCCAACATGATCGTCGCCGACCGCAAGACGAAGACCTTCTTCCAGCAGGCGAGCTTTTCCTCGCTTATCGGTCGGCTGCATCCGAGTGCGCTGACGATGATCCCGTTCCAGATCATGACCTGGAAGGATCTGCGCGAGAGCGGTCCGGTGCCTCCCTTCGCCGCCTTCACCGCAAAGGACCTGCGCGATTTCGAACTGCCGATCCCCGGCGTCTGGCGCAAGATCATGGCGAGCGAGGTGACGCCGGGCCTGGGCGCCGCCCGGCGCGACAGATCGCTGCCCGCCCGCACCCCAGTGATCGGCCTGCTGTCGCCCGACCTTCCGCCGCTGGCCTTCCGCCGCGATGCGTTGCGCGCGGCGGGCGTGGTCCATCGTCCCGACCTCGGCATCACCCTGGCTTCGGCCGGTGGCGGGGTGGTCGCGTTCCGCACCGCCGACATTGGCCCGCTGGAGTTGGGTGCCGATCACCGGCTGCACGACGCGCGTTCGGGCGCGGTCTGGACTCTGCGCGGCAAAGCGGCGGGGGGATCGAACCAAGCCGATCTGGAGCCGGTCGCGCTGTCCGACGAATACTGGTTTTCGTGGAAGTTCTTTCACCCGACGGCGCGACTGGAACGGATCGGTCAGGCCCCGACCTGACGGATGTCCGCCCCGGGGGCCCCGCGTGATCCCCCGGCGGACAGATCGGCGGGGCCGGTGCCGGAATCGATCTGCTGGTGTCTTCCCTTTGATGGTTTGACGCGGTGTCCGTCACGCGGGTTTTCGCGTTTCAGGGGGCTTGTGGTTTTTCGGGTCCTGGGCGGACCGGGACGGTGGTTGCGTGGGTCTCGATGCCCGTTTGCCGATGGCCGATGTGACTCGGGCGTCGTTGCCCGCTGGAATCCCTTGGCGAGTGCGAGTCCCGGGATGGAAATCGTCCGTCGTTCGGGGAGATCGGCGTGGCGCGCTGGTGCGAGAGCCGGCATAGGCGCGCTCAGGACGGCTCCAGCCCCAGTTTGCGCAGTCGATAGTCCAGTTGCGCGCGGCTCAGCCCCAGGGCGCGCGCCGCGGCCGAGACATTGCCGCGCGCTTCGGTCAGGGCCTTGGTATAGGCCTCGATCTCGATGTCTTGCAGCGTGCGCCCCTCGGCGCTGCCATCGGGTTTACGGCGGACGATCACGCCGCGTGCATGCAGACCCTCGACGAATTCGGGCATTTCCTCGAGTCCGGCAAAGAGGTGCGAGATTTCCAGATCGCCCGCCGGTTCGGCAAAGATCACACCGCGTTCGATCAGGTTGGACAGTTCGCGCACATTGCCCGGATAGTCGTAGCGCAGCAGCAAATCCATCGCCGCGCCGCCGATCTTGCGCAAGGGTTTGCCATGCCGGCGCGCATGCAGCGTCAGGAAGTGATCGACCAGCATCGGCAGGTCGTCGCGTCGTTCGCGCAGAGGCGGCAGCACCACCGGCAGCAGCGACAGGCGATAGAACAGATCGGCCCGGAACGCCCCGGCCTGCACCGCCTCGCGCGGCTGGCCGCTGCAGGCCGAGACCACCCGGAAACCGATCCGCCGCCCCTCGCGCGGTTGCACGCGCAACGCCAGGTGACCCTGCAGCGGGCGGGGCAGGGCGAGCAGGTCGTTGAGGAACAGTGTTCCGCCCTGCGCGCGCTCGAACTGGGAATCGAGCGTCGCAATGGCGGTCTCGTGTCCTCGCTGTCGAACATCGAGCAGCCTTACGGTCACAAAGGCTGCCGGGTGGCGCCCGATCTCGTGCAGGCGGCGGGCGAACAGCTCCTTGCCTGTGCCCGGCTCGCCCAGCAGCAGCACGGGTTCGTCATAGCCGCCGACACGCTCGATGAGGCGCCGCGCGCGGGCGATGGCGGGCGAGCGGCCCTGGATCACGCTGGGCGTCTCGGCCGCGGGCTTGGCCGGCAGATCGACCGGGGGCTTCCACGGTTTGCCGCGCGGGCGGACCGGCGTCAGGCCGACCTCCTGCAGTTCGGGCACGTCGTCATCCCAGGCCTCGGCGTTGCGACCGACAATGACGCAGCGTTCGGCGCCCATGCCGGTGCATTCCATCTCGCGAAAGATCACCGGGTGGCCCAGCAGCCGGGTGGTATAGCCCGAGGGCACGCCGATCAGCATCCAGCAGACCGGGCAATCGCAGACCCCGAAATGCGTCAGATGCTCGACCGCTTCGGTGCTGTCGTGCCAGTAGAACTCGCCGTGATAATGGCCGCGCGCACCGTCGAATTCGAACCGCTTGGTGGTGACCTTGACGAAGCCCTCCATCGTATGGATGCGCGGCCCGGCGGCCAGAGCGGCGGTCAGATCCTGCTGCTGGAACCGTTTGGCGATCACATCGGCCAGGTGGATCCCCTGATACCAGCCCGTGCGGCGAAAGATGCGGCGGGTCTGGTCGATGCCCACGGCGTCGATCATCTCCTTGCGCAACTGCCCCAGCGAGGCGGTCTGCATCATCACCATGCGGTCGTCGTTCAGCCAGATGCGGCCGTCGCCCAACGCGAACTGCAGCGCACCCGCGAGGTCCGACAGCGTCGGTGGCGCGCCTTCGTCCAACAGCTTGCTGTCGCCGCGCGCCAGGATGCGGGGCGCCTGGCGCGAGGCCTCGGTGAGGGAGATTCGTTTGCTCATTTCATCAATTCAGTATGTGGATTGCGAGTATTTACTAAATAGTGAAGTCAGGAGATTCGCGACTCAAAAAAATATATACAATAAAAACAAGTGTATGAAAGAAATTTGTCAGGTTTCCTCTCTTCCTGCTTGCTCGATACTTCACCAGATCCATCAAATCCACTTCGCAGCGGCCCGGATCCTTGAGGAGGGTATCCGGCCCGCCAGACAGACGAATTCTGGGAGGGATTTCATGGACGGATCGGCACAGTCGTTTCTGAACGAGGGGCTCTGGACGGGGCGCATCTATTCCAGCGGCTGGACGGATACCGGCCGCGCCAGCGAGGTGACGGCGCCCGCCGATGGCGCCTTTGTCGCCAAGGTCGGCCAGGCCGGCCCCGCCGATCTGGCGCGTGCCGCCGCCGCCGCGGCCGAGGCCCAGCCCGCCTGGGCCGCGTTGCCGCCCGATGCCCGCGCGGCGATCCTGAACAAGGCCGCCGACATCCTGGTGGCCAATGGCGACGAGCTGATCCCCTGGATCATCCGCGAGTCGGGTTCGATCCCGCCCAAGGCCGGGATCGAGGTGGAGCACAGCGCGGGATTCCTGCGTGCCGCCGCCGTGGCCGCGCTGGAACCCGCGGGCCGCATCCTGCCCAGCCAGGACGGCCGGCATGAGGAAGCGATCCGCGTGCCGCATGGCGTGATCGGTGTCATCTCGCCCTTCAACTTTCCGCTGATCCTGTCGATCCGTGCCATCGCCGCCGCGCTGGCCACCGGCAACACCGTGGTGCACAAGCCCGACCCGCGCACGCCGATTTCGGGCGGGGTGATGATCGCCCGCGTCTTTGAAGAGGCCGGTCTGCCCCAGGGCTGCCTGCATATCGTGCCCGGTGGCGGCGATGTCGGTGCGGCAATGTGCGAGGATCCGAACATCGCGATGGTCAGCTTCACCGGCTCGCCCGAGGTTGGCGCCAAGGTCGGCGAGGCCTGTGGCCGCAACCTGAAGCGGGTGCAACTGGAGCTGGGTGGCAAGAACGCGCTGATCGTGATGGAGGATGCCGATTTCGACAGCGCCGCCTCGAACGCGGCCTGGGGCACCTGGCTGCATCAGGGGCAGATCTGCATGGCAACCGGGATGATCCTGGCACCCAGGGCGATCGCGGGAAAGCTGGCCGATACGCTGGCCGCCAAGGCCGCGCATCTGCCGGTGGGCGACCCGGCGACCGAACAGGTCGCGCTGGGGCCGCTGATCGCCGGGCAAGAGGCCACCCGCATCGAGGGGATCGTGCAGGACGCCGTGGCCAAGGGCGCGCGGCTGCTGGCGGGCGGCACCGCCAAGGGCACGATGTTCCCCGCCACGGTGCTGGCCGATGTCACGCCCGGGATGCGCGCCTTTGAGGAAGAGATCTTTGGCCCGGTCGCGGTGGTGGTGGCCTATGACGGCGACGACGATGCGGTGCGGCTGGCGAACCTGTCGGACTTCGGCCTGACGGCGGGGGTGCTGGGCAAGGATCTGGGCCGCGCCCGGGCGCTGGGGAACCGGCTGCGGGTGGGCCATCTGCACATCAACGACCAGACGGTGACGGCAAGCCCCCATGCGCCATTCGGCGGGCGCGGACGCTCAGGCAACGGCACGCGCATCTCGGGCCCCGCGATCTGGGAAGAGTTCACGCAATGGGTCTGGGTCACCACCCTGCCCGAGGCGCGCACCTACCCGTTCTGATCCACCCCACACCGACAAGACCCGGCACCACCTCCCCCTTTGGAGGTGGGCGGGCAGACTCAGCCCACGGAAGGGAAAAACATGACTTTGCAGGGAAAAACCATCGTCGTTACCGGCGCGTCCTCGGGTATCGGATCCGAGGTCGCGCGACTCGCCCGCTTCCACGGTGCGCGGGTGATCGGCATGGACCGCAACGACCCGATGGTCTCGCTGGACGGGTTTGTCCGGGTGGACATGGCCGATCCGGCCAGCATCGACCGCGCCGCTGGCGAACTGCCGCAAAAGATCGACGCGCTGGTGAACTGCGCCGGGGTGTCCGGGTTGGCCGACCGCGACGTGGTGGCCCGGGTGAATTACCTGGGCCTGCGGCATCTGACGGAATCGCTGGTCGGCGCGCTCAAGGGCGGCGCGGTGGTCAACGTCGCCTCGATTCTGGGGTATGACTGGCCGCAACGGCTGGACGCGCACAAGGCCCTGGCCGCGACCGAAAGTTTCGCTCAGGGCGCCGACTGGCTGGCGGCGAATCCGGTGCCGCAAGAGACCTGCTATCAGTATTTCAAGGAGGCGCTGATCGTCTGGACGAAGAAGCGCGGCTATGAGCTGTTCATGCAGCACGACATCCGCATGAACGCGGTCGCGCCGGGTCCGGTCATGACCCCGATCCTGGGCGAATTCGTGCAGATGCTGGGCGAAGAGCGCGTCGCCGCCGACGCCGCCAACATCAAGCGCCCCGCCATCCCCGATGAGATCGCGCCGCCGGTGATCTTCCTGTGCTCGGATGCCGCGCGCTGGGTCGCCGGGATCAGCCTGCCGGTCGATGGCGGCATCGACGCGCTCTATACCTGAGGGGCGCGGGAGCCATGACCATCGCCTTTGCCGAGGTTGACGGCCTTCGCATCCGCTATCGGGACAGCGGCGGGCCGGGGCTGCCGGTCCTTCTGTCCAGCGGTATCGGCGGATCGCTCGAATTCTTTGAGCCGCAGGTCGCCGCGCTGGGCGACAGGCACCGGCTGATCGCCTGGGATTATCCCGGGCACGGCCTGTCCGACGATGGCCCCGGCATTGTCGAGCCCGACAGTCTCGCGGCCTTTGCCCTGCGCTTTCTGGATGCGCTGGGGATCGAGCGGGCGCTGCTGGTCGGCAACTCGCTGGGCGGGACCATCGCCATCCGCATGGCCGGGCTGGCGCCCGGGCGGGTGGCGGGGCTGGTGCTGGCCGCCCCCGCGATGACTGGCCCCGAGGTGTTCGTGCCCTTCCGGGTGATGAGCCTGCCGTTGCTGGGCGAGGTGCTGAACCGGCCCGGCAAGAAGGCGGTCGAGATGCAGATCAAGGGCATCTTCCATCCCGGCTTCACCCCGTCGCCCGCGCTGCATCAGGTCATCACCCGCAATGTCATGCGCGCGGGGGCGAGCAAGGGTCTGTTGGCGTTTCTGCGGGCGACCCTGACCCTGCGCGGCATCAAACCCCGATACTGGCAGCGCAGCCGCGAGATTCTGGCGGCGATCGCCTGCCCGGTGGTGTTCGTGCACGGGCGGGACGACGTGGTGCTGCCGGTCGCCCAGTCCATTGCCTGCAAGGACCTGACCCCGGGCGCCTCGCTCGAGATTTTCGAGAGCTGCGGCCACACGCCGCAAATCGAACAGGCAGAGCGGTTCAACGCCCTGCTCGACGCGGCGCTGCGCGCGGAGGAGGCGCGCGGCTGACCGTTCACCACCAGTGGAGGAACCACCCTATGACAAAGGCCCCTATCCCCGGCACCCTGACGCGCCGGAGCTTCACCCAGCTTCTGGGTGCCTCGGCGCTGATCGTGCCCGCGACCGCGCGGCGCGTGCTGGCACAGGATGCCGAGACCATCCGCATCGGCTTCGTCGGCCCGCGTTCGGGTCCGCTCGGGGTGTTTGGCGATGGCGACCCGTTTCTGGTCGAGCATTTCAACCGCACCCAGGCTGACGGGATCGAGATCGGCGGGCGGCGCTATGGCGTGCAGATCGTGCTGGCCGATACCCAGTCCGACCCGGTGCGCGGCAGTCTGGTCACGCGCGACCTGATTACCGGCGATGCGCCCGATCTGGTCATCACCGCCTCGACGCCCGAAACCGTGAACCCGGTGGCCGATGCCTGCGAGGCGGCGGGCGTGCCCTGTCTGTCCACCACCGCGCCCTGGGAAAGCTTCTATTTCGGTCGCGGTGCACGCCCGGGCGAACCCTCGCCCTTCCGTTGGACCTATCACTTCTGCTTCGGCACCGGGAATTTCGTCACCCTCTATGACGACCAGTGGCGCAAGGTGGAAACCAACCGCAAGGTCGGCATCCTCGCGCCCAACGATGCCGACGGCAATGCGATCCGCATGGGGCTGCTGCCCGCGCTGGAGGCCGCGGGATGGGAGCTGTTCGATCCCGGCGCTTATGAAAACGGCTCCAGCGATTTCAGCCACCATATCAATGCGTTCAAGGATGCGGGCGTCGAGATCGTCAACGCCTTTCCGTTCCCGCCCGATTTCCCGGTCTTCTGGCGGCAGGCAGCGCAGCAGGGCCTTGCCCAGCGGGTCAAGGTCATGCAGATGGCCAAGGCCGGGCTGTTCGCCGCCGAACTGGAAAGCATGGGATCGCTGGGTTACGGGCTGCACGCGGGCGCCTATTGGCACCCGGTCTTCCCGTTCCGTTCGGATGCGGTGGGCCTCGACAACGCCGAAATCGCCCAGGGGTTCGAGGCCGCCACCGGCAAGCAGTGGAACCAGCAGGTCGGCGCCACGGCGAGCCTGCTGGATGCGGCGGTCGCGGCGCTGAAATCCTCGGGCGCGCCCAAGGACAAGGCGGCGGTCGCGCAGGCGCTGTCCACGCTGCGCTGCGATACGGCGGTGGGGCCGATCGACTTCACCTCGGGTCCGGTCGCCAATTGCTGCGAAACGCATCTGGTGGGTGTGCAGTGGAACCACGCCAGCGAGGGGCCGTGGGAATACAAGCTGGACGTGGTGTCGAACGCCGACCTGCCCGCGGTGCCGCTGACGGCGGAGATGACCGCCTATCACCTGGGGGGCTGATGCAGATGACAGATCCCCGGCCGCTCCTGTCCGGGCAGGGGCTGAGCAAGACCTACGGCAAGCTCAGGGCCGTGGACGGCGTGGACATCGCCGTCCAGCCCGGCGAGGCGCTGGGGATCGTCGGGCCGAACGGCGCGGGCAAGACCACGCTGTTCGGCGCGCTGGCGGGGGCGTTTCCCGTCTCGGCCGGGGTGATCCGGCTGGACGGCGCCCCGATCACCACCTTGCCCGCCCATCGCCGCTGTGCGCTGGGCATCGCGCGCACCCATCAGGTCCCGCGCCCGTTTCTGGGCATGACCGTCTTTGAGAACGTTCAGGTCGCCGCCCGTGCGGGTGGCGGGCTGGACGACCGCGCGTCGGTGGCGCGCGCCGCGCAGATCCTGGGCGCAACGGGCCTGGGCGATGTCGCCAACCGACCGGCCGGGGCCCTGGGTCTTCTGGACCGCAAACGTCTGGAGGTCGCCCGGGCCCTGGCCACCAATCCCCGCATCCTGCTGCTGGACGAAATCGGCGGCGGCCTGACCGAGGCCGAGCTGGAGGTTCTGATCGCGCTGATCCTGGACCTCAAGGCGCAGGGCATGACGGTGATCTGGATCGAACATATCCTGCACGCGCTGCTCAAGGTCATCGACCGGCTGATCTGCATGGCCGAGGGCCGCGTGCTGGCCGAGGGCGCGCCGCGCGCGGTGATGGCCGATGCTGCGGTCCGTGCCGCCTATCTGGGAAGTGACCCCGAATGACCCTGCTGTCGCTCGATTCCGTCACAGCGCGTCACGGGCTGATGACCGCGGTGCATGACATTTCGCTGACGCTGGCCCCTGGCGAGGTGCTGGCCCTGATCGGCGCGAATGGCGCGGGCAAGACCACGCTTCTGCGCACGCTGGCGGGGGCGCATCCGCTGGCCTCGGGGCGCATCGCGCTGAACGGGCGCGACATCGGCGCGCTGCCCGCCCATGCCCGGTTGCGCGCGGGCATCGCCCTGTCGCCCGAGGGCCGCCGCCTGTTCCCCGAGATGACCCTGCGCGAGAACCTGCGGATCCCGGCCGAGAATGGCCGCAAGGGCGCTTGGACCCTGCCGCGGGTGCTCGATGCCTTCCCGCAACTGGCACCGCTGATCGACCTGCCCGCAGGCGGCTTTTCCGGCGGCCAGCGGCAGGCGGCGGCCATCGCCCGGGCGCTGCTGGCCAATCCCGATGTGCTTTTGCTCGATGAAGTTTCGCTGGGCCTGTCCCCCGCTGCTGTCGAAGGGGTCTATGCCTCGCTTGCCGGTGTGCGGGCCGAGGGGCGGATGGCGATGATCGTCGTTGAACAGGACCTGACCCGCGCGCTGGCCTTTGCCGACCGGGTGATCTGCCTGGCCGAAGGGCGCGTGGAACTGACCGGCCGCCCCGCCGAGCTGACGCGCGAGGCGATCACCCGGGCCTATTTCGGCCTGCATGAGACAGAGACCGCCGATGTTTGAAACCCTTGTCCAAGCCATTGCCCAGGGTGTGCTGCTGGGCGGTTACTACGCCATCATCGCCGCCGGATTGTCGCTGATGTTCGGCGTGGTGCGGTTCATCAACCTGGCGCATGGCGACATGCTGGTGCTGGGCGCGATGCTGGCGCTTTTCGCGGTCGAGGGGATGGGCTGGCCCGTCTGGCTGGCGGTTCTGACCGTGCTGCCGGTGATGGCGGCGCTGGGCTGGCTGGCGCAGGGGCTGATGTTCGAACGCGCGCTGCAGGGTGGCGCCCTGCTGCCAATTCTGGTGACGCTGGGCCTGGGCGCGGCCTTGCAGAACGCGATGTTCGGGCTCTTCGGCTCGAACACGCGCTCGCTGGGGGCGCATATCGGGGCGCTGTCCTGGTCGGGGTGGACGCTGCCCGGGGGGATCACGCTGGGAAAGCTGCCGGTTCTGGTCTTTGTCACCGCCGTGGGTGTGCTGGGCCTGTTGCACCTGATGATGACGCGCACGCGGCTGGGCCGGGCAATCCGCGCCACCGCCTCGGATCCCGAGGCCGCCGAACTTTGCGGGATCGACGCCCGCCGGGTCCACCGGGCGGCGGCGGCGATCGCGGCGGCTCTTGCGGCGCTGGGCGGCGTGTTCCTGGCGATGCGTGCGCAGGTCACGCCCTATGCCGGCCCCGCGCAACTGATCTTTGCCTTTGAGGCGGTGGTGATCGGCGGCGTCGGTTCGCTTTGGGGCACGCTGATCGGCGGTATCGTTCTGGGTCTCGCGCAGACGCTGGGTGGCGCGATTGCACCGCAACTGTCGTTGCTGGCAGGGCATCTGGTGCTGCTGGCCGCGCTCGCCTGGCGCATCCTGCGCGACGAGGCCGCCGCGCGGGGCGGCTGGCGCGCCCTGACCCTGCGAGGAGGAGAGACCCGATGACCGACACGCGCCTGAGACCCCTGCCGCGCGCCGACCGGCTGTTGATCGGTGCTGCCGCGCTGTTGCTGGCGGTGCTGGCCCTGGCGCCGGTCTATGCCTCGGCTCTGGTGATCGACAAGCTGACGCAGCTCGGCATCTATGTGCTGATGGCGGTGATGTGGAACCTCCTGGCGGGCTATGCTGGGCTGGTCTCGGTCGGGCAGCAGGCCTTTGTCGGGCTGGGCGGCTACGCGATGGTGCGTCTGGTCGAGACCGGCCTTGGGCCTTTTCCGGCGCTGCTGGTTGCACCGCTGCTGGTTGCCGCCGTCGCCTGGCTGTTGTCCTCGTTCGTGCTGCGGCTCAGGATTGGTGAGTTCGCCATCGCGATGTGGGTTCTGGCCGAGGTGTTCCGGGCGCTGGTGATGACCGACCCGCTGGTGCAGGGCGAGACCGGCACCTCGCTGGTGGTGCTCAACGCCTATGATCCGCAGACCCGGCGGCTGGCGATCTACTGGATCGCGCTGGCCTCGGCGGCTGCGGTGCTGGTGGCGGCGTATCGGCTGCTCAGCGGGCGGCTGGGGGCGGAAAGCCAGGCGATCCGCGACGATGAAGAGGCCGCGGCCTCGGTCGGTGTCAGCACGTTCCGGGTGAAACGGGTGATCTTTGCCCTTGCGGCGGGTGGCTGTGCGCTGGCCGGGACGCTCTGGCTGGCCAGCGCCATCACCTTTCAGCCGCGCACGGGCTTCGGAATCCAGTGGACGGTCTTCATGCTGTTCATGGTGCTGACCGGGGGGCTGGGCACGTTTCTGGGGCCGGTTGTGGGCGCGGTGTTTCTGATTGCGCTGCAGGAGATCTTTGGCGATTTTGGCGCCTGGTATCTGTTCGGCATCGGCGCTGTGGCGATCGGCTTTGCGCTGTTCCTGCCGCGCGGGTTGGTCGGCGCCTGGATCGACCATAGCGGCCGAGAGCCCCTGGCCAGGCGGCGGGTGCTGGACGACGCGTGTCAAACGCCGCCTGCGCCATGACGGCTGGCCATGTCATGGCCTTCCAGACGGCGCGAAATACACCGCGGCGCACCGCCCGGCGCGCGTTCGCCTGCACACCGACGAGACCGGCTTGCAGGCAAAGGCGAGGGGCGATGCGCGGTGGCCGGTGGTCCGGTCACGCCCCCTTTTCGGAACGGTTTCTGCGCAGGTTCGACACCACGACCCAGACGCCGATGGCGACGAAGACAGCGGCGAGCGGGCGGTCCAGAAGGAACCAGGCATCGCCACCGGTCGCCGAGAACGCCTGGCGCACGGTCGATTCCAGCGGTCCGGCCAGAATGAAGGCGATGACGAAGGGCAGGGGCGAGATGCCGAAGCGGCGCATGAGGTAGCCCAGCACGCCGAAGCCGGCGGTCAGCACCATCCCCATCATGTTGGGGTCCTGCACATAGATCGAGGTCAGTGTGAGCAGGATCACGCAGGGCAAGAGCAGCGCGCGGGGGATGCGCACCATGATGCCGCTTGCGCGCATGACTGCGCCGCCCAGCGTCCAGTTCAGGGCATTGGCGGTGATCATCAGCGTGAACAGGCCAAAGGCGATGACCATCTCGGAATTGATACCGGTCGCTGGCATGCGGAACACCCCTGGCCCGGGGTTGAAGCCACCGATGCTGTCGGCGGCCAGAATCAGGAAAACCGCCGCGGCATTGCCGGGGATGCCCAGCGACAGGACGGGGATCAGGTTGGCGCCCGAAACGGCGCTGTTGGCGGCCTCGGTCGCGGCAACGCCCTCGATGGCGCCCTCGCCAAAGGCCGGGGACTTGCCGGCTTTGGCATGGCGGTTCTTGCCTAGGGTGTAGCCCAGCGTTGCGGCCAGCGTCGAGCCGATCCCGGGCAGCGCGCCGATTACCGTGCCGATCACCGCCGAGCGGCCGACATGGGGCAGGATGCGCCGCAGATCGCTGCCGGTCAGGTGTTGCGGGCCGGTCATCGTCAGGGCTTCCTGTGCCTTGCCGAGTTGCTCGCGCAGGGTGTCCTCCAGCCCTTTGAACACCTCGCCCAGCACCAGCACGCCCAGCACCACGGTCGCCAGCGAGAAGCCGTCGGCCAGCGCCGGCTGTCCCAGGGACAGGCGCGGATAGAAATCCTCGCCCGAGCCGATCGACGCGACCAGCAGGCCCAGTCCCATCGAGATCAGCCCCTTGCCGACCGAGCCGCCCATCACCGCGGCGATGAAGGTCAGGGAGAGCAGCAGCAGGGCCGCCTTTTCAGGGAAGTCTAGGTAACGCTCGACCAGCACCGCGAGGAAGGGCGCGCAGACGAAGAGCACCAGGTCCGAGAAGGTATCGCCCATCACTGACGAGGCATGCGCGACCCGCAGGGCCTTGCCGGCCTGCCCCTTCTGCGCCAGCGGCCAGCCGTCGAGCGTGGTCATGTAGCTGTCGGGCGTGCCTGGCGTGTTGAACAGGATCGCCGGCACGGCGCCGCCCAGGGTCGAGCCCTTCATCACGCCGACGAGGAAGCCCATCACCGGCAGCAGGGCTTCGGGGCGAAAGCCGAAGATCGAGATCAGGATCGGCAGCGAGATTGCCATCGCCATCGGCCCTGCCAGCCCCGGGGTGGCGCCGACGACGATGCCGACCACGACGCCCAGCGCCACCATGACCAGCGCCACCGGGACCGGGATGCCGAACAGGGTGAACAGCGCCGGCCCCTGGAACACCGCGAGGATGCCCAGCCAGACATGATCGAGCATTTCCATCACAGGTCTCCGTTCGGGGGCAGCAGCAGGTCTTCGAACGGTAGGTCGTAGACCGCGATCAGCAGGGCCACCATCAACGCGGCGGTGATCGCACCGCGCAGGCTGGCCCGGCGCTCGACCAGTGTCACCAGGCCGAACACCATGACCCAGCCGCCCAGCACGAAACCGATGTATTTCCACGGCGCACTGGCGCGCAGCGGCCGATAGTCGGTCCCCGCCAGTGTCGCTGCCACCGGGCCGGCCCAACGCATCAGCGCAAAGGACACGGCGCCGAGCGCGATCACCGAGAGCAGGAAGCGCAGGCTTTCGCCCGAAAGACCGGGCGTTGCCTCGCGCCGCCGCTCGACGAACAGCACCAGCGCGCCGAGCAGCAGCACCGCCGCCGCCACGGTCGGCGCCAGCGCGTCGCCGATGGCGGTGCGCCGGCGGACCCGTTCGACGATCCCGGTCTGGATGTCGTGCGGGATCCACAGGAACAGGAGGACCAGCGCGAAGCCTGCAACCACCAGGGCCAGCGCGGTCGAGCGAGAACTGGCGGTCACGGCTGACCCTCCCTTCGGTGCTTACTGGCTCATCACGTCCAGCAATTGCCCGGCCGCATCGTATTGCGACTGCATGAAGGCGTCGAGATCCGGCCCCATCACCACCGTCGCGCCGCCAAACGCGGTGGCGATGGCTTCGCCTGCCGGATTGGTCGGGTCGGACACGATATCGGCGATCGCCGCGGCGATGGTCTCGCGCGCCTCGTCGGGCAGGCCGCCGGGCGCGACGAAGAAGAAATAGCCGTCGGTCACGAATTCCAGCCCGCGGTCGCGCAGGAGCGGCGCGTCCGGGGTCTGCGTCAGCGGCACCGACAGCGCCGAGGCCAGGTTCACCAGATCGCCCGAGGCGACGCGCCGCGATTGCGCCCCGGCGATGAAGCCGACGTCCAGGTCGCCCGCCATCAAGGCGTTCATCAGCTCGCCCCCGCCGTTGACCGAGACGATGTTGAACTCGATGTCATTCGCCTCGCCCAGCAGCGTGGCGAGGTCGGTCAGTTTGTCCGACAGCGAGCCGAGGCGGATGGTCTGGCCGGCGCGCGCGGCGGCGAACATGTCGTCCACGGTTGTCCAGCCCGACGAAGCCGCCGCCACCAGCCCCATCTGGAACGAGGCGGTGGTGACGATGGGGGTGAAGTCGCTCAGCGGCCAGCCGGTCTGCGCGGCCACCATCGAATAGCCGAAGGTCTCGGTCGCGGCCATCGCGATGACCGTGCCGTCATTGGGGTCGTTGCGCAGACCGTCGGCCAGGGTCAGCCCGCCGCGCCCGGGGACATTCTCGGGGATGATGGTCCAGCCCAGCCGGTCCTCGAGCGCGGCGGCGATCAGCCGGCCCTGGGTGTCGGTGCCGCCGCCCGGGGCAAAGCTGATCTTCAGCGTGATAGGCCCCGGCGGGGTCCAGCCCTGCGCCGCGGCGCCGGTGGCAAAGGTCGCGGCGGCAACAAGCGCGGCGAGCCCGGTTTTGAGCGAAAAAGTCATTCCGTCCCTCCCTGACGTAAGATATCCCGAACTCTGGCATAATTGAGGGACCTGTCAACTAAAAAGTTGACGTGTCATCTATTTACTGCGACCAATGACCCATGAAAAGGCTGCGCGTGATGGCGAACGAGAGCGAAATGAAGGATTTTCTCGATCCGCTGACCGGCGGACCGCTGAACCAGGCGCTGACCTTTCGCCTGGGGCGGCTGCACGCCAAGGTCATCGCGCTGGCGGCTCGGCTGCTTGAGCAGACGGCAGGCATCACCATGCAGCAGTGGCGGATCTTCTATCTGATTGACGCCTGTGGCCCGGTCACCGCCGCCGAGATCCAGCGCAATATGGATGTCGACAAGGCGTTGATCAGCCGCACCGTGCGGCGCCTGATCGACGAGGGGCTGCTGGCATCGACGCCCAGCAAGACCGACGGTCGGGCGCAGGTGCTCGATTTCACCGCACAGGGGCGCGCCGTCATGGAGAAAGCGCGGCCAATCATGCGCGCGCGTCAGGAGCATATCCGTGCTGCCTTTTCCGATACAGAGCGCGAGCAGCTGGTCGAACTGATGCTGCGTTTCGAGCAGGCAGTCGACACGTTCGAGGTGCCGGGCGACAGGCCCGGTGCCGCCATAACCGGGGACCCGACATGAGCCGCAACATCCTGGTCATCCTCTCCGACGAACACCAGGCCCGCGCGATGGGCTGTGCCGGGCACCCGTTCGTGCAGACGCCGAACCTCGATGCGCTGGCGGCCCGCGGGACACGGTTCGAGGCCGCCTATACCCCCTCGCCGATCTGCGTGCCGGCGCGGGCCTCGTTTGCCACCGGCCGCTACGCGCACGAAACGCGGCTGTGGGACAACGCCATGCCCTATACCGGAGAGCCGCGCGGCTGGGGGCACCAGTTGCAGGACCGGGGGGTTCGCGTCGAATCGATCGGCAAGCTGCATTACCGGAGCGACGACGATCCGGCGGGTTTCGATGTCGAGCACATCCCCATGCAGGTCGTCGGCGGGCATGGCATGGTCTGGGGCTCGATCCGCCGCGAGGATCAGCGACCGCCCAGCCGGGGCCGCATGCTGGCCGACTATATCGGCCCCGGTGACAGCAAATATACGCAATACGACAGCGCCGTGACCCGGCGTGCCTGCGACTGGCTGGCCGAGCAGGGCACGCGCGGCGACGACACGCCCTGGTGCCTCTATGTCGGGCTGGTGGCCCCGCATTTCCCGCTGGTCGTGCCGCAGGCGTATGTCGACCTCTACCCGCCCGAGGTGCTGCCCGAGGTCAAGCTGCACCCGTCAACCGGCTATCGCCGCCACCCCTGGGTGGAAAAGCAGAATGCCATGATGGACACCGAGCGGCAGTTCCGCGATGCCGATGAACGGCTCATGGCGATGCGCTGTTACTACGGGCTGACCAGTTTTCTGGACCACAACGTCGGCCTGATCCTGAGCGCGCTCCGCAATGCCGGGATGGAGGAGGACACGCTGGTGGTCTATTCCTCGGATCACGGCGACAACGTCGGGGCGCGGGGCCTCTGGGGCAAGTCGCAGCTTTACAACGAAAGCGCGCAGATCCCGTTGGTCATGGCCGGGCCCGGGGTTGCGCCGGGTCTGTGCCGGACGCCGGTCAATCTGGTCGACCTGTCGCAGACCCTGGCCGAGGTCTTTGGCGGTCACCTGGAGGGCGCGCCGGGCCGCAACCTGCTGGAGATCGCTGCGACCGGGGACGACACCGACCGCCCGGTGTTCTCGGAATACCACGCGGCGGGGGCGGTGTCGGGCGCCTTCATGCTGCGCAAGGGGCGGTGGAAATACCACTACTATGTCGGCTTCCCGCCCGAACTGTTCGATCTGGAAACCGACCCTGAAGAGCTGCGCGACCTTGGCACCGACCCGGCGCTGGCCGAGGTCCGGGCGATGATGCACGCCGAACTTTGCAAGATCGTCGATCCCGATGCGGCGGACGCCCAGGCCTTTGCCGATCAGGATGCGATGATCGAGGCCTATGGCGGGCGCGCCGTCGCCGCGACGATGGGCGCCCCCGCCGCCACGCCCCCGCCCGAGGTCTGAGGTCAGAGCACGGTTCCGGCAGCGCGCAGGGCGGCGATCTCGGCCGGGGCATAACCCGCCTCGGCCAGCACCGCATCGGCATGCTCCGACATCAGCGGCGGCGGCGCGGTGACCCGCCCGTTCTCGCCGCCGACCCGCACGCCCAGCCCGGGCACGCGAATCGCCTGGCCCAGCGCCGGCACGAAGACCTCGTGCAGCGCGTCGCGGGCGGTGACATGGGGCTCGGCCAGCACCTCGGGGATGTCGCGCACCTTGCCGCAGGGAACCGACACGGCGTTCAGCGCCTCTTCCCAGTCCAGCGCGCTGCGCGTGGCAAAGGCGGCCTCGAACAGACCGCGCATCTCGTCGGCCAGTTCGGGATGCGCGCGCCAGTCGTTCACCCGCGGGTCGTCCAGCAGATGGTCGAGGCCAAGCACCCGGCACAGCCTCTCGGCCTGCGCCATCGTGTTGCCGACGACGACGATCATCCCCTCGGCGGTGTCGAAACAGCCCGAGAAGGGTGAGCCGGAATAAGGTTTGTTGCCGGGCCGGCGGGGCTTCTGCCCGCCGATCGACCATTCGCTGACCACCGGCCCCATCACCGACAGCGCCGAATCCAGCATCGAGCAGTCGATCACCTCGCCCTCGCCGGTCACTGCCCGGCGATAGAGCGCGGCGCAGATGGCAAAGGCCGCCATCTGCCCGGCCAGATAATCGACCAGCGGAAAACCGGCGCGCACCGGCCCGCTCTCTTCGGTGCCGGTCACGGCCATGATGCCGGACATGCCCTGGACGATATGGTCATATGCCGGGCGGCCGGTCAGAGGCCCTTGCTGGCCAAAGCCGGTGATCGAGCAGTAGATGACATCCGGGCGCAGCGCACGGATGTCATCGGCCCCGAGCCCCAGTGCCTGCATCTTGCCGGGGCGGAAATTCTCGATCACCACATCGCAGGTGGCGGCGAGGCGCTTGAAGGCGGCCTGACCTTCGGGCGATTTCAGGTCCAGCGCGATCGACCGCTTGTTGGCGTTCTGACCGAGGAAGCCATAGCCCATGCCCTTCGCCCGCCGCGCGGGATCGGGATCGCCCATCCGTGCCACATCGCCACCGGCCGGGTTCTCGACCCGGATGACATCGGCACCGAGCAGCGCAAGCTGATAACCGGCGAAAGGCCCGGCCAGGACATGCGTCGCATCGAGAACTCGGATGCCAAGAAGCGGTTGCGACATGACGGGTTCCTTCTCGTTGCGGGCGTCGTGGCATCAGCCAGGAAATATAGTTGACCAGTCATCTTTATGCAGCATCTTTGGCCACGCGCCAACACAAATGTCGCGCGATATCCGGATTATCTGCGGAGTTCCCGGTCGTCGGGCTGATCGGCACTGTGGCCTCGGGCGTCGTCTGGTGTGGGCATTTCCATATCAACCGGGCGTGGACATCGCTTGACCGTGCCCGCGCGGAGATCGGCCTTGCCCCTGTCGAGATCTGTCTGAAAGCGTCGGGCCGGGCAGTGTCGGAAGACTTTGGGCGCCATCGCCGCCGTGCCAAATACCGGCGTTCCGCCTCGCCGGACCTCCTGGGCCCGACGGTCAGGGCGCCGGGGCAAAGCGCAGATCGACGGCGACCCCCTTGGCGTCGACCCGGCGGGTGACGGTGGCCTGCATCGCCTTGGCGAGGTTTTCGACGATCGACAGGCCCAGGCCCATGCCCGCCGAGTCCGGTCGGCGCTGAAAGCGGGTGTCGTCAATCGTGGCGACGGTGGCGGGATTGGCGATTGTCAGGCAGCCGTCGGCCGCGAGCATGATGCGCACGGTGCCGGTGCCGTGTTCGGTGGCGTTCTCGATCAGGTTGCGCAGCAGGATCGCCAGGGCGTCGGGGTCGGCCGCGACCATCAAGCTCTCGTGGTCGCCGTCGTCGAAATGGATGGGGTGCGGACTGCGCGGGCGGATTTCCGCGATCAGCAGGCCGAGGATGCGCACCAGATCCGACGGGCCACCGCCGATGCCCACCTCGCCTTCGAGGCGGGCCAGCTGCAGCAGGCGCTCGACCCGCCGGGTCAGCGCGTCGATCATCGCGATGGCGGGTTTGGTGTCGGGGTCGGCCGATATCTCCAGCCGGCCCCGGATCGCGGCGAGGGGTGTTCGCAGCTCATGCGCCGCATTGGCGACGAAATCGCGTTCGCTTTGCCGCAGGGCCTCGATCCTGAGGACATAGGCGCTGAAGGCCTCGGCCAGGGGCCGCAGCTCATCCGGCAGGCCATCGGCGGGAACCGGCGACAGGTCGTCCGGCCTGCGCTGGGCGACGGCGCGGGCCAGCCGGGTCACCGGGGCAGTGGCTGTGCGGGTCGTGTGCCGCAGCCCCCAGAGCAGCAGCGCCATCAGTGGCAGGATCAACAGCAGCAGCGTCGAGGCCGCCTCGAACACCTCTTCGTGGCGCCAGGCGGTGGCATGCGCCGCCTCGATCACGGCGCGTTCGCCGCTCCGGCGCAGGATCCGCCATCCGGGTTGGTCAAAGAACCCTTCGCCGGTCAGGGGCGGCCAGGGGGCCGGCGGCAGCGCGGCGTTCGGGTCGATGATCCGCAGGATGCGTTCGCCGTCGTTGGTCTGGACGCCGACATTGCGGGCGATGACCCCGCCCTGCGTGGCGTCCAGCGACAGGATCGTGGTTTCCACCAGCGCCTGCAGCTCTTCGTCGAACATCTCGTTCATCTCGTGGTTCAACGAGACGAGGGTGAAGGCGATCGTCGCCAGCCAGGCGACCGCCACGAGGCCCATCACACGCCAGGTCAGACGGCGCGACAGTGACCAGCGCCCGGCGGTCATGGCAGCACATAGCCCAGGCCGCGCCGGGTCTCGATCACGCCGGGACCCAGCTTGGTCCTGAGGCGCGAGACATAGACCTCGACGGCATTGCCTTCGATGGTGGTATCAAAGGCATAAAGGGCCTCTTCCAGCGCCGGCTTGGCCAGAACCCGCCCGCGCGCGCCCAGGAGCGCGTCGAACAGCGCCCATTCGCGCGCGGTCAGATGCACCTCGACGCCATCGCGCCAGACCTTTGCCATCGCGCGGTCGACCTCGATCCCGTCCAGCTGCAGGCGTGCCGCCGGGGCGCCCTGTCCGCGGCGGGCATGGGCGCGAACCCGGGCGGCGAGCTCGCCCAGATCGAAGGGTTTGACGACATAGTCGTCGGCGCCGGCATCGAGCCCGGCGATCCGGTCGCTGATCTGGTCGCGCGCGGTGGCGAGGATGAACGGAGTCCGGTCCCCCGCTTTGCGCCGGGCGCGCAGCACATCCAGCCCCGAGCCGTCGGGCAGCCCCAGGTCGAGGATCACGCAGGCATAGTCGGCCACCGCCAGCGCCGCTGAGGCGGTGGCGGCGTCGGCCGCATGGTCGACGGCGTGGCCCTGCGCACGCAGGGCATGCAGCATCGAGGCGGCAAGATCCGGGCTGTCTTCGACAACGAGCAGGCGCATGCGCTTTCCTAGCCCGCCCCGGACAGGCAGGCGAGAAAAAAGCGCGCACCCCCGGGCGTTGTAAGCCAGGCGCAAGGTTACCCCGTCACTGGGGGAAAACCGCTCGCCCCATGCGGGCCTTGCTATCCGGATTCCGACTGATGACCGAACCTGCGAAAAAACGCCTGTCCCTGCCGCCGCGCCCCTGCGTCGGGCACCTGACGCTGAACCTGATCGTGACCGCCTATGTGATGGCGGTTCTGAACCCGGGGTTCTGGGTCCGGCTGACCGCGATCTTTGACGACAGCCCGGTGAACATCGCGCTGTTTGCCGTGTCGTTGGCGGCGCTGACCCTGTTCACGCTGGAACTGCTGGGGCCGGGGGTGCTGCAGAAGCCGGTTGCGGCGGTCCTGATCCTGATGGCGGCCTCGGCGACCTATTACGAGCGCACCTTTGGCGTTCTGGTCGACCGGGAACTGATCCGCAGTGTGCTCGAGACGACTCCGACCGAGGCCAGCCATCTGATCACGCCGGGTGCGGTTCTGTGGATCGCGCTGACCGGTGTTCTGCCGGCGGCGCTGGTGTTCTGGCCCCGCGTTCGCCGGGTCCGTGCGGTGCACCACCTCTGGCGCTGGCCGCTGGCGGTGATGGTGTCGCTGGCGGTGTTCCTCGGCGGGATGTTCGCGGACTTCAAGGCCGCCTCGGCGGTGCTGCGCGAGCATCAGGAGCTGACCGGCTCGTTCCAGCCCGGTGCAACGCTGATGTCGATCCTGCGCTATACCCGGCAGCAGCTGCGGGTGACCGACCGGGTGGTGCAGACCGTCGGCGGCGATGCGGTGCCGGGTCAGCGGCTGCAGGCGGCGGCGGAGCCCGTGCTGATGGTGCTGTTCGTAGGCGAAACGCTGCGCGCGCCGAATTTTGGCCTGGACGGCTATGCGCGCAACACGACGCCGGAACTGGCCGCGCGCGACATCGTCAACCTGACGGCGGTGCATTCCTGCGGCACGGCGACCACGATCTCGGTGCCCTGCATGTTCTCGCCCTTTGCGCAGGCCGATTACTCGCGCGAGGAATTCCTGACGCATGAAAACCTGCTGGATATTCTGGCACGGGCCGGTTTCGATGTTCAGTGGTATGACAACAACACCGGCGATCAGGGGGTTGCGGCGCGCACCGGCTGGCAGACGGTCGATCCGGCGCTGGATCCTGTCGCCTGCGAGGTCGAATGCACCGACGAGGTCTTTTTGCCGCTGATCGAACAGACCGCGGCGACGATCACCCGCAACACCGTGCTGGTGCTGCACATGATCGGCAACCACGGCCCGGCGTATTACCTGCGCTATCCCGAGGCCCGCAGGGCCTTTACCCCCGATTGCCAGACCTCGCATTTTGCCGATTGCACGACGGACGAGATCGTCAACGCCTATGACAACGCGGTTCTGGAAACCGATTATGTGCTGTCGCAGGCGATCGACATCCTGAACGCCTCGGACCGCGTGCTGCCGGCGATGGTCTTTGTCTCGGACCACGGTGAATCGCTGGGCGAGGACGGCCTCTATCTGCACGCGGCGCCGATGTTCATGGCGCCGGAAACCCAGACCCGGGTGCCGATGGTGATGTGGGCCGGCGCCGGGTTCCGCAGCGCAATGAGCCTCGACGAGGCCTGCCTCACCGATGTGGCCGAGCAGCCGGCCAGCCACGACAACCTGTTCCACACGGTTCTGGGGATGCTCGATGTCACGACCGGGGTGCGCGATGCGTCGCTGGATCTGACCTCGGGTTGCCACGTCACCCGGCAAAGCTGACGGCCCAGTGCAGGCCCAGTGCAGGCCCAGTGCAGGTGCGGTGCCGGCCCAGTGCCGGCCCGCTGCGCTGCCTGCGCCCGGGCCGGTGAGGCGATCAGCGGTCGGCTTCGTAGTTGTGAAGGAAATCCCCGGGCAGGTCGGGGCCCCAGACATAGATACCGTCTTCCTCGGGGTGGTCCTTGGCGGGCCAGTCATGGTCCAGGGCGATATAGTCGATATCGGCGGAATATTCCGACCAGCTGCCCCAGGGATCCTGCATGTAGTGGAAATAGTTCGATCCCAGCACATGCCGGCCCAGCCCCCAGCCCTTGGTATAGCCCGCATCGGCCATCTGCTGCGCCGCCAGCCCGATGCCGTTGACCGACCCCATATCCCAGCTGCAATGGTGCAGGCCCGCCGGCTTCCCGCCCGAGGTGACAAAGGCGATCATGTGATGATCGCAGCCGTGGATGCCGTGCATGAAGGCGATGATGTCGCCGGTGCGGTCGGACAGGCGCAGGCCCAGCACGCGGCTGTAGAAAGCGATCGAGTCGGGGACCGAGGGGGTGAACAGCAGAAGGTGCGCGAAGCGCAGCGGACGCACCTGCGGTTTTGACGACCGGCTCCAGGATCCCGCGGTGTTGGCGGGCACCGAGAAATCCCTGTCACCGAAAGCCGCCTTGCCGTCGAGCGAGGTCTTGCCGGCGATCTTCACCTCGATCAGCAGGCCGTTGTTGTCGCGAAACCACAGCCCGTCCGACGCGATGCCCCGGGGCGGGTCGATCAGGGTGACGCCCTGCGCCTCGATATGGCGCTTCATCGGTTCGAAATCCTCTTCGAACACGGCAAAGGTGAACCCCGTCAGCTGTTTCGCCGGCCCCTCGGACAGGCCCATCCAGCGGTGGGTGTTGCCGGTGGTATAGAGGCCCAGCCCCTCGGCCTCTTCGCGCACCTCGAGGCCGAATTCGGTATAGAACCGCTGGGCAACCGCCAGATCGGGCACCGCCATGCGGAACATGTCCAGCGAATGTGCCCCCAGCTCGCCGGGCCGTTTGTTGACACCTATGGTTCCTCGAATCGCAGTCATGGCTTACTCCTCGCCCTTTTGCCGGGATACGCTTCGGTTCTCTGTGACGGGCCGCCGGATGCTCCTCCGACTCGGGCGGCCGAGGGTCATACTGTCATACGCAACCCGCGATTGTCTGGATGCAATCGGGCGCGCGCGTGATCGGCGGGCTCAATTGACCGCCATGAACAGGGTCATGCTGCCCAGCGAGATCGCGGGGACAAAGGTGATCGCGACCAGCGCCACCAGGAACACGGCAAAGAACGGCACGACGCCGCGATAGATATCGCCGGTGCGCATGCGCAGGGCCGACTGGGCGACGAAGATGTTGATGCCGAAGGGCGGGGTGAACAGCCCCACCGCGAGGTTCAGCGTCATCACGATGCCGAAATGGACCTTGTCGATTCCCAGCGCATCGACCAGCGGGATCAGGACCGGCACCAGCAGCAGGATCGCCGACATCGGATCCATCACGCAGCCCCACAGCAGCAGCACGATGTTGATTGCGATGAGGAACTGCCACGGGGTGATTTCCCAGGCGGTGATCGCGGCGACCATCGCCTGCGGCACCTGGTTCACCGTGAGCAGCCATGAAAACAGCCCGGCCGCCGCGACGATCACCAGGATCTGGGCGCTGAACAGAACCGTGGACACCGCGCAGTCGAGGATGTCGCGCCAGCTCAGCTCGCGCAGGATGAACTTCGACACCACAATGGCATAGACGCAGGCGACCGAGGCCGCCTCGGTCGGCGAGAAAACCCCGCCATAGATGCCGCCCAGGATGATCACCGGGGCCATCAGCGCCGGCAGCGCCTGCGCCGTGCCGGCGGCGATGCTGCCCGGCGAAATCGCCGTGCGGCTGCCAAAGCCCGACCGCCACGCCCGCCAGCCGACATAGAGCGCCAGCATCGCCGCCAGCAGGAGGCCGGGCAACACCCCGGCAGCATAGAGCCGCGGGATCGAGGTCTCGGACGAGGCGCCATAGACGATCATCGGGATCGACGGCGGGATGACGATGCCGATGGCGCTGACCGAGGTGATCATCCCGGCGGAAAAGCGGTCGGGATAGCCGTCCTGCCGCATCGCCGGATGCATCACCTTGCCGACCGAGGCCACCGCCGCCGCGCTGGATCCCGAGATCGCGCCAAAGACTGTCGCGGTGCCGACTGTCGTCAGACCCAGCGCGCCCGGCAGCGGGCCGACAAAGCCGCGCACAAAGGTCACCAGACGCCTTGCAACCGTGCCGCGCGACATCAGCTCGCCGGCAAAGATGAAATAGGGCACCGCCAGCAAACCCGTGGCGCTGATCGAGCCGAACAGGTTCTGATGCACGGCGGTCATCGGGATTGGCATGAAGAACGCCAGCGCCACCGTCGACGACAGCAGCAGCACGACAAAGACCGGCAGGCCGAACAGCAGCAGCGCGACGGGCAGAAGGGCAAGCGAGAGGATCATGGCAGGCCTATTTCGTCTGGGGGCGGCGCAGCGTGCGCAGGGCGCGCACCAGCGCGATCAGGGCAATCGCTGCGAGGGCGACGGGGATCACCGCGTGGACCGGCCACACCGGCAGGCGGGCGCTGTCGCTGGTCATGCCGATGCGATGGACCCGCGTGACATAGCCATAGGACAGCCAGGCAACCCAGCCGCAGCTGCCCGCGACCACCAGATCCTGCAGCACCGCAACCGGGCGCTGGGCGCCGCGGGGCAGGGCGGCGACCAGCAGGTCCATGCGGATGTCGCTACCGCGCCAGGCGACGACGATGGCGCCCAGCCAGGTCAACAGGATCATGCCAAAGACGGCGATTTCGTCGGCCCACAGAATGGCCGCGTTGAACAGGTAGCGGGCGACGACGTTTCCGGCGCTCAGCCCGACCATTGCCAGCAGGACCAGCGCCAGCAGCAGGGTAAACCCGTGGGCCAGCTTCGTTGCGAATGGCGGCATGACAACAGGACTCCGCTCGGGGAAAGGCGACGAGCCCCGCCGGATGCGGGGCCGCGCGGGTGTCAGCGGTTGTCGGTCGCGGCCTGGCGCAGCAGGTCGTAATCGGCCTGCATCTGCGGATTGGCACCGATCACCGCCTGCACGGCGGGTTCGGTCACCGCGGTATAGGCGGCGACGCCGTCGTCCGAGAAGGTGTGGATCGCGCCGCCCGCGTTCGTCCAGGCTGCTGCGAGGGTCTGCGCGCCGCTGTCCAGCCGCGCCTCATAGGCGGTTTTCGCGTCCTCGGCCGCCTGCCGCACGACGGCTTCCAGATCCGGGCCGATCATCGCCAGGAAGTCGCGATTCACCAGCCCGCCGATCACCGTGAAGTTGCCGGGCAGGAAGGTGCCGTTCGGGGCGACGTCGGCAAAGTTGAAGCCGACGGCGACCGAGGCGTTGATCGTTGCCGCGTCGATGGTGCCGGTCTGCAGCGCCGGCAGGGCCTCGCCCAGCGGCATAGACACGGGCGAGGCGCCCAGCGCGATCATCGGATCGTTGACCAACGGCGTCGCGCCCCCGGTCCGCAGCTTGACCCCGTTCAGGTCGGCGGGTTCGTCGATCGGCGCGCGCGAGACGACAAAGGACTGCCCGCTGGTCAGCACCACCAGCGGCTCGACCCCGGCATCGGCGCCGAACTCGCCCAGCATGGCCCGCACGCGCGGGTCCGATAGGGTGCGCAGGGCGTGGCGTTCGTCGTCAAAGAGCCCGCCGGCGTCGAGCACCTGGAACCGGGGTTCCAGCCGCGACAGAAAGCCGATGATCGGCAGGGTCATCTCGATGGTGCCCATCGCCACCCCTTCGACCGTCGCCGGGATCGGACCGAGCTGGCTGGCGGGATAGAGCTGCACGTCGATGCGCCCGTTGCTGCCGGCCTCGACCCCGGCTTCAAAGGCCTCCATCCAGGCCGACAGCGGGTCGATGGCGCTGAGCGGCGCCGGCGACGAGACGCGCATGACGAAATCGGCGGCCGCCGCCGGCCCCGTCAGCGCAAGAAGGGCGGAGGCGCCAAGGAGCGCCGCTTTGAGGTGGTTCTGCATGACATCCTCCCAATGTGCGAACCGGCCCCGAGGCCGCGGAATCCCGCGGCGGATCGAGGCCATGCACAAAAGCTAGCGGGAGGGATTGACTCAGGTTAGATGCGAAAATCATCTTTGAGATACCGAGATGCTATCGCTCGATGGCGGGCTTCAGGAGGGTGCGATGAAATTCAACCAGCTCCGCGATTTCGTTGCGGTGGCCGAAAACGGGTCGTTGCGCGGCGCGGCGCGGGCCTTGGGGCTGGCGCAGCCGGCGATCACCCGCAGCATTCAGGAACTTGAGCATTCCCTTGGCGCGCAGCTGTTCATCCGCGAGGCCCGCGGGGTGCGCCTGACACCGATCGGCCAGGATTTTCTGGTGCGTGCGATGACCATCCTGGGCGAGGTGCGCCGGGCGCGCGAATCGGTGCATCAGCTGCAGGACGGGGTCGAGGGAGAGCTGGTCCTCGGCCTGTCGATCGCCGGGCATCTGGGGGTCTTCGGCAAGGTGCTCAATCGGTTTCGCACCCGCTATCCCCGGGTCCGCCTGCGGATGATCGAGGGGTTCCTGCCAACGCTGGAAACCGATCTGCGCAACGGGTTGGTGGATATCTATGTCGGTCCCGTGCACGAGGCGGCGCAGCCGGCGGATCTGCAGGTGAACCGGCTGTTCGACAATCGCCGGGTGGTGGTCGGCCGGCGCGGGCATCCGTTGTCGGCCGCGCGGGGGCTTGCGGATCTGGTCGATGCCGACTGGCTGACCACCTCGATCACCCACGAGGCCCGCGACGAGCTGGCCCAGGTGTTCCGCGACCAGGGTCTGCCGCCGCCGCGGCTGGCGGCGCAGGCGCAGTCGGCCCTGTCGATCCTGACCGCGCTGGTCAACTCGGATCTGCTGGCGATGCTGCCGATCCAGTGGGTCGAATCGCCCTTGCTCGGTGATCGGCTGGAACAGATCGCGCTGGCCGGAACCTTTGTCGCGCCACCGATCATGCTGGTGCACCGCGCCGGAATCGGCCTGACCCCGGCGGGCGAATATTTCGCCCATCTGGTCACGCAACACGCCGCATGGCCCACGGCTGGCTGATACAGATTTCGCATCGGTCAGATACTTTCTTGATCTATCGCGATCATTGGCGGGCGGCCACAGTCCGAAGCAGACCGAGGGAGGACCGTCCATGACCTTGACCACCGATGTTCTGATCGTCGGCGCCGGCCCATGTGGGTTGATGCTGGCCAATGAACTGGGCCGCCGGGGTGTCCGGGCGATCCTGGTCGACCGCGAAGCGACCGTGGCCACGGCGCCGCAGGCCAACGCCACCCAGGCCCGGTCGATGGAGCACTATCGCCGCCACGGCTTTGCCCATGAGATCCGCGCGCTGGGCCTGCCGCCCGACCATCCGACCGATGTCTGCTACGTCACGACCTATGCGGGCCACGAGCTGGCCAGGCACCGGATGCCCAGTTCGTCGCAGGCCGATGCCTGGGTGCGCGCCAATGCGCATATCTGGAACGGCCCCGAACGGCCCCATCGCGTGCCGCAAAGCCTGGTCGAGCAGACCCTGCTGCGCAAGGCGCAGGGGCTGGCCACGGTCGATATCCGCTTCAACACAGAACTGACCGGTTTTGTCGAGGACGAAGACGGTGTCGTCGCCGACGTCCGCGAGGTCGGCGGCACCAATGGCCGGCTGATCCGCGCCCGGTATCTGTTTGCCGCCGACGGTCCCAACAGCATTGTGCGCAAGCAGCTGGGCATCCGCTATACCGGCGACGATCTGAAGCCGCGCGATTTCATGGGCGGTCCGATGCTGTCGATCTATATCGACGCGCCCGCCTTTTATGATCTCGGTCTGGAACGCGCCTGGATGTATTGGACCTTCAACCGTCGCCGCCGCGCCCTGCTGGCCAGCGTCGATGGCAAGGGGTCGTTTGTCCTGCAGACCCAGCTGCGCGAGGGCGAGAATGCAGCGACGATGTCGGACGCGGAAGCCGGGGCGCTGTTCCGCCAGGCCGTGGGCAAGGACATTCCGTTTCGCGTGACCGGCGTGGCCTCGTGGTTGGCGGGGCGGGCGCTGGTGGCCGAGCGGTTCGTGCAGGGCCGGGTTCTGCTGGGTGGCGACGCGGTGCATCTGTTCACGCCGACTGGCGGCATGGGGTATAACACCGCCATCGAGGACGCGGTGAACGCCGGCTGGAAACTGGCGGCTGTGGTCCAGGGGCAGGCCGACCCTTCGCTGCTGGCCAGTTATGAAGCCGAACGCCGCCCGGTCGCCTTTCGCAACACCGGCTTCGCCATCGGTTTTGCCGACTCGGTGGGGCTCTATGTGCCCTCGCCGGCGATCGAGGATAACGGCCCGGCCGGGGCGGCAGCACGGGCGCGGGCGGGGGCCTATCTGGAGCAGCACGCGGCGCGCGAGTTCACCATCCCCGGCTTCACGTTGGGCGCACGCTATGATGCTTCGCCGGTGATCGTCGCCGACAAGACCCGCGTGCCGCCCGATATGCCGTCGGTCTATGTTCCCAGCGCCAAGCCGGGTGGGCGGGCGCCGCATGCCTGGCTGACCGACGGCCGGTCGCTGTTCGATGCGTTCGGGTTCCACTGGACTCTGCTGAGTTTCGGCGGCGACGCGGCCAGCGTCGCGGCGCTGCGCCAGGCGGCGCAGGCGCGGGGGCTGGATCTGACGGTTCTGGATCTGGCCGCCGAGCCGGTCGCGCAGGATCTTTATGAGGCCCGGCTGGCGCTGATCCGGCCCGACCAGATCGTGGCCTGGCGCGGCGATGCCGCCGATGCGCGATCCGCCAGCACGATCATTGACACGGTGACCGCGCGGGCCGGCCAGCGTGTGGCCGATGTCGCCTGACGGATGGCCGGGACCATGACGCAAATCCACACCATCCCCTCCGAGGGCGCCGCGCTGCAGTGTCAGGTGACGGGCCGTGGTCCGTTGTTGCTGATGATCCCGGGGGGCGGGGGCACCGGGCAGCGGTATGCGCGGGTGGCCGAAAGGCTGAGCGACCGTTTCACCGTCGCCTTCTATGACCGCCGGTGTTGCGGCCAGAGCCGCGGCGACCGCACGGCGCCCTTCGACATGGCGCAGCAGGCCCGCGATGCGGCAGCGGTAATCCGTGCCCTGGGCTGCGACAGCGCCGATGTGTTCGGCAACAGCGGTGGCGCCAATGTGGCGCTGAAACTGGCGGAGCAGGCGCCCGAGGTGATCGACCGGCTGGTGGTGCACGAACCGCCGGCCCTGCCGCTGCTGCCGGACGCTGCCACGGTGATCGCCTCGTCCGACCGGATCGTCGCGGCCTTTCGGGCGGGTGATCCCAAGGCGGCCTTCGGGATCTTCCTGAGCGAGATCCGCGGCCTGGACGGACCGCCACCGGGTCCGCCGCCCGAACCGCGGGACATGGCGTTCTTCCTTGGCCATGAGCTGGAGCACATCTGCCGTTTCGCCCCCGACCTTGCGCGGCTGCGCGGCCAGCGGATCGTCGCGGCCTATGGCGTGGGCAGCGAGGGGGCCTATTACGCGCGCACGGCCGCGGAGCTGGCCACGCACCTCGGCGTGCCGCTGCATCGGTTCCGCGGTCATCATTTCTCGTTTGCCGATACACCGGACAGCTTTGCCGAGGATCTGAGCACCGCCCTGGATTTGGCGTGAACCTCCTGCCGCGTGTCGCGCCGGGCGCCGAATGCGGGTTGTGATCCGGGGCGAAATACCGTCTATGCGGCGCAGATAGCGTCAGGACCCGGTGAAAGCCCGGGTGGCTCTTCCGGCCGCTGATCCGCCGGACAACCCTTAGACATGCCCAGTCATCAATGCCGGATCGCCTGACAGGCTCTCCGACACTGGGAACCGGATTGTTCATGCTCACTCTTTCCGAATACCGCGCGCAGTGGTTCGGCAACATCCGTGGCGACCTGCTTTCGGGCCTCGTCGTCGCGCTGGCGCTGATCCCCGAGGCCATCGCGTTCTCCATCATCGCGGGGGTGGATCCCAAGGTGGGGCTTTACGCCAGCTTTTCCATCGCGGTGCTGATCGCCTTTGTCGGCGGGCGGCCCGGGATGATCTCGGCCGCGACGGCGGCGACGGCGGTCCTGATGGTCACGCTGGTGCGCGATTACGGGCTGCAATACCTGCTGGCGGCGACGGTGCTGGCGGGCGTGCTGCAAGTGGGCGCCGGGCTGCTGCGGCTGGGGCGCTTCATGCGGTTCGTGTCGAAATCGGTGATGACGGGCTTCGTCAACGCGCTGGCGATCCTGATCTTCATGGCGCAACTGCCCGAGCTGAACCCGGCGACCCCCGGTGTCACCTGGCTGACCTATGCGCTGGTCGCGGCGGGGCTGGCGATCATCTATCTGTTCCCGCTGCTGACCCGCGCCATCCCCTCGCCGCTGGTCACGATCATCGTGCTGACGGCGCTGGTCGTCGGCATGGGCTGGGACGTGCGCACCGTGGGCGACATGGGCGCGCTGCCTGATACGCTGCCGGCGTTCCTGATCCCCGATGTCCCGCTGACCTGGGAGACGCTGCTGATCATCCTGCCCTATTCCGCCGCCGTCGCGGTGGTCGGCCTGCTGGAGAGCCTGATGACGCAGAACCTGGTCGATGACCTGACCGACACGCGATCCGACCGCAATCAGGAGTGCATCGGCCAGGGCGTGGCGAACGTGGCGACGGCCTTTATCGGCGGCATGGCCGGTTGCGCGATGATCGGGCAATCCATGATCAACGTGAAATCCGGCGGGCGCGGGCGGCTCAGCACCTTTACCGCGGGCTTCGTGCTGCTGATCCTGGTGACCGGGCTGGGCGATCTGGTGGCGCGCATTCCGATGCCCGCACTGGTCGCGATCATGGTCATGGTCTCCATCGGCACGTTTTCCTGGTCGTCGATCACGGCGCTGCGGGTGCATCCAAGGTCCTCGTCCATCGTGATGATCGCGACCGTGGTGACCGTGGTCTATACGCATAATCTGGCCATCGGCGTGCTGGTCGGCGTGCTGCTGTCGGGCATCTTCTTTGCCGGCAAGATCGCGCAGCTTTTCCGCGTGCAGTCCACGTTGTCCGACGACGGCCGCAGCCGCACCTATGTGGTCGAAGGGCAGCTTTTCTATGCCTCGGTCGAGCAATTCGCTGCCGCCTTCGACTTTCGCGAGGTGCTGGAGCGCGCCATCATCGACGTGAGCCGCGCGCATATCTGGGATATCAGTTCCGTGCAGGCGCTGGACATGGTGGTGCTGAAATTCCGCCGCGAGGGGGCCGAGGTGCAGGTCATCGGCATGAACGCGGCCTCGGAAACGCTGGTCGATACGCTGGCCATTCACGACAAGCCCGGCGCGATGGATGCGCTGACCGGGCATTGAAGGGGGAGTGACATGAGCAAGATCCTCGCGCTGCTGGACGGCTCGATCTATTCGGAAAGCGTGTGCCACCACACGGCCTGGATCGCGGCGCGGCTGGGTGCCTCGGTCGAGGTGCTGCATGTGCTGGGTCGCCGCGAAGGGGTCGACAAGCAGGATCTGTCCGGTGCGCTGCGTCTGGGAGCGCGCTCCAAGCTGCTGGAAGAACTGGCGGCGCTGGACGAACAGCGCGCCAAGCTGGCGGCGCAGCAGGGACACGCGATCCTCGAGGATGCGGTGGCGATCCTTCAGGGCGATGGCGTGACGCAGGTTGCGCCGCGGCTGCGCCGTGGCGATCTGCTGGAGGCCGTGCGCGAGGTCGAACCCGACACCCGCGCGATCATCCTGGGCAAGCGCGGCGAGGGGGCGGATTTCGCAACCGGGCATCTGGGATCGAACCTGGAGCGTCTGATCCGCAGCACGCAGGTGCCGGTTCTGGTCGCCTCCCGCGCGTTCAAACCGATTGGCAAGGTGCTGCTGGCCTATGACGGCAGCGCCAGCGCCAAGGTCGCGGTCGAGCGCATGGCGGCCAGCCCGGTCTTTGCAGGGCTGGAAATCTGCGTGCTGCATGTCGGTGGCAGTGACAGCGCCGTGACGGACCCTGCCGTCACCCGTCTGCGCGCGGCCGGTTTGCAGGTGACGCCCCGCGCGCTGCCGGGCGAACCCGACGAGGTGCTGGGCCGGCTGGTTGCCGAGGAAGGGTTCGATCTGCTGGTGATGGGCGCCTATGGCCACAGCCGCATCCGCAGCCTGATCATCGGATCCACCACCACGGCGATGATCCAGACGGTCAAGACTCCGGTGCTGCTCTACCGCTGATCGGGCCGGCCTTTTCTGCGCGGCAATGACGCTGTTGCTGTGGCCGGGCTGGGGCAAGGCCAGCGGCGTCACGCCAAAGGCCTTTGCGTTCTTTGTTGCGGCGGCGTCTGCGGGCTGGTGTTTCACACCGAGATGCTGCGCCTGCGCCGGTTCCTGATTTCGGCGGGGCTGGCGGCGGTGGGAACCGCGATCCTGTTTGCCTGGGGGTGGCGCTCTGCCGGAACGCGACAGAACCGGCCCATGATTCGGGCGCAATCGTATATTGCTTGCGCGATAATCTCTATTTCGCCTAGAATCGAACAATCTGTAGCCGGCGGGTATGGTCCGGGGTTGTATCGGGCAAACGGGTTGCTTAAGGCCCGCGCGCAAGGTGAAGTCAGAGAAAAAGAGGGCTCCGTGGCGAAAACCAAAGGTCAAGGCATGACGCTCCAGGCTTATGAGCTGCTGCGGAGCGAGATCCTGACCGGCGTGATGCCGGCCGATGCCAAGATCAACATCTCGGAAACCGTCGCGCGGTCGGGGCTCAGCCTGGGTTCGGTGCGCGAGGCGCTGTCGCGGCTGACCTCGGAAGGGCTGGTTGTGGCCGAAACCAACAAGGGGTTTCGTGTCGCACCGATCACGCTGGAGGATCTGGAGGATCTGACCCGCACCCGCGTGCTGATCGAATGCGCCTGTCTGAGCAGCGCCATCGAGAACGGCGACCTGCAATGGGAGAGCGGTATCGTCTCGACCCAGTTCGAACTGTCGCGCCTCAGCCTGCTGCTGGACACGTCCGATACGGTGAACGCCCGCTGGACCGAGGTGCACGCCCGCTTCCACGCGGCATTGGTCGCTGGGTGCAACAGCCCCTGGCTGCTGAAGATCCGCGAGATGCTGTATACGCAGGCGGAACGCTATCGCGTGGCGACGGCGCCCTATGACCGGATGAAGCGTGATCTGGATGCCGAGCACAAGGAACTGGCCGATGCGGCGCTGGCGCGCGATATTCCCCGCGCGACGGCCGCGATGCGCGATCACCTGACGCGCACCAAGCAAATCCTGATCGAAGCCAAGGTGGCCAAGGTGAAATCGGCCTGAGCCAACGGCCAGGGAAAAAGCGGGGCGCAGCGATGGCTGCGCCCCGATGTCGTTTCAGGCGGGTTCGGCCTGGCGCTGGACCATCCCCAGCGCACCCAGCTGCCCCTGCAGATCGGCAACCAGCGCGTCGAGTGCGGCGCTGTCGGCGGCTGCGCCGAACAGGAAGAAGTCCGGCCGCACCAGCAGCGCATGCACGCCGCGTTCCGCCATGTAGGACAGGAACTGGCCCTGGGAATCCGCGAATTCGGCATCGGTTGCGGTGACCCGGTCAGCGACCGTGACCACCCGCACCCCCATCGCGTCGAGCGCGGCGCGGGTCCGCGACGGGAGGCCGCTTGCGGGTATCGTGCGGTCGAGGATCAGGGTAAAGCCCGCCGGCACGAAGGAATCGAAGCGTCCCGTCCGGCGGTGGTGGCGCACTGTGCCATGCGGCCCCAGATCGCCGCCCGGCGCCAGCACCGAACCATCTGCCGCACGTGCCAGCAGCCCGTCGTTGAGGATCGGGAAGGGCGCGGGGGGCGGGGCCTCGCCGCTGAGGAACATCGCGTCGCGCTCGGCCGCGGCGGCCGGATCGGGGATGCAGATGATCGAACCGAGGAACATCGACTGCTGGATGACCTCGGTCACATGCGGCCGGCGTTCGGGCATGTAGGTGTCCAGCAGGCTGTCATCCGCGGTGCCGCGCAGCACGCGGTCCAGTTTCCAGCCCAGGTTCCAGACGTCGCGAAGCCCGGCGCACATGCCCTGACCCATGAAGGGCGGCATCAGGTGGGCGGCGTCGCCGGCCAGCAGCACCCGGCCCATGCGCCATTCATCGGCCACCAGCGAGCGGAAGGTATAGAGCGCGTGGCGGATCAGTTCGCCCTGCTCGGGCTTGATCCAGTCGCCCAGCAATTCCTGCACCTTGGCTTCCTGGACCATTTCTTCCTTGGTTTCCGTGGGCAGGCGCATGAATTCCCAGCGGCGCAGCACGCGGCCGTTCAGGTCGACCCCGCCCGGCACGATGGTCGTCGGGCGCAGCGGGTTGCACCATTGGCCGCACTCGGCCAGGCCCAGGTCGCGCGCGTCCAGCCCTTCCTGCAGCAGGAAATCGACAACCAGCCAGTCGGCTTCAAAGCCCAGATCGGTGCGGGTGATCCCCAGCTTTTCGCGGACAAAGCTGTTGGCGCCGTCAATGCCGATCATGTAGCGCGCGGTAACCGTGCGTTCGGCCTTGGTGGCGGTGTCGCGGACGGTGACCGCCACATGGTCGCCCCGGTCCTCGAAGCCCACGCATTCGGTCTCGAAGTTCAGCGCGATATTGCCGCGGCGGCGCACCTCGGCGTGCAGCATCGCCTCGAACGAGGGCTGGTGCACGAACAGCGTGCCGGGGCCGCCCGAAACGGAATCGCCCGTCCAGTCCAGCGTCAGCAGTTCCTGCCAGTCGGCGTTGAACCAGCGATAGATCGGTGCCGGCGAGGTCACGGCGGTGGCGATCTCGCCCAGGCCGGCGGCGTGCAGGACGCGGTTCACCTCGTGGTCGATACACACTGCGCGCGGCAGTGGATACAGCTCGCCAAAGCGTTCGAACACGCCGACGCGCCAGCCCATCCGGTCGAGCAACAACGCGCTGACCTTGCTGACCGGGCCATAGCCGATCTGGATGACGTCGAAATCGGTCTGAGTCATGGATCCTCCCCTTTCGTGATGCCGCGCCCTCAGGCGGCGGCGCTGTCCAGCGCGCGGCGCACCGCGTCGCGCGTCATCATGCGTTGCGTGAAACCGGCCAGTGGCGCAGGCAGTTCGATCTGCAGCCGCGCGGCCCAAAGCATCTGGTAGAACAGAGCGGCGTCGGTGACGCCCGGGCGCTCGCCGTTCAGATAGGGCGCATCCCCCAGCCGTGCGGCGACCTGCGCCAGCCCGTCGCGCACCACGCCCAGCCCATGCGCGCGCAGGGCGTCCTGCGCGGCCGGGTCGGGCACGAACTTGCCGGGCACCAGCGCCAGGGTAAAGCCGCGCATGTGCAGGCTGGCGACCAGGAAATCCAGCAATTCCAGTGTCCGCACCTCGCCTTCGCGGTCGGTGGGCCACAGCCCGGCCGCCGGGAATTCGCGCGCCAGCCACAGCGCGATGGCGGGAAACTCGGTCAGGACCGAGCCGTCGTCGCGCATCAGGGCCGGCACCTTGCCCTTGGGGTTCATCGCCAGATAGGCGGGGTCGCGCTGGCCCGCGGTGGCGAGGTCGATGACCGTCAGGTCATAGGGCGCGCCGATCTCCTCCAGCAGCACCCGGATCCCCAGCGAACACGACCCCGGAGCATGAAACAATCGCATCGCCGCCCCCTCAGAAATCGACCTGCGCGGCACCCTTGGTGCCGAGCATCGCGCGTGCCTCGTCAGGCGAGGCGACCTGCAGCCCCAGTTCATCAAGGATGCGCCGGATCTTGGCGACCTGTGCGGCGTTCGACGGTGCCAGCTCGCCCTTGTTGAGATAGAGGTTGTCCTCGAGCCCGACGCGGACGTTGCCGCCCATGATCGCGCCCATCGTCACCATCGGGAACTGGTGCCGGCCCGCGCCGAGGACCGAGAACAGATAGTCGGTGCCGAACAGCCGGTCGGCGGTGTTCTTCATGAACATCAGGTTCTCGGGCGCGGCGCCGATCGCGCCGGTGATCCCCAGGATGCACTGCACGAAGAACGGGGGCTTGATCAGGCCGAGGTCCGCGAAATGCGCGAGGTTATAGAGGTGCCCGGTATCGTAGCACTCGAATTCGAACTTGGTGCCCTTGTCGCCCAGCTCGCGCATGCCGCGTTCGATCTGGGTAAACGTGTTCGACATGATGAGGTCTTTCGACCCCTCGACATAGGGTTTCTCCCAGTCCTGGCTGGGTTCACGGATCGCCCGGGTCGCGGCCGAGATGTTGAAGTTGAACGACCCCATGTTCATCGAGGCGAGTTCGGGCGCGGCGCGCAGGGCAGGGGCCAGGCGTTGCTCCATCGTCATGCCCAGCCCGCCGCCGGTGGTGATGTTCACGATCGCATCGGTCTGCTGCTTGATCCTGGGAAGGAACGCCATGAAGGCCTCGGGCGACTGATCGGGCCGCCCGGTCTCGGGGTCACGCGCGTGCAGGTGGATCACCGAGGCCCCGGCCTCGGCCGCGCCGACCGCGGCCTCGGTGATCTGGTCTGCCGTGATCGGCAGATGCGGCGACATCGACGGCGTATGAATGCTGCCGGTGACGGCGCAGGTGATGATGACCTTGGCGGCCATGACGTTCCCCCCTTGGTGGTGGATCAGGCCTCGGCGACCACGGTGTTCTCGATGGCGCCCAGCTTGTCGATCTCGCAGCGGACGACGTCGCCCACCTTGAGGAACCGCGGCGGGCGGAAGGCCAGGCCGACGCCACCCGGCGTGCCGGTGAAGATCACATCGCCCGGTTTCAGCGTCATCACCTTCGACAGCTCCTCGATCTGCTTCCAGACGTTGAAGACCAGATGCTTGGTGTTCGAGTTCTGCCGCAGCTCGCCGTTGACAAAGCTCTTGATCGACAGCCCGTGCGGGTCGCCCAGCTCGTCGGCGGTGACGATGGCGGGGCCGATCGGTCCGTGGGTGTCAAAGGACTTGCCCAGCACCCATTGCGGGGTCTTGGTCTGCCAGTCGCGGACGCTGACGTCGTTGCCGACCGCATAGCCGAAAATGTGCGCCGGCGCGTCGGCGGCGCTGATGTGGCGGCCGCCCTTGCCGATGATCGCGACCAGCTCGACCTCATAGTCCAGCTTGTCCGAGACCTTGGGCAGTTCGATGCCGTCGAACGGGCCGGCCAGCGAATTCGCCTGCTTTGAGAACCAGACCTGTTCGGTGGGAATGGTCAGGCCTTCGCCGCGGGCTTCCTCGATGTGGTCGGCATAGTTCAGACCGATGGCCATCATCTTTTCGGTGCCATCCAGCGGGCTGAGCAGTTTCACCTCGGCCAGGGGTGTGCCCTTGCCGCTGGCATCGGCAGCGGCAAGACGGGGCGCCAGGGCGTCCCAGCCGGCGATGGCACTGCGGGCGTCGGCCGGCGCGTCGCTGACCAGATCGGCCAGCGCCACGGCCTTGTCGTCGATCAACAGGCCGAGCTGGGCCGGCCCGTCGTTACGGGAGAAGCGGATGAGCCGCATGGCAGTTCCTTTCGGTTCGTGGCATTCGGGCGCGCGTCAGGCGTGCGCCAGGTTGAAGGCGAATTCGGTTTCCCAGGCGCAGAGCTCGTCGAAGCCCCAGTCACGCGGCTGCATCGGATAGTGCTCGTGCCAGGGGCGTGCCTCGCACATGTTCAGCTGCGGGATGAACTGGTCCATGTCGGTATAGAGTTCGATCAGCACGTTGTCGGGGTCGAAGTGATAGCCAGCCAGGTTGTGCCCGGCGGTGTGGCGCGCAGGGCCCCATTTCACCGGAACGCCCTCTTCGCGCAGCGCATCGCTGGCCATCGCGTGGCTGGCGTTGCCCTTCAGCTCAAAGGCGATGTGGTGCACCCGGTCGTCGGGCACGCTGAGAACGTTGACGACGTGGTGGTCGCGGTTGCAGGTCATGAAGGTGGCGACGCCACCGCCGATCGTGTCGGTCTGCCAGAAGCCCAGATCCTCGCCGAAGAACTGGAGCAGCTTCTCGCCATGCGACGAGATCACCGCGACATGGCCCAGCCGCAGCGGCGCGATCCCGGTGCGCTTGAAGCCGGGCGCAGGCGTCGCGATCTCGGGATAGAGCTGGAACACGACCCCGGGCACGGGCTCGACCTCGAGCAGCTCGCGCACGCCCGGCTGGCTGTCGGTCTTGATCTGCGCCGAATGCCCGCGGGCCGCCAGGGCCTTGACCATTTCCTTCAGGTCGGTGCCTGGCTGCAACTGAAAACCCAGGTTCGCCAGGGCCTTTTTCTCGGATTTGCGCAGCACGATGTTGTGGTGCTCGTAGCCGATCGACAGATACACCTCGCCGTCGTGGCCGGTGTCGGTCTGACGCATGCCGATGGTCTCGGCATAGTGCGCCTTGGTCCGTTCGAAGTCAGGGCATTCCAGCGCGACATAGCCGAGCTGAAAAACCTTGGGGGCAAAGGGTTTCGTCATAGTCTCCTCCTTGATCGCGGGGCCCTGGGGGCGGTCATTCCGGGTGGACGCGAACCAGCAACTTGCCGAAATTCGCGCCGCTAAAGAGGCCGAGGAACGCCTGTGGCGCGGCCTCGATCCCTTCGACGATGTCTTCGCGGTAGCGCAGCTTGCCGGTGCGCACCCAGCCGCTGACCGTGCTGCGGAAGTCGGGTTCCATCGCCATCAGGTCTGGGTCGGAATAGATGAAACCCTTGATCGTCAGGCGCTTGACCAGCGCCGCGGACAACAGATCCTGCATCGAGCCCAGCGCCGGGCCGGTGCCGGGCCGGTCGCGGTCGACCGAGACGGTGCCGCAGACCAGCACCCGTGCCTCGGCATTGAGCAGGGGCAGCACTGCGGCAAAGACCGGGCCGCCGACGTTGTCGTAATAGATGTCCACGCCGTCCGGGCAGGCCGCGGCCAGCTGCGCGGCGAAATCCGGGGCGCGGTGGTCGACGGCGGCATCAAAGCCCAGCTCACCGGTCAGATAGGCGCCCTTGTCCGGCCCGCCGGCAATCCCCACGACCCGCGCACCCATCAGCCGCGCGGTCTGGCCGACCACCGTGCCGACCGGCCCCGAGGCCGCCGAGACGACGACCGTCTGCCCAGGTCCCGGCCGCCCGTGGCGCAGCAGCGCGGTGTAACCGGTTTGACCGGGCATCCCCAGCACGCCCAGCGCGGTCGAGATCGGAGCCAGAGACGGGTCGATCCGCCGCAGTCCGGTGCCGTCGGACAGCGCGTATTCCTGCCAGCCGTGGCCGCTTTCGACGATATCGCCCACCACGAACCCGGGGTTCCGCGAGGCGATGACGCGGCTGACCGTCGCGCCCACCATCGGGGCGTTCAGCGCCGCGTTGGCGGCATAGTTCGCGCCCTCATACATCCGTGCCCGCATATAGGGGTCGAGCGACAGATACAGCGTCTGCAGCAGCACCTGCCCGGCGCCGGGTTGCGGAACCGGCGCCTCGCGCAGGGCGAAATTTGCGGTGCTCGGCCCGGTCGCCGGATCGGGGCGCGACACCAGATGGATCTGACGATTGACGCTCATGGCATGGCCTGGGACGGGGTCCGGGGGCTGGTGGGCATCGTTTCCTCCTGCGGCCCCGAGACGGGCCGATTCCTCTGGATGTCAGACTAGCGGGACAAAGCCGGCCTGTCACATAAAAAATATTATTGTATATGAAAAATATTAAATGGCTGCCCCGATCCGAACCGGGGCAGCCTGTCGCGCTCAACTCAGGGCAAAGAACGGCGCATCGACCGGGATTTCGGGCGCCTGCTGGTTCTCGGCGATCGAGATGTCGAACTGGCCTTCGGCATTGCGCACCCACTGGCCGCCGACGACCGGCGTCGGGCAGACGTTGGGCACCGGACCCGTGGCAAAGTTCACCGGGCCGACGAGGCTGGTCATATCCGTTGCGCGCATCGATTCCATGATCGCGTCCGGGTCAAACGGATCGGCGCAGCGGCGCAGGATGTCCACGGCGACCTCGGCCAGCGCGTGCTTGTAGCCCATCGGCTGCACCCAGGGCAGTCCGCTCGCCGCCATATAGCCGTCGGCGATCTGGCGCGAGGACTGGCCGGTCAGGGTCGACGGGTAGGGGTGCTGCGGCGACCACCAGACCTCGGTCGACATGCCGACGCCCTGATCCCCCAGCGCATCGACAGCGTTCTGGAACAGCAGCGCCTTGGCGATGGTTGCGGCCTTGGGGCGGAAGTTCTGCTGCGCCGACTGCAGCCAGAAGGTCGTCCAGTCGGGCGGCAGGAACACGCCGGTGATGATGTCCACGCCGGCATCGCGCATCTGCGCGATCTGCGCGGTATAGTCATCGGCAAGGGGCGGGAAGAGGCCGCCGTTGATCACCTCGAAGCCGGCGCGTTCGACCATGCCGGGGAAGCCGGTGATCGGATCCGACAGTGCCACCCCGTCCGAGTCGTTCGACAGCAGGATGCCGACGCGGCGGTTGGTGTCGAGCTGGTTCCACAGCGACGAATAACAGTCGACGATCTGCTGACCGCCCCAGAAGAAGTGGTTGGTCCAGTCGAAGCCGACCGCCGGATCCCCGCCGCGGGCAAAGAAGAAGGCGTCCCAAGGCGTGTCAGTGGACAGGCTGGGCACCTCGTTCAGCTCGCACTGGTCGGTGACCGGCAGCACCGTGTCGGCGGTCGAGGACGAGAGCATCAGGTGCACCTCGTCGTCGAGGATCAGTTCGCTGGCGACCTCGGCCGCGCGGTTCGGGTTCGACTGCGTGTCCTTGCGGATAAAGCGCACCGGATAGGTGGTGCCGTTGATTTCGATGCCATCGCCGATCGCCTGCTGCACGCCGGCGAGGATATAGTCATCGGCCGAGCCAAAGGCCGAGATCGGGCCGGTCGTCGGGCTGACCCAGCCCAGCCGGATCTCGTTGCCCTGCGCCCAGGCGCGACGGGGCATGATCGCCGGGGCCGCCAGCGCCGCTGCGCCGGCGCCCAGCATCCCCCGTCGCGTCCAGAGCGATTTGGAATAACGCGTCATGTCAGTGCCTCCCTGTCATTGGTCCGGTGTCCCGGAACCGGCATCCGGCGCGTTGCGCGGGTGCCGTGAACTGCGGCCCTCCCCGGCCGGTGGAGGATTCGTTGCACAATTTAAGTCATCAGGCAACAAGTAATATTTTATCTTGCCATGTGTGCATTATACCGTAATGTCCGGGCAGGGAGGAACTTTCATGTCGAACGCGGCACCGGCTGCGGCGCTCGTCGCCGAGGTCTTGAACAAATCCTATGGCGCCCTGGCCGTGACGCGGGACGTCAGCTTTACCGTGCCCGAGCACGGCGCGCTGGGGATCATCGGGCCGAACGGGGCCGGCAAGACCACCCTGTTCAACCTGATCACCGGCACCACCCGTGCCGATTCCGGCCGGATCAGCCTGTTCGGTCAGGACATATCGGGCCTCGATCCACGCCGGCGGTGCCTGGCGGGGATCGCCCGCAGTTTTCAGGTTCCGCAACCCTTCGCCGGGCTCAGCGCCTATGAGAACGTGCTGATCGCGGCCGCTTATGGGCGGGGCCTCAGCGAGCACGCCGCGCGGCCGCATGCCCGCGAGGCGCTGGATCTGGCAGGGCTGACGCGCAAGGCCGATACCGGCGCGGGCACGCTGACGCTGCTGGACCGCAAGCGGCTGGAACTGGCGCGCGCACTGGCCACCGGGCCGCGGGTGCTGCTGCTCGACGAGATCGCCGGCGGCATGACCGAGGCCGAATGCGGCGAGCTGATCGCGCTGATTCGCCGGATCCGCGAGGCCGGCATCACCATCGTCTGGATCGAGCACGTCCTGCACGCGCTGTTGCCGGTGGTCGACGACATCCTGGTGCTGGATTTCGGCAAGGTCATCGCCGAGGGCAAGCCCGACACGATTCTGGACGACCCGCAGGTGACCAGTGTCTACCTGGGCCCCGATGATGCCGAGACCACGGAGGCCGAGGCATGAGCGCCGATCCGATCCTTGCCGTGCACGACCTCAGCGCCGGCTATGGCGATTTCCAGGCGTTGTTCGGCGTGAACCTGGCCCTGCCCGAGCGCGGGCTGCTGGGCCTCGTTGGCGCGAATGGCGCGGGGAAATCCACGCTGTTCAAGGCGATCCTGGGCCAGTTGCCGCGCCAGCGCGAGATGGTCACCTTTCGCGGCGAACCCATCGGCCATCTGCGCACCGAGGCGATGCTGAAACGGGGCATCGCCGTGGTGCCCGAGGGGCGGCGGCTGTTCCGCTCGCTTAGTGTCGAGGAAAACCTGCAGATGGCCGCCGAGCGCGGGCGCAAGGGCGATTGGACGCTGGACCGGGTCTATGCCCTGTTCCCGATCCTGGCCGAAAAGCGCAGCATGCCGTCGCAGTCGCTGTCGGGCGGCCAGCAGCAGATGGTCGCCATCGGCCGTGCACTGATGGCCAACCCCGAGGTCATCCTGTTCGATGAAATCTCGCTTGGCCTCGCGCCGATCGTGGTGAACGACGTCTATGCGGCGATGCCCTCGATCCTGGGCAGTGGGATCTCGGCCATCGTCGTGGAACAGGATATCGAGCGGGTCCGCCGCATGGCCGATCACCTGGTCTGCCTGAACGAGGGGCGCGTCGTGCTGTCAGGGCCGACCGGCGCCTTCACCAAGGCCCAGATCACCACCGCCTATTTCGGAGAATGACCTCATGGCCTATGTGGACGCGATCGTTCAGGGGATCCTGCTGGGCGGGCTCTATGCGCTGTTCGCCGCGGGGCTCAGCCTGATCTTCGGGGTGATGCGGCTGGTGAACATCGCGCATGGCGATTTCATCGTGCTGGGGGCGTATCTGGCGCTGATCACGATCCAGATGACCGGGCTGCACCCGTTCCTGGCGCTGATCATCGTTGTGCCGGTGATGGCGCTGGCCGGTTACGCGATCCAGCGCGGGTTGCTGAACCGCACGCTGGGTCCGAACCTGCTGCCGCCGATCCTGGTGACCTTTGGTCTGGCGGTGGTGATCCAGAACACGCTGCTGATGGGCTTTTCCACCGACACGCGGCGGCTGGCCGCCGGCAGCATCGAGACCGCCAGCCTGTCGCTGGGGCCGATCTCGATCGGCTGGCTGCCGTTGCTGACCTTTGTCGTGGCCGTGGTGCTGATCGTCGGGCTCGAGCAGGTGTTCTATCGCACCGCCATCGGCCGGGCGTTTCGCGCGACTTCGGATGACGCCGAGACCGCCCGGGCAATGGGCATCAACACCCGCCATGTGCACGCGCTTGCAATGGCCCTCAGCTTTGCGGTGATCGCCATTGCCGGGGTGTTCCTGGCGGTGCGCTCGAACTTCGATCCGTTCTCGGGGCCGGCGCGGCTGATCTATGGCTTCGAGGCGGTGATCATCGGTGGGCTGGGCAGCCTGTGGGGCACGCTGGCCGGTGGGGTCGTGCTGGGGGTCGCGCAGGCCCTGGGTGCGCAGATCTCGCCCGCCTTCCAGATCCTGGCCGGCCATATCGTCTTTTTCGTGATCCTCGCCGTGCGTCCGCGCGGCCTCTTCCCGAGGATGGACTGAACCCATGTCGAAATCTGCCCTCCGTGTCACCCTCGGCCTGATCCTCGTTGCGGTGGTCTTTGCCTCGGCCCCGGCCTGGGCCGGCCGCGCGGACCTCCGGCTCTATGGCGAGTTCATGTCCTATCTGGCGCTTGCCGTGCTGTGGAACCTGCTGGCGGGTTATGCCGGGTTGATGTCGGTCGGCCAGCAGGCCTTTGTCGGGCTGGGCGCCTATGTGCTGTTCATCGGTGTGGTCACGCTGGGCATGTCGCCGCTGCTGACGCTGCCGGTGGCGTTTGTCGTCACCGGAATCGCGGCTGCGTTCTTTGCGCTGCTGCTGTTCCGGCTCGAGGGGGCCTATTTCGCCATCGGCACCTGGGTCGCGGCGGAGAGCGTCGCACTGGTCTTTGCCGGGATCCCCTCGCTGGGCGGGGGCGCGGGCATGTCGCTGCCGGCGGCGGCGGTGCGTGGCATCGCCGACAGCCGCGAGATGCGTGAATTCGTGATCTACTGGCTGTTGTGCGGGTTGGGGATCGGCACGCTGGCCGCGGCCTATGCGCTGATCCGCTCGAAACCGGGGCTGGCGCTGATGGCGCTGCGCGACAACCCGATGGCGGCGATGTCGGTTGGCGTCGACATCAAGCGCATCCGCTTCTGGACCTATGTGCTGGTTGCGGCGCTCACCGGGGTGATCGGCGCGGTGATCTTCCTGCAGAAACTGCGGGTCTCGCCGCAGGCGGCGTTCTCGTTGCCGGACTGGACGGTGGCGGTGATCTTCATCGTGGTGATCGGTGGCATCGGTCGGCTGGAGGGGGCGGTGGTCGGCACCGTGGTCTACTTCGTCTTGCGCGAGTTGCTGAAGGACTATGGCGTCGCCTACCTGATCGTGCTGGGTATCGTCGCGATCCTGGTCGTCACCTTCTCGGGCGGCGGCCTGTGGGGGCTGGTCGAAAAACACCTGCGCTGGTCGCTGATGCCGACGCATCGAAAACGCGACGGATAGGCCCCGTCAGATCCGCATGCGCGGCACGTCCTCGGGGTCGAGCTTCAGTTCGATCAGCAGGGGGCGGGTGCGGGTGGCGATGGCCGCCAGCGCCGCGTTCAGGCTGTCCTCGCTGTCCACGCACAGGCCCTGTCCGCCCAGCGCGGTCGCTACCGCTGCAAAGGACGGCCAGTCGAATTGCGACAGGCCCGGGTCCATGCTGCGGTCCAGGAACTGGATATGCTCGGCCCCATAGGCGCTGTCGTTGGCGACCACGACGATCAGGTCCAGCCCCAGCCGGACGGCCGTGTTGAATTCGTTCACCCCGCCCATCATAAAGCCGCCGTCGCCGGTGAACAGAACCACCGGCCGCGCCGGATCAGCCAGCGCCGCGCCGATTGCTTCCTGCAGGCCCAGCCCGATCGAGCCGAAATTCGCGGTGACGATGAAACTGTGGGGATCCGGGGCCGAGATCCGGCACCAGACCTCGGTCATAAAGCGCCCGCCGTCGGTGGTCAGGATGCGGTTCGCGGGCAGCGCCTGCTCCAGCCGCTCCAGCGCCTGGACGAAATTCACCGTGCCGGGTTTTGCCCCGCTACGCCCCGGCGGGTGGTGGGTCAGCACCGCCATGTCCAGTTCGCGAGTAAAGCCCGAGGGCGGGATTTCGGCCTCGTCGAGCCAGTGCACGATGGTGTCGGCGGTCAGCCCGGCATCCGAGATCAGCGCCACGTCGGCGTGGAAGTTCTTGCTGACCTCGGTCACGCTGTCGTTGACCTGCACCACCCGCTTGCCTTTCAGCAGCTTTCCCTTGTCGGTGGTGAAATGGTGCAGGCTGGCGCCAAAGGCGACCACGCAGTCGGATTTGGCGATGGCGTCATAGGTGGCGGGGGTGCTCAGCGTGCCGACGATATCGAGGTTATAGGGGTGACCGTTGAACAGCCCCTTGGCCTTGAGGGTGGTCGCCAGCGGCGCTTCCAGCCGGTCGGCCAGACGGATCAACCGGTCGCGCGCGCCCGCAGCCCCGCCCCCGGCCAGGATGATCGGCCGCCGGGCCGAGGCGATCATGCCGATCGCCGCGTCCAGGTCATCGCCCTCGGTCACCGCCGCCGGGGCGGAGAAGGCCGGGAAGGTCACCGGCCGGTGCGCCACCTCCTGCCACATGAAATCGGCGGGCATGTTCAGGACGATGGGCCGCTTTTCCACCTTGGCGCGGTAGAAGGCATGCGCCACGTCATGGGCGGCAGTTGCCGGCGCCCGCAGTTGCTCGAAGCCGGCGCCGGTGACTTTGACCACCTCGCGCTGGTCGATGTTCTGCAGGTTCTGCGGGTTCATCACCGGTGTGTCGCCCGCCAGCAGCACCATCGGGATATGCCCGCGCGCGCCCTCGGTCAGGGCGGTGACGCAGTTGGTCAGCGCCGGGCCGTGGGTGACGGTGGCGACCCCCACCCGGCCCGAGACATGGCTCCAGGCCAGCGCCATCAGCACCGCGCTGCCCTCATAGGCGACGGGGACGAAGGTGCCGCCGCCCTGGCGGACGTAATGGTCCACCATGAAGAGGTTGGCATCGCCCATCAGCCCGAACATCGTGCCGACGTCGTGGTCCAGCACCGACTGCGCGATGGACTGATAGCTATAGGTCTTGGCGTCGGACATGGATCGCCCCCCTGCTCAGTTGCGGGTCAGAGCGTGGCGCAGGCGGCGACGAAGGGCAAGGGACAGCCGGCGCTCAATGGCCGAAGGCCGCACGCCAGCGGGCGATGAAACGCGCCTCATAGGCGCGGTCCATCGGCACCAGCAGCGTGGGCGACAGCGGGATGAGCCGGGCAGAGGCCGGTGCATCGTCTTCGGTGGCGTCGAGGCTGAGCGCGCCCGACCCCATGATCAGGTTCATCTGCGCCATCGTCGATTGCCCCTCGGGCGACAGCAGGAAGTCGAGGAAGGCCCCGGCCTCGGGGCGCGGGGTGCCCCGTCCCGGCAGGATCGCGGCGCGTGACAGGACCAGCGTATAGTCGCTGGGATAGACGAGGCCGAGGTCGGGATTGGCCGTGGCCTGAATCGCCGCATAGGAGCCGAGGACATTGTAGGCGATGCGATAGGTGCCGTCCGCGACGCCACGGATGATCTCGGCCGAGCAGCAGGTCGCCACCGCGCCGCTGCGGGCAAAGGCCTCCATCAGCGCGCCAAAGGTGGTGGCTTCCTGGCTGTCCATGAAGGCAAAGAGATAGCCCAGCCCCGAGGCCTCGATGTCATAGGTCGCCACCAGCCCGGCATAAAGCGACCCCTCGGGGCGCAGCAGGTCGAGGAGGGCAAAGCGCGATTGCGGGACGTCCCCGGGCGGGACCAGCCGGCGGTTATAGACGATCACCGCCGGCTCGCGCGAGATTCCCCAGATCTCGTCGCGCCAGCGCAGATCGTCGGGCAGGGATTCGGTGGCGGGTGAGGTCCAGCTGGTGGCGCAGCGGTCGTTGACCAGCATGATCATCTGGTGCACCGCCGAGGAAATGATCACATCCGCCGTAGGCCGGCCCGCCGCGCATTCCGCGGCCGACAGGGCATAGAGGTCGTTCGAGCCCCATTGCTCGAAGACAATCGCCAGGTCAGGGTGCGCGTCCAGGTAGGCGCGCACGGTCGGGCCAAAGACCGCGATGTCGGTGGTGGTGCGCAGGATCAGCGGGTCGGTATCGCCGGGCGCGCCGAAGCGGGCGCGGGCCTCCTGCGCCTGGGCGGGCAGGGCGAGGAGCAGGGTGAGCAGGATTGCGCGGATCATGGCTGGCCCTCTTCGGGGGGCAGCACCAGGGCGACGCGGAATCCATCGGGCCGGTTCTCCAGCCGCAGCTGCCCGCCATAGGCTTCGGCCACGGATTTGCTGATCGACAGCCCCAGCCCCGAAGTCTGCCCCGAGGCCGCGGCGCTGCGCAGGAAACGCTGGCCGATCGCCGCGCGCAGGGCGGCAGGCGGGCCGTCGCCGGCATCGCGGATCCACAGCAGATACGCGCCGCCCTCGATGCTGGCGCCGATGGTGACCGGGGGTGTGCCGTGGGCAAAGGCGTTGGACAGCAGATTGCTGGCGGCTTCGCGCAGGGACAGCGGATCGGCCAGCACGGTCACCGGGTCGGTGCCGATATCCAGGTTGACGCGCCGGCCCGCCGCAACCGCCGCATGGTCGCCGGATTCGACGATATCCAGCGCAATGTCGCGCAGGTCCACCGGCTCGCGCCGGGCCGACCCGCTGCGGTGCACCACCAGCGCATGCGACAGCATCTGGTCGAGGAGCCGCCCCAGGCTGAGGCTGCGTTTGTGGATGCGGTCCAGGATGCGGTCGCGCCGCGCGGGGTCGGTTTCGGACAGCGCCAGGTCCGTCTGCGCCCGCAGCGCCGCAACCGGGGTGCGCAGCTGGTGCGCGGTGTCGGAAATCAGGTTGCGCATGGTTTCGAACTGGCGATCCAGCCGCCCCATGAAACTGTTGACCGAGCGCACCAGCGGTTCGACCTCGCGCGGGGCGGCGGTCTGCAGGGGCGTCAGGTCTTGCGGATCGCGCCCGGCCAGTTGCCGCGCCAGCCGGTCGAGTGGTCGCAGGGCCGAGCGCACGACGACCACCGCCAGCGCCAGCATGGCGATGCCACCGATCGCCAGCCCATACAGGGCCTTGCGGGTGATGTCATAGGCCAGCTCGGTTCGTGCGCGCAGGGTCTGGCCGACGATCACATCCACCCCGCCCGAAACGGCCCGCTCGGCAAAGCGGCGGGTCACACGCAGGTATCGCGCGGGCTCGCCGCGAAAGTCCGCGTCATAGAACTGCGCGTCACGGGGCGGTTGTGGCAGGTCGGTGTGGCCGGTCAGCACACTGCCGTCGATGTCGCGGACCTGATAGGCGATGCGGTCGTCGGCGGCGAGGGCCAGAAGCTGAAACGCCGAAACCGGCAGGTCGACGACGATCCGGCCGTTCTCCACCGAGACGGTCGAGGCGATGTCATTCGCTGCGCCGACCAGCAGCCGGTCGAAGGCCTCGCGCGCGGCGGTGCGGCCATAGGCAAAGGCAGCGATGGCCAGGGTGACGCCGCCAACCAGCAACAGCGCCGTGATCCCCAGCGCCAGGCGCGCCGTCAGCGACAGCGAGGCGGCGCGTCCCGGGGGGGCCTCACTCATGGTCCAGCCGATAGCCGAGGCCGCGCAGGGTGCGGATCGCCACGCCGCTGCCCGCCAGCTTCTTGCGCAGTCGCGCAACGTAGAGTTCGATCGCGTTGACGCCGACATCGGCGTCGTCGAAGGCGTAGAGATCCTCGATCAGGCGTTCCTTGGAAAACACCTGTTCGCGCCCGCGCAGCAGCGTGCCCAGAAGCGAGAATTCGCGCCGCGTCAGGTCCAGCCGCTGCCCGCCGACCGAGGCGGTGCCGGCGGTCGGATTGAAGGCCAGCGCGCCCAGCGTGATCTCGCCCGAACGGTCCGGGGCCTCGCGCCGGCGCAGGACGTGCAGGCGGGCCTCCAGCTCGCGGTGGTCGAAGGGTTTGACCAGATAGTCGTCGGCGCCGAGGCTGAACGCCGACAGCTTGTCATCGACGGAAAACTGCGCGGTCAGCATCATCACCGGCGCGCTGTGCCCCTGAGTGCGCATGTCGCGCAGCAGCTCGGTGCCCGTCCCGTCGGGCAGGTTGATGTCGAGGATCACCGCATCATAGCGTTGCACCGACAGGTAGTCGCGCGCGTCCGCGACCGTCGCGGCAAGGTCGCAGGCGATGCCGCTTTGCCGGAACCGGGCCTGCGTGGCATCCGCGAGATCCTGGGCGTCTTCGACCAAGAGAACGCGCATTTCCTCCCCCTCACGCCCCTGTCCGGGAGTTTCTGACAGTTTGCTGACAGGTTCAACGGGTATCTGCCGGGGGCGAGTCCGCGCCGCGAACGATCGGCCGGACCGGCGAAGGAGGAGAGACTCATGACGATGAAGATGATCCGCGCGGCGGTGACCGCGATGGGCCTTGGCCTGGTGGCCGCCCCCGCCCTGGCGCAGGGCTTTACCCCCGCCAACCCCGAATGCATCGCCCCGGCAAACCCGGGCGGCGGCTGGGACTTCACCTGCCGTCAGGTGGGCCGGATGCTGCAGGAGCTGGGCATGATCCACGCCACGATGCAGGTGTCGAACCTGGCCGGCGGCGGTGGCGGCGTGGCCTTTGCCCAGGTGGTGAACGAGCGCAACGACAACAATGACCTGATTGTCGCTGCCTCGTCGGCCACCGCGACCCGGCTGGCGCAGGGCGCCTTCCCGGGCAACACGATGGACCAGGTGCGCTGGGTTGCCTCGATCGGCGCGGATTACGGCGTGATCGCGGTCGCCGCGAACAGCCCGATCCAGACCCTGCCCGAGCTGCTGACGCAGATGCGCGACCACCCGGAAACCGTGGCCGTGGCCGGCGGTTCGGCGGTCGGTGGCTGGGACCACCTGAAGGTGCTGATCGCGGCGTCCGCGTTTGGCATCGACGACGTGCGGGCGGTTCGCTACATCGCCTTCGATGGCGGCGGCGAGGCGGTGACGCAGCTGCTGGCCGGCTCGGTCCAGGCCTTTACCGGCGACCTCAGCGAGGCGCGCGGCTTTGTCGATTCGGGCGATATCCGGGTGATCGCGGTGCTGGCGCCGGAACGTCTGGCCGGCGATTTCGCCCAGTATCCGACCGCCCGCGAGCAGGGCGTCGATGCAATCGGTGCGAACTGGCGCGGCTTCTATGCTCCGGGCCACATGTCGGACGAGGCCTATGACGCCTGGGTGCAGATGATCGGCGATCTCTATGCCACGCCCGAATGGCAGCAGGTGATGGTCGACAACGGTCTGGCGCCGCTGAACCTGCAGGGCGCGGCGTTCCAGGAGTTCGTGGCGAACTCGGTTGCGCAGATCCAGCAGATTTCCCGCGACATCGGCATCATCCAGTAACCGGCACGACCGGGCCGGGCGGCGCGCACCGCCCGGCCTTTTTTCATGGGAGGAGAGGGACATGAGCGACCGCATCTTCGGGGCCGTCGGCCTCGCGCTGGCAATCTTCTATGCCTGGGCAACCTTGCAGATCCAGGAAAGCTTTCTGTCGGACACCGTCGGGCCAAAGGCCTTTCCGCTGATCGTTGCCGGCATTCTGGCGCTGTCGTCGCTGGTGATCCTGCTGCGCCCTGACGCCGAACCGCAATGGCCGGCGCTGGGCCGGATCGTCGAGATCGGCGCGGCGGTGGTGGTGATGATCCTCTATGCCGAATTCCTGCCCGAGGTCGGTTTCGTAGCCGCCACCGCGCTGGCCGCCGCCTATCTCAGCTGGCGGCTGGGCAGCCCGGCGCTGCAGTCGGTGCTGATCGGCATCGGTATCTCGCTCTGCATCTACGTCGTCTTCCATCTGCTGTTCGGCCTGTCGCTGGCCCGCGGCCCCTTCGGTTTCTGACGAGGCACCCGACATGGATATCTTCAGCTCGCTTGCCGACGGTTTCGCCATTGCGCTGACCTGGCAGAACCTTCTTCTGGCGCTTCTCGGCTGTTTTCTGGGCACGATCATGGGCGCGCTGCCCGGCCTCGGCCCGTCGAACGGCGTCGCCATCCTGATTCCGCTGGCCTTCAGCCTGGGGCTGGGCCCGACCGCCTCGCTGATCCTGCTGACCTCGGTCTATTACGGGGCGATGTATGGCGGGCGGATCAGCTCGATCCTGCTCAACATCCCCGGCGACGAACCGGCGATGATGACCTGCCTCGACGGCTATCCGATGGCCAAGAAGGGCCTTGCCGGCGAGGCGCTGTCCCTGTCGGGCGTCGCGTCCTTTGTTGGCGCGTTCATTGCCACCTGGGGCCTGATCCTGCTGGCGCCGCAACTCGTGCGCTTTGCGCTGCTGTTCGGACCGGCCGAGTATTTCGCCCTCTTCGCGCTGGCCTTCGCCACGCTGGGCGGGGTCTCGTCGTCGAACCAGGCCAAGGCGGCGTTTGCGGCGATGCTGGGGCTGGGGCTGGCGGTGATCGGCGTCGATACCCAGACCGGCGTGCCGCGCCTGACCTTCGGCGAGGTGCACCTCTATGACGGCATCGACTTCCTGGTGGCCATCGTCGGCCTGTTCGCTCTGTCCGAGGTGTTCATCTTCCTGGAGAACCGCCACGGCGCGGCCAGCGCCGACAGCGAAAAGATCAAGATCGGCCGCGTGACGCCGCCGGCGAAGATGCTCAAGGAAACCGCGCCCACCATGCTGCGCTCGTCGCTGGTCGGCTTTGTCGCCGGCGTGCTGCCGGGGGCCGGCGCCTCGCTGGGGTCGTTCCTGTCCTATGCGCTGGAAAAGAAGCTGGTCGACCGCAAGGGCACCTTTGGCACCGGCGATCCGCGCGGCGTCGCGGCGCCCGAGGCCGGCAACAACGCCGCCGCTGGCGGTGCGCTGGTGCCGATGCTGGCGCTGGGGGTTCCGGGTTCGGGCACCACGGCGGTGCTGCTGGCGGTGCTGCTGTCCCTGAACATCACCCCCGGTCCGCTGCTGTTCGCGCAAAACCCTGATGTGGTCTGGGGCCTGATCGCTGCGCTGTTCATCGCCAACTTCGTGCTGCTGGCGCTGAACATTCCGATGGTTGGCATCTTTACCCGGGTGCTGATGGTGCCGCCGCGCATCCTGATGCCCTTTGTCGCGATGGTCAGCTTTGTCGGGATCTACGGGATCTCGGGCTCCAGCTTTGACCTGTTGCTGATGATCGGTTTCGGGGTGCTGGGCTGGGTGCTGCGCAAGCTCGACGTGCCGCTGGTGCCGATCATCCTGGGCACGCTCTTGGGCAACACGATGGAAAACAACCTGCGCCGGGCGATCACCATCTCGAACGGCGACTGGTGGACGCTGCTCGGCTCGCCCTTGGCGATTGGCCTCTGGACCGTGGCGGTGGTCGGGTTCCTGATGCCGATCATCGTCGGCAAGGCGCTGCGCTCGCGGATGCGGCGCGACGACGAGGGCGCGACGGTCGACTGATTGCGCGCACAAAACCCGGGCGCGGATCTGCGGGTGACCGTGGGTCCGCGCTGCGCTGTTCAGCGATCCCCGGTCGAACGCACCAGCCGTTCCAACCCGGCCCGCCCGGTCAGGCGCACCTGGCCGCGCGACTGTTCCACCCAACCGCGGCGGTGAAAATCGGTCAGCGTGCGCGAGATGACCTCGCGCGCGGTGCCCAGTTCGCTGGCCAGCACGGCATGGGTCGCGTGCACGGTGTCGTGGTCGTCGGCCAGTTCCAGCAGCCGCGAGGCCAGCCGGACATCCATCCGCTGGAACACGATATCGTCGATCAGGGTGAACAGGTCGGTGATGCGGCGCGAATAGGCGGTGAACACGAATTCGCGGAACACCGGCGAGCGGGTTACCAGATCGTCGAAGGTCGCACGCGGGATCGCAACGGCGGTGACGTCGGTTTCCGCGATGCCATCGGCCGAGTATTTCTCGAAGGCCAGCATGCAGGCGGTGGTCAGCACGCAGCTTTCCCCGGCGTGGACGCGATACAGCAACACCTCGCGGCCGGTTTCGGATTTCTGCTGCACCCGCACCGTGCCGTCCAGCAGCAGCAGCAGGTTGTCGGCAGACTGGCCGGGCTGGAACACCTGCGTGCCGGCCGGGACCGAGATGATCCGGCTGCCCGTGACCAGATCGGCGCGGATCGCCTCGGGCAGGCGCTGGAGCCCTTCGAAGCGGTCCATCCAGTCGGTATCGGCGGGGGTGTCGCTCCGGGGTGTGGTCATCGGTCTGCCGTTGTCGTGTCAGGGGCCTTCCGGGGTGTGCTCTAGCATAATCCCGCAACTCAGACATCACATTGGACGCCGGTCAGGTGTGCAACAGAGTCGCAGGGCCTCGCGCGCCGCGGGTGAGGCGGCGCGCGCCGGTTATTCGGGCTGGCAGATCTCGCCGGCGATGGCGGCGCGGATCGTGCGGACGATCAGCGCGGCGATGGTGATCACCAGCAGCGCCAGCAGCACATATCCCAGCCCCTGGTGGAAGGCCGAACCGCTGAGCCCCGCGAACTTGAAACTGGCGGTGGTGATCGCGGCGAGCGGGAACGACAGTGCCCAGAACGACAGCGCAAAGGGCAGCCGCAGCAGGCCGGGCACCTGCAGCGCCACCAGCGCGGTAAAGAAATACCCGAGGTTCAGAAAGATCCGCGCCGGCGCGTCGATCTGGCCGCCGGCCAGCTGCAGCCAGGCCAGAAAGGCCACGGCGGGTGGTGCAATCAGGATCACCAGAGTCGGCTTCAGCTTGCCGGGCAGCGGATCGTGAAAGATCAGCCTGTTGAACACCAGGGTCAGCAGCACGATCCAGAAGATCAGGCCGACCGAAAAGAAGAACCAGCTGATTTCGACATGGCCCAGCGGCACGCCGGCCAGCGGCACGATCACGTTGCCGACCGCCGGGATGAACCAGGCGGGCGACAATTGCCCGGGACCAAAGGCGCGGTGCGAGATCCAGGCCGTCACCACGACCAGCGTCAGGATCGCGTGCGCCGCGGCGCCGATCACCCAGAACACCTGTGCGACATCGGGCATCGAGTCGCGCAGGAAGGTCGCGAACAACAGCAGCGAGATCGAGGTGGCCGGAAAGAACGCCAGCCTCACCGGGTGCATCCACTCGGCCTTGAGCGCGGCCGGATGGCGGATGGCCTTGAGCGCGAACATCGCGCCCAGGAACACCATCATCGCCAGTCCGACCCAGCCGGCGCCCTGGGCTGCGGTGGCAAAACCGCCGGACCTGAGCGCCAGCGCCAGCCCGAAAAGCCCCATCGTCACGCCAAAGAAGCTGATCGGGAAATGTTCGAGGCGCTGGGGCGGCCGGGCGGGGGTTGGGTCAGTCGAGGTCACGATTTGTCGTCCTTTTGCTGCCGAGCAGCGATTCCAGCGTATAGACTAGGATCGCAGCCCCGACCGCGCCCATCGCGGCCACGCCGAGGAACACGATCACGTCGATCGGTCCGCCGATGTCTGACACATGCGAATGGGTCATGGCCAGCACAAAGGCCACGGCCGCCACGGCGCCAAAGGGCATGCTGAGCTGTGCCAGCAGGAATTTCTTCCAGCTGACCGAACGATCGCGGATCAGGACATAGAAATAAGCCAGCGTGACCACCACCGCGGTGATCACCATTGCCCAGAACAGACCACGGCCAAAGATTTCCTCGAACACCGCGATCAGGGTTTCCAGCGTCAGTTGCTTCATGGGATGTCCTCCTCAGGCCCGGCCGCGCAGCATGGCGTTATACGTCGCCTTCAGCGCGACCTCCTTCATCAGCCAGCTGATCCACAGTTCTTCCAGCGGCGCGATGATGCCGGGGAAGGACGGGGTCAGGTTGTTGTTGTAATCGAACTCGACCAGCATGGCGCGGCCGATGCGGGTGATCAGCGGGCACGAGGTATAGCCGTCATAGGTCTCGGTGCCTTCGCGGCCCTCGATCCCGGCGACCAGATGGTCCTCGACCACCGGCACCTGCCACTTGACCGAGGCCGCGGTCTTGCCCTTCGGCACGCCGGCGACGTCGCCCAGGGCGAAGATGTCGGGGTAACGCAGGTGGCGCAGGGTTTGCATGTCGCATTCGACCCAGCCCTGATCGGTCCAGCGGTCGGCCCAGCTCAGCCCCGACTGGCGCACGAACTCGGGCGCGCGCTGCGGCGGGATGACGTGGATGTAATCGTAATCCAGCACCTCGGTGCCGTCGGCGGTGGCAAAGGTCGCGCGCTTGGCGCCGGGTTCGATGGCGGTCAGGGTGCGTTCATAGACCGGGGTGATACCGCGGTCGCCGAACAGCATCCGCACCTTTTCCGACACGATCGGCACGCCGAACAGCGACCGCTGGGGCGCGGCATAGACCATGTTCATCCGCCCGGCGTTGCCGGCGCGGCGGGCGATGTCGTCGATCAGGAAGGTGTGCTTCAGCGGCGCGCCCGCGCATTTCATCTCGGTTGCGGGGCGGGTGAAGATCCCGGTGCCGCCTTCCTCGGTGAAGCGGCTGGCGGCCTGCCAGGTGCGCGCGGCGTATTCCGGCCCGGCATAGAGCGCGCCGATACCGTTCTGGCCGACCAGATCCAGGCTGAAGCCCTCGATCGCGTCATGGTCCAGCGTCAGGCCCGGGGCGACGACCAGCCAGTCATAGGCCAGCGTTTCGCCGCCCTCGGTGGCGACGGTCTTGGCCTCGGGGTCGACGGCGGCGACGCGGTCGGCCAGCCAGGTCACGCCCGAGGGCAGCCAGTCGGCGGTGTTCGACAGGACATAGTCGGCGGGCTTGAGCCCGGTCGCGACCAGCGTCAGGCCGGGTTGATAGAGGTGGTTCCGGCGCGGGTCGATCAGGGTGATCTGCGCGCCTTCGAGGCGGCGCACCAGCCGGTTGGCCAGCGCGGTGCCGGCGGCGCCGGCGCCGATGATGACGATGCGGGCGTTGGTGCGAACGGGCGCGGTGCGGGCGGGGGTGGCGACCGAGGTCAAGGCTGCGGCGCCGCCGCCGGCCACGGCCAGCGACAGGAACTGTCTGCGATCCATGAGTGGACTCCGGGAAGGTCTGGGAACGATGCGGGGCGCGGGTGAACCGCGCCCCGTCTGCGGTCTTGGGTTCGGGTTATTCGGCGACGACAGCGGGTTGGCCGTCGTCATCCTCGTCGGCCAGTTTGCGGTCGCGTTGCATCTCCAGCCACATGGCGTTCAGGACGGCGAAGATGGCAGCGAGAGGCAGGCCGAGAAGCCAGGCGAAATACCACATGCGCTTCTTCCTTTCTCAGTAGACGGAGTGCGAGTTGTCGGTCACGTCGGCCTCGGTCACCTTGCCCCACAGCACCTTATAGACCCAGGCGGTATAGGCGAGGATCAGCGGCATGAAGATCACCGTGACCACCAGCATGATGAACAGCGTCTGATGCGAGGACGAGCTGTCCCACACGGTCAGCGACGAGCGCGGATCGAGCGAGGACGGCAGGATGAACGGGAACATCGTCAGACCGACCGTCGAGATCGCGCCGAAGATGCCCAGTTTCGACCAGAGCAGCGTCGAGACCTCGCGCCCCGCGCGCAGTCCCATCACCGCCATCGCCATGCCGAGCAGCCCCAGCGCCGGGCCGAGGATGATCCACGGACGCGCGGCATAGGCCGAGAGCCACGACCCGGTGCGCACGACTTCCGAGTAGAGCGGGTTCGACGGGCCGTCGGTGACGACATCGCCGACGATCGCGTAACCCTGGACGCCGAATGCCAGCCACAGCCCCGCCAGCACGAAGCCGGCGATGGTGATCAGCCCGGTGACGGTGCCGATGGCACGGGCGCGCTGGGCGACCGGACCCTCGGCCTTGAGCGACAGCCAGGCCGCGCCGTGGGTCAGCAGCATCGCCAGCGAGACCACGCCAACGAGCAGCGCGAAGGGGTTCAAGAGGCCGAAGAACTTGCCGTAATAGCTGCCCTCATAGCGCGAGAACAGGTCCGGGGTCAGTTCGAACGGCACGCCCTGCAGGACGTTGCCCACCGCCACGCCGAAGATCAGCGCCGGCACCGCGCCGCCGACGAACAGCGCCCAGTCCCAGCCGTTGCGCCACGCCTGGCTGTCGCGCTTCGAGCGATACTTGAAGCCGACAGGACGCAGGATCAGCGCCGCCAGCACCACGAACATCGCCAGATAGAAGCCCGAGAAGCTGACCGCGTAGAGCGGTGGCCAGGCCGCAAAGATCGCGCCCCCGCCAAGGATGAACCACACCTGGTTGCCTTCCCACACGGGGCCGACGGTGTTGATGGCGACGCGGCGTTCCACGTCGGTCTTGCCGACGAAGGGCAGGAGGGCGCCAACCCCCATGTCGAAACCGTCGGTCAGCGCAAAGCCGATCAGGAGAACCCCGAGCAGCAGCCACCAGATGACGCGCAACACGTCATAGGGGATCAGTTCAAAGAGGATCATGTCTGTTACTCCGCAGGCGTGGCGTTTTTGCCGGAGAAGGCCGGGTCCACCGCCGAGGCGGCACGGGCGCCGGCCGGGGCGAACGGCCCTTTGCCGTCATGGGTGCGCAGCCGGTGTTCATGGCGTGCTTCCCAGGCCTCGGTTTCCTCGACGTCCTGGAACGGGCCCTTGCGGACGTATTTCACCATCAGGCCCATCTCGACGATGAACAGGATCGTGTAGAAGGTCACGAAGCCCGCCAGCGTCAGCAGCAGATCCTGCACCGACAGGTGGCTGACCGACAGCGCGGTCGGCAGGACACCGTCGACGGTCCAGGGTTGACGGCCGAACTCGGCCACGAACCAGCCCAGTTCCGCGGCGATCCAAGGCGCCGGGATGATCGCGACGGCTGCATAGAGCGCCCAGCGCGGATAGCTCTGCCCGCGGAAGGACGAGCGGTAGAAGAAGTAGAGCATCACACCGATGAAGCCAAAGCCCAGCCCGACCATGATGCGGAAGGCCCAGAACAGCGGGGCGACGCCGGGGATCGTGTCGGCCGCGGCCTGCGCGATCTGCTCGTCGGTCGCCAGACGCGGGTCGTCCATGTAGCGCAGCAGCAGGAAGGCATAGCCCAGATCGCCCGAATGCTCCTCGAAGGTCGCGCGGACCTCGGGCGGGGTCTGGTCGCGCTGCTCGCGGATCGTCATCAGCGCGTCATAGGCGATGATGCCGCTGCGGATCAGCTGGTCGGCCTCGTCCACCAGATCGTTGATGCCGGGGATTTCATGCGTCAGCGAGCGCGTGCCGATCAGGCCCATGACCCACGGGATCTCGACGGCGTAGTGGGTCTCGCGCGCTTCCAGATCAGGAAAGCCGATCGCGGTGAAGGGCGCGGGGGCGGGGTGGGTTTCCCACATCGCCTCGATCGCGGCCAGTTTCATCCGCTGGGTGTGGCTGGCCGAATAGCCGCTTTCGTCCCCCAGAACGACCACCGACAGCGCCGAGGCCAGGCCGAACGAGGCAGCGATGGTGATCGACCGGCGCGCCAGTTCGATGTGGCGGCCCTTCAGCAGATACCAGGCCGAGACGCCCAGCACGAAGACCGAGGCCGTGACATAGCCCGCCGAGACGGTGTGCACGAATTTCGCCTGCGCCACCTCGTTGAACAGAACGTCAAAGAACGAGGTCATTTCCATGCGCATGGTGTCGGGGTTGAATTCCGCGCCGACCGGGTTCTGCATCCAGCCGTTGGCGATCAGGATCCACAGCGCCGAGAAGTTCGACCCCAGCGCCACCAGCCAGGCCACCACCAGGTGCTGGACGCGGCTCAGCTTGTCCCAGCCGAAGAAGAACAGCCCGACAAAGGTCGCTTCCAGGAAGAAGGCCATCAGGCCCTCGATCGCCAGGGGCGCGCCGAAGATGTCGCCGACATAATGGCTGTAATAGCTCCAGTTCATGCCGAACTGGAATTCCATCGTGATGCCGGTCGCCACGCCCAGGACAAAGTTGATCCCGAACAGCGTGCCCCAGAATTTCGTCATCTGCCGCCAGATCGGCCGGCCCGTCATGACATAGACGGTCTCCATGATCGCGACCAGGATCGACAGACCCAGCGTCAGCGGCACGAAGAGGAAGTGATACAGGGCTGTCATCGCAAATTGCAGGCGCGACAGCTCGACGATATCGAACTCCATGTCCTTCTCCTCAGTTCCCGTGTGCCGGAGGCACGCCCGACGACTCGGGCGGCATGGCACGACTGAGGCTGCATACCGCGGTGTCCACGAAAGATCGGTGATATCGTCACCAAACTAGCGGGAAAGAGAAAATACTCGACTGAAAAGCGTATTTTCCGAGCCACGATGCAGCGCGGCAAGGATCGCCGCCTGCGGAAGCGCCCGCCGCAAACCGTCCAGAACGGCGGCTGCGGTTTCGGTGTCCAGCCCTTCGGTCGGTTCATCCAGAAGGAGAAGATCGGGCTTTTTCAAGATCGTGCGGGCCAAGGCAAGCCGCCGCGCCTGCCCGCCGGACAGCCCCGCGCCGCCTTCTCCCAGCCGGCTGTCCAGCCCGCCGCGCTCGCGGATCGCCTCGGCCAGGGCGACGGCGTCGAGCGCCTGCCAGAGGTCGTCATCCGGGGCGGAACCGGCCAGCGTCAGGTTGTCGCGGATGGTGCCGGCAATCAGGGCCGACCGTTGCGGAAGCAACGTGACCCTGTCACGAAACGCCCCCTCATCCCAGTTCCGCGGAGCGATACCGGCGACGGTGATCCCTGCGCCATCGGCCAGCCCGGCGATCTGCATGAGCAGCGTGGTCTTGCCAACGCCCGAGGGGCCGGTCAGCGCCACCGCCTCGCCGGGGGTGAGGGTCAGCGACAGGGCCGGGGTGTCGATGCGCAGCAGTGGCGCGGTTTCGGTGCCGGTTTCGGTGCCGATTTGCCGCGGGGCCTGCGGGTCGGGCGCGACGCGCCCCGCCGCGCCGATCATCCGGCCCAGCTCGGACACACCACGACGCAGGGGCAGCAGGGTTTCCGCCAGTGCCAGCGCAACGAAGAGGCCGATGGCCGCCTGCGCCGGGTCGATGCGGCCCTGCGCCAGCAGCCAGCCGCCGGCCAGCAGCGCCGCCGCCGCGACCAGCGTGACCAGCACCGCCAGCGCCAACCCCGCGTCGCGCTCGGCCCGGTCCAGCGCGCCGGCGGCATGGCGGGCCTCGGCGTCGGTGGCCAGCAGGCGGTCCTCCTGGCCCGGCAGCCGCCCGGCGAGGATCAGCGCCTCGCGGTCGCGGATCATGTCGATGACGCCGCGGCGCAGGTGCTGGCTCTTGGCCTCGGCGCTGTCCGACGGGCGCAGCCCGCGCCGCGCCAGCCGCAGCAGGATCAGCATCGCCAGCGGCAGGGTGCCCAGCAGGATCACCGCCGCCACCAGCGGACCGACCAGCCACCACAGCATCGCGAAGACCAGCAGATGGGTGACCAGGCCCGCCGCAGCTGGCAGCACCAGCCGTAACACCAGCCCGTCCAGCGCATCGACGTCGGAAACGATCCGCGTCAGGCTGCCTTCGCTGCGCAGCCGGGCCAGGGCGCGCGCGTCGTGCCGTGCCTGTTCGCGCAGCAAGGCCACGCGCAGGGCGGCCAGTGCGCGCAACGTCGCGTCATGGGTCAGCAGCCGTTCGCCATAGCGCGCGGCGGTGCGCCCCAGCGCCAGGAACCGCACCCCGGCCGAGGGGCGGAACACGTCAAACGCGATGCCGATCCCGGCCAGCCCCGCCATCCCCGTCGCGGTGATGAACCACCCAGACAGACCCAGCAGCGCCGCGCCCATCAGCAGGACGACGACCGACAGCACCGCGCCCCGGGCCATCGCCCAGGGGGCCGCGCCCAGCAGCAGGCGGATCACACGCAGGACCGGGCTCATGGCGCGACCTCCTGCTGGCGCTGCATCGCCGCGGCCAGCGCCGGGTCATGGGTGGCGACGATCAGCGCGCGGCCCTCGGCGGCCAGTCGGCCCAGCGCGGCGATGATCCGCGCAGCGGTCTGGTCATCCAGATCGGCGGTCGGTTCGTCGGCCAGGATCAGGTCGCCCCCGGCCATCACTGCGCGCGCCAGCATCAGCCGCCGCGCCTCGCCGCCGGAAACCCCGCCGCCGGTCTCGCCCAGCCGGGTCTGCAGCCCGTCGGGCAGGCGCTGGACGATTCGATCGGCCTCGACCCGCCGCAGCGCGGGCCAGGGATCGGCGCCGGTCTGGCGCGGGTCCAGCCAGTCGGCCAGCGTGGCGTCGGGGAAATGCGGCCGTTGCGGCACGAAGGCGATGCGCGCGCGCCAGGCGTCGGCGGTCTCAGGGGCCAGCGTCTTGCCGCAGACCGCAACCGCGCCGGCGGCCAGCGGCACCAGCCCGGCGATGGCGGCCAGGGCGGTGCTTTTGCCCACACCGCTGGGGCCGGTCAGCGCCAGCGTTTCGCCCGCCTGCAGATCCAGATCGGGCAGGGCGACGGTCTGCCCGGGCAGCGCCGCCACCGCACCGCGCAGCTGCACCGACAGCGGGCCGGGCAGCGGCGCGGCCGCGTCCCCGGCACCGATCAGCGCGCTGCGCTCGGCCGCGTCCAGGGCGTCCAGCTCGGCGACGACGGAATACCCCGCCGCCCGGTCGTGCCAGGCCGCGGCCATGTCGCGCAGCGGCTGGAAGAACTCAGGCGCGATCAACAGCAGGAACAGTCCCTCGCCCAGCGTCAAGGGCGTGCCCCACGAGCCGAAGGTGATCTCGCCCAGCAGGGTGAAACCGACGAAGACCGCGACCAGTGCCACCCCCAGCGCCGAGAAGAGTTCGAGCACTGTCGAGGACAGGAAGGCAATGCGCAGCACCGCCATCGTCCGCGTGCGCAGCGTGTCGGCGCGCTGCGCGAAATCCTGCGTCGCGCGGTCGACGGCGCCCAGCAGGCGGATGTCCAGCATCGCCGACAGCCGGTCCATCAGCATGTCGTTCATCGTGCCGATCTCGTCCATCTGCCGGCGCGAGGCATCCTCGGCCGCCATGCCGACCAGCGCCATGAACACCGGGATCAGCGGCCCGGCGACCAAGAGCGTCAGCCCGACCACCCAGGACTGGCTGAAGGCCAGCACGAGCAGCAGAAGCGGCAGCACCGACACCTTGGTCATCGCGACGTGATAGCGGGTGATCCAGGGTTGCAGCAGCGGCAGCTTTTGCACCACCAGCGAGGCGACCGAGGCCGAGCCCGCCCGCGTCGGCGCCCGCGCTTCGCGGCGGATCAGGGCGGCGCGTTCGCGGGCGATGGTCCGGTCAGCGGCGCGAAACAGTAGGCCGCCCGCGCGATGGTCGAGCGCGGCCCGCATGAGACCCGCCAGCACCACCACGATGACCGCCAGCATGGCACGGGTCATCGGCGGCTCGCCGGTTGCCCAGCCGTCGATGGCCCAGGCGATCACCGCAGCCTGCACGGGCCACAGGGCGCCGGCGGCCACTGACAGCCAGCCCGCAACCCGCAAATCGCCCGCGACCGGGGCAATGATCCGCGCCTTGGCGCGGTGTCGTGGCGTCGGACCGGCGTCGGTCATTGGTTATCGCTGTCGCGCGTTTCGGGCTCGGCCGCATCGAGGACCAGACGGGTCAGGGCCTCGGGGTTGGTGACGGTGATCCGCCCGCGGGCCTGCTCGATCCAGTCGCGGTCGGCAAAGACCTTGAGGTGGCGCGAGACGACCTCGCGCGCGGTGAGCAGTTCGGCGGCGATCTGCTGATGCGTGGCCCGGATTTCGGCATCGCCAGCCTTTGCCAGCAGCCACTCCGCCAGTCGCCGGTCAAAGCTGAGCGCATCCGCCCCGGAAATCCGCGCGAAGAAGGTCGGCAGGCGCTGGGCGTGCTGGGCGAACAGGGCGCGGCGGAAGGCGGGGTTGGTATGAACCAGCAGCACCAGGCTGGTGGGCGACAGCTCGATCCAGGTCGAGGGTGCGCGGCAGGTGGCGCGGACGGCGATCTCGCGGTCTGACAGGATTGCGGCGGTCACTGGCATGCAGTCCTGCCCGGCCGACGCCCGGCATTCGGCCCAGGGCACGGTGCGTTCGCGGGTGCGGAACCGGACCGTGATCTTGCCGGTGCGCAGCAGGATGAAAGCCCGGGGACGCCCGTCCCAGCTGAAGGCGACAGACCCCTCGGCGCCCGAATTCAGAACCCCGCCCGCGTCCAGGACCGCCTGTTCCAGCGTTTCCGCGGCGATCGGTTCGGGATTGATGGTCTGGTCGACGTGCATGGTCATCTCCTCGCGCGCACGGCTGGTCAGCGGGCGGTCACGCGGTTCGGCGAGGGCGCGACCGGGGATCCGGCGAAACGACGCTGGGGCGCGGCATGGGGCATGGCGACTCTCGGCAGTTGCTGAAACGTCCTTCGCACGGGCGATTTCCCAGCTGCGGTGACTTGATCACACAGTGGCCGACAATTTTTCCCATGTCTTCTGCGAAATGACCGAGGCACCGACGATTTCCCGTCGGTGCCTCACGCACAGTTGTCCTGCAATCGAGTCGATCAGCGGGCGATAAAGGCGGTCGCCTCGATCTCGACCAGGGCCTCGTCCTCGACCAGATCCTTGACCACCAGCAGCGACATCGCCGGGAAATGCCGACCGAACACCCGACGATAGGCCTCGCCGATGGCGCGCTGATGGGCCAGGTATTCGGCCTTGTCCTTGACGAACCAGGTCAGGCGGCCGATGTCATCGACCTCGCCGCCCGCCGCCCGGACGATGGCCGCGATGTTTTCCAGCACCTGCTCCATCTGGCCGACGAAATCGCGGGCGACAAAGACCTTGTCGGCATTCCAGCCGATCTGGCCGCCGATGTGCAGCGTGCCGTCGGGCATCAACATGCCATTGGCATAGCCCAGCGCCGGCGCCCAGCCTTCGGGATGAATGACGCGTGGTTTCATGGGGATCTCCACTCTGTGCGCTTACGGGCCGGGGCGCAGCCGGAACCGCTGGATCTTGCCGCTCTCGGTCTTGGGCAGCGATTTGGCAAAGACGATCGAGCGCGGGTATTTATAGGGGGCAATAGTCGCCTTGACATGCGCCTGCAACAGCTTGACCAGCGCATCCGACGGCACCTCCGAGGCGCCCAGCACCACATGTGCCTGCACGATCGCGCCGCGTTCGTCGTCCGGGATGCCGATCACCGCGCATTCCGCCACCGCCGGATGCGACAGCAGCGCCGCCTCGACCTCGGGGCCGGCGATGTTATAGCCGGCCGAGATGATCATGTCGTCCGAGCGCGCGGCAAAGTGGAAATAGCCCTGCGCGTCCATCACAAAGGCATCGCCGGTGATGTTCCAGCCGTTCTGGACGTATTCGTCCTGCCGCTCGCCGCGCAGATAGCGGCAGCCGGTCGGCCCGCGCACCGCCAGCCGCCCGGGTTCGCCCGCCGGCAGGGTCTTGCCGTCGGCGCCGATCACCTTGGCCTCATAGCCCGTCACCGGCTTGCCGGTGCAGGCCGGGCGGTGGTCGTTGAAGCGGTTGGTGACGAAGATATGCAGCATCTCGGTCGCGCCGATCCCGTCCAGCATCGGCTTGCCGGTCTTGGCCTGCCAGTCCTCATAGACCGGCGCCGGCAGCGTTTCGCCCGCCGACACGGCGGCACGCAGGCTGGACAGGTCCGCCCCCTCCTCCATCGCCCGCAGCATCACGCGATAGGCGGTGGGGGCGGTGAAACACACCGTGGCGCGGTATTTCTGGATGATCTCGATCATGTTGGGCGGGGTCGCGTTCTCCAGCAGCGTTGCCGCCGCCCCGAAGCGCAGGGGAAAGATCGCCAGCCCGCCGAGGCCGAAGGTAAAGGCCAGCGGCGGCGAGCCGACAAAGATATCCTCGGGCTGGACGTTCAGCACCTCGCGCGCATAGCCGTCGGCGATGATCAGCAGGTCGCGGTGGAAATGCAGCGTCGCCTTGGGGTTCCCGGTCGAGCCCGAGGTGAAGCCGATCAGCGCCACGTCATCCTGCGCGGTGTCGACCGCCTTGAACTGCACGGGCTTTTCCAGTGCCAGCCGGTCCAGTTCCGCATCATGGTTCGAGGTGCCGTCGAACCCGACCACGGTTTGCAGAAAGGCGCTGTCCTTGGCGACGGTGACCAGCTCGTCCATCAGCCGGGTGTCGCACAGCGCGTGGCTGATCTCGGCCTTGTCGACGTATTTCGCCAGTTCCCCGGCGCGCAGCATCGGCATCGTGTTGACCACCACCGCGCCCGCCTTGGTCGCCGCCAGCCAGCAGGCCACCATCGCCGGGTTGTTCGCGGACCGGATCAGGACGCGGTTGCCCGGCTTTACCCCCAGATCGTCGACCAGTGCATTGGCGAGCTTGTTGGTCCAGTCGGTCAGTTCCTTGTAGGTCCGCCGCCGGCCGTTGCCGATCAGCGCGGTGCGATCGCCAAACCCCTTGGCGACCATCGCATCGGTCATCTCGACCGCCGCATTCAACCGCTCGGGATAGGGGAACCCGCCCAGCAACAGATCCGGCCACTGCTCGGCCGGGGGCAGGTTGTCACGGGCAAATGTGTCGACATGGGCCGAAGGGAACATCATGCGCGGGTCTCCTGATGGGCCGCCAGCGTCTGGCGGGCGATTACGACACGTTGCACATCCGACGCGCCCTCATAGATCCTGAGCGCGCGGATTTCGCGGTAAAGGCGTTCGACCGTCTGGCCGTGGCGCACGCCGTCACCGCCGTGCAGCTGCACCGCGCGGTCGATCACCGCTTGCGCCTGATCGGTGGCAAAGAGCTTGGCCATCGCCGCCTCGCGGGTGACGCGGGGCGCGCCGGAATCCTTGGTCCAGGCGGCGCGGTAGACCAGCAGCGCCGCGGCATCGACGTCCAGAGCCATATCCGCGATATGCCCCTGCACCATCTGCAGATCGAACAGCGGCGCGCCCTGCACCTGCCGGCTGGTCACCCGCTCCAGCGCCTCGTCCAGCGCGCGCCGCGCAAAGCCCAGCGCCGCCGCCGCCACCGAGGACCGGAACACGTCCAGCACCGACATGGCGATGCGGAACCCCTGACCCGGCGCGCCGATCATCGCCCCGGCCGGCACCCGGCAGTCGGTGAAGCGCAGCGTGGCCAAGGGATGCGGCGCGATCGTCTCCAGCCGCTCGACCACCTCGAACCCGGGCAGGTCCGGCGTGACGATGAAACACGACAGGCCCCGCGCCCCCGGTGCCTCGCCGGTGCGGGCGAACAGCGTATAGACATCGGCGATGCCACCGTTGGAAATCCAGGTCTTCTCGCCGTTCAGGACATAGTGATCGCCGTCGCGCGTGGCGGTCATCGTCGAATTCGCGACATCCGACCCCGATTGCGGCTCGGTCAGGGCAAAGGCCGAAATCGCCCTCCCGCCGCGCGTCAGGGGCAGCCAATGCGCCCGCTGCGCGTCCGAGCCGAACAGCGAGATCGCCCCGGTTCCCAGCCCCTGCATGGCAAAGGCGAAATCCGCCAGCCCGTCATGGCGCGCCAGCGTCTCGCGGATCAGGCACAGGCTGCGCACATCCAGCCGCCCATCCGGCGCGCCCGAATGCGCGGCGATCCCCGCCTCGCCCAGTGCGGCGACCAGCGCCCGGCAGGCAGCGTCCGTGTCATGGTGATCCACCGACAGTCCCGCCGCAAATCCTTCGACCTCATCGGCCAGCAGCCGATGCCGGTCGTCGAAAAAGGGCCAGTCCAGAAAACTGCGATCCGCCATTTCATCTTGCCTCAAATACGCACGGGGGGTTCTCAGGGGGCGCGTGCGCCCCTTGAGGCGGGGGTGCGGGGGCGGCAGCCCCCGCGACCTAGTCACCTTGGAAGACAGGCTTCTCTTTCGCCACGAAGGCCTCATAGGCGCGGTGGAAATCCTGGCCCTGCATGCAGATCGCCTGCGCCTGCGCCTCGGCCTCGATCGCCTGCTCCAGGCTCATCGACCATTCCTGCGCCAGCATCGTCTTGGTCATCATGTTGGCGAATCCCGGCCCCTCGGCGACGCGGCGGGCATAATCGCGCGCGGCGTCCATCAGCCCCTCGGCCGGCACCACCCGGTTGAAGAACCCCCAGGCCAGCCCTTCCTCGGCCGACATCGCGCGCCCCAGATACAGCAGCTCCGCCGCGCGCCCCTGGCCGATGATTCGCGGCAGCATCGCGCAGGCGCCCATGTCGCAGCCCGCCAGCCCCACGCGGTTGAACAGGAACGCGGTCTTGGCCGCCGGTGTCGCCACCCGCAGATCCGAGGCCATCGCGATGATCGCGCCGGCGCCCGCGCAGATCCCGTCGACGGCGGCGATGATCGGCGTGCCGCAGCCCAGCATCGCCTTGACCAGGTCGCCGGTCATCCGGGTGAAGGTCAGCAATTCCTTCATGCTCATCCGGGTCAGCGGGCCGATGATGTCATGCACATCGCCGCCGCTGCTGAAGTTGCCGCCGTTCGGGGCAAAGATCACCGCCTTGACGCTGTCGTCGTAATGCAGCTCGCGGAACCAGTCGCGCAGTTCGGCATAGCTGTCGAAGGTCAGCGGGTTCTTGCGGTCGGGGCGGTCCAGCGACAGCGTGGCAATGCCGTCCTCGATCGTGCACAGGAAGTGGCGTGTGTCGGCGCGCATCGTCAGTCCTCGTGGTCCAGGGCTTCGGTCAGGTGGTCCAGCCGGCGGATCATGCCGGCAATGTCGTCGTCGTTCAGGCCCGACAGGATCTCGTTGATCCAGGCCTCGTGCACGGCGGCGTGCTCGGCAAACAGCTCTTTGCCGCGCGGCGTCAGCCGCACCAGATTGGCGCGCCGGTCGCCGGGCACCGAGACCCGCAGCGCGAGGCCCTCCTCGGTCAGCTTGTCGACGATGCCGGTGATGTTGCCGTTGGACACCCGCAACAGGCGCGAGATCTCGCTCATCTTCAGCCCGTCGGGGCTGCGGGCCAGGGCGGACATCACGTCGAACCGCGGCAGCGTCCAGTTGAACTCGGCGCGCAGGCGGCGGCGGATCTCGTCCTCGATCAGGCCGCTGGCCTTGAGCAGCTTCAGCCACAGCCGCAGCCGCGATTTCGACAGCGAGGATGCCCGGGGGCTGGGTTCGGGCGTCATACCTCGCCCCCCGAGACGCTGAGCGCGTGGCCGTTGACCGACGAGGCCCCCGCCGAAGCGAGGAACAGCGCCGTCGCAGCGACCTCCTCCGGGGCAATCAGGCGGCGCATCGGGTTGCCGCCGACCACCATCTTCAGCGCCTTTTCATGCGGGATGTCGAAGCGTTTCATTACGCCGGCCACCGCGTTTTCGGCCATCTCGGTATCGACGAAGCCGGGGCAGATCGCGTTGCAGGTGATGCCGCGCGGCGCGACGTCCTGCGCGATCGAGCGCACCAGTCCCAGCACCCCGTGTTTCGCGGCGGCATAGGCGGGGATGTTCGCGCCCCCCTGCAGCGCCGCGGTCGAGGCGATGGCGATCAGCCGCCCGCCGCTGCCCATCCCGCGCAGCGCCTCGCGGAAGGTCAGGAAGGTGCTGGTCATGTTCACCGCCAGCGTCGCGTTCCACTGCTCCAGCGTCAGGTCCGAGACCTTGGCCGCATGCCCCCCGCCGGCATTGGCGATCACCACGTCAAAGGGCGCCTCAAAGAGCGCGGCCATATCGGATTCCGAGGTCGCATCGGCGGTGCGGATCGTCATTGCGTGCCCTGCGGCGGTTTCCAGCAGCGGCGCCTCGCGGCGGCCGGTGATCGTCACCGCGTCGCCCTGGGCGGCAAAGGCCCGGGCGATGGCGCGCCCGATGCCGGTTCCGCCGCCGGTGATCAGAACCCGCCGGCTCATGCCCGGCCCGCTCATGCCCGGCCCGCTCATGCCCGGATGGCCTCGGCTTCGCGGTCGGCCAGCCGCCAGGACTGGTCGCGCCCGTTCAGATACGGCAGTGGCCAGTCAGGCGCGGCGCGATCGCCGACGCGGGTGGCCTCGTGCAGGGTCCAGTAGGGATCGGTCAGATGCGGGCGACCCACCGCGACCAGATCCGCGCGCCCGGCCATCAGGATCGAGTTTGCGTGATCGGCCTCGGTGATGTTGCCGACCGCCATCGTGGCGATGCCGGTCTCGTTGCGGATGCGGTCGCTGAACGGGGTTTGGAACATGCGCCCATAGATCGGCCGCGCCTCGGTCGAGGTCTGACCGGCCGAAACGTCGATGATATCCGCGCCGGCCTCGTGAAAGGCCTGCGCGATCTCGACCGCCTCGGCGGGGGTCACGCCGCGCTCGCCCACCCAGTCATTGGCGGAGATACGCACCGACATCGGCTTTTCCACCGGCCAGACCGCGCGCATGGCGCGGAACACCTCGAGCGGCCAGCGCAGGCGGTTTTCCAGGCTGCCGCCGAACTCATCGGTGCGGGCGTTCGACAGCGGCGACAGGAAGGCGGACAGCAGATAGCCATGCGCCGCGTGCAGCTCGATCATGTCGAAACCCGCCCGTGCGGCCATGTCCGCCGAGGCGACGAACTGGTCGCGGATCTGGTCCATCTCGGCGCGGGTGATCGCGCGCGGGGTGGCGTTGCGCGGCGACCACGCAATGGCCGAGGCGCTGACGACCTCCCAGTTGCCGCTATCCAAGGGCGCGTCGATGGCCTCCCAGCCCAGCTGGGTCGAGCCCTTGCGCCCGGAATGGCCGATCTGGCAGCAGATGCGGGCGTCGGTCTCGGCATGGACGAAATCCGTCAGGCGTTTCCACGCGGCCTCATGCGCCGGGTCATAGAGGCCCGGGCACCCCGGGGTGATCCGCCCCTCGGGCGAGACGCAGGTCATTTCGGTATAGACCAGCCCCGCACCGCCCTTGGCGCGTTCGCCGTAATGGATCAGGTGCCAGTCGGTCGGGCAGCCGTCGACGGCCTTGTATTGCGCCATCGGGGACACGACGATGCGGTTCTTCAGCACCATGTCGCGCAGCCGGTAGGGCGCGAACATCGGCGCGCGCAGCGGCGCGGCGGCGGAGGCGCCGGCGTGGTCCATGAACCAGCGTTCCGCACCTTCGAGCCAGGCCTTGTCGCGCAGGCGCAGGTTCTCATGGCTGATGCGCTGCGACCGGGTCAGCAGCGAATAGGTGAACTGCACCGGGTCGAGGTCCAGATACCGTTCGACCTCTTCGAACCACTCGAGCGAGTTGCGCGCCGCCGATTGTAGGCGCAGCACCTCCAGCCGGCGTTCTTCCTGATAGCGTTCAAAGGCGGCCTGCATCGTCGGTTCGGAATGCAGGAAATCGGCCAGCGCAATCGCGCTGTCGAACGCCAGCCGCGATCCCGAGCCGATCGAAAAATGCCCGGTCGCCGCCGCGTCGCCCATCAGGACGACGTTGTCGTGATACCAGGTCTCGCAGATCACGCGGGGGAACTGCATCCACACCGCCGAACCCCGCAGGTGGGCGGCGTTCGACATCAGATCATGGCCGCCCAGATGCCGTTCAAAGATCTTGCGGCAGGTCTCGACGGTCTCTTCCTTGGACATGGTCTCGAAGCCCCAGCGGTCCCAGGTCTCGGGCAGGCATTCGACGATGAAGGTCGCGGTGTCGGCGTCGAATTGATAGACATGCGCCCAGACCCAGCCGTGCTCGGTCTTCTCGAAGATAAAGGTAAAGGCGTCGTCGAATTTCTGGTGCGTGCCCAGCCAGACGAACTTGCACTTGCGCACGTCGATGTCGGGCTTGAACACATCGGCATAGCGCGCCCGGGTTTTCGAGTTGATGCCATCGGTGGCGACCACCAGGTCAAAGTCGGCCTTGAAGTCCTCGGCGGTGTCGAACTCGGTCTGAAAGCGCATGTCGACGCCCAGTTCGCGCGCGCGCTCCTGTAGCAGGATCAGCATCTGCTTGCGACCGATCCCGGCAAAGCCATGCCCGCCGCTGACCAGTCGCTGCCCCTTGTGGATCACTGCGATGTCGTCCCAGTAGGCGAAATGGCTGCGGATCGCCTCGGTCGATTTCGGGTCGTTCTGCTGCATCTTGTCCAGCGCGTCGTCCGACAGCACGACACCCCAGCCAAAGGTGTCATTGGCCTTGTTGCGTTCGAACACGACGACCTCATGCGCGGGGTCGCGCAGTTTCATCGAGATCGCGAAATAGAGGCCGGCAGGCCCCCCTCCCAGACAGGCAATGCGCATCGTCCGATTCCTTGGCCTATGTGACGGCGCAAACGGCCGCCCGATCCAAGGAAGGCTAGATGAGTCGCCTTAATCCTTCAAGCTTAAAATATACGAGCCTGAAAAATGCGCCTGCCGTCAGGTATCGCCGCCGATCAGCCCCATGCTTTCGAGTTTGAGGATGACCTGCTGAGCACAGTAATCCACATCCAGCCCTTCGGTATCGAGGCGCAGTTCCGGGCTCTCGGGCGTCTCGTAAGGGTCTGAGATGCCGGTGAATTCCTTGATCTTGCCGGCGCGCGCCAGCTTATACAGGCCCTTGCGGTCGCGTTTCTCGCAATCCTCGACCGAGGTCGCCACATGGACCTCGACAAAGGCGCCATAGGCCTCGATCATCTCGCGGACGATGCGGCGGGTGGCGGTATAGGGTGCGATCGGGGCGCACAGCGCGATACCGCCGTTCTTGGTGATCTCGGAGGCGACATAGCCGATACGCTTGATGTTGATGTCGCGGTGCTCCTTGCTGAATCCCAGCTCGGACGACAGGTGCTTGCGCACGACATCGCCATCCAGCAGCGTCACCGGACGGCCGCCCATCTCCATCAGCTTGACCATCAGCGCGTTGGCGATGGTCGATTTGCCCGAGCCGGAAAGGCCGGTGAAGAACACGGTAAAGCCCTGCTTGGCGCGCGGCGGCGACGTGCGGCGCAGTTCCTGCACCACTTCGGGGAAGCTGAACCATTCGGGGATCTCGAGCCCTTCGCGCAGCCGCCGGCGCAGTTCCGTGCCCGAGATGTTGAGGATCGTCACGCTGTCCTTGTCGGGGATCGCGTCGGCGGGTTCGTATTGCGCGCGCTCCTGAACATAGACCATGTGCTTGAAGTCGACCATCTGCAGGCCGATCTCGGCCTCGTGCTGGCGGAACAGGTGCTGCGCGTCATAGGGGCCGTAGAACTCGCCGCCGCTGCTGGTCTTGCCCGGGCCGGCATGGTCGCGGCCGATGATCATGTGCGTGCAACCGTGATTCTTGCGGATCAGGCCGTGCCAGACGGCCTCGCGCGGGCCGGCCATGCGCATCGCCAGGTTCAGGAGGCTCATGGCGGTGGTCGCATGGGGATATTTGTCGAGCACCGCCTCGTAGCAGCGCACGCGGGTGAAGTGATCGACATCGCCGGGCTTGGTCATGCCGACGACGGGATGGATCAGCAGGTTGGCCTCGGCTTCGCGGGCAGCGCGAAAGGTCAGTTCCTGATGCGCGCGGTGCAGCGGGTTGCGGGTCTGGAAGGCGACGACCTTGCGCCAGCCCAGCTTGCGGAACAGGGCGCGCAATTCGTTCGGGGTATCGCGGCGGGCGCGGAAATCATAGTGCACGGGCTGCTGGATGCCGGTGACCGGGCCGCCCAGATAAACCGGGCCGGCGACGTGGCGCAGGTAGTGCACGGCCGGGTGGGCGAGGTCGTCGGCGCCAAAGACCTTTTCGGCCTCGCGGGTCTTGTCGGGGGTCCATTTGTCGGTGACGGTCATCGTCGCCAGGATCACCCCCTCGGCGTCGCGCAGGGCGATGTCCTCGCCGATCTCGACGGTGCCGGCAAAGGCCTCGGTGACATCCAGGGTGATCGGCATCGGCCACAGCGCGCCGTCGGCCAATCGCATCTCGTCCACGACCCGGTCGTAATCGGCCTCGGACAGGAAACCCTTGAGCGGGTTGAACCCGCCGTTCATCAGCAATTCCAGATCGCAGACCTGCCGTGCCGACAGATCCCAGGAAGGCAGGGATGCGGCCTCCAGCTTCAGGCGCTGGGCGGACTCGGGCGATACATACAGTTCGGGGATCGGGGCGTGGTGCATCGGGGCTTCGGTTCCTTGAACGGCGGTGACGGATCCGGGCGGCATTGTGACAACCGGAACCTGCTGCGTCGAGACTGTTTTCCCGCGTTGAGAGCCGCGTCGTCGACGCCGGAACGTGTCGATGCGGCGTCCGGCGATCTGCTATACGTTGCGGGCGCAACGGTTTTGCCCGGCGACGGGAGGAGCCGCAACGACCAAGATGCGTTCGGGGTGCCCGGTGTCCAACCGTGCTGCCGGTTCGAGCCGTTCGCAGGCCCGTATCAGGTCGACCCTGCTCGATCGAGGCGGGGATCGACGTTGCCTGCGACTGCCGCGAGGGGCTCTGTGGCTCCTGCGAGGTGGCGGTTCTGGACAGCGAGATCGACCACCGCGACCGCGTCCTCAGCCGGGCCGAACGCGCGGCGGGCGACCGGATGATCAGTTGCTGTTCGCGCGCGACGGGTGGCGAGCTTGGTGCTGGTGCCTTAACGCGCCGGACCTTTCCGGGGGCGGGGGACGGCCCTGCGCAGGTCCGTCACGCGGTTGCGCAACCGCGTCGTCGCGGCGGCTCAGACCGCGCGCATCAACCCGCCGTCGACGCGGATTGCCTGCCCGGTGACATAGGACGCATCAGGCGACACCAGCCAGGCCACCGCCGCCGCAACCTCGTCGGCGGTGCCATAGCGTTTCATCGGCACCGAGGCGGCGCGTTCGGGGGTCTGCGGCAGGCTGTCGATCCAGCCGGGCAGAACGGTGTTCATCCGCAGCCCCTGGGCCGCATAGGTATCCGCGAACATCTTGCCGAAGGACGACAACCCCGCGCGCAGCACACCCGAGGTGGTGAACATCGTCGACGGCTCGCCCGCCCAGGCCGAGGAAATGTTGACGATCGCGCCGCTGCCCTGCGCCTGCATGATCGGTGTAACCATCCGCACGATGCGCACCACGTTCAGCAGGAACACATCCATCGCGTGGTGCCATTGCTCGTCGGTGATCTCCAGCAGCGGGCCTTTCGGCCCATGCCCGGCCGAATTCACCAGCGCGTCGATCCGCCCCCAACGCGCCATCGCCGTATCGACCAGCCGCTGCAGGTCGGCACTCACCAGATTCGAGCCGGTGACGCCGATCCCGCCCAGTTCTTCGGCCAGCGCCTCGCCCTTGCCCGAGGACGACAGGATTGCCACCTTCCAGCCGTCGCGCGCCAGCCGTCTGGCGCAGGCCGCGCCCATGCCGGAGCCGGCGGCGGTGATCAGGGCGACTTTCTGCTCGGACATGGAACCTCCTGCACTGCGGTCTCGACGCGCGCCCATTCGGCGCCATCGGGCAGGCCCAGCCTAAGCCACCGGGCGCTGTAAGGGAACCGTCGCGACCAAATCGCGTGGCGGGCCAGATGGGTCTGCGCCTCGGCGGCGTCGGGCGTGTCATAGGTGCGAAACAGCGCCGTGCCGCCGACCAGCCGCCAGCCGGCGCGGGCTGCCAGCGCATCGAGCCGCGCCGCGTCCTGCGTCAGCCGCGCGGTGGTGGCCTCCTGCCAGCCGGTGTCGTGCAGCGCCGCAGCGCCAATCGCCAGCGCCGGGCCTGAGACCGACCACGGCCCCGCCATCGCCCGCATCGCGCCGATCACCCCCGGCCCGCCCAGCGCAAAGCCCAGCCGCACGCCGGCGAGGCCATAGAACTTGCCGAAGGACCGCAGCACCAGCAACCGGTCGCTGACCCGCCCCGCGACGGACAGCGCGGGGTGCGGGTCGGCGAAACTTTCGTCCACCACCAACAGGCCCACGCGCGCCGACAGGGCGACCAGCGCGGCGGGGTCATGCGTCTGGCCATCGGGGTTGTTGGGGTTCACGACGACCGCCAGATCCGCGCCCGCCAGCGCGTCCAGCGTTGCCACCGGTTCCACCCGCCATCCCGCATCGCTCAAGGCGCCCGCATGTTCGTTATAGGTCGGCGTCAGCACCCGGGCCGTGCCCGGCGCGCGCAGCCGCGGCACCAACTGGATCGCCGCCTGCGCGCCCGCCAGCGGCAGCACGGCCTCTGGCGCGATGCCATAGGCCGCAGCGGCGGCGGCGATCAGTGCCTCCAGCGCGTCGCGGGTCGGCAGGGCGGTCCAGGCCTCCGGCGGCAGGGCGGGCACCGGATAGGGGCGGCGGTTGATGCCGGTCGACAGGTCGATCCAGTCCGCGCCGCCGAACGCGGCGCGCGCGGCCTCCAGATTGCCGCCGTGATCGCGTGTTACCATCCCCAGACCGCCAGACCCGCCAGTATCCCTGCCACTCCAAGCATGGCCCGGCGGTAGAGCGCAAGGGCGCGGTTCAGGTCGGCCGCTGTCGGATCGGGCGCGCCGTCGTTGACCCAGGGCTCCTGCGCGATGCGGTCGCCATAGACGCGCGGCCCCGACAGCCGCACCCCCAGCGCGCCAGCCATCGCCGCCTCGGGCCAGCCGGCGTTGGGGCTGCGGTGGTGGCGCGCGTCGCGCATCATGCAACGCAGCGCCGCCCGCGGGGCCGGGGAGGCCAGCGCAAAGATCAGCCCGCTCAGCCGCGCGGGCGCCAGGTTCACCCCGTCGTCGATCCGCGCCGAGGCCCAGCCAAAGGCCTCGTGCCGGGGGGTGCGGTGGCCGATCATTGAATCGAGCGTATTGATCGCCTTGTAGGCGGCGATCCCCGGCAGCCCCGCGACCGCTCCCCAGAAGAGCGGCGCGACGATCCCGTCACTGGTGTTCTCGGCCAGGCTCTCGGTCGCGGCGCGGGCGACGCCGGCGGCATCGAGGCGCGCGGGGTCGCGGCCGACGATCATCGACACGGCATGACGCGCGCCCTCGAGATCGCCCGAGGCCAGGGGCCGCGCCACCGCCGCGACATGCTGGTGCATCGAGCGCACGGCGACCAGCGGCCAGGCCAGCACGCCGGCGATCAGCGTGCCCGGCCAGCCCCCGGGCAGCAGTGCCCAGGCCACAGCGCCAATGCCGCCCGCCAGTCCGATCACGACCAGGGCCGTCAGCACCCCCGCCGCGCGCCGCGCCCGGCCACCATTCAGCCGGGCGTCCAGCGTGGCGATCAGCCGGCCCAGCCAGGTCACCGGATGGCCGATGCGCAGGAACAGCGCGTCGGGCCAGCCGATCGCCGCGTCGATCACCATCGCGATCAGCATCGCGCCCGCGAAACTCATGCCCCGCCCCCGGCAAAGCGCAACACGCCGCGGAACCCGGCGGCGCGCAGACGCTCTTCGGCATCGGCGGGCACGCGCTCCGGGGTAAAGATCAGCCCGCGCGCGCTGCCGGTATGGGCGATCAGCCAGCCCTCGGCCCCGAGGGCGTGGGCCAGCGCCCCGGTCGGGTCGTCCGAGGGGCCGCGACGGGCCAGCGTGCGGCGGGCAGAGTCGCTGGTCAGTGCCGCCATCTCGGGCAGGGTGGCGAGGTGTGACCAGCGGTCGACCAGATCGGCGATATCGGGGAAATCCAGATCCTGGGGATCGGTGCGCCGCTCATCCCCCCAGAACCCGCCGACCACGGTGAAACCCGGCAGCGCGGGCAGGGCGCGCAGCACCCGTCCCTCGCGCGGGGCGAACAGCAGGCGGTGCGCGGCGGGGAACATCAGCGGGTCGCTTGCCCCCTCGGCGGCGACACAGGCGCGGGCCAGATCCTCGGGCGGGCCGTCAAAGCCGATGAGCCGCGCCACGGCCACCAGAGCGGCGGTCGAGGATCCCGCGCCGCCCCCTTGCGGCATCGTCGCATGCAGGGCGGGCAGCCGGGCGGGCACCGGCAGTCCCAGCGCCGCGCAGAGCGCCGCCAGTCGCCGCGGGCCGATCAGTCCGGCATCGGCCACCGCGCCCGGTTCGACCCACAGGGCCGGGCAGGGCAGCGAGACCAGCGCCAGCGGCCCATCGGGGCCCAGCCGCCCCTGCATCAATTCGCCGAAATGCCCGGCCACGCGCAGGCGCGCGTCGGGGGCGGGGCGAAAGGGCGAAAGGATCCGGGTCATCGTCGCGTATCTGCGGCCCTTCGCGCGCAAGGGCAAGGGTTCTGGCGGCAGGTTCTAGCAGTCCCGCGCCCCGAAGGGCGCAGGAACCGGACCATCCGTCGCCGGAACGCGACTTAGTTCAAGGCGTTGTAGGTGGCGGCGCCAGCCCGCAGCGTGGACATCGTCGCTGCGATCAGCGGCATCGGCGATTCGGTCGCCAGCACCACGTCGCCGGGTTCGATAGTGAACCGTTGCGCGGCGAACAGCCCGTCAGCCGAGGTCAGGTCGAAGGTGAAGATCACCTGCTCCTGCCGCGGTGCGGGGCCGGTTTCGCGGACCATGCTGGCGGGGTAGGTGCGCAGCACCATCACGCCGTTCAGGTTGGCACGGCTCTGCGACAGACCGCCGATCGTCGACAGGGCGTCCAGCGTGGTGATTTCCTCGCGCTGGAAATAGACGACTTCCTGCCGGCCCGCCGCGCCGAGCGCGATGAAGCTCCGGTTGTCTTCCTCGACCAGAACCCGGTCGCCGCCGCGCAACTGGATGTCGTTTGCCGGGTTGGCGAACAGTTCGCGCGAGGGGATCGCATAGGCCTCGCCGGCGCGGTTCAGGCGCACCAGCGGGTTGCGAAGCGACGGCGCGATGCCGCCGGCCTCGGCCAGGACGCTGAGGATCGTCGGGCTGATCTCCGGCAGTTCGATCCGTCCGGGACGGGCCACGCCGGTGACCACGTCGATGGTGTTGTTCGACCCGGGCGTGACCGCCAGCTGGACCTGACCGTCCGGGACGATGGGTTCCATCAGGCTCTGGATCTCGCGCCGGGCGCTTTCGGCGGTCAGGCCGGAAACGCGCACCTCGCCGACATAGGGCACAAAGACGCGACCGCTGGCCGAAACCGGCACGTTGGTCATCGAGACGTTGCGCTGCTCGCCGGTGGTCAGCAGCGAATCCGGCTGGCTGTCCCAGACGTTGATGGTCAGCTGGTCACCGGCCCGGATGGTCCGTGCCGTCGGCGCGGCACCGGTGCTGGTCCAGTGATGGCGCCGTTCGGGATGGGCCTCGGGCCAGGCGGTCAGCTCGTCCAGGGTGTCGCGCGCGACGGCGATCACCTGAACTTCGGAATCGGCCGCATCGGTGCCCTGCAGGATCTCGCCCTGAAGCGCCGCGCTGCGCGGCATCGAGCATCCGGCAACCAGGGCCGGGAGGATCAACGCAACCGTGGCAGCCCGCATCGCGAACCCCGCCGACTGCCGGCGCCTCGACTGAAGAGAAGCCGTCGGAAAAATCTGGTCTGCCATGTCCTTCGCCGTTCTTGCCTGCCTTAAGCCGCAGGTTCGTATCGCCTCTTTCCGCTGAGCCCGAACAGGCCGGGCATCGGTCGGGTGCGGCAGTTTCGTCGCGCAGGCTAGCTTGCTTCGCCTTTGCCGACAAGCATCGCGGGAACAATTGCTGCAAAACCGGGGCTGTTACGCCACAGTTTTTCCACAATGGCTTTGCATGCCCCCCGGCGCGGACTAGCATCCGGGGGTATCCGGCGTGTGGTCAGGGAGGGCAACATGAGCGACGGCACTGCGTTCGAGGCCGACGTCGTCGTCGTGGGCGCCGGTCTGGCGGGGCTGACCGCAGCCTGCGAGGTCGCCGCGCGGGGGCTGTCGGTTCTGGTGCTGGACCAGGAGGGCGAGCAGAACCTGGGCGGTCAGGCCTTCTGGTCGCTGGGCGGTCTGTTCATGGTCGACACGCCCGAACAGCGGCGGATGAAGATCCGCGACAGCCGGGCGCTGGCGATGGCCGACTGGATGGGCTCGGCGCAGTTCGAGGGGCCGCAGGACGATTGGCCGCGCCAGGTTGCTGCCGCCTATGTCGATTTTGCCGCGGGCGAGATGCGGTCCTGGCTGGCCGGGATCGGCATGCGCTGGTTCCCGGTGGTCGGCTGGGCCGAGCGGGGCGGCGCGATGGCGCATGGTCACGGCAATTCGGTGCCGCGCTTTCATGTCACCTGGGGCACCGGGCCGGGGGTGCTGGCGCCGTTCATCCGCCTCGCGCGCGGGCACGAAGACGCCGGACTGTTGCGCTTTGCCTTCCGTCACCGGGTCACCGCGATCACCCGCAGCGCCGGGCGCATCGACGGGGTCGAGGGCGAGGTGCTGGAGCCGACCTCGGTCGCGCGGGGTCAGAAATCCGGGCGCGGGGTGGTCGGGCAGTTCAGGGTGCGGGCGGGGGCGGTGATCGTCACCTCGGGCGGGATCGGCGGCGATCTGGAGCGCGTGCGCCGCGCCTGGCCGGTCGACCGGCTGGGGCCCGCGCCCGGGCGGATGGTCTGTGGCGTGCCGGCGCATGTCGACGGGGCGATGATCGACGCGACCGAGGCCGCCGGCGCCGAGCTGATCAACACCGACCGGATGTGGCACTATACCGAGGGGCTGAGGAACTGGGATCCGATCTGGCCCGACCACGGCATCCGCATCCTGCCCGGACCGTCGTCGCTGTGGTTCGACGCGCTGGGTGAACGGATGGAGGCCCCGTTCCTGCCCGGGTTCGACACGCTGGGCACGCTGAAGCGGATCCTGTCGACCGGGCACGGGCATTCCTGGTTCATCCTGACCCAGTCGATCATCAAGAAGGAATTCGCGCTGTCGGGGTCGGAGCAGAACCCGGACCTGACCTCGGGGCGGTGGGGCGCGGTGCTGAAGGCGCGGCTGGGCGCGGGCGGCAAGGCCCCGGCCCCGGTCGAGGCCTTCAAGCAGCACGGCAAGGATTTCGTGGTTGCCGAGACGCTGGACGATCTGGTCGCGGGCATGAACCGGCTGGCCGCCGAGATGGGCGACCCGCCGCTGGACGCCGACCGCCTGCACGCGCAGATCGCCGCGCGCGACGGGCAGATCGACAACCCCTTTGCCAAGGACGCGCAGGTCACCGCGATCCGCGCCGCGCGGCGTTATCTGGGCGACAAGCTGATCCGCACCGCCAGGCCGCACAAGATCCTGGACCCGGCGAACGGCCCGCTGATCGGCGTGCGGCTGTCGGTGCTGACCCGCAAGACGCTGGGCGGCATTCACACCGATCTGGACGGGCGGGTGCTGGATCCCGAGGGGTATCGCATCGACGGGCTTTTCGCGGCCGGCGAATGCGCGGGCTTCGGTGGCGGCGGCTATCACGGGGTGAATGCTCTGGAGGGGACGTTCCTGGGGGGCTGTCTGTTCTCCGGGCGCAACGCCGGGCGGGCGGCGGCGGGGTAGGGGGGCGTTGCCCCCCTCTTGCCTGCGGCAATTCACCCCCCAGCGTATTTGGGGCAAGATGAAAGGGCGAGGGGATGATCAAGGCTTGTGTGTTCGACGCCTATGGCACGCTTTTTGACGTCGGTGCGGCGGCGCGGATCGCGGCGGCGGAACCAGGGGCCGAGGGCTGGGCGCCGTTCTGGCCAGCGCTGGCCGCGAACTGGCGGCGCAAGCAGCTGGAATACACCTGGCTGCGGGCGGTGGCCGGGCGGCATGTCGATTTCTGGCAGGTGACGCAGGACGGGCTGGACTGGTCGCTGGAGGCGGCGGGGCTGAGCGACCCGGCGCTGCGTGCGCGCCTCCTGGCGCTCTACTGGGAACTGGCGGCCTTTGCCGAGGTGCCGGCGATGCTGGAGGCGCTGGCGGGCATGGGCCAGCGGCTGGCGATCCTGTCGAATGGCTCGATGGGGATGCTGGACGGCGCGGTGCGTTCGGCGGGGCTATCGGGGGTGTTCGAGGCGTTGCTGTCGGTCGAAAGCGTCGGCGTGTTCAAGCCGCATGCCTCGGTCTATGATCTGGTCGGCCAGCAGATGGGCCTGACCCCGGGCGAGGTGCTGTTCGTCTCGTCGAATGGCTGGGACGCCTGCGCCGGGGCGGGATACGGGTTCGTCGCCGCCTGGGTGAACCGCGATGGCGCGCCGATGGACCGGCTCTGGGGGCGGCCCGACCATGTGCTGGGCGATCTGGCGGCGCTGCCGGATCTGGTCGCGGGTCTGCAGGCCGGCGTTTAACCTGTAAAATGCCTCTGGCGTGGCGGCGGGGCAGGCCCTAGGCTGCCGCGCATGACCGAGATCCTCGACAGCCGCTATTCCTGGACCCGCCTGTTCCTGTCCCTGGCCATCGCCACGGTGGGCAATGTCGGCATGTGGTCGATTATCGTCCTGATGCCGGCGGTGCAGGCCGAATTCGGCGGCGGGCGCGGCGAGGCGAGCCTGCCCTATACGCTGACGATGGTCGGTTTCGCGCTGGGCAACCTGCTGATCGGGCGGGCGGTGGACCGGTTCGGCGCGGCGCGGGCGCTGGCCGGGGCGGCGGCGGTCTCGGGCATCGGCTTTGCGCTGGCGTCGATCAGCCCGACGATCCTGCTGCTGTCGGGCGCGCAACTGTTCATCGGGCTGGGCACGGCGGCCTTCTTTGGCCCGTTGCTGGCCGACATCTCGCTGTGGTTTCGCAAGCGGCGCGGCATTGCCGTCGCCATCGCGGCGAGCGGCAACTACCTGGCCGGGGCAATCTGGCCGGTGGCGCTGAGCGGCGTGCTGACCGGGCAGGGATGGCGCGCGGTTTGCCTGATCCTGGCGCTGATGGTGCCCGGCGTGGTGATCCCGGCGAGCAGCCTGCTGCGCCGCCGCGTCCCGGTCGAGAGCCTGTCGGTCGCCGCGCAATCGGCCTCGGTCAGCGCGCACCGTGTGCCTTTCACCTCGCGCACGCTGATGTGGCTGCTGGGGGCGGCGGGCATCGGCTGCTGCGTGGCGATGTCGATGCCGCAGGTGCATCTGGTCGCCTTCTGCGTGGACCTCGGTTATGGGCCGGCGGTGGGGGCGAACATGCTGTCGGTGATGCTGCTGGGCGGCGTGGTCTCGCGGTTGATCTCGGGGTGGGTCACCGACCGGCTGGGCGGGGTGCGGACGCTTCTGATCGGCTCGGTCGGACAGTTGCTGGGGCTGATCCTCTATCTGCCGTTCGACGGGCTTTTCTCGCTCTATGTCGTCAGCCTGATCTTCGGCCTCAGCCAAGGGGGGATCGTGCCGGCCTATGCGATCATCGTGCGCGAATACATGGACCCGCGCGAGGCCGGTGCGCGCGTCGGCTTCGTCATCATGGCGACGATCGTCGGCATGGCGCTGGGCGGCTGGATGTCGGGCTGGATCTATGACGTGACGGGGTCTTATCAGATGGCGTTTCTGAACGGCATTGCCTGGAACCTCCTCAATATCGCGGTGATGGTGGTGATCTTGCTGCGCAGTCGGCCCGGTCGCAGTTCCGGACTGATGGCGGCGGCTTAGCCATAGTCCATGTCGGTCCGAGATGACAAAGGGGGTGCCCGTCGGCACCCCCCCTTTCTTGCGCACGGTGCGTGGGACGGGCGTTCAGAAGATCTCCATCAGGTCGCGCCGCATCATCGAGAAGGTCATCGGATAGCCTGGCATGTTCGCCGGGATTTCCGCACCCAGCGCGGACAGGAAATTGCGCGCGAAGATCGCGATGCCCTGGACCACGGTCGGACCCGTCGCCGCCGCGCTCAGGGCATGGCCCTGGAAGGTCGCGGCGTGGCCGAGGGGAAAATCCGCGCTGTCGATATAGCCGCTGACGAAACAGTTGTTGGAGATCTGGGCCCGGCCCGAGAATGGCACCGTCGTGACGACGGCCGTCGGGCCGTTGTCGACCGTGACGAGGCATTCCATGGTGTAGGATCCGTTGTTGCGGGTGATGTTCGCGGTGCAGAAGATCACCGGAGATACGGTGTAATCCTCGAAAGGAAAGGTTGTGGACATCGTCAGGGTCCATGTTCCGCGCATCTGGCGCCCGGAGCAAATGGTGTCGGCCAGGGCTTGGCTTGCGGGCATGGAAGCCACGATCATTGCAGCAATAAGAGAGCGCATGAGAAATCCTCGCATTGAGACCTGAGTGGAGACAGGGTAACCTCAAAGGCGAACTCGGAGAAGAAAATTTCCCCTCCGGGGCGAGAATCCGTCACGGTGGTGGTGGTCCGCGTCGCCAGGCCAGATGAATTGCACGATCTTGTGCTTGTGCCGCTGTGCTGCCGCCTTAGGATGGCAAATCTTCTACGGAGCCGGCCATGCCGCACGATCACCACGACCATGAGCACGACAACCACCTGGACCCGATGGACGCCCGCGTCCGCGCGCTCGAGACGATCTTGACGCGCAAGGGGCTGATCGACCCCGCCGCGGTCGATGCGATCATCGACACCTATGCACACAAGGTCGGGCCGCAGAACGGCGCGGCGGTGGTCGCCCGTGCCTGGACCGATCCCGATTTCGCCGACTGGCTGCGGCGTGACGCGACTGCGGCGATTGCCGCGATGGGCTTCACCGGTCGTCAGGGCGAGCATATGCAAGCGGTGTTCAACACGCCCGATCAGCACAACGTCATCGTCTGCACGCTCTGCTCCTGCTATCCGTGGACGGTGCTGGGCCTGCCGCCGGTCTGGTATAAATCGCCGGCTTATCGTTCGCGCGTGGTGCTCGAGCCGCGCGCGGTGCTGGCGGAATTCGGGTTGGAACTGCCGACGGACACGAAGGTCCGCGTCTGGGATTCCACCGCCGAGCTGCGCTATCTGGTGGTGCCGATGCGCCCCGAGGGCACCGAAGGGATGGGCCCTGAGGCCCTCGCCGCGCTGGTCACCCGCGAGAGCATGGTCGGAACCGGCCTGCCAAGGGTGCCAGCATGAACGGACCGCACGATCTGGGCGGGCAGATGGGCTTTGGCCCCGTCGCGCCCGAACAGGATGAGCCGCAGTATCACGCAGCATGGGAGGCCCGGGCGATGGGCGTCACCCTGGCCTGCGGTGCGTTGGGCTGCTGGCCGCTCGATGAGGGGCGTTTCGCCCGTGAGAGCCTGCACCCGGCGATCTATTACAACGCAACCTACTACGAGATCTGGATCCGCGCGCTGGAGTCGCTTCTGGTGAAATACGGGCTGGTCAGCGCGGGCGAACTGGCCTCGGGCCGGGGCCGATCCCGCCCCCGCGCACCCTCGGCAACTGACGCCTGAGCGCGTGCCGGCGGTGCTGGCGCGCGGCACGCCGACCGACCGCCCCGTCGCCACGCGGCCGCGCTTTGCCCCCGGCGACCGGGTGCGGGCGATCAACGCGACCCCGCACCACCACACCCGCCTGCCGCGCTACCTGCGTGGGCACACTGGCACGGTCGAGGCCGAGCACGGCGGCTTTGTCCTGCCCGACACCAACGCGCATGGTCAGGGGGAACACCCCGGCCGCCTCTATACCGTCGTTTTCGACGGGGCCGAGGTCTGGGGCGCCGGGGCCGAACCCGGTCTGATCATCAGCGCCGACCTGTGGGAGGGGTATCTTGACCACGCCTGAGACCGATGCCCCCTTCGACGCCCCCTGGCAGGCGCAGCTGTTCGGCCTGACCGTGGCGCTGTCGGATGCCGGGCTGTTCCCCTGGACCGACTGGACGCAGGCGCTGGGGGCCGAGTTGAAGGCGGGGCACCCCTATTGGCAGGCCTGGCTTGCCGCGCTGGAAACCCTGCTGGCCGCCCGCGGTATCGCCCTGCCGGATGAGGTCGCGGCCCTTGCCCATCAATGGCAGGAGGCCGCCCACGGCACCCCGCACGGCACGCCGATCCGGTTGGAAAACGCGCCCCTTTCATCTTGCGGCTAAATACGCACGGCGCAACGATTGGGCCGGGCGCACGGAAGGAGTGACAGGGAAACGGCCCCGTCGTTCCGTGTCCGATTATGGACAGCCCTGTCTAGACCGGACGCTGGTCGCGTGATAGCGCGGGTCATGGCCCGAAACTTTCCCTCCCTCGAACAGCACCCGGCGCTGGCAACGCTGGGCGTGGTTCTGGCGGCGGTCTGTTTCGGGTTGGTGCCGCTCTTTGCGCGCGGTCTGACCGATGCCGGCATGGCCCCGCACGCCGTGGCGCTCTATCGCTATGTTCTGGCCAGTGCGGTGCTGGCCCCGGTTGCATGGCGCTGGCGGCATGAGTGGCGGACGCTGGCCTGGGGTTTCGGCGTCGGCGCCGTGATGGCGCTGGGCTGGGTCGCCTATGTGCGGGCCGTGGCAGTGGTGCCGGTGTCGACGGCGGGGGTCCTTTACATGACCTATCCGGTGTTCACCCTGCTGATCGCCTGGGCGCTGTTCGCCGAACGCCCGGCGGGCCGGGCCGTGATCGCGGCGGGGGTGATCGTCATGGCTGCAGTGCTGGTGACGGGTCCGGGCGCCGTGGACCCGGCGCATCTGCCGGCGCTGGCCCTGTCGCTGGCGGCGCCGGCGGGGTTCGGGCTGGGAATCGCGGTGTTGGTGCATCGGCTGGTTCGGGTGCCGGCGCTGGTGCGGATCGCCATCGTCTCGCTGGGTTCGGTCGCCGGGCTGATGCCGCTGGTGCTGGCAACCCCGGTCGAGGCGCTGCTGCCGGTGGATACCCAGGGTTGGGCGATGGTGGTGGGGATCGGCCTGGGCACCGCGCTGGTGCCGCAGCTTCTCTACACCGCCTGCTCGCCGGTCATCGGCACCGCGCGCACCGCCATCGCCGGCAGTGTCGAGCTGCCGATGATGGCGGTGGTCGGCTGGCTGGCCTTTGGCGAGGCGCTGACGCTGGCCCAGATGCTGGCCTGCGGGCTGGTGCTGGGGGCCATCGCGCTGACCCCGGCACGGCGGGCGCGTTCGATTGCGGCGACACTGGACGACGCGGGCTAGGCGCGGTGCAGCACCTCGACGCCCAGCACTGTCGGCAGGTGGCGGGCGATCTCGGTCCAGCTGTCGCCGGCATCGGTCGAGGCATAGACCGATCCCGAATTGGTGCCGAAATAGATCCCTGCGGGATCGGCGCGGTCGGTGGCCATCGCCTGCCGCAGCACGGTAAAGAAGCACTGGTCCGGCAACCCGTTGCGCATCGCCTCCCAGCTGTCACCGGCATCGCGTGAGCGCCAGACGGTGGCCTTGCCCTCGGGCGGGAACCGGCCGCCGAACTCGGTCAGCGGCAGCACAAAGAGGGTGTCGGGGTCATGCGGGTGCACCGAGACGGGGAAGCCGAAACTCGACGGCAGTCCCTCGGTAATCTCGTCCCAGGTCCGGCCGTCGTCGCGGCTGCGGAACACGCCCTGGTGGTTCTGCATGTAGATCGTGCCGTTTGCGGCGCGGACCATGTTGTGCACGCACAGGCCGACCTCGTGCCCGCATTCGCCGGTGATCGGGTGGGGCACCGTGGCCTGGTTGGTGCGCCGGTTGCGTTGCTCCCAGGTCTGACCGCCGTCCTCGCTGGCAAAGACCCCGGCGGCCGAGATTGCCACCCACAGCCGGTCGCCCTCGCCCAGGATCGTGTGCAGCACCAGCCCCGCCCCGCCGGGTTGCCAGCCATCGGCCGAGGGGTGGTCGGACAGGCCCTGCACCCGGTCCCAGGTCGCGCCGTCGTCCTGGCTGGCGAACAGCGCCGCCGGTTTCGCCCCGGCATAGAGGGTGCCGCCCACCTTTCCCAGCGCCCAGAGCGTATTGACCTGACCGGTGAACGGGGCATCGGGCCCCGGGTCGCGGCCGAACACCTTGCGCATCGCCGGGTCATTGGCCAGCCATTGGTCCATCGTGCCGTTCGACAGCTGTGACAGGGTCCAGCTGTCGCCGCCATCGGCCGACCGCCAGATCCCGGCGCCGTGCCACTCGCCGCCGCCCGCCGCCCAGAGCATGCCGGTTTCCGGGTCGCCCAGCACATGGTTGATCGGCCAGCCATCGCAGAGCGGGCCGCGGATCGACCAGTTCTGTCGCCCGCTGTCCGCGTCCAGCAGGAACGCCCCCTTGGTGGTCCCGACGAGGACCGTGATCGACTCAGCCATACCCGTTACTCCTGTTTGCGCGAACGCCAGCATAGCACGGATCGACCCGACGCACGCGCGATCGCGCTTTCGCCCGGCGCGCCCGGGGCGTATAGCGCCGCCATGCGGCCCCAGCCGACAGGAGAGCGGCGATGATGTCCTGGATCCTCGACCGAGCGCGCCTTGCGGCGGTGGCTGCGGCCGGGCTGGGGATCGGCGTGTTCCTGACCTTTGGCTGGCCCTTGCCCTTTCTGTTCGGACCGATGGCCGGCTGCCTGGTGGTGGCATTGGCGGGTGTGCAGCTGAAGGGGATGGGCGATCTGGGCGCCGCGATGCGGACGATCCTGGGGGTCGCGGTCGGGGCTTCGGTCACGCCGGCGATGGTTCACGACCTGCCGCGCATGGCGCTGACCCTGTCGCTGGTGCCGGTCTATCTGCTGCTGGCCGGGGCGCTGGGGTATCCGCTGCTCAGGCGGGTGTTCGGTTTCGACCATCCGACCGCCTGGTATTCCGCGATGCCGGGCGGCTTGCAGGACATGATGGCCTTTGGCGAGGAAGCCGGCGGCGATCCCCGGGCGCTGTCGCTGGTGCACGCGACCCGGATCCTGCTGATCGTCACGCTGGCGCCGCCGCTGATCTGGATGCTGTGGGGCGTCGATCTGCACCGCCCGCCGGGGCAGTCGATCACCGATACCCCGCCGGTGCAGCTGATGTTGATGGCCGTGGCGGCGATGGGTGGCTGGTGGGCGGCGGTCAAGGTGCGGCTGTTCGGGGCGTCGATCCTGGGGCCGATGATCGCCACGGCCGCGCTCAGCCTTGCTGGCTTCGTCACCATGCGCCCCCCGGCCGAGGCGATCTGGGTCGCGCAGGTGTTCATCGGGTTGTCGATCGGGGTGCGCTATTCCGGGCTGGGCTGGGGCGATGTGCGGTTGGCGGTGCTGGCCGGATTGTCGCTGTCGTTGATGCTGGCGGCGCTGACCGGAGTATTCGCCGAGGCCATCCACAGCGCCGGCATCGCGCCGCATCTCGAATCCTTCATGGCCTTTGCCCCGGGCGGGCAGGCCGAGATGGCGGTCTTGGCGATCCTGGCCGGCGCGGATGTGGCCTTTATCGTCGCGCACCATGTGCTGCGGATCCTGATCGTCATCACCCTGTCGCCGGTGGTCGAACGGGTGTGGAGCAAGCGTCTTGGTGGCGGGCGGCGGTGATCGTCGCACGAAAGAAGGGCGTATAGTCAGGGGGTGCCCCACAGGCTGCCCATTTCCATCTGCGCCGGCGCCGTGAACCCGCTGAGCCGGGCGGGGTCCAGCACCCGCCCAGGAAAGGGTTGCAGCCGACAGGCGTGGTCGGCATCGGCGTCGGACCAGCGCGGCGCGGTAATTTCGGTGATGAATGCCTTCGGCGTCGATTGTCCGCCGCATCGGAGCAACGTCATCGAGCGCGGCGAAACGGACCTCGGCGGTATCGGGCGACAGTTGCCGCCAGATCGCTCCGGCCGGTGACGGCAACGCCGCCGGGGCCCAGACCGCTTCCCTCATCAGCCGCGTGCGGCCAGAACCGCGTCCAGCTTTGCCCGTCGGGGTCTTCCAGTATTCCGTCAGCCCCCGCCATCTGCATTGCGCCGCTGCCGATGTCTGCGACCAGGCAAAACCGCCGCCGCTGCGGGGCCTGGATCCCCGCCAAGCGGCTTGACTCGCCGCGTGCGGCGCTCAATATGACATGTGATTCACATTTCAGGAATGCCGATGGCCGTCACGCCCTCCCGTCGCCCGTCCACCAGCCTGCCGCGCACCCGGCGGGGCCAGGATACCCGCGCCGCAATCCTGCGCGCCGCCGAATCCGTGATCGGCGAGGGTGGGTTTGCTGCGGCGTCGATTGCCGATATCACGCGCAAGGCCGGTATCGCCCAGGGCACCTTTTATATCTACTTTCAGTCCAAGGACGAAGTGTTTCGTGAACTGGTGCTGGAAATGGGCCGGCTGACCCGCGCCTTTCTGGCCGAGGCCGTGGCCGACGCGCCCGACCGGCTGACCGCCGAGCGGCGCGGCTTGCGGGCGTTTCTGGCGTTCGTGGCCGAGCGACCGACGCTTTATAACATCGTCATGGAGGCGCGGTTTGTCGCCGCCGATGCGTATCGCGCCTATTACACCACCTTTGCCCGCGGCTATGCCCAGAACCTCGCCGCCGCCGCGCGCGAGGGCGAGATCCGCGATGGCGATGCCGAGACCCGCGCCTGGGCGCTGATGGGCATGGCGATCACGCTGGGCGAACGGTTTGCCATCTGGGAGGGCGAGGCCGATCTGGATCGCGTGGTCGACGAGGTCTTTGACATGCTGGAACGCGGGCTGAAGCCGTGAGCCTGGTCACCCTCAGCCAGCAAGACGGCGTGGCGCGCCTGACGCTGGCGCGGGCGGGTCGGGCAAACGCGCTGACGGCCGAGCTGCTGGAGGACCTGCACGCGGCGCTCGATCGCCTGGGCAATCCACGCGCGCTGGTGCTGGCCGGCGAGGGGCGGAACTTTTGCACCGGGGGCGATGTCGCACGTTTCGCGGACGAGGTCGCGGCCGGCAACGGCCCGGCCTATGCCGCAGGGATCGTCGGTGCGCTGAACCGGGCGATCCTGCGGCTGGCGGCGCTGCGATTCCCGGTGATCGCGCGGGTGCAGGGGGCCTTGACCGGCGGCGCCTTGGGTCTGGTGCTGGCCGCCGATCTGGTGGTGATGACGCCCGAGGCCTTTGTCCAGCCCTTCTATGCCGTGGTCGGTTTCGCCCCTGATGGCGGCTGGACCCGGATGCTGGCGGACCGGATCGGCGCCCATCGGGTGCGGGCGATCCATCTGCTGAACCAGCGCATCACCGCCCTCGACGCGCAGTCGCTGGGGCTGGCGCAGGCGGTCAGCGCGCAGCCCGATGCGGTAATCGCGCAGTGGCTCGCCACGCTGGCGTCACACGACCCGGGCAGCATCGCGGCGACCAAGCGTCTGCTGTCGGACGATCTGGAACGGACCTTGGAGGCTGAGAGGACAGCCTTCGTGGCCGCGGTCGACCGCGCCGAAACCCGTGCCGGCATGGCGCGTTTCCTGACCCCGGGGAGGGGGTGACATGGGCAGCATACCCGATCTGGCGGCCCGCCGGGCTGCCCTCAGCCCGGGCCGGCTGGCCTTTACCGACCATGAGACCGGCGAGGACTGGAGCTTTGCCCGCGTCGATGCCGCCGCCGCGCGGCTGGGCGCGGCCTTGCTGCAGCGCGTGCCGCGGGGCGCGCGGGTGGCGATCCTGTGCCACAACCGGCCAGAGTTCTTTGTGGCGATGTTCGCCTGCCAGAAGGCCGGGCTGATCCTCGCCCCCCTCAACTGGCGCCAGCCCGTGGCCGAGTTGAAACCCGTGCTCGACAGCGTGGCCTGCGCCCTGGTCCTGCATGACGACACCTTTGCCGAACCTGCCGCGCAGCTGGGCCTGCCGGTGATGGATCTGGCGATCCCCGAAACCGGCCCCGCGCTGCCCCCCGTCATGGTGGACGAGGATGCGCCCTGGTATGTCCTTTTCACCTCGGGGACCACTGGCACCCCCAAGGCGGTGATCCAGACACCCCGGATGGCGCTGGCGAATGCGATGAACATCGCCCAGGCGATGGGCCTGACGTCCGAGGACCGCACCGTCAACTTCCTGCCGCTGTTCCACACCGGCGGCATCAACCTCTTCACCCTGCCGCTGTTTCTCTGGGGCGGCTCCAGCCTGGTGCTGCGCAAGTTCGACGCGCCGGCGCTGGTCGCGCTGATCGCACAGGGCGCGGTGACCCAGTTCTTCGGCGTGCCGGCGATTTATCAGGCGTTGATGCAGATGGATCTGTCGGGTGTGGAGCTGGGCGGGCTGCGCGGCTGGGCCTGCGGTGGTGCGGCCCTGCCCGAGGCAACGATCCGCTTCTTTGCCGAGCGCGGCGCGCCGATCTGCAACGGCTTCGGCATGACCGAGACCGGGCCGACCGGCTTCCTGATCGACCGGGCCTCGGCGCTGCACAAGATCGGCTCGGTCGGCAAGCCGCAGATGATGACCGAGGCGCGGCTCGACGGCGTGGCCGATGGCGCGGCCGGTGCCGGCGAACTCCTGCTGCGCGGCCCGACGGTGACGCCCGGCTACCTCGACAACCCGCAGGCCACCGATGCCAGCTTTACCGCGGACGGCTGGCTGAAATCGGGCGATGTCGCGGCGCGCGATGCCGATGGCTATTACCGGATCATCGACCGGATCAAGGACATGTATATCTCGGGCGGCGAGAACGTGTATCCGGCCGAGGTCGAAAAGGTGCTGATCGCCCATCCCGCGGTGCTCGAGGCGGCGGTGGTCGGCGTGCCCGACGACCGCTGGGGGGAAACCGGGGTCGCCTTTCTCATCGCCCGCGACGGGGCGCAGATCGACCCCGCCGTGCTGGGCGCGTGGCTGCGCGACCGCCTTGCCGCCTACAAGATCCCCCGCGCCTGGCATGTGGTGGCGGATTTCCCGCGCACCGCCGCCGGCAAGGTGCGCAAACCCGAATTGAGGAAGCTGCTGTGATCCTGGCCGAACAGATCTGGACCCCCACACAGGCCGCGTTCGACGGCTTTGCCCGGGTCTCGGGCGATGACAATCCGATCCACGTCGATCCGGCCTTCAGCGCCCGCACCCGCTTCGGCCGCACCGTCAGCCACGGGATGCTGATCTATGCGCGGCTCTGGGCGATGCTGGGCGAGGTCCGGCCCGGGTGCCGGCATCTGGTGCAGGAGATGATGTTTCCGAACCCCTCCTATGCCGGCGAGGCGCTGCGGCTGATCGTCGAACAGGAGGGTGACGGCGTGGCGATGCGGGCCGAGCGGGTCGCCGACGGCGCGGTCGGGTTTCAGGGAAAGGCGGTGCTGGCATGAAGGTCGGGGATCACGCCGAAGTCACGCGCATCTATTCCGCGGCCGATATGGCCGAGTTTGCCGCTCTGGCCGGCGGGGCCTTGCCCGGCCATGTGCCCGAACCGCTGATCGGGGCGCTGTTTTCCTACCTGCTGGGGGTGAAACTGCCGGGGTTCGGCACGAACTACCTGAAGCAGTCGCTGCAGTTCCACGGCGCGGCGCCGCTCGACACGCCGCTGACCGCGCGGGTCGAGATCACCCGTCTGCGCCCGGAAAAGCATCTGGTCGATCTGGCGACCACGGTTCGGCTGCCCGATGGCGGGCTGTGCTGCGACGGCCGCGCGCTGGTGCTGGCGCGCGACGTCGGCGCCTAGCGATAGTGCAGCACGCGGCCGATCGTGTTCAACAGGATCTGCGCGGCCAGGATCGCCGTGGTGCCGCTGTGGTCATAGTCGGGCGCGACCTCGACCAGGTCCATGCCGACGATCCGGCCACGCCGCGCCAGCCCGTCCAGCAGTTCCAGGATTTCGTAATACAGGAACCCGCCGTGGCTGGGCGTGCCGGTGCCCGGCGCGATCGACGGGTCGAACCCGTCGATGTCCAGCGTCACATAAAGCCGCGCCCCTTCGGGCACCCGTGAGAGCACGCTCTCCACGCCGAGCTTGCGGAACTGGCGCACCGACAGGATGTCCGAGCCCATCGCCCGGGCGGCCTCGTAGCCATCGCGCGCGGTCGACGAGACATTGCGGATACCGATCTGGGTCATCCCCATCACATAGGGCTTCTCCGCCGCCCGTCGCATCGGGTTGCCGTGGCCATAGCGCACGCCGTGACGTTCGTCGACGAAATCCAGATGCGCGTCGATCTGCACGATATGGATCGGTCCCTGGCCATCAAAGGCATTGATGCAGGGAATGTTGACCGAATGGTCGCCCCCCAGCACCACCGGAATCGCGCCGGCCTTCAGGATCTTGCGCACGCCGAATTCGATGTTGGCGTGGCTCTGCCGGGTGTCGGTATGGACGATATCCGCGTCGCCCAGATCGACGATCCGCGCGCCTTCCAGATAGGTGACGTCATCCTCGTGGTCATAGGCGCCGGCATGGCCAAAGGAAAACAGCGTCGAGGCCTCGCGGATGCCGCGCGGCCCGAACCGTGCGCCCGCCCGCCACTGGGTGCCGAAATCGAACGGCGCGCCCAGGATCGCCACATCGGCGTCGATCGCGTCCCAGTCCTGCACATAGGGATATTTGCCAAAGGTCGAGATCCCGACAAAGGGCAGGTTCAGGCGCCCCGTGTCATAGCCATGCCCCGCCATCCGCCGCCCTTTCATCTTGCCCTAAATACGCACGGGGGTTCTCAGGGGGCGCGTGCGCCCCTTGAGGCGGGGGGTGTGGGGGGCGGCAGCCCCCCACCGTCCCCTCACCGATAGGTCTGCTCCTCGCTCGGGAAGGCGCGCGATTTCACCTCCTCGGCGTAATCCTTGACCGCAGCCTCGATCAGCCCGCCCAGCTGGCCATAGACCTTGACGAACTTGGGCGGCTTGCCAGGGTTCAGGCCCAGCATGTCCTCCAGCACCAGGATCTGCCCGTCGCACTCGGCGCTGGCGCCGATGCCGATGGTCGGGATTTCGATGGCCTTGGTGATCTCCTGCGCCAGCGGCTCGACGACGCCTTCCACCACCACGGCAAAGGCCCCGGCCTCGGCCACGGCAACTGCGTCGTTGATGTGGTGCTGCCAGGTCGCCTGGTCGCGGCCCTGGGTCTTGAAACCGCCCATCACGTTGGTGGATTGCGGGGTCAGGCCGATATGCGCCATCACCGGGATGCCGCGGTCGACGAGATAGCGGATCGTCTCGGCCATCCGTGCGCCGCCTTCCAGCTTGACCGCCTGGCACATCGTCTCGGTCATGATCCGGGCGGCGTTGCGAAACGCCACCTGCGGCGATTCCTCATAGGTGCCAAAGGGCATGTCGACGACGATCAGCGCGCGCTTGGTGCCGCGCACCACTGCCTTGCCGTGGGTGATCATCATGTCCAGCGTCACGCCGACGGTCGATTCCATCCCGTGCATCACCATGCCCAGGCTGTCGCCCACCAGGATGAAATCGGCATAGCGGTCGACGATCGCGGCCGTATGCGCATGATACGAGGTCAGCGAGACGATCGGCTCGCCGCCCTTGCGGGCGCGGATCTGCGGCGCGGTGATGCGGCGGATGGGGGCCTGGGCGGACATGGGCGTTCCTTTCTCAGGGGTGGGCAATCAGGGGGTAACGACACGCTGGTCGATCAGCAGCACGCTGCCGAACCGCACGGCCAGCAGGATCACGGCAGGGGCGGTCAGCGGGCCGGAAATGGACTGCAGCGTCTGGGCGTCGCGGATATCGGCCGATTGCAGATCGGCGCGGGGTTCGGCCTGGATATGGGCCGCGACCCAGGCCCGCAGCCGCGAGGCGGTGATGCCGGTCCTGGCCATCTCCTCGGCCTGGAACAGCGCGCGCGACAGCACCACGGCGGCGGCGCGATCCTCGGGCGTCAGGCGCACGTTGCGCGACGACATCGCCAGCCCGTCGCCCTCGCGCACGGTGGGCACGCCGACGATCCGCACCGGGATGTCCAGATCGCGCACCATCTGCCGGATCACGCAGAGCTGCTGGTAATCCTTTTCGCCGAAACAGGCGGTATCGGGCTGCACGATGTTGAAGAGCTTGGTCACCACCGTCGCCACGCCGCGGAAATGCCCGGGACGCAGCTTGCCGATCAGCATCTTGGCCAGCTCGGTGGTTTCGACGATGGTCTGCGCGCCGGGGGCATAGACCTCGGCGACCTCGGGCATGAAGACGGCATCCACCCCGGCGTCGCGCAGCATCGCCAGATCGCGTTCCGCGTCGCGGGGATAGGTGGACAGATCCTCGTTCGGGCCGAACTGCGTGGGGTTCACGAAGATCGTGGTGACAACGCGGTCGCCTTCGGCCTTGGCGCGTTCGACCAGCGCCATGTGCCCGGCGTGCAGATAGCCCATCGTCGGCGTCAGCGCGACGGTCTCGCCGGCGCTGCGCCAGGCACGCACCGCATCGCGTATTTCGGCCTTGGTGGTGATGACCTGCATCGCGTTGCCCCCTCCTGCCCGCGTTGCCGAGTCATACCGCCGCACCGCAGCACCGACAAGCCACCGGTTTCGGTCGCTGCGTCATTTGGTCATCGCGTGTTCCGGCGACGGAAAGATGTATTCGGTGCGTTGAATATGAGTTCGCATCTGAGGAGATTCCCCATGAAGACCCCGAAAACCCTGATCCTGGCCGCTGCTGCGGTGGCTCTGGGCACCGCAGCATCCGCGCAGGGTAACGGCCAGGGCGGTGGCATGATGATGGAGTTCGTGTCCGAATGGGACATGAACGGCGACGGTGCCGTGCGTCTGGATGATTTTCAGACCCGCCGTGGCGACCAGTTCGAGATGTTCGACCTGAACGGCGATGGCGGGATCGACGCCGAGGAGCAGGCGAACATGGCCCAGACCATCGCCGGTCAGGAAGAGGTCAACCACGGCGGGCAGGGCAATGGCAACGGTCAGGGCGGTGCGCACGGGCGCGGCGGGCCGGGGCCGCGGATCCACGGGGCGATGACCGCCGAATACACCGATGCCGACGGTAACGGCGTGTTATCGCGCGCCGAATGGGACGCCGCGACTGCGCGTCTCTTTGGCGACCTGGACCGCAACGGCGACGGTGCGCTGGACGTGACGGACTTCCGCCCGCAGGGCTGAGGCCGCTTGCGACCTGCGACAAGGGCCGCGGGTCGTTTTCGCACACTCTTCGGTCGGGTGTCTTTCACCGCCCGGCCGAATTTGCTGCAATGACGGGGCAAACCCCGGATGCAGCGGAGAGTCGCGCCATGAAAACCCATGTGAGAGCCCTTGTCGTCGGCGGCGGTGCGGTCGGCACCGCGATTGCCTATCACCTCGCCAAGGCCGGCTGGGACACGATGCTGGTCGAGCGCGACGAGCTGACCTCGGGTTCGACCTGGCACGCCGCGGGTCTGCTGCCCTTGTTCAACATGAGCTACGCGACGACCCACATCCACAAGTATTCGGTCGATCTCTACAAGACGCTCGAGGCCGAGACCGGCCTCAACGCCGGTTTCGCCGTCGTGGGCAACCTGCGCATGGCGCAGACCCAGGCGCGGATGGACGAATACATGCTCTATTCGTCGGTTGCCGAAACCGCCGGCGTCTATCACGAATTCCTCACGCCGAAGGATCTGAAGGACCGCTGGCCGTTGATGGTCTCGGATGACCTGAAGGGCGCACTGTTCCATCCCCAGGACGGCTACATCAACCCCGCCGACGTGACCCAGGCGATGGCCAAGGGCGCCCGCCAGCGCGGCGCCCACATCGAACGCAAGGTGCAGGTCGACGGCTATTTCTGGACCGGCAATGAGTGGATCGTCTCCTGCACGCGGATGGTCGACAGGGGCGGCATGCTGGTGCCCTCCGACGAGAAATTCGAGATCCGCGCCGAGCATGTCGTCACCGCCACCGGCAACCACGCGCAGCGCACGGCGCGCCTCCTCGGCATCAAGATCCCCGCGATCCCGGTCGAGCATCAGTATATCCTGACCGAGCCCGACCCCGCCCTGCAGGCCTGGCGCGCCGCCGGCAACCCCGAGCACCCGGTCCTGCGCGACGCCGATGCGAAATGGTATGTGCGCGAGGAACGCGGCGGCTGGATCCTCGGCCCCTACGAACGGGGCGCCCCCGCGCGCTTCCTCTACGACGTGCCGGAAAGCTTCCGCGCTGACCTGTTCCAGCTGGATCTGGAGCGGATCGAGGCCGAATACATGTCGATGATCCAGCGCGTCCCCTCGACCGAGACCCTCGGCCTCAAGGATGATTTCAACGGGCCAATCTGCTACACTCCCGACGGCAACCCCCTTGTCGGCCCCGCACCCGGCCTGCGCAACATGTGGCTCGCCGAGGGCTTTTCGTTCGGTATCACTGCGGCGGGCGGCACCGGCCATTACCTCGCGCAGCTGATCACCGAGGGCGAGGCCGAGATCGACATGGCGTCCTTGGACCCCAAACGCTACGGCGGCTGGATGACCACCGAATACGCCGCGCGCAAGAACGAGGAGTGCTATGAGCACGTCTTTATCCTGCACCACCCCGACGAGGAACGCGAAGCCTGCCGCCCGCTGCGCACTGCCCCGGTCTATGACCGCCAGCGGCGGCTTGGCGCGCAGTTCGGCCAGGTGAACGGCTGGGAGCGCCCGAACTATTTCGGCCCGCTCGACGCACCGTCGAATTTCGACCACGACGGGCGCAGCTTCCGCCGTGGCGCGTGGTGGCCATACGCCGTGGCCGAGGCCAAGGCGATCCGCGAAGGCGTCGGCATGATCGACGCCACCGCCTTCACCAAGCATCTGGTGCGCGGCCCCGGCGCGACGGCGTTTCTGGATTACTTCACCTGCAACAAGCTGCCCAAGGTCGGCCGCATCAACCTGACCTATGCCCTGACCGGCGCGGGCACGACGCGCACCGAATACACCATCGTCCGCCTGGCCGAGAACGAATACTACCTCGTGTCCGCCGGGGCCTGGACCGCCTATGACGCCGATTTCCTGAAGAAATCGGCCGAGGATTTCATGGCTGCGCACGGCACCTGGATCGACATCCACGATGTGACCACGCAATGGGGCGTCTTTGCCGTGGCAGGTCCGAAATCGCGCGACCTCCTGAACAGGCTGGTCAAGGATGCCGACCCGGCAACCGTCCTGTCGAACAAACGCTTCCCCTGGTTGAGCTATCGCGACATCGAGCTGGGCATGTGCCCGGTGCGCGCGGTGCGCGTGGCCTATACCGGCGAGCTGGGCTGGGAGCTGCACCACCCGATCGAGATGCAGACCTATCTGTTCGACCAGTTGATGGCGGCGGGGGCCGATCTGGGGCTGAAACTGGTCGGCGCGCGGGCGCAGAACTGGCTGCGGCAGGAAAAATCCTATCGCGCCTTCGGCACCGAACTGGGCCGCGATGCCACGCCGCTGGAGGCCGACCTGCCGCGTTTCGTCGACCAGTCCAAGGACTTCCACGGCAAGGATGCGATGAACGCGACCGGCGTCCGCTCGAAATGCGTGACGGTGCTGATCGACGGACCGGACGATGCCGATCCCTGGGGCAAGGAGGCGCTGCTGCACAATGGTCAGCAGGTCGGGCGTCTGAGCTCGGGCGGTTGGTCGGTTGCGTTCAACAAGCAGATCGGCATGGGCTATGTGCCGCCGGAACTGGCGGTCGTCGGCCAGAAGCTGACGGTGCGCATGCAGCTGAAGGAATGGGACGCGGTGGTGGTCGAGGACAGCCCCTATGACCCGACCAACGCGAAGATCCGCATCGACGGGTGATCGCGCCGACAGGGATGCGCCGGCCCCGGGGCGTTCCCGGGGCCGGCGCGTTTTATGCGGGCGTCAGTTCGCCCAGGTCGTATAGCCGAGGTTCATCGTCAGCCCGCTGAACCCGTTGACCCGGAACTGCGAGATGTGCCCCTGGTTGGTGCGGGCGCAGACATAGGTGCCGGGCGGCAGGGCGGCAAAGGGCACGTTCGCCGACGAAAAGGCCTCGGTCGAGCATCCGGCGAAACCGCGGTTCGATCCGTCCCCGCGCGCCAGTTGCGCGCCGTTGACCGGCTGAAGCTGCCGCAGCGGTCCGAGCACCACATAGCGGATATCCGCCCCGGCCGGTCCGACGGCGCCGTTGTCGAGGTTCGCCTGCTGGGTCGGCGACAGGGCGATGGGGCCAGTCGACAGCGTCACCGGCGCGGGTGGCACGGGGATCGGTGGCAGAACCCCGGTGAACACCCGCAAGGACGAGGTCCGGTCGTTGATCAGCGGCCCCAGAACGGGCGTGTCCGCGTCGATCACCCGGCAATAGCCGCCAAGGTTCTGCAGATCGCACAGCTGCGCCCGGGCTCCGCCGGTCAGCCTGACCGAGCTGAAGCTGTTGTCCAACGGCCCCGGCAGGCTGTTCCATACGCCCACGCCCCGACAGGTTTGTGTCCCGCCGAACCCGGTGTTGGCATAGAAGCAGGCCTGCACAGCCGGGGGCGGCGAAGGGGGTGGCGCGGGCGGGGGCATGCCACCACCACCACCGCCACCGCAGATGATCGACAGGTGTGGGCCAGAGGCGTCGATCGTCAGCTGGAACCGGCAGTCAGGGTCAGCCGATCCGCCGCCGCCGGGAACCGGGCTGATGAAGTCCGAGTTGACCCAGCCGTCCGGCCCCGGGCGGGTGATCCTGCACCAGCCGTTGGTCTCGCATTCCTCGACCTCGACATGTTCGCCGGGATAGAGGGTGTCAACCACCGCATGGCCGGAACTGGGGCCGCTGCGCACGTTGAGCCAGGTGTTCGAGGTCGCCTCGACCCCCCAGGCGGCCACGCTGGACAGCAGAAGGGCGGTGGTCGAGGTCAGGACTGAAGGCAGGTAACGCGTTAAAGACATGGTAACCTCCCTGTAAAAGGGCGCAGGACGGAAGGTCCGGGCGCGCCGTGAAGGGGTCCAGCGTTGATTCGATTGCGGGCCTGGTCCTTGCGGCAGATCAAGTGGCGCAGACGCGAGGGGCGTATCAGCGGGAATCGGCCGAGAGGGGTGGATCCGGCGGCTGGGGAGGCTTGATCTCGATCATGGCACCGGGCCCGGCATTCTATATCATTGATTTTGTTTCAAGAGCTGAAAAGGGAGAGCAAGATGCGTAGATTTGGCATGGCGCTTGGGCTTGTTCTGCTTGCGAGTAGTGCGACGGTTGCGGTCGCAGACACCGGCTTGGCCGAGCGGCTTCGGCAGAACGCGGGCAGCGTGGTTCTGGTGACCGGGCAATGCGCCGGGGTTCTGACCTATTGCGCGCCGGGGGCGTTGGGCCCGGGGGGGTGTTATGACAGCGCGAATTCGCGCTGCTATGACGGCTATACCTGCCCGTCGAACATGAACCTCTGCATCGAGGACGCGGCCGGCGGTGCGGTGCCGTATTGCTACAACGCGGCGCTGCCGAATACCTGCCGCCGTTGAGGCGCGACGAGGGCGGTGAACGGGCCGGGCATGCGGTGCCCGGCCTTTGTCTTTGCCAGAGGTCAGACGCCCTGCGACAGGTCCAGTTTCAGCCGCAGGAACCCCTGCCGGGTCAGCCCCCGGGGTTCGGGTTTGAACTGTGCAATCGCGTCCAGATATTGCCGCGCCGCGGGGCCGGTCTCGAAGACGACGCTGGTGCCCGGCATCGGCTTGATCCGCAGGGCCGCGCCTTCCGTGCCGTTCAGAACGTCCTGGCGGGCGACGAACTGGCGGACGATGTCGCGGGTGACGCGCTCGTCCGAGAGGATCAGGTTTGCCGATCGTGCGCCGGCGAAGTTCCCGGCACCACCTGCGCGATAGCTGTTGGTGCACAGGATATAGCGCGCGTCCGGGTCCAGCGGCTGGCCATCCAGCGTAGCCGTGACCACGCGATGCGCCTCCGGGTCGACCAGCGTGCCCATCGCGTCATAGCGGGCGGGCTGTGACAGGTCGATTTCCACCTGCAGCGGGTCGATGACCTCGAAGTTGTAGCCCGGGAAATCACCGTCGCGCAACAGTGTGCCGGTGCTGCCCGGCCGCACCCGGTTGAACGCCGACGCCGAGCGTTCCAGCCATTCCATCACTTCGGCCCCGGTCAGGCACAGCGCGGCGATGGCGTTGGGGAAGGCGTAGAGATCGGCGATATGGCGCAACGCCAGCGGCCCCGGCGGAACATCGGTATAGCCCGCAGGTCCGGCGCGGCCGCCCGCCTTGAACGGCGCGACCGCCGACAGGATCGGAAGGCCCTTGAGGTCAGGGTCGGTCAGCCGCTGGGCGACGTATTCGCGCTGGGCCTGGGCGACGACGCGCAGCGAGCCGAACTCGCCCAGATGCGAGAAATAGCTGTGCATCGGCTTTTCCGATCGTCCGACCGGCCGGCGGATCGCGGCCAGCGTGTCGCTGTGCGCTTCGGCCACGGCCTCGGCCACGCGGTGCGCCTTGGCCGGGGGGGTGCCGGTTGCGGTGTCGGACAATGAGCGCACCTCGGACCGGGTGCCCAGCACCTGCCAGCGGTTGCCGTCGCGGGTCAGCAACAGGTCGATGACGCCGATATGCGCGCCCCAGCAGCCGCCCATCACGGCGGGTTTGCCGGCGATGGTCCCGGCGGTGATATCGACCTCGGGCATGGCGCCGAACACCGGCGAGGGGAAGACCAGGTGGCTGTGCCCGGTCAGCAGCGCGTCGATCCCCGGCACGCGGGCCAGCGGCACGGCGGCGTTCTCCATCCCGTCGGAATGCCGGGCGGCGCCGATCCCGGTATGCGCCAGCGCCAGGATCAGGTCGGCGCCTGCCTCGATCATCTCGGGCACCCAGGCGCGGGCGGCGCCGACGATGTCGCGCGCGAACAGCCGGCCATCCAGCGCGTGATTGTCCCAGTCGACGACCTGCGGCGGGGCGAAGCCGATCACCCCGATGCGGATCGGATGCGCGACGCCCATGCCGTCGGTCACCTGACGGTCGAGCAGCACATAGGGCTTGATCAGGGTCCGGTCCCGGCGCGGGTCGGCGCCAAGCCGGGTCGCCAGGTTCGACGACACCACCGGGCAGGCTGCGCCGTCGATTGCCCGCATCAGGAAATCGAGGCCATAGTTGAATTCGTGATTGCCCAGCGTGATCGCGTCGAAATCGAGCGCGTTCATCGCGGCGATGATCGGATGCACGTCGCCCTCGCGCAGGCCGCGTTCATGCGCGACATAGTCGCCCATCGGCGTGCCCTGCAGGAAATCGCCATTGTCGAAGAGCAGCGCGTTGGGGGCTTCGGCCCGGGCCTGTTCGATCAGCCGTGCGGCGCTGACCAGACCGATGCCGTCCCAGGGGCGGTCGGCATAGTAGTCATAGGGCAGCAGGTGCAAGTGCAGGTCAGTGGTCTCGATGACCCTCAGATGCACGCCACGCTGCCCGGCTGACAAGCCGCCTAGGGAACTGGGATTGAGCAACGGACTGCCTCGAACGATCACGGTTAATGCTTCCATTGCCGCCGGGCTGAGACGGATCAAATTCCGACGCGCAATGCACGCCTGTCTGGATGCGGGAAATCAATGGCACAAATAAGACGAAACACGGGCCCGCAGGTGGCAGTTAAACACATCTTATGGTTGAAACACAACACATTGCACGCGGTGAACAGTATGTCACGGTGTTCACTTTCTTCCAAGACTGCCATACACCGAGGGGAATCCAACAGGGGGAAACCGTGCGCAGCGAGGTTGTGTTTTCAGCAGAATGGGACGACCGGTCTGCCGAATTGCGCGCCGATCAGGCAGCCATTGCCGCGATGGCGACCGATTCGGAGACCCGTATCCTGCCGATGTGGCGCGGGCGTCCCCTGCTGGCGGGCGACGATCGCGGCCATGCGGGGTGGGTGCCGCCCGGGCATCCGGTGCTGGAACTCGCCGCTGAACCGATGATCTTTCTGGGGCGGCATGACGGTCATGCGCGCTTTGCCGCCGATATCTCGGCCTGGACGCCCGAGGGTGTCGACGAAGCGGCGCTGCGCAGTTTCTTCGATCCGACGGAATACTGGCATCCCGCCACCCCGCCCGACCATGCCTTTGGCGAGTTGCGCGGGGTGATGACACGGCTGCGCCCGAGCGATGCGGCGATGGCCTCGACCGCGCGGGCGCTGATGAACTGGCACCGCTCGCACCGCTTCTGTTCGGCCTGTGGCCAGCCCAGCGCGGTGGCAATGGCCGGATGGCAGCGCAGCTGCCCGTCCTGCGGCGGGCAGCATTTCCCGCGCACCGACCCGGTGGTCATCATGTTGGTGAAAAAGGGAAACAAGATCCTGCTGGGGCGCTCGCCGGGGTGGCCCGAGGGGATGTATTCGACGCTGGCGGGGTTCGTCGAACCGGGCGAGGCGCTGGAAGCCGCGGTGCGCCGCGAAGTGCGCGAGGAAACCGGCGTGCGGGTCGGTGCGGTGCGCTATCTGGCCTCGCAGCCCTGGGCCTATCCGAACTCGCTGATGCTGGGGTTCGTCGCCGAGGCGCAGACCGAGGCGATCACCCTCGACCATGAGCTGGAGGACGCGATCTGGCTGACGCGCGAAGAGATGGTCGACGTGATGGCCGGGCTGCATCCGACGGTGCGTCGGCCGCGGTCCGGCGCGATCGCCCATGTCCTTGTATCCCGGTGGCTGTCGGGCGATATCGCGTAAACGGATTTCAAGGAGTGCTTTGCTGTGGATCTGCAGGCAACACGGGATTTCAAACGACCACGCGCCAAGGTGTTGGCCAGTTTTCGTGATCCGGCGCGTTTCGAAACGGTGATGCGGGATATGGGCGCGGCCGCCGAGCGGGCGGGCGAGCCCGACGAGCCACGCTGGGCCTGCCAGTTGATGTGGCGTGACGAGCCGCGGCGTTTTTCCGCCGAGCTGGTCGAAACCGTCCCCAACGAGACGATGACGCTGGTGATGGATTCGGAGATCGCGGGCGGCCTGCTGACGATCGACTTCTACGATCTGCCGGACAATGGCTGCCGGGCGATCGCCAAGGCCGACCTCAAGCCGCACACGCTGATCGCCAAGGTGGCGGTGCAGTCGCTGCGGTTGATGCGCGGCAAGGCCGAGGACCGGCTGACGCGATTCGTGGGGGCGATGGGGCGGCCCTGATCCGGTCTCTGGCCCCGCTCTGGCCCAGGCGCGTCAGGCCGCGGTGATTGTCGCCTGAACCGCCCGCCGCCAGGCCGCATAGCGGGTTTCGCGGGCGGCGGCGGCCATCAGTGGTTCGAACCGGCGTTCCAGCGCCCAGTGCGCGGCGAATCCCTGCGCATCGGGCATGATTCCGGCGCTGTGCCCGGCCAGCCAAGCGGCCCCCAGCGCGGTTGTCTCCAGCACCTTTGGCCGGTCGACCGGTGCGCCCAGAATGTCGGCCAGAAACTGCATCGTCCAGTCCGAGGCACTCATCCCGCCATCGACGCGCAGCACGCCCCGCGCCGCCGTCGCGCCGCTGGCCGCCCAGTCGGCGCGCATCGCCTCGGCCAGATCGCGGGTCTGGAAGCCGACGCTCTCGAGTGCCGCGCGGGCCATCTCGGCGGGGCCGGAATTGCGTGTCAGCCCGAATATCGCGCCGCGGCAGTCAGGTTGCCAGTAGGGCGCGCCCAACCCGGTAAAGGCGGGCACGATGATCACCTGTTGCGCCGGGTCGGCGGCCTCGGCCAGGGCCTGGGTCTCGGGCGCCGCGCCGATGATCCCCAGCCCGTCGCGCAGCCACTGCACCACGGCCCCGGCGATAAAGATCGACCCCTCCAGCGCATAGGTCGTCTGCCCGTCCAGCCGATAGGCGATGGTGGTCAGCAGCCGGTTTTGCGACGGCACCATCTCCGCGCCGGTGTTCATCAGCGCAAAGCATCCGGTGCCATAGGTCGATTTCATCATCCCCGGCTGGAAACAGGCCTGACCGATGGTCGCCGCCTGCTGGTCGCCGGCCACGCCCAGGATCGGGATCGGCGCGCCGAGCAGCCGGGTCTCGCCAAACGCCGCGTTGCAGTCGCGGATCTCGGGCAGGATCTGCATCGGCACGCCAAAGAGCGCGCACAGATCCGCGTCCCAGTCGCCGGTGGCGATGTTCATCAGCATCGTGCGCGCGGCGTTGGTGGCGTCGGTCGCATGCACCCGCCCCTCGGTCAGCCGCCAGATCAGGAAGCAGTCGACGGTGCCCAGCGCCAGCTCGCCGCGTTCCGCCCGCGCCCGCGCGCCGGGAACGGCATCCAGCATCCACGCCGCCTTGGTCGCGCTGAAATAGGGGTCCAGCAGCAGACCGGTGCGGGCTGCCACCTCGGCCTCGTGGCCCGCGGCCTTCAGGTCGGCGCAGCGCCCGGCGGTGCGGCGGTCCTGCCAGACGATCGCCCGGTGAATGGGCTCGCCAGTCGCGCGGTCCCAGATCAGCAGCGTCTCGCGCTGGTTGGTGATGCCGATGGCCGCAACCGGCCCGGCCTGATCGAGCGCCGCGCGGCAGGTCGCCAGCGTGCTGCGCCACAGATCCTCGGGGTCATGCTCGACCCAGCCCGAGTCGGGGAAATGCTGCGGGAATTCCTGCTGCGCGACGGCGCGCACCGACAGATCCGCGCCAAAGACGATGGCTCGGCTCGACGTGGTGCCCTGATCAATGGCAAGAACCTGCATGATGCCCCCTCCGCTTTGCGCCGAGAGTAACGGCGCGGGACGGCGCGTCAACACGGGGTGACAGGACGGGGTGACAGGGCGTGGGGCTTCTGCTTTGCTTGGCCCGACCGACCAGCGAGGGCCCCGCCATGACCACCGATTTCCAGCCCGTCTCGGGCTTTGTCCTGCCGCGCTTTGCCGGAATTCCGACCTTCATGCGCCTGCCGTATGTGCCGCTGGAGGATCCGCGCCTGTCGCAGGTGCAGGTGGGGCTGATCGGCGCGCCCTGGGATGGCGGCACGACGAACCGCCCCGGCCCGCGCCACGGCCCCCGCCAGCTGCGCGACGCCTCGACGATGATCCGCGCGCAACACGGCATCACCGGCATCCGCCCCTTCGAGGTGCTCAACTGCGCCGATCTGGGTGATGTCGCGCCCAATCCGGCGGATGTGCAGGACAGCCTGCGCCGGATGACCGGGTTTTATGCGCAGGTCCGTGCCGCCGGGATCATCCCGCTGACCGCCGGCGGCGATCACCTGTGCACCCTGCCGATCCTGCGTGCGCTGGCCCATGATCGACCGCTGGGCATGATCCATTTCGACAGCCACACCGACCTGTTCCACAGCTATTTCAACGGCCAGATGTATACCCACGGGACGCCCTTTCGTCGCGCGGTCGAAGAGGGGCTGCTGGACCCGCATCGCGTCTGCCAGATCGGCATCCGCGGCACCGCCTATGACAGCGAGGACCGCGATTTTGCCAGGGCCGTGGGCATCCGTGTGATCCCGATCGAGGAATTCCACCGCCGCGGCGTCGAGGACGTGATGGCCGAGGCCCGCGCCATCGCCGGTGCAGGTGAGACCTATGTCAGCTATGACATCGACTTCGTCGATCCGGCCTATGCGCCCGGCACCGGCACGCCCGAGGTCGGCGGCCCGACCAGCTGGCAGGCGCTGGAATGCGCGCGGCTGTTGACGGGTGTCAACATCGTCGGCGCGGATCTGGTCGAGGTCTCGCCGCCCTTCGACCCCTCGGGCGGAACCGCCTTCCTCGGAGTGTCCTTGATGTTCGAGATGCTCTGCGCCATCGTGGCCGCGCAAACCTAGGGAGGTTCCATGAGCAAGGTCGCTCTCGTCACCGGCGCCGCGCGCGGCATCGGGCTGGCCACCACGAAACTGTTTCTCGAGGACGGCTGGCGCGTTGCCATGATCGACCGCGACGTGCCCGCGCTGACCGAGGCCGCCGAGGGGCTGGAGGGCGCGCAGGCCTTTGTCTGCGACGTCTCGCAGCCCGATCAGGTCGCGGCGATGGTGCAGGCGGTGACCGCCACCTTCGGGCGGATCGACGCTGTGGTGAACAACGCCGGCGTCGCTGATTTCGGCCGCATCGAACAGACCGACTTCGCCCGCTGGCGCCGCGTGATGGAAACCAACCTCGATGGCGTGTTCCTGGTCAGCCAGGCGGTGATCCCGGCGCTGCGCGAAACCCGCGGCGCGATCCTGAACATCGCCTCGATCAGCGGGCTCAGGGCCTCGACCCTGCGGGTGGCTTACGGCACCTCGAAGGCGGCGGTGATTCAGCTGACCCGGCAACAGGCGGCGGAACTGGGCGAATACGGCATCCGCTGCAACTGCGTCTGCCCGGGGCCGGTGCGCACGAAACTGGCGATGGCGGTGCACACCCAGGACATCATCGACGCCTATCACGACGCGATCCCGCTGAACCGCTATGGCAGCGAACGCGAGATCGCCGAGGTGATCGTGTTCCTGTGCTCGGAGAAGGCGAGCTATGTCACCGGCCAGATCGTCGCGGCGGATGGCGGATTCGAGAGCACCGGCGTCGGCCTGCCGGCGCTGCGGGTCTGAGGGCGGAGAGGGGTTTCGCCCTCGTCCCCCGCGCTGACGCGCGGCCTCCTCGGGCGACCCGGCCGCTGCGCGGCGCAAGGGGCGCAATAGGGGCGTATCGTGTGGTGCGGGCGTTTCAGTCTTTTGCGTATTTGAGACAAGATGAAAGGGTGATCGAACCCTGCTGCTTCATCGTGTTTCAAATACTCGCGGGGTTTCCAGGGGGGCGAATCCCGCTTTGGCGCAGGGAGCGTTCATTGGCTCGCCACCCTGTCACACCAGGACATCCATTGCCGTCTGCGCACCCACGCCGAACACGCGCTTATAGCGCGCGACCTCGTCGGCGGGGCCCATCGCCTTGTTGGGGTTGTCGCTGAGTTTCACCGTCGGCCGGCCATTGGCCGAGACGGCCTTGCACACCAGCGAGAAGGGGGCGAGTCCGTCGCCTGCGACGAGGCCGCGGAAGTCGTTGGTCAGCAGGGTTCCCCAGCCGAACGAGACCTTGACCCGGCCGGCGAACTGCGCGTGCAGGGCCTCGATCTTGTCGACGTCGAGGCCGTCCGAGAAGATCACCAGTTTTTTCGTGGGATCCTCGCCACGCGATTTCCACCAGCGGATCGCGGTTTCGGCGCCGGCGGCGGGGTCGCCGGAATCGATGCGGATGCCGGTCCAGGTTGCCAGCCAGTCGGGGGCGTTGCGCAGGAAGCCTTCGGTGCCGAAGGTGTCGGGCAGGATGATGCGCAGGTTGCCTTCGTGTTCGTCGTGCCAGTCGGCCAGCACCTTGTAGGGGGCTTCGGCCAGTTCCTCGTCGGTGTCCGCCAGCGCGGCATAGACCATCGGCAGTTCGTGCGCGTTGGTGCCGATTGCCTCGATGTCGTTCTTCATCGCGATGCGGCAGTTCGAGGTGCCGGTGAAGGCGTCGCCCAGCCCTTCCATCATCGCCTGCACGCACCATTCCTGCCACAGGTAGCTGTGCCGCCGCCGGGTGCCGAAATCGGCCAGTTTCAGCCCGTCGATGGTGCGCAGGCGCTGCACCTTGTCCCAGACCCGGGTCATCGCCCGGGCATAGAGCACCCGCAGCTCGAACTTGCCCATGCTGCGCAGCACCGCGCGCGAGCGCAGTTCCATCAGGATGGCCAGCGCCGGGATTTCCCACAGCATGACCTCGTGCCAGGCGCCCTCGAAGGTCAATTCATACTGGCCGTCGCGCTTTTCCAGCTGATAGGGCGGCAGGCGAAGGTTCTCGAACCATTCCATGAAGTCCGGGCGGAACATCTGGCGCTTGCCGTAGAAGGTGTTGCCCCTGAGCCAGGTGCTCTCGCCGCGGGTCAGGCTGAGGCTGCGCACATGGTCGAGCTGTTCGATCAGTTCACCCTCGTCGATCAGGTCGGCCAGCCGGATCGAGGTGGTGCGGTTGATCAGCGAGAAGGTGACGCGCGTGTCGGGCCGGTTGCGAAAGATCGACTGGCACATCAGAAGCTTGTAGAAGTCGGTATCGATCAGCGACCGGACGATCGGGTCGATCTTCCAGTTGTGATTGTGCACGCGGGTTGCGATATCGACCATGTCGGCCCTCCTGCCGGCTCGGGGCGTTTGTTCCTCTTAGCGTCAGCATGGCACGGGTGCAAAGGGGCTGTATCGCCGGAAACGGCGTGAAAGGACGGGGATGAGCGGGCCTGACATCGGAATTCTGGGCGGCGGGGCCTTTGGCACGGCCTTGGCGATTGCGCTGGCGCAGGGTGGGCGGCGCGTGGCGTTGTGGGTGCGCGACCCGGCGCAGGCGGCGGCGATGGCGGCGCTGCGCGAGAACGCGGGCCGGTTGCCGGGGGCGATCCTGCCGGAGGGTGTGCAGCCCGGCGCGGACCTCGCCGAGGCGGCGCGCGCGCCGGTGGTGCTGCTGTCGGTGCCGACCCAGATGCTGCGCGGTGTGTTGCAGGCCCACGCCGAGGCGCTGGCCGGGCGGCGGCTGGTGGTCTGCTGCAAGGGGGTCGAGCTGGGCTCGGGGCTGTTGCCGACGCAGGTGGTGGATGATGTGATTCCCGGCGCGCGGACGGCGGTGCTGACCGGTCCCAGCTTTGCCGCCGATATCGCCCGGGGCAAGCCGACCGCGCTGACGCTGGCCTGTGGCGATGCGGGCGACGAGGCGCTGCAGGCGGCGCTGGCCAGTCACAATCTGCGCCTTTACCTGAGCCACGATATGCTGGGCGCGCAGCTGGGCGGAGCGTTGAAGAACGTCATCGCCATCGCCGCGGGGATCGTGCTGGGCGCCGGACTGGGCGAGAGTGCGCGCGCCGCCCTGATGACCCGCGGCTTTGCCGAGATCACGCGGTTGGCGCAGGCCCGCGGGGCCGAGGCCGAGACCCTGTGGGGCCTGTCGGGCTTTGGCGATCTGGTGCTGACCTGCACCTCGGAGAAATCGCGCAATTTCCGGTATGGGCTGGCGATCGGGGCCGGCGAACTGCCCGATGCCACCGCGACGGTCGAGGGGGTGATGACGGCGCATGCCATCGCCGCCGATGCCGATCCCAACCAGCTGCCGGTCACCTGCATGGTGTCGGCGCTGCTGCTTGGCAAGGTGGGGCTGGCCGAGGCGCGGGATCTGCTGCTGTCACGCCCGCTGCGGCACGAGCGGGGCTGACCCTCAGGCGGCGAGGTGGCGCAGCCCTTGCGTCACGTCGGTGCGAATCGCCAGCCGCAGGCCGGGGTCGTCGCCGGCCTTGAGGGCGGCGATGATCATCTTGTGATGCGGGGGCGGGGTGTTGCGGCGCAGGCGGCTGTAGAGGGCGCTCATCGTCGGTCCCAGTTGCAGCCAGAGGGTTTCCACCAGCGCCAGCATCGCCGGGCTCTGTGCCCGCAGATAGAGGGTGCGGTGGAATTCCAGGTTGGTGCGCACATAGGTCACCGGATCCTGGCGGGTCACGGCATCGGTGTTGGCGGCGTTGATCGCCTCCATCCGGTCGATCAGCGCGGAATGGGCGCGGGGCAGGGCGCGGCTGCCCAGTTCGGGCTCCAGAAGCGCGCGGATCGAGGCGAGTTCCTCGATGCGTTCGTTCGACAGTTCCGGCGTGGTCACCCGACCCGAGGCCGACATGCTCAGCGCGCCCTCGGCCACCAGCCGTTGCACGGCCTCGCGTGCGGGGGTCATCGACACGCCGAAATCGCGGGCGATGCCGCGCAGGGTCAGGGCCTGGCCGGGGGCCAGTTCGCCATGCATCACCTGGGTGCGCAACGTCCGATAGACCCGGTCATGCGCGGACAGGGCGGACAGGTCGGCCGGAGAGTTGCGGGGCGGGCGCAGCATGGCCCAGCGTGATCACAAACCGGGGGCGGAGGTCAAGCGTCCAAGAAGCGATAGTGATGCAGCGTCGCCCCCTCGGCCTTCAGCCAGCGCCGGGCCTCGGCATGGGCGGGGAAAAGCCGCGCGACCAGCGCCCAGAAGGCGGGCGAATGGTTCATGTGCACGAGATGCGCGACTTCATGCGCGGCGACATAATCGAGGATCCGCGGCGGCGCCATGATCAGCCGCCAGCTGAACATCAGATCCCCCGCGGCGGTGCACGACCCCCAGCGCGAGCGCGTGTCGCGCAGCGTCAGCTTGCCCGGCGCGCGCCCCAGCGCCCGGGCATGCGCAGCCACCCGCTCGGCCAGCCGTGCCCGGGCGCGGGTCTTGAGGAAGGCCAGCGCGGCGGCCTCGGGACGGGCGGCGGGCACCAGCAGGCGGTCGCCGTCGATGCGGGCGACACGGGTGTCGGCGGGCGTCAGGCGCAACGGTGCCCCCTCGACCGGCAGCGCGGTGCCGGGGGCGACCGGCACGGGGCCGTCGACCCCCTCCATCGCGCGGGTCAGCCAGTCGCGGCGGTCGTTGAGAAAGGCCATCGCACTGCGCGCAGAGGCGCGTTGCGGCAGGGTCAGCGTCACGCTGCCATCGAGCCGCGACACTTTCAGAGACAGGCGCCGCGCCCGTGTCGAACGGTTCCAGCGGATCCTGAGCGGCGGGTCGCCGGGCAGGTGAATGATCTCGGGCTCGTTGCGCATCGCATTCCTTTTCGGGCGCCGCTTCGGGCGCCGGTCGGCCGGCCCACAAAAACACGGCCACAAAGGCTTTGACAAGCCGATCCACATATGGCAACGGGCGTCGTTCAAAGCGTATGGAAGGGACGTCCATGTCCAAGGAAGAATGGGGTGTGAAGCGCCTTTGCCCGGCGACGGGCAAGCGATTCTACGACCTGAACAAGTCGCCCGTGGTCAGCCCGTATACCGGCGAGATCGTTCCGATCGACCTTCCCGGCCGCAAAGGCAGTGCCCCGCTGCAGGGTGATTCGAACAAATCCAAATCGGCTGCGTCGACCGCGATCGAGGATGATGACGTCCTGCTGGACGACGATGATGTCGCGGTCGAAACCGATGACGATCTGCTGGAGGAAGAGGACGACGATACCGTGTCGTTCGACGACCTCGGGGACGTCGCCGGCGAGGACGACGAGGGCTGAGGCCCGAAAGAACCGGAACGGACAAGGCGGGCATCCTGGATGCCCGCTTTCTTTTTGGCCTGAAGAGACGGGTTGGTCGTGCCGTTGCCGGGTGCGAAAAGAGTTTTCCACGGGCCGCGTTTTTTCGCTTGATCTCGCCCGTGCGAAGCCCTAAACCCCGCCTCGCAGCCGGAAACGGCGGCACCTCGGTGGGGCCATAGCTCAGTTGGGAGAGCGCTTGAATGGCATTCAAGAGGTCAGGGGTTCGACTCCCCTTGGCTCCACCAAATCATCCACATTGACCTCTGATTTATCCGACGCCGGCGCTGTCGCCGCGCGTCTTGAACGGCGTTGTTGCCGGGCCGCTGACGCCCCGGGGATCCGCCGGCGCGCGAGATGCCGCGTGCCTGATGGCCGGATGAGGCCCGCCCCGGACAAGATCCCTTGCCCCGGGGCGACGCCGGTGCCTCCATCGCGGGGCGAGGTCAGCCCTGTTGGGCCTGCAGCCAGTCCGTCATGCGTTTGAGCGTGGCGCGGCTGGCCTCGCACCAGCGCATCGAGCGCAGATAGCCGTGGATCAACCCCTGGCCCATGTCGGTTTCGACAGGAACGCCGGCGGCCTTCAGGGCTTCGGCATAGGCCAGGCCCGAATCGCGCAGCGGGTCGTTCTGGGCGACGGCGACGAAGGCCGGCGGCAGCCCCTCGTGCGAGGCGGCAACGAGGGGCGCCACGCGGGGATTCGTGTGCAGTTGCGTGGTGTCGGGGGCATACATCGCGTTCACCGTGTCCATGCCCTTGACCTGCAGCAGCGGAGCCTCGGCGTTCTCGATGTAGCTGGGGCGCGACTGGTCGAAATCGCAGGCCGGATAGACCAGCATCTGCGCCGTCAGCGCAATCTCGGAGCCACGCAGGTCGAGCGCCAGTGCCGCTGCCAGGTTGCCGCCGGCGCTGTCGCCGCCGACGGCGATTCGCGCCGGATCAATGCCCAGCGTCGCGGCATTGGCATGGGTCCAGCGGGCCACCGCGTTGCACTGGTCGATGGCGGCGGGAAAAGGATGTTCCGGCGCCAGCGCGTAGTCCACGCTGATCACCGTCTGCCGGTTCCAGGCGGCGATGCGGCTGGTGATGTCCCAATGCGTTTCGGGCGAGCCCTGCATCCAGGCGCCGCCGTGCATGTAGATCAGGCAGGGCTGAACGCCGCCCGAGGTGTGGCGAAACACGCGCACCCGGACCGGACCGGCGCTGCTGTCGATCCAGTGTTCGGCGTCGCAATCGACGCCCTCGGGGGTCGGCAGGCGCATCTCGGCGGCGATCACCTCGAAGCGTTTGCGGCGATCGGCGGGGCTGGCGCCGGGGGGGAGCGCGGACCATTTCTCGGTCCAGGCCGACAGGAAGGGCTCAAGCTGGGGGTTGATCATCGGGGGTTCCTTGGTTGAGGGCATGTCCAGGTCGCCGGGATTGTGCATCACCAGCCGCAGGATCGACTGCACGGTCTGCGCCCGCAGCCGTTCCTGCCCGGCATCCTCGAACAGCGCGGTGCCGAAGCTTTCCGAGAAACTGGGCCGGTTCGAGACGTTGAAGAACGACAGTGCGCTGATGTGCCAGTGCAGTTCCAGCGGCGTGATATCGGTGCGGAACAGCCCCTGGGCCTCGCCCCGGGCGCAGATATCTGCAAGTTTCTCGATGGCGCCGGCGTTCACCCGTTCCATCAGCCCCGAGGCGCGCAGGTTGGCTGCGTTGTGCACGTTCTCGATCATCACCAGGCGGATGAAATCGGGATTGGCGCGGTGGTGGTCAAAGGTGAACTCGATCAGCGCCCTGAGCGCGGCGACCGGCGGCAGGTGGTCAAGCCTCAGCGCCCCTTCGCCGTCGCGGACCTTGGCATAGGCGGCTTCGAGAACCTGCCGATACAGCCCCTCCTTGTCGCCAAAGTAGTAATAGATCATGCGCTTCGAGGTCGCAGTTTGCGCGGCGATATCCTCGACCCGGGTCGAGGCATAACCATTGCGCGCAAACGCCACTGTCGCCGCGCCCAGGATCGCGCGGCGCACGCCCTCGGGGTTCTGTTTCCACGTCTGGCGCCCCGAACCGGGGCCGAAAACACCTTCTCCCATGCGGATTCGCATCCTCCCTCGCTTTGCAAATGAACCTAGACGAACATTTCTGTTGACACAATTAACTTCTGGGAACATTTTGGCGTCAGCGAAGGAGGAGTCGCCGCAATCATGTCTGCATCCGCTCACAGCCTGCCGGGCCATCCCGGTGCATTGCCGGTTCGCGTCGGCCTGATCGGGGCGGGGATCGGCGCGTCGCGCACCCCGCGGATGCATGTCGAGGAGGGGCGCGCCCTGGGGCTGGACTATGCCTATGATCTGATCGACACCGATGCGCTGCCGCTGCCGCATCCGACGATCGGCGCGCTGTTGGGGCAGGCACAGGCCGATGGCTTTGCTGGCGTCAACGTGACCTTTCCGTTCAAACGCTCGGCGCTGGGGTGCGTCGATGAGGTCGCGCCGTCGGCCGCCGCGGTGGGCGCGACCAACACGGTGGTGTTTCGCGACGGCCGCCGGATCGCCCATAACACCGATTATTCGGGCTTTACCGAAGGATTCCGCCGCGCCATCGGCGACCGGCCGCGGGGCAGCGTGCTGCTGCTGGGTGCTGGCGGTGCCGGCGGCGCCGTGGCCAATGCCTTGCTGGACAACGGCGTGCGGCTGTTGTTCATCCACGACACCAACCAGGAGGCCGTGCGCGGGCTGATCGCCTCGATCGAGGCCCGTCTGGGAGCCGGGCGGGCCAAGGCGGTCAAGGATCTGCGTGTCGCTGCGGCGGCCGCGGACGGGATCGTCAACGCAACGCCGGTGGGCATGGCCAAGCTGCCGGGCACGCCCATCGACATGGCGCTGGTCGAACCCCGGCACTGGGTTGCCGATATCGTCTATTTCCCCCTCGAGACCACCTTTCTGGCCCAGGCCCGCGCCAAGGGCTGCCACACGATCGACGGCTCGGGCATGGCGGTGTTCCAGGCCGTTGCGGCGTTCGAGTTGTTCACCGGATGCACCCCGGATCCCGCCCGCATGCGGGCAACCTTTGACAGTTTCACCTGAACCACCGGGGCCCCGGCCCCACGAACGCGCATGGGAGGAGCACAATGCGTTTGACCCTGAAGACCACTCTCGCCACCAGCCTGCTGGCGCTGACCGTCACCACCGGAGTGGCCTCGGCCACGGTCGATCTGATCTATTCGGACACCGTGCCGGAAACCGACATCCGTTCGCAGTTGCTGCATTCGGAATTCGGTGGCTGCCTGGGCGACGAGTTCAATTTCCAGCCCTATCACGGCGCGACCCTGTTTGCGCAGGGCACCGAGCTGAACGCGATGCAGCGCGGCAACCTGGATATGGGCAACCTCGCGATCTTCGACTTCCAGAACCAGGTTCCGGCGGTCGGGATCCTCGGCATGCCCTTCCTGTTCCGCGACTATACGCATATGCGGGCGGTCTATAACAGCGACGTGCTGGACGATCTGCTGAACGAGGCCGCGGCCGAGACCGGCGTGCATTTCCTAGCCTTCCCCTATATCGGCGCGCGCCACCTGTCCTATATCGGGGACCGCCGCTATATGACGCCCGAGGATCTGAACGGCGTCCGTCTGCGGATGCCGGGTGGCGAGGGCTGGCAGTTTGTCGGCCAGGCGATGGGCGCGACCCCGGTGCCGGTGCCCTTCACCGAGGTTTACACCGCCTTGCAGACCGGCTCGATCGACGCGCAGGACAACGGCTTTCCGGCCACCAACGCCATGCATTTCAACGAGCTGATCAACCACATGGCGCTGACCAACCACCTGATCGCCGCCAACGAGTTCGTCATCTCGCAGTCCAAATGGGACAGCATGACCGCCGACCAGCAAGCGCGCGTGCAGATGTGTGCGGATCGCTTCGAGGCCGCCATCGACGCGGAAACGCTGCGCCAGGAAAACGAACTGCAGGCGGCTTTCGAGGCGCAGGGGATCGACATCTATACCCCCGATCTGGCTGCATTCCAGGCCCATGCCGTCGAGATGTATATGAACTCGGACTACTCGGCCTCGTGGCCCGAAGGTCTGATCGAGCGCATCAACGCCGTCGGCCAGTAAGGCCCACCGCCGGCATCACCCCGCAGTGCCCCGGTTCACGGGGCACTGCAGTCTGACCCTGTGGAAAGCCCTGCCATGCCCGGCCTCGCCCCCGTCATCGGCTGGCTGCAACGCCGCGCCGAGAACTTCATCGCGCTGTTGCTGGCGGCGATGTTCCTGACCTTCCTGTTCCAGATCACCTTTCGCTATGTCCTGGCGCTTCCGGTAAGTTGGACCAACTGGACCGTCGAATTCGTGTCGATCGCCTGGCTCTGGGGGATCCTGTTCGGCTATGCCTTCGTTGTCCGCGATGTCGACATCATTCGCCTCGACATCGTCTATAACGGGCTGCCGCTGGGTGTGCGCCGGATCCTCGATGTCATCACCGGGCTGACCGTTGCCGCGATCCTGGCCTGGACCCTGCCGAAATGCTGGGACTACATCGACTTCATGTGGCGCGAACGCACCCCCGCCCTGCGCATCCGCTTCTACTGGGTGTTTGCGATCTATGCCCCCTTTGCCGTCGCGGTCATCATCCGCAGCCTGCTGAACGTCTGGGGTGCGGTCACCGGAACCGGCTCGCGCTATTCAACGCCCGCCCATCCCGAGGGCCACGACTATGACTGATCCCTTTACCATTACCGTCATCCTGATCGTCGCCTTGGCGATCATGGGCCAGTCGATCGGCATCGCGATGCTGAGCGGAAGCTTCGTCTATCTGCTGCTCAAGGGGTTCGATACCTCGATCGCTGCCGAGACGATGATGCAGGGGCTCTATAACGGCTACACCCTGCTGGCGGTGCCGCTGTTCATCCTGGCGGCCGACATTATGAACATCGGCAGCCTCGCGGACCGGCTGCTGCGCTTTGCCCAGGCGCTTGTAGGCCGGTTCCGGGGCGGCCTGGGGCATGTCAACGTGGTGTCGTCGGTGATCTTCTCGGGCATGTCGGGCTCGGCGGTGGCCGATGCCGTCGGCATGGGCAAGATCATCATCACGATGATGACCAAGGACGGGAAATATACCCCCAGCTATGCCGCCGCGATCACCGCCGCCACCGCGACGGTCGGGCCGATCATCCCGCCGTCGATCCCGATGGTGCTCTATGCGCTGGTTTCCGGGCAGTCGGTCGGCTACCTCTTTGCTGCCGGCATCCTGCCTGGCCTGCTGATGGCCCTGATGATGGGCGTCACCAATGCGGTGATCGCGCGCCGCCGCGGGTTTCCGACCGACGACAGCATCCCGCTGCGCGAGCTGCCCAGGATCACCTGGCAGGCGATCCCGGCGCTGATGCTGCCGGTGATCCTGCTCGGCGGGATTTACGGCGGGGTGATGACCCCGACCGAGGCCGCCGCGGTCGCCGCTGCCTATGCGCTGGTGATCTCGGTGGTGCTCTATCGTTCGGTCAGCGCCCGTGCCTTTTACCAGGCCCTGCTGGGCAGCGCGCGCTCGACGGCATCGGTCGGCATCCTGATCGCCGGGGCCATCGCCTTCAACTACGTCATCACCCGCGAGAACGTTCCCGACACGGTGGCCGGTTTCCTCGATTCGATGAACCTCTCGGCGGTGGGTTTCCTGATCGCGGTGAACGTGCTGTTCCTGGTGTTGGGCTGCGTGCTCGAGGCCGGTGCGCTGCTGCTGATCGTCGTGCCGATCCTGATCCCGTCGGCGCAGGCGCTGGGGATCGACCTGGTGCATTTCGGCGTGGTGCTGGTGGTGAACGCGATGCTCGGGCTGATCACCCCGCCCTACGGCTTGTTGCTGTTCATCACCGCCTCGATCACCCGGCAGCCGCTGATGCCGATCATCAAGGATCTGGCCCCGTTCATCGGCATCCTGATCCTCGCGCTGGGCGTGATCACTTTCGTGCCGGACTTCGTGCTGTTCGTGCCGCGGTGGCTGGGCTACGCCGGCTGACCGACCTCCTGGGAGCGGGTGCTCCGGTCGGGGCGCAGCGCCCCGGGGATCGCCCTCGACAATGAAAACCCGCAGGGCCCACGCCCTGCGGGTTTTCCGTTTCGACTGGCAGCAGCGATTCGATTTCGGCCTCAGGCGCGAATCGGCCCGCATCCCGGAAGGGGGCGGGCGGGGTCTGCGCCGTGTCGCCACCCGGATGGGGCACCGCTGAAGCACCCGGTTCGGTGCTGTTGCGCGGTTATCGGATATCTGGGTCGATCTGGAAGGGGAGTTTGCCGTGGGGGTGGGGGGTGTCAAGCCGGGGGATCAGGGGAGGAGGGCGGTGGCGGTTCGGGTGGGATTGGCGGGAATCGCGGGATTCCAGGGGTTGGTCGTCGCGGGCGAGTGTTATCGGATAACCGGCGGCCGGTCATCGCAAAACCGCGCGGTGTTTTTGCCTGACCCGGGGCAGGGCGGCAATCTGGGGTCATCGGAAGCGATCCCGCCAGACACCCCCCGCCAAACGCTCAGGCCACCAACACTCGGGTCACAAGCACTCAGGCCACCAGCAGGGGACCCTGGCAGACCCCGCCTTCGACCGAGACCTCCTGACCGCGATACGCAAACCCTTTTCAACCCGGCCCCCGCGCCACCCATACGGAGACCTGCCATGTTCCTCGCCAAGTCCTTCACCGCCGCCGCCCTCGCCCTGACCCTCAGCCTGCCCGCGCTGCCGCCCTCGCCGGCGGCCACCAGATCTGGATCGAGCAGTGGGGCGCCAACAACCAGGTCGGCGGTGGCCAGACCGGCTATGGCCAGCGCCTGAGCGTCTATCAGGACGGCACCTCGAACATCTCGATCAACACCCAGGACGGCCGCCGCAACAGCGCCGCCATCGGCCAGTCGGGCACCGACAACCTCGTCGATACCCATCAGTGCGGCCGCCGCAACCAGGTCGGCGTCGGCCAGTTCGGCCACGGCAACGAGGCGGTGATGACCCAGTGCGGCCGCCGCAACGTCGCCGCCGTGGTCCAGGTCGGCAACAACAACGACGCCAGCGTCAGCCAGCACGGCTCGAACAACGTGGTGGCGATCGTCCAGGAATGATCGCCCGGCGGCCGCCCGGTGCATGCCGGGCGACCGCGGCCCGCCCCGCAGCCCGGTCCCCGATGACCGGAGTGTGGGCGCAGGCCACTCCCCATCCCGTTTCCAGGGAATCCCCCGGGCAGGCGGGACCTGGCGCCGCAGGGTGGTCCCCCCCCCCCCTCCGAAGCCCCGCGGTTGCCAACCAGACCGACCCTGGCCCGCAGGTCACGGGCCGGGGGCCCCCGCACGCCACAAAACCCCGCACGCCGCAAAATCCGCACGCCGCAAAATCCGCACGCCACAAAACCCCGCACGCCGCAAAACCCCACGCCGCAAAACCCTCCACGTCAGAAGCCCCCGCCAGAAGACCCTGTTCCAAGGCCCCGCCGATCCCGGCGCGCCGCAGCCCCAGGAGACCCGCCATGACCCACCGCATGCCCAAAACCCCGCAGCCCGCCGTGCCGACCCGGACGCGCCGCTCGCCGGCCTGATCCTGGGCCTGGCGCTGGCCGGCGTCTCTGTCGCCGCCTGCGCGATCCCCGCCACCGCCGACGACGTCCCGCACGACATCCCGCACGGTGCCACTGCCCCGCTGCGCTGCGAGATCGCCCTGGCGCCGGTGCCCGGCGGCACCAGCATCGCCGGGCGGGTGACCAGCGACCGCCCCGTCGCCGGCACCTATGAGATGACCGTCACCAGCCGGTCGGCCGGCGGACGCGCCACCATCCGCCAGTCAGGCGATTTCGAGGCCGGCCCCGGCCAGACCGACCCGATCACCGAGACCCGCCTGAGCGGCAGCCCCGCCCAGCAGCAGGTCGAGCTGCAGATCCATGTCGGCGGCCAGCGCCTGACCTGCGCCGACGCCGCCCTGTAAAGCCCCGCGCGGCGGGACCCGCATCAGGACCCGCATCCCGCCGCGCCCCCATCCTGACAGCAAGACCTTTCCAGACCGTTACCGCCTTTCAAACCCCGTTTCAGATCCCGTTTCAAACCCTCTGCAAGGACCAACGCCATGAAAACCCTCATCCTTTCTGCCGTCCTCGCCGCCTCGATGATCCCCCGCCGCCGCCCAGAATGGCGCCGGCGGGCAGGTCTCGATCTCGGTCCAGCCGCAAAACGCCCAGGAGGCCCAGATGATGCGCCTCGGCCTCGCGCTGTTCGCCCTCCACCAGGATATCGACGCCAACGGCCACGTCACCCAGAACGGCATCGGCAACGCCGCCGGCCTCTACCAGGGCGGCCCCAACAACCAGGCCATCATCCACCAGGAAGGCTGCAACCACACCGGAACCATCAGCCAGCACAACGGCAACAACGCCGCAGGACTCTTCCAGTTCGGATGCAACACCAACGGACACATCGCTCAAAACGGCAACCAGACAGGCCTCACATTCCAGTTCGGATGGTGAGCCGGGGGCAAGGAAAAGGAAAAGGGCAGGTGTGACGCACCTGCCCCTTTAATTTCTGGAAAACCAGAAATAGTGCTACATCAGCGCGAAGATCCGCACCCGGACACCCTGCTGGAACCGCGCGCCGACACCGACGAAAAGCGTGCGATTGACCCAGGCATAGCGATCGTCGCCGGTTTCCAGCCGCGCATGGGTGCGCATGTAATAGCTGCCGGGATCGACGGGCTCGCCCCGGGCGACAGCCGCCAGAACCTCGGCCGGGCCGTGGCGATAGCCATAGTTGCGGATCTCGATCAGCGCGCCGTCATCGGTTTCCATTGCATAGCGGGTGTCGAGTTCGGCATTGCCATCCGCCCAGATCGTCTGCCAGTCGGCACCGAGGTTCAGCACGCGCCCGCGCAGGCGCGGCCCTTCGACGCTGCCACCGATGATCGGAATGATGCGCCGCTGGCCGGCACGGCCGGGGCCCATTTCCATGATCGGCGCGAGGTCGGCCTGAATGTCGCAGATGTGGTCGAGGGTCGGTGTCGGCAGGTCCATCGGTCGTCCTTGTCATGCACCGCGCCGGGGCGCGGGCTCGTCGCAGGTGGGGGTATAGCTGGAGGAGGTCGCGCTGCTGTCCTCGAGGCAGAGGGCGACGAACGGGGCTTTGGATCGGGCAAAGACCTCGCGTTTGAGGTCATACCAGAAGCTGGGCGGGTCGAAGCAGCCGCCGGCGACACCGGTCATCCCGGGGAAGACCTCCAGGGTCCACATCACATTGGTGCCACAGTCAGGGCAGAAATGGGTGGTGAAGGCGCGGCCGGATTCGGTCTGGAAGGTAAAGTCCTTTGGCGTGCCGCGCGTCACCGTGACCGCGTCGGCCGGAAAATAGACCGAGACGCCAAAAGCCGATCCGGTGCGCATCTGGCAATAGCGGCAGTGGCAGACGGCGGCTTTGGCGGGCTGGCCCGTGGTGCGAAAGCGCAGGCCGCCGCATTGGCAGCCGCCTTCGTGGATGTCGGTCATGGTGGTCCTCCCCGTGGCGCAGGCTAGCCCCGCAGGCGGGGCGGTGGCAATCCGTGAATTGCCGGTTGCCGATCGCGCGCTGCGGCCTATCCTGCCCGGCAGGGAACGGGCGGAGAGAATGCGCGAGCCGCAGGTCAAATCCATCGCCGCGCTGGCGCGGGGGGTGCAGGTCTTGCAGATGCTGCAAGGGGCCGGGGCGTTGACGCTGGCCGATTTGCATCGGCTGTCGGGGATCCCCAAGGCCTCGCTGTTGCGGATCCTGAAGACGCTGAAGGAACAAGGGATGATCTGGCAGCGGATGGTCGACGACGCCTATGTGCCGTCCTATTCGCTGGCGGAACTGGCAGGGCGCATGGACCGCGAGCATGCGCTGGTCGAGGTGGCCTCGCCGGTGCTGGAGGCGCTGAGCGACCGGATCAAGTGGCCCTCGGTGCTGGCGGTGCCGCGGCTGACGCATATGGAAGTGCTGGAGACGAACGCGCCGCGGGCCTATTTCGACATGATTCCGCTGGGGCCGGTCGGGTTTCGGGTGAACATGCTGCGCTCGGCTTCGGGGCGGGCCTATCTGGCTTCGTGCGAGGCGGGGGTGCGCGAGGCGATCCTCGATGCGCTCAGGCGGTCCGAGCATCCGGGCGACCGGGTGGCGCGCGATCCGGCCTATGTCGTGCGGCTGATCGACGAGGCGCGCGCGCAGGGCTATGCATTGCGCGACCCGGATTTCGGCGGCGATTTCGATGCGGGGCGGGCGGTGGCGGATGACGGACGCGACAGTCTGGGCGTGGCGATCGTGCTGGACAACCATGTGCCCGGCGCGATCAACATCACCTGGTCGCGGCGGGTGTTCAAACGCGACAAGGCGGTGGCGCAGTTCGCCGATGCCGCGCGCGAGGCAGCGGCCGAGATCGCGGCGCGCCTGTCGGGGCGGATCTGAAACGAGGGGGGGACGGGATGGGTGAACGGGTGAATGCGGGGGCTGCGCTGATGATGCGGCTGAAGGCCTTGGGGGTGGACTATGTCTTTGCCAATTCGGGCACGGATTTTCCGCCGATCATCGAGGGGCTGGCGCAGGCCGCCGCGCGGGGCCATGACCTGCCGCTGGCGGTCACCGTCCCGCATGAGACCGCGGCGCTGGCGATGGCGCACGGGGCGTATTTCGCCACCGGGCGGACGCAGGCGGTGATGGTGCATACCAATGTCGGGCTGGCGAATGCTGCGATCGGGGCGATCAACGCACGGGCCGACAATGTGCCGATGCTGCTGTTTTCCGGTCGGACGCCGACCACCGAAAAGGGGCGCTTCGGGTCGCGCACCGTGCCGATCGGCTGGGGGCAGGAGATGCGCGACCAGACCGCCTTGGTGCGCGAGCCCTGCAAATGGGACTATGAGTTGCGGTTCCCTGAACAGGTCGCGGATGTCGCCGACCGGGCGCATGCGATTGCGGGGTCGGTGCCGCGCGGGCCGGTCTATGTCAGCCTGCCGCGCGAGGTCTTGTGCGAGGAGGTCGACGCGCCGGTGCACCGTGTGCAGATGCGCCCGGCGCTGGGCCGCGCCGTGGATGCCGATCTGGCCGAGGCTGCGCGATTGATCGCCGGGGCACAGCGGCCGGTGATCTTTGCGCAGCGTGGCGCGGGCTCGGCCGAGGGGTTCGCGGCGCTCACCACACTGGCCGACCGCTGGGCGATTCCGGTCTGCCATTACTGGGCGCTGCAATGCGCGATCCCGACCGATCATCCGATGGCCGCCGGCCCCGATCCCGCGCCCCTGCTGGCCGAGGCCGATGTGATCGTGGTGCTCGACGGGCTTGCGCCCTGGATGCCCGACGCGCAGGAACCCGCGCCCGAGGCGGTGGTGATTCAGATCGCGCAGGATCCCTTGTTCGCACAGACCCCGGTGCGCAATTTCCGCGCCGACCTGTCGCTGCCCGGGGATTTGGCCGCCAACATCCTGGCGCTGGCCGGGGTGCTGGAGGGGCTGGACCCGGGTGACCGCAGTGCACGGCGCGCCGAGATCGCTGCCCGCAACGCCGCCGACTGGGCGCGGCGCGATGCGCAGGTTTCGGCGGACGGCGCCGGGCCGCATCTGACGAAACGCTGGCTCAGCGACCGGGTGGCGCGGGCGGCCGAAGGGGCAGACGGCACCGTCTTTGGCGAGTTGGGCGCGGTGTTCGGGCATATGAAACTGCGCCGGCCCGATGCCTGGTTCGAATCGCCGCATTCGGGCGGGTTGGGCTTTGGCATGCCGGCGGCGATGGGCTATGCGCTGGCCGCGCCCGGGCGGGTGGTCTTTGCGATGGTGGGCGATGGTTCGTATATCTTCGCCAACCCCGTCGCCTGCCATCAGGTGGCCGAGGCGCTGGGCCTCTCGCTGGTGGTGATCGTCGTGAACAACGCTGAATGGGGCGCGGTGCGCGCCTCGGTCGCGTCGCTTTATCCGAATGGCGATGCGGTGGCCGCGAACCGGGTGCCGCTGACCGACCTCAGCCCTTCGCCCGATTTCACCCGTGTCGCCGAGGCCAGCCGTGCCTGGGCGCGCGCGGTGGAGACGCCTGAAGCGTTTGACGCCGCGCTGGGTGAGGCCGTGGCGCATGTGCAGGCCGGGCGTGGGCTGGCGCTGATCGAGGCGCGGGTGCTGCGCGGTTAGTGTTTCACTGGGTGAAACATCGCGTCGCGCCCCATTTGCCGATCCCTGCCCGCCACCTAGCATGCCGGGCAGGGAGAGGGCCCGCCGTGTCGTGGCCCCGAGGCAGAGAGGATCACGCGCATGGCCGAGCTGACGCGGGCGGATATCGACGACATCCTGAAGCTGATCGACGGATCGGACTTCGATGAACTCAAGCTGGAAATGGGTGACTTGAAACTGGAGCTGCGCCGCCGGGGTGCGGGTGCGTCGGGGGCGTCCGCCCCGCCTGCGCCCGCAGTGCAAGCCCCCGCCGCGGCGCCCAAGCCCGAGGCCCCGGCCGCCGCCGTGACGGCGCCGGTCGTGGCCTCGGGTGGCGGGTCCGAGGTGCCGGCGCCCTTGCTGGGCACGTTCTATCGCGCGCCGAAACCGGGGGCGGCGCCCTTCGTGCAGGTGGGCGACAGTGTGACCGCCGACACGGTGATCGGCATTATCGAGGTGATGAAGCTGATGAACTCGGTCCCCGCCGGGATTGCCGGCACGGTGACCGAGATCCTGGCCGAGAATGGCCAGCTGGTCGAACACGGCCAGACCCTGATCCGCATTCAGCCGGCGTGATCCGATGATCCGGCGTCTGTTCATTGCCAACCGCGGCGAAATCGCGGTGCGGATCATCCGCACCTGCCGCGCGCTGGGCATCGAGACCGTGCTGGGCGTGTCCGAGGCCGATCGCGACTCGCTCGGCGCACAGCTGGCGACGCGGGCGGTGCGGCTGGGGCCTGCGCCTGCGACCGCCAGTTACCTGCAGGTCGGGGCCGTGGTGCATGCGGCCAAGGCAACGGGTTGCGACGCGGTGCACCCGGGGTATGGCTTCCTGTCGGAAAACCGCGCCCTGGCCGAGGCCTGTGCGCGCGAGGGGCTGATCTTTGTCGGTCCCACGCCCGACAATCTGGACGCGGTGGGCGACAAGCTGACGGCGCGGACCCATGCGATCGACGCCGGCGTGCCGGTGGTGCCCGGCGGCACGGCTGAAACGTTGGAAGACGCCTTGGCGCTGGCCGAGTCGGTCGGCTACCCGATGCTGATCAAGGCCGTCGCCGGCGGTGGCGGGCGCGGGATGAAGCGGGTGAACAGCGCCGCGGAATTGCCCGGGCAGCTGGATCTGGCGATTGCCGAGGCCGCGGCGGCGTTTGGCGACGGGCGGGTCTATCTGGAACGCTTCGTCACCGTGGGCCGGCATGTCGAGGTGCAGATCCTGTCCGATGGCGCGACGGTCCTGCACGCGGGCGAGCGCGATTGCTCGGTCCAGCGGCGCTATCAGAAGGTGGTCGAGGAAGCGCCCGCGCCGGGCCTGCCCGATCCCTTGCGCGCGGGGCTTCTGGCCGCCGCGGTGCGGTTCGCGCGGCATATCGGCTATCGGTCCCTGGGCACGGTGGAATTCCTCGTCGATGTGGATCGGCAAGAGTTCTATTTCCTCGAAATGAACGCCCGTATCCAGGTCGAGCACCCGGTGACCGAGGCGATCACCGGTCTGGATCTGGTCGCGCTGCAGCTGGCGATTGCCGAGGGCGCGCCGCTGCCGATGACGCAGGGCGACATCCGTCTGACGGGTCATGCCATCGAATGCCGTCTGAACGCTGAGGATGTGGCGAATGCCTTTATGCCCTCGCCCGGGCGGGTGACCAGGGCGTGGTTCCCGTCGATGCCGGGGCTCAGGGTGGATACCCACATGCAGCCCGGCGCGATGATCCCGCCCTATTACGATTCGATGGTGGCGAAACTCATCGCCTACGGTGAGACCCGCGAGGCGGCGATTGCCGTCATGCAGGCGGCGCTGCGCACCATCGTGCTGGAGGGCGTCAAGACCAACGCGCCCCTCCATGCCGCGATCATGGCCGATCCCGCGTTTCAGGCGGGTGGTGTCGATACCACATACCTCGCCGGGCTGTTGCCCACCCTGACCGGAGCCACGACATGACCAAGATCGACCTGATCGACACCACCGTGCGCGATGGCAACCAGTCGAACTGGGGCGCGACGGGGCTGGACACCGGCATGATGCTGCAGATCGCCCCGGTGATGGAGCGCGTGGGCTTTCACGCCATCGACTTTCTGGCCTCGACCCACATGGGCGTGGCGGTGCGTTTCAAGAAGGAAAACCCGTGGGAGCGTCTGCGCCTGATGCGCGAGGCCTGCCCGACGACGCCGCTGCAGTTCCTGACGACCGGCATGCGATTCATCTCATGGGAGGTGGCGAGCGAAGAGTTGATGGAATTCGCCTTCCGCCTGCTGGTCAACAACGGCATCCGGCGGTTCGCGATCATGGACCCGATGAACAACGTCCCCGCAATGCTGAACATGGCCGGCATCACCCGGCGCGCCGGGGGCGAGCAGATCGTCGCGGCACTGACCTTTACCCTGTCGCCGCTGCATGACGACGCGCATTTCGCCACTGCCGCCAAGGCGCTGACCGAAACCGGCCAGTTCGACCGGATCTATCTGAAAGACCCGGGCGGGTTGGTCACGCCGGAACGCGCGAAAACCCTGATCCCCGCGTTGAAGGCGGTGACCGGCGCGGTGCCGCTGGAATTCCATTCGCACACCACCATCGGGCTGGGGCCGTTTTCCTATCTCGAGGCCGCGCCCCTGGGCGCCGAGGCGCTGCACACCTCGGCCCGCGGGGCAGCGAACGGCACCGGGCAGCCGTCGATGTCGGCGGTGATGGGAAACCTGCGCGATCTGGGGATGACGGTCGATGTCGATGACGAGGCCGTGGCGCAGATGGACGCCTATTTCACCGCGCTGGTGCAGGCCGAGGGGCTGGTGCACGGCCAGCCCGGCGAATTCGACCGCGCTTATTTCCGCCACCAGATGCCGGGTGGGATGATGGGCACGATGAAGCGCCAGCTGCGCGAGATCCGGCGCGAACACCTGCTGCCGCAGGTGCTGGAAGAGGTCGAGCGGGTGCGCGCGGAGCTGGGCTATCCGATCATGGTGACCCCGTTCTCTCAGGTGGTCGGCACTATGGCGCTGATGAACGTGATGCAGGGCGAACGCTATGCGGTGATCCCCGACGAGGTGACGCGCTATGTGCTGGGCCGCTTCGGCCAGCCGGCAATGCCGATGGACCCGCAGGTCGAGGCCCGCATTCGTGACTCCAAGCGCGCGCGGGAATTGGAGGACGAGCCGCACATGGCCTCGCTCGATGAGTTGCGCAACCGCATCGGCAAGGGTTACAGCGATGAGGAGTTCCTGCTGCGCGCCGTCATGCCTGCCGATCAGGTGGATGCGATGGTCGCTGCCGGGCCCGCGCGGCGGGGCTATGACCCGAAAACGCGGCCGGTGATGCAGCTGATGCAGGAATTGGTGAAACGCAAGGGCCTGACCTCGGTCAAGATCGAGAAGCCGGGGCTGAAACTGGAACTGAACGGGGGGCAGTGATGCATCCGCATACGATCCGCGCGGCGGTGTTCGACATCGACGGAACGCTGGCGATGATGGACAAGGAAACCGGCACCTATACCGCCCTGCCCGGCGCGGCGCAGGCGCTGGCCGCCTGTCGTGACCGGGGCCTACCCGCCGTCGCCTATACCAACGGCACCTTCTTTCCGCCGGCGCATTACTATCCGCTTCTGGCCGACGCCGGTCTGGTGATCGAGCCGGGGCACATCCTGACCCCTGCCGCCGTCGCTGCGCGCGCGCTGGCGGCGATGGGCTACAAGCGGATCATGGTGATGGGGGCCGAGGGCACCACCGTTCCGGTGCAGGACATGGGCATCGAGGTGATCGCGCCGACCAAGGGCGCGCCCCGGGTCGAGGCCGTCTTGCTGGGCTGGACCAAGGACTTCAACGCCGAGCAGTTGGAAGCCGTGGTGCAGGCGGTCTGGAACGGCGCGAAACCCTTTGCCGGTTCGGTCGCGCCCTATTTCGCCGGGGCTGGCGGCAAGCGCCTGCTGGGGATTTCCGGTGCGGTCGCGGCTGCGCTGACCAATGCCACGGGCGTCGACGTGACGGTTTTCGGCAAGCCTCAGACAGCGGGGCTGGAGATCGTCAGCGCGATCACCGGGGTCGGCCCCGAGCAGATGGTCATCGTCGGTGACGACCCCAAGCTGGAGATCCGCATGGGCCGCAAGGCCGGCGCCTTTTGCGTCGGCGTCACCACCGGCATCGCGGATGAGGCGATGTTCAACAGTTTCCCCGAGGGCGAGCGCGCGCAGGTCGTCGTCCCCTCGCTTGTCGGCCTGGCCGACCAACCCTGGTTCCCGAAGGAGGGCGCGTGATGGTGGCTGAAGGCGATATTCTGTGGCAGGCAAGCCCCGAGCGGGTCGAGGCGGCCGAGATCACGCGGTTCCGCCACTGGCTGGCCGCGCGCGGGCATGCGTTCGAGGGGTATCACGACCTCTGGCAATGGTCGGTTGATGATCTGGGCGGGTTCTGGTCGGCGATTGGCGAGTATTTCGGTGTGATCCGCGAAGGCGAGGTGCTGCAGGCCGTCACCGACGATCCGATGCCGCGCACCCGCTGGTTCACCGGCACGCGGATGAATTACGCCGAAAACGTGCTGCGCCATGAGGCGTCGGGCGATCCCGCCCGCCCGATGATCCACCATTGCAGCGAGTTGCGCCCGCTGACGTCGATGAGCTGGGCCGAGGTCGGCGGCGCGGTGCGCAAGCTGGCGACCCGGCTGCGCGAGATGGGCATCCAGCCCGGCGACCGGATCGTCGCCTATATGCCGAACATCCCCGAAACGGTGATCGCCATGCTGGCCGCCACGGCCATCGGCGCGACCTGGGCCACCGCCGCACCCGAGTTCGGCCCGCAAACGGTGATCGACCGCTTCAGCCAGATCGAGCCGAAGCTGGTCTTTGCCGTGAACGGCTACCGCTATGGCGGCAAGGATTTCGACCGCACCGGCGATCTGGCCAAGATCGTCGCCCAGCTGCCCACTGCGCAGAATCTTGTGATGCTCGACTATCTGCCGGGCGCGGCCAAAGCCCCGGCGTTTCACGGCGCGGTGCTGGACTGGGCGGATCTTTTCACCGGTTCCGATGTGGCGCGCGGCGATTTCGCCTTTACCCGCGTGCCGTCGGATCATCCCCTGTGGACGCTGTTTTCCTCGGGCACCACGGGTCTTCCGAAACCGATCGTCCACGGCCACCACGGCATCGTTCTGGAACACCTGAAGTCGGGCGCGTTCCACCTCGATATGACCGCGGGCAGCACCTATTTCTGCTATTCCACCACCGGCTGGATGGTCTGGAACACGCTGATGATCGGCCCGCTGCTGAACGGGCATGTCACGCTCTATGACGGGCACCCGACGCATCCCGACGCGCGTGCGCTGTGGCGGATCATGGAGGCGACGAAGGTCTCCAACTTTGGCGTGTCGCCCGGGTTCATGGGCATCGTGCGCGCGCAGGGGATCGAGCCGGGGCGCGAGTTCGACCTGTCGGCACTGACCTCGATCTTCATGACCGGCTCGCCTTCGACGCCCGAGATCATGGCCTGGGTGCACCAGGCGGTGAAGCGCGACTGCTATGTCACCACGCAATCGGGCGGGACCGAGGTGTGCTCGGGCATTCTGGCGGGCGCGTCGACCCTGCCGACCCGCGCCGGCGAGATCCAGGCCCCCGCGCTGGGTTGCGACGCCTGCGCCTTTGACGAGGACGGCAACCCGGTGGTCGGCGAGGTGGGCGAGCTGGTGATCCGCAAGCCGATGCCCTCGATGCCGCTGTTCTTCTGGGGCGACAGTGATTTCGCGCGCTACACCGACAGCTATTTCGACGTCTATCCTGGCATCTGGCGGCATGGCGACCGTGTGCGGATGACCGAGCACGGCGGCGCGCATGTGCTGGGGCGCTCGGACGCGACGCTGAACCGGCATGGGGTGCGGATCGGCTCGGCCGAGATCTATCGCACGATCGAAACCTTTCCCGAGATCGCCGACAGCCTGATCATCTGCATCGAGGAAGAGGGCGGCACCTTCTACATGCCGCTGTTCCTGCAGATGGCCCCGGGCAAGGTGCTGGACGACACGCTCAAGGCCGAGATCGCCCGCCGCCTGCGGACCGAGCGCAGCCCGCGCCATGTCCCCGATGTGATCATCGAGGCCCCCGAGATCCCCACCACCCTGACCGGCAAGAAGATGGAAGTGCCGGTGCGCAAACTGCTTCTGGGTCTGCCCGCCGGCAAGGTGGCGAGCAAGGACGCGATGAAGAACCCGGCAGTCCTGGACTGGTTCGCGGATTTCGCCGCCGCCCGCAGGGGGTGAAATCATGCGCGCCTCGGATGTGTTCCGTGTTGCCGGCAAGGTTGCCTTTGTCACCGGCGCGGCGCAGGGGCTGGGCCGGGCAATGGCCGAGGCGCTGGCGGTGAACGGCGCGCGCGTGGTGCTGTTCGACCGTGACGCGGCGGGGCTGGAACGGGTCGAGACGGCGCTGACCGACCGCGGCGCGCGGGTAATCGCCTGCGCTGGTGACGTGACTGACGGCGCGGCAGTCGAGGCGGCGGTGGCGGCGACGGTCGAGACCTTTGGCCGGCTGGACATCTGCATCGCCAATGCCGGGATTTCGGACCCCGATCGCGCACTGCTGCACCGGACCAGTTCGGATGGCTGGGCGCGGGTCGTCGACGTGAACCTGAACGGTGTCTTTCACACCACCCGCGCGGCGCTGGGCCGGATGGCGGAACAGGGCGCGGGCAAGGTGATCTGCGTGGCCTCGATGTGGGGCCTCGCGGCCCCGGCGGCGTTGCAGCCACGCCCGGCCTATGCGGCGACCAAGGGGGCGGTGGTGAACCTGGTGCGCGAACTGGCGCTGGAATATGCCGGGCAGGGCATCCAGGTGAACGCGATCTGCCCGGGGTTCTTTCGCACCGAGACCCGCCCGCGCGACGCGGACCAAGAAGCCGCGTTTAACGCCTTCACGCCGATGGGCCGGGTGGCCGAGGCCGAGGAGATCGCCGGAACGGTGCTGTATCTGGCCTCGTCGGCGTCGGATTTCGTGACCGGCACGACGCTGGTCATCGATGGAGGCGTGCTGGCCGGGTGAGGGAAACGGCGCGTCGACGCGCCGTCAGGACGCGGTGTCGACACCGCGTGATACGCCGCGTGGACGCGGCGTTCCCGCGCTCAATCCCGGCCGGTCGCCACCTGGAACACCGCCCCTTCCAGCGCCGGGGTGGCGATGATCTGGCAGGTCAGACGGCTGTTTTCGCGCGGCTCGTGGGCGTTGAATTCGATGGTGTCGGCCTCGTCCATGCGGGGCTCGGGCAGCGATCCCTCGGGGGCCTCGACGACATAGCAATGGCAGGTCGCGCACATCGCCGAGCCGCCGCATTCGGCGATGATCCCGGCCACGCCTGCATCGCGCGCGGCATACATCAGCGGATCGCCCTCGGCCGCGTCTACTTCGCGCCGCTTGCCGCTTGCCTCGACAAAGAAGACCTTGACCATTTCGGACCCTTTCCGCCGTCAGATGAATTGCTTGCCGCCGTCGATGACCATCGTCTGCCCGGTGACGAACCCGGCCAGCGGCGAGGCGAGATAGAGCGCGCCGCCGGTGATGTCCTCGACCTCGGCGTTGCGTTTCAGCGAAGCGCGGTCGACGCCATAGCTTTTCGCGTCGGGCATCAGGTCGAGGCTGGCCTCGGTCAGCGTGAAGCCGGGCGCCAGCGCGTTGACGCGGACGTTGTCGGCCCCCATCTCGCGCGCCATCGTCCGGGTCATGGCGATCACTGCGCCCTTCGAGGCGACGTAATGCATCCACTGCGGCGAGCCGGAAAACACCGTGGCCGAGGCGACGTTGATGATCGAGCCCGCGCCCGAGGTGCGCAGCGACGGCGAGAAGGCACGGCACATCTGCCAGACGCCCTTGATGTTGACCCGCATCACCGCGTCCCAGACGTCCGCGTCGATCTCTTCGAAGCGCCGCCGCTGCAACCCGCCATAAAGCGCCGCGTTGTTCACCAGCACGTCGGTGCCGCCCATCCGCTGTGCGGCTAGCGCGGCCAGCGCATCGGTGCTGGCGGTGTCGGTCACGTCGACCGCCGCCGCGCTGACCGTGCCGCCGAGCATTGCGGCGGTCTCGGCCGCACCTTCACCGTTGATGTCGGCGGCCAGCACCACCGCGCCGGCCTCGGCAAAGGCCCGGGCAAAGGCCCGCCCCAGGCCGCCTGCGGCGCCCGTCACCACCACCCGTTTGCCGGTCAGTCCAAGCTCGGTCACCACGTCACGTCCTCCGCGTCGGGGAAATCGGGAAACTCGGGGCCATGCCCCAGATAGGCCGCGACCTGCTGCTCGGCGGCGACGGCGGCGGTGTTGCCCTCGGCCAGGGCCTTGCCGGCCGGGGTCAGCATCAGCGCGTTCGAGCGTTCGCGCAGCATGTGCAGGACTTCGCTGACCGGCACGCCATACCAGCCAGCGATGGTGCGCATGCCGTGCGGGGTGGTGCGCCAGCCCTTGTCCGCGTCCTTCATCACCGCGTCGTTGAGGCTTTTCGCCTCTTTCACCGTGTCGTGGCCGTCGATGATGTCCAGAACGGCCTCGATATCGACGCCCTTGGGGCGGTGGCGTTCCAGGATCTCGCGGGCGATGCGCACGCCGTGGACCTCGTGGTCGCGGACCAGATCGGGGCGGCTGGGCCGCCGACCGATGGCCAGCAGCAGCAGCTCTTGCGGGATCATCTTCCAGCCGACGTCGTGCAACAGGACCGCCGGCAGGACCACCGATTCATCGGCGCCCGGGGTCTGGGCGATCAGCGCGCGTGCCAGGCCATAGGCGACGATTGTGTGTTCGTCGTTATTGCGCACGTCCAGATAGGGGCGGGCGTCGTGCCAGAGTGGCAGGTCGCGGGGCAGGATGATGTCGGCGGCAGCAGTCACGTCGGAACCTCATAGCTCAGATACATGGTCTTGTATTCGAGATAGCTCTCGACTCCGTAACGCCCCTTCTCGCGCCCCAGGCCGCTTTCCTTCATGCCGCCGAAGGGGACGTAGTGGCTGGACCGCTGGATGTCGTTCAGCCAGATCGAGCCCGCCTCGAACCCCTCGCACAGCGTCAGCCCCAGCGCGAGGTCGCGGGCAAAGACGAAGCCCGCCAGCCCATAGCGGTTGTTGTTGGCGTGGGCCAGCCCCTCGAACGGGCTGTCGACCGGGCAGACGCCCAGCACCGGGCCAAAGGTTTCCTCGGTCAGGATCAGCATCTCGTGGGTGGCGTCGGCGATGATCGTCGGCGGGAAATAGAACCCGTCGTCAAAGCCGGGACCGGTGACCCGTTTGCCGCCCAAGAGAATCCGCGCCCCCTTGGCGCGCGCGTCCTCGGTCTGGACCTCGCTGTTGGAATAGATCTTTTCGTTGACCAGGGGGCCCAGATCGCCGTCACCGCCCGCCGGGGCCAGGGTATAGCGGCCGACCTTGGCGACCAGTCTGTCCAGGAAGGCGTCATAGACCGTGCGATCCACATAGACCCGGTTCACCCGGTAGCAGAACTGCCCCGAATTGGCGAAGCCGTGGCGGGTGATCGCGTCGGTGGCTTTTTCCAGATCGGCATCGGCGCAGACGATGCAGGCGCTTTGCCCGCCCAGCTCCAGCGTCACGCGCTTCATCGTGCCGGTGGCGGCGGCGGCGATGGCCTTGCCCGCGGCAGTGCCGCCGGTAAAGGCGATCTTGCGCGGGACGGGGTGGTTGATCAGCGCATCACCGATGCCGCGCCCCGCGCCGGTGACGACGTTGAAGCAGCCCTTGGGCAGCCCAGCCTGATGGAACAGCTCCGCCAGCAGCAGCGTCGAGGTGGGCGTGTCGGCGGCGGGTTTGGCGACCACGGTGCAACCGGCGATCAGCGCGGCGCCCAGTTTGAACATCAGCAGGGTGATCGGATAATTGAAGGGCGTGATCGCCACCACCACGCCGACCGGGTCGCGGGTGACGATGGTCTTTTCACCGGGCGCGGCGGCCAGCGACATCGTCGCCTGCAGGCGCAGCCCCTCTTCGGCGTAGATATCCAGCAGGTCGGCCGAGCGCGCGATTTCCGCGATGCAGGCCGGTAGCGGGCGGCCGAGTTCGCGGTTCAGCGCCGCGCCGACGGCCGTGGCGTTGTCGCGCATTGCCTGGGCGCAGGCCTTCTGGATGCGCACGCGCTCGACCATCGGCACCTTGCGCCAGGTCTCGAAGGCCGCGGCGGCCGAGCGGATCGCGCGATCGGCGTCCTGCGCATTGCCCTGCGGCACGGCATCGAAGGCCACACCGCGGCGCGGGTCGGTCACCGGCTGCGTCGCCCCCGAGGCCGAGGGCACCCAGGCGCCGTCAATGAACATGTCCATGTCGTGCCCCCTCAGAGAACATGCGCCATCAGCGCGCGGCGGGTTTCGGCCAGCGCGGCGGTTGCCATCGCGCGGCCCGGCTCGGTTTCGAATTTCGGCAGGATCTTTTCGTTGCGGTCGCAGTTCTGCGCGGGCGTTTCGTTGAACCAGTCGCTGGCGACGGCGGTGCCCGTCACCTCATAGCGCCAGAGCTTGTCGCTGTCGCGCACGATGCGGTCGTTGAGGTGGCGCGGGTCGGGCCGGGTGTCATGGCCGTCGATGATCTCGCAGACCTGGGCGATGATGTCCTCGGACCAACCGGTGTCGCGCAAGACCTGCGTGCCCAGCCGCACGCCCTCGGCCTCGTGCCGATAGCGCACATCGGATTGCAGGATGTTTTCCGACCGGAACCCCTGTTCGATGATTTCTTCCATGTCGATCGCCCACCAGCCGATGTCATGCAGCAGGATCGCCAGCAGGCAGACGTCGGCGTCGGCCTGCGGAAAATGCCCGAGCAGTTTTACGCACCAGCCAAAGGACAGCGGGATGTGCACATCGTTCTTGCGGGCGCGCATGTAGGGTTCGGCGGCGCGCCAGACCGGATCGTAGCGCGACAGGTCAAGGGTCATGGGTCTGGTCCGGTTTGGGGAAGGGGGCGCGGGATGGCCGCGCCCCCGTTGGCCTCAGTCGAGGATGGTGACGGTGCCGGCGTTGCCGTCGACGCGCAGCCGCATGCCGGTCTTGATCCGCGAGCTGGCATTGCCGGTGCCGGTCACGGCGGGCAGGCCGTATTCGCGGCAGACGATGGCGGCGTGGCTCATCATCCCGCCGATGTCAGTCACCGCGGCGCCGATCTTGCCGAACACCGGGGCCCAGCTGGGCGCGGTCACCGGGGTCACCAGAATCTCGCCTTTCTGCAACTCACCCAGCTGATCGGGCGAACGCAGCACCCGCGCCACGCCCTCGACCACGCCGGGCGAGCCGGCCATGCCCTTGAGCGCGTCGTCATCGTCGCTGGCGTTCACCCAGCGGTCGATGGCGTCCGAGGTGATACCCCACAGCATGATGGTGAAGGGCTCGGTGATGACCTCGGGCGGGTTGTTCAGCGCGGGCAGCGGCGATTGCGCGGCCAGCGCCTCGTAGATCTTGCGGCGGCGCGCGATCTCGCCCGGCCAGACGGCGGTGCCGCGATAGGGCACGCCGATCGCCCAACCGGCCGAATAGTCCCACAGCACGTCGCGGACCTCGTTGCGGTTGAGGAAGAACATGTCGTCCTCGTTCTCCCAGAAGCCCTGGCTCTGCAGCAGCTGCGACAGCTGCCGCATCTTGCGCCAGAACACCCCCAGCGCCCAGTGCTCGATATAGAAGTTGTGGTCCTCGACATAGGGGAACACGGTGCGCGCCAGACCCAGCTTGCCGTCAAAGATCGCCTGCGCCTCGTCATCCATCATGTCGCGGTATTCGGCGGTGATGCGGTCGCGTTCGGCCAGCAGTTTCGCGGTCGGGCGCATGATCTCCTCGCCGGCCTGCACGCGCTCGATGTAATCGCGCAGATAGCCGAACGGGATGTCCAGATGGTCGATCCAGTATTTGTCGGTCGAATAGAAGCCGTTGCCGCTGGTGAAGTTGAACCACGGATCCTTGGCGCCTTCCCACTGGGCGATCCACGTGTCGCCGCCGGGCTGTTTGGCCACCGCCGCCAGCGCCTCGTCGACGCTGCCGGATTTCAGCGCCTCGGTCAGGCCCAGTTCCACCGCCAGCTTGGCCAGCTTCTTGATCTCGTCATCGGGGCGGAACAGTTCCGAATCGACACCCTGCACCATCTTGGCGATGGCCTGGTCGGGGATCGACGGAAATGCCTCTTTGACGAAGCCGAAGAAGTCCAGATAGGCCGCATAGCCCAGGTTCAGGAATTCGAAATGGTATTGCCAGACCTTGTAGGCCAGCTCGATCGCCTTGTCGTATTGGTCAAAGAGCTGGTTGGTGTTGTCGAGGCCGACACCGCCATGCACCCATTCGACCGGCACGGTCTCGGGCAGTTCCTCGAAGTTCAGCGCCTCGAGTTCGCGGATCTTGCCCAGAACCTTCTCTTTCCAGTTGGCGTAGAGATCGCCCCAGTTCTGGTAATAGTGCCCGGCGCGTTCGAGGAAATGCGGGATCCGGCCCTCGATGTTCTCGGGGGCGACGGCGACCGGCGAGAAATAGACGTAGCCGTTCAGAATCCGGTAATCGACGCCGTTCGCCGGCGGCACCAGCAGGTGGCGGGTGTTATACTGGCCCAGACCCTTGATCGCGAAATCCAGCATGATCGTGTCGAAGGGCCGGAACGGGGTTGGCCAGTGCTGCGAGTTGCAGAACCAGAAGGTCGCGTCGTCCTGCGCGCGCCGCGCCGGCAGGAAATGCGTGTAATAGGGATAGAGTTCCTGCCAGCCTTCGGCCCCTTTCGGGGTTTCGACCTCGAAGGCACTGGGGAACAGGCTTTTCTGGGCGTCCATTCTATTTCCTCCCTTAAGAATGGCGGGGTTTCGGGTTTCAGGCCTTCTTGGCGCCGAACGGGTTGTTGAGCGTGTGAACGATCCCCATCATGCCGGTGGCATAGGCATGCGCGGGCTTCACCTCTTTCTTCTTTTGCGACCAGATGGTCTCGGGCCGGCTTTGCAGCGCCAGAAGGTTTTCCCCCTCGGGCAGGTCGGCATCAATCGCCCATTCCACGTCCTGGGGGCATTTGTTTTGCTTTTCCAGACGCTTGGCCAGGGTGGCCACGGCGATCACCTCGGTGTCGGACAGGCAGGACACCTTGCGGCGAGGCTCCTCGACCTCGCGCTCCACCGCCTCTCCCAAAGCGGCATCGCCCACCAGTTCGACGTGCTTGTCGGAAATCTTGCGATCCAGGATTTCCATCAAGACCTTTTCGACGGTGAAGTTGTCGGGCGTGACGACGCCGGACACCACCATCTCGCCCAGACCCCAGCTTGCGTCGATGACAATCCGGGTCCGGTCGCCGGTGACCGGGTCCAGTGTCATCGCCACGCCTGCGGCCTTGGCGTTGACCATCTTCTGCACGCCGACGCTCATGTGCACATCGGCATGCGGGATCTTGTTCTTTTCGCGATACGCCACCGCGCGGGTGGTGAACAGCGAGGCCCAGCAGTCGCGGACCTTCTCCACCACGTCATCCGCGCCGCGCACCCACAGATAGGTGTCCTGCTGGCCGGCGAACGAGGCATCCGGCAGATCCTCGGCGGTGGCCGAACTGCGCACCGCGACCGGCATGTCGTCGCCCATCGCCGCATAGGCGGTGCGGATCGCGGCCTCGACTTCGGGCGGAAGCTTGTGGCTGCGAAAGCGGATGCGGATCGCCTGCGCCGCGCGGTCAACCGAGTCGATGCTGTCGGGATCGACCCCGGACAGATGGCGCTCGATTTCGACGGCCAGACCGTGGTGGTCAACCATTGCCACATAGGCGTCGGTGGTCACCGCGAACCCGGGCGGCACCGCCACGCCGGCCTGCGTCATCTCGCCCAGCGACGAGCATTTGCCGCCGACGCGGGCATGGTCGTCGCGTCCGATGGACCCGAAATCGAGGGTATACTTGCCGTCGGTGCTCATGCGGGGTCACCCAGTTCGACCATCACCGAGGTCGGAACCCGGAAGGTGATGTTGCGGTGGTAATGGGCCTCGAACCCGGGTGCCAGGCGCAGGTTCGGGAAGCGTTGCGACAGCTGCCGCAGCAGGATCGTCGCCTCCATCTTGGCCAGCTGGAAGCCCAGGCAGTAGTGGATGCCATAGCCGAAGGACAGATGCGTGCGGGCGTTGTCGCGGGTGATGTCCAGCTTCTCGCCGTCGGGGAACTGGGATTCGTCGCGATTCGCGGACCCGGTGATCATCAGCACCTCGGCCCCTTCGGGCAGATCGACGCCGCCGACCGTGGTCGCATAGCGCGCCTTGCGCCGCCAGCCGACGACCGAGGGCATATAGCGCAGCATTTCTTCAACCGCGTTCGGGATCAGCTTGTCATTGGCCTTGATCGCGTCCCAGGCGTCGCGGTTGTCCATCATCGCCAGCACATAGTTGCCCATGAAAGTCGAGGTGGTCTCGTGCCCGGCGAACAGCGTGGAATAGAGGACACCGGCGATTTCCTCGTCCTCGATCTCGGCGCCTTCGGACTGCAGGCGCAGCAGGTCCGAGGGGAAATCGTCGCCCGGGTTGGCGCGGCGCATGTCCAGCAGGTCGTGGATGTATTTCCAGTAGGCGACCATGTCATGCGCGACGGGGATCATTTCCTCGTCCGACAGGTCCGACCAGGTCATCTTGCCCCGGCTCATGCCGTATTGCTTGATTTTCGGCACGTCCGCATCCGGGATGCCCATCAGCGTGAACAGCACATAGGCCGGCACCGGAAAGGCGACGATCTCCCAGAAGTTCACCGGCTTGCCGTCGCGGCCGGCCTCTTCCAGCTTGTCGAGGTGGGTCTTCACGATCGCTTCGATCTGCGGTTCGATCGACTTGAAGCGGCGCGGACCGAAGCAGGATTGCGCGACCTTGCGGATCCGGGTGTGGTCCGGGGGCACGCGGGCGGTCAGGCCGGAATAGGCGGTAAAGCCCCCGTCCTTCAGGATCTTGCGGCCGGCCTCGGACATCGGGCGCATCGGTTTCTGCGCGTTCTCCGAGCTGAAGCACTTCCAGTCGTCAAAGATCTGCTTGATGTCGTCATAGCGCGACGCCACCCAGTAGCCCGAGGGCTCGTGATAGAAAATCGGGCTTTCCTCGCGGAATTGCTTCCACTGGGCGTGGGGCTTGTTCAGGTCGAACGGGTCAAAGCTGCCCGCCGGCTGAATGCCGTCGATCGCGTTCATGGCTGTATCCTCCCATAGACCGAACCCGTGGTCCCAAAGGGGCGGGCGGCTGATGAGAATCAGCGTAGGACCAGTTCTTTGGTTTTTCTTTGGTGCGGTGTGAGGCGATCCAGAGACCGGCACAACTCGTCATAAGTTGCCCTGATTTCAAGGCCTTCCGCTGATTCGCCAATGGCCGACAGGGCGGCGCGATAGGCGCGGAACTGGCGGTGCATGGCGTCCGTGCGGCCCTGCGCATGAAACACACGCATTGCCTCGGCATTGGCCGATTCATTCGTCGGATCGAGGGTGACGGCCTTGAGCGCATGGTCCAGCGCCTCAGCATAGCGGCGATAGCGGCGCAGCAGTTTCGAATGGTCGTATTCGACGCGGATCGCCATTTCGCGCAGCCAGATGCGGCGCGGCAGAATCCAGTCCTCGGTCTCGGTCACCAGGTATTCGTGGGGCAGATCCTCGAACAGATCCCCGACATAGAGCTGCTCGGCCTCGTTGTAGAGCCTGAGCGCCGCATCGTTGTTGCCGTGCCGCGCCATCGACAGGCCGCGGCGGCACAGCTGCTCGAAGATGGTGATGTCCAGCCAACTGCCTGCGGGCGCAATCAGCCGATAGTAATCGCCCGACCGTTCGATGGTTTCCTGGCTTCCCAAGGTCTTGCGCAGCATTGCGACGGTATGGTGCAACCGCGCGCGCTTGGTCTTCTCCGACCCCTCGCCCTGCCAGAGCAACTCGCCGATCTGGTCGGCGTGCACCCCCTTGTCACCGGCGTTCAGGAGATAGGCGAACAGGGTCTTGGTCTTCTTCGGCGCACCGCCGGGCAGGTGCCAGTCAACCTGCTGCCCGGGGGCGACCTGCACCCGCAGCGGGCCGAGGCAGTGGATATGCCAGCGCGGCACGCCCGAGGCGCCGACAACCGCATGGCGCGGCGCCGCCAGCCAATTCGGAGAGGCCCCGCGCGCGGCGAGGCGGTCGAAGCTTTTGAACAGGGTGCCGCCAGCGAAATCGGGGACGATCCGGCCCAGCATGAAGCTGAGCTGTTCGTCGAGGGTCGATTCGTTGCGCAACTCGGTCGGCAGCCAATAGGGGTTTTCATACCGGCCGGACGGGGCCAGGAATTGCTGATGCGCCCGGAACGCGGCCTGCAGCTGATCCTCGACCAGCAGTTCGACGTCATAGAGCGAGATCACGTCGATGCCGGGTCTTGCGGCGATCCGTTCCGCGATGTGGCTCCAGCCTTCGAAGCTGCGTGCACCCAGCGCGGCCGAGATGCTCCAGCTCATATCGACGATCAGCACGCCGGCACCGGGGACCGTCGTCAAGGTGCTGCGCAGGGCATCGAGGACGTCATCGGCCTCGACCGGCACATGGTCCAGCCCGATTGCCGCAAAGGGCAGGCGCGCCGCGAGGGCGAATTCCGTCAGCAGGGATTCGCGGTCGGTGATCAGCACGGCTTTCTGCCCCTGAAGCGCAGGGGACAGGGCGGCAGACAGACCGTCGGGGTCGGAAAAGGCGCAAAGCAGGGCGGCGTTGGTTTCGCCGTTTGCAGCGGGCGAGGGAGCAGACATGGCGGGCGACTCCGATGGCGGATCCGCCGACGATATCTGTCCCGAAGGAGAATGCCAAAGAAAAACCAAAGCTGCCCGGCTAGGCTGATTCGTGTGCTGATCACAGCACCTTGGGAGGGATTCACGATGTCGTCGCAAAAGCATCCGGCCAACGGATGCCGCAAGACGGCGTGTTCGGACCGGTGAGCGGGGAGGGCAAACCGGGACCATGAGCGCCGCGCAGCAATTCGATTATGTCATCGTCGGGGCTGGCTCGTCCGGGGCGGTTCTGGCCAACCGGCTCAGCGAGGAGCCGGGCGTCAGCGTCTGCCTGATCGAGGCCGGGCCGCGCGACCGCTCGCCGCTGATCCGCGTGCCGCTGGGCGTGATGTTGCTGGCCAAGGATCGCCGCCATAACTGGCTGTTTTCCTCATCCCCGCAGGCCGGGCTGGGTGGTCGGCAGGTGTCGATTCCGCGCGGCAAGGTGCTGGGCGGATCGTCCGCGATCAACGGGATGATCTATATCCGCGGGCATCGCGCCGATTACGACGGCTGGGCTGCGCTGGGCTGCGAGGGGTGGGATTACGACTCGGTCCTGCCGTATTTCAAACGCTCCGAGGCGAATACCGACCCCGACAAGGACGATGCCGTGCATGGCCGCGACGGTCCGCTGTCGGTCACCTATGTGCAGACACCTTCGTCAGTGGATCGCGATTTCATCGAAGCCGCAGGGCAGTTGCAGATGCGGCCCTGCGCCGATTTCAACACGCCTGAGCCCGAGGGCGTCGGCATCTATCAGGTCACGCAAAAAGGCGGCAAACGCCATTCCACCGCCGAGGCCTTTCTGAAGCCGATCCGCGCGCGCCAAAGCCTGCATATCGAGACCGGCGTGGAAGTGCTGCGCGTCGAGATCGAGGAGGGGCGCGCGACGGCCGTGCTGGCGCGTCGGCCCGATGGCACGCCGGTTCGGATCGCGGCGCGGGCCGAGGTGATCCTGTCCGCCGGCGCGATCGGCTCGCCCGATATCCTGCTGCGTTCGGGCATCGGTCCGGCGGGCGAGATCGCCGGTTGGGGTGGCACGCCGGTGCACGACCTGCCGGGGGTTGGCCGCAACCTGCAGGACCATGTCGATTGCATGGTGATCTGCCGCGCGCGCTCGACCGCGCCCTATGGCCTCTCGCTGCGGGCCTTGCCGGCGCGGGCGCTCGATGCGCTGAACTGGGTCACCCGCAACCGGGGCATGTTCGCCTCGAACATGGTCGAGGCCGGGGGCTTTGTCCGCTCGTCCCCGGCCGAGGACCGCCCCGACATCCAGTTCCATATCATCCCCGGGCTGAAGAGCCACCGCGGGCGGCTGGTCGAATGGGGGCACGGGGTGTCGCTGCACACCTGCGTTCTGCGCCCCGACAGCCGCGGCAGCGTCACCCGCACCGCCCCTGACGGGGCGCCGGTCATCGACCTGGGCCTGCTGCGCGAGGACAGTGACCTGGAGCGGCTGGCGCGCGGCGTCAGCCTGGCGCGCGAGATCCTGCGCCAAGGGCCGATGGCGCGGCACGGGCTGACCGAGGTGGTGCCCGGCGACGCCGTAAACAGCGGCGAAGGCCTGAGAAATTACATCAGACAACAGGCGCGAACCGTGTATCATCCGGTCGGCACCTGCGCGATGGGCGTCACCGGGGAGGCGGTGGTGGATCCGCGGCTGAGGGTGCGGGGCCTGCGCGGATTGCGGGTTGTCGATGCCTCGGTGATGCCGCGGATCGTCAGCGGCAACACCAACGCCCCGGCGATCATGGTCGCGGAGAAAGCCGCCGACATGATCCGGGCCGACCGCCTGCACGCGGCAGAGTGAGGGGCAGAACGGGGGTCGGTGTGAGACGAGTGACGCGCGTTCGCCCATCGGAATTTTCGCGCCCCACCTCAGGAGGGGGTGGGCCGCGGAGACAGGGCGCCCCCGAGTGGGCGGGCCCAAACACCCAGGAACTGGTCTTTCTCAGGGAGGAGAACAAGACATGAGACTTGGATTGAAACTGGCGATTCCCGCCGCGCTGCTGGGCCTCTCGTTGGCCGGTCAGGCGCTGGCGGACCCGGTCTGCGGGATGAACAACGGCCAGGCCGCGACCGGCGAGCCGATCATCGTCGGCGGCATCTATGGCGATGCCGCTCCGGGCGACTGGTCGTCCTCGACCGATTCGGCGGCGGCCTATTTCGACTGCGTGAACGCCAATGGCGGCATCAACGGCCGGCCGATCGACTATCGCGTGGAAAACGACCAGTGGAACCCCGAGGCCGCCGCCCAGGCCGCCGCGCTGCTGGTCAACGACACGCCCACCGTGGCGATGGTCGGCAATGGCAGCTTCATCGAGATGGCGGTGAACGCCAATACCTATGAAGAAGCGGGCATCATGGTGATGGCCTCGGCCTGCGCCATTTCCGAATGCTTCGAGACGCCAAACATCGTTTCGACCAACCAGGGCCCGCTGCCGTCGAACCTGGGCGCGGCGCAATATGCCGTCGAGGAACTGGGCGCGCAGCACATCGCCTGCATCGGCCTGAACATCCCCAACAACGGCATCTGGTCCTGCGGCGCGGTCAACGACTTCATGGCGTCGCGCGGCCTTCAGGGCACCACGGTTCTGCTGAACCCGGGCGCGCCCGACGTGAACTCGGCCCTGCTCGAGGCGATGGCCACAGGCGCCGACACGATCCTGATCAACCAGCCCGCCGGGCTGGCGCTGGCGATCCTGTCCGCCGCGCAGGAACAGGATGTGCGCGACCTCTACAACTGGATCGCGCCGACGCCGCTCTATGACCTGTCGGTGCCGGCGGCGGTCGGCGAATACTGGTGGGGGCATATCTACGTGAACGCCGAACTCGCGCCGCTCAGCGTGAACGGGCCGGATGCGCAGAACTGGATCGCCGTGCTCGACGCCTATGGCAGCCCCGACGATCCGCGCGATACCTTCGGTCAGGGCGGCTATCTGTCGGCGCGGTTCTTTGTCGATGCGATGCTGGCGATGGACCCGGCGCAGGTGGGCGACCGTGCGGCGGTGGCTGACGCGATCCGCGGCATTTCGGGTTATACCTCGGATCTGATGTGCGGGCCGTTCTATGTCGGTGACGCCGATTTCCACATGCCGAACCACGCCGGCTATATGGTGAAGATCGTCGAGGGCGGATTCGAGATCGTGCGCGATTGCTACGAATACGACAGCCCCTATTTCGAGCCCCACCGTGCGCTCGAAGCGGCGATGGGTCTCTGAGGGCCAACCGCCAATAATAACCACCCCCGCCGGCCTGACCGGCGGGGGCTTTGCGACCTCGGGGCAGGGGCGGGAACGTGTCGAAATACATCAACTGGCTGGTCTGGGCGGTGCTGATGGCGGCGGTCATCGGGCTGCTGGGCTGGGGCGCGCGACCGCAGATGGTCGGGCTGTTCATCGCCTCGGGGCTGGCCGTGGGCTCGCTCTATGCGCTGGGGGGGATCGGCATCGTCGTGCTGTTCCGCGCCACCGGCGTGCTGAATTTCTCGGGCGGGGCGGCGGGGGCCGCGGGCGCGATGTCGGCCTGGCAGTTGATCGCCTGGGGCTGGTGGGAGCCGCTGGCCTGGCTGGGCTGCATCCTGGTTGCGCTGGTGGTGACGCTGATCTATGGCCGGTTCATCGCGCCGCTGCTGGCCTGGCGCGAGACGGTGGTCAAGGCCGTCGCCACGCTGGGCTTCGCGCTGATCATTCTGGGGCTGGTGGCGTTTCTGTGGATCGACGATCCGCGCTCGATCACCCTGCCGACCGACGGGATCGGCGTGCGGCTCCTGGGCCTGCGGATCACCGCGACCCGGCTTCTGGTGTTCGGTGCCTCGATTGCCATCGTCGTCGGCATCTGGGCGTTCCTGACCTATACCAAGGTCGGCCTGCAGATGCGCGCGCTGGCCAATGACCGCGACCTGTCGGCACTGTTGGGCGTGCCGATCCTGCGGGTCGAGACCATCGCCTGGGCCATCGCCGGGGTGCTGGCCGGGTTTACCGGGCTGATGTTCGCCGACCTGATCCGGCTGGAACCCACGGTGATCACCTTCATGGTCATCCCCTCGATTGCCGCGGCGATCTGCGGGCGGCTGGAAAACCTGACCGTGGTGCTGATCGGCGGGCTGTCGATGGGCGTGATCGAGAACATGCTGACGATGGAGCGCACCATCGGCCTGAGCGGCGTGCGGCCCATCGCGCCCTTCGTGATCGCGGCCTTGGTGCTGCTCTGGTATCAGCGCGGGCAGCGGCTGACCTTTGGCGGGAGGGACTGAAATGAAGCGCCTGCTGCACGTCACCCCCTCGGGCTGGACCGGCTTCGCCTTTGCCGCCTTCTGCATCCTGATCTTGCCCGAAATCTCAGGGCGCTACTGGCTGTCGGTGTTCACCTCGGCGGGGTGCTTTGCGCTGGCCATCGCGGGCGTCGCCTTCATGTATGCGCGTCTCGGCATGGTCAGCCTGACGCAGGTCGGGCTGATGGGCGTCGGCGGCTGGGTCGCGCTGCGCCTCAACTACGCCTTCGGCTGGCCGTTCGAGGTCAACATGGTGCTGGCCGCGCTGGCGACGATGGTCTGCGGCTGGGTGCTGGCGCTGCCGGCGCTGCGGATGCGGGGGCTTTACCTGGCGCTGGTCACGCTGATGGCCGCGGGAGGGTTGGAGATCATCTTTGCCACCTTCCAGTTCCCCAATGGCGGCACCGGCTTCTGGGGGGTCAAGACGGGCTCGGCCGATCCGTTCCTGCGACCCTGGATTGCAACCTCGCCCGAAGCCTATCTGCGCTATGTCATCATCTGTGCGGTGCTGGGCTTCGTGTTCATCGAACTGCATCGCCGCCTGCAGCCCGGGCGCGCCTGGGCGCTGATCCGCCGGTCCGAGGCGGCGGCGATGGCGGCGGGGGTGAATGTCACGCTCTACAAAACCTGGGCCTTCGGCATCGCCGGATTGCTGGGCGGGGCGGCGGGGGCGCTGCTGGCGGGGTCGCTGGGGCTTCTGGATGATGGCACCTTCCGCGCATCCGAAAGCGTGATGATCTTCGCCCTCGCGGTGGTCGGCGGCGCGCGCTACTGGCAGGGCGCGGTGGTCGCGGCGGTCCTTTACAAGGTGCTGCCGGCGCTTTTGAACATCTGGGGTGTCGATGCCGACCTGGCCTTTGTCATCTTCGGCGTGGGCCTGCTGCATGCGGTGATCACCGCGCCCGACGGTATTGCCGGGCAGCTGATCGACGCGGTGCGCGGGCTGACGGCCAAGCGGCGCAAGGAGGCGAGCGATGCTTGAGATCCGCAACATCACCGTGCGCTTTGGCGGGGTCGTGGCGCTGAATGACGTCTCGGCCAGTTTCGCACAGCCGGTCAGCGGCATCATCGGCCCGAACGGCGCGGGCAAGACGACGCTGATGAACGTGCTGTCGGGCTTTGTTACCTCGACCGGCGGCAGCGTGACGCGCGACGGTCAGGAGCTGTTGAAACTGGCGCCGCACCGGCGCGCGCATTGGGGGTTGCGGCGGTCATTCCAGAAGGAAGAGATCGCCGACGACCTGACCGTCTTTGAAAACGTGCTGGTGCAGATCGACCACGGTCGCAGCCCGGCCAGCCAGAAGACCGACGAGGTCTCGCGGATGCTGGCGCTTGTCGGCATGGCCGACCGGGCGGACAAACCGGGCGCGCGGCTCAACAGCTTCGAGCGCCGGCTGACCGATGTTGCCAAATGTCTGGTCGGGCAGCCGCGGGTGGTGATGTTCGACGAACCTGCCGGCGGGCTGTCGATCGACGAGACCCGGCAGCTGGGTGCGCTGATCCGCCAGATCCACGCCGAAACCGGTGCGCAGGTGCTGGTCATCGACCATGACGTGGACCTGATCCGCGAGGTCTGCGCCGAAACGCTGGTGCTGGATTTCGGCAAGCGCATCGCCTTCGGCCCGACTGATGCAGTGTTGAACGACGCATCGGTCAAGGCGGCCTATCTGGGCACCGAGGAGGTGTGACGATGACGCTCGAGGTCTCGAACCTTCAGGTGATGAGCGGCGCCCGGCGCGTGGTTGACGGGGTCTCGCTGCGGATTGTGCCGGGGCAGGTGACCGCCGTGCTGGGCGCGAATGGCGCGGGGAAATCCGAACTGGTGCTGGCGCTGGCGGGGATGATGCCGGTGGCGGGCGGGACGGTGACGCTGGATGGCGTCGACCTGACCGGCAAGGATCCGGCGACGATCCGCCGTGCGGGTGTCGCCGCCGTGCCCGAGGGGCACCGGGTGCTGACGCGGCTCAGCGTCGACGACAACCTGCGCGCCGCCGGGTCTTTGCTGCCAGAGGGGGTCGAGCAGACGCTGGCCGACACCTATGCGCTGTTCCCCGAACTGGCCGAGCGCAAGGGCCAGCTGGCGGGCACGATGTCAGGCGGGCAGCAGCAGATGCTGGCGCTGGGCCATGCGATGATGTGCCGCCCGCGGGTGCTGCTGATCGACGAGATGTCGCTGGGGCTGGCGCCCCTGGTGGTCAAACGCCTGATGGGCTTTGGCGCCGGGCTCAAGGAACGCGGCGTTGGGGTGTTGCTGATCGAGCAGTTCACCGATCTGGCGCTGGGTCTCTCGGAAGAGGCGGTGGTGTTGCGTGGGGGCAAGCCGCGCTATGCCGGCCCGGCCAAGGCTCTGAGCGACGATCCGGCGTTGCTGGACGCGGCCTATTTCGGCAGCTGATCGGTCAGACCCCGGCGCAGATCTCGGACAGGAATTCCAGGAACACCCGGACCCGCGGCGAGACCAGCCGCCGGCTGGGATAGATCACCGTCAGCTTCGAGGCCGCCAGGTCGAATTCGACGGGCTGGAATACCTCGACCAGCGATCCGTCGCGCAGTTGCTCGCGGCAGTAATGCGCCGGCAGGACCGAGACACCGGCCCCGGCCACCACCGCGCGGCGCACCACCAGCGGGTCGTTGACATGCGAGACCCCGTGCAACAGGTCGATATGTCCGGCGCGTCCGTCGATGCGCACCGGCACCCGGGCCAGCCCATAGCGTTTCTCGCAAAGCTGCACATGGCGCGAAAGGTTTTCCAGCTGCGGTTCGGCGTCGAGCCGCGGCAGGTAGGCGGGGCTGGTGACCCACAGCAGCCGGCCTGAAACCAGCGTGCGGGCGATATAGTCGGAATCCTCCAGCGGGCCGACGACCACCGCCACGTCGACCTGATCGCGGATCAGTTCCAGCCCGTGGGTGGTGATGTTCAGATCCAGCTCGATCTCGGGCCAGCGGGCGCGAAAGCCGGACAGGTGGCGGGCCATGATTTCCTGGCTGAAGGCGGGCGGCACGGCGACCGACAACCGCCCCGAGGGCACCGCCGTATGCCCCGCCATCATCGCGTTCGCCTCGGTCACCTGTTCGACGATCCGCTGCGCGTGGCGGTAAAAGGTTTCGCCTTCGCTGGTGACGCGCAGATTGCGCGAGTTCCGGTCGATCAGACGCAGCCCCAATCCGGTTTCAAGCCGCGTGATCGCTGTGCTGACGGTTGATTTCGGCATGCCCAGATGCTCGGCGGCAGCAGTGATGCCGTTCTTTTCGACCACCGCGGCAAAGATGGGAACGTCGTCGATCTTCCATTTCATCGTCGGACCTATGTTCAGAAATCTGAACGGATCATTCAATTTCGCCAAATTGTTTGGCGGATGATATGCCTTTATGGCTTCGGGTCAACGCAGTCTGACTGGAGGAGAGATCATGGCCCGCATCATCGGCGGTATCGGCGCGTCACATTCGCCAACCATCGGCTATGCCAAGGACACCGGCAAACGCCACGATCCGGCCTGGGCGCCGATCTTCGAGGGGTTCGACGTCGTCCGCAACTGGGTCAACGACAAGAAGATCGACGTCCTCTTCCTGATTTATAACGACCACGTCACCTCGTTCTATTTCGACCATTACCCGTTCTTCTCGATGGGGATCGACAGCGAATATCTCCCCGCCGACGAGGGGGGCGGTCCGCGCGACGTGCCGCCGGCCAAGGGGCATCTGGGCCTGAGCCAGCACATCGCGATGGCGCTGACCGCGGATGAATTCGACATGTCCTTCTTTCAGGGCAAGCCGGTCGACCACGGGTTCCTGTCGCCGCTCAGTATGCTGGGGGATGAAAACGGTCCGTGGCAGGGGCAGGTGGTGCCGCTGCACTGCGGATTGCTGCAGCTGCCGATCCCGACCCCGAAGCGGATGTGGAAGCTGGGCAAGTCGCTGCGCAAGGCGATCGAGAGCTATCCCGAGGATCTGAACGTCGCGATCATGGCGACCGGGGGCCTCAGCCATCAGGTCCACGGCGAGCGCGCGGGCTTCATCAACGAGGACTGGGATAACGAGTTCCTGGAGCTGCTGGAGAAAGACCCGCAGAAGCTGGTCGACATGCGGCTGGCCGAGTATGTGGTGAAAGGCGGCATGGAAGGCGCCGAGGTCATCATGTGGCTGATCATGCGCGGTGCGCTGTCGGATGACGTCAAGCTGGTGCACAAGCAGACCTATGCGCCCTCGGTCACCAACATCGCCACGCTGGTGTTCGAGGATCTGGGCCCGGCCCCCGACGTGGCCGAGGTTGCAGCCTATCGCGAGCACATGGGCTATCATCTGGCCGGGGCCGAGACGCTGGCCGGCACCTATCCCTTCACCCATGCGCGCAGCCAGGCGAATTTCCGGCTGAACAGCTTCCTGCATGACCTGATCATTCCGGCGCATCGCCAGCGGTTCGTCGAGGATTTCGACGCGCTCGCCGCCGAACGGGGCCTCACCGCCGAGGAAATCGACCTGATCAAGAACCGCAAATGGATCGAGATGATCCGCCGCGGTGTCAGCTTCTTCATGCTGGAAAAGATGGCTGCCGTGATTGGCGTTTCCAACCCCGAGGTTTATGCTGCTTTCAGGGGCGAGACGCTGGACCAGTTCCTCGCTACCCGCAAGGTGCCGATCAAATATTCGGTTGCAGGCGGCAGCAAGGTCAAGGAAATGGACAAGGCCTGATCCCGGCCTCGTCCGATATCGCAAATCCACCCTCGCGGACCGGAAAACAAGCCGGCCGCGGGGTCTTACGCCAAATCAAGGGAGAGAGATATGGCATACGTTTCCAGGATCGCCGCCGCTGCGCTCGCGCTCGGTTTCGCCACTTCGGCCCTGGCCGAGGAGTTGAGCCTCGCCGATTTCCAGCCGCCGACCCACTTTGTCGTCGATTCGGTCTATGGCCCGATGAACGACGCGATTTCGGCCGCGACCAATGGCGCGGTGACGCTGCATGTCTACATGGGCGGCGAACTGGGCCCGGGCCCGGCGGAACAGTATAACCGCGTCCTCGACGGCGTGGCCGACATCGCCTTCTCGCTGCCGGGTTATACCGCCTCCAGCTTTCCGATGACCCTGCTGGCGGAATTGCCCGGCGTCATCACCCCCGAGGGCGGCACCCAGGCGCTGATCGACCATGCTGACATGCTGTCGGGCGAATATCGCCGCGCGGTGCTGGTCGGGCTGTGGAACAACGCGCCGAACCTGCTGCTGATGGGGTCGCACGAGGTGCACAGCATGGATGACCTGGCGGGGCTGAACATCCGCGTGCCGTCGCGCAACGCGGGTCTGGTGGTGCAGGCCTGGGGTGCGAACCCGGTGTCGATGCCGGCGCCCGAGATCTATAATGCGATGCAGACCGGCGTCATCGACGGTGCGATGATCGACGCCACCACGCTGGGTGCGTTCCGTCTGGCCGAGGTGACCAGCTCGATCACGATGGGCATGGACACCACGATCTCGCTGTTCTTCCTGGTGATGAACCGCGACAGCTTTGCCGATCTGACCGAGGAACAGCAGCAGGCGGTGCTGACCGCCGGGCGTCAGGCCTCGCTGAACGGCAATGCCGCGTGGCTGGGTGTTGCGGACCGCGCGCTGGCCGCGTTCACCACGACCGAGGGCAAGACGGTGATCACCCTGACCGACGATGAGGCCGCACGCTTCAACGCCGCCTCGGCGCCGGTGGTCGAACAGATCATCGCCGATGCCGAGGCCGAGGGCATTGCCGCCCGCGCCTTTGTCGACGCGCTGTCGGGTCAGTAACCGGTGCAACGCTTCAAGCACTCTGCCTGGTCGGCCCTCGCCGGCCAGGTTCCTGCACTTCTGGCGGTGGGTGCGGGGATCTGCCTGATCGTCATGGTGGGCGTGATCACCGCCGGCGTCATCATGCGCTATGTGGTGGGTAACCCGCTGCTGGGCGTCAACGAGATCGTGCAGATGATCGCCGTCGCGCTGGCGATGCTGGCGCTGCCCTATGCCACCAGTTCCGGCGCGCATGTGGCGGTCGATCTGCTGGACAAGGCGCTGGGCCGCTGGGGCCGGCTGTTCGGGGATCTGCTCAGCCGGGCACTGAGCATCACCGCGCTGGTAATCCTGTGCGGGCGTGCCTGGTCCAAGGCCGCCGAGGCGCTGGAGTTCGGCGACGTGACCAACATGCTGGAGCTGCCGCTGTGGCCCATCTATGGCGCGGTCTTTGCCGGGATGGGCCTGTGCGTGCTGGTGTTCGCGGTGCAATTCGTCGCGCTGCTGTTGGGATGGAGCCCCGGGAATGACTGATCTCGCCATCGGGGTGCTGGCCATCCTCGGCATGTTCGGGCTGATGCTGCTGCGCACGCCCGTCGCCTTTGCGATGCTGCTGGCGGGGTTCTTTGGCGCGTGGTGGCTCGAAGGGCTGCGCCGCGCCACTGCCATCATGTTCACCGAGACCTATTCCTCGGTCGCCAATTACAACTTGATCGTCGTGCCGATGTTCGTTCTGCTCGGCAACATCGCCTCCGAGGCCGGGTTCTCGCGCGCGCTCTATGACGCGGCGCATGCCTGGGTCGGGCGGTTCCGGGGCGGGCTGGCCTCGGCCTCGGTGATCGGCTGTGCGGCGTTCTCGGCGGTGTCGGGCTCGTCGGTGGCGACCGCCGTCACCATCGGCCGCGTCGCCCTGCCCGAGATGAAACGCCTGGGCTATGGCGCGGGGCTGTCGACCGGGTCGATTGCCGCGGGCGGCACGCTGGGCTTTCTGATCCCGCCATCGACCGGGTTTGTCCTCTACGCGATCCTGACCGAGGAATCGATCGGTCGGCTGTTCATGGCGGGGATTCTGCCGGGCCTCTTGATGATGACGATGTTCATCGGCGCGATCTGGGTCGTCACCCTGCGCAACCCCGAGGCCGGCCCGCGCGGCGAGGCCAAGCCGATGCTGGAAAAGCTGCGCCTCTTTGCCAGGGCGGCGCCGCTGATCGGCGTGATCATCATTTCGATCGGGGGTATCTATCTGGGCGCCTTTACCCCGGTCGAGGCCTCGGGCATCGGCGCCGCGCTGACGATCCTGCTGGCGCTGGTTACCCGTGCGCTGGGCTGGAAGGCTTTTGCCAAGGCGGTGGGCGAGACGGTGCGCACCTCGGCGATGCTCTACATGATCGTCGTCGGCGCGAATGTGCTGAACCCGTTCCTGGCGCTGACCGAGATCCCGCAGGCGCTGGGTGACACGCTGGGCGCGCTGGGCCTTGGCCCCTATGGCACGCTGATCGTGATCCTGCTCAGCTATGTCGTGCTGGGAATGTTCCTGGACGGGCTGGCGATGCTGGTGATCACGGTGCCGATCTATTTCCCGGTGATCGTCGCGCAGGGCTTTGACCCGATCTGGTTCGGGGTGGTCGCGGTGATCGTCATCGAGATGGGGATGATCACCCCGCCTGTGGGCCTCAACGTCTTCGTGGTGCGGGGCGTGGCGGGCGACGTGTCGCTGGCAACCGTGTTCCGCGGGGTGATGCCGTTCCTGGTGGCGATGATCCTGACGCTGATCCTGATCATCCTGATCCCCGGGATCGCGCTGTGGATCCCGAACTCGATGTTCGGCTGACGCCGCCGGGCGTCAGCCGCTCATGCCACCATCGACCGACAGGATCGTGCCGGTGGTAAAGCTCGACAGGTCCGAGGCCAGATAAAGCACCGACCGCGCGATCTCCTCGGGGGTCGCGTGGCGGCCCATCGGGATGATCTCGTCGAAAAAGGCGGTGCCGTCGCGGCCGATGATGCCAGTTAGATCGTCCTCGACCTTTTTCTGGAACCCGTTGTCCACCGGCCCCGGGTTGATCGTGTTCACGCGGATGCCGCGCGGTGCCAGTTCCTTGGCCAGCACCCGCATCAGCCCGGTCAGCGCATGCTTGGCGGTGATATAGCCATAGACACCGGGATCGCCCCTGAGCCCCGCCACCGACGAGGTGATGACGATGCTGCCGCCACGGTCCATGTGCGGCACCGCATGCTTGGCCGCCAGGAAGGCCCCGCGCACATGCACCGCCAACACCTGGTCAAAGACCTCGGTCGGATAGTCGGTGATCGGGGCGACGGTGCCGAAATTGCCGGCGTTCGAGAACAGCACGTCAATGCCCCCGAACCGCTCGACCGTGGCCGCGACATAGCGCGCGGCGTCGGCCTCGGTTGCGACATCGGCGGTCAGGGCCAGGATGTCGTCTGCCGGGCCGCCCAGGGCGGCCACGGCGGCGTCGAGCGCAGAGGACTCGCGGTCGACCAGGGCGAGACGGGCGCCCTGGTCGCGCAGGAGCCGGGCCGAGGCGCGGCCGATGCTGCCCGCGCCTCCGGTGATCAGGCAGGTCTTGCCGGACAGGCCGAACATCGGCGTGCCCGCTCAGGCGGTGGCAAGCTGGCGCGGACGCCAGTGCCAGAACAGGATCGCCGCCGTCATGGCCAGCCCGGGGACATAGACCCAGACCGGGGATGAGACCAGCAGCACCGCGGCCACGACCCGGGCGATCATCTCGGCACCGCCGATCGGACGCATGTCGAACCGCGCCAGAATGCTGCCCAGAAGGTAGAGGGCGACACTCAACCGGGCGATCAGCCAGGCCAGCGGCAGCCAGGCAATCGTGCCATCATAGCCCGGCAGGAAGGCATTCGCGCCCACGCCGTTCGGGTCGAGCTGCGCCGGTTCGATCAGCAGCAGTTCCGGGTAGAAGGCAAAGATGAACGGGATCACGAACATCACGATCCCCGATTTCACCGCCGAGAACCCGGTGGCGATGGGATCTGCCCCGGTTATCGAGGCCGCGGCAAAGGCCGCGACCGCGACGGGTGGTGTGATCGCCGAGGCCACCGCGAAGTAGAAGATGAACATATGCGCGGTGAAATGCGCGATGCCCAGCCCCGACAGCAGCGGCCCCATCAGCAGCGCCACGTTCAGATAGGCGGGCACCGTCGGCATGCCCATGCCCAGCAGGATCGACAGCAGCATGGTGACCGTCAGGGCGATGAACAGGAACAGGCCGTTCTGGCCGATGGCACCGCCAAAGCTGGCGAGGGCCTGGGTCGCGTCACGGGCGATGTAGTTCGACAGGCCGGTCAGCGTCAGGCAGAAGTTGATCACCGAAACCGCCAGGAACATCAGATACAGCGTCGAGACCATCACCCCGGCATCGGCCAGCGCGGCGATCAGCTTGCGCGGCTGACGGCGGATTTCCTTGTCGATGAAGAACATCACCATCAGCAGTGCAGCCGCCCACCAGCCGGCCGAGCCGGCGTCGCCCGCCGAGTTGCGCAGCACCTCGAAGAACCACGGCAGCGATTCGACGCGGCAATTGCCGTTCGCCGCCTGCGAGGTCACGGCACCGAACAGATCGGTGATCGGGCCGCAGCCGATGGCGTCCTTGGGGGTGATCAGCAGGAACAGGATCAGCAGGACGGGGGCAAAGATCATCGTCAGGTTGATGTAATCCGTGCGTGTCATCCGCATGTCGGCAGGCAGGGTTTTCTGCACCTCGATGCCCTGCTTGCGCGCCTGAAAGACGACCGACACGAACAGCGCGCCGAAATAGGCGGCGGCCGGGATCAGGGCGGCGACGATCACCTGATTATAGGGCACCGCGGTCATTGTCGCCAAAACGAAGGCCGCAACCCCCATCACCGGCGGCATGATCTGCCCGCCGGACGAGGCCGCGGCCTCGATCCCGCCGGCAAATGTCTTGCTGAAGCCACGCTTGAGCATCATCGGGATGGTCAGCACGCCGGTCGACAGCACGTTGACCACCGGCCCGCCCGAGATCGTGCCGAACATCGCCGACGAGACGATCGCCGCGTGGGCCGGTCCGCCGCGCAGGCGGCGGGTCAGGATAAAGGCCATCTTGATCAGCGACTGGCCGCCGGCCGAGACGCCGAACAGGTTACCCAGCACGATATACGGGAACACCGTGTTCAGCAGGATGTTCATAAACTGCCCGAGAAGCCCCGAGGAGTTGTTGACCAGAACGTCCTCGATATTCGGTCGCCCGTCCATCAGGGTCCGCGGTTCGCCGCCCAGGATGGTCACCACATAGCGGTTGTGATCGGCGCCGAAGAAATACCAGATGGCGATGGTCAGCATCGTATAGCCGGCGATCACGATCGCCACGCCGACCAGCGGCAGGCCCCAGACACGGATGTTGTAGCCCAGGAACACCGTCACCCCGAGGCCGACGACGAGGAAGATCCAGATCCCGAGGTTCTGCACGCAGTCCGGGTTGTCGACGCTGGTGGGTTCGGGCAGGCCCATCATCTGCGCGAATTCGATTTCGCGCTGCAGCGCGCGCGAGATGATCTCGGCGCGGACGCCGGAGAACTGGTCGATGAGGCAGATCGAGTCGATCTCGATCAGATAGGCGGCGGCGACGGCAAAGGCCATGACCACCAGCGAAATGTCCATGAACAGGCCAAAGCGCCGCTTCCACGCGCCCTGATCGCGGTAGTGGCGGTATTGCGAATGGCGCAGGGCCACGATCACCATCATCACCACAAAGGCGAAGGGGAACAGGTATTCATAGGAAAAGCGCCGGATCGGGATGTCCGGAATGCCGGTGATCGAGCCGATCAGCGGCTGCAGGCCGGGGATCGAGGGCATGCTGTTGATCATGCCCATGCAGACCAGGAAGAACCCCAGGACCAGGGCGACCTTGAGCGCCAGGTCGGTTTTAAGGGCAGCGGTTTCGTCGGTCGGGTCGGCCATCGAGCTATCCAACGCTTGTGTTCAGGTGCACGAAAATCTCCGGGGCGCGCACGCGAAACGGGCGCCCCGGAGCCGGGATCAGGACTGTCGGGCGGGCCTCACTCGGGCTCGGCGCAGTCGGGGATATCGTAGCCGTGATCTTCCCAGGCCGCGACGGCGCCGGGGTGATAGCGCAGCAGGTTGTTGCCGCAGAAGCCCGACAGCGTCTGGTCGACGATGCCGTGGCCGGCATGGGCAGCCTGCGGCGAGCTGGCGCGGAAGCGGTCGAGGGTCTCGATATGCGCGGTCGTCAGGTCATACGCCAGTTGATAGTCCATGTTCTCGTTGACGACGGTTGCAAAGGCAGTGCCCATCGCGCGCAGAACGCCATCATCCGAGCCCAGCAGATGGACATGCTCGTCATAGCCGGTGTCCGCCCAGTCGATGATGATCGGGATGTTGCCGGGCATCTGGAAGATACGCTGGAAGGCCTCGCTTTCGAAGGTTTCGCGCGGCACCGAGATGACGTTCACCTCGCCCGCCGATTCCATCAGGATCACGCGCTCCGAGGGGTGGATGGTCGAGAAGACATAGGCATCGGCCGAACCATCCAGCAGCATCGTGCTCAACTGGCCCCAGTTGGCCTGCAGGCCGGTATAGTCGGGCCCGTCCTGGAGGCCGGCGGCGAGTTGGATTGCCTGACGGGCGTTGGTCAGCGCCGCGCCGCGCGGCGCGCCATTGAACACGGTGCGGCCGCGCAGGTCGTCCCAGGTGGTCACGCCCGAGGTGGCCATCGTGTAAATGTTGAAGCCGCCGGCGTTGTAGGGGAAGAGCGCGCGCAGGTGCGAGGCCAGTTCGGCGCCGTTGTCGGCGTTGCCGGAATAGGGACCCATCCCGCGCGACAGCAGGAACGGCAGCAACATCGGGGCTTCCGACATGTCCATCCGCCCTTCGGCCACATCCAGAACGGTGTTGGTCAGCGTCTGCCCTTCGGCAACCTGAAGGTTCGCAATGCCGCGCTCGGCGGTGACGGTCGCCATGTGTGCGGTCGTCAGGTAGACGACGCTGCCCGGCGAGGCGGTCGCGATGGTCAGGTTGACCTGCGCCGACGCCGCGCTGCCGGCCAGGCCGGCGATCAGCGCAAGCGCCGAGGTCTTCATCAAGGACTTCACCATGTTGTCTCCTCCCTATGGTGTCACAGTGCCCGGCAGGCCCTCCTCGGCCGCCGGGCGGCAATCGTTCAGACGGTTTCCTGACCAGCGATGTCCTGCCAGGGCCGGGCCTTGCGCCCGACGTATTTCACGATCAATTCGGGGTTGGCCTCGTCCTCGGCATAGACGCCGATCGTCACCCCGCGGCGGCTGATCTTGCCGCCCATCGATTCGAGTTCGGTGCGCGACTTGGTGATCCGCTGATCGCAGCGGCGGAACCAGGCGTTCAGGTGGCCATACATCTCGGCCAGCACCGCAGCGTGGTCAGGGCTGTCGCCCAGGTCGACCAGTTCCTGCGGGTCGTTCACAAGATCGAACAGCATCGGCCGATAGCCGCCTTCGAAATGGATCAGCTTCCATTCCTTGCCGGCGGCCATGAAGATCCGCGCATCCTTGACGTCGACGCCCAGCTTGGCACGCAACGGTGTCCCGGCATAGTCGTATTCGCAGATCGCCACGTCGCGCGGCAGTTCGGTGGCCTCGCCATGCAGGATCGGCAGCAGCGAATGCCCCTCGGCGATATGGTCGATGTCGCCGGGGTTGCCGCCGGCCACACCGTAGAAGGTCGGCACCAGGTCGATCTGCTCGACCAGCGCGTCCGAAACGGTGCCGCGGGTTGCGTCGGCCTCGGGCGAGGGGTCGTAGACGATCAGCGGAACCCGCGTCGAGGTGTTGTGGAAGAACTGCTTTTCGCCCAGCCAGTGGTCGCCCATGAAATCGCCGTGGTCCGAGGTCAGGACGATCATCGTGTCCTGCATCCGGCCGGTGCGCTCCATCCAGTCGAACAACATGCCCATCTGGTCGTCGATCTGCTTGATCAACCCCATATAGGCCGGCAACACCGCGTTGCGCGCCTCGTCGCGGCTGAAGGTCTTGGCCACCGGCCCGTCCATCATCGCGCGCAGCACCGGATGGGCGTTGTCGTATTCCTCCTGCGTGCGCACCACCGGCAGGAAATCCTGCGGGCCATACATGCTGGCATAGGGTTCGGGCACGATATAGGGCCAGTGCGGCTTGATCAGGCTGAGATGGCAGCACCAGGGGCCGGTGCCCTCGGCCTGGTGCATGAACTCGATCCCGCGCCGCGTCATATACGGCGTTTCGCTGTCTTCCTCGCGGATATTCGCGGCGTGGACGTTGTTCTTCAGGAACCAGCCAGACAAGACGTTGCCATCGTCGTCGATCGCGGAATTGGCATAGTCGTGCCAGGGGTTGTCGCCCTCATAGCCCTTGGCGCGGAGGTATTCGTTGTATTTCATGGCGCCGCTGTCGTCATAGAACCCGTCGGGCCCTTCGGGGCGCATGCCGTCGTCGCGCTCGAACACATCGAAGCCGCATTCGGCCACGCGGTCACCGATGACCGTCCCGCGCTTCAGGCCCAGGCGCGCCATACCCTCGACATCGGCGGCCATATGGGTCTTGCCGACCAGCCAGCAGCTCATGCCGGCCTTGCGCAGATGGTCGCCCATCGTCGGTTCACCGACGCGCAGCGGCACGTTGTTCCAGCCCGCGCCGTGGCTGTTGACATACCGTCCGGTGAGGGTCGCCATGCGCGATGCGCCGCAGATCGGCGCCTGGATATAGGCCCGGTCGAAGCGCACGCCCATCGAGGCCAGACGGTCGATGTTGGGGGTCTTCAGATGCGGGTGGCCATAGCAGCTCAGATAGTCCCAGCGAAGCTGGTCGAACATGATGAAAAGAACATTCTTCGCTTTCGCCATCCTGCGGCGCGCCTCCCTCGAGCATGATTCACCGCACAGCCGAGGGCTGCGGTCACGAATCTTCCTTCTCCCTATGCGCAGACTGCGCGGAGCGGGGGCGAATGGGAAATAGTAAGATTCAGATGCCGATATCGGATTTGTTATGGATAAAGCGTCTGCGCCGTGCTGCGGAACAGATCGAACAGGGCGCGAACCGGGGCCGACATGCGTGTCCCCGTGCGATAGGTCACCCCGACCGAGCCCATCAAATCGTCAACCGGAATGTCGAGCTGGACGAACTCGCCGCTTTCCAGTTCCGGTCGGAGGATACTGCGCGACAGGCAGGCGATGCCGTCGCTATGACGCATGAAGGTCCGCGAGAATTCATAGGATGACGATTCCAGCACCCGCCGGAACTGCCTGCGCCCGTGCTTGATCAGATACTTGTTGATCTCGCGCCAGATGATCGCGTTGTTCTCCGGGCCGACAATCAAATAGGGGTCGATGTCATCCAGCGTCAGGTTGTGCCGGCTCGCCAGCGGATGGTCGCGGCGGGTGGCAAAGATGATCGGTTCGACAAACAACTGTTCATACGAGAGGCCGCCGAGCGCGCTCGGATCCAGAAGACGGCCGATGGCAAAGTCGACGCTGCCCTCGCGGAGGCGCTGAACGGCTTCGGTATACATCCGGCCTTCGATGATGACGTGAACATCGGGAAATGTCTTGTAGAAGGTGTTGATGGCTTCGACGCCCAGCATCCGGGTTACCGCCGGGGCCAGCGATATCCGCACGACCGGCTGATCGGGCGTGCCCCTGAGCCGGTCGATGCCGTCCGAGATCAGCGCCAGCGGCCCGGCGATGGTCTGATAGAACTCCTCGCCCTCGGGGGTCAGCATCATCCCCTGCGCGGTGCGGTGAAACAGGGACTTGCCCAGTTCGGCCTCCAGTTCGCGCAGGCTGCGCGACAGGGCGGGCTGCACGGTGTTCAGGGTGCTGGCGGCGCGGGTCAGCGATCGCTGCCGCGCGATTTCCAGAAAGCACCGCAGGTGCCGCATCCTGATCCGGTTTTCCATCACGCTGGGCCTCGTCGCTGAACGTGCTCCGACCTTGGTCCATTGCCGGGGCGGATTCCAGCCCGTTCTTGTCGGTTCAGCCGAGGGCGTCGAGAACCCAGGCACGCAGCGGGTCGAACACCTGCATTTCGCTGGCCAGCCGCGTGGGTGCATCCTGACCATAGGCCGCCTGCAGGGGCAGCCCGTCGTTCCAGACCGCAAGGCTCTTGTGTCGCAGGAGCACGGCGCGCGGGTGATCGGCGGTATAGGGCGCGGGCACGCGCTTTAACGCGGGCGGATCGACACGCAGGCCCAGCGCGCGCAGGTCGTTCAGGATCCCGTCCAGTGTGGTCCCCGCCGGGCCATCGACGGCGACGCGGAACCGGTCGACGGTCGCTCCGTCAAAGGCAAATGCACCATAGCCGATCACCAGCCGGTCGGTTTCCAGCCCGACCATCCAGATCATCGGGCTGCCAGGCTCGGCAAAGCCGATGTGCACATGGGCGTTATAGGGGGTCTTGTCGCGGGCGAACCGCAGGTCGCGGTTGAGGCGCCAGATCTTGCCGGTAACGGGCGCGTCCGTGCGCCGGCTCATCGCCGCCTCGAACCCGGCGCAAAAGGCCTTGGCGGGCCCGGCGACATGCGCGTCATAGCGGTCGCGGCTGGCGGTGAACCAGTCGCGGGTGTTGGTCGCGGCAAGGTCGGTCAGAAAGCGGCTGGTCTCGGCACTGAACATGAGGACAGAGTTCCGCGCGCGATGAGGGCTGTCAACGCTTGAGCAGATAGATATCCATGATCCAGCCGTGCTGCGCGCGCAGCCGTGCCCGGGTTTCGACAATCAGTTCCGCCAGATCGGCCAGTGGCCCGGCGATCAGCGCCTCGTGGTCCATGCCCAGATAGGCGCCCCACCAGATCGTCACCCCCGCGGGGTCGATCGCGCCAAAGGCGCCGCCCGCGTCCAGCATCACCGCCACCGCATCGGCACCCGGCGGCCAGCCTTCGTCCCGCAGCCGGCGGCCCGTGGTGATGACCACCGGCGCGCCCAGATCGTTGAGCGGGATCGCATGCGCGGCGGTCAGCACCGACAGGCTGGTGACACCCGGCACCACGCGCGGGGTCAGCCCCAGCCGGCTGGCGATCCGCAGGGTCGAATCGTAGAGCGACGGGTCGCCCCAGACCAACAGCGCCACGCGCCCGCCCTGTGGCAGATGCGCGTCGATCTCGTGCTTCCAGCGGGCGGCGATGGCATCATGCCAGTCGTTTACCCCGTCGATATATCCACCCGAGGCATCGCGCACCGGCAGGTCAAACTCGACCACCGGGGCGGCCTCGCCCAGGTGGACGGCGACGATCTGGCGGCGCAGGTCGGCCAGATCGCCCTTGTCTTCGCCCTTGCGGGGCAAGAGGATCAGCTCTGCCTCGTGCATCGCCCGGATCGCCGCCAGGGTGATGTGTTCGGGATTGCCGGTGCCGATGCCGATCAGGTCCAACGCGATCATCGCGGGGCTCCAAGAAAAACGCGGCAGACCCGGGGCCTGCCGCGTGTGAACTCGTCCGGGATCCGCCCTCAGGCGACGTCGTAGAGCCGGGCGTTCATCAGGCCCGAGGCCTTGGTGCCGCGCAGGGACTTGGCCGCAGCCAGCGCCAGCAGGTCGGCAACGGGCTCGACCAGCAGGACGACGGCGTAGGAAGCGGCAAAGGTCGCCACGTCGGCCATCGCGCCAAAGCCCTGGCCATAGAACACCCAGAAGGCAACCCAGGCGACGATCCCGCCCTGATAGGCGGCCGACAGTTTCAGCACCTCGCCATAGCCCATTTCGACATAGGGCTTGTGGCTGCGCGCCGTCATCGTCGCGATCAGGAACAGCGGGAACATCAGCGTGGTGACGTTCACGGTATACATCGCCAGATCGGTCGGGGCAAAGAACATGCCCTGGATCAGAAGGCCCGCGGCCAGGCCGACCGCCGCCGCGCCCGCGCCCAGCAAAAGCAGCAGCGTGGTGCCCAGGATCAGGTGCACTTCCGAGACCCCGGCGACGAAATGCGGCAGCACCTCGAAGCAGATGAAGGTGCCGATCGTGGCCAGCGCCGCGCGCGCCAGGAAGGTCACCGGCGATTTCGTCTTCAGGTCATCAGCGACCAGTTTCAGCGCCAGACCGGCCGAGGCGGCGGCGGTGCCATAGGACAGGACCATTTTCGCGCCGTCGACGACGCCAGGTTCGATATGCATCTCTTCATCTCCTTGCCGTCCCACCGACGGCGGTTTTTCTCGTTTCGGTTCCGGGCCGGTCTCCTGGCTCGCGGGTCGCTGCGGCCTGCCGCCTTCCCACCCCGAGGGCAGTGGCACGATGGCAGTCCGCTCTCCGCCGACAGTCGCGGGGGCGGCTGGGGATTTGGCGGACGCCGCACCCCATTCCCGTTTTGGGCCCCATGCGGGGCACCCGGTCCCTCCACAATCTCAGGAAGGCCGCGCCCGGTCAAGGCGGATCGCGGCGCTGCAGCGCCGGTTCGCGACCTCTGCTCAGCTGTCGCTGGCCAACGGACCATAGAGGATCAACCCCGGTGCCCGGCTGTCCTGCGCCCCCAGATCGGCCGCCAGCGCGCCCACCGTCGACCGCGTCAGCCGCTGGTCGGGATGGCTGACGTTCTCGGCCAGCAGGGCGGGTGTCTCGGCCGGCAGCCCCGAACGGGTCAGCAGCGCAGCCAGCGCGGCAAAGGTGCGCTTGGGCATGAAGACCACGGTCGTCGCCGCCGGATCGGCCAGCGCCGCCAGGTTCAGCCCCTCGGGCAGGCCGCCGGTCACATCGTGGCCAGTGACGAACTGCACCCGCCGCGCCTCCAGCCGCCGGGTCAGCGGGATTCCCGCCGCCGCCGCCGCCGCCGCCGCCGAGGTCACCCCGGGCACGATCTCGAACCCGACGCCCGCTTCGCGCAGCGCGGTGATCTCCTCCTCGAGCCGGCCAAAAATCCCCGGATCGCCCGATTTCAGCCGCACCACCCGCGCGCCGGTCTGCGCGTAATCGACCAGCAGGCGGCTGACATGGTCCTGCTTGGGCGAGGGGCGCCCCGCCCGCTTGCCCACCGCCACCAGTTCGGCACCCGGGCGCACATGGTCCAGGATCGGACCCGCCGACAGATCGTCGAACAGCACCGCATCGGCCTCTTTCAGCCGCTTCACCGCCTTGACGGTCAACAGCTCCGGGTCACCCGGACCCGATCCGACAAAAGAGACGAACCCGCTCATGCCAGCCCCATCTTTGCGTCGAAAATATCCTGGGGGGTGAATGCGCCGCAGGCGCAGAGGGGGGCAAAGCCCCCTTTCACGTCACTCATGCCACACCCTCCGCGATCAGGTGAAAGAACGTCCCCGACACCCGCCCGCGCACCGACCCGGTTTCGGGCACCTCGGCCCCCTCGGCATCGGTGACCCCCGCCAGCGGCGCATCGGGTTGGTCCAGGATCGTCGAATAATGAAACTCGTGCCCCCTCAGCACCGCCCCCGGCGTGTGCCCCGGCAAGGGCGCGATCAGCGCGGCGCGGCGATAACCCAGATGCATGCGTCGTTTCTCATACGAGGTGACCAACCCCAAGAGCCCCGCCATCTCGTGCCGCACGCCGTCCTTGTCGATCAGCGCCGCACCCAGCGCCATGTAGCCCCCGCATTCGCCATGCACCGGCCGCGTTTCCGCGTGCTGCCGCAGCCCCGCGCGGAACCGCCCGGCGGCGGCCAACGGACCGGCGTGCAGCTCAGGGTAACCGCCTGGCAGCCAGACCAGATCGGCCTCGGGCGGGGCCTCATCGGCCAGCGGCGAGAAGGGCAGCACCTCGGCTCCGGCGCGGCGCCAGCCCTCGACCAGATGCGGATAGGCAAAGGAAAACGCCGCATCCTGCGCCAGGGCGATGCGCTGCGCGGGCGGGGCGATGCGCAACCCCGTAGGGTGGGACTTCAGCCCACCCTCGGCTGCCGCCCGGATTGCATCCAGATCGACATGCGCGCGCAGAAATGCCGCATACTCGGCAATCGCCCGGTCCAGATCCGGGTGCTCGACGGCTTGCACCAGCCCCAGATGCCGCTCAGGCAGCTTCAGGTCGCCGCGCCGGGGCAGGGCGCCCAGCACACGCAACCCGGCGGCCTCCATCCCCAGCCGGGTCAGGCGCTCGTGCCGCGGGCTGGCGACGCGGTTCAGGATCACCCCGGCAAAGGGCAGGTCGGGCGCATAGCGGGCAAAGCCCAGCGCCGTGGCGGCCGCCGATTGCGCCTGCCCGGACACATCGACCACCAGCACCACCGGCCAGCGCATCCGCCTTGCGGTCTCGGCGCTGCTGCCGTGGCCGGTCGCGCCGGCAAAGGCCACGCCGTCATAGAGCCCCATCGAGCCCTCGGCCACCGAGATATCCGCACCTGCGGCCTCGGCGGCGATCGTGTCCAAGAGGTCCGGCCCCATCGCCCAGCTGTCGAGGTTATAGGACGCCCGCCCGCAGGCTGCGCGGTGAAACGCGGGGTCGATGTAATCCGGCCCGGATTTGAACGGCTGCACCACCAGCCCGTCCTCGGCCAGCGCCCTGAGAAGCCCCAGCATGACCGTGGTCTTGCCGGTGCCCGAGGCCGGGGCCGAGATCATCAGGCCGGGGGGCATCGTCATTCCTTGCTGTCCGCATAGACCGACTCCGCCGATTGCGGGCGGAACCGGCGGTCATAATCGGTGGCATAAAGGCAGCTTTCCGCGAACCCCTCGCCACCCAGCGCCGGGCCGACCAGGATCAGCGCGGTGCGCTCCATGCTGTCGGCCACCAGCCCTTCGATGCTGGCCAGTGTCCCGCGCACGATCCGCTGTTCCGGCCAGGTCGCCCGCCAGACCACGGCGACCGGGCAATCCGCGCCATAGGCCGGCGACAGGTCGGCCACGGTCTGCGCCAGATTGTGGATCGACAGGTGTATGCACAGCGTCGCGCCGGTCGCCGCGAAATTCGCCAGCGTCTCGCCCTCGGGCATCGCGCTGGCGCGGCCCGGGGTGCGCGTCAGCACCACCGATTGCGCCAGCCCCGGCAGCGTCAGCTCGGTCCCCAGCGCGGCGGCCGCGGCGGCAAAGGACGGCACGCCCGGCGTCACGGTATAGGGGATGTCCAGGTCACGCAGGCGGCGCAGCTGCTCGCCCATCGCCGACCAGACCGACAGATCGCCCGAATGCAACCGCACCACATCCAGCCCCTGCGCATGGGCGGCGCTGATTTCATCCATGATCTGATCGAGTGACAAGGGCGCGGTGTTGACGATCTTCGCGCCGGGCGGGCAGTGGCCCAGGATCGCCTCGGGCACCAGCGAGCCGGCATAGAGGCACACCGGGCAGGCGGCGATGATGTCGCGCCCGCGCAGCGTCAGAAGATCGGGCGCGCCCGGGCCGGCGCCGACGAAATGAACGGTCATGTCTTGTCTCCTTGCGCCAGCGCGCAGGTCGCCAGCCGGTCGTCCGAGACGACTCGCGGGCCCAGCAGATACGCGCCGGGGCCGGCCGCGTCCAGCGCACAGGCCTCGGCCACGCTGCCGGTGCCGCGCGCGGCCTGGCTGTGGTCGGATTGGGTGAGGGTCTCGGGCAGGGGGCCTGTGACGGCGATCACCGGCAGGCCCAGTTCCGTGGCGAGCGGTGCCAGCGCCAGGGCCTTGTCGGCCAGCGTCGCCAGCGCCTCGGCCCGCCCGCCGGTCGCCGCCAGCGCCGAGCGCAGCGATGCCAGTGTCGCCCGCGTGGAAAAGCCAAAGCCCGCGACGATCACAACGTGACGCTCCACTGCACCACCGGATAGGCCGATTTCCAGCCCCGCAGACGGCCCAGGGGCTGCGCCTCGGCCAGCTCGATCCGCAGCAGGCTGCCGCCCTTTTCCGCGTGCAGCGTGGCCAGCAGCGCCTCGGATTCCAGCGTCACCGCATGGGCGACCAGCCGCGTGCCGGGCCTGAGCCGCGCGAACAGCGCCTCGAACAGCGCGCGTGCGGTGCCGCCGCCAACAAAGACCGCATCGGGCAAGGGCAGGTCGGCCAGCCCCTCGGGTGCGCGCGCCTCGACGATCGACAGCGCCACACCCAGCCGGGCGGCATTCGCCCGGGCACGCGCGGCGCGGTCCGGGTTGGCCTCGATGCCGATGGCGCGGCAGGCGGGGTCGGCCAGCATCCATTCAATGCCGATCGAGCCCGACCCCGCGCCGATATCCCACAGAAGTTCCCCCGCACGCGGCGCCAAGGCCGAGAGCGCCAACGCCCGCACCGGCCGCTTGGTCAACTGTCCGTCGTTGAGGAACCACTCGTCGGCCCGCCCGCTCGCCCGCCCCATCGTTGCGCCCGCGCCGGCAACCTCCAGCGCCACCGCGACCGGGTGCTGCACATCGTCCAGATCGCCCGCCCCCGCGGTGACCGCCCGCACCCGCTCACGCGGGCCACCCAGGGCCTCCATCACCCACAGGGCACTGTCGCCAAACCCCTCGCCTGTCAGCCAGCGCGCCAAATCACCCACCGCCGCCCCGTCGCGCAGGGTGACGATGGCCCGCCAGCCCGGCGTCAGCCAGGGCCGCAGCCGCTGCAGAGGGGCGGCGTGCAGGCCCAGACAGGCCACGCCCTCCAGCCCCCAGCCCAACCGCGCCGCCGCCAACGAGAACACCGAAGCCCCCGGCAGCGCGCGCCATTCGCCGGGCTCCAGATGCCGCGCCAGCACCGTGCCCGCCCCGAACCAGAACGGATCGCCCGAGGCCAGCACCACCACCCGCCGCCCGCGCATCGCCATCAACAGCGGCACGCCCTCGGCAAAGGGCACCGGCCATGCGACGCGCTCGGCCCCGCTCTCGGGCAACAGCGCCAGATGCCGCGGCGGTCCCATCACCACTTCGGCGCCCGCCAGCGCGTCGCGGCTTGCATCCGTCAGCCCCGCCGGTCCATCTTCACCCAGACCCAGGATCGTCAACCACGGATCGTTACCCATGCCCAATGTCCTTGTCCTTGGCGGCACGATGGAGGCCAGCGCCCTCGCGCGCGCCTTGGCCGAGGCGGGCATCCCCGCCACGCTGTCCTACATGGGCCGGGTCGAACGCCCAAAGCAACAGCCGATCCCGGTGCGTATTGGCGGGTTCGGCGGCGTGCCGGGGCTGGTGAGCTATCTGCGCGACCATCAGGTTACGCATCTGGTCGACGCGACGCACCCTTTCGCCGCGCAGATGAGCACCAACGCGGTGCACGCGGCCGCGCAAACCGGCACGCCGCTGATCGCGCTGACCCGCCCGGCCTGGGAACCCGGCCCCGGGGATCTCTGGACCCGCGTGCCCGACATGGCTGCCGCCGTCGCCGCGCTCAAAGGCCCGCCGCGCCGCGTCATGCTGGCCATCGGCCGCATGCACCTGGCTGAATTCGCCGCCCAGCCGCAGCACCATTACCTGCTGCGCCTCGTTGACGACCCCACCGAACCGCCGCCTCTGCCGCATCACAGCGTCATCGTCGACCGCGGTCCGTTCAGCACTGACGCCGACGCGGCCCTGATGCGCGACCACGCCATCGACCTTGTCGTGTCCAAGAACGCCGGCGGCACGGGCTCGGTCTCGAAACTGGTCGCCGCCCGGGCGCTGGGCCTGCCGGTCCTGATGATCGACCGCCCGCAGATCCCGCCGCGTGCGATCGCTCACGACGTTGCCGCCGTCCTCGACTGGCTGACCCCCTGATCCCATCTTTGCGTCCCAAATATCCCGGGGGGGTGCAGGGGGGCAGCGCCCCCCTGCCGGGTCGCCCGAGGCGCCCGCGACAGCGGGGAACGAGGGCGAAACCCCGCTCACGCCGACCTCGGGGTATACAGGATCGGCCCGCGCGGGGTGTCGATCACCCGGGTTGCCGAATTGCCGACGATCACCATCGTGCGCATGTCCGCCATTTCGGGCCGGGCCTCGGTCAGCGGCACGATGCGCAACACCTGATCGGGCCGCGTCACGTTGCGCGCGAACAGCACCGGACGCGCGTCGGCGCAGGTCTCGCGCAGCACCGCCAGCGTGCGCACGAACCCCTCGGGCCGCGAGGCCGAGCGCGGGTTATAGAAGGCCATCGCGAAATCGGCCTCGGCCGCCAGGCGCAGGCGTTTTTCAATCAGCGCCCAGGGTTTCAGATTGTCGCTCAGGTTGATCGCGCAGAAATCATGCCCCAGCGGCGCCCCCGCCGCCGCCGCCGCCGCCAACATCGCGGTGATGCCGGGCAGCACGCGGATGTCCAGTGCGCGCCAGGCCTCGGGCCCGGCCTCCAGCGCCTCGAACACCGCCGAAGCCATCGCAAAGACCCCCGGATCGCCCGAGGATACCACCACCACCCGCCGCCCCTCGGCGGCCATGTCCAGCGCGTGGCGTGAGCGGTCCAGCTCCACCCGGTTGTCGGAGGGATGCAGCGTCAGCCCCGGGCGTTCGGCCACGCGCGCGACATAGGGGATATAGCCGACGACATCGGTCGCCGCCTCCAGTGCGGCGCGCACCTCGGGCGTGACCATGTCCTCGTTGCCGGGGCCGAGGCCCGCGATGACGACCCAGCCGGTCATGGCCGCCTCCCCTGTCCGTGGATCAGCGCGATCGAGAAATAGGGCGCGCTGTCCACGTCCTCCAGCGGGCGCACCCGTTCTTCCGGCATCGCGGCAAATTCGACCAGCACCGCCTGCCGCCCCGCGGCTGCCACTGCGCGTTTCAGCTTGGCCAGGTTCTGGCCGATCTTCATCACCACCAGCGCGTCGGTCTCGGCAATGCGCCTGGTCAGCTCGCCTTCGGGCAGGGTCGCCGGCGCTACGGTCAGCACGTCGTCGCCCCATGTGATCGGCTGCCCTGACGCCGCCCAGGCCGCCGCCATGCCGGTGATCCCGGGCACCACGCGCACCGGCACATGGGGGCTCAGGCGGGTGTAGAGGTGCATGAACGAGCCGTAGAAGAAGGGATCGCCCTCGGCCAGGACCACCACATCCTCGCCGCCCTCGGCCAGCGCACGCAGATGCGCGGCGCATGTTTCGTAAAAACCCGAAAGAGACTGCGCGTAGCGGGGGTCGTGCAGCGGGATCTCTGTCGTGACCGGGTAATCCATCGGATATTCGACGACATCCGCGCGCAGCATCCCGTCGACGATCCGCCGCGCCTGCCCCTGTTTTCCGGCCTTGCGGAAATAGGCGACGTGGCGCGCGCTGCGCACCAGCCGGTCGGCGCGCACGCTCATCAGGTCCGCCGAGCCGGGGCCGAGGCCCACGCCATGCACCGTTCCGCAGGTCATTCCTTGCGGCTCGCGATGGCGTTGATCGCGGCGACGGTGATCGCGCTGCCGCCCAGCCGGCCCTTGACGATCACGCTGGGGACGGGCTGGGCCTCCCACAACGCATCCTTGGATTCCATCGCGCCGACAAAGCCCACCGGGCAGCCGATGATCGCTGCCGGGCGCGGGCAGGCGGGGTCTTCGAGCATGTTCAGCAGATGAAACAGCGCGGTCGGCGCGTTGCCGATCGCCACCACCGCGCCCGCCAGCATCGGCCGCCACAGCTCCAGCGCCGCGGCGGAGCGCGTGTTGCCCATCGCGGCGGCCAGGGGCGGCACGCGGGGGTCGTGCAAGGTGCAGATGACCTCGTTGCTCGCGGGCAGGCGCGGGCGGGTGACCCCCTCGGAGACCATCCGCGCGTCGCACAGGATCGGCGCGCCGGCTTCCAGCGCGGCGCGGGCGGCGGGAACGAAACCCGGCGAGAAATGCACGAATTCCTCCAGCCCGACCATGCCGGCGGCGTGGATCATCCGCACGACGACCTGTTCCTCGTCGGCATCGAAGCGCGCCAGATCGGCCTCGGCGCGGATCGTGGCGAAGGACTGGCGATAGATCGCGGCGCCGTCGGTTTCATAGGTATAGGGCATTCAGGCGGCTCCGAACTGGGCGAGGATCTGCGCGGCGGTCAGGCCCGACTGGTCGGGGGCCTCGCCGGCGCGGGTGTTGTGCGAGAGGACGAACAGCCCGTCGCGGCCGGTCAGCACCGTCGCAGCGGGGGTCACGCGGGCGCAGCCCTTGGCGCAGCCCGAGACATGCAGCGTGCCGGCGACATGCGGGGCCAGCGCGCGGGCCAGGGGGCGGGTCTCGACGCTGGCTTGCGGGCAGAAGGGCGCGCCGGGGCAGGCGTCGACGCGCAGCACCGGGGCGTCGGCGTCCCATTCCAGCCCCTCGCGGGGACCGGGCGCGCCGCCCAGCAGCAGCACCGTGCGCCAGGGCGTCACGCGGATTGCCTGCGCGCCGCTGGCCTCGATGGCGCGCGCCAGATCGGCGGCGCGAGCCTGACCAAAGGCCAGCCCGTGCACCGCGCCCATCGGGTGCGGGCCGGGGCGCAGGGGGTGGCCCGCGGGGGCGGGGGCCTCGGTCGCGGCGGCCCAGCCGGGCAGCGGCGCGGTATGGCGGGCCATGCGCCCGGCCTGCGCGCCGCCGGAGTTGACGAACCACCAGCAGAGCCGGATCAGCTGGTCGATCTCCTGCACCTCGGGCAGGGGCATTCCCATCGCGTGCCCTTCGGCGTGCAGGATCAACCCGCCGGACATGCCGCGCTCGATGCGGAAATCGGCGGGGGTGTCCTGCAGCACCGGGGCCGTGCCCGCGTCGATGGCAAAGCCCATCTTGGGCGGCAGGGCAGGCAGTTCCATAAGCCGGGCGATCAGTTCGAGGGCCAGCCATTCGGTGTCGTCGCGCTCCTGCCATGTCGGGGCCACGACGATGTTGCGCCGGGTCTCGGTGTCGGCGTCGGCATCCAGCAGGTTCAGAGCGCCCAGTTCCTCCATCAGCGCGGGCCATGCCGTTTCGCTGACGCCCCGGATCTGGATGTTGGCGCGGTTGGTGACGTCGATCAGCCCGGCGCCGTGGCGCTCGGCGGCCTCGCACAGCCCGATCGCCTGCCCGGCGCCCAGATGCGCCAGACGCGGGCGAACGCGGACGACATAGCCGTCGCCCGACAGCATCGGCCGGTGCGCGCCGGGGCACCATCCCTTGACCTCAAACGTCATCGCTCAACCCCGCCAGAATGGAATTCCTGCGTGTCGCCCACAGCCCCGCCGCGTGCAAGGCGGCAAAGCGCGCCTGCATCGCGGCCAGAGCCTGCGGGTTCTCGCGCGCCAGAAAATCGCGCACGTCGTCCCGGCCCAGCGTCGCGTCGTGATAGAGGTCGATCAACTGCGGCGGCACGGCGGCGGCGAGATGGGCGAAGGCGCCCAGATGATCGAGCGTCGCGGCGATTTCCGCGCCGCCGCGAAACCCGTGGTTCATCATCCCGTCGACCCAGCGCGGATTGGCGGCGCGGGCGCGCACGACACGGGCCAGTTCCTCGGTCAGGGTGCGGGCGCGTGGCCGGGCCGGATCGCGTGCGTCGAGGTGATAAAGCGCGGCCTTGCCGCCGGCGACGGCCTGCGCGGCGGCGAAACCGGCCTCATGCGCGGCATAGTCGGCGGCCAGCAGCAGGTCGGTTTCGGGCAGATCCTGCAGGTGGACAAAGGCGTCGGCATGGCGCACGCGGGCCTTCAGCCCCTCGGCGTCATCCTCGTCGGTGTCTAGGGCGTGTGCCGAGGCCTTGAGCCAGGCCTCGCCCGCCGCCTGTCGCGCGGCGTCGGTATAGGTGTCGGGCGCGTCGCCCATCGCCAGCCCGTAGGTGCCCGGCGCCGGGCCATAGACGCGCGCCAGATCCTCGCGGCCGGCATAGGGGTTCCAGTCGCGGGCCTCATCGCGCGCGGCCAGCGCCCGCACGGCGGTGCCAAAGAGCGCGGCGAGGTCGGGAAACACGTCGCGGAAAAGACCCGAGACCCGCAGCGTCACATCCAGCCGCGGGCGGTCGAGATCGGCGATCGGCAGCACCTCGATCCCGGAAACGCGGCCCGAGCCCTCATCCCACCGGGGTTTCACGCCCAGCAGGTGCAGCGCCATCGCGAATTCCTCGCCCGCGGTGCGCATCGTCGCGCTGCCCCACAGATCGACGACCAGCCCGCGCGGGTAGTCGCCGTGGTCCTGCAGGTGGCGGCGGACCAGTTCCTCGGCCAGCTTCACGCCCTGCGCGTGGGCGGCCCGGGTCGGCACCGCGCGCGGGTCGGTGGTGAACAGGTTCCGCCCGGTGGGCAGCACGTCCTTGCGTCCCCGCCACGGGCTGCCTGACGGCCCGGCCGGGACAAAGCGCCCGGCCAGTGCGGCAGCAAGCCCGCCGCGTTCCGCCGCGCCCTGTTCGCCGGTGCCGAAGACATGCAGCCCCTCGCCGAACTGGCTTTCCTTGACGTCGCAGACAAAGCGGTCGATGCGGGTGATCGCTTCGGCCAGCGAGGTGGCGCGGGTCAGGCCCAACTCGTCTTCCAGCCCCAGCGCCTGCGCCTGCGCGCGGATATCCTGCTGCAGCCGGTCGCGCCGCGCCGGGTCGAGGCCGTCGGCGTTGGAGAACTCGTCCAGCAGCGCCTCGAGCTGCGTCATCCCCGCGCCGGTCTGGGCCTCGGTCAGGGGGGGCGGGACATGGCCGATGGTGACCGCACCGATCCGGCGCTTGGCCTGCGCGGCCTCGCCCGGGTCGTTGACGATGAAGGGATAGATCACCGGCAGATCGCGCGTCAGCGCCTGCGGCCAGCAGGTCTCGGACAGCGCGACGGACTTGCCGGGCAGCCATTCCAGCGTGCCATGCGCGCCGATATGGATCAGCGCATCGGCCTGCTGCCTGAGCCACAGGTAAAAGGCGACATAGGCATGGCGCGGGACACGGCCGACGTCGTGGTAATCGGCATCGCGGGCGGTGACGATGCCGCGTTCGGGTTGCAGGGCGATCACCGCAGCGCCGGCGCGGATCGCGGCGAAATGGAAGGCGCCGTCGATCAGGCTGTCGTCGTCCTCAGGGTCGCCCCAGGCGAGGTGGATGTCCTCTTGCAGCGATTGAGGCAGGGCGGCCAGCGCAAGGCGGTAATCGAAAAGCGACCACTCGATGCGGGCGGTTTCCAGCGCGCGCGGGTCGGCGTCGGTGACGGCGTGACCCCGTCCGGCCAGATCCGTCAGGATCGCCCGCGCCGAGGCCAGCGCATCCAGCCCCACCGCATGCGCCATCTGCCAGCCCTTGCCGGGATAGGTGCTGAGGACCAGCGCCACGCGCCGCCGCGCGGGCGGGGTCTGCGCCAGACGGTGCCAGGCGGTGACGCGGCCGACCAGGGCTGCGATCTGCTCGGGGTCGGCGCGGTGCTGGACGCGGGCGAATTGCAGGTCGGGGTCGGGCTCGGCCGCGCTTTTGAAGCTGACGACACCGGCAAACAGGCGGCCGTCGACCTCGGGCAGGACGACATGCATCGCCAGATCGGCGGGCGAGAGGCCACGCTCGGAATTTTCCCAGGCCGGGCGCGGGTTGGTGGCCAGCGCGACCTGAAACACCGGGACGCCGGCGGCCTCCAGGGGCGTGCCGTCCTCATCCTGCGCGGAAAAGGCGGTGGCGTTGATCACCGCCGCCGGGGCCAGCATGCGGACCCAGCGGGCCAGCCAGCCACGCGCCTGCGGGGCCTTCAGGGATGGTGCGAAAAGACCGATCACGTCATAGCCGGCCGCGTCGAAGGCCTGCGCGACGGCGTCCAGGGGTTCGGTATCGGCGGCGGTCAGATAGGCGCGGTAGAAGGTCAGGACGATCCGCGGCCGGCTGCCCAGCGCCAGCGCGGCGGGGCAGGTCACGCCCTCGGGCGTCCAGCCACCGACCTCGGGCAGGGCCCGGGTGCCGCGCACCGGCGGCGCATAGAGGCCGCAGGCCAGCGCGAATTGCTGCAACGCCGCCTGCGCTGCCACCGCGCCGCCCTGATCGCACAGGTGCTGCAACCGGCGCAGGGTGCTGACGGGCAGCGTGCTGACCTCATCCAGCCGCGGATCGGGGCGGCCATCGGCGGGCAGCACCGCCAGCGCGACACCCGTGCGCGAGGCCAGCGCCTGCAGCTGCTGCAGCCCGTAGGACCAGTAGGGCACGCCGCCGATCAGTCGGATCAGGATGCCCTTGGCACCGGTCAGGGTGTTTTCGACATAGGTGTCGACCGACAGCGGATGCGTCAACGCCGCGAGGTTGGCGAGGCGCAGGGTAGGATGGGCAATATTGCCCATCCTACGGGCCCGGCGGAACCCTTCCGCGAAGGCGCCCAGATCGCTGTCGGAAAACGACAGCACCACCAGATCCGCGGGCGTCTGCCCCAGATCCTGCGGCGTGGCGCTTTCCTCCAGCCCGTGGCTTTCGCGGAAGACGACGTGCATCGGCGCCCCTTATGCCCCCAGCGCGGCCTTGATCGCGGCCTCGTCGACGCGGTCATGCTCGGCGATCACCACCAGCTGCGTGGCGCGGGCCTCGCCTGGCTTCCAGGCGCGGTCGAACTGGTGGCGGACGCGCGCGCCCACCGCCTGCACCAGCGCACGCATCGGCTTGCCGGTGACCGAGACATAGCCCTTGACCCGCAGGATATCGAGGTCGCGCGCCATCGCCTCGATCCGGGCGGCCAGCGCGTTCAGGTCGGCAACTTCGCCCATCTCGACCACCACGGTGTCGAAATCGTCGTGCTCATGGTCGTCGTGGCCGTCGTGGTGCGACTTGCGGGCGTGCAGGTCGTCCTCGGCCGCGGCCTCGAGGCCGAGGATCACGCGCGGGTCCACGGCGCCCTCGGTTACCTCGACCACCGGCAAGGGGCGCGGGGCCTCGGCGGCGATCACCGCGCGGGCGGCGGCGATCCCTTCGGGGCCGGCCAGATCGGCCTTGGTTAAGAGCACCACATCGGCGCAACCGATCTGGTCCTCGAACACCTCGCTGAGGGGCGTTTCATGGTCGATCGACTCATCCGCCGCGCGCTGGGCGTCGACGGCGGCCACATCGGGGGCGAACCGCCCCGCTGCCACCGCTTCGGCATCGGCCAGGGCAATCACCCCGTCGACGGTGATGCGCGAGCGGATATCCGGCCAGTCGAAGGCCTTGAGCAGCGGTTTCGGCAGCGCCAGACCCGAGGTTTCGATCAGGATGTGATCGGGGGGCGGGGTCATCGCCAGCAGGGCCTCGACCGTCGGCACGAAATCGTCGGCCACGGTGCAGCAGATGCAGCCGTTCGCCAGTTCCACGATATTCTCCTCGGGGCAGTCGGGCAGCGCGCAGCCCTTCAGGATCTCGCCATCCACGCCCAGCGTGCCGAACTCGTTGACCACCACCGCCAGACGGCGGCCGCCAGCGTTGCGCATCAGATGCGAGATCAGCGTCGTCTTGCCCGAGCCGAGAAAGCCGGTGATCACAGTGACAGGGGTTTTCGTCAGGGTCATTCGAGGGCCTCCAGCGGCGGAATACGGGCGATGCAGTGTTTGCGGAAATGCTCGGGGCGCTCGCGCCAGGGGACCAGCCCGGCCGGCGCATCGCGGAACTTCGCGGCACCCTCGATCACGGTTTCGGCCTGCTCGGGCGCGAGGTCGCCATAGACATAGGTCCAAGCGCCGGGCGCGCGCAGGGCGATGGTGCAGCCGCGCTTGCAGTTCGACAGGCATTCGGTCTGGCGCAGGGTGACACCCTCTGGCAGGCGACCAGCCAGCGCCGCGGCCAGTTCGGCGCCGGGGCGGGGCGCGTCGGGGTCCATCCCCTCGCGCTTGCAGGTCACGCAGACCAAAACTTCGACGGCATCCCCCATCGGCAGTCCTTTGTTGCGGGTGGGGCAGGGGCGGGGGGCGCGGCAGCCATCCCGTCACCGAGGCACCCCGCCCGGTTGGGTTCTCTCGGTGCTGGCAGGTCTCCCGGCTTGCGGAGGTCGGGTTTCCCCGTTGGCTGCCCGCCTTCCCGGCTTTCGCCAGTGGCTTTGGGCGGCCCCTCCGGTCACGGTCGCGGGGGCGGCTGCGCTTTGGGGTTGACCTTTGCCCCTGTCGCATTCCCTTTTCACCCGTCACAAGACAGGCACCAGCCCGGTGGACATGCGCCGCGGGGGCAGATGAGTCAAGCAGGGAAGCGACGCGATGGATACCGGGGACGACGACAAGAACGTTCGCCACAGAGAGAAGATGCAGAAGATCAAGGCCGCGCGCGACCGAATGAAGGAAGAGCGTCAGGGCGAGAAGGGTCTGATCATCATTCACACCGGACCGGGCAAGGGGAAATCCAGCTCAGGGTTCGGGATGATCCTGCGGGCGATCGCGCACGGCATGCCCTGTGCCGTGGTGCAGTTCATCAAGGGGGCCTGGGATACCGGCGAGCGGCGTCTGCTGACCACGCATTTTGGGGATTTGTGCCAGTTCCACGCGATGGGCGAGGGGTTCACCTGGGAGACGCAGGACAAGGCGCGCGACATCGCCGCCGCGCAGCGGGGCTGGGAAAAGGCCAAGGAGCTGATCCGCGACCCAGATATCCGCATGGTGCTGCTGGATGAGATCAACATCGCGCTGCGCTATGATTACCTGGATGTGGCCGAGGTCGTGGCATTCCTGCGCGACGAAAAGCCCGAGATGACGCATGTCGTCCTGACCGGCCGCAACGCCAAGCCCGAGCTGATCGAGCTGGCCGATCTGGTGACCGAGATGACCCTGGTGAAACACCCGTTCCGGTCGGGGATCAAGGCGCAGGCGGGCGTCGAGTTCTGAAACGAAACCCGGCGGCGGGGGCGCCGCCGCCGGGTCTGATGTCCTGCGGCCGGATCAGGCGTCCAGCAGGAAGCCGGCAAAGAAATCGGCCAGCTCCTGATAGCCGTCCAGCGGCAGGATGTTGGCGGTATACTGGTCGGGACGCACGACGATCATGCAGCCCTGTTCCCGGTCGATGCCGCGCATCGCATAGATGTCGCCAACGCCCTTGTGGTCCAGACAGAACGCCTTTTCGTGGTCCTGCAGGCCCAGCTTGCCCTTGGTCGGCTTCAGGAGCGCGGGCATGGCGGTATAGTCGATCTGGTCGAAGGTCTGCGGGAAGACCGCGCGGACGTCGATCACCGCGTCGATATCCTCGTCCTTGCCGGTGCAGCGCACGACGGGCGATTTGGGATCACTGGCCAGCCAGTCCGCCAGCCGGTCGATGGCCGAGGGATCCTTGCCGGCAAAGGCATAGATCCGCCAGCGGCCGTCGGCCTCGGCCGCATGGCCCAGTTGCATCTGCTTGGCATCCGCGACCCGCACCACCGGGGCCGAGTGGAAGCGGCGGCCGATCTCCTCGCCGGTGGCCAGTGCCTGGTGGGTCGGCGCGCCGATCAGCGCGGACTGATCGTATTTTACCGCCAGACCGCCCGTGAATTCGAGGTTCGCCTTGAAGGCCGTGACGAAGCGCGGCTCGTCACCGCTGTCCAGGTCCGACTGGCCCGGAGGGGCCGACATGATCCGTGCCCATTCGTGGTCGGTGTCGACCAGCCGCTTGGCCTCCAGCCAGCGTTCGCCGGAATAGCTGTGCAACAGGCTGGCGTCGGCGCGGCCCTGGAACACATGCGCCAGTTTCCAGCCCAGGTTGAAGGTGTCCTGCATGGACACGTTCATGCCCTGTCCGGCCTTGGGCGAATGGGTGTGGCAGGCGTCGCCGGCGGTGAAGACGCGCGGGTTGCGCGTCGCGCGCTGGTCGTCGGCCACGTCGTCGAAACGGTCGGTCAGGCGGTGCCCGATTTCATAGATCGACCACCAGACGACGTCCTTCACGTCCAGCGTATAGGGCGCCATGATCCGCTGCGCGGCGGCGATCATGTCATGCTGGGTCAGGTTGCGGTTGGCGACGCGCTCGTCGGGGTTCAGCTTGTCGAGTTCGACATACATGCGGAACAGGTATCCGCCCTCGCGCGGCAGGATCAGCACGTTGCCCTCGGTGGCCGAGGTGATCAGGCATTTCTGGCGCACGTCGGGGAAGTCGGTGTTGGCGAGGATGTCCATCACCCCCCAGGCCTGGTGCGCGGCATCGCCGTGCAACTCGCCGCCGATCGACTTGCGCACCTTGGACCGCGCGCCGTCGCAACCGACGACATAATTCGCGCGGATGGTCTTGGTCTGGCCCCAGTTCACGCCGGTGTCTTCCAGCGTCACGGTGACCGGGTGGTCCTCGGTCGTCGGGTCGATGGTCAGTTCCTTGAACGCGAGGTTATAGTCGACCTCGAGCCGGGCCGGCGCGTTCTTCATCACGTCGATGAAGAGCTGGTGCAGGCGGGCCTGGTTGATCAGGATATGCGGCATTTCCGAGCTGTCGTCGGCCACATCCTGCACCCGGCCGATGCGCTTGATGTGCTTGGGGTTGGCGGGGTCGGGGCGCCAGAAATTGGTCTGGTTGACCCAATAGCTTTCCCGCTTGACCTTGTCGGCAAAGCCGAAGGCCTGGAACATTTCCATCGTGCGGGTGTTGATGCCGTCGGCCTTGCCCTTGACGATGTTGCAGGGGCTGGCCTCGACGATCATCGTGTCGATTTCCGGGAATTGCGCCAGCTGCGCCGCCAGACACAGGCCGGCGGGGCCGGTGCCGACGATCAGCACGTCCACCGTGTCCGGCAGGGGCGCGTGTTCGCTGCGGTCCCGGCGGTTGGGCGCTGCATTCTTGACGTCCGGGTCGCCCCCGCGAAAGCCGTCCCCATAATATTGCATCGTCGATCCTCCATCCCGGGTCCGCGAGGGGCCCATGTTCCGATAGGGAATTAGTAACTACACTTATCGTTTTTCGTCAACAAAAAAGATAAGTATACAAATTGATTTTCGGAAGTTATTGTAAACCAGCGTTTTCCGGCCGACGTGGGCCGTTCTGGAAAGGAGGTGCGGGATGGATTCGCTGACAATGGCGGGACATCTGATTCGCCGCCTGCACCAGATCTCGACCCAGGTCTTCATGCGCCGCACGCAGGATGCCGGCTATGACCTGACGCCGGTGCAATTCGCGGCGATGGACGCGATCCGCGCCCAGCCCGGGGTCGATCAGGCCGGGGTTGCGGCGGCAATCGCCTATGACCGGGCGACGATCGGCGGGGTGATCGACCGGCTCGTGCAGAAGGGCTGGGTGCAGCGCCGGGTCAGCACGCGCGACCGCCGCGCCCGGGAACTGGCGCTGACCGACGCCGGCGCGCGGCTGATGGCCGAGGTCGTGCCGCTGGTGCGCAGCCTGCAGGACGACATCCTGGACCGTCTCGACGCGACCGAGCGTGCGGCCTTTCTGACGCTGGCGGACAAGGCGGTCGGCGGCGATCAGGCCCAGGGTTCGGGCTGGCGGTCATAGCCGATGTAGAGCGGGTGTTTCGGGTGTCCGGCCTTGCTGAGCCCGAGGTGCCACAGCGGCTTGCCGGTCGCGCGCAGCAAGGCCTCGACCGCCGGGCCGCGCGCCAGATGCGCGCCATGCGTGCCCCAGGCACAGACCACGGTGTCGGCCCAATCCGCGCCTTCGGCGATGGCAGCGTCGTTCCCGGGGCCGACCGGGTCATCCTGGGCGCGCATCACCTTCGGGTCGGTGGCGCGCCAGGCGAAGATGTTGCAGACCCGGAACGCGCCATAGCCCAGCGCCCGCGCGCGGCGCTCACAGCGTTCCACGGTCGGGTCATTCTGCACCTCGGTCGCGGTCGAGGGGTTGAGCATCACGAACAGCACCTTGCGCCCGGCGGGATCCCAGGTGCGGGTCAGCGCGTAGCGATACCGCTCGCAGGGGGAATAGAGCGCGGTCGAGGGCGCGTCGCCCTTGGTATGGGTGCGGGTGATCATGGGGTCTGTCTAGCGCCATCCCGGCGGCGGGGCCAGCGGTGAGGGTGTTTGCGTATTTAGGGCAAGATGAAAGGGCGCGCGCGCGGCATGTTTTGCTGGACGGATCTGCGTGTGGGGCGCAGGCTGGGAGGGATTTTCACGCAGTCGTCCTTTCGTCAGGGGTATCCGCCATGCGCGCCGTTCTTGCTGTTCTGTTCTTTCTTTTCGGGTCTGCGGTCCTGGCGCAGAGCGCCAGCCTGACGGTGTCCGGTGATCTGACCGCCGGCGCGCAGGTGCAGGTTGGATGGAGCGGTCCCAACGGGGCCGGCGACTGGATCGGGCTGGCGCCGGCCGGGTCTGAGGGCAGCGCCTGGGTTCCGGGCGCCTATGCCTATGCCAATGCCGGCAATCCTGCGATCCTCGCCTTGCCGACGGCGGCGGGCGCCTATGAGCTGCGCTATGTCACGGGCGGCAGTGCGATCCTGGCGGCGCTGCCGGTCACCCTCGCGCCACTGGCCGCGGCCTCGGCGGATGGCAGCGTGTCGCTGTCGCCGCTCGGCGGGTTGATCGGCGGCGAGGCGCTGCGGGTCGACTGGACCGGCCCGAATGGTGACGGGGACTGGGTGGGGCTGGCGCCGGTCGGCTCCGCGGGCAGTTCCTGGGTTCCGGGTGCCTATGCCTATACCAGCGGTGGCAGTCCTGCCTCGATCCCGTTGCCGCTGGAGGGCGGGGCCTATGAGCTGCGCTATGTCACCGGTGCGGGCACCGTGCGTGCCAGTCTGCCGCTGACGGTGACGCCGGGCACCCTGCCCGTGGTGACGCTGGCGGCGATGCAGGCGCAGGCGGGGGCGCAGATCAGCGTCGCCCTGGGGCCGGATGCGCCGCGGGCGGCGGGGGATTACCTCTATATCGCGCGGGCCGGTGCGGGCGCCCAGGATTATTCCGGTGGCTATGTGACGATCCCGGCCACCGGCCCGGTCAGCATCGCCGCGCCGCAGGAGCCCGGCGACTGGGAATTGCGCTATGTCGTGACCCGTGCCGGGGCGTATCATCCGGTGGGCAGCGCGGCCCTGACGGTGGGCCCGGCGGGCAAGTGAGGGGCTTGGCGGCGCGGGTCGCCGGGGGTAGGGTCGCGGCCCGTTTCCAGATCCGAGGCCCGTTCCGTGACCCTGCCCGTCGACCTTCGCATTCCCCGTCAGATCGCCGCCGAGATCGGTGCGCGCCCCGAGCAGGTTTCGGCCGCGATCGGCCTTTTGGACGAGGGCGCGACGGTGCCCTTTGTCGCGCGCTATCGCAAGGAGGTGACCGGGGGGCTCGATGACACGCAGCTGCGCACGCTGTCCGAGCGGCTCGGCTATCTGCGCGAGATGGAGGCGCGGCGAGCGACGATTTTCGAATCGATCACCCAGCAGGGCAAGATGACCGATGATCTGGCCAAGGCGATTGCCGGGGCCGAGACCAAGGCGGCGCTGGAAGACCTCTATCTGCCCTACAAGCCCAAGCGCCGCACCAAGGCGATGATCGCCCGCGAGAACGGGCTGGAGCCGCTGGCGGATGCGATCCTGGCCGACCGGGCGGCCGACCCTGAGGGGCTGGCGGCGGGCTATGTCACCGAGGCGGTGGCGGATGTGAAGGCGGCTCTGGAGGGCGCGCGCGAGATCATCGCCGAGCGGCTGAGCGAGGACGCGGCGCTGAAGGCGCGGCTCAGGGCGCATATGCAGGCGGTGGCGCGGCTGACCTCCGAGGTGATGGCGGGCAAGGAGGGGGAGGGCGCGAAATTCGCGGATTACTTTGCCCACTCCGAGCTGTGGTCGGGGGTGCCCAGCCACCGGGCGCTGGCGATGATGCGCGGGCGCAACGAGGGGTTTCTGGCGTTGGATCTGGCGGTCGAGCCCGAGGCGGCGCCGGGCACCTCAGTCGCCGAAGGCATGGTGCGCGATGCGCTGCAGGTCGGACGCGCCGGCAAGGGGGATGCCTGGCTGGGCACGGTTGCCGGCTGGGTCTGGCGGATCAAGTTGAAGCTGAGCCTGACCATCGACCTGATGACCGACCTGCGCGAAAAGGCCGAGGCCGAGGCGATCCGGGTCTTTGCCCGCAACCTCAAGGACCTGTTGCTGGCGGCGCCTGCGGGGGCCAAGGCGGTGCTGGGGCTCGATCCCGGGATCCGCACCGGGGTCAAGGTGGCGGTGGTCGATGCGACCGGCAAGGTGGTGGATACGGCCACCGTCTATCCGTTCCAGCCACGCATGGATGTGCAGGGCACGCTGGCGGTGCTGGGGGCCTTGGTGCGCAAGCATGGCGTCGGGCTGATCGCCATCGGCAACGGCACCGCCAGCCGCGAAACTGATGCGCTGGCGGGCGAGCTGCTGTCGAAACTGCCCGCACCGAAGCCCTTGAAGGTCGTGGTGAGCGAGGCGGGGGCTTCGGTCTATTCTGCGTCTGAACTGGCGGCGCGGGAATTCCCGGACCTCGATGTGTCGCTGCGCGGCGCTGTGTCGATTGCCCGGCGTCTGCAGGACCCTCTGGCCGAACTGGTCAAGATCGAACCCAAGGCGATCGGCGTCGGCCAGTATCAGCATGACGTCAACCAGACCGCGCTGGGCCGGGCGCTGGATGGCGTGGTCGAGGATGCGGTGAACGCGGTGGGGGTCGAGCTGAACACGGCCTCGGCGCCCTTGTTGGCGCGGGTGTCCGGTCTGGGGCCGGGGCTGGCCGAGGCGGTGGTCGCGCATCGCGATGCGAACGGGCCGTTCGGCAGCCGCAAGGAATTGCTGAAGGTCGCGCGGCTGGGGCCCAAGGCCTTTGAACAGGCGGCCGGGTTCCTGCGCATTCAGGGCGGGAAAGAGCCGCTCGACGCGTCGGCAGTGCACCCCGAGGCCTATGACCTGGCGCGGCGGATCGTTTCGGCCACCGGGCGCGATGTGGCGACCTTGATGAAGGATCCCGCGCCGCTGCGCCGGCTCGAGGCCGCGGAATTCACCGACGCGCATTTCGGCCTGCCGACGGTGCGCGACATTCTGGCGGAACTGGAGAAGCCCGGTCGCGACCCGCGTCCCGAATTCAAGACGGCGAGCTTTGCCGAGGGCATCCACGAGATCCGCGACCTGCGGCCGGGGATGCTGCTGGAAGGCACGGTGACCAATGTCGCGGCGTTTGGCGCCTTCGTCGACATCGGCGTGCATCAGGACGGACTGGTGCATGTCAGCCAGCTGGCCGACCGCTTCGTCAAGGATCCCCATGAGGTGGTCAAGGCGGGTGATGTGGTCAAGGTGCGGGTGGTCGAGGTGGACGTGGCGCGCAAGCGCATCGGCCTGACCATGCGCAAGGATGCCGAGCGTCCGGCCGGCAACCCGGGCCGCGACGCGCGCCCCGATTCGCGCGGACCGGGGCCCAAGGGTGGTGGCCCGAAGGGTGGCGGGCCGCGGGGCGGGCAGGCGGGGCCCAAAGGCGGGGGCTCGGAACCCGGCGGGTTCGGTGCGGCGCTGCTGGAGGCGATGAAGAAACGCTGAGTCAGGGTGCCGAATCCGCCACAGGTCTGAACCGAAAGGGATTCGGTCCTTGCCCGAATCCCTCAACTGCGTCTTGATCGGCGCAAAGCCTGTGGGGGGCATAGACTATGGCGCAATCTGCGGCCCAGAAACGTATCTGGGGCTGGTGGTGGTTCGACTGGGCCAGCCAGCCTTACAACACCTTGTTGATCACCTTTATCTTCGGCCCTTATGTGGTGTCGGTGGTGGGCGACGGCACCGCCGCCCAGACGATCTGGGGCTATGGAATCGGCACCGCCGGGGTGCTGATCGCCGTGCTGGCGCCGTTCCTGGGCGCGATTGCCGACAAGAGCGGCAAGCGCATGGGCTTCGTGTGGTTCTTTTCGCTGCTCTATGTGATCGGGGCGTGGGGTATCTGGTGGTCCGCGCCGGACGATTTCAACCTGTGGTTCGTGATGCTGTTGTTCTGCATCGGCCTGATCGGGATGGAGTTCGCGACGATCTTCACCAACGCCATGCTGCCCGACCTCGCCCCGCGTGAGGAGCTGGGCAAGGTGTCGGGCTCGGGTTGGGCCTGGGGCTATGTCGGGGGGTTGGTCTCGCTGGTGATCATGCTGCTGTTCCTGGCCGAGGGCAGCAGCGGCAAGACGCTTCTGGGGATTGACCCGCTGTTCGGCCTTGACGCCACAGCGCGCGAGGGCACCCGTTCTGTCGGGCCGCTGACGGCGATCTGGTATATCGTCTTCATGGTGCCATTCTTTCTGTGGGTGCGCGAACCGAAGAAACCCGGCGCGATCGGCATTGCGGCGGCGGTGCGCGGCGCCTGGCCCGAGCTGAAGGAAACCCTCTCGGGCCTGCCGAAGAACCGCAGCCTTTTCGCCTTTCTCGGCGCGTCGATGTTCTATCGCGATGCGCTGAACGGGGTTTATTCGTTCGGCGGGGTCTATGCCGCGGGCGTCCTGCGCTGGAGCGTGATCCAGATCGGTGTGTTCGGCATTCTGGCTGCGACCTCGGGCGCGCTGTTTGCCTGGCTGGGTGGCAAGGCCGACAGCCGTTTCGGTCCGAAACCGGTGATCCTGTTCAACGTTGTGGTGTTGGCGCTTGTGGCGCTGGCCATCGCCTTTGTCTCGCGCGAGTCGGTGTTCGGCATGCCGGTGTCGCCCGACAGCAGCCTGCCCGATATCACCTTTTACGTTCTGGGCGCATTGATCGGCGCGGCCGGGGGGGCGCTGCAATCGGCCAGCCGGACGATGATGGTCCGCCAGGGCGATGAAGACAAGATGACCGAGGGCTTCGGCCTTTATGCGCTGTCGGGCAAGGCGACCGCGTTCCTGGCCCCCTGGACGATCGCCGTGGCGACCAGCCTGACCGACAGCCAGCAGCTGGGCATCCTGCCGGTGGCGGGGCTGTTCATCATCGGTCTGCTGCTTCTGGCCTTCGTCCACCCGCAGGGAAGCAACAAGGCATGAGGCTTGGCGCGCTCTTTTCTGCCTTGGGCCTTGCGGCCTGCATGAGCACCGTCGACCCGGCGCTCAGCCAGGAGTTGGCGAACCAGCTTTTTGGCGCGGCGACGCGGGGCACCTCGGAGCCTGCGCAGGCCTATGGCAGCTATGCCCGGGGCTGCGCAGACGGGTTGGTGCAACTGCCCGAAACCGGGCCGACCTGGCAGGCGATGCGCCTCAGCCGCAACCGCAACTGGGGTCACCCCGAGATGATCGCCTATCTCGAGGATCTCAGCCGCGAGGCGGTGCGGATCGGCTGGAACGGTCTCTATGTGGGCGATATCAGCCAGCCGCGCGGCGGGCCGATGACCTCGGGGCATGCCAGCCACCAGATGGGGCTGGATGCCGATATCTGGATGCTGCCGCCCGGGCGCCTGGACCTCAGCCGGACCGAGCGCGAGAATATCAGTTCGGTGTCGGTGCGCACCGAGGACCAGCGCGGGCTGACCCGACACTGGACACCGCAGCACGCCCAGCTGCTGCGCGCCGCCGCCAGCGATCCCCGTGTCGAGCGGCTGTTCGTCGCGGCGGCCGTCAAGATCGAACTGTGCCGCACCGCGACGCCCGAGGACACCCCCTGGCTGCAGCGCATCCGGCCGATTGCCGGGCACAATTATCACTTTCACGTTCGTCTGCGCTGTCCCGCCGGCTCGCCCGCCTGCGAGACGCAGACCCCGACCGTGGCCGAGCTGTCGAATGGCGGCAACGGTTGCGACGACAGTCTGATGTGGTGGGTGACGGATTACCTGAACCCGCCGCGTCAGCCGGCCCAGCCGACCGAACCGGCGCCCCGTCGGCGCCATCCCCGGGAATACACGCTGGCCGATCTTCCCCGACAATGTTCGCAAGTAGTCCAGAGACCATGACCCTATTTCGCCGCCTGCTCATCGCCCTGACCGCCACGCTGCTGCCCTGCGCCGCGTTGGCCGAACCCGACACCTACTATGCCGGAGTAGTCCAGCATCCCGCGACCAATATCCCGCCGGTGCAGGTCGTCTCGCGGTTCCAGATCCCGCAGATGTCCGGCGGTGTGAACGATTTCTCCGGGATTGCCACCACCGACGGGGTGAACCTGCTGCTGTTGTCGGATCACGGCTTTGTCGCCGAGGCGCGGCTGCAGCGTGGCTATGGCCAGCAGATCACGGGTATGCAGCTGCGCCGGGTGGTGCTGTTGAATGACGAACACGGGCACCCGCTGACCGGATCGCTGCACGATTCCGAAGGGATCGCGGTGGCGCGCGACGGCAGCATCTATGTCTCGTTCGAGCAGCACAACCGGGTGGTCCGCTATCCCAGCCTGGGGGCGTCGGCGCAGGATCTGGGCGAACACATTGATTTCGAACGCCTGCGGGCGGGCCGCGGGATCGAGGCGCTGGCCGTCGATCGCAATGGCACGATCTATGCAATCCCCGAACGGCCGGCGCGCGCGACCTATGGCTTTCCGTCCTATCGCCTGCAGAACGGCGAATGGACCGGCTCGTTCCGCCTGCCCGAGGACGGGAATTTCCTGCCGGTCGGCGCCGATTTCGGCCCGGACGGGTTGCTCTATGTCCTGGAACGCGAGGTTGGCGTGGGCGGGCACCGCAGCCAGGTCCGCCGGTTCGGTATCAACGGCCGGGCGATCAGCGAGCCGCAGGTGGTGATGCGCTCGGATTTCGGCCAGTTCGGCAATCTGGAGGGGCTGAGCGTGTTCCGCGACTGGTCGGGCCGGATCCGCCTGCTGATGGTCGAGGACGACGATCTGGGGCGTGGCACCAGCGAACTGGTCGACGTGGTGTTGAACCGCTGAGCGGATTGCAGGCAGCCCGCGGCGTTCCTACCTGAAGGGGGAAACGGACGGAGGCGGCATGAGTGGCTGACACGGCACGCGACATCGAACCGGCGGTTCCGGTTCTCTGGCTTCTGGGCAAGACCGGTGCGGGCAAGACCTCGCTGGTCAGGGCCTTGACCGGCGAAGGGGTTGTCGGCAGCGGTTTTGCCCCCGGCACCCGTCAGGCGCAGCGGGTCGATTTCCCGGCCGACGCCCCCGCTGTGCGCTTTCTGGACACCCGGGGCTTAGGCGAAGCAGGCTATGACCCGGCCACAGACATGGCCGCGGCGCAGGCGGGCACGCAGGCGGTGCTGGCGGTGGTGCGCCTCGACGATCCGGTGCAGGAACCCGTCGCGGCTGCGATCCGTCAGGTGAAGTTGCCGGTTCTGCTGGTGTTTACCGGCGCGGACCTGATGGCCAGCGAGGCCGAACAGGAGCGCGCCCGCGCCCGGTTTCGCGCCTTGGTGGGCCGGGATCTGCCCTTTGTGACGCTGGCGATGCCGGCCGACGGGTTGGTCACCGGGATCGAGGCGCTGCTGGATGCGCTCGACAGTTTCATGCCGCGCGCCGCCGCAAGCCTGCGCCGCGCCGACGAGGCCCGCGCCTTTGCCGCCGTGCGCAAGACGGTGCTGCGCTATGCCGCTGCCGCCGGGGCGAGCGATATCGTCCCGCTGGCCGGTGTGGCGACAGTGCCGGCGGCGCAGGGGGCAATGCTGCAGGCGCTGGCAAAACATCACGGGGTTGCGCTGACGCCGGCGCGGCTGGGCCTGCTGGCCTCGGCGCTGGGAACCGGTGCGCTGGTGCGGATGGGGATCGGCCATGTGCTGCGCCAGGGCGCCAAGCTGGTGCCTTTTGCCGGGCAGACCCTGGGGGCCGCGGCTGCGGCGGGCACCAGTTTCGCCACCACCTGGGCCTTGGGGCGCGCCGCCTCGGCCTGGCTTTATGGCGTTGCGCGGGGCGCGCCGCCTGATCCGGTGGCGCTGCGCGCGCTCTACGATCAGGCGCTGAGGGGGGCGCGCAATGGGCCTGGCTGACCGGCTCCGCGGGGCGCTCTTGCGCTGGAACCGGCTGGGGCTGGCGCTGGTCCTGGCGCTGCCGCTGGCCGCCAGTTCGGTGCTGGGTTTCGTCTGGCTCTATGAACGCGGTTGGCTCTTGTGGTTCGCGCTGGCCTCGGCCGCGCTTTATGCGGCGGTGCGCGGAGGCCTGGCGGTTGCTCGCTGGCGCGCTGCCGGCCAGGGCGGGGTCGAGCCCCGTTCGCTGCCGGGGCCGTCGCCGGAACCGGAATGGAGCGCCGCCGAAGTCGCAGCTTTTGAACGCGCGCAGGGGCGGATTGCCGTCCGGTTGCAACAGCCGATCCCCTGGGCCGATCTGCCGGCCGAGGCGCTGGCGGTGGTCGAAGCGGTCGCTGCCGACATGTCGAACGGCCAGCGCAGCGCGCTCGACTTCACGCTGCCCGAGGCCTTGCTGCTGATCGACCGGGTGGCGCTGCAATACCGCGCCTTCCTCTTGGCCAATGTGCCGTGGTCCGACCGGTTGTCGGTGCGCACCATGCACTGGCTCTGGCGCAAGCAGGATGCGGCGCTGACGGCGTGGGAGACCGGCTTTTTGGCCTGGCGCGGGGTGCGGCTGGTGATGAATCCGGCGGTGGGCCTGCTGCGCGAGGCCGAGCGGGTGCTGGCACTGGGCCTGCAGGACCGGCTGACCGAGCGGTTCCGGCGCGATGCGCAGGCGATCTTGCTGGAGGAGGCGGCGCAGGCCGCGGTCGATCTCTATTCCGGTCGGCTGAAAACCTCGGACGCGGAACTTGCGCGCGTCGCGGCACGCACCGAGGCCCGCGACCTGTCGCTGGCCCCGCCCGCCGAAGGGGCGGTGCGGATCGTGGTCGTCGGGCAAAAAGGGGTCGGCAAATCGGTGCTGGTCGATGCGCTGACCGGGGCCGAGGCCGCGGCCGGCGATCCGACCGAAAGCGCGCAGAGCCATGCCTGGGAAATCGACGGGGCCGAGATCCGGCTGATCGACATGCCAGGCAGCGACGGCGGCGCCAGGGCGACCCGTGCCCTGGCAGAACGGATGGCAGGGGCGGATGTCGTGATCTGGGTCCACCGGGCGAACCGTCCGGGCCGCGCGCCCGACCTGGCCCTGGCCGAGGCGTTTCGTGCCGCGCTGGATCCGACGCACCGCGCGCCGCCGGTGATCCACGTCGCCACCGGGGCCGACCTGCTGATCCCGGGGTGGCCGCGCCCGGAAAACGCGCTGACCAAGGCCGACCGCGATCGTCTGGACGCGGCGATGCGGGCGATTGCCGAGGCTCTGCCCGGCACCGCGGCGATTCCGGTGCGCGCCGAGGCCCCGGCCTGGAATATCGCGGCAGTCAGCGCGGCGATCCGTGCCGCACTGCCCGAGGGCCGGCTGGTGCGCCGGGCGCATCTGCGCGCCGAGGCTGGCAAGGACGCCGGGCTGGGCGGGAACCTGAAACGCGCCGGGCGCGGCATCGGCACCGCGGCGCGCACCCTTTGGGGGCGGCTGCGCGGCTGAACGCGCCCTTCAGCCGTCGCGTTTGCGCAGCGGCGGGAAGTCGTCGGGCGTGATCGTCTCGTGTTCCAGCAGCATCGCGGCCCCGGCGGCCAGATCGTCGTGGTGGTCGACCAGCAGCGCCTTGGCGCGGTGATAGGCCGTATCCAGCGCCTCGCGCACGGCCAGGTCAACCTCGCGCGCGGTGGCTTCCGAGAAATCGCGCTGCGGCATGGTAAAGACGTCATCGCCCAGATGCCCGCCGCGCTCGCGGTCCAGAACCGCCTGGCCCAGCACCGGGTGCATGCCAAAGCGCATGACGATCTGCCGGGCGATGTCGGTGGCGCGCACCAGATCATCCGCGGCCCCGGTCGAGACCTCGCCGAAATGCACATCCTCGGCGGCGCGGCCGGCCAGCAGCATCACCATGCGGTTCTCCAACTCGGAGCGGGTGATCAGAAACCGGTCTTCGGTCGGACGGGTCAGGGTGTAACCCAGCGCGCCGATGGTGCGCGGGATGATCGACACCTTGTGCACCGGATCCGCGCCGGGCAGGTTGGCGGCGGCCAGCGCGTGGCCCATCTCGTGCCAGGCGACGGTTTCGCGCTCATGCGGGTTCAGCAGCCGGCCCTTGCGCTCCATCCCCGCGACCACCCTTTCCAGCGCCTCGGTGACGTCGTCCATCGTGATCTGCTCGCCTTTGCGCCGGGTCGCGCGGATCGCCGCCTCGTTCACCAGATTGGCGAGTTCGGCGCCGGTAAAGCCCGGGGTCAGGCCGGCGACCGCGTCGATATCGAGCGCGGGATCCACCTGCACCTTTTTCAGATGCACGCGCAGGATCGCCGCACGGCCGGTCTTGTCGGGGCGGTCAACGACGATCTGCCGGTCGAACCGGCCAGCCCGCATCAGCGCCGGATCCAGGATCTCGGGGCGGTTGGTTGCCGCCAGCAACACGATGCCGTCGCGCGGATCGAACCCGTCGAGTTCCGCCAGCAGCTGGTTCAGCGTCTGCTCTTTCTCATCGACCCCGCCAAAGCCGCCGATGCCGCGGCGTTTGCCCAGTGCGTCCAGCTCGTCGATAAAGATGATGCAGGGCGCGGCCTTGCGCGCCTGTTCGAAGAGGTCGCGCACCCGCGCTGCGCCGACGCCCACGAACATCTCGACGAATTCGGAGCCCGAAATCGAGAAGAACGCGACGCCCGCCTCGCCCGCCACCGCGCGCGCCAGCAGGGTCTTGCCGGTGCCCGGCGGCCCCGACAGCAGGATCCCCTTGGGGATACGCGCGCCCAGCCGGCCAAAGGTCTCGGGCTGTTTCAGAAAGGCGACGATTTCCTGCAGCTCGGCCTTGGCCTCATCGGCGCCGGCGACATCGGCAAAGGTCACGCCGGTGTCGCGCTCGACCCAGACCTTGGCCTTGGATTTGCCGACCGCCATCAGCCCGCCCATGCCCTGTTTCTCGGCGATGCGCCGGAACAGGAACATCCAGAAGATGAAGATGAGCGCCAGCGGCATCACCCAGGACAGGACCGTCGACAGAAAGGTGTTCTGCACAGTGCCGTCGAATTCGACATTCGCCGCCGCCAGCCGGTCGGTCAGATCCTCGGGGACGATGTTGGTGACGAAATAGGAATTGCCGTTTTGCGGTGTGCGATAGCTGCCGCGGATCTGCTCGGGTTCGACGGTAACGGTCGCCACCTCGCCGGCCTCGAGGTGCTGCAGGAAGGTCGAATAGGCGATGCGCTCGGTCACGCTGGAACTGGCCATCCAGTATTGGAAGGCGGTCAGCGCGATGAACGCCGCAACGAAATACCAGACGTTGAATTGAAGGCGCTTGTCCATGTGTTCGGTCCCTGTTCGCCCTTGCCAAGCTCGCGGCTGGCGGACACGGTGTCAACTGTGGCCGGGCGGTGCCTTGCGTTGAATCAAGGCTTTGTGCGGCCCCAGGGGCTAGGCAGGGGCATGACGGACACGCGCGACAGAACAGTGCCGGTTTTTCGAACCGAAGGCGTGACGCGGGTCTACAAGACCGGCGAGGTCGCGGTGCATGCGCTGCGCGGCGTCGACCTGTCGCTGGTCGAAGGCGAGATGGTCGTTCTGCTGGGGGCGTCGGGGTCGGGCAAGTCGACGCTGTTGAACATTCTCGGTGGGCTGGATCAGCCGACCGAAGGGCGCGTGTTCTTCCGCGAGCAGGAGCTGACGCGGGTGTCGGACCGGGCGCTGACGACATTCCGGCGCGATCATGTGGGCTTTGTCTTTCAGTTCTACAACCTCGTGCCCAGCCTGAACGCGCGCGAGAATGTCGCCCTGGTGACCGAGATCGCGCGCCATCCGATGCGCCCCGAAGAGGCGCTGGAGCGCGTCGGGCTGGGGCACCGGCTGGACCACTTTCCGGCTGAACTTTCGGGCGGTGAACAGCAGCGGGTGGCGATTGCGCGGGCGATCGCCAAGCGGCCGGATGTGCTGCTGTGCGACGAACCCACGGGCGCCCTGGACAGTGCGACGGGGGTGCAGGTGCTCGAGGCGCTGACGCAGGTCAACAACGAGCTGGGCACGGCGACGGTGCTGATCACGCACAACGCCTCGATCCGCAGGATCGCCCACCGGGTGGTGGTGCTGGCCGACGGGCAGGTCAAATCGGACGAACGCAACACGACCCGCGTCGCCCCGCACGAGGTGTCGTGGTGAGGGCGCTCGACCGCAAGATGCTGCGCGACCTGCGCCGGATCTGGGCGCAGACGCTGGCCATCGCGCTGGTGCTGGGCTGCGGGATCATGGTTTTGGTCGGCGCGCATTCGACCCAGCTGACGCTCTCGGGCACCCAGGCGGCCTATTACGAGCGGCAGCGGTTTGGCGATGTCTTTGCCTCGATGACGCGGGCGCCGGCCTCGGTGGTGCGGGCCGCGGCGGAAATCGACGGCGTCGCCCAGGCCGAGGGGCGGATCGGCTTCGGTGCGGTTCTGGATATTTCGGGGATGGAGGAGCCGGCGACCGGGCGGATCGTCTCGCTGCCACCCGAGGGTGCGGCGATGAACGTGCCGGTTCTGGTCCGCGGCCGGTTGCCGGACCCGGAACACGCGGGCGAGGTGGCGATCAACAGCTTTTTCGGCGAGGCCAATCAGCTGGTGCCGGGCAGCCATTTCGGCGCGATCCTGAACGGGCGGCTGACGCAGTTGACCGTGACCGGCTGGGTTCTCTCGCCCGAATTCGTCTATACCATCGCCCCCGGTGCGATGATGCCAGACAACCGTCGCTTTGGCGTGATCTGGCTGAACGAGAGCGCCGCGGCGGCGGCAATGGACATGGCCGGCGCGGTGAACGAGGTTGCCCTCAGGCTGGCGCGCGGCGCGGACGAACGCGCGGTGATCGCGGCGCTGGATGCGCTGCTGGATCCCTATGGCGGCACCGGCGCCTATGGTCGCGACCGGCAGCTGTCGCATGCGTTCCTGGCTGGCGAGTTGCAGCAGTTGGGGGTGATGTCGACCTATATGCCGCCGGTGTTCCTGGTGGTGTCGGCGTTTCTGGTGAACATGGTGCTGGGCCGGCTGATCAAGATGGAGCGCCCGCAGATCGGCCTGCTCAAGGCGGTGGGCTATGGCACCCTCGACATCGTCTGGCATTACCTGAAGCTGGCGATCCTGATCGGGGTGATCGGGATCGTGCTGGGCTGGCTGGTCGGCTGGTGGATCGGCTCGGCGATGATCGCGCTTTACCAGACCTATTTCGGCTTTCCCTTCATCCTGCGCAGCGCGGCGCCCGCGGCGCTGGCGATCTCGGCTGCGCTGGGGCTGGCGACGGTGGTTCTGGGCGGGCTGCGGGCGGTCTGGGCCTCGTCGCAGCTGCCGCCCGCGGTGGCGATGTCGCCCCCCGCGCCGCCCAGTTTCAGCCGTGGCTATGTCGACCGGGCCATTGCCTGGCTCAGGGTGCGGCAGACGACGATGATGATCCTGCGGTCGATCCTGCGCTGGCCGGGGCGGGCGGCGATCACCCTGTTCGGGGTCTCGGCCTCGGTCGGGGTGCTGGTGATGTCCTATTTCATGTTCGATTCGATCGACATCATGGCTGCCAGCATGTTCGAGGAGTCGAACCGGCAGCAGGTGACCCTCAGTCTGTCGCAGTCGGCCCCGGAGAGCGCGGTGATCGACGCACTGTCTTTGCCAGGCGTGCGCCGGGCCGAGGGGGCGTTTTCGATGCCCGCGCGGTTGGTGCACGGTCATCGCACCCGGCTCAGTGCGCTGATGGGGCACTATGAGGGCGCCGAGCTGGCACGTCTGGTCGATGACCGCGAAGGCCCCGTTGCACTGCCCGCAGACGGGGTGGTCGTGCCGCAGATCCTGGCCGAGTCGCTGGATCTGCGGATCGGGGACATGCTGCGAATCGAAATGCTGGCCCCCCCGCGCGAGGTGCTCGACCTGCCGGTGGCGCGGGTTATCGAACAGGCGATGGGTCAGGAGGTGCATATCGGCGCCGCGGCCCTGTTCCGTGCGATGCGGGTCGCTCCGCAGGTCAACCAGATCCACCTGCTGGTCGAAGCCGACGCGATGCCCGCACTCAATCAGGCGATCAAGACGACGCCGGCGGTGGCGGGCCTTGCCGACTGGGCCGATGTGCGCGGCCAGTTCGATGCGACCCTCAGCGAGAACCTGCTGACGATGGTGTCGATCTATACGCTGATCGGGGTGCTGATCGCGATCGGCGTGGTCTATAACGCGGCGCGGATCCAGCTGTCGGAACGCAGCCACGAGCTGGCCAGCCTGCGGGTGCTGGGCTTTACCCGTGGCGAGGTCGGCTTTGTGCTGGTGGGCGAGATGATGCTGCTCACGCTGGTGGCGATCCCGGTGGGCTGGGTTCTGGGCTATGGCATGGCTTCGGGGCTGGTCAGCCAGATGGCCACCGACCTCTACAGCGTGCCCTTCATCATCACCCGGCGCACCTATGCCTATGCCGGGCTGGTGGTGTTCGTGGCCTCGCTGGGGGCGGTTCTGTTGGTGCGGCGGCGGCTGGATCGGGTCGATCTGGCCACCGCGCTGAAGGCAAGGGAATGAGGAGACGGGGATGTCCTGGGCACGGCGGGTGACGATGACGGTGACGGCGGCGGCTCTGGCCGGAGGGTTGGTCTGGGCGCTCTGGCCGCAACCGCTGGCGGTCGATATGGCGCCGGTCAGTCGCGGCCCGCTGCAGGAGACCATCTCGGCCGAGGGGATCACCCGCGTGCGCGAACCCTATGCGATCACCGCGCCGATCACCGGCACCGCCGACCGCTCGCCGGTTCAGGTCGGGGATCCGGTGGTGCAGGGCCAGACCGTGCTGGCGGTCATTCGCCCCGCCGATCCGGCGCTGATGGATGCGCGCACCCGGGCCCAGGCCGAGGCCGCGGTGACCGAGGCGCGCGCGGCGCTGGAACTGGCCGACACCAATCTGCGCCGGGCGATTTCCGGCCTCAGCAATGCCCAGACCGAACTCGACCGTTCGCGTGCGCTGGCGGCGGCGGGGACCATTTCCCAGCGGATGCTCGAACTGGCCGAGCAGGCGTTTACCGACGCCTCGCAGGCTCTGGCGGCGGCGCGGGCCGAGCGCGAGTTGCACCAGGCGACGCTGGCACGGGCGCAGGCGCAGCTGTTGGGTCCCGAGGATGTGCGCAACGGCGGCGGGGCGGTCACGATCACCGCGCCGAGGACCGGAACCGTGCTCGAGGTTGCGGATGCCTCGTCGCGGCTGGTGCAGGCGGGCGGGCCGCTGGTGTCGATCGGGGATCTGCGCGATCTCGAGATCGAGGTGGATCTGCTGTCCTCGGATGCGGTGCGGGTTGCGGTCGGCGCGCGGGCGCTGATCGACCGTTGGGGGGGCGAGGCGACGCTGGATGCCCGGGTGCGCCGGATCGAGCCCGCGGCTTTCACCCGGGTTTCGGCGCTGGGCATCGAGGAGCAGCGTGTGCGGCTGAAGCTCGATTTTGTGACCCCGCCCGAGGGCCGCGAAGGGTTGGGTGACCGCTATCGTGTGTTCGTGCGCATCGTCACCTGGGAGGGCGAGGACATCCTGCAGGTGCCGCAAAGCGCGCTGTTTCGTGACGGCGGCGGCTGGGCGGTGTTCCGGGTGGTCGACGGCGCGGCGCGGCGCACGCCGGTGAGCGTCGGACGGCAGGCCGAGGGGCAGGCGCAGGTCACCGGCGGGGTGGCCGAGGGCGAGGTGGTGATCCTCTACCCGGCCTCGACGTTAACCGATGGCGCCTCGGTGGCCGCGCGCGGGGGCTGAGCGCCGAGCGGGCAAGGGGTTTACAGGGCGCGTTTGGCCGGGTTTTTCAGCTCCCAGCTCCCAGCTCCCAGCTCCCAGCTCCCAGCTCCCAGCTCCCAGCTCCCAGCTCCCAGCTCCCAGCTCCCAGCTCCCAGCTCCCGGTTCTCTCGGGCGTCCGGACCCGGTTTGGTCCGCCCGGCGACGCGGGGCATGCACGGCACAGGCAAGAACCCGCCGGCACCGCCGCCCGGCCCAACGCCAGGGTGGCCGCTGCGACCCGCTCGCTTTGGTCGCCGCCCTGACTTGACCCGCCCCCAAAGGCACAGGCCGTTTCTTTCCGAAGCCCGAAGCCCGAAGCCCGAAGCCCGAAGCCCGAAG
>JACKKE010000001.1 GCA_020637595.1 Rhodobacter sp. | reverse complement strand
CGTCCCAGGCGGTGGTGAACAGGTTCACCTCGTCGGCCACCGGTCGATACCAGGGTTCCTCGGCGACGCGGTGCTGGTCGATGCTGTCTTTCATGGCGGCCTCGGCGGGGGAGTGGTGGAGAGGGGCGGCCCGCCGGGAGGGAGCGGCGGGCCGCGGCAGGCGTCAGAGGCCCACTATCAGACGGGGGTGCCCCGGTAGACGACCATGTTCGCGCCCTGGCTCTGGGTGAAGTTGTCATAGCCGATCAGCCGGACATGGTTGCCCGGGTTGGCCTCGTGGCAGGCATCGAGCTCGGCGAGGATCGCGTCGACGTCCGATTCCCCGAACATCGGCAGCTTCCACATATACCAGTAGTTCGACCCGGCGAATTGCGGTTCGGTGTGTTCGATGGCGGGGTTCCAGCCGTGCTTGACGATCCACTCGACCTGCTTGCGGATCTGGTCAGGGGTCATCTCGGGCAGGTAGGAAAAGGTGCCCATCTTGCGGCTGGCGGGCTCGGAAAGGCGTGAGCGGTAGTCCTGAACGGTCATCGGGATCTCCTGTGGTGGGCCGGGGTGGGGGCGCTGCCCCCACACCCCCGGCGTATTGGGGGCAAGATGAAAGGGCGATCAGCGGTGCTGCACGTCGAGCTTGTCGACGGTGTCGAACTCGAACTTGATTTCCTTCCAGGTCTCCATCGCGACCTTGAGTTCCGGCGAATGCTGCGCGGCCTTGGTCAGGATGTCCTTGCCTTCCTTTTCCAGCTGGCGGCCCTCATTGCGGGCCTGCACGCAGGCTTCCAGCGCGACGCGGTTGGCGGCGGCGCCGGCGGCGTTGCCCCAGGGATGACCCAAGGTGCCGCCGCCGAATTGCAGCACCGAGTCGTTGCCGAAGATCGCCACCAGCGCTGGCATGTGCCAGACATGGATGCCGCCCGAGGCGACCGGGAAGACGCCGGGCATCGAGCCCCAGTCCTGATCGAAGAAGATGCCGCGGGCGCGGTCTTCCTTGACGTGGCGGTCGCGCAGCAGGTCGATCCAGCCGAGCGTCGCCTCGCGGTCGCCTTCGAGCTTGCCGACGACGGTGCCCGAGTGCAGGTGGTCGCCGCCGAGCAGGCGCAAGAGCTTGGCCAGCACCCGGAAGTTGATGCCGTGGTTCGGGTTGCGGTCGAGCACGGCGTGCATCGCGCGGTGGACGTGCAGCAGCATGCCGTTGTCGCGGCACCATTTCGACAGCGAGTTATGCGCGGCCCAGCCCAGCGTCAGGTAATCCGACATGATGATCGGTGTGCCCAGTTCCTTGGCGAATTCGGCGCGCTGATACATGTCCTCGACGGTGGGCGCGGTCACGTTCATGTAGTGACCCTTGCGCTCGCCGGTCTCGGCCTCGGATTTCTCGATGGCTTCCTGGCAGAACAGGAAGCGGTCGCGCCAGCGCATGAAGGGCTGCGAGTTGACGTTTTCGTCGTCCTTGGTGAAGTCGAGGCCGCCGCGCAGGCATTCATAGACGGCGCGGCCATAGTTCTTGGCGCTCAGGCCCAGTTTCGGCTTGATCGTGCAGCCCAGCAGCGGGCGGCCGTATTTGTCCATCTTGTCGCGTTCGACCTGGATGCCGTGCGGCGGGCCATAGCAGGTCTTCACGAACCAGATCGGAAAGCGCACGTCCTCGAGGCGCAGCGAGCGCACCGCCTTGAAGCCGAAGACATTGCCCACCAGCGAGGTGAAGACGTTGACCACCGAGCCCTCTTCGAAGAGGTCCGCGGGGTAGGCGATGAAGGCATAGAAGGCGTCGTCCGATCCCGGCACGTCCTCGACGCGATAGGCGCGGCCCTTGTAGTGGTCGAGGTCGGTCAGGAGGTCGGTCCAGACCGTGGTCCAGGTGCCGGTCGAGCTTTCGGCGGCGACCGCGGCGGCGGCTTCCTCGCGCGGGACGCCGGCCTGGGGGATCACCTTGAACACGGCCAGGACGTCGGTGTCCTTTGGGGTATAGGCGGGCTCCCAGTAGGTCGAGCGGTATTCCTTGACGCCGGCGTCGTATTTTCTTCCGGACTGGATGTTCATTCGGGTCTCCTCCACATGCGGTCGATCCGCTTGGGCAGAGGTAAGCAGGCCTTGATCATAAATAAAAATGAATAGTTTTTAGTTATGGAATAGAGTATGATCTATTCATGCGCTATTCTCTCAGGCAGATGCAGATCTTTCAGGAGGTTGCGCGCACGCTTTCGTATACGCGCGCGGCCGAGGCCTTGCACCTGACGCAGCCGGCGGTCTTTGCGCAGGTGCGCCAGCTCGAGGATCAGGTGGGGCACCCGCTGATCGAGCGGCTGGGCAAGCAGCTGTATCTCACCGACGAGGGGCAGGTGGTGCTGGCGGCGGCGCAGGCGATTCTGTCCGAGGTCGAGAACATGGAGATGCGGCTGGCCGATCTGCGCGGGCTGGCGCGCGGGCGGTTGCGGCTGGCGGTGGTGTCGACGGCGAAATACGATCTGCCGGCGCTGATCGGCCGGTTCAGCGCGGCGCATCCGGGGATCGAAGTGGCGCTGACCGTCGGCAACCGGCAGGAGCTGCTGGCGCGCTTCGCGCAGAATGCCGACGACCTGTATATCCTGGGCACGCCGCCCGAGGGGATCGACGCAGCGGCCGAGGTCTATGCCGAGAATCCGCTGGTGGTGATCGCGCCGCCCGATCACCCGCTGGCCGGCCGCCGGGTTCGCGTGGCGGCGCTGGCGGACTATCCGTTCCTGTCGCGCGAGCCAGGGTCAGGCACCCGGCTGGCGGTCGAGCGGTGCTTTGCCGAGGCAGGCGTCGCGCCGGTGGCCCGGATCGAGCTGGGCGCGAACGAGGCGGTCAAGCAGGGGGTGATCGCGGGGCTGGGGTTGAGCGTGCTCAGCCGGGGCACCGTGGCGCTGGAACTGCGTCACGGCTATCTGGTGGAACTGGACGTCGCCGGTTTCCCGCTGATGCGCCACTGGTATGTGGCCTGGCCGCGCGGCAAGCGGCTGTCGCTGGCGGCCGAGGCGTTTCTGGACTTGCTGCGCGCGGGGTGACGCGCCCGCCCGGGGTTCGGGGCGGGCGCGGTCGGTTCATTTCCCCGGTCGCGCGGGGGGCGTTGCCGGTTGCGCGGGCGCCTGCGGTGGCATGATCGCACGGGCCATCAGCCAGGCGCGGGCATCCTGGGCGTGCAGGCCTTGCGGGAACTGTGTGAGATACGCGATCATCAGCGCCGGCGATTGAGCCTGCTCGGCCGCATACCAGGCGGCGTCATCGGGATCCAGGATCGGAGCCTGGGCGGTGGGCGGGGTCATGCCGGGGGCGATAATCGCGCGGGCCATCAGCCAGGCGCGGGCCTCTTCGGCGTGTGCGCCATCGGGGAAGCGCGCAAGGTAGTCGAGAACCATCGCCGGCGTGCCGTCGCTTTGCGCACGAAGCCAGCCGAGGCGGTCCAGTTCGGCGGCGTCGGGTTCCTCGACGACCGCGGGCGGCACCTGACCGGCGGGCGGCTGGGCACTCTGACCGGGTTTGCCGTCGGACCCTGGGGCGCCGGGAGGGGGCAAATCGTCGACCACAACGGCATCGGGCGGCGTCTGCGGCCCGTCCGAGGGTTGCGCGCCGGGGGTGTCACCTTGCGGCGGCTCCATCGGGGGCACGGTGGCGTCTGGCGCAGTGACGGTCGGGGTGGCATCGGCCGCGGGCGGCTCCTGCACCGGGGCGTCTGCGGCCGGCGGCTGGCTGTCGGGCGCATCCGCGACGGCGGGCGGGGCCTCGCCGGCAGGCGGTTGCTCGGGTTCGGCGGGCGGCTCGACGACGATGGCGCCGTCCTCGGTCGCGCCGGTGCGTTCGATGGCGGCGGCGAGGATCGCCGGATCGCAGGCGGGTGCGCCCTCGGGCAGGACCAGCCAGCTGTGATGCAGGAAGAACGCGAACCCGCCATTGGCCGCGAGCCAGTCGCCCGGCGCCTCCATCTGCACGACGATCGGGCTGCCGTCTGGCAGGCAGCGGTCGAACAGCACGGCCTGCCGGTCCAGCCGGTTCTCACGCCAGAACACGCGCTGGCCGTGGAAGACATGCGCGGCCTCGCCCATCACCTCGACGGCCTCAAGGCGCACGCCGGGGGCAAAGCCGGGGCCGGTGCCCTCCTGCGCGCCCAGCGCCTCGGTCAGCAGATCGCCCGCCGGGGCGGCGGCCGTCAGACGGACCGAGTCGTTGTTCGCCCGCCGCACCATCGCCAGCGTGGGCTCGTTGCGCTCGATGACACGGTTGTCATCCCAGCCAATCCGCATCCGCAGCACGCCGTCCAGGAACGACTCGGCGCTTTCCAGATCCCAGGGCTGGCAGGCGGGGACGGGATCGGGCAGATCCATCGTCAGCAGCGCCTCGAGCGCCTCGAAGCCGCCGTTCTCGGCCAGCCAGCCCTCGTGCGCGGCCATCATCACCAGAAGCGGCGCGCCGTTCACGCAGCCGTCGACGCGATAAGCCCGGCCCAGTTCAGGCGTGTCGGTCATTGGGCCATAGCCCGACAGCGCCGCGCGCTGGCTGAAGGCCGCGGATAGCGGGCCCTCGACCCGCTGCGCCGGACGGCCGAACAGGGTCGCCGCGACAGGCGCGGGCGCGCCCTCGATCAAGTCGGGCAAGGCGTCGGCGGTGCGCCAGTTCCGGTTCAGATCCAGCCGCAACGAGATCAGCCGGTCGTCGTCGCGCAGGCTGGGCGACAGGCTGTCGGCGTCATAGGCGCGCCAGCTGTGTGGAATGCTGAGCGTGCCCAGCCCGCCGAACAGCGGCACCACCTCGGGTTCCGGGGCGGTCGCGACCCCGGCGGCGATCGCCAGCGCCTCGAACCCGGCCGGATCGCACTCGGTGGCGTCCCCGGGCAGGGTCAGCACCGTCAGCGCGACGAGACCGTCCAGCGTGTTGCCCTCGGCCAGCCAGGCGTCGGTCCCGGCAAAGCGGATCACCACCGGCGCGCCATCGGCCGTGCAGCGGCGCAGCACATAGCTGCGCGCGGTGCTGGCCTCGGGCGTTTCGCCATAGCGGCCCAGCCCTTCGCGCAGCGCGCCGTTCACCACCCAGGCGGGGACACCCTGAAAGTCGCCTTCGGTGACCACCGCATCGCGGGTGTAGATGTCGATCACCCTTTCGAGTTCGCGCTGTCCGCTGGCGGCGCTGTCGATGGCGATCTGCGCCAGCGGGGGATTGGTCGCATAAACGCCGCGGTTCGCGCGGCTATAGAGCGTGACCCGCGCGTGGTCGGTGCCGTCGGAATCGCTCATTCCCGGTTGCTGGCGCACACTCAGCAGACCATCCATCAGCACGAAGGGGGCGGGGACACCGATCTCCTCGGCCGCGCCGCTGAGGCTGAGCGTGTCGAGGACCGAATCGACATAATCGCGGGTTTCGCGCCGGGTGTGGCCGATGGTGGCCAGATGGATCGCCAGCAGGTTGCCGAACGCGCCGGGTTCGTGCAGGAACAGCACGGTCCCGGCCACCGGGATATCGGTGTCCTCCTGCCCCGGCGGATGGATCTCGCCGGCGTAATCGTGCCGGTCAAACCGCACACCGCCGATGCGCACTGGGTCTTCGTCCTCGACCTCGGCATCGCGCGCCATTTCGTTCAGCATTTGCTCGCGTTCGCCGGGATCCAGCAGGATCAGCGAATAGACCTGTCCGACCATCGCCGCACGGTCGAGGTCGACGGCCTCAAACCGGTCGTCGCGGTCGCTGCTGATCTCCATCGCCGCGGGCAGGGTGGCAGTCAGGCCGAACCGGCTGTAGGCGACCATGCCGTCGGCGACCTCGGCCGTGGCCTCTTGCGCGCGGGACGGGTCGGGCAGGGCCGCCGTGCCAAGGGCCAGCGACAGGACGATGGCCAGACGCGCGGTCGAGCTGAGCAGGCGGGCACTCAAACAGTCGGGATACTCACGGGGCTGGGACATGGGGGGCTCCCTCGGCTGCGATGTGCCCGGGCCGCACTGCGCGGCCCCGGCCAGAGGGGTCAACGCTGCCCCGATCGGACCGGCGTGGCGTTGACCCAGATCAATCTCGCACCGGCCCGGCTGCTTACCCCTGCGGGGTTGCCGCGCGCGCACCCGGTGCAATGGTCGGCGCGGCGCTGTTGAGCTTTTCGATGGCGAACCCCGCAGCGGCCTTGTAGCCGGCCATGAAGGCCGTGCGTTCCTCTGGCGGGATCACTGCGTCGATATCGTCGAAGGTGCCGCCGCAGCGTTCGTCCACGAGGTTCAGCAGGCCGAACGGCCCCGCCCCCCGGTTGCGCAGGATCAGCGCCGACACCGGCCCGCAAAGCGTCTCGTCATAGGCCTGCAGCGCCGCGGTGGAGGCGCCGTGCTGCACCATACAGGCGCCCAGCACGCGGGCGTCGATGATCGCCTGCGAGGCACCGTTCGAGCCGGTCGGATACATGGCATGCGCCGCATCCCCCAGCACGATCACGTTGCCGTCGCGCCAGGTCGTTACCGGGTCGCGGTCGATCATCGGGTTCTCATAGGCCACCTCGCCGTGGCGCAGCAGGTCCGGCACGTCCAGCCAGTCCCAGGTCCAGCCGTCGAAATGCTGGATGAAATCCGCGATCTCGACCTGGCGGAACCAGCCGGTGTTCTCGCGCGCTGACGGGTCGTCATAGGTCACTTCGGCAATCCAGTTGATCAACGCCTCGCCGTTCTCGTCCGGGTGGCTGATCGGATAGATCACCATGCGGTGCTTGTGGGTGCCGAGGCCGACAAAGCTGCTGCCGGTGCGGATCGGCTTCGCCCGGGTCACGCCGCGCCACATCACCGCACCGCCCCAGTGGATCGGCGGCTGCTGTGGGTGCATCGTCGCGCGCACCGCGGAATGGATGCCATCCGCGCCGACCAGCATGGCACCGGTCTCGCGCAGGGTCCGGCCGTCGGCGGTCTCGATCAGCGCGGTGACGCTGCCGTCGGCGTTGGTCTCATAGCCGGTGACCTTGTGACCCAGCCGCACCGCGTCCGCGCCCAGCCGGTCCACCACGGTCTGAAAGAGCAGCATGTGGAACTGTCCGCGGTGGACAGCGTATTGCGGCCAGTTGTAGCCGGCCTCGAGTCCGCGCGGTTCGGCGTAGATGTCATTGCCATTCAACCCGACCAGCGCCCATTCGCGCGCCGGCACCCCCACCTGATCCAGCGCCGCCGCATCCAGACCCAGGTCGAACAGCTCGCGCACCGCGTTCGGTTGCAGGTTGATGCCGACACCCAGCGGCTTCAACTCGCGCACGGATTCATAGACGACGCAGGGCACGCCGATCTGGTGAAGGGTCAGCGCGGTCGCAAGGCCGGCAATTCCGCCGCCGGCAATCATCACAATGGGTTGGGTCATGGCACCGTTTCGTCTTGTCGCTCTGTGCCCGGGTTCTAGCAAGAAACCGGGGCATGACAACAGTCCCGAGGGGCTCGGGTCTTGCCCTCGGGGTCTGAAGCAGGGCAGATGAGGCGACCGAAAGGGAACCCCGGTGTCCGATCCTGCCGCTTTCCACGCCATGCCCCGCGACGCGGTTCTTGCCGCGCTGGCCGCGCCTGCGCAGGGGCTCAGCGCCGTCGAGGCTGCCGCGCGGTTGCAGGCGCATGGTCCCAACCGCCTGCCCGCCCCCCCGCGGCGCGGACCGCTGCGGCGGCTGGCGGGGCAGCTGTCCAGCTTGCTGATCTGGGTGCTGATCGGCGCCGCCGGGGTCACCGTGCTGCTGGGCCACTGGGTCGATGCGGCGGTGATCCTGGCCATCGTCGTGATCAACGCGGTGATCGGCGTGGTTCAGGAGGGCCGGGCCGAGGCCGCCATCGCCGCGATCCGCGGGCTGCTGGCGCCGCAGGCGGTGGTGCTGCGCGACGGGATGCGCACCACCGTGCCCGGGACCGGGGTCGTGCCGGGCGATGTGGTGGTGCTGGAGGCCGGCGAGCGCGTGCCCGCCGACCTGCGCCTGCTCGAGGCGCATGGCCTCAGGGTGCAGGAATCGGTGCTGACCGGCGAATCCGTGCCGGTGGAAAAGCACGCCCGACCGGTCGCCGCCGCGGCGGTTCTGGGGGACCGCGCGTCTATGGCCTGGTCGGGCACGCTGGTGGTGCAGGGCGCGGGCCGCGGCGTGGTCGTGGCGACGGGCACGCAGACGCAGGTCGGGCGGATCGGCGGGCTTCTGGCCGGGGTCGAGGATCTGTCGACGCCGCTGGTGCAGGCGATGGATCGCTTCGCGCGGGTCTTGAGCCTGGCGATCCTGGGGGTGTCGGCGCTGATCCTGGGGGCCGGCGCGCTCTGGTCCGAGCGCCCGTTTGCCGAGCTGTTCCTGGCGGTCGTCGGCATGGCCGTGGCGGCGATCCCCGAGGGGTTGCCGGCGGTGATGACCATCGCGCTGGCGATCGGCGTGCAGGCGATGGCGCGGCGCAATGCGATCGTCCGCAGGCTGCCGGCGATCGAGGCGATCGGCTCGGTCTCGGTGATCTGCACCGACAAGACCGGCACGCTGACGATGAACGAAATGGCGGTGACGCGCGCGGTGACGATGGCCGGCGATTTCACCGTCGAGGGGTCTGGCTATGCCCCCGCGGGCCGCATCACGCCGGCGGGTGACCTGACGGCGCTGGCGCGGGCGGCGCTGCTGTGCAACGACGCGCGGCTGGTCGAGGGCGATGACGGCTGGACGGTCGAGGGCGATCCGATGGAGGGGGCGCTTTTGGCCTTTGCCGCGCGCGCCGGGGTCGGGGCCGATGGCTGGGCCCGCCAGCGCAGCCTGCCGTTCGACGCGGGTCACCGGCTGATGGCCGTGGAAAGTCAGGAGGCTTCGGGGCCGGTGCTGCATGTCAAGGGTGCGCCCGAGCCGGTGCTGGCGATGTGCGCCGAGCCGCCCGAAGGGCGCGCGCACTGGCGCCGGCAGGTGGCCGCGATGGCCGGGCAGGGGATGCGGGTGCTGGCCCTGGCCGAGGGGTCGCCGCCCGAGGAACTGAGCGTCGCGTCCCTGCACGGCCGCCTGACGCTGCTGGGTCTTGTCGGGCTGATCGACCCGCCGCGCCCCGAGGCGATTGCCGCCGTCGCGGACTGCCGCGCCGCCGGGGTCGCGGTCAAGATGATCACCGGCGATCACGCGGAAACCGCCCGGGCCATCGCCACGCATGTTGGTCTGGAACAGACCGCGCGCGTGCTGACCGGGGCCGATCTGGACCAGCTCGACGATGCGGCGCTGATCCCCGCGGCGCTGGCCTGCGATGTCTTTGCCCGCACCAGCCCCGAGGACAAGCTGCGGTTGGTCGCCGCGCTGCAGGCTTCGGGCCTGTCGGTGGCGATGACCGGCGACGGGGTCAACGACGCGCCCGCGCTCAAGCGCGCCGACGCCGGTGTGGCGATGGGGCGCAAGGGGTCGCAGGCCGCGCGCGAGGCCGCCGACCTCGTGCTGGCCGACGACAATTTCGCCACCCTCGCGGCGGCAGTGCGCGAGGGGCGGCGGGTCTATGACAACCTGCTCAAGGTGATCCGATTCGAGTTGCCCACCAGCTTTGGCGAAGCCACCATCGTCGTGCTGGCGCTGGTGCTGGGGATGACCCTGCCGGTCACGGCGGTGCAGATCCTGTGGGTGAATATGGTCACCGGGGTCACGCTGGGCCTGGTGCTGGCCTTCGAGCCCATCGAGCCCAGCACCATGCGCCGCCCGCCGCGCCCGCGCGAAGCGCCGCTGGTCTCGGGCGCGCTGCTGTGGCAGATCGGCTTTGTCTCGGTGCTGTTTCTGGTCGCGGCCTTTGGCGTCTTTGCCTGGGGGCTGGCGCAGGGCTATGCCGTCGAACACGCGCAGACGCTGGTTCTGCATACGCTGGTGGCGCTGGAAATCGCCAACCTCTTTGCCATCCGCACGATGAACCAGACCGGCAATCCGCTGGCGGCGTTCCGCGCGTCGGGGCTGGTCTGGGCCTCGGTCGCGGTGGTGGTGCTGGCGCAGGCGGCGGTGACGCAGCTTGTGCCGATGCAGGCGGTGTTCGGCACACAGGCGATCTCGCTGGCCGATCTGGCGGTCGTTCTGGGGATCAGCGCCACCTTCTTTGTCCTGCTCGAGGTCGAAAAATGGCTGCGGCACCTCCGGGGGCGTTGACGCGCGCCCTGTGCATCGGACATCCTGAACCTGTTCACTATTGCGGAGGGGCGGATGAAGTTCGGCGTGTTCGACCACATGGACGACAGCGGCCTGCCGCTGGCCGCCCAGTTCGAAGCCCGCCTGCGCGTGATCGAGGCCTATGACCGGTGCGGGTTCCACGGCTATCACGTTGCCGAGCATCACGCGACGCCCTTGGGCTATGCGACATCGCCCTCGGTCTGGCTGGCGGCGGTGGCGCAGCGCACCCGGCGGATCCGCATCGGCAGCCTGATCTATATCCTGCCGCTCTATCACCCGCTCAGACTGGTGGACGAGATCTGCATGCTGGACGCACTGTCGAACGGGCGGATGATGCTGGGCATGGGGCGCGGCATTTCCCCGATCGAAGCCGGGTTTTACGGCGTCGAGGCCGATGAGATGCAGGCGCGCTATTTCGAAGCGTCCGAGCTGATCCTGAAGGCGCTGCAGACCGACCGGCTGACGCATGAGGGGCGGTTCTATCAGGTTCGCGACGTGCCGATGACACTGCGCCCGGTGCAGCGGCCGCACCCGGAGCTGTGGTATGCCAGCCGCTCGCCCGAAAGTTTCGCCTGGGCTGCGCGGGCCGGTGCGAACACCGTGACGCTGGCGATCGACGATCAGGTGCGGATGCTGACCGACAGCTACAAATCCGCCTGGGTCGAGGCCGGCCGCGCGCCAGAGGCCCTGCCGCTGGTGGGCGTCAGTCGCCACATCGTCGTGGCCCCCACCGATGCCGAGGCCAAGGATCTGGCGCGCGCCGCCTATGCCCGCTGGCTGGCCAGTTTCCGCAAGCTGTGGATCGACCACGGTCATGGCGTGTTGCTGCGCGACCTCTACCCCGACACCTGGGACGAGCTGGAGGCGATGCGCAACGGCTGCGCCGGCTCGCCGCAGACGGTGCTGGATTACACCCGGGCCGAGGTCGACCGCTGTGGCGTCAACTACCTCGTGTCGTGGTTCGCCTTTGGGAACCTGCCGGCCGAGGCCTCGATCCGCTCGGTCGAACTCTTTGCCGGGCATGTCATGCCGGCCTTCGCATGAGTGTGCTGCTCGATCCGCTGCGTGCCCTGGGCGCCGCGCTGACCCCGGCGGTGATCGAGGGCACCTATGCCGCGCTGACCCGGCACCGGACGCGGTTCGACCCGGCAACGACGCGCGCCGATGTCGATCTGGCCTATGGCCCGCACCGCCGCAACCGGCTGGACCTGTATCGGCCGCTGGGGCGCGCGTTGCCCGACACGGTGGTCCTTTATGTGCATGGCGGGGGCTTTGCGGCGGGCGACAAGGGCGGACCGGGTGCGCCGTTCTTTGCCAATATCGGCGCCTGGGCGGTGGCGCAGGGGCTGATCGGCGCGGCGATGAGCTATCGGCTGGTGCCCGAGGCGCGCTGGCCGTCGGGGGCCGAGGACATTGCCGCGGCGGTGGAATTCCTGGCCGGCGGGGCAGGGCATCTGCTGACCGACACGCCGCGGCTGGTGCTGGTCGGGCAGTCGGCGGGCGCCATCCATATCGCGGATTACCTGGCCGGGCGCGGTGGCGCGGTGCATCGGGCGGTGCGCGGGGCGGTGCTGATGTCGGGGATCTACGATTTCACCCGCCACGACCGGCTGCCGTTCGAGGAGGGGTATTTCGGCGCGGACCCGGCCGGCTTTGCAGCCCAGTCGACGCTGGATGCCCTGACGGATTGCGACCGGCCGCTGATGTTCACGGTGTCCGAACTCGACCCGCCCGCCTTTCAGCGGCAGGCGGCGCTGGTGGTCGAGGCCGGTTTGGCCCGGCGCGGGGTCTGGCCGCGGATGCACTGGCTGGCCGGGCACAACCACCTGTCACCGGCCCTGTTCCTCGGGGCCGATGGCGACCGGGTCGGACCGGAAATTGCCGCCTTTGTGCGGAATTGCGCCGAGGCCGGGCAGGTGCCTTGACCCGCTTCGCGCCTGTTGGGATGATGGCAGACAGGCGGCAAGCGAGTTTGTGATGCATGTCCTGATTGCGGGCGATTCCCATACCGGTGCCCTTGAACGCGGTCGCGCGTTGCTCGACGCGCAGGGTGCCTTGCCGCCGGGGATCGACTGGCGGATCGTGCCGCTGGGCACGGGCGGGCGGATGAACCAGCCGTTCTGGACACGCCGGCAAGGCCCCGCCGGCGCGTATGCCGAAATCCTCGACGAGACATATCGCGCCCATCTCGCCAGGCTGCCCCCTGACGACCCGGCGCCCGATGTCGTCGGCCTGTCGATGCCGCTCTGGACCGGGCGGGTGATCCGTGGGCTGGTCCGCTCCGAGATGCTGCCCTATGGGGTCGACGGCCCGGGCCGCCCGATCTCGCGTGCGCTTCTGCGCAAGCTGGTTCACGACGACCAGCGGTATATCCTCGAACTGGCCGCCCTGCTGCACGATCAGGGTCTGCCGGTCTTTGCCATCGAACCGCCGGGGATCTTTCACGACAACCGCTTTCTGCTGCAGATCGGAGCCGGGACGGTATTGGCGCTGTGGCGGGATATCCGCGCGCTGATGCTGGAGGCCGTGACCGGGATCGGCCTCGAGGTGCTCGAACTGCCGGCGTCGATGGTCGACGAGGATGGGTTCATGCGCTCGACCTATCGGCACGAGGATCCCTCGGACCGCCACCACGCCAATGCGGCCTTCGGTGCCGAGATGATCGTCCTCGCCGGGGATCTGGCGCGCCGCATGGCGGCGGGTCCTGACACCCGGACAACCGCGGGGGCAGGGCGATGACCCATCCCTATGACCGCCAGCCGGACCGTGCCTTCTGGCGCCGCGCCATCGGCACCCGCACCCCGGAGGACATCGGCGACTGGTATGTCCGGCGTTTTCCACTGGACGGCAAACGCATCGCCACCGCTGGCAGTTGTTTTGCCCAGCACATCGGTCGCCGGCTGAAGGAGGCCGGTTTCGATTATGTCGACCTGGAACCGGCACCGCAGATGCTCGCGCCGGGAGAGGCGGGGGACTGGGGCTATGGCCTCTATTCCGCGCGCTATGGCAATATCTACACCTCGCGCCAGCTGCTGCAGCTGCTGCAGCGCGCAACCGGGCAGTTCACCCCGATCGAGGACTGGTGGGACAAGGACGGCGGCGTCGTTGACCCGTTCCGCCCGACCCTCGAACCTGAACCCTTCGGTTCCGTCGAGGAGCTGCGGGCGCTGCGCCGCGATCACCTCGAGCGGGTGGCCGAGGTGTTTCGCACCGCCGATGTGCTGGTCTTCACGATGGGCCTGACCGAGGCCTGGCTGTCGCGCGCGGATGGCGCCTGCTTTCCCCTCTGTCCCGGAACCGCCGGCGGAACCTTTGACGCAGGCCGTCACCGGCTCTCGAACCTCGGCACCGCCGAGGTCCGGGCGGATATGGAGGCCTTTCTGACCCTCGCCCGCAGCCTCAACCCGCAACTGGAAGTCATCCTGACCGTCAGCCCGGTGTCGATGATGGCCACGGCGACGCCGCAGCAGGTTTCGGTCGCCACGGTCTATACCAAGTCGGTGCTGCGCGCGGTCGCGGGGGAAATCGTCGCCAGCCACGGGTTCGTCGACTATTTCCCCGGCTATGACATCGTCACCGGACCTGCCTCGCGCGGGGTCTTCTATCAGGAAGGGATGCGCGAGGTGACGCCCGAAGGGGTGACCCATGTCATGTCGGTGTTCTTCGACCAGCATCGCCCGCCGAACAGTGACGCGGATGCGGCGGATCCGACCGGCGGGCTGACACCCCGGATGGCGCCACCGATGGCTGACATCGCCGGCGGCGGAGGCCGCAAGGGGCCGCGCGCGGGCAAGGCCGGGCCGGGCCGGCCGCCGCAGACTGTTCATCAGCCCCCCGATGAGTTCGACGAGATGGACGTGAAATGCGACGAGGAGCTGCTCGACAGCTTCGGCAAGCCGCGGCGGAGCTGACACGGGGGGGCCGGTCGCTCAGAAATCCGTCGGCGCCCCGCCCTCGGCCTTGCGGCGGGCCACGAAATCCGCCAGCGCCTCGCGGATGCCCTCGTCGATCGGCGGCGCCTCGAACCCGTCGATGATCTTGCGCGCGATCCGACTGGCGCGTTCGGCCGACCAGATGCCGCCATCCGCGGCCCAGGCCTCGAAGTTGCGCCAGTCGCTGGCAATCGGGCTGTAGAAGGCGGTGGTGTAACGCTCCTGCGTGTGCTGGCAGCCAAAGTAATGCCCGCCGGGTCCGACCTCGCGCACGGCCTCCAGGGCGATGTCCTCGGGCGTGGTGGCCCAGGTGGGGGGCTCGAAATACCGCTGGATCATCTGCAGCACTTCGCAATCCATGACGAATTTCTCGGGGCTGGCGATCAGCCCGCCCTCCAGCCAGCCGGCGGCGTGATAGACGAGGTTCGATCCCGATTGCACGGCGGCCCAGAGGCTGTTCGAGGTCTCCCACATCGCCTGGCCGTCGGGCACGTTCGCGGTGCACACGCCCGATGAGCGCAGGGGCAGACCATAGAACCGTGCCATCTGCCCGGTCATCTGCGTCGAGCGCATGTATTCGGGCGTCCCGAAGGCCGGCGCGCCCGAGCGCATGTCGACATTCGAGGTGAAGGTGCCGATCGCCACCGGACAACCGGGCGCGACATATTCGATCAGCGCAATGGCCGACAGCCCCTCGGCAATCGACAGCGCCACCGCACCCGCCATTGTCACCGGCGCCATTGCACCGGCCAGCGTGAAGGGCGTAACGATCACCGGCTGCCGCCGCCGCGCCAGCCGCAACGCACCGTCGATCATCGGGTGATCGTGCTTCAAGGGGCTGACCGAGTTGATGTTGGTATACATCCGCGGGCTGGCATCGAAGTCCTCGTGACTGAGGCCGCCGGCGATGCGCACCATCTCCATCACGTCCTCGACCCGTTCCTTGCCCAGGCTGTAGGCGTGGCAGACCTTGTCGGTCAGCGTGAGTTTTTCATAGAGACAGTCGAGATGGCGCACCGAGGGGTGGATGTCGATCGGCTCGACCGGATAGCCGCCGGCAACATGGATGCAGTTGAACGCCTGCGTCAGCTTCATGAAATCCTTGAAGGTCTCGAAATCCCCCGACCGCTTGCCGCGGTGGATGTCCCAGGAATTGGGCGGGCTCGAGACATTGACAAAGACCATGTGGCCGCCACCGATGGTGACCTGGCGATCCGGGTTGCGCGGGGTGATGGTGAAGGCGCCCGGCGCCCGGCGCACCATCTCCATCACGAAATCCTCGTCCATGCGGACCCGCTGCCCGTCGATCCGGCAGCCGGCCTCGCGGAAGGTTGCCAGAGCCTCGTCGTTGAGGAACTCGATGCCGATCTCGGACAGGATCCGCATCGCGCCCTTGTGGATCGCCGTCACGCCGTCCATGTCCAGCGGTTCGGTCGGCCGGTCCGGGTTCAGGGGGATCCGCCAGGGCATCTGGTCGATGACCTGTCCGCCAGACCGCCGCGTGTTCCCTTCGCGCCCGCCATGCCGGCGCCGCCGTGCCCCGTCCTCGGCCATGCTGCCCTCCGAAACTGATGCGCCAGCCTATGCGCGGGCTACGCCGGCGGGCAAGCGCAGTCTTGTGCGCAGCCGCGTTGCCAGAACTCGCGGGCCTGGTGGGGGCGTGCCTCGGGGGCATTGCGCCCCGATCGACTGCGTGGGTGATGGCGTTCAATCATGCCCCGCCTCTCTTGCTGGTCAAGGGCTTGAGCTTTCGCGGCAAAATCGTTGGCGACGGCCTGTTCCACGATCTTTGCATGCAGTCTCGCACCGTCTCCTCGTCGACCTCGGCCTTCTTCTTTCCGCCCCGCTCGAAGACGTCCGCCGCCCCTTCCAGAAGGGCTTTTTTCCGCTAACGGATCATCGCCGGATGCACGCCATATTCCGTGGCCAACTCTAACACCGTGCGCTCACCCTTCACCGTTTCCAGCGCCACCCGGGCCTTGAGCTCAGCGTGATGATTCCTGCGTTTCTTCATGTTCTGATCTCCTCATTCTTGGAGACCAGAAAACGTCAGATCGTTGCTTTCGTCACTGCCCGATTTCCGGGGGGGGGGGTAGCTCAGACTACCCTGACCACCAACCAATCAATCGAGACGCCCATGCCATCCTCCAGATGCCCGGCGTGCTGAACTATGGAAAACAGTACTTTGAGATTCACCCGATTCCGGGGATGCTGGCGCTATCGACCTCAACCTTCCGACGTCTCCGCTGTGGCTGCGCCTTGTGCAGTCATTCCACCTGCTTTCATCAAGTCGAGGCCGCCAATGAACTCTGGACGACGTCTGCCCGCCCGCCCGCGCCGCGCCATCGAGGCGCTATGTCTCACCCTTTTCTTGACATTTGCGGCCTTCGCTCCGCCCGCCCGCGCCACGACGATCCTATTCACCGAAGCCGAGGGAGAGGTGCTGTCGCCCGAACGGGGCTATTAGGCCCACGGCGGCAATTTCCTTGTCGATCTGGGCCATGAGGAATGGTGGATGCGCGGAGAGCGCGAGAATGGCTATCTGCTGATCTACGCATACGTCATGCTCGACAATTTCCGGAATGCTTCTCTGTCCACGGCTTTCTTGGAGGAGTTTGAGCAGTCGCTGCGCAATGCCCAGGCGGCTGGGGTCAAGCTGATCCTGCGCTTCAGTTATAACAACCCGCCTCCCGATGTGATCGAGGACGATGCCCCCCTTGAACGCGTCCTTGAGCATATTGAGCAGTTGGGTCCCATTCTGATGCGCCATCAGGAGGTGCTGGCGGTCATACAGGCAGGGTTCATCGGTCAATGGGGGGAGGCGCATCATTCGACACACGGGCTCGACACGCGGATCAACAAAGCGATCATCCGCGACGCCATCCACGCGGCCTTTCCGCCGGACATTCCGGTTCAATGGCGCCGCCCGCCCGACCTCTTGCGTTGGGAGCAGGCCGGTGAGCGTCGCGGCTTCGGGTTTCACAACGATTGCTTCCTCGCGTCGCCCGATGATGTCGGCACGTATACCGGCACCGATCGGCGTCAGCAGCGCCAGCGCCGTTTTGCCGCCGGTCTGACCGATTGGACCCCCTTCACCGCCGAGACCTGTGACCAGGAAGGGCCGCCTCGCATGACCTGCGCGGACATTCTCGGTGAGGGCGCTGAATACCACCTGTCGATGCTGAACGGGCGAGAGAACGAGCCTTACTTCCGACCCGCATGGGAGGCCGGCGGCTGCCTTGACGAGATCGCGCGCAGCCTTGGTTACCGTCTGCGGCTCGATTCCGCGGATGTTCATGGGCGCCGGCTCAGCGTCTGGGTCACCAATCAGGGCTGGGCGCGGATCTATTCCCATCGGCCGCTGATGGCCACGCTGCACCGGGGTGACCGGCAGATCGGCCAGCCCGTGCAACTGGGCGGCGAGCGGCTCTTGGGCGCGGTCGGCCCGGGCGAGACCCTGCGCTTCCGGGGGGCCTTTGACCGCCGAATCCGCTCGGGCGACCGGATCTGTCTCGCCTCGCCCGACCCGCATGCCCAGGCGCTGGCCGCCTATGCGGTGCGCTTTGCCAATGCCGATGTCGCCGGGCATTCGGCTTGGGATGCGGCGACGGGGCGGTTCTGCTTCGACGCGCCATAAAGGCGACAGACCCCAGGAAATCGCCCGCAGGGCCCGCGAATGAAAACCTTCGCGGGCCCTCCTGAAACCCTAAACCTCTGTTCCGCTCGGGCATCGGCTTTGACCGCTTGCCCAACGCGCTCGAGGCTGCGAGCCGGGCGCAGACGCTCGACAGCTGGTTCCCCTGTGACATCGTCAAGATGGGCGGGGCGGCTTCCTGCCCCCGGTAGATCAAGCAACTGAGCCACGACGCGACCGGCCTCTGGGGCCGCGTCGCATGGACCGCGACGGCGCGCGACATGATCACCGGCAAGGAATACCGCTGGCTGTCGCCGACCTTCCCGCACAACGCGGCTGGGCAAGTCATGCGACTGACCGGCGCGGGATTCGTTCACAAGCCGGCCCTGCGTCTTCAAGCGGGCCGTTACGCCGGCACTTCCACCGCACCGGCCGCCTCTCGCGGCTGACAACGGCCACCGCGTTTCGCACGTTCGTTCCGGCCCGAATCGAGACGCTGATCATCGACAAGATCGCCACTGAAATCGCCGGCTGGCATCCGAACTATTGTCACCCAATACTCAGACCATGTGACAGCACCCCGCCAAGGAGGTTTTCCACCCCCTTGGATCCCCCGAGGATATTTGAGACGCAAAGATGAAGCGATGTTGACCCATCTTTGCGTCTCAAATATCCTGGGGGTGAGCCCGCAGGGCGAGGGGGCAAAGCCCCCTAGGCTCGCGCAGCGAGCCCGGCCCAAACGGCGGAGCGGATCTTTGATCCGTGACAGAGTGCGGGAGCGCCCCGGTCAGTTGGGCGTCACGGTGAGCGCGCGGACCCAGTCGGCGGCCTGGTGGGCGTGGATCTCGGCGCGGCGGATATGGGTGTCAAAGCCGCGGGCAAGGTCATGGACCAGCGGTTTCGAGCGCACCAGCAGATAGGTTTCGCCGGTATAGATCGCCGCGCGCTGATAGCCGAAAACGGTCATCGGCGGGGCAAAGCGTTTGCGTCCGTCGAAGAGATACACGCGAAAGGCCGGGTAGAGCTCATCGAGCGTCGCGGCAATATGGTCGAGCTGTTCCGCCCGGTCCGGTGCCGGCAAGCCGCGCCAGACCCCGGCGCCGGCGGCGAAAAGCTCCAGCGTCTGCGACGGCATGCACATTTCGATGTCGGACTCGGGCATACGCGAGAAATGCAGCCGGCGGTCGGTTTGGCGTTGCAGGCGGCGGCGTTCCTGATCGCTCGAGGCCGCCTGGAAGGCGATCACCGCCGGGGTGCGCATCAAATCCGGCAGTTGCGCCGGCACATAGCGCACCTTCTGCCCGGTCGCCTCAAGGTGCCAGCGTTCCATCGCCGTGCGGTTTTCCTCATCCAGGGCCTGTTCGGTCTCGACCGCGTTCAGCGCCTGGCTGGCGACGCCGCGGTCCTCGGTCAGGCCCAGAAGCCAGTCGGCCGAGACGTGAAACCGCTCGGCCAGCGCCAGCAAGGTTTCGGCGCGGGGCAGGCGGGGGTTCTGCCCTGAGGTCAGCTGCGACAGCGCCGAGCGGTCGATACCGATCGCCTGGGCAAAGGCCGACTGTGTCAGCTGCGATTGCGCCAGAAGCTGGGCGAGGCGCTCGCGAAAGATCTGGGCGGTGCGGCGTTTGTCCATGCCCGGGCTCCGGTGGTGATGCGCAGTTTAGTAAGCAGATGTGACCAAAGGCGTCAATGCCGCACCGAACTGCCGTGCAAACGCGCGTTGTCTCGGAAGGGTGGCTTGCGGCATGACTGGGAGGCACAAGACAGCCTTGGAGACGCCGATGCGAGTCGAATGGCCCACGCTGGGTCTGATCCTGCTGTGTTACGGCCTGTGGCTGGCGGCCGGGGTCTGGTTATGGCCGGTGGCGCCGGTTCTGGCGCTGGCGGTGATGGCGGTGATGACGGCGCTGCATTCCTCGCTGGTGCATGAATGTCTGCACGGCCATCCCACGCGGCACCGGCTGGTCAACGAGGCGCTGGTGACGCTGCCCCTGTCGTTGATCTATCCCTATCGGCGCTACAAGAGCACGCATCTCGCGCATCACAACGACCAGCGGCTGACCGATCCCTTCGACGACCCCGAGAGCTATTACAAGGCGCGGTTCCAGTATCGGGCGATGCCGGGCTGGCTGAAGGCGCTGCTGGCGGTGAACAACACGCTCTTGGGGCGGTTGCTGCTGGGGCCGTGGCTGGGCGCGGCCCTGTTCCTGCCCTCCGAAGCGCGGCTTCTGCGTGCCAATGCCCGGGGTATTCGTCGCGCCTGGGCGCTGCATCTGCCGGCGATGGTTCTGGTGAGCGCGGCGGTCTGGGCGATGGGCATTCCGCTGTGGCTTTACGGTCTGACGGTCGTCTGGCCGGGGCTGGCGCTGATCGCCATGCGCACCTTTGCCGAGCACCGCTGGCACGAGACCCCCGAGGGCCGCACGATCATCGTCGAGCAGTCGCCGCTGGCCTGGCTCTACCTTCATAACAACCTGCATGTGGTGCATCACCAGATGCCCTCGCTGCCCTGGTATGCGCTGCCGGCCGCCTATCGCGCGCGCCCTGAGCACTGGCAGGCCCTGGCCGGCGGCTATGTGTTTCCCAATTACCGGGCGCTCTGGCGGCGCTGGGGGCTGAGGGCCAAGGAGCCGGTGGTGCATCCCGCCTGGCGGCAAGACCCGGGCGAGGCCGCATGACACGCGCCAGTCTGCCGATGTATGACTGGCCCGAGTGCCGGGCCGAAACCGACGCGACATGGGCGGCGATCCGTGACGGGGCGCGGGCGCGGCTGCCGGGGATCGACCTGCCGGACGCGCTGAGCGCCCCCGACTGGTCGGCGATCGAGGCCTATTGGCGCGACCCGGGGCTGGTCTTCAGCCAGACCTGCTGGGGGCCGTTGTCCCTGGGGTTGATCGCGGTGCTGGAGCCGCTGGCGCAGCCGGATTATTCTGCCTTCGAGGGCGGGCGCGGACCGTTCTACCGCTCGGCGCTGATCGCGCGCGAGGGCGCTGTGAGGGCCGTGCCGGACACCCCGGGCGCGGCGCTGCCCGAGGGGCTGCTGGCGGGCAAGCGGTTCGGCATGAACGGGCCGGAGTCGCTTTCGGGCTATCTGTCGCTCAGCGATGACCTTGGCGCCGATCCCTGCGCGTTGGCGGCCGAATGCGTCCACACCGGCGGGCATCGCGGATCGGTCCAGGCGGTGGCCGAAGGCCGCGCTGATATCGCGGCGATCGACTGTCGCTCCTGGGCGCTGGCGCGGCGCTTCGAGCCTTGCGCCGAGGGGCTGGTCGTGGTCGGCTGGACCGCGGAACGCTGGGGGCTGCCCTATGTCACCAGCCGGGCAACAGAGGCGGGCGTCAAATCGGCGCTCAGGGACACACTGACGCAACTGGGCTGCTTTGCCGCGCCCGAGGGAGGACAGCGATGACGCGGATCTATCGGGCGGTGGTGATCGGGGGCGGGGTCGTGGGGTGCTCGGTGCTCTATCACCTGGCGCGGGCGGGATGGACGGATGTCCTGCTGATCGAACGCTCCGAATTGACCTCGGGTTCCAGCTGGCACGCGGCGGGGGGCTTTCACACGCTCAACGGTGATCCCAACGTGGCCAAGCTGCAGGCCTACACCGTCTCGCTCTACGAGGAACTCGAAAAGGTCTCGGGGCAGTCCTGCGGGCTGCATCTGACCGGCGGCGTGATGGTCGCCGACAGCCCCGAACGGATGAACTTCCTGCGCAACGTCCATGCTCGCGGCCGTGCCCTGGGCATGGAGACGGAACTGATCACCCCCTCCGAGGCCAAGGCGATGTTCCCGCTGATGGACGAGACGAATTTCGTCGGCGCCCTCTGGGACCCGGTCGAGGGGCATCTGGACCCCTCGGGCACCACGCACGCCTATGCCAAGGCCGCGCGCGTCCTGGGCGCCGAGATCGAGCTGAGGAACCCGGTGCGCGACATCACTCAGGACGCCGACGGCATGTGGACGCTGCACACCGTCAACGGCCCGATCCGCTGCGAGCATGTGGTCAACGCCGGCGGCCTCTGGGCGCGTGAGGTTGGGCGGATGGTCGGCCTCGAACTGCCGGTGCTGGCGATGGAGCACATGTATCTGCTCACCGACGACATGCCCGAGGTGATCGAGTTCAACCAGTCCACCGGCCGCGAACTGGTCGGGGTGATGGATTTCAAGGGCGAGATCTATACCCGCCAGGAACGCCAGGGCATCCTGCTCGGCACCTATGAAAAGGCCTGCCGCCCCTGGTCGCCGGTCAACACACCCTGGGATTTCGGCCACGAACTGCTGGCGCCTGACCTCGACCGAATCTCGCCCTCGCTGGAAATCGGTTTCAAACATTACCCGGCGCTCGAACGCGCGGGCATCAAGCAGGTGATCAACGGCCCCTTCACCTTCGCCCCCGACGGCAACCCGCTGGTCGGCCCGGTGCCGGGGCTGACCAATTTCTGGTCGGCCTGCGCGGTGATGGCGGGCTTCAGCCAGGGCGGCGGCGTGGGCCTCGTGCTGGCCAACTGGATGACCCAGGGCGATCCCGGCGCCGATGTGTTCGGCATGGACGTCAGCCGCTTCGGCGAATGGGCCACCCTGCGCTATACCAACGCCAAGGTGCGCGAGAACTATTCCCGCCGCTTCTCGATCCGCTTCCCGAACGAGGAACTGCCCGCCGCACGGCCACAGGAAACGACGCCGCTCTATGATATCATGGTGCGCGACAACAACGCGGTGATGGGCGTGACCTGGGGGCTGGAAACCCCGCTCTGGTTCGCGCCCACCCCTGAAGAGGCCCACGACATCCCCTCGTTCCACCGTTCGAACGATTTCGCCCATGTCGGCCGCGAGGTCCGCGCCGTGCGCGAGGGCGTCGGCGTGACCGAGATCGCCAACTTCGCCAAATACGCAGTGACCGGCGAAGGGGCCGAGGCCTGGCTCGACCGGCTGATGACCAACACCATGCCGCGCACCGGCCGCATCGTGCTGACGCCGATGCTGAACGAACGCGGCAAGCTGATCGGCGATTTCACCATCGCCAAGGCGGGCGAGGGGCGGTTCTTCGTCTGGGGCTCGCTGGGGGCCTCGAAATACCACATGCGCTGGTTCGAACGTCACCTGCCGCAGGACGGGTCGGTGGCGGTGCAGCGGCTGCACATGGACATGGTGGGGCTTTCGATCTGCGGCCCGAAATCGCGCGAGGTGCTGGCGCAGCTGGTCGATGCGGATGTGTCGAACGCGGGGTTCCGGTTCATGGATTTCCGCGAACTCGACGTCGCCGGCGCGCCCTGCCTGATCAACCGCATCACCTATTCGGGTGATCTTGGCTATGAGATCTGGATGAAACCCAGCTACCAGCGCCGGGTTTACCTCGGGATCAAGCAGGCCGGCGCGGATCTGGGAATCGTCGATTTCGGCATGCGCGCCCTTCTGTCGATGCGGCTGGAAAAGAACTTCCCCACCTGGTTTGCCGAACTCCGGCCGATCTACGGGCCCTATGAGGGCGCGATGGACCGCTTCATCAAGCTGCAGAAACCCGATTTCATCGGCCGCGAGGCAGCGGTGCGCGAACGCGACGAAGGCCCGAAGCTGCGCCGCGTCTCGCTGATCATCGACGCCGGCACCGCCGATGTGATGGCGGACGAGCCGATCTGGGCACGGGTTGGCGACACCGATCACGGCACGATCGGCAAACCGCATGGCTACGGCGCGCCGCGCTTCGACGCCAAAGGGGTCGAACAGCCCAAACCCGACCCGTCGCGCGACGGCGAGTGGCGCGTGGTCGGCTGGGTCACCTCGGGGGGCTATGCGCATTATGTGCAGAAATCGATGGCCCAGGGTTATGTGCCCGCGGCCCTGGCCGAGCGCGGCGAGGGTGGGCTTTTCGAGGTCGAGATCCTCGGCCAGCGCCGCACCGCCCGCATCGCGCTCGAACCGCCTTTCGACCCCGAGGGTGAACGCATGCGGATGTGACGTCTGCAGGGGGCGTGCCTCGGGGGCATCGAGCCCCCTCGGCCCGCGCGGGGCCAGCCCCGCACCCCGCCAAGGGGGTTTTCCACCCCCTTGGATCCCCCGAGGATATTTGAGACGCAAAGATGGGCCAATATCACTTCATCTTTGCGTTTCAAATATCCTGGGGGTGAGCCCGCAGGGCGAGGGGGCAAAGCCCCCTTTCTTCAGGCTCGCGCAGCGAGCCCGGCCCAACGGGAGGGGCGGCATCTGTGATGCTGCGCCCGACCGGCGGGAGCCGCCTTGGTTTCGTGCTCCGCGCCCACGCGTCGCAGCCCGCGCACGCCTTCGTGCTTTGCCGTGGCGCGCCGAGGCGCTATAGCGGTGGGCATGATCGTAGAACTCGGACATTTCGCCCTCATCCTCGCCTTTGCCCTGGCGATCCTGCAAACCGTCGTGCCGCTGGTCGGCGCCCATAAGGGCTGGGCCGATTGGATGGCCGCCGCCGGGCCGATGGCCAGCGCGCAATTCGTGCTGATCGCACTGAGTTTCGGCGCACTCACCTGGGCCTTCGTGACCTCGGATTTCTCGGTCGCGCTGGTCGTGGGCAATTCGCACACGCTCAAGCCCATGCTCTACAAGATCTCGGGCGTCTGGGGGAATCACGAGGGCTCGCTGCTGCTCTGGGTGCTGATCCTGTCGCTGTTCGGGGCTTGCGCGGCCTGGTTCGGTGGCAATCTGCCCGCCACGCTGCAGGCGCGGGTGCTGGGCGTGCAGGGGTCGATCGGCGCGGCCTTTCTGGCCTTCATGCTGTTCACCTCGAACCCGTTCCTGCGGTCGGGTTTTCCGCCCTTTGACGGGCGCGACCTGAACCCGTTGCTGCAGGATCCGGGCCTCGCCTTTCATCCGCCCTTCCTCTACCTCGGCTATGTCGGCCTGAGCATGGCGTTCAGCTTTGCCGTGGCCGCGCTGATCGAGGGCAAGGTGGATGGCGCCTGGGGGCGCTGGGTGCGGCCCTGGACGCTGGCCGCCTGGATCTTTCTGACCGTCGGCATCGCGCTGGGGTCGTGGTGGGCTTACTATGAGCTGGGCTGGGGCGGGTTCTGGTTCTGGGATCCGGTCGAGAACGCCAGCTTCATGCCCTGGCTCTTTGCGACGGCGCTGCTGCATTCGGCGATCGTCGTCGAGAAGCGCGAGACGCTGAAGGCCTGGACCGTGCTGCTGGCGATCCTCGGCTTCGGCTTTTCGCTGATGGGCACGTTCATCGTGCGTTCGGGCGTCATCACCTCGGTGCATGCCTTTGCCTCGGACCCTGAGCGCGGGGTGTTCATCCTGCTGATCTTTGCCTTCTTCGTCGGTGGCGCGCTGACCCTCTTCGCGATCCGCGGCGCGGCGATGGAATCGCGCGGCGTCTTCTCGCTGGTCAGCCGCGAATCGGCGCTGGTGCTGAACAACGTGCTGCTGGCGGTCGCGTCGTTTGTCGTCTTTGTCGGCACGATGTGGCCCCTGTTGTCCGAGCTGGCCTTTGGCCGCGTCCTGTCGGTCGGCGCGCCTTTCTTCAACGCGGCCTTCACGCCCTTCATGGTGGCGATCGCCGTGGCCCTGCCGATTGGTGCGGTGCTGCCGTGGAAGCGCGGACGGCTGGGCAAGGCCGCGCGGTCGATGGTCGGCGTGGCCGCGCTGGCGGTGGCACTGGGGGCTTTGACCTTTGCGCTGCAGACAGGGCGCAGTGCGCTGGCGCCGGTGGGCGTGGCGCTGGGGGTCTGGGTGGTGGTCGGGGCGCTGACCGATCTGTGGCAGCGCGGCGGCCGTGGGGCCATTGGGCTGCGTCTGCGCCGGATTGCCCGTTTGCCGCGTGCCGACTGGGGCAAGGCCCTGTCGCATGCCGGGTTGGGGATCACGATCTTTGCTGTCGCCGCGGTGCTGGGCTGGTCGACCGAGGACATTCGGGTGGCGCAGGTGGGCGAGACCTTCGAGCACAACGGCTATGAGTTCACCCTGACCGGGGTCGAGCGCGTGCAGGGGCCGAACTATATTTCGCAGACGGGCCATGTCGAAGTGCGCCGCAACGGCGATCTGGTGGCGCTGCTGGACCCGGAAAAGCGCGTCTATCCCGCCGCCGGTATGCCGACGACCGAGGCTGCGATCGACTATGGTCTGACCCGCGACGTCTATCTGGCCCTGGGTGACCCGCAGGATGGCGGCGGCTGGGCATTGCGGACCTACATCAAGCCCTTTGCCAACTGGCTCTGGGGCGGGGCGATTCTGATGGCGATCGGCGGTCTGGTTTCGCTCAGCGACCGGCGGTTCCGGGTGGCGGCGGGCGCGCGCAAGGCGCCGGCTGCGGCAACCCCGGCGGAGTGAGACGATGCGCGCGCTGATCCTGGCCCTGATGCTGGCCGCAACGCCGGCCCTCGCCGTGCAACCCGACGAGGTGCTCTCGGATCCGGCACTGGAAGCCCGCGCACGCGAGATCACCGCAGAACTGCGCTGCGTCGTCTGCCGCAACGAGAGCGTCGACGATTCGAACGCCGAGATCGCCCGTGACATCCGCCTGATGGTGCGCGAGCGTCTGGTGGCGGGCGACACCAATGCGCAGGCGATCCAGTATATGGTCGACCGGTTCGGGGAATATGTGCTGCTGAACCCGCGGGCGACGGGCTCGAATCTGGTGCTGTGGTGGTCGGGGCCGATCCTGCTGGTGGCGGGGCTGGGGCTGGCGGCGCTGGCCTTTCGGCGGCGGCGCGCGGCGGGCGACACCGCGGCGCTCAGCGCGGAAGAAGAAGCGCGGCTGCGCGAGATCCTCGACCGGTGACGAAAACGGCCTCGTGACGCAAGGTTGCGCCTTTGCCAAGGGCCGGGCCTGCGGATAGTCTGCGCGCAACAGACAAGGACGAGGAGCCGCGATGATCTATCAGACCCTGAACGTGACCGAAGAGGGCGGCATCGGCCTGATCACGCTGAACCGCCCGACGCTGATGAACGCGCTCAACGCGCAGATGCGCGCCGAGATTACGGCCGCGGTGCGTGATCTCGGCCAGCGCGCGCGGGTCGTGGTGATCACCGGCGAGGGGCGGGCGTTCTGCTCGGGCCAGGATCTGGGCGACGGGGTGTCGGTTGCGGAAATCGACCTCGGCCGGACGCTGCGCGAGGAATACGAACCGATGTTGCGGGCGATCTATGACTGCCCGGTGCCGGTGATTTCGGCGGTGAACGGCGCGGCTGCCGGGGCCGGGGCGAACCTGGCGCTGTCAGCGGATGTGGTGATCGCCACGCAGTCGGCCTATTTCCTGCAAGCCTTCAGCCGGATCGGCCTGATCCCGGATGCCGGCGGCACCTATTGGCTGCCGCGTCTGGTGGGCTTTGCCCGGGCGATGGGGCAGGCGCTGTTTGCCGAAAAGGTCGAGGCCGACGAGGCCGCGCGGACCGGGCTGATCTGGGCCTCGGTGCCGGATGACCAGTTCGCCGCCGAATGGCGCCGGCGCGCCGAACAGATCGCCAACGGGCCGACGCTGGCCTATGGCGCGATCAAGCATGCGCTGCGGGCCAGTATGACCAGCGACCTGGACGCGCAGCTGGATACCGAGGCACGGCTGCAGGAAGAGATGGGGACGACCCGCGACTTCCGCGAGGGGGTCATGGCCTTTCTGGAAAAACGACCGGCGAAATTCGAAGGCCGCTGAGCCGGACGAAAATGAACCAGTCGAAAAACGGGGGCTCTGGCCTCCGTTTTCCGTTTCAGCGCACGCCGTAATAGAGGCCGACGACGTGCTCGGCCTGCGCGAAGAACAGCCAGCGCGCGGTCAGCATGCCGAGGATGTGCAGCAGGATGGCGGCGGCGATGGCGGGCAGCGAAAAGGGCGCGATCCACAGCAGAACCGAGGGCAGGACACAGGCAGCCAAGAGCGCGATCAGTCTGAGCGGCACGACATGGCGGCGTGCGACGACATAGGCCATCTCGCGCAGCAGGTAATTGGTGCCGGTGTGCGGTGGCTCCAGCTGGCGCACCGCGCCGCGCGCGCCCAGACCGGTCGCGCTGCCCAGGGTCGAGCCCGAGGCGGCAAAGCGGCTGTCGCCCAGGATCCAGTGCAGCACCATCGCCACCGCTAGCCAGGCCAGCAACATCTGCGACAGGAACGGCAGGCCGGACAACAGCGCGCCGCCGGTGATCGCCGAGATCAGGAACAGCGTCGGTGTGGTCCAGTGGTTCCAGCGCGGCACGGTGCGCAGCTGGCCATAGATCATCGAGGTTGCCAGCACCGTTTGCAGCGCCAGCAACCCGCCGATGATTCCGAACCCGGTCAAGGGCCGGTTGAAAAAGATCAGCCCGATGGCGTGCGGGGCCAGGACCAGCATCGCCACCGCCGCCAGCACTGCCTCGCGCGACAGCCACGAGGTGCGCCACTGGGTGAAGGCCCTGAGCGCGCGCTCGGGGTGGCCGAGGTGGAACGCGGAGGAGGCCAGCCCGACCAGCGTCAGCCCGTAGCCCAGCGTGAACCAGAGGAAGGCGGCGAGGCCCGTCGGTTCGATCATGCCGATGCCGAGGAAGGCCAGCAGTCCCAGTCCCAGGCCCGAGATCGTGGTGAAGAGGATGATGGAAGGTGCGGGATGCATCAGAACCTCGCCAATGTCCGGTCGATCCAGCCAAGGAACCCGCCCAGCCCCTCGGTCGAGGGGTCAGCAGGGGTGGCGGCGGGGGTGGCGGTCAGCGCGTCGCGCGGACGCGGCGGCAGGTATTTGTTCACCGGCCGCGTGCCCTGTTCGGGCATCAGGTCCATGCCGCCGCGTTCGGCCACCAGCCGGCTGACGGCGCTGCCGGGATCGGCAAGGTCGCCGAAATGGCGCGCGCCGGCCGGGCAGGTGCGCACGCAGGCGGGCAGGCGGTCGACCTCGGGCAGGGTCTCGTTATAGATGCGGTCGACGCAGAGCGTGCATTTCTTCATCACCCCCGCCACGGCGTCGAGTTCGCGCGCGCCGTAGGGGCAGGCCCAGGCGCACAGGCCGCAGCCAATGCAATGGTCCTCGTTGACCAGCACGATCCCATCCTCGGCGCGCTTGTAGCTGGCGCCGGTCGGGCAGACGGTGACGCAGGGCGCATCCTCGCAATGCAGGCAGGATTTCGGGAAATGCACGGTAAAGGGCGTGCCCTCGGCCGGCGTGACCTCGTAGGAATGGACGCGGTTCAGGAATGTGCCGACCGGGTCTGCTCCATAGGCGTCGGTATCGGACAGCGGTGCGCCGTAGTTTTCCGTGTTCCAGCCCTTGCAGGCTGTCACGCAGGCATGGCAGCCGACGCAGGTGTCAAGGTCGATCACCAGCCCCATCTTCCTGGGGGTGGAGGCGGGCAGGGCGGTCATGGGTGCACCTCGATCCCGGGCCGCACGCGGGTGGCGTGCGGGGCATGCGTATTTGAGGCAAGATGAAAGGGCATGGTCCTGTCCTCAGCTATGGCGCGCGACGGTCGCGGGGCCCCGGCCCACGGGCGATTTCTGCGCCGGGTGCGCGGGTTCGGAAGGCCCGTGGCGCGGCGCTTTCTCGATCTTCACGCGCAGGTCGAACCAGGCGGCCTGGCCGGTGACCGGGTCCGAGTTGGCCCATCTGAGGCCGTCACCCTGTTCCGGCAGCAATTCGCTGATGAGGTGGTTCAGCAGGAACCCCTTTTCCGCCTCGGGTGCCTTTTCGTCCAGCGCCCAGGCCCCGCGCCGCTTGCCGATCGCGTTCCAGGTCCAGACCGTGTGGTCGTTGAGCGCATCCATCCGCGCGACCGGCACCTTGATGCGGCCATGCGCCGAGGTGAGGTAAGCCCAGTCGCCTTCGGCAAAGCCGTGCTCATCCCAGACCTTGCGCGGGACATAGAGCGGGTTCATGCCGTGGATCTGCCTGAGCCAGGCGTTCTGCGTGCCCCAGGAGTGATACATCGCCGCCGGGCGCTGGGTCAGCGCGTGCAGCGGGAAGTCGTCCGGGCTGACGCGCTCGTCCTCGAAGGGCGGATACCAGACCGGCAGCGGGTCCAGCGTGCGCTTGATGCGCTCGCGCAGATGGTCGGGGGGCTGCCGTTCGCCATGCCCCTCGGCCGCCAGCTGGAACTTGCGCAGGGGTTCGAGGTAGAGGTTGAACAGATAGGGCTGCGGCGCGTCGAACAGCGCGCGCTCCACCGCCCAGGTCTGATAGGCCATGTTCCAGGGCTTGAAGAACTGCGCCTCCATCGGGATGTGGTCGGTGAAGAACCCGCCATTCTCGATATAGCGGTTCAGCTGATCGGGGTTCGGATCGCCCCGGCCAGAGCCTTCGCCATTGCCGCGCCAGCCGGCCAGCGGGCCGACCCCTGGGCGGCGCTGGTGGTTGACGATATAGTCGGCGTAATCCTTGAACTTGGGCGTGCCGTCCTCGGTCACCATGCCGGGCAGGCCCAGCCGCGCACCCAGATCCAGCAGCACCGTCTGGAAGCCGCGCACGTCGCGGTCGGGCTCAACCACCGGCCAGCGGATCGCGTCGTTCATGCTGTCGGGCTCGCCGATCGGGCGGTCGAGCAGGCTGATGCAGTCGTGGCGTTCCAGATAGGTCGTATCCGGCAGCACCAGATCGGCAAAGGCGACCATTTCCGAGGAATAGCTGTCGGAATAGAGGATATGCGGGATGACATAGCTGCCGTCCGGGTTCTTGTCGGTGAGCATGCGCATCACCTCGGACGTGTTCATCGTCGAGTTCCACGCCATGTTCGCCATGTAGAGGAACAGTGTGTCGATCCGGTAGGGATCGCCCGCATGCGCGTTCGAGATCACCATATGCATCAGCCCGTGGGCCGACAGCGGGTTTTCCCAGGTAAAGGCCTTGTCGATGCGCTTGGCGGTGTTGTCTTCGTTGATCAGCAGGTGTTCGGGGCCGAGGGGATAGCCCAGGTGCGGGCCGTCCAGCGGCTTGCCGGGGGAGACGCCGGCGTGGGGCTTGGGGTGCGAGTCCATCGGTTTGGGGTAGGGCGGCTTGAACCGATAGCCACCGGGGGTTTCCACCGATCCCAGCAGGATCTGCAGCACATGCAGCGCGCGCGCGGTCTGGAAGCCGTTGGAATGGGCCGAGATCCCGCGCATCGCGTGGAAGCTGACGGGCCGGCCGATCATCTTCTCGTGCCGCTGGCCGCGGAAATCGGTCCAGGGCTGGTCGATCACCACCTCTTCCTCGAAGGCGACGCGGGCCAGTTCCGCCGCCACCGCGCGGATGCGCTCGGCCGCGATGCCGGTGCGTTCGGCCACGGCCTCGGGGGCATGGTCGGGGGTCAGATAGCGTTCGGCCATCAGCCGCAGCACGGTCTTGTGCCCCTGCCATTCGGCGGCCGGATCGGGCTGCACGCCCTCGGCGTTCCAGGCCATCGGGTGGCCGGTGCGGCGGTCGAGCACCATCGGCGTGCCCTGGGCGTCGCGCAGGAAGAGGCCCTTTTCGGCGCCGTCCTCGCCTTTCACCAGGAAGGGCGCGTTGGTGTAGCGCATCAGATAGTCGAGGTCGATCTTGCCCAGCCGGAACAGCTCGTGGATCAGCGCCAGGATCAGCAGCCCGTCGGTGCCCGGCGTCACCGCCAGCCAGTCGTCAGCCACCGCATTATAGCCGGTGCGCACCGGGTTGACCGCGATCACCCGCGCGCCGCGTTTCTTCAGCTTGCCCAGCCCCATCTTGATCGGGTTGGAATCGTGGTCCTCGGCAACGCCGAAGATCATGAACAGCCGGGTGCGATCCCAGTCCGGCTGGCCGAATTCCCAGAACGCGCCGCCCATCGTGTAGATCCCGCCGGCGGCCATGTTGACCGAGCAGAAGCCGCCATGCGCGGCATAGTTCGGCGTGCCATAGGCCTGCGCCCACCAGCCGGTCAGGCTTTGCGACTGGTCGCGGCCGGTGAAGAAGGCCAGCTTCTCGGGCGCGGTCTCGCGCAGCGGTTTCAGCCAGCTGACCGCCAGGTCCAGCGCCTCGTCCCACTCGATTTCCTGAAACGCGCCCGAGCCGCGCTCGCCCACCCGCTTCAGCGGCTTTCGCAGCCGCGCCGGGCTGAGGTGCTGCATGATCCCCGACGACCCTTTGGCGCAGAGCACGCCCTTGTTGACCGGGTGGTCGCGGTTGCCCTCGATATAGGCGACCTCGCCGTGCTTCATATGCACGTTGATGCCGCAGCGGCAGGCGCACATGTAGCACGTCGTGCGGCGCACCTCGTCGGAAATCGCCGGCGACAGGTTGGGCGCGGGTTGGCGCATCGGTAGTCCTCCCGGTTCTCGTGCAACGGAACCCATAGACAGTATCGAATATGTCTTTGGATCGAATGTCCACACTCTTGTAGGCGCCGCGTCGTTTCCCCCAAGGGCGATGGCGGATCGGTGCTCGCGAAAAAGCGCAGGGCTGCGCCCCTTGCGGGGGGGTGTGCGGCGGGCTAAGTCTTGGGCAAGGTTTGACCCCTAACGTGAAACCTCTGACACAGCAGCGAGGCCCGAGCGATGCGCGATCCGATTGAGACCTACATGAACCTCGTTCCGATGGTGGTCGAACAGACCAGCCGTGGCGAACGCGCCTATGACATCTTCTCGCGCCTGCTCAAGGAGCGGATCATCTTCGTCACCGGCCCGGTGCATGACGGCATGGCGACGCTGATCGTCGCCCAGCTTCTGCACCTCGAGGCCGAGAACCCGTCGAAGGAAATCGCGATGTATATCAACAGCCCGGGCGGTGTCGTCACCGCCGGCCTGTCGATCTATGACACGATGCAATACATCCGGCCCAAGGTCTCGACGATGGTGATCGGGCAGGCGGCGTCGATGGGGTCGCTGCTCTTGGCCGCGGGCGAACCCGGCATGCGCTTCTCGCTGCCCAACAGCCGGATCATGGTGCACCAGCCCTCGGGCGGGTTCCAGGGCCAGGCCACCGACATCTCGATCCACGCACGCGAGATCCTGGACCTGAAAGAGCGGCTGAACCAGATTTATGTCAAACATTGCGGTCAGACCCTGAAAAAGGTCGAAGCCGCGCTGGAACGCGACAACTTCATGACGCCTGAGGCCGCCAAGGACTGGGGGCTGATCGACCAGATCCTGACCGCCCGTGACGCCGCCGGCGGCGCCGCATCGTAACCGACCCCGGCGGGGGCGTGGCGTTTTTGCCATTGTCCCCGCCCCCATGCTGGCCTAACCTTGCCCCAAAGGCCCGTCAGAAGGCCCGAAACAGATCCCGAGCACGAGGTGTCGAATGGCTCATTCCTCCGGCAATGACAGCAAGAACACGCTGTATTGTTCCTTCTGCGGCAAAAGCCAGCACGAGGTGCGCAAGCTGATCGCGGGTCCGACCGTGTTCATCTGCGACGAATGTGTCGAGCTGTGCATGGACATCATCCGCGAGGAGACGAAGGGGTCGGGCTTCAAATCGACCGACGGGGTGCCGACACCCGCGGATATCTGCAAGGTGCTGGACGACTATGTGATCGGCCAGGAACGCGCCAAGCGGGTGCTGTCCGTCGCGGTGCACAACCATTACAAACGTCTCAGCTTCTCGGGCAAGGCAGGCAAGGCCGGTGAGGTCGAGCTGTCGAAGTCGAACATCCTGCTGATCGGCCCGACCGGCTGCGGCAAGACGCTGCTGGCGCAGACGCTGGCACGGATCCTCGATGTGCCCTTCACGATGGCCGACGCCACCACCCTGACCGAGGCCGGTTACGTCGGTGAGGATGTCGAGAACATCATCCTGAAACTGCTGCAGGCGTCCGAATACAACGTCGAGCGCGCGCAGCGCGGCATCGTCTATATCGACGAGGTCGACAAGATCACCCGCAAGTCCGACAACCCCTCGATCACCCGCGACGTGTCGGGCGAAGGGGTGCAGCAGGCGCTTCTGAAGCTGATGGAGGGCACCGTCGCCTCGGTGCCGCCGCAGGGCGGGCGCAAGCATCCGCAGCAGGAATTCCTGCAGGTCGATACGACGAACATCCTGTTCATCTGTGGCGGGGCCTTTGCCGGGCTGGAGCGCATCATCGCGCAGCGCAACAAGGGCACGGCGATCGGCTTTGGCGCCGACGTCAAGGACGAGAGCAAGCGCACGATCGGGGAATCCTTGCAGCAGCTCGAACCCGAGGATCTGCTGAAATTCGGCCTGATCCCGGAATTCGTCGGCCGTCTGCCGGTGGTCGCCACGCTGACCGACCTCGATGAGGACGCGCTGGTCACCATCCTGACCGAGCCCAAGAACGCGCTGGTCAAGCAATATCAGCGCCTGTTCGAAATCGAGGGCGCCGAGCTGACCTTTACCGATGACGCGCTGCGCGCCATCTCGCGCCGGGCGATCGCGCGCAAGACCGGTGCGCGGGGGCTGCGCTCGATCATGGAGGATATTCTGCTGGATACCATGTTCGAACTGCCGGGCATGGAGAACGTCGAAGAGGTGGTGGTCAACGAAGAGGCGGTGACGTCGGGCGCCAAGCCGCTGATGATCTACACCGAGGCGAAAAGTCAGAACGCCTCGTCTGCCGGCTGACCGCGGGCCAAACCCAGACAATCAAGCGCCCCGGATCCGACGGTCCGGGGCGCTTTGTCTTGTGGATAACTCTGCCAGAATGACCATATCTGCCCGGAAAACAAAAGACTGACATTTTATGGTCAGACATTTTTGCAGCAAGGCAAGTCCCTGTTTCACTGCACTTTCGGGCGCTCTATCTCGATCAGTCGCGGACCTTTTCCACCGGCCAGCAGCGCCGGTAACCCCTCGTCGTCGCCGCGCGTATAGCGCAGGCCAAAGGCGCGGGCGAGGGCCTCGAAATCGGGGGCGGAGGGGGTGCAGCCGATCACCTCGGCACCGGCCTCGCGCATCGCCGCGGCGATCTCGCCAAAGCCGTGGTTGTTGAAGACCACGAAATCCACGTCGAGCCCTTCATCGCGCGCCGTCATCAACTCGCCGGGATGGAACATCAACCCGCCGTCGCCGGTCAGGCACACCACCTTTCCGCGCGCGGCAAAGGCGGCGCCAACGGCCGCGCAGGGGCCATAGCCCAGGGCGCCAAAGCCGGTTGCGGCGTTGAACCAGCCGCCGGGGCGCGGTGCGTCGAAATAGAGGTTGCCGGCATAGGCGATCTGCGTCGAATCCCCGATCAGAACCGCCTGCGGCAGCGCCGCGCTGATCCGGTTCAGCAGGCCGACCTCGGCGCGGTAGTCGGGGGTCAGCGCGGCCAGCGCGGCCTTGCGGGTCTCGGCGGCGCGCTCGGCCCCGTCCGGCGCCGGGCTCGAGGGGGCAAGTCCGGGCAACAGTTCGGCGGCGTCGCCCTGCAAGGTGATCATCGCATAGTGCCGGGTCAGCTGCGCACCGTCGATGTCGATGCGGATCATGCCGTGGATGTCGGGAAAGCCGCCATCCTTATACATGTCGTAATCGGTCGCGCCCAGTTCGGTGCCGATCGCGAGGATCTGGTCCGCGCCCCGGATCAGCGCCCGCACCGGGTCCAGCGAGGGGCTGGCCGGAACCGCCAGCGGATGGCCGTGCATCAACCCGCGCGCGTTCACCGTCAGGACGACCGGCGCGCCCATCGCCTCGGCCAGGGCCTGCAGCTGGGGGCCGGCCTTGCGGCAGCCGCCGCCGGCCAGAATCACCGGGCGTCTGGCCTGCCGGATGCGCGCGCGGGCCTTGGCAATATCGGGATGGGGCGAGACGGCGGGGGCCAGCGGTGCCGCTGCCGGGGCGGGCGCAGCCATCAGATCGAGCGGGATCTCGATATGCACCGGAGCGCCGCGCCCGCTGGTCAGGGCGCGCCCCGCCGCCCCCAGAAGACCCGGCAGTGCCTTGGGATCGTCGAGATGCAGCGCCGGGCCCAGGGTTCGGGTCAGGGCGCGCTGGTCGGGCAGTTCGTGCAATTCGCCCAGGCCTTTGCCTAGCGTCTCGCGCCGGTTGACCCCGGAAATCACCAGAAGCGGCACCGAATCCGCGCGCGCCTGCGCCATCGGCGTCAGGGCGTTGGTCACCCCGGGTCCGGTGATCACCAGCGCCACCCCGAACCGGCCCGAGACCCGGGAATAACCGTCGGCCATGAACACGGCCCCGGCCTCGTGGCGCGGGGTGACATGGCGGATGCCGGATCCGGCGAGGGCGCGATACAGCTCGATCGTGTGCACGCCGGGGATCCCGAAAACCACCTGGACCTCCAGGGATTTCAGCCAATCTACAAGGACTTGCGCAACGGTCTTCATACGGCCAACCGGCTCGCGTGGGCGGCGATGCGGCTGCAGGCCTCGGCGGTGTCGGCATCCGAGGCGTTCAGCGCCAGTCTCAGCCAGCCCTCGAAGGCTGTGCCGAAGGATGCGCCGGGCATCACCGCAACATCGGTCGCCTCGAGCAGCGCGAGCGCAAAGGCCTGGGAATCGGCCGACAGCGCACGGATGTCGAGCAGCGCGAACATCCCGGCCTCGGGGCGCAGGACGCGCAGCCCGGCAACCCCGTCGAGGGCCGCGTGGATGATCCCCGCGCGCCGCGCCATCCGCGCCGCCATCTGCTGGGCCAGCACCGGCGGGCCGGACACGGCGCGCGCGGTCATGTCGGCGATGAAGGGTTGCGAGCCGAACAGCATCGTTTCGGACAGGGGCAGCGCCCGGCGGGTGAAGTCGGCGGGCCCGGCCAGCCAGCCCGACCGGAACCCGGGCGCGGCGTGGCTTTTCGAGATCGAGGCCGTGACCACCGTGCGCTCCTCGAACGCGGGATCGGTCAGCGCCGAGGTGAACGGCCGCCCGTCATGGGTCAGATCGCCATAGACCTCGTCCGAGAGGATCCACAGGTCGTGCTCGCGCGCCAGCGCACCGATCGCCGCCAGTTCCTCGGGGCGCAGGATCGCGCCGGTCGGGTTGTGCGGGGTGTTGAGGAAGATCACCCGCGTCTGCTCGGTGATCGCCTCGGCGACATCGGCGGCCTGCAGGCGAAACCCGTGTTCGGGGTGCAGCGGCACATGCACGGGCACCGCGCCGGACGAGCGCACCAGCCCTTCGTAGGTGGCATAGAGCGGATCGCCCAGGATCACCTCGCTGCCCGCATCGCACATCGCGTTCAGCGCGACGTAAAGTGAGGTCTGGGTGCCAGGCAGGCACAGGAAACGGTCGCGGCCAAAGGGCCGGTTCAGCCGGCGGGTATAGCGCGCCGACAGCGCGTCGAGCAGTGAGGCCTCGCCACGCCCGTTGGAATATCCGGTGCGCCCGGCCTGCATCGCAGCGCAGGCGGTGTCGATCAGATCCTGCGGCGTGCCGACATCGGGTTCGCCGATGGTCAGGTTGATCACCGGCTGCCCGGCGGCGATGCGCGCCGAGGCGGCGATGCTGAGCGCCCATTTGTCCGAGCCCAGACCGGCGAGCTGTTCCGTGACGGCGGCATACTTCATGTCAGACCTCGGGGAGTTCCAGTGTGAGTAGGCGCGAGAAGGCGCCAAGTGCAATGGATTTCAGCTCATCGGCGGTGAAATGATCGGGCAGGGCGCCCGCCTCGATCCACAGACCGTCCAGCAGGGCATTGCCGGCGATCGCCAGATTTCGGGCCTCGTCGGCCGGGCGGCCGGCCTGCGCCAGCGCCGCCGCGATCAGCCGCTGCAGCCTGTCGCGGAACGCCAGATAGGTCGATTCGTGCACCGCCCGCATCGCCGGGTCGCGTGGCACCAGATGCATCGAGGCCGCCCAGAGCGCCACCGCGCGCGGATCCGTCACCGGCGGCGAGACCGAAGCCGCGACGAACCCCGCCAGCCGGGTCAGCGGGTCGTCGGGCAATTCGTCGAGCCGCGCTGCCGCCGCCTCGGTCAGCCCGGCCATCAGCACGCCATGCGCCGCGGCGACCAGATCCTCCTTGGTGGCGAAATAGTGCCGGATCAACCCGGGGGTGACGCCCGCGCGCAGGGCGATGGCGCGCACCGTTGCGGCCTGCGGACCGCCCTCGGCGATCAGGTCCAGCGTGGCGTCGATCAGCGCGCTGCGGCGCGTTTCTTCGCCGGCACGGACATAGGGGCGGCGGATGTTGGTCATCGGTGATCCGCACGCAGCACGGGCCGGGTCAGGCAGGTCGGCCCGCCCTCGCAGGCGATGCACAGGGCGTCGCCCTCGAACACCTGCACCCGGCAGCCGTGGGCCTCCATCAGCGCCCGGGTCTTGGGGAAACCCGCGACCATCACCACGTCCTGCGGCGCCAGCATCAGCACGTTCAGGCTGAGCCCGTTCGAGGCCGCGAATTCATCCTCGGGGGCGTGCAGCAACGTCCATCCCCGCGCGGTCAGATCGGCCCAGAGGGCATAGGGCATCAGCGGTGCGTGGATCAGCGCCATTTTCGGCGCCAGCGGCGAGATCAGCGACATCAGATGCAGGCAGGCCTCGGGCCCGGTCCAATAGGGCAGGTCATAGGCCAAAACCCGGATGCCATGCGGCGCGAGGATCCCCGTCAGCGCGTCGATCCCGGCCTGGTTGGTGCGCGCGCCGCGGCCGACGGCCAGGGTCTGTGGGTCGATCCAGACCATGTCGCCGGATTCGGCGGTGGCATCGCCGGTCAGCTGGCCGATCACCGGAACCCCCAGCGCCTCATAGGCGGCGACATGCAGCGCGGGCTCGCCCCGGCGCAGCGGTTTGCCCATGTTCAGCACCACCGCCCCGGCCCGGGTGACAAAGGAGGGATCCTGCACGAAAACCGCATCCGACAGCCCGTCTGCGGCCGACGGAATCCAATGGATCCGCGCGCCCGAATCCGCGACGATGCCCGCCAGGGCCGCGTGCTGGGCTTCGGCGCGGGCGGGATCGAATCCCGGGCCATAGTGCCAGGCGGCAGGGTCTGCCGCGGCCATCGCCGGACCCGGCGCGCGCATCATCACCCGCGCCAGTGGTTTGCCGCGATCTTCTGCACCGTATGCCATGCCGTGCTCCTGAATTATACAGTTGCATAATTGCGAGGAAACTGACCTTCTACAAGCCTGAATTAAGACGTGCAAAGCCGGCGAACGCCGCATAGGCTGAGCATATAACAGGCGCCAAAGGCGCTCATGCAACAGGAGAGACCACCATGAAGAAACTGATCCTGACCGCCTCGGCGCTGGCCCTCCTGGCCGGCGCAGCCGCCGCCGATCCGGTGCGGGTGGGTGTTGCCGCCGAACCCTATCCGCCCTTTGCGTCCCCCGATGCGGCCGGCAACTGGGTCGGTTGGGAAGTCGAGATCATGGAGGCGGTCTGCGCCGCCGCCGAACTCGACTGCGAACTGACGCCGACCGCCTGGGACGGCATCATCCCGGCGCTGGTCTCGGGGCGGATCGACGCGATCATGGCCTCGATGTCGATCACCGAGGACCGCCTGCAGACCATCGACTTCTCGGATCCCTACTACAACACGCCGACGGTGATCGTCGGGCAGCGCGACATGGCGATGGACGCGACCCCCGAGGGGCTGGCCGGTCATGTTCTGGGCGTGCAGGTGTCGACCATCCACCAAGCCTATGCCCAGGCCTATTTCGAGGGCCAGACCGAAATCCGCACCTATCAGACCCAGGACGAGGCCAACCAGGATCTCGCAGCCGGGCGGATCGACGCCACCCAGGCCGACAGCCTGGCAATGGACGATTTCCTGAGCAGCGACGCGGGTGCCTGCTGCGAGGTCAAGGGCACCGTGGCGATGGATGAATCGATCCTCGGATCGGGGGTCGGCGTGGGCGTGCGCAAGGGCGACGACGCGCTGCGCGAAGCCTTCAACCGCGGCATCGCGGCGATCCTCGCGGACGGCACCTATGACGAGATCACGGCGCGGTATTTCGCGACCTCGATCTACGGTCACTAACGGGTGCCCGAGTGGCTGACCCAGCTGTGGCCGGGGCTTGAAGCCTCGGCCGCGCTGCTGGCTCTGGAACCGCCGGGCTGGGGTGGCAACCTGCTGCGGGGCGCGGCGAGCTCGCTGATCATCGCCTTCGGGGCGTTTTCACTGGGCTGCGTGATCGGGGTCGGCGGTGCCCTGGGCAAGCTGGGCGGCGGGCCGGTCGCGCGGGATCTGCTGGCGGTCTATACCACCGTGGTGCGCGCGGTGCCCGAGCTGATCCTGATCCTGCTGCTCTATTACGCCGGCACCGATCTGCTGAACCAGGCGCTGCGCGCCTTCGGCTATCGCCCGATCGAGATTTCCGGTCTGGCGGCGGGAATCGGCGTTCTGGGGATCGTGCAGGGGGCCTATGCGACCGAGGTGCTGCGGGGCGCGATCCAGTCGGTGCCACGCGGCCAGATCGAGGCCGCCCGGGCCTATGGCATGAGCCGGGTTCAGACCTTTCGCCGGGTGACCTTTCCGGCGATGCTGCCGCTGGCGCTGCCGGGTCTGTCGAACCTGTGGCTGATCGCCACCAAGGACACCGCCCTGCTGGCGATCGTCGGGTTCAGCGAGTTGACGCTGGAAACCCGGCAGGCGGCCTCGTCGACGCGGGCCTATTTTACCTTCTTCCTGGCCTCGGGCGCAATCTATCTGCTGATGACACTGATTTCCGGCAAGGTGTTCAGCTGGATCGAGGCGCATTTCCGGCGCGGACAGGCGGGGGCGCGGGCATGATCCGGGCGCTGCTGCAACCGCACCGGCTGGGGCTGCTCGCGCTGGCGCTGGCGCTGGTGGTCTGGGCTGGCATGACGCTGCGCTGGGACTGGATCCCACGGTATTGGGAACTGGGGCTGGCGGGGCTCTGGCGGACCCTGTGGCTGCTGGTTCTGTCGACGCTGATCGGCTTTCTGCTGGCGGTGCCGCTGGGGCTGGCGCAGGCGGCGGGTCCGGTCTGGCTGGCGGCGCCGGCGCGCTGGTTCTGCACGGTGGTGCGGGGCACGCCGCTGCTGCTGCAGATCTGGCTGATCTACTACGGGCTGGGCAGCCTGTTTCCGCAATACCCCTGGATCCGGCAGTCGGATCTGTGGCCCTATCTGCGGCAGGCCTGGCCCTATGCGCTGCTGGCGCTGTCGCTGTCCTATGCCGGATACGAGGGCGAGGTGATGCGCGGCGCGTTCAAATCGGTGCCGCACGGCCAGCTGGAGGCGGCGCGCGCCTATGGGTTCAGCCGCTGGTCGGTGCTGCGGCGGATCTGGCTGCCGCAGGCGATGGCGCGGGCGCTGCCGACCCTGGGTGGCGAGACGGTGCTGCAGCTGAAGGCGACGCCGCTGGTGGCCACGATCACGGTGATCGAGATCTATTCGGTCGCCAGCCGGGTGCGGCAGGACACCTTCATCATCTACGAGCCGCTCTTGCTGCTGGCGCTGGTCTACATGGCGATCGCCGGGTTGATCGCACTGGGGTTCCGCTGGCTCGAACGGCGCTATGCCACCGGGTTGGTCTGAGGGGCGGGGGTTTCGCCCTCGTCCGCCGCGCTGACGCGCGTCCTCCTCGGGCGATCCGGCCGCTGCGCGGGGCCGGTCTTGTCCACTGCGTGGGGCGCTTTTTTCCCACTGCGTGGGGCAGGGGGGCTTTGCCCCCCTCTTCGCTGCGCGAATTCACCCCCCAGGATATTTTCGACGCAAAGATGGGGCGGTGTGGGACGATGGGCCTGTGCTGCGGGGCCTGTGCTGCGGGATTGCTGCGGGGTCAGAACAGGATCGAGGCGCCGTGGGTGGCATCGCTGGCACCGCCACGCAAGCGGGCGAAGAGGTCGCGTCCGAGGCCGGTGTCGTTCGCACTGAGGTCGGCGGTGACCGGTGTGCGGCTGTCGAAGTCTGCGGCGAGAACCTGCAGCGTGCCCGCGCGTGCGTCGAGGCGCACCGGATCACCGTCGCGCAGGCGGGCGATCGGGCCGCCGGCCGCGGCCTCGGGTGCGACGTGGATCGCCGCCGGCACCTTGCCCGAGGCGCCCGACATGCGTCCGTCGGTGACCAGCGCGACCTTCAGACCGCGGTCCTGCAGCACGGCGAGGATCGGGGTCAGCGAGTGAAGTTCCGGCATGCCGTTGGCGCGCGGTCCCTGGAAACGCACCACGACCACCGTGTCGCCGGTGAACTCGCCGGCCTTGAACGCGGCCTTGACCTGCTCCTGGTCGCTGAACACCCGGGCCGGAGCCTCGATCACATGGCGGGCGGGGTCGACCGCCGAGGTCTTGATCACCGCCCGGCCGAGGTTGCCGGCAAGCTGCGTCAAGCCGCCGGTCGCCTGGAACGGGGCGCTGACCGGGCGCAGGATCTTGTCGTTGAGGCTGGTGCGCGAGCCTTCGACCCAGCTCAATGCGCCGTCGATCAGCCGGGGTTCGGTTGCGTAGCGGGCAAGCCCCGGGCCGGCCACCGTTTCCACGTCGTCGTGCAGGAGACCGGCATCGAGCAGGGTGCCGATCAGATAGGCCAGCCCGCCGGCCGCGTGGAAGTGGTTCACATCCGCCAGCCCGTTGGGATAGACCTTGGCCATCAGCGGCACGATGGCGGCGATATCCGAGAAATCCTGCAGATCGAGGGTGATCCCGGCCACCCGGGCCATCGCCGGCAGGTGGAGGATCAGGTTGGTCGAGCCGCCGGTGGCCATCAGCCCGACGATGCCGTTGACAAAGGCGCGTTCGTCGAGGATCCGCCCCACCGGGCGCCAGTCGTTGCCCTGCCGGGTGATCGCCGCTGCGCGTGCGACGGCGGCGCGGGTCAGGGCGGCGCGCAGCTCGGTGCCGGGGTTGACGAAGGCCGAGCCCGGCAGTTGCAGGCCCATGAACTCCATCAGCATCTGGTTGGTGTTGGCGGTGCCGTAGAAGGTGCAGGTGCCCGGACCGTGATAGGCCGCCATCTCGGAGGCCATCAGATCGACACGGGTCGCCTGACCGGCGGCAAAGGCCTGGCGGACCTTGGCCTTTTCGTCATTCGCGAGGCCCGAGGTCATCGGCCCGGCTGGCACGAAGACCGCCGGCACATGACCGAAGGCGGCGGCGGCCATCACCAGCCCCGGCACGATCTTGTCGCAGATCCCCAGCCAGAGCCCGGCGTCGAAGCAGTCGTGGCTCATCGCCACGGCGGCGGCCAGTGCGATGGTGTCGCGCGACATCAGCGACAGCTCCATTCCGGTGCGCCCCTGGGTCACCCCGTCGCACATCGCCGGCACGCCGCCAGCGACCTGCGCGGTGGCCCCGACCGCGCGTGCGGTCTCGCGGATCTGGGCCGGGTAATCCTGATAGGGCTGATGCGCCGAGAGCATGTCGTTATAGGCGGTGACGATGCCGAGGTTCGGCGCGCGGTCCGCTGCCAGCGTGGATTTGTCCACGCCCATCGCCGCATAGGCATGCGCCGCGTTCGAGCACGACAGATGCGCCCGCGCCGGGCCCTGGTCGGCCGCGCGGTCCAGCCGGTCGAGATAGGCGGTGCGCTCGGGCCGCGAGCGGGCGATGATGCGGTCGGTGACGGCAATCAGACGGGGATCAGTGGCCATGTCGGGTCTCGTGCAGGGATAGTCAGGGCTTTACATCGTTATCGCTAACTCTTCAAGCGACTGGCAGAGCCTTGCGCCTTGTGCAACGCGGCTTTGTGCAAACGGCTCTTGGCGGAACGCTGCAGTGCGGCATATCTTTGCAGGCATGAGAGGGGTCCGCCCCGAATGACAAAAAGGATACCGAGCAATGAACGCAGATCAGGAAAACTATCAGTTTGTCAGCCAGTTGGACGCTTTCGAAATCGAGCGTCAGGCCCGCGCGATGCAGGCCCGTGCGATGGCTGACATGGTGAAATCGCTGCTGCGCAGCATTTCGGCGCGTCTGCACCGCAACGCGGCCGCCCACACCGCCTAAGCTTCGCGCCACCGCGACACGCCGCCCCGCCCGGGACTTCCCGGTGCGGGGCGGTGTCGCTTTGGCCTTCCGCACGGGCGGGCGGGGCGCTAGGAGAGGGGATCACAGTCAGGGAACCCGCCGATGTCCGTTGAATCCCCCCGCCGCCCGGTCGTGCGCCTGCGCCCCAAGGCCGAGGTCCGCGCGCTGCGCCACGGCTTCCCTTGGGTCTATGCCGATGAACTGGTGCTGGACCGGCGCACGCAGGGGCTGGAGCCGGGCGCGCTGGCCGTGCTCGAGGATGCCGAGCGCCGGCCGCTGGGGCTGGTCACGGTCAACGTGAAATCCAAGATCGTCGCCCGGATGATCGACCGCGACCCCGAGGCCGAGGTCAATGTAGACTGGCTGGCCGAGCGGCTGACGCGGGCGCTGCGCTGCGAGCGGCTCTATGAGGCGCCGTTCTATCGGCTGGTGCATGCCGAGGCCGACGGGCTGCCCGGCGTGGTCATCGACCGGGTTCGGTGCGGCGGCGGTGGTGCAGCCGAACGCTGCCTGGGCCGAGGCGCATCTGGACGCGCTGGTTACGGCGCTGGTGGCGGTGACCGGGGTGACGACGGTGATCAAGAACGGCACCGGACGGTCGCGGGGCCTCGAAGGGCTGGCCGAGGAAACCGTGGTGCTGACCGGTGGGCTGGACGGCCCGGTGCCGGTGCCGATGAATGGCGCAACCTATATGGCAGATCTGCTGGGCGGGCAGAAAACCGGGCTGTTCTTTGACCAGCGCGACAACCACGCCTTTGCCGCGCGGCTGGGCCGGGGCGGGCGGGTTCTGGACGTATTCAGCCATGTCGGCGGCTTCGGGCTGGCGGCGCTGGCCAATGGGGCCACCAGCGCGTTGGCGGTCGATGGCTCGACCGCGGCGCTGGACCTGGCCGAGGCCGGGGCGCGGGCCTCGGGGCTGGGTGATCGCTTTGCGGTGCGCGAAGCCGATGCGTTCGAGGCGCTGGCGGCGCTGGCCGAGGAAAGCGCGCGGTTCGAGCTGGTGGTCTGCGACCCGCCGGCCTTTGCCCCGCACAAGGGCGCGCTGGACGCCGGCCTCAGGGCCTATGAGCGCGTGGCGCGGATGGCTGCGCCGCTGGTTGCGCCGGGGGGCTATCTGGTGCTGTGCTCGTGCTCGCATGCGGCCGATCTGGCGCAGTTCCGCGCGGCCTGCACGCGCGGCGTCGGCAAGGGCGGGCGGCGTGCGCAGCTGATCCACACCGGGTTTGCCGGGCCCGACCACCCGATGTTGCCGCAACTGGCAGAAAGCGGATACCTCAAGGCGCTGGCCTTCCGCCTTGACTAGGGCGTTCCTCGACACCTGTGTGCTGTATCCGCCGATCCTGCGCGATCTGCTGCTGGGGCTGGCGGACCGCGGGCTTTACGACCCTTTGTGGTCGGACGGGGTGGCGGCCGAGTGGCTGACAGTCACCAGCCGGCGCGGCGAACCCGGCGCCGCCGAGGCGCTGGCGCGGATGGCGCGGCGCTGGCCGCAGGGGCTGGCCCCGGCCGGGCAGCCCGAGCTGCTGGACCTGCCCGACCCGCATGACCGGCATGTCCTGGCCTCGGCGATCGCCGGGGGGGCGGATCTGCTGATCACCCAGAACCTGCGCGATTTCCCGCGCCGGGCCACGGCGCATTACGGGCTGGCAGTGGTTTCGCCCGACGATTTCGTCATGGATCTGTGGCTCGCCCATCGTGACGCGGTCGAGGCCGAGGTGGCGCGGGTCTGGCCCGGCCTTGGCGGCACACCGTTGCGCGCGGCGATGAAACGCGCGCGTCTGCCGCGGCTGGGCAAGGCGCTGATCTGAGCGAGGTGCGCGGGTGGCAGGCCGCGCGAGGGCGTATTTTCAGCAAGATGAAAGGCACGGGTTGCGTCAATACCCCAGTGCGCAGCCGTCCTTGCGCGGGTCCGAGGCGCCGATCAGGATGCCGCTGTCGTCAAGATGGATCGCCTGCGCGCCGCCCAGCGGTTCGTCGGACCAGCGCAGCGTATGGCCTTTGGCTGCGAGGGCGTCGAACACCGCCGGGGCATAGCCGGTTTCCAGCGCCAGCCCGTCGTGGCCGGAAAACAGCCCCGCGAAGGCGCGCGGCGCATCCAGTGCGGTTTGCAGGTCCATGCCGAAATCCACAAGGTTCGAGACGATCCGCGCGTGGCCACAGGGCTGATAGGCCCCGCCCATCACCCCGAAAGGCATTGTCACCCGCCCGTTCCGGCGCAGCATCGCCGGGATGATCGTGTGCATCGGACGTTTGCCGCCGGCGGCTTCGTTCGGGTGGCCCTGTTCCAGCGAGAACCCTGCGCCGCGGTTCTGGAAGGCGATGCCATAGCGGTCCGAGGCCATGCCCGACCCAAAGCCGTGAAAGATCGAATAGATCAGCGACACCGCCATGCGGTCGCGGTCGACCACCGTGACATAGACGGTATCGCGGTGGATCGCCTCGGTCAGCGGTGCGACCTGGGCCAACGCGCGGCCCGGGTCGATCAGCGCGGCCAGCTGCGCGGCGGTCTCGGGCGCCAGCATATGCGCAAGGCGCGTGGTGGTATCGGCGTCGGCCAGGAAGCGGTTGCGCGCGTCATAGGCAAGGCGCGTCGCCTCGGCCTCGAGATGCGTGCGTTCGGCGCCGAACGGGTCCATCGCGTTCAGGTCGAACTGCGACAGGATGTTCAGGATCAGGTTCGCCGTCGCGCCCTGTCCATTGGGCGCGTGTTCGACCAGTTCGACGCCGCGATAGGCGCTGCTGATCGGTTCGGAATAGTCGCTGGCCACCGCCGCGAAATCGTCGAGCGTGTGCGTGCCGCCGAGCGCGCGCAGGCTGGCGACCATGTCCTCGGCCACCGCACCCTCATAGAATCCCGCGCGCCCCTTGGCGGCGATCTGGCGCAGAACCTCGGCCTGGCCGGGCAGGGCGAAACGGGTGCCGGGGTTGGGCGGCGCGCCCCAGGGCAGGAAATGACCGCGCGCCGCGCCCTGCAAATGCTCGGCCCGGCCCCAGTCATGGGCGACGCGCGGCGCAACTGGCACGCCCGCGTCGAAATAGCCGATCGCCGGGGCCAGAACCTGCGCCAGCTCCAGCCGGCCCCAGTCGGCAGACAGCCGGCAGAAGGCGTCGACCGCGCCGGGCAGGGTGACCGATTCGATGCCATAAACCGGCACCGCGGACAGCCCCCGGTCGCGCATCGCCGGTGCGCTCAGGCCGGCGGGCGCGCGCCCCGAGCCGTTCAGCGCCACCACGCGCTCGTCACCCGCAGGTTTGAGCAGCACGAAGCAGTCGCCGCCGAGCCCGGTCATTTGCGGCTCGCAGAGGCCCAGCAGCACCGCCGCGCCGATCGCCGCGTCGACCGCATTGCCGCCCGCGCGCAGAAGCTCGACCGCCACCTGTGCCGCCAGCGGGTGCGAGGTGGCGACCATTCCGTTGTCGGCATAGACCGCGGAACGGCCGGATTTCTGGAAGTCGCGCATCGGGGCCCTCTGTCTGGTGTCGGGCTGACGATAATCGCGGCTCGGAGCGGGGGGAAGATCGGTTCGGCGGGCCACAAACGTCAGCACAAGGTCTGCGATCAACTGACCCCCAACGTCTCCGGACGCGCATCCGTGCGTTGACGGCTCGCAACCAACTGTCGCGCGGCCCGCCGAAAAACCATTTCTGGAAAGGTTTCACGATCTATCCGCCCGGTTATCGGCGGATTCGGGCCTGGCCTCATCACCCAAATGGGTTAAATTTACTCGCCATGCGTGCAGATTTCCGGCAATTTCGTTTGTAGTCCTTTCAGAGTCGGGAACGCGTGGCGGGGGGTCCGAGGTGATGGACGATCAGGGGGAACAGGCGCGCGTCGGTTCGGCGGCGCAGGGGCTGGACGCGGATCGCGCCCGCCTGATCGGCAGCATCTATGATGTCGTGCTCAGGCCGGAATCCTTTGACGATTTCATGGAGGACTGGTCGGCCTATGTCGACCGTGCCGCCCGCCAGCTCGGCGAACCCCGGGTGACCGAGGGACAGGCTGCGGTGACCCTCGACGATCCGCTGATCGAGGTGCATTTCCGGCGCGCGATGGCGCTTTTCGAACGGATGGGCCGCGGCGAGGCCGAGGATGGCGACACGACCGGTTCGACGCCAGTGCTGCTGCGGCTCAGGCGCGGCGGGTCGGTGCAGGTTCTGGCGGCGCAGGCGTTGGACTATTTCGGCGCCACGCCCTCGTGGTGCTCGATCCGCGAGGCGCTCGACCCGGACAGCGCGCTGCGGCTCGACGGGTTTCTGGCAGCCTTCGAGCGCGCACCGGCTTCGGGGCGATTCGTCGTGCTGTCACTGGCCGAGGGCGCGCAGGGGCCGGACGGCAACCTGCCCGGCGGGGGGCTGGTGTCGGTAACGACGGCGCGCGACCCGTCTGGCGACGGCTTCGTTGCGGATATGCGGGCGCTGGCGATCGGCTGGGGACCGGCGCTGCCGGCAATCCTGGCCGAGTCCTTTCGGCTGACCCCGCGCGAGACCGATCTGGTGCGCGAGCTGACCCTGGGCGGGGATCTGCAGACCATCGCCGGGCGCAGCGGCCGGTCGATGAACACGCTCAAGGCGCAGTTGAAGTCGGTCTTTGCCAAAACCCGCACCGGCAGCCAGATGGAATTGATGCGGCTGGTCGCGGTGCTGGTGCTGCACGGGCCTGGAAACGAGGGCCAAAGCGACGCCGGGCAGCAATCCCCGCTGGAAACCCGTGTCGATCTGGGGGATGGCCGGGTGATGCCGGTGCATCTGTTCGGCCCCGAGGACGGTCTGCCGGTGATCTTCCTGCACGGCATGCTCGAAGGGCTGGGGGTGACGCGGCGGCTGGGGCCGGGGCTGGCGGCGACGGGAATCCGGTTGATTGCGCCGGTGCGGCCGAATTTCGGCCCGGCCCCGGCCGATCCGCGCATCCGCGAGGCGCCCGAACAGGTGGCGCGGGATGTCTGCGGCGTGCTCAAGGCGCTGGGGATCGAGCGCGCGCTGCTGATGGGGCATATGGCTGGCGCGGTCTATGCCTATGCCGCAGCGGCGCGGATGGGCAGCCGGGCGCTGGGGATCGTCAATGTCGCCGGTTGCGTTCCGGTGCGCTCGGTCGAGCAATTCGCGGCGATGACCGCGCGCCAGCGGGCCGTGGCTTATACCGCACGCTTTGCCCCGGCCTTTCTGCCGGCGATCCTGCGCGCGGGCATCGCCCAGATCGACAGTGCCGATGCCGATCGGTTTATGACCTCGCTTTATACCCCGGGCAGCCCGGACCGGGCGATGATCGAGGACCGCGATGTCGGCGCGGCGATCATCGACGGCTATCGCTTTACCGTGGCGCAGGGGTTGCAGGCGTTTCGCACCGATGCCTGGCACGTCACCCGCGATTGGTCGGCGCTGGTGGCGCAAAGCAGCTGCCCGGTGTTGCTGATCCACGGCAGCCGGGATTCGGTGATTACCCCCGACAGCGTCCGCGCCTTTGCCGCCCAGAGCGCGCGTTTCTCGCTGGTCGAGGATCCCGAGCAGGGCCAGCTGGTGTTCTATGCCCGTCCCGAAAGCGTCCTCGGGCGGGCGGCGCGGTTCGCCCGCGCCCAGCTGGCGGCGGGGCCCTGATCCGCGCGCCATTGCGATGGCCTGCGCATCGTTCCATAGTGGGGCAGGACCAGCCCGGAATACCCGATGCCGCATCGTCCCCTACTGACTGTCGGATCCTACAACGTGCACAAGGCCGTCGGCGCCGACCGCCGCCGCGATCCCCATCGCACGATCGCGGTGATCCGCGAGATCGGCGCGGATCTGATGGCGCTGCAAGAGGTTGACCGCCGCTTTGGCGATCGCCGCGGTGTGCTGGATCTTGATGCGCTGCGCGAGGCCACAGGGCTGCAGCCGGTGCCGCTCAGCGATCGGCTCAGCGATCTGGCGCATGGCTGGCACGGCAATCTGCTGGTGTTCCGCAATGCCGAGCTGGAGGACGCGCGGGTCATCGACCTGCCCGGGTTCGAGCCGCGCGGCGCGATCGTTGCCGATCTGCGCTTTGCCGGCCAGCCGCTGCGGGTGATCGCCGCGCATCTGGGGTTGCTGAAAGGGTCGCGCCTGTCCCAGGCCCACCGCCTGGCCGAGGAAATCGCCCCGGACCGACCGACATTGATGATGGGCGACCTGAACGAATGGCGGCAGGGGCCGGGCTGTTCGCTGATGCCGCTCAAGACCGGGTTGCGGGCGGTCACCAGCGCCCAGACGGTAGCCAGTTTCCCCGCCGGCCGGCCGATGCTGCCACTCGACCGCATCATCGGCTGCACCCGCGCCGAGATTTCCGAGCTGTCGCCGCATGACAGCCCGCTGGCGCGACTCGCCTCGGACCACCTGCCGATCCGCGCCCGGCTCAGGCTCGCCCCATGAACGGATGGTGGGTCTGGGGGCTCGCCGCACTGGCCGTGCTGGTGCTGGGGGCGGTGGTCTCGCTGTGGTCGGCGGGCCGCTTTGCCAAGCGCAAATCCGGTCCCCCAGCGACGGTGATCCCGCCGGGCGAGGGCTGTGCGCTCGACGCTCTGCTGATCCCGGTCGAGGCCGACAACCCGGCGCGCGATGGCGCGGCGCTGGTCCCCGAGGCCGCCGAGGCGCTGCGGATCCGTCTGGCGATGGCGCAACTGGCCGGGCGCAGCCTGGATCTGCTCTATTACATCTGGGACGACGACCTGTCCGGCCGTCTGCTGGCTCAGGCGGTGCTCGACGCGGCCGATCGCGGGGTGCGCGTGCGGATGCTCCTCGACGACGTCAATGTCCTGAACCACGACCCGGTCTATCGCTCGCTCGATCGCCATCCGCGGATCGAGGTGCGCCTGTTCAACCCGATCCGCAACCGCGACCGCGGGTTTCGGCGCGGGCTGGAACTGCTGTTCAACCTGCTGCCCTATAACCGGCGGATGCATGGCAAGCTGTGGATCACCGACGGGCGGCTGGCGATGACGGGCGGGCGCAATATCGGTGACGCCTATTTCGGCCTCCTGGACGACGGCGGCCACAATTACGACGACCTCGACATCCTGCTGGCCGGGCCGGTGATCCGCCAGGCCGAGGCGCTGTTCGACACCTTCTGGAACTCCGGCCTGGCACTGCCGATCCGCACCCTCTGGCCCGGCCGCTCGACGCGGCTCAAACGCTTCCGCGTGCGGCTCGCGCATTACCTGAAAACCCCGGAGGTTCGCGACCGGCTGGTTCCGCTGGCGCTGCCGCAGGCCGAAGCCGCCGGTGCCGCCCTCGGCCTCGACCGGCTGCGCTGGGGGGCGTCGCTGGGGTTCCTGGGCGACCCGCCGCAAAAGGCACTGGGGGCCTCGCCCGAGGGCTGGATGCCGCAGGCCCTGCGACCGCTCCTGCGGGGCACCCGGCACGAGTTGCGCATTCTCACGCCCTATTTCGTTCCGGGCTCGGACGGGCTGCGCGAACTGGTGCAGCTGGCGCGCGGCGGGGCGCGGGTCGAGGTGGTGACCAACGGGCTGGCGCTGGCCGACAACCCGCTGGTCCACGGGGCCTATCGCTGGTATCGCGCGCGGCTCCTGACCGAAGGGGTGCGGATCCACGAAACCGCATCGCGCCAGGGGCCACGGCGCATGCTGCATTCCAAGGCGATGCTGATCGACGGGGCGCGGGGCTTTGTCGGTTCGTTCAACTTCGATCTGCGCTCGGCCTTTCTGAACACTGAACTGGGCGTGGTGTTCGATGACCCGCGCCTGCTGGCCGATCTTCGCGCGATCTTCGACGGCGCCTGCGCCGCCGATGCGGCCTATGCGGTGGGGCTGGACGGTAAACTGCCGGTCTGGCGCCGCGGCACGGCAACCGGAACGCATCTGGAACCCGAGAGCACCGCGCTTCGCCGCGCGGTGTCCTTTGTCATCGGCCACCTGCCGATCCACCGATTCCTTTAGCGGGCTGCCAGAAGGCCCCGTCGCCGGCCTCGGGGTTTTGCGGCACAAAGGCCAGGCGGGGGGTGCGCTCCAACGCCTCGGCGAGGCGGGTGCGATAGACCGCACGGGATATCTCGATGCCGCCGAGCGTGGCCAGATGCGGCGTCAGATACTGGGTGTCCAGCAGTGCGAATCCGGCGCCCCGCAACCGCGCCACCAATTCGGCCAGCGCCATCTTGGAGCCGCCGGTGACCCGGCTGACCATGCTCTCGGCAAAGAACGCCCCCCCCAGCGCCAGCCCGTAGACCCCGCCGGCCAGCGCGCCGTCCGACGTCCAGACCTCGACGGAATGTGCCAGACCCAGACCGTGCAGCTCGGTGAAAACGCGGGCAATCTCGGGGTTGATCCAGGTTGCGGGCCGGTCGGCGCAGGCCGCCAGAACGCCCGCGAAATCGCGGTCGCAGGAAAAGGTGAATCCGCCTTGCCGCCGGGTCTTCCCCAGACTGCGTGACACATGAAACCCGTCGAGGGGCAAGACCCCGCGCTGGCGCGGCTCGAACCAGTGGACCTCGTCGCTCTCTGCGCTTTCGGCCATCGGGAAGACACCGCCCGCATAGGCCCGCACGATCAACTCGGGCGTCAGTCGCATTGCCGCCCCATCTTTGCGTCTCAAATATCCTCGGGGGTTTCCAAAGGGGGCAGACGGCCCCCTTTGGCGCGGAGAGCTCGAGAGGGCGCGCAGCCCTCTCGACACCCGGTCACCCCAGTTCGTTGGCCAGGAATTTTTCCAGCCAGTGGATGTTGTAGTTGCCGGTCAGGATGTCCTCGTTCTCCAGCAGGGCGAAGAACAGCGGCACCGAGGTGTCGATCCCGTCGATGATCAGCTCGCCCAACGCCCGCTTCAACCGCGCCAGCGCCTCGGGGCGGTCGCGGCCGTGGACGATCAGCTTGCCGATCAGGCTGTCGTAATAGGGTGGGATCCGATAGCCGGAATAGAGCGCCGAATCCATCCGCACCCCCAGGCCGCCCGGCGCATGGAAGGTGTTCACCTTGCCCGGGCTGGGGGTGAAGTTCGGCAGCTTCTCGGCGTTCAGGCGCACCTCGATCGCGTGGCCGCGGATCTCCAGATCCTCCTGGCGGAACGACAGGTAATTGCCCGAAGCCACCATGATCTGCTCGCGCACCAGATCGACGCCAAAGATTCCTTCGGTCACCGGGTGCTCGACCTGCAGGCGGGTGTTCATCTCGATGAAGAAGAACTGCCCGTCCTCGAACAGGAACTCGATGGTGCCGGCGCCGGCATACTGCATCTTGGCCACCGCATTGGCGCAGATCGCGCCGATCTCGGCGCGCTGCTCGGGGGTGATGCAGGGGCCGGGGGCCTCTTCGAACACTTTCTGGTGGCGGCGCTGCAGCGAGCAGTCGCGCTCGCCCAGATGGACCGCGTTGCCGCGGCCGTCGCCGAACACCTGGATCTCGATATGGCGCGGCTTTTGCAGGTATTTCTCGATATAGACCTCGTCGTTGCCGAACGCGGCCTTGGCCTCGGAACGCGCGGTGCGGAACGCGGTTTCCAGCTCGGCCTCGGACTTGGCGACCTTCATGCCGCGCCCGCCGCCGCCGGCGGTGGCCTTGATGATCACCGGATAACCCATGCCACCGGCGACCTTCTTGGCCGTCGCCACGTCGGGCACACCGCCTTCAGAGCCCGGCACCACCGGAATCCCCAGCGCCTTGGCGGTTTCCTTGGCGGTGATCTTGTCGCCCATCATGCGGATGTGTTCCGCGCGCGGTCCGATGAAGGTGATGTCGTGATCCTCGAGCATCTGCACGAAATTCGCGTTTTCCGACAGGAAGCCATAACCCGGGTGGATCGCCTGGGCGCCTGTGATCTCGCAGGCCGAGACGATCGCCGCCATGTTCAGATAGCTTTCGACCGAAGGGGCGGGGCCGATGCAGATCGCCTCGTCGGCCATACGCACATGCATCGCGTCGGCATCGGCGGTGGAATGCACCGCGACCGAGCGGATGCCCATCTCGCGACAGGCGCGGATCACCCGAAGGGCGATCTCGCCCCGGTTGGCGATGAGGATCTTGTCGAACATGGCCGCCGCCTTATTCGATGATCATCAGCGGCGCGCCGTATTCGACGGGCGTGCCGTCGGCGACCAGAATGCGCTTGACGGTGCCGGTGGCGGGCGCCGGGATGTGGTTCATGGTCTTCATCGCCTCGATGATCAGCAGGGTCTGGCCCGCGCTGACCTGCTGGCCGACGGTGACGAAGGGTTCGGCACCCGGCTCGGCAGCCAGATAGGCGGTGCCGACCATCGGCGAGGTGACGGCGCCCGGATGGCTGGCGGGGTCATCGCTGGCGGCGGCAACCGCCACAGGGGCGGCGGCCGTCGGGGTGGCGGCGGGCATCACCATCGGGGCAGCCGTGGGCATCGGGGCCGCGACGACCTGCACCTGCTTCGACACCTTCACATTCAGTGTGTCATTCTCGCCGTATTCGCGTTTGACCGAGATCTCGGTCAGGTCGTTCGAATTCAGAAGCTCTGCAAGGGCCTGGATGAAGGCCACGTCGGCCGTGGTGTGATCTTTGCTCATGGACGTCCTCGATGGGCGGGCGTTCCGCCGGCTCCCCGTGTATTTGACGGCGCGTTATACGTCAGGCCCCCCGGCGTGAAAAGTGCCATTCGCCCCCTCCGCTCCTGTCGGAAAACGCAACGCGCGGCAGGGTGATCGGCGCACAGGCAGGGTCCGGCGGCGTGCCGGGACCGCGCGCCGCTTGCGCGGGCACGTTCTGCATGGTGTAACACTTGCGAACCGGAGGCAAGAGATGGTCCGTTCCGCGCTCTCGGGCACCCGTATCCGCACGCTGCGCACCGCGCGGCGGATCGGCCAGGCCGACCTGGCCCGGCTGGCCGGCGTGTCGCCGTCCTATCTGAACCTGATCGAACACAATCGCCGGCGCGCCGGGCCGCGATTGCTGGAGGCGATCGCCGCGGCGCTGAACATCCCGCCCGACGCACTGGACGAAAGCGCGGGCGATGCGCAGATCGAGGCACTGCGCGCGGCCGCCGCACGTCTGACGCCCGAAGCCCTGGCCGGGTCCGAGGTCGAAACCGACCGCACCGAGGAATTCCTGGGCCGCTTTCCCGGCTGGGCGGCGCTGGTCGCCCATCTGCATGCCCGCGCCGAGGAACAGGAACGCAGCATCGAGCGTCTGTCGGACCGCATGGCGCATGACCCGAACCTGTCGGCGGCGCTGCACGAGATCGTCTCGGCGGTGACCTCGGTGCAGTCGACGGCGGCGATCCTGGCGGAATCCGACGACCTCGCGCCCGAGTGGCGCGCGCGGTTCCACGCCAATGTGCATTCCGATTCCGTGCGTCTGGCAAATGCCGCCGAGGCGCTGGTCGCCTATCTCGACACCTCGGGCGAGGAAACCGGTCTGGCGGCACCGCAGGAAGAGCTGGAAAGCTGGCTGGAGGGGCAGGGGTTCCATGTCGCCGCGGTCGAGGCCCACACCGACCCCGACTGGGCCGCCCTGACCGAGGGCCAGGCCGAACTGGCCTCGGCCGCGTCGCGGGCGCTGGCGGTAAGCTGGCTGGAGCGCGCGCGGATGGACGCGCGCGCGCTGCCGCTCGACACGCTGGTGCCGGCGCTGGGGGCGATGTTCGCGGACAGCGCCGGGTTCGCCCCCGGGCCGCTGGCGGCGCGGTTTGGCGTCGGTCTGGCGCAGCTGTTCCGGCGGCTGGCGACGCTGCCGCCGGTGCAGGGGCTGCCGCGCTTTGGTCTGGTGGTCTGCGACGGTTCCGGCACGCTGACTTTCCGCCGCCCGGTCGAGGGGCTGTCGCTGCCGCGCTTCGGCGGGGCGTGCCCGCTCTGGCCGCTCTATCAGGCGCTGGTGCAGCCGGGCCGTCCGGTGGTGGCGCCGATCGAGGTGACCGGCCGCCCGCCGGCGCGGTTCCTGGCCCATGCGGTCTGCGAACCCCGTGACCCGTTGCGGTTTCAGCCACCTTTTGTCTGGGACTCCAGCATGTTGCTGACCCCGGCCTCGGCGGCGATGCCGGCTGCCGCCGCGGCATCGGTCGAGGCGATCCCGGTCGGATCCAGCTGCCGGGTCTGCCCGCGCAGCGATTGCCTGGCACGGCGCGAGCCCTCGATCATCGCGGGCTGACCGCTGCCCGGTCACGCAATCTTTGACAGAGTTGTGAAGAGGCGCGATAGTCAGGCCAAGCGCAAGGCGGCCTGGCGCGAGGCCGCGCGCGACCGGACGGGAGGGCGGTCGCATGGGGCATGACGGAACGGGGCCAGACCTGGCTCCGGGCATCGACGGGAGGGACGGCACCGGCGTGGGGGCCGGGCACGGGGCGACGGGCCACGGTCGCGGGTTGCATGTGCTGGTGATCGAGGACGAGCCCAATATCTCCGAGGCGATCCGCTTCATCCTGCGCCGCGACGGCTGGGCGGTTACGGTCCTCGACAGCGGCGAGCGGGCAATGGCCACGATCCAGCAAGCACGGCCTGATCTGGTGATCCTCGATGTGATGCTGCCCGGGGTGTCGGGCTTTGACGTGCTGCGGGCGATCCGTGCCGACGGTGTGGTCCGCGACCTGCCGGTGATCATGCTCACCGCCAAGGGGCAGGCCGCCGCCCGCGACCTGGCGCGCGACTCGGGCGCCTCGCTGTTCATGGCGAAACCCTTCGCCAATGCCGAGCTTCTGGCCGCCGTGCGCCAGCTCGCCGGGGTCTGAGGCGGCGATGGCCCGACCGCGCGCGCCCCTGTTTCTGGAACGCGAGACCTATCGCCGCCGCCGGATCATGGACGGGGCGCGGGTGCTGCCGGTGCTGGGCTTCGTGCTGGTGCTGCTGCCGGTCCTGTGGACCAGTGGCGGGCGTCAGGGCACCGCGGGCGAGGCGACCTATCTGTTCGTGCTGTGGCTGGGGCTGATCCTGGCCGCGGCTCTGCTGTCGCGGCCGCTGCGCGGTGCCTTGCGGCGGGATGACGGCACCGGCGCGGGCAAGGACACGTCCCGATGACACTGAACGTCCTGATCCCGGCGGCGCTGGGGTATGTGGTGTTTCTGTTCGTCATCGCCTCGCTGGCCGAGCGGCAGGCCGAACGGCTGCGCCAGATCGGCCGGCGGCCGCGGCTGTTGCGCTCGCCGCTGGTCTATACGCTGTCGCTGTCGGTCTACTGCACCGCCTGGACGTTTTATGGCGCGGTTGGCTATGCCGTGCGTTCGGGGCTCGAATTCATCACCATCTACCTGGGGCCGACGCTGGTGTTCGTCGGCTGGTGGTGGCTGCTGCGCAAGCTGGTGCGAATCGGCAAGGCGCAGCGGGTGACCTCGATCGCCGACCTGATCTCGGCGCGCTATGGCAAGTCGAACCTGGTTGGGGTGATCGTGACGCTGCTCGCGGTCGTCGCCACCACGCCCTATATCGCGCTGCAGCTTCAATCCATCGCGCTCTCGTTCGGCGCCTTTGCCGCCGACGAGGTTCTCGCGCCGCGACAACTGGCGATGTGGGTCGCGGCGGGGCTGGCGGTGTTCACGATCCTTTTCGGCACGCGCAACCTCGATGCCAACGAACAGCACCACGGCGTCGTTACCGCCATTGCCGTCGAGGCGGTGGTGAAACTGGTCGCACTGCTGGCAGTCGGCGTCTGGGTGGTCTGGGGGCTGGCCGACGGCCCGGCCGATATCATGGCCCGCGTCGCCGCCAACGACCGCCCCGACTGGGCGATCCAGCCCGGGCGCTGGATGGGGCTGATTTTTCTGGCCGGGGTGGCGATCCTGACCCTGCCGCGCATGTTCCAGGTGATGGTGGTGGAAAACGCCGACGAGACCCATCTCGCCACCGCCTCCTGGGCCTTCCCGCTCTATCTGATGGCGATGAGCCTCTTCGTGCTGCCGATCGCGGTGGCCGGCATGGACAACATGCCCGCGGGGTCGAACCCCGACCTCTACGTGCTGACCCTGCCGCATTCGCTGGGCCAGAACGGGCTGGCGATGCTGGCTTTCCTCGGCGGGTTCTCGGCGGCGACCTCGATGGTCATCATCGCCTCGATCGCGCTGGCAACGATGGTGTCGAACCATATCGTCGTGCCGCTCTGGCTGGCGCGGCGGCCGCACGCTGCCGGGGGAATGCGCGTGGCGGGCGACATGCGCGGGCTGGTTCTGAACGCGCGGCGCCTGTCGATCGGGGTGATCCTGGGGCTCGGCTATGTCTATTTCGCCATTTCCGGCGGATCGCGGGCGCTGGCGGCCATCGGCCTCATTTCCTTTGCCGGCATGGCACAGGTGCTGCCGGCGCTGGTCGGCGCGCTCTACTGGCGCGGCGCCAGCCGGCTGGGGGCGGCGGCGGGGCTGATCGTCGGCGCGCTGGCCTGGCTTTACGCGCTGTTCCTGCCGTCCTTTGGCCCCGGGGTCGTGATGGGGGCCGACCTGATGACCTATGGCCCCTTTGGAATCGGCTGGCTGAGGCCGCATGCGCTGTTCGGCGTCGAGGGGCTCGATCCGCTTCTGCATGCGCTCTTCTGGTCGCTGGCGCTGAACACGCTGGTGTTCATCGCCGTGTCGCTGGTCAGCTTTCCGACGCCGGTCGAGCGGGTGCAATCGGCGCTTTTCGTCAATGTCTTCGATCCCGGGCGCGACGACGACTGGCGCGGCGCCCGCGGCTGGTCGCGCGAACCCGCCGAGGACGAGGCCGAGGATCTGCTGGCCATGTCGCAGCGCCTCCTGGGCGAGGCCGAGGCGCAGGGTTTTTTCGCCGCCGAGGCCGGCGCCCAGGGCAAGACCGGCTTCCTGCCCGATCCCACCCCCGATTTCCTCGACCGGCTCGAGCGCGAACTGGCGGGCTCGGTCGGCGCCGCGACCGCGCATGCGATGATCGCACAGATCGTCGGTGGGCGGTTGGTGACGGTCGACGACCTGATGGCGGTGGCCAGCGAGACCGCGCAGATCATGGAGCATTCCGCCCAGCTCGAGGCCAAGTCCGAGGAACTCGCCCGGACCGCCCGCCAGCTGCGCGAGGCCAACGAGATGCTGCAGAAGCTGAGCGTGCAGAAGGACAGTTTCCTCAGCCAGATCAGCCACGAGCTGCGCACGCCGATGACCTCGATCCGGGCCTTTTCCGAGATCCTGATGGACGACGAGGTGACCGGCGAGGAAACGATCCGCTATGCCCGAATCATCCACGACGAATCGATCCGGCTGACGCGGCTGCTCGACGATCTGCTGGACCTCAGCGTGCTGGAAAACGGACAGGTCAATCTGGACATCCAGGAGGGCGGGCTAAACGAGCTGATCGACCGGGCGATCATGGCCTCGGCCTCGGTGCTGCCGGAACGCCAGTTCACGATCCGCCGCCAGCCGCTGGACGAGGCGATCACCCTGAAAACCGACATCGGCCGCCTGACGCAGGTGTTCATCAACGTGCTGTCGAACGCGCGCAAATACTGCGACGCCACCGACCCCGAAATGCGCATCGGCGTGCGCAAGCGCGGCGACCGGGTCACCGTCGACTTCATCGACAACGGCTCGGGCATCCCCAAGAAAAGCCAGGCGCTGATCTTCGAGAAATTCGCGCGGCTGACCGACACGCATCAGGCGGGCGGCGCCGGGCTGGGGCTGGCGATCTGCCGCGAGATCATGCTCAACCTCGGCGGTGACATCACCTATCTGCCGGGGCAGGGCGGCGCGGCCTTCCGCGTCAGCTTCCCCGCCCGACTGGCAGCGCGGCCACGCGCCGCCTGACCGGGGGCACGGTCAGGGAATGATCCGCTGATAGCGCACACCGGCCAGCGAGGCCCCGGCGATCAGCCCGGCCTGGCCGAACACCACCGCGATCACCGGCGAAAACATCGTCGTCGTCTGCACCCCCGCCGCGCCGCCTTCGCTGGGCGTGGCATAGCGCAGATCGGCGCTCGCCGCCCAGCCTTCGCCGGCGCGGAAATCGGCCAGCGCCTGAGGGGTCATAAAGAACAGCACATGCGCATATTGCTGGGCGCCGATCTGCAACCCGGCGCTGACCCGGGTGGCCGAATAATAGTCGACCGTCGCATCGTTGATCCGCAGCGCCCCCTGGCCATAGGACCCCCCGACAAAGAACCCCGCCTCGCTGACCAGCGGCATATACAGGATCCCCTGCGCATCCTCGAACAGCGTATCCAGTTCGTGGTGGTTCTCGCGCAGGAAGTCGCGGGTCGCGTCGACCCTCGCATCCAGCCGTTCGGCGTTGAAATTCCCCACCGGGTTGCCGCAGGCGGCAAGCAGGCTCAGGGCTCCGCCACCGGCCAGCAGGCCGCGGCGCGAAAGGCGCGTGTTCTGGATCATGCTCAACCTCATCTGAGCGGTGCAGGGTCTTGCGCCCCGTCCACCGAAAACCTGTATGTCAAACCTTATACGCCCCGCGCGCTGCCTTGTCACGTCCGCAGCAGCGCCTTGCGCAAGGCGCCGCCGATGCCCTGCGGCTTCATCTTGCCCGAAATACGCATGCACCGCTGGCCACCCGCAGGCCGGGGGCCGGGGTTTCAGCCCTTCAGCGCCTTTGCCGCCGCCGGCGCGAAATAGGTCAGCACCCCGTCGCAGCCCGCGCGCTTGAAGGCCAGCAGGCTCTCCAGCATCACCGCTTCGCCCAGCCAGCCGCGCTCCATCGCGCCGGCCAGCATCGCGTATTCGCCCGAGACCTGATAGGCAAAGGTCGGCACGCCGAATTCGTCCTTCACCGACCGGCAGATATCCAGATAGGGCATGCCCGGCTTGACCATCACCATATCCGCGCCCTCGTCGAGGTCGCGCGCGACGCAGCGCAGCGCCTCCAGCCGGTTCGCGGGGTTCACCTGATAGGTCTTCTTGTCGCCCACCAGCCGTCCAGAAGCCCCCACCGCGTCGCGGAACGGACCATAGAAGGCGCTGGCGAATTTCGCGGCATAGCTGAGGATCGCCACGTCGCGATACCCCGCCTTTTCCACCGAAGTGCGGATCGCACCGATCCGCCCGTCCATCATGTCCGAGGGGCCCAGAATATCCGCCCCTGCCTCGCATTGCGCCAGCGCCATCTTGACCAGCGCGTCCACGGTCTCGTCGTTGACGATCACGCCGTCGACCACGAACCCGTCATGGCCATTCGCGTTATAGGGATCCAGCGCGATATCGGTCATCACCGCCATCGACGGCAGTTCGGCCTTCAGCAGGCGGATCGCGCGGTTCGTCAGGTTCTCGGGGTTCCAGGCCTCGGCGCAATCTTCGGTGCGCAGTGACTGGTCAGTATAGGGGAACAGACAGATTGCCCCGACGCCCGCTTGATGCGCCTCGGCGGCCTTGTGCAGCATCACGTCCAGCGACAGCCGGCTGACCCCCGGCATCGAGGGGATCGGTTCCTCGACCCCGGATCCTTCGCGGATGAACACCGGCCAGATCAGGTCGCCGGCGCTGACCGCGTGTTCGGCAACCAGGTCGCGCAGCGCATGGGTGCGACGCATCCGGCGCAGGCGCGCGGCGGGGAAGGGGGCGGGGCTGTGGACGGGCATCGGCTCTCTCCGGGCATGGCGTGGCGCCTTGGTGCCACGCGCCCGGCGCGATCTCAAGCCCCGAGGCCCGCATCAACGCTTGGCCCCGGCCCGCAACGCGGGTAATCAGGGGGCACTTTGCAGGGGTGCTGGCGTGAACGGGTATGACTCCATCTTCTCGACGATCGACGTGCGGTCGTTCTCGAGTATCTGGTTCTGGATCGCGGTTGCCGTGGCGTGGTCGAACACCACCCATTTCATCCTCGGCGTGCCCTTCGATATGGTGCAGCGCGCCAAACGCCGGGGCGGGACGGTGATGGAAGACCTCGAGGTGCTGACGATGATCCAGGTTCGCCGGCGGTTGCAGATCATCCGCTCGGGCGGGGTCTGGCTGGTGGCTTTCTGGTCGGCGATCCTGACGACGCTGGCAATGCTGGGATTCGGCTATGGCCACGAACTGGCGCAGGCGCTGACCCTGCTGTTGCTGCCGCTCACACTGGCGGCCTGGCTGGGCCTGCGGATGGCCGCCCGGTTCGAGGCCGATCCCCCCAGCGGCGCCGCGCTGACCCGCGCACTGACCCTGCACCGGCTGCTGATCCAGGGGATCGGCCTTCTGGCGATCCTGATCACCACGATGTGGGGCAGCTGGTTCAACCTGACACTCCGCATGTTCGGCGGCTGAGACGACCGGAGACCCTGAGATGGCCAACGACCGCATCCTGCTGGGCGGCGCACCCGAGGGGTTTGACGCCGAACTGATCCACCGCGAGCTGACCAGGCGCAACGCGCCGGTGATCCATGTCGCGCGCGACGACAAGCGGTTGGCGATGATGCGCGCGGCGCTGGCCTTCTGGGCGCCCGAGGTCACCGTGCTGACCTTTCCCGCCTGGGATTGCCTGCCCTACGACCGCGTCTCGCCCAACCCCGAGATCGTCGCCCGCCGCATGGCGACGCTGGCCGCGCTGGCGCAGGGCGTGCCGGGACCCTTCGTGCTGCTGACGACGCTGGGCGCGGTGGCGCAACGGGTTCCGGCCCGCGCCACCGTCGCCGCCTCGTCCTTTGTCGCGCAGGTTGGCCGGCGCATCGACGAAAGCGCGCTGCGCGGCTATCTGGCGCGGATGGGCTATGCCCCCAGCCCGACGGTGACGGAACCCGGCGACTATGCCGTGCGCGGCGGCATCATCGACATCTATCCGCCGGGCGACGCCGACCCGGTGCGGCTGGACCTCTTTGGCGATGTGCTGGACGGGCTCAGGCGCTTCGACCCGGCCAGCCAGCGCACCAGCGGCACGCTCGACCGGCTGGAATTGGCGCCGGCGTCCGAGGTGATCCTCGATGACGCCTCGATCGCGCGGTTCCGCCAGGCCTATCGCACCGAATTCGGCGCAGTCGGCACCGATGATCCGCTTTATGAGGCGGTCAGCGCCGGGCGCAAGCACGCGGGGATGGAACACTGGCTGGGCTATTTCCACGACCGGCTGGAAACGCTCTTCGACTATCTGCCCGGTGCCAGCGTGGTGCTGGACGACCAGACCGACGCCGCCCGCGCCAGCCGTTGGGAGACCATCACCGACCAATACGACAACCGGCGCGAGGCGATGGCGGTCAAGGGCCGCGTCGACACGGTCTATAAACCCGCGGCCCCCGGGCTGATGTATCTCGATGATGCGGGCTGGGAGGGGGCGCTCGCCGCCCTGCGGGTGATCCGCCTGTCGCCGCTGGCGCAGCCCCCCGGTCCCGGTGTTCTGGACGCCCAGGGCCGCGCCGGGCGCAATTTCTCGCTGGAGCGTCAGCAAGAGAACGTCAACATCTTCAAGGCCCTGCGCGACCATGTCGAGGCTGAGCGCAAGACCCGCACGGTGATCCTGGCGTCGTGGTCCGAGGGTGCGCTGGAACGTCTGCAGGGGCTCCTGGCGGAACACGGGCTGACCGATGCCGAGCCCCTGCGCGACGCGCGCGGGTTGCGCGGCAAGGGCGCCGTGCATCAGGTGGTCTGGCCGCTGGATGCTGGCTTTGTCACGCCCGAGGTCGCCGTTATCTCCGAACAGGACGTGCTGGGCGAACGGCTGGTGCGCTCGACCCGCAAGAAGCGCGCCGAGAATTTCCTCAGCGAGGCGCAGTCGCTCAGCCCGGGCGATCTGGTGGTGCATGTCGACCACGGGGTCGGGCGCTACACGGGGCTGGAAACCATCACGGCGATGGGTGCCCCGCATGAGTGTCTGGCGCTGGAATATGCGGGCGGTGACCGGCTCTATCTGCCGGTCGAGAATATCGAACTGCTCAGCCGCTACGGGCATGAGGAAGGACTGCTCGACAAGCTGGGCGGCGGCGCCTGGCAGGCCAAGAAGGCGAAGCTGAAGCAACGCATCCGCGAGATGGCCGACAAGCTGATCCGCATCGCCGCCGAGCGCGAGCTGCGCAAGGCCCCGGTTCTGGAGCCGCCCGAAGGGATGTGGGACGCCTTCGCCGCGCGCTTCCCCTATGCGGAAACCGAGGACCAGCTGAAGGCCATCGAGGATGTGATCGACGACTTCGACCGCGGCCGGCCGATGGACCGGCTGATCGTCGGCGATGTCGGCTTCGGCAAGACCGAGGTGGCGATGCGCGCGGCGTTCATCGCCGCGATGTCCGGGCTGCAGGTGGCGGTGGTCTGCCCGACGACACTGCTCGCCCGCCAGCATTTCCACAGCTTCACGGAACGGTTCCGCGGCTTCCCGCTGGTTGTCAGACAATTGTCGCGCTTCGTCACCGCCAAACAGGCCTCGGAAACCCGCGCCGGGCTGGCCGACGGCACCGTGGATATCGTTGTCGGCACCCACGCGATCCTTGCCAAGACGGTGAAATTCCGTGGCCTCGGCCTGATGATCATCGACGAGGAACAGCATTTCGGCGTCCAGCACAAGGAACGGCTGAAAGAGATGCGCAGCGACATCCACGTGCTGACGCTGACCGCCACCCCGATCCCGCGCACACTGCAACTGTCGCTGACCGGGGTGCGTGACCTGTCGCTGATCCAGACACCCCCGGTCGACCGGCTGGCGATCCGCACCTATGTCAGCGAATTCGACACGGTGACGATCCGCGAAGCTCTGTTGCGCGAACGCTATCGCGGCGGGCAGTCGTTCTTCGTCGTGCCCCGCATCGCCGACCTGCCCGAAATCGAGGACTTCCTGCGCGACCACGTCCCCGAGGTCTCGGTGCTGGTCGCCCACGGCCAGATGGGCGCGCATGACCTTGATGAGCGGATGAACGCCTTCTACGACGGCAAGTATGACGTGCTGCTGGCGACGACGATTGTCGAATCCGGCCTCGACATCCCCAGCGCCAACACGATGATCGTGCACCGCGCCGACATGTTCGGGCTGAGCCAGCTCTACCAGATCCGCGGTCGGGTCGGGCGTTCGAAAACCCGCGCCTATTGCTACCTGACCACCAAGCCGCGCGCGCCCCTGACCCCGCAGGCGCAGCGCCGGCTGAAACTCCTGGGCTCGATCGACAGCCTCGGCGCGGGCTTTACCATCGCCTCGCAGGACATGGATCTGCGCGGCGCCGGCAATATCCTGGGCGAGGAACAATCCGGCCATATCAACGAGGTCGGATACGAACTTTACCAGCAGATGCTGGAAGAGACGATTTCGAAACTGCGCTCGGGCGAGTTGCAGGATCTCTCGGACGGCGCCTGGGCGCCACAGATCAACCTCGGCGTGCCGGTGCTGATCCCCGACAGCTATGTCACCGACCTCGATGTGCGGCTCGGTCTCTATCGCCGCCTGGCCACGCTGGAAACCAAGGTCGAATTCGAAGGTTTCGCCGCCGAACTGATCGACCGCTTCGGTGAATTGCCGAAAGAAGTGAATACCTTGCTGGTCGTCGTTCGGATCAAGGCGATGTGCAAGCGCGCCCAGATCGCCCGCCTCGATGCCGGGCCCAAGGGCGCGACGATCCAGTTCCACCAGGACAAGTTCCCCAACCCCAAGGGACTGGTCGAGTTCCTGCACGCCCAGCCCGGCGCCAAGATCCGCGACAACAAGGTCGTGATCCCGCGCGACTGGGCTTCGGAAAAGGACAAGCTGCGCGGCGCTTTCGCCATCGCCCGGGATCTGGCACAATTCGCCGTGCCCTGACCGGTTGCATCGCACCAACCTCAGACCCAGAATCGCCGCGCCCCCATCTTTGCGTCCCAAATATCCTGGGGGGTGAGGCCGCAGGCCGAGGGGGGCAAAGCCCCCCTGACACCGACAGCCAAAGGAACCGACATGGCCCGCAATGAAACCCCGCTTCTCGCCGTCCTGATCGACGCTGACAACTCGTCGCCGCGATGGGCTGGCGCGATCTTCGACGAGATCGCCAGCCTGGGCGAGGCCTCGGTCCGCCGGATCTATGGCGATTTCTCACGCGGGCAGATGTCGGGCTGGAACGAGAAGATGCCGTCGCTGGCGCTGGTTCCGCATCACCAGCCGGCCAACACGGTCGGCAAGAACTCGTCGGATATCGCGCTGGTGATCGACGCGATGGACCTGTTGCACTCGGGCCGGTTCGACGGCTTCGTGCTGGTCTCGTCGGACAGCGATTTCACCCGCCTCGCCAGCCGCATCCGCGAGCAAGGTCTGGACGTCTATGGCATCGGCGAACGCAAGACCCCCGAAGCCTTCAAGAAAGCCTGCAAACGGTTCATTTTCGTGGAGAACCTGATTGGCGAGGCCGAGCCCAAGGCGCAAAAGGGCGATGCCCCCGCGGCGGCCATTCCTATGATCAATAACGCCATGCAAGCGATTGATCCTGATCAGGAATGGTTCCCTCTGGGCCAGCTGGGGCAGGCTATTCAGGCCAATCACCCCGATTTCGACAGCCGCACCTATGGTTGCGCCAAGCTGAGCGATCTGATCGAGCGCGCCGGGCGATACCGGCTGCGGCGCAACGGCAACCAGGTCGAGGTCAGCCGGATCGACTAGCGCCGCGGCGGGATCGCATAGGTCAGGCTGGCGCGCGCCAGCACCGGGTCCGCGCCGACATTGCGCACCAGCACATCGCCCACCGCCAGCGTCTTGCCCAGCTTCAACAACCGCGCGGTGCCGATCAGGTCGCGCCCGGCCTCGGGTTTGCGCATGAAGTCGATCGAGCAGTTGGTGGTCACCGCCAGCGCCACCGGCCCGATCATCGCCAGCGTCACCGCATACATCGCCAGATCGACCAGCGCGAACATCGACGGCCCCGAGACCGTGCCGCCCGGACGCAGGTGCTGCTCGGTCACCTTGAGACGCACATCGGCTTCCATCGGTGCGGTGCGCTCGACTTCGAACTGCGCCGCGACCTGCGGGAACTCCTCCCACATGAAGGCGTTGAGCGCCGCGGGGTCCATCTGCACGGTCATGCTTTCCTCCGTCCCGTTCGCCCCGTAAGGTGTGGGAAAACCTGCGTGGAGGGCAAGATGAGCGACGATCTGGTGCTGTGTGACGTTACGGAAAAGGTGGCGGTGCTGACGCTGAACCGTCCGGGGGCGCTGAACGCGCTGTCCGACGCGATGCTGGCCGCGCTGAAATCCACGCTGGCGCGGGTGGCCGAGGACAAGGCGGTCAAGGTCGTGGTGCTGAAGGGCGCGGGCAAGGTGTTCTGCGCCGGCCACGACCTGAAGGAAATGCAGGCGGGGCGCGCGTCGGCCGACAAAGGCGCGGCCTATTTCACCGATCTCTTCGCCCGCTGCGGCGAGGTCATGCAGATGATCCCGCGCATGCCGCAGCCGGTCATCGCCCAGGTCCACGGCATCGCCACTGCCGCCGGCTGCCAGCTGGTCGCCAGCTGCGACATGGCGGTCGCGGCCGAGGATGCGCGGTTCGGCGTGAACGGGGTGAACATCGGGCTGTTCTGTTCGACGCCGATGGTCGCGCTGACCCGCAACCTGCCGCGCAAGCAGGCGTTCGAGATGCTGACCACCGGCGAATTCATCCATTCCGACAAGGCCTTGTCGGTCGGTCTGATCAACCGCATTGCGGCCCCGGACCAGCTGGACGCCGAGACGATGACGCTGGCGCGGACCGTCGCCGGCAAGCTGGGCGCGGCGGTGCGGATCGGCAAGCGCGCCTTCTACGAGCAGATCGGCATGACCCTGTCGCAGGCCTATGACTATACCGGCGGGGTGATGGCCGAGAACATGCTGCTGCGCGACACCGATGAAGGGATCACCGCCTTCATCGAAAAGCGCAAGCCCGACTGGGCGGAATGACCTAGTCGCGCTGGTGGCGCATCCGGGGGCGGGCGGGGATGTCTTTCAGAAGCCCGCCCACGCCCATCCTCAGGATCGCGGACCCGTCGACCGGCACACCGCAGATCAGCCGCTCCAGAACCCAGTCCGCGCCGTTCAGCGCCGGGCTGCGCGCGCATCCGGGCAGGCCGACCACCGGCCGGCCGTCCAGATCGCCCAGAAACAGCAGATTCCCGGGGTCAACCGGCATGCCGTAATGCGCAACCTGCCCGCCGGCACGGCGCAACGCGGCAGGCGCCGTGTCGCGCAGGTCCGAGGTGGCCGAAGCGGTCAGGATCAGCACCAGCGGCGCGGTGGTGGCGCGCAGGGCCTCGGCCAGCGCGGCCTCGTCATGGGGCACCTGCTGCGGGGCGGCCAGGTGCACCCCCAGCCGCGCCAGCCGCTCGGCGGTGACGCGGTGGCCCTTGTCCGAGGCCGGCGCGTCGATCACGGTTTCGATCAGCACCGCGTCGGTGATCTGCGGGCGGGCCAGCGACAGGGCGTTCTGCGCGGCGGCCTCGGCCGATGAAAGTGACGCCTTGTCAACACTATAGGCGATGATCTTGACGGTGGCCACCATGCCGCCGGCCTCCATCCGCTGCCATTCCGGCACGGTGGCAAGGGTGATCGCGTCGTCGGTGGCGTTGACCGCATGGATGCGCGCGGCGTCGATCCGCGCCAGTCCCGGACCGACGGCCAGCAGGTTCACCCGCCCGGTGCCCACTGCCTGCAGGATCAGCCCCGCGCCCTCGGGGTCGGGGACCAGCGCGCGCGCGAGCGCCAGCGCAGCCACATCCTCGCCCACGTCATCGGGGCCGAGGCGGGCGGCGATGACACTGGAGTGCCCGGCAGCCTCCAGCGCCGCCAGATCCGCCGCGCCCAGGCAGGTGCCCTTGCGCAGGCGCCCGCCGGGCAGCCGCACCGAATGGGCGAGGATCGCGCCCTCGGCCTGCGCCAGCGGGAGCGGGCCGAACTCCATCACCCCTGCCTCAGAACCTGCGTGATCTGCGCCAGCACCGATACGGCGATCTCGGCCGGGGTCTTGGCACCGATGTTCAGGCCGACCGGGGCGTGGATGCGGGCGATCTGGTCGGGCGTCATGCCGGCGGCCTGCAGCCGTTCCACGCGCTTGGCATGGGTCCGGGTCGAGCCGAGGCATCCGAGATAGAAGGCATCGGAGGCTAGCGTCGCCAGGATTGCCGGGTCGTCCAGTTTGCTGTCATGGGTCAGGGTGACGACGGCGGTGCGGGCGTCCAGCCCCTCGGCAGCCAACCCCTCGTCGGGCCAGTCGTGGCGGATCACCGTCTCGGGGAAGCGATTGTCGCTGGCGAAGGCCTCGCGCGGGTCGATCAGCACCGCGTCATAGCCCGCCAGCCGTGCCATCGGCACCAGCGCCTGGGCGATGTGCACGGCACCGACGATCATCAGCCGCAGGGGCGGGTTGAAAAGGGCGATGAATTCGCCGGAGTCCTCCATCCCCGATTTGTCGGACCGGAACCGGGCCGGCAAGTCGGCGGGGGTCAGCAGGCGCCGGGTCCAGGCATCCGGCGCGACGGCATAGGCGATGGGCCGGCGCGCCGCGCGGGCCTCGGTGATCGCAGCCAGCATCGCCTCGGGCATCGCCGCGCCCACGGGTTCGACCAGCACCCGGATCGTGCCGCCACAGGCCAGCCCGACGGAAAACGCCGTCTCGTCGCTGACGCCGAAGGTCAGCACACGGGGCTGTCCGTCCTCGAGCGCATCGAGCGCCTCGACCACCACCGCGCCCTCGACGCAGCCGCCCGAGACCGAGCCCATGATCTCGCCCTCGCCGGAAATCGCCAGTTGCGAACCGGGCTGACGCGGGGCCGAGCCCCAGGTCTCGATCACGGTGGCCAGTGCCGCGCCACGGCCCTGACGGTGCCAGTCCAGGGCGATTTCGGGGATGCGGTCGTGCTGCATGGCGGTCCTCCTGCGTGCACTATGAGCCGGGGCCAGGGCGAAGGCCAGCGCGACCTTTGGCGCAGGGCAGACAAGGATGCGGGCCGTCGCGCCCGGGAGGGTCCGCGACGGCCCGAAATAAGCCCCTGTTGGCTGACGAGGGCTTATCTGCCGGGGTGCCACGCAGACATACGTGGCACCGATCCTTGATCGACATGTAGGGGGTGCGGGCGGCCATTCCCATGACCCAGATCAGAGATGAGCGGGATTTCGCCGTGGTTGCGGGGCAGGGCCGGGCTAACGCCCCGGCGGTGCCTTGGCCGGATCGGTCAGCATTGCCATCAGCCGCGCCTTTTCGCCGTGGTCGCGCGGGTCGGACAAGGCCTGTGCCAGGGCCTCGAGCGAGGCGATGGAATGCGCCGCGCGGAAGGTGTCGACATGGGGCAGCATGGCGCGAATGCCCTGCGCGCGCGGGGCGAACCCGTCCCAGCGGAGCAGAGGGTTGAGCCAGATCAGCCGCCGCGACGAGAGGTGCAGACGCTCCATCTCGCGCGTCAGCAGCGCCGGGTCGTCGCGGTCGAGCCCGTCGGTGATCAACAGCACCACCGCCCCCTGACCCAGCACGCGCCGAGACCAGTCGCGGTTGAAGGCATGCAGGCTGGCGCCGATCCGCGTGCCACCTTGCCAGTCGCGCGCCTCGTGCCCGGCGGCCTTCAGCGCGCTGTCGGCATCGCGGGTCTTCAGGTGGCGGGTGATGTTGGTCAGCCGCGTGCCGAAGGTGAAGGCATGCACCCTGGACCAGCCCTGGCCCTGGCGATTGGCGACAGTGTGGACGAAATGCAGCACCATCCGCGAATAGGACGCCATCGAGCCCGAGATGTCGCACAGCACCACCAGCGCCGGCCAACGCGGCACCGGGCTGCGCCGGGCGATGGTGGTGATCTCGCCACCGGTGCGGATCGAGGCGCGCAGCGTGCGTCGCCAGTCGGCGCGCCGGCCGGTGGGATCGGCGGTCAGCCGGCGGGTCAGCAGGGGTTTCACCGGCAGGCTGAGCCGGGCCAGCATCCGCCGGGCCTCGGCGGCCTCATCGGCCGACATCTGTTCGAAATCGAGGGTCCGCAGCCGTTCCTCGGTCGCGGCGGTCTGGCGCGCGTCAACCTCGATCTCGCTTTCGCCGTCGTCCTCGTCGTCACGCGGGGGCGGTGCGGGGGCCTCGGCCCCGTCGAGGAGCGCCTCGGCGGCGCGGCGGGCAGCGTCCTCGGGCGGCTTTTCCTCCTGCACGCCGCGCACCGAGGGCAGCAGCATCGCCATCATGTGCTCCATATACCGCGGGTCGCGCCAGAACAGGCGGAACACCTGGGCAAAGACCTGGCGTTCCTCGGGGCGGTTCACGAAACAGGCGTGCAGCGTCCAGTAGAAATCGGGTTTCGCGCTGAACCCGGCCACCGCCACCGCCTCGATCGCGGTCAGCACGCGGCCCGGACCCACCGGCAGCCCGGCCTTGCGCAGGGCGCGCGCGAAATGGGTCAGGTTCTCGACCAGCTTCGGGTGTTCGGGCAGGGGCAGATCGGTGTACTGGGGCATGAATTCCGACCGGGGTTCCGGGGTGGCGGGCGCCGGGGGTTCCCCCCGGACCCCCTTGCGTATTTAGGGCAAGATGAAAGGGCAGGGGCCGTGGAACGGGACTTTGACTGGCGCGAGGGTTGGTGCGGATTGGTCGAGGGGCAGGCCGAGGTCTTTGTGGCGCAGCTGGCGCGGGAGCCGGGGCGGGACCCTGTATTGGCCCCGGCGATCGGCGTCGGGCGAGTGCGGGCGATCGGCGTGGCCGAGGGGTCGGACGATGTGGTCTATGCGCTGACCGGCGAGGGCACACCCTTTGCGGTGGTGCATCGGGCCTGGCTGCTGCGACGCCTGCGCCCGCGTATGCGCCGGGTGCCCGCCGTGGTGCCGCTGCAGCGGGTGACCGATCTGGAGTGAAGGCGCGGGCATCAGGCCGGTTCGAGGGTTGAGCGGGCCTCGTCGAGGAGTTTCTTGGCCTCGGAACCCTGCAGGCGGGCGATGTCGTCTTGGTATTTCAGGATCGCGCCCAGCGTGTCGGCGATCACCTCGGGCGAGAGGGTGAGGACGTCGAGCGCGACGAGGCATTTCGCCCAGTCGATGGTTTCTGCGACGCCGGGTTTCTTGAACAGATCCTCGGTGCGCAGGCGCTGGACGAAGGCGACGATCTCGCGGCTGAGGCGGTCGGCGGCCTCGGGGACGCGGGTGTTCAGAATTTCGAGTTCGCGCGCAAAGCCGGGATAATCGACCCAGTGATAAAGACAGCGGCGCTTGAGCGCGTCATGCACCTCGCGCGTGCGGTTCGAGGTGAGGATGACGATCGGCGGTTCCGGCGCCTTGATCGTGCCCAGTTCCGGGATCGTCACCTGGAAATCGCTGAGCGCCTCGAGCAGGAAGGCCTCGAACGGTTCATCGGTGCGGTCGACCTCGTCGATCAGGAGCACCGGCGCGCCGCCGGGCTGTTCGCGCATCGCCTGCAGAAGCGGGCGTTCGATCAGGAAATCGGGGCTGAACACCGCGTCCGTCAGCGTGCCGCGGTCCGAGGATTCGGTCGCCTCGGCGGCGCGGATCGCGACCATCTGCGCGGCAAAGTTCCATTCATAGACCGCCGAGGCGGCGTCGAGCCCCTCGTAGCATTGCAGGCGGATCAGGCGGCGGCCGAGGGCGGCGGCGATGGCCTTGGCGATCTCGGTCTTGCCGGTGCCGGCCTCGCCCTCGAGAAACAGCGGCCGGCCCAGTTTCAGCGCCAGAAACGCCACCGTCGCCAGCGCCCGGCCGCAGACATAATCCTGCCCCGACAGCAGGGTCTGCACGTCGTCGATGGTTGCGATGCTGGGGTTGGTCACGCCGTCCTCCCTTGGCTGATGCGGGCATGCTGGCGGGGGCGAGCGGGCAAATCAAGCCTGGAGGCGCGTTCTGCGACCAATGGACAGGTCAGGCGGGGGCACCGAGTTCGGCCACGAAGCGTTCGAGCAGGCGGGTGTCGACGGGTTTGTAGATCAGCGGCGTGCCGGCCCGGGCGGCGCGCAGGCGCAGGGTCTCGGCCCGGGTTGATGACAGAAGCCGTGCCGGCAGCGGACCGTGGCGCGCGCGCAGCGCGGCGGCGAGGGCCAGAGCCGCGTCCTCGGTTCCCGGCACGGTGTCGATCAGCAGGAAATCCGGGGCCAGCGCGATTTCGTCGACCAGCGCCAGGGCCTCGTCGGGGTCGGGAACATCGAGGACGTTGACGCCCCAGCCCTCGAGGAGATGCGCCAGCGCCCGGCGCATTTCGGGATCCCCCGCGACCAGAAGGCCAATCAGGTCGCGGTGCAGGGGCAGCCGCGGCGCCTCGTCGGGGCGGGGCGGATCCTGCGGGGCGCTGTCCGAGGGGCCGAGGTGCAAGACAAAGCGCGAGCCGCGTGCGAGGCGTGAATTCAGCGTGACCTGGTGGCCGAGCAGCGTCGCCGCGCGTTCGACGATGGCCAGCCCCAGCCCCAACCCCTCGGCGGCCGAGGCGCGCGCGTGCAGGCGGTGGAATTCACGAAAGATCGCCTCGCGTTCGGTTTCGGGAATGCCGGGGCCGGTGTCGGTGATCTCGACCCGGATCCCTGTGGCGCCCTCGCGGACGCCGATCAGAACGCCACCGGCATCGGTGTATTTCAGGGCATTGCCGATCAGGTTCTGCATCATGCGTCTGAGCCAGGTCGGATCGGACTGCACCACCGCGCCGGTTGGCCGGCGACGCAGCGTCAGCCCCTTGGCGGCGGCGACGGGGGCGAATTCCTCGGTCAGGCGGTCGAGCATCGGATCCAGGGCTACGGGTTGCACCCGGAGCGACAGCTTGCCGGTTTCCAGCCGCGAGATGTCGAGCAAGGCTTCGAGGATCAGCTCCACCGATTGCAGGGCAGAGCGGGTTTTCGCCAGCGCATCCTGGGAGCGCGCGGTGAGGCTGTCGTCGCCCAGCGAAGCCAGGAACAGCTTGGCCGCCGAGAGCGGTTGCAGAAGGTCGTGGCTGGCGGCGGCGACAAAGCGCGAGCGGGTGGCGTTGGCGCGCTCGGCATCGGCCAGGGCCTCGTTCAGCGCCAGCGTCCGGGCGGACACCCGCGCCTCGAGGGTCTCGTTCGCGCGGCTCAGCGCGGCGATCGCCCGGCGCTCGGCGCTGACGTCGACAAAGGAGATCACGAAACCGCCGCCGGGCATTTCCTGAGCAAAGGCATCCAGCACGACATCGGCGTCGCGCGTCAGTTCGAACCGCAGCGGCGGGCGCGGGGGATCCTGGGCGACCCAGTCGCGCAGCACCGCGAGGCGCTCGGCATCGCCGGGTGCCAGCCGTTCGCCCAGGCGCAGGGCGAGGTCTTCGAACCCCAGCCCCAGGCGAAACCGTGCGCGGCTGATGGCCAGGAGCTCGGCGGCGCGATCGTTCCAGCCGGCCAGCCGTGCGCCGGCATCGAAAATGCAGACCCCCTGGCTGATATGGTCGAGTGTCGCCCGGATCATCCGTGCCTGGTCGTCCAGCAGCCGGCCGTGGGCCTCGCGCTCGGCGCGGATGATGTCGGTGACGTCGGTTTGCAGGATCACCGTGCCGCCGCCCGGGGTGCGGCGTTCCGAGACCTGCAGCCAGCGGTCGCCGGCGATCTCGACGGTGAAGATCTCGTTGGCGTTGCGATGCCGGCGCAGCCGTTGCAGGGCCCAGTCCTGAGGGGTCATCCCGTCGGGCAGGATCAGGCCGCTGCTGGCGCTGATGCGGTCCACATAGGCCTCGAAGCGCAGGCCCGGCACGAGATGCGCGCGGATATCGTCGAAATCCATGCCAAAGCGCGAGTTGGCCAGCACCAGCACATCGTCGGGGCCAAACAGCGCGAACCCCTCCTGCACGGTTTCGATGGCGTTGGTCAGGTTGCGCCGCGCGGCCTCGGTTTCACGGTTGGCCGCGGCGAGGCGGGCGTTGGAATCGTTCAGAAGCCCCAGCGCGGCTTCGAGTTCCCGGGTGCGGGCGCGAACCTGGTCCTCGAGGATCGCCGCGCGTTCGAACTGGGCATAGGCCGCGCCGGACTGGTCGGTTGCCTGCTCGACCCGGCGCATCAGCACTTCGACGATCGACAGAAGCTTGGCGTGCTGGCGTTCGGGCGTGTCGTCGGGGTTGAGGAGGCCGCGCACACTGGCGGGCAGGGGGCTCATGCCCGGTCCTCGGGCGGATAGATCGCCACACCGGTCAGCGTCTGGTTGACATGCATCGCGTTGAGCTGTTCGCCATAGGTTGAAAAACCGGTGACGCCGTGCTGCCGCATCAGCGCGGAAATTCGCGGCGACAGCTGTTTTTCCTGTGCCTCCATCCGCCGCAGAACGCAGTCGCAGGCAAGGATCGCCGCGGGTTTCGCGTCAGAGCCCAGCGCGTCGAATTCGGCGGTCAGGTGGGCGACCATGTCGAGCGGTTCGGCCAGGGTCAGCACCAGCCCCTCGTCGATGGCGGAATAAAAGATCAGGTCTCCGTTGTCGTCGACCTGCCGGATCGAGCGCACATGATGCCGCCCGCCCAGTCGCACCACCACCGGATGCGCGGCAAAGGTGAAGGGGGTCAGTTGGCCGGGATCCTTGCCCAGAAGCCGCGCGTATTCCTGGGCGGCGGGTTCGGCGTTGATCGTGCGCACGACACGGCGCGAGGGGTCGGCGCCGGTGACCACCATGCGGGTTTCGGTCGGGCGGAAATGGTCGAACTTGAACACCTTGACCGGGCAGCGGGTGCGCACCAGCGCCAGCACCGCCCCGTTGCGCAGCGCCGTGCCACGGTGAAACACCCAGGTTTCCAGAAACCGCGTGCCATCGGCCGCCGAGCCTCCGAACAGCGGCGCGTTGCCCAGACCGGGGGCCAGCGCCGCGGTTAGTGCGTCCTCCTTGGCCGACAGGCCATCGACCATCAGAAAGGCGAATTCATGCGGCCAGTCCGGGGACTCCTGGGTCAGCTGGCCGCGGGCGCGGATCACCGCGCCGACCAGCGCCTGGGCATCGAGCCGGGCCAGATCTGGCACCAGAAGCGTTTGCGCGCGGAACTGGCTGTCCGGGAAGGCCAGTGCGACGATGGTGCCGTCGGCATAACCCTCGGCGCCGATCTCGCCCGCGGTGGTGCAGCCGATCACCGGGGTCGGCGCCAGATGCGCGTCAAGCCGCGCCATCACCGCCTGGGCGTCGGCTGCGGGCGACAGAAACACAATCACCAGCGCAAAGGGGCCGGGACCGAGCTGGCGCAGCAGCGCGCCGGCGGCATCGGGCGTCTCTGCGGGTATTTCGGCGCGGCGGATCACGCCTGTCGTCATCGGGCGCGCCCTCCCTGCGCGTGGCGGCAGGCTAGGGCGCGGCCCGGGCGTTGTCCAGCAGCTCAGACGGCGCGGGCGACGATGTAGCGGCGGGGGATGGTGCCGGGATCGGTGGCAGCCTCGACGATCTCGAACCCGGCTGCGCGGATTGCGCGTTCCAGCGATGCCGGCGTGAACCAGCGCAGCGGCGGGGCCTTGCCGAAAAGCCGCATGACCCAGATGACTGGCATCATCGCCCGGAACAGCCCGCCCAGGCAGGCGGTTTTCGAGATGAACAGGCCACCGGGGGCCAGCAGGGCGCGGACCCGGCCGGCCTCGGTCGCGGGGTCGTCCATCAGGTGCAGCGCGTTGAACGCCAGCACCGCGTCATAGGTTTGGTTTCTGGCGACGGCTTCAGGCAGGGTTCCCTGCGCGATGTGCAGGCCGGGGACCGGGGTCGCCGCCAATTTCTCGCGCCCGATCTGCACCATCTCGGCCGAAATGTCGGTGGCGGTATAGTCGGCAACGGCGGGCGCGAGTCGCAACGCGGTCGAGCTGGTTCCGGCGCCGATCTCGAGCACACGGTGGGCCGGCTGCAGATAGGACAGCGTCCGGCCGAGGGTGCGTTCATAGGCGTCGACATTGGCGACCGGCGCGGCGGCATAGCGGCGCGCGATTCGGTCCCAGAAGGGCGAGGTCATCGGGGGCTGGGTCATGGCGGTCATCGGGGTCTCCTGTTCGGGGGCAGGATAGCGGGAATGCACGATAAAGAAAATTGCATGAATTGGCATTCCATGTATGCTGAAATGCATGAATTGGCAGGCCATCACCTTTGACTGGAATCAGGTCCGGGCATTCCTTGCCACGGCCGAGGAGGGCAGCCTGTCGGCCGCCGCGCGGGCTTTGGGATTGGCGCAGCCGACACTGGGTCGGCAGGTCGCGGCGCTGGAGGAGCGTCTGGGCGTGATCCTGTTCGAGCGCGTCGGCCGTGGCGTGGCCCTGACACAGGCCGGGCGCGATCTGCTGGATCCTGTCCGGGCGATGGGCGAGGCGGCGCACCGGATCGCGCTGGTGGCGGCAGGTCGGGCCGAGTCGGTGGCGGGCAAGGTCTGCATCAGCGTCGCGGACGTGATGGCGGCCTATGTGCTGCCCGGGGTTCTGGCCGATCTTCGTGAGGCCGCGCCGGACATCGACATCGAGATCCTGGCGACCAACTCGCTGTCGGACCTGCTGCACCGCGAGGCGGATATCGCCATTCGCCATGTGCGCCCCGAGGAACCAGACCTGGTGGCGCGGCTGGTGCGCGAGGGCGCGGGCGGGATCTATGCCGCGCAGTCGTTCCTGCGCCGCCACGGCCGGCCCAGGGTGCCGGCGGATCTGGAGACGCTGCCGTTTGTCGGCATGGCCTCGCCCGAGCGGATGGCGGAGGAACTGGCCCGGATCGGCCTGCCGGTGCCGCCGCGCAACTTCGTCCTGACCTGCGAGAACATGGCCGTGGCCTGCGAGATGGTGCGGCAGGGGTTGGGGGTCGGGGTGATGTCGGACGATATCGCCAGCCACATGCCCGAGGTCGAGCGCCTGCTGCCCGACCTGCCGCCGATTCCGGTGCCGCTGTGGCTGGTGACGCACCGCGAACTGCGCACCAGCCGCCGGATCCGTGTGGTGTTCGATCATCTGGCTGCGGCGCTGGCCCGATGACATGCAAAACGCCCGCCGGGTGGGGCGGGCGTTTGCGCTGCGCCGTAGCGCAGGATTATTTCAGGCCCTTGCAGAAGGTCTGGATCCGGGTGCAGGCCTCGGTCAGGGCCGCGTCCGAGGTCGCATAGCTGACGCGGAAGTTCGGGCTGAGGCCGAAGGCCGCGCCGAACACCACGGCCACGCCGGTTTCCTGCAACAGCGCCTTGGCAAAGGTCTCGTCGTTGTCGATCAGCGTGCCGGCGGCCGAGGTCTTGCCAATGCAGCCCGAGATATCGGGATAGACATAGAACGCGCCCTCGGGTTTCGGGCAGGTAATGCCGGGGGCCGCGTTCAGCATGTCGACGACCAGGTTGCGACGACGCTGGAAGGCCTCGCGGAACGGGACCAGGAAGTCCTGCGGACCGTTCAGCGCCTCGAGCGCAGCGAATTGCGAGATCGAGCAGGGGTTCGAGGTCGACTGCGATTGCAGCGTCGCCATCGCCTTGATCAGCGCCACCGGACCCGCGGCATAGCCGATCCGCCAGCCGGTCATCGCATAGGCCTTGGACACGCCGTTGCAGGTCAGCGTGCGGTCGTAGAGGCCGGGCTCGATCTGCGCGGGGGTGGTGAATTCGAAATCGTCGAACACCAGATGTTCATACATGTCGTCCGACATCACCCAGACATGCGGGTGGCGCATCAGCACGTCGGTCAGCCCCTTGAGTTCCGCGCGCGTATAGCCGGCACCCGTCGGGTTCGACGGCGAGTTGAAGATGAACCATTTGGTTTTCGGCGTGATCGCCGCTTCCAGCGCCTCGGGGGTCAGCTTGAAATTGGTCTCGATGCCGGCCGCGACGGTCACCGGAGTGCCGCCGGCCAGCAGCACCATATCCGGGTAGCTGACCCAGTAGGGCGCGGGAATGATCACCTCATCGCCCGGATTGCAGGTCGCCATCAGCGCGTTGTAGAGGATCTGCTTGCCGCCGGTGCCGACGCTGACCTGGTTCGGCTGATAGGTCAGGCCGTTCTCGCGCTGGAACTTGGCGCAGATCGCTTTCTTCAGCTCGGGGATGCCGTCGACGGCGGTGTATTTCGTCTTGCCCGCGTCGATCGCCGCCTTGGCCGCGTCCTTGATGTTCTGGGGCGTGTCGAAATCGGGCTCGCCGGCGCCGAGGCCGATCACGTCCTTGCCGGCGGCCTTCAGCTCGGCGGCCATGTTGGTGACGGCGATCGTCGCCGACGGTTTGACGCGGGCGAGAGTGTCGGACAGGAAGGGCATCGGAGGGCTCCGGTTTGTGTTTTCCGGGCCCATCTCATAGGATGCGCGCCGATCCCGTTCAAGGGCGAAGGCGTCGCAGATCGCTGCGCGCCGCGAAACCGAGGAGGCAATCGTGACCGACAACTGGTATACCGACGAGCACGCGACACTGGGCGACCGACTGGCCGCCGCACGCGACGGTGCCGGAATGACACAGACCGCCCTGGCGCAGCGTCTGGGGGTGCGGATCAAGACCCTGCGCGACTGGGAAAACGACGTGTCCGAGCCGCGTGCGAACCGCCTGCAGATGCTGGCCGCGCTGCTGGGCGTGTCACTGCGCTGGCTCTTGACGGGCGAGGGGGACGATGTCGCGCCCCCCGACGACGCCGAGGCTGCGCCCGATCCGCAGCTGCAGGCGACGCTGGCCGAGTTGCGCAGCCTGCGCGGCGATCTGCTGAAGATGGGCGAGAAACTGGGCCGGCTGGAAAAATCGCTGCGGCTGCAGATTGCCGCCAAGGAGTGAGACCTGAATGACCGACGAGAATCGCCTCAAACGCCTGCGCATGCGCTCGTGGCGCCGGGGCATCAAGGAAATGGACCTGATCCTCGGCCCCTTTGCCGACAAGGCGCTGGAGGGGTTCGACGCGCCCGCGCTCGATGTGTTCGAGGCACTGCTGGCCGAGAATGACCACGACCTCTATCAATGGGTCACCAGCCGCATCGGGCGGACCTCGGCGCAACCGGCCGGGCCGCGGGGGTATGCGGCACTGCTGGACCGGATCGCCAGCCATGCCGCGGGGCGCATCGCCGGTTGACCCCGCGCGGGCGCAACGGAAAAGGCCGGGTCTTGCGACCCGGCCTTTTGCTGTCTTGCTGCAATCACTTGCCGGAGTTGCCGCCGCCCGGAGGCATGCCACCCGGCGCATAGGCGCTGACGTTGATCGTGGCATCGCAGGTCGCCGAGCCGAAAGTGCCGACCCAGATATCGTAGCGCCCGGCCACCGCGTCACCGATCTCGATGCGCGGCTGCAGGTCGTTCGAATCGTCGTTGAACACCCAGTTGGTGTTCGGATCGTTCACCAGCAGCAGCGTGTCGCAGCTGCCCTGCACGCTGATGTCCAGCGTCGAGACCTGGCCCTGCGGGTCGAAATAGAGCGAGAAGTCCGGCGCCTGCGCGACATAGCCATGCGCCTGGATACCGCACTGGTTGTCGAACATGTTGACCGAACCGCCGGCGACGACCGGGCGGGTCTCGGTCTGGCCGGTAACCATGTTCAGCTGCGCGCCACCCAGCGACCAGTCGGGGCAGACCGGCGGCTGGTATTCGAAGGTCTCGGTGATCAGCGTCGCCTGGCAGGGGGTGTTCGAATAGGTGCCGACCCAGACGTCATAGCGGCCCGACTGCGCCTGGCTGAGCCGGATCGCCGGGTTCAGCCCGTTGGTGTCGTCGTTGAACGACCACTGCGCGGTGGCGTCATTGATCAGCAGCGTGGTGTCGCAGGCCGACTCGACGCGGAACTCCAGGTCGCGGCCCATGTTGCGCGCGTCATAGCTGATCGAGAAGTTCGGCGCGGCAGTGATATAGCCGTGGCCGGGAATCTCGCCGCACTGGCTGAGGTCCAGACCGCCGCCGGCGAACATGGTGTATTGTTGCGGCACCCAGGCGGTCTCGGCGTCGGTCGAGATCGGAATGCCGTTGAGTTGCCAGTCAGGGCACTGCTGGGCGCTGGCCGAACCGGCCGATGCGACGCCGAGCACCGCACCGGTTGCAGCGATCAGAATGCCTTGTTTGAAACGTGAGAGGATGGACATAGGGTGCTCCTGAAAATGGTAAGCGGCGGCGAGCGTGGGGCCAATTCCGGTTTCAGTCAAGGGCCTTGGCAGTGGATCGAGCTTCAGGAAACGGTGAGTTTCCCGAAACGCCTCGGGCGCCGCGCCATGAGACACGGGCCCCGGCAAGGGGGCCCGCAAGGACCATCCGGTCAGAAGGACTCGACGCTCAGCACCGCGTCACAGGTCGCGCCGGCAAAGGTGCCGACCCAGATGTCATAGCGCCCGTCCGGTGCATCCGCGACGCGGATGCGCGGGTTCAGGTCGGTGTCGTCGTCGCTGAACACCCATTGCGCCGTTGCCGTGTTGACCAGCAGAACCGTGTCGCAGCTGGCCGTCACCCGGAATTCGAGCGCCCGGCCGCGGGCCTGTGCATCGTAGTATAGGGTGAAATCGGGGTGCTCGATGATATGGCCGTGCCCGGGCACCGACGGGCAGCTGGCCAGGTCGATATTGCCGCCGGCAATCACCGAATGGCGCTGTGGCGTCCAGACCTCGTCGGAGCTGTGGTTGATCGGCAGGCCCGAGACAGCGTAGCTGGGGCAGCTGGCCGAGGCCGCAACGGGCAGGATCGCGCTCGCGATGGCCGTAAAAATAACTTTTGAAATCATGTTCATAAGGGGATCTCCGATGGGTGAACGCCGGATCTTTTCCACTCTTTGACCAAACAGTCAACTTGATAAGATCGGCGTTGGCTCTTTCGTGATCGGGGCGCGCGCCCGCGGCTTAACCGGATGTTCGCTTTTTGTCGTCAAACTGGTCGAAACAGGTCGCGGCCGGAGTCCCGAATGAGCATTCACAGCAGCTTCAAACCCCCGAAAGACAGTTCTCAGCTTGCCGGTGCCAGTGCTTTCCTGACCGGTTACCTGGACAGCCTGTCGCTGGTCGAACGCCTGCATCGGCTGTTGCTCGATGTCATCAAGGACGAATTCGAACGCCTGGCGATCCTCGACATCAACGCGGTGCAGGCGCTGTTGCTGTTCAACATCGCCGATAATGAGGTGACAGCGGGCGAGTTGAAGACGCGGGGCTATTACCAGGGCTCGAACGTGTCCTACAATCTCAAGAAGCTCGTCGAGAACGGCTATATGCATCACTCCCGGTGCGAGATCGACCGCCGGTCCGTGCGCGTCAGCCTGACCCCCCGCGGACATGAGGTGCGCACGGTGGTGGCCGAGCTGTTTTCCCGCCACGCCGAAGGGCTGGTCGCCAAGGGGGTGATCGAGGCCGACGACCTCGACCGGATCAACGGGGTGCTGCGGCGGATGGAACGCTACTGGACCGACCAGATCCGGTATATTTATTGAGCGGGGGACAGGCGCACCGCAGTGCCGCTGGCGACCAGCATCACCATGCTGCCGGCGCTCGACAGTTCCACATGATCCAGGTCGACGCCGACCACGGCATCAGCCCCCACCAGCCAGGCTTCGCGCTTGAGTTCGAAAAGCGCGGTGCGGCGGGCGTCATGCATGGTGTTCTGAACGGCCTTGGACCGCCCGCCGACGATGTCACGAACGCCAGCGAACAGGTCCTTGAACATGTTCATGCCAAAGGCGCATTCCGCGGTCACGATCTCGATCCGCTCGGCAATCGGCAGGTTTGGCGCGGTTTCGGTGGTCAGGAGAGCAGCCTCGATGGCGGCGCGCTCGGCGGTGCCTTCCTCTTGCTTACGGCGTGCCTGAACAGCGGATGGGTCTTTGGAACCCGATTGCGCCCAGGTAACATAGCAGTCATCGCAGCGCCCCTGATTTCCAGTTGCCGTCAGGAAGCCGATGCTTTGCCCGCAGTCCTTGCACTGCGCCACTGTTCAGGCCAGGCCCAGCTTGGCGTTCCGGGCGTCGCGCAGGCGGGCGAAATCGTCGCCGGCGTGATAGGACGAGCGCGTCAGCGGCGTGGCCGAAACCATCAGGAACCCCTTGCCATAGGCCGCCTTTTCGTAGCTGGCGAATTCTTCGGGCGTAACGAAGCGGTCGACGCGGTGGTGTTTCGGCGTCGGTTGCAGATACTGGCCGATGGTCAGGAAATCGACATCGGCCGAGCGCATGTCGTCCATCACCTGCAGCACACCCTGCCGGTCCTCGCCCAGGCCGACCATGATCCCCGACTTGGTAAAGATCGACGGATCCAGGTCCTTGACCCGCTGCAGAAGGCGCAGCGAATGAAAATAGCGCGCGCCGGGACGCACCGAAGGGTAAAGGCCCGGCACGGTTTCCAGATTGTGGTTGAACACGTCGGGGCGGGCGGCAACCACCACCTCCAGCGCCTCGGGCCCGCAGCGCAGGAAATCCGGCGTCAGGATCTCGATCGTCGTTTGCGGCGCGCGGTGGCGCACGGCGCGAATGGTCTGCGCAAAATGCTCGGCGCCGCCATCGGCCACGTCGTCGCGGTCGACCGAGGTGATCACCACATGCTTCAGCCCCAGCTTGGCCACCGCATCAGCGACGCGCCCGGGCTCGAAGGCATCGAGGGCCGCGGGCTTGCCGGTTGCGACATTGCAGAAGGTGCAGCCGCGCGTGCAGATCTCGCCCATGATCATCATCGTCGCGTGGCGCTGGCTCCAGCACTCGCCAACGTTCGGGCAACCCGCCTCTTCGCAGACCGTCGCCAGCTTGTGCTCGCGCATGATCTGGCGGGTCTCGTTATAGGTCGCACCACCGGGTGCCTTGACGCGGATCCACGCCGGTTTCTTCGGCTGCGCCTGATCGGGGCGATGGGCCTTTTCCGGGTGACGCTGGTCGGGCAGCTTGAGATCGCGCATCGGGCTTCCTCCTCGGGGTGGATCTGAAATAACGCGGGCGCAGGGCCAAGTCCATGCCGTGAGGGGCGTGACGGCATGCATCCGGCGCATGACAAAAGGGGCGCCCCGCGGGACGCCCCTCGATCCGGCGCGGAACCTGCGATCAGGCGGCCTGCTCGCGGTTGGCCTCGATCAGCCAGTTGAGGACGGTTTCCGGCGACGACACGCCATAGGGATCCTCGGGATGGTTGTCCGACAGGCCAGGTTCCTCGAACCAGGCTTCGACGACGCCATCGTTGACGATCGCCGCATAGCGCCAGGACCGCAGGCCAAAGCCCAGGTTGTCCTTGCGCACCAGCATGCCCATGCGGCGGGTGAACTCGCCCGAGCCGTCGGGGATCACGGTGACGTTCTTCAGGCCCTGGTCGGCGGCCCATTTGTTCATCACGAAGCTGTCGTTGACCGACATGCAATAGATCGCGTCGACGCCCTGCGCCACGAAATCGTCATAGCCGTTCTCGAACCCCGGCAACTGATAGGTCGAGCAGGTCGGCGTGAAGGCGCCGGGCAGCGAGAACAGCACCACGCGCTTGCCGGCGAAATAGTCGGCAGTGGTCATGTCCTGCCAGCGGAACGGGTTCGGACCGCCGACGCTTTCGTCGCGCACGCGGGTGTGAAAGGTCACGTCGGGGAGGCGGTATCCGGTGTGCATGGGATTACTCATCGTTGAATTGCAATATGTTAGCCGACACAGTCGTGCCGCCTGCAACGATTTAGAGCGATTCCAAGTTGCTTCGCAACTGCGAAATAGATCTATCTGCAATGCAGCATTTGCAAGTCGCAGCCCAAAGCCATCGGCCCAAAGCCATCGGCCCAAAGTCATCGGCCCAGCAGCCGCATCCCCTGGGTCAGCCCGTCCAGCGTCATGCCGACCATCCGGTTGTCAAAGATCTCGGTGATCAGGCGGATCGAATGCGAATGCTGCCAGTATTTTTCCGGCGTCGGGTTGATCCACAGATGCTGCGGCCACTGATCGCGCGCGCGCTGCAACCAGGTCGCGCCGGATTCTTCGTTCCAGTGCTCGTTGGCGCCACCGACATAGGCGACCTCATAGGGCGACATGTTCGCATCGCCCACGAAAATGCACTTGTAGTCCGGCCCGTAGGTGCGCAGCACCTCCCAGGTCGGCGTGCGTTCGTTCCAGCGCCGCGCGTTGTCGCGCCAGACGAATTCATAGAGGCAGTTGTGGAAGTAATAGTATTCGAGGTGCTTGAACTCGGCCTTGGCGGCGCTGAACAGTTCTTCGACAACCTTGACATAGGGGTCCATCGAGCCGCCGACGTCGAGAAACAGCAGCACCTTGACCGCGTTGCGCCGCTCGGGCCGGGTTTTGACGTCCAGCCAACCCTGCTCGGCGGTGGCGCGGATCGTGCCGTCGAGGTCCAGCTCCTGCTCGGCCCCGTCGCGCGCCCAGTTGCGCAGCCGTTTCAGCGCGACCTTGATGTTGCGCGTGCCCAGTTCCACCGAATCGTCGAAGTTGCGGAATTCGCGCTTGTCCCAGACCTTGACCGCCTTTCCCTGACGGCCCTCCTTCTGGCCGATGCGCACCCCCTCGGGGTTATAGCCATAGGCGCCAAAGGGCGAGGTGCCGGCGGTGCCGATCCATTTCGAGCCCCCCTGATGGCGCTCCTTCTGCTCTTCGAGGCGCTTTTTCAGCGTCTCCATCAGCTTCTCGAACCCGCCGAGCGCCTCGATCTCGGCGCGTTCCTCGTCGGTCAGGTGCTTTTCGGCCAGCTTCTGCAGCCACTCCGCGGGCAGGTCCACCGCCTGGATCACCGCCTCGGGGGTGATCTCGTCGAGGCCCTTGAAGGCGGCGGCAAAGGCACGGTCAAAGCGGTCGATGTGCTTCTCGTCCTTCACCATCGTGGTGCGGGCAAGGTAATAGAACCCCTCGGGATCGAACTGCGCCAGCCCGACCTTGAGCGCCTCGAGAAATCCCAGGTATTCGCGCAGGGTCACCGGAACGGCGTGTTGGCGCAGCTGTTCCAGAAACGGGCGAAACATCAGAACACCCGTTCCAGCCCGAGTGAGGCGAAGGTCGCCAGGATCACCCCGATCAGCGCCCAGACTGCGGCGTATTGCGCGACGTCAAAGCCAGTGCCGCCGTTGCGGCGGGCATGCACGATGCCCCAGACAGCGCCGATGACGAGACCTGCGATGATGATCATGGATGCTCCCGTGGCCCCCCGTTAGCCCTGGGTCACAACCGCGCAAGCCGTTGCGCCGCGCTGCCGATCTGGGCGATTTCGTCCATCCGGGCGCGAACCGCCGCCTCGGAGCCGAAGCCATAGCGCGCGGCGGCCATCGAGTCGAGCCTCAGCCGCTGCGCCTCGGCGTCGCGGCCTTGCAGGGTCAGGGCCTCGGCGCGGATGAAGGCCAGCGAGGCAACAAAGGCCGCGTTCTCGCTGCGCATGGCGACGGGCAGGGCGCGGCCGGTCAGCTCCAGCACCGCGTCGGTCTGGCCGTTGGCCAGCGCCTGCACCGCCAGGTGCATGTCGATATGCGCCGCATGCACCTCGCCGCCGGGGGCCGCGCGGTAAAGTTGCGCCGCGGTCAGCAGCTGGTCCAGTGCGGCCTCGCCCTGATCGCGCGGCGCCAGCCGGGCCGAGAGCATCAGGCTGAGGGCGAGGCGGTTGTCCTGCCAACCCTGCGCCCGCGCCAACGACAGCGCGCGCGCCGCCCCGGCCCGCCGCCGCGTCAGCCCGCCGTCCGAGGACAGCGCCTGTTCGATGGCCTGCTGCCAGGCGCGCGGCGTGATGCCGGCATCGACCCCATCATGGCGCCGCCCGGCCGGGTTCAGCCGGTTGAACAGGGTTGGCAGCCGTGCGGCGACCTGATCCCGGGTCATGCCCGGCGCCAGGTCCGGCGCGTTCCAGACGCGCAGCAGCAGCATGTCGAAGCCGGTCAGCGTGGTCTGGAAATTGTCGTCGTTGAAGATGCTGTCCGACAGGCGGAACAGGTCGTTCAACGGCCCCAGCGCCTGGCCGATTTCCTCGTGCAGGCAGTCACGCACCTCTTGCGGGGTGGTGTCCGACGGCACGAAGACCGCCGCGCGGTGGCGCTGGACCACCTGCGTCCAGTCGATCAGCGGGCTGCGGCGGTTGGCGACGAACGCATCCCAGCTGTCGACATTGGGCACCACGAAACAGGCCGCCGAGGGCACCACCGCCTGCATTTGCCGACGCGGCAGGAATTCGACGGTGATCGCGTTTTCATCGGCAGACGGGGCGTTGGTGCGGGCGATGTCAATGCCGGCCTCGGCGCGCAGCCGGGCGATCAGCCGGTCTAGATCAGACGTGGCCTGGCCCGGGGCGGTGCCCAGCACCGCCACCCGCACGGGCCCCTCAAAACGCGAGAACTGGCCGATCGGGCGGCCGCTCTCCATCGCAAAGCCCAATTCCAGGAAATCGCGCACCATCTCGGCATTCGAGCGCCCGGCGGGCAGCGGATCGGGCGTGCCCGGGCGATAGGCGGTGACCGGCGCGGTCGCTCCGGCCTGCGAGTCGAGCCGCTGCACCTGATCCGCCGGCGCACAGGCCGAGAGAGCCGCCAGAGAAAGAGCCGCCACGATCCGTTTCATGCCGCCATCCTCTCCCGCAGACCCGCGATCAGCGCGTCATACTCTGCCAGCGTCCCGTCATGCATCTCGGACAGCGCCCGCCGCCAGGCCCGCGCGCCGGTGCGCCCGGCGAAAAGTCCCAGCATGTGTCGGGTGACGCCCAGAATCTTGCCGCCCTGCGCCATATGCGCGGCAATCACCGGGCGCATGGACTCGGCGACATCCACCGGGTCGGCATCCGGTCCCGGGCGGCCAAAGATCCGCCGGTCGGCCGCGCCGAGGATGTCATAGGGCTGGTGATAGGCCGCGCGCCCGATCATCACCCCGGCAAAGCCCCGCGCCAGCAGCGCCTCGGCCTCATCAAGAGTGGCCACGCCGCCGTTCACACACAGCGTCAGGTCAGGATAGGCGGTCAGCATCCGTTCCGCGATGTCATAGTCCAGCGGCGGGATCTCGCGGTTTTCCTTGGGCGAGAGCCCCTGCAGCCAGGCCTTGCGGGCATGGATGATCACCCGTTTGACGCCCGCGCCACGCACCGCATCCAGAAACGCAGGCAGGGCCTGTTCGGGATCCTGATCATCGACGCCGATCCGGCATTTCACGGTGATTTCGGCATCGCAGGCCGCGCGCATCGCCGCCAGGCACTCGCCCACCAGACCCGGCGTTTTCATCAGAACGGCGCCGAAACATCCCGACTGCACCCGGTCCGAGGGACAGCCGACGTTGAGGTTGACCTCTCCATACCCCTCGTCCGCGCCCATCCGTGCCGCCTGCGCCAGTTCAGCCGGGTCCGAGCCCCCCAGCTGCAGTGCCACCGGCTGCTCGACGGGATCGAATCGCAGCAGGTGCCGTGCGCCGCCCCGCACCAGTGCCGCCGAGGTGACCATTTCCGTGTAAAGCAGCGCGTGCCGGCTCAGCCGCCGATGGAACTGGCGGCAGTGGGTGTCGGTCCAGTCCAGCATCGGGGCGACGGACAGACGCCAGGGGGCAGGGCTCAGGGTCACGCGGGATCAATCGCTTAGAGGTTTCTTTCTGATATACTCCAGCCCCGGCGGCACGTCCATAAACCGGCGCACCCCCGGGCAATTGCTCGCGCATCCGTGTGGCGGAATTGACCGGCATCATGGCAGGGCGGCCTGATACCGCGGCAGGGTGGCGAAAAGGAGAAGAGCATGAAGGGGTTTTCAGGGGTTTTTCTGGCCGGGATTTGGGCGGGGATTTGGGCGGGGATTCTGGCCGCGCCGGCCTTCGCCAACGATTCGGCGGCCGGTGTCGGCGTCGGCGGGATCGAGTTGCGCCAGACCGACGCGGTGGCGATGCTGTCCGAGGATCTGGCGGTCTCGCCCACGGAAATCCGGGTGCGCTATGTGTTCCGAAACGAGACCGATACCCCGGTGGAAACCATCGTCGCCTTTCCGCTGCCCGAGCTTGGCCCCGGCGGGTTGGAGGTCGAGCGCAACCTGCCCGACCCCTGGTCCGACAACTTCGTGCAGTTCCAGACATGGATCGACGGCCAGCCCGTCCCGTTGCAGGTCCAGCACCGGGTGATGCTGGACGGGCAGGATCGCGCCGCCGATCTGCAGGCGCTCGGCGTCTCGCCAGTGCCCTTCGATGCCTATGGCGTGCACAGCGCCCTCGCGGACCTGCCCGCGCAGACCCGGCAGGCGCTGAAGCAGGGCGGCTTCCTGACCGAGGACGGCTTTCCGCGCTGGTCGCTGCAATCGACCTTCTGGCGCACGCAGGTCTTTCCCCCGCATACCGAGGTCACCGTCGAGCACCGCTATGTCCCGGCCGCCGGGATCTCGCTCAACAGCTGGTTTCCGGGGCCCGAGGATCCCGCGACCATCCATGACGACTGGTGGCGCGAGGCGCTGGCCGCCGCGCATGCCGATTACTGCCCGGAACCCGAGGCACTGAACACCATGCGCGCGGCGCTCGAGACCGGCATGCCCGAGGGTTTCGCGACCTATATCTCGGCCGAGGTCGACTATATCCTGACCACCGGCGCCAACTGGCGCGGGCCGATCGGCCGGTTCCATCTGGTGGTGGAAAGCCCGGTCACGCTGGATTGGGTGTTCACCTGCTTTCCCGGCGCGCAGCGCATCGCCCCGAACCGCATCGAGGCGACGCTGACCGATTTCACGCCGACGCAGGATCTGCGCGTCTACGTCAGCGAAGCGATGGGCCCGGGCATCGAACGCCCGTGACGCCGCTGCGACCACCGGCGCCTTGACTTCACGCCACGCACCCCGCATTCCGGCCCAAAGGCAAGGAGGCCCGCCCGTGACCGAGACGACCCAGACCGCCCCGACCAAGACGATCCTGCGCGCGCTCGCCGGCGAGGTGCAGGCCGTGCCGCCGGTCTGGATGATGCGCCAGGCGGGGCGCTATCTGCCGGAATACCGTGCGACCCGGGCGCAGGCCGGCGATTTCCTGTCGCTGTGCTACAATCCCGAACTGGCCGCCGAGGTCACCCTGCAGCCGATCCGCCGCTATGGCTTTGACGCGGCGATCCTGTTTGCCGACATCCTGCTGATCGGCCAGGCGCTGGGGGCGAAGCTCTGGTTCGCCGAGGGCGAGGGGCCGCGCATGTCGGTGATCACCGACCGCGCCGGGCTGGCCGCGTTGAAACCCGCGGACGCCGTGCACGAAACCCTGGCCCCGGTCTACGAGACGGTGCGCATCCTGTCGCGCGAACTGCCGCGCGAAACCACGCTGATCGGCTTTGCCGGCGCGCCCTGGACCGTCGCCACCTACATGGTCGCCGGCCGCGGCACCAAGGACCAGGGCCCGGCGCATGCCTTCAAGGACGCCGACCGCGAGGGGTTCTCGCAACTGATCGACCGGCTGACCGAGGCCACCATCGAATACCTCTCGGCGCAGATCGCCGCCGGGGCCGAGGTGGTCAAGCTCTTCGACAGCTGGGCCGGCAGCCTCAAGGGCGCGGATTTCGACGATTTCGCCCTGAAACCGACGGCGACGATCATCGCCGCGCTCAAGGCGCGTTATCCCGGCATTCCGGTCATCGCCTTCCCGCGCGAGGCCCGCGAACGCTATATCGGCTTTGCCCGGGCAACCGGCGCGGACGGGTTGGCGCTGGACAATTCGGTGGATGCGGAATGGGCGGCGGAATACGTCCAGCCCGACGGCTGCGTGCAGGGCAACCTCGCACCGCACCACATGGTCACCGGCGGGGCCGAGCTGGTGTCCGAGACCAAACGCATCGTGCGCGCCTTCTCGAAAGGGCCGCATATCTTCAACCTCGGCCACGGCATCACGCCCGACGCAAACCCCGACAACGTGTCGCGGATGCTCGAAGCGATCCGCGGCTGAGCGATCAGCGCGGCAGCTTCGATGCCGCGTGCGCCAGCTCGCGGATGCCGTCCCAATCGCCCGCGCGCATCATCGCCGCGGGCGCAACCCAGCTGCCGCCGACACAGGCAACGTTGGGCAGCGACAGATAATCCCCCGCATTCTGCAGGCCCACCCCGCCCGTGGGGCAGAAACTTGCCTGCGGCAGGGGGCCGTGCAGCGCCTTGAGCATCGGCGCGCCGCCCGCGGGACCCGCCGGAAAGAACTTCATCGTCCGATAGCCCAGCTCCAGGAGCGCCATCACCTCGCTCGCCGTCGCCGCCCCGGGCAGCAAGGGCAGATCCAGCGCCGTGCAGGCCGCGGCCAGCGCCGGCGTCGCTCCGGGCGAGACCGCGAACTCGGCCCCCGCGTGCTTCGCCCGCTCGGCGTCATGCGCGCTCAGGACGGTGCCCGCCCCGACCCGCGCCCCGTGCACCCCGGCCATCGCCGAAATCGCCTCGATCGCGCAGCCGGTGCGCAGCGTCACTTCCAGCACCGGCAAGCCCCCCTCGACCAACGCATGCGCCAGAGGTTCCGCGTGGTCGATCTCCTCGATCACCAGCACCGGAATCACCGGCGCCAGGCGGCACAGCGCCAGCACGGCATGGCTTTGCAGGGCAGGGGTCATCGCTTCACCTCACGGAAAGACCTGCGCCCGGCATAGCGGCCTGCCCGCGAAAACGCAATCGTTTGCGCTAACGGCACGCGGTAAAAAGGCGCCCGAAAGCGCCCCATCTTTGCGTTGCAAATATCCTCGGGGGAGGGCGCCAGCCCGTGGGGGCAGACAGCCCCCGGCGGGGCGAGGGGCCTCGATGGCCCCGAGCCACGCTCTTCCCCGGGTGACCGGTCAGAAGAACGCCTGCAACCCGGTCTGCGCGCGGCCCAGGATCAGCGCATGAACGTCATGCGTGCCCTCATAGGTGTTCACAGTCTCCAGGTTGACCATGTGGCGGATGACCTGGAATTCCTCGGAAATCCCGTTGCCGCCGTGCATGTCGCGGGCCATCCGGGCGATGTCCAGCGCCTTGCCGCAGTTGTTGCGCTTGATCAGGCTGATCATCTCGGGCGCGCCCTCGGCACGGTCCAGCAGCCGCCCGACCTGCAGCGCGGCCTGCAGGCCCAGGGTGATCTCGGTCTGCATGTCGGCCAGTTTCTTCTGGAACAGCTGCGTGCCGGCGAGCGGCTTGTCGAACTGCTTGCGGTCAAGGCCATACTGCCGCGCAGCGTGCCAGCAGAACTCGGCCGCGCCCATCACCCCCCAGGCGATGCCATAGCGCGCCCGGTTCAGACAGCCGAACGGCCCCTTCAACCCCTGCACATGCGGAAGCAGCGCGTCCTCGCCCACCTCGACGCCCTGCATGACGATCTCGCCGGTGGTCGAGGCGCGCAGCGACAGCTTGCCCTCGATCTTCGGCGCGCTCAGCCCCTTCATGCCCTTTTCCAGCACGAACCCGCGGATCCGCCCGTCATGCGCATCCGATTTCGCCCAGACGACGAAGACATCGGCAAAGGGCGCGTTCGAGATCCACATCTTGGTGCCGGTCAGGCGATAGCCGCCGTCGATCTTCTCGGCGCGGGTCTTCATCCCGGCGGGGTCCGACCCCGCGTCGGGTTCGGTCAGACCGAAGCAGCCGATCAACGCGCCCGAGGCCAACCCCGGCAGATACTTCTTGCGCTGCTCTTCGCTGCCATAGGCATAGATCGGATACATCACCAGCGACGATTGCACCGACATCATGCTGCGATAGCCGGAATCGACGCGCTCGATTTCCCGCGCGACCAGACCATAGGTCACATAGCCCGCGCCCAGACCGCCGTATTCCTCGGGGATCGTGGTGCCCAGAAGCCCGGCCTCGCCCATCAGACGGAACACGCCGGGGTCGGATTTCTCGGTGCGATAGGCCTCGATCACGCGCGGCTGCAGCACCGTTTGCGCGAACTCCTGCGCGGCGTCGCGGAGCATGCGCTCGTCTTCGCTCAGCTGGCTGTCGAGGCGCAGCGCGTCGTCCCACTGGAACCGGTTGAGGTCGGGGGCATCCTTGGCGCGCAGGGCGGGGCGGTCGGTCATGGCATCCTCCATCGGGGTTTGAGGCGAAATAGCATGAGACATGCGCGCAAGAAACCGATATATCCGCATATATCCATGAGGAAATGGAATACATGCAGCGCCGTCTTCTGCCCTCGACCGCCGCCCTCCTGGCCTTTGACGCCGCCGCGCGCACCGGCAGCTTTACCCTGGCCGCGCGCGAACTGGCGCTGACCCAGGGCGCGGTGTCGCGGCAGGTCGCGCAGCTCGAGGCGCAGCTGGGTGTCCTGCTGTTTCACCGCGCGGCGCGGCAGGTGACCCTGACCGAGGCCGGCGCCGCCTATGCCCCGCGCGCCCGCGCCGCGCTGGAGATCCTCGGCCAGGGGGCGATGGAGGCGATCGGCCAGACGCCCGAGACGGGGCTGAAACTGGCGATCCTGCCGACCTTCGGCACCCGCTGGCTGATGCCGCGCATCCCGCGCTTTGTCCGCCGCCACCCTGAGATCACGCTGCATTTCGCCACCCGCATCGGCCGCTTCGACCTGCGCGCCGAAGGGATCGACGCGGCGATCCATTCCGGGCGCGGCGACTGGCCCGGGGCGCGACTGACGTTGCTGATGCCCGAGCGCGTGGTGCCGGTGGCGGCCCCGTCACAGGCTGCGCGCGGTGTTGCCGGGCAACCGCTGCTGGCGCTGGCCTCGCGGCCCACCGGCTGGGCCGACTGGTGGCTGCAGCACGGGCCGGGCGGACCGGTTCCGGCACCGGCGATGCGCTTCGAACTGGTTTCGACGCTGGCGCAGGCGGTGGCGGCGGGAATGGGCGTCGCGCTGATGCCGGCCATGCTGATCCGGCCGGAACTGGACTCGGGCGCGCTGGTGCCGATGGGCGACGAGGTGCTGTCCGGGCACGGCTATTACTTTGTCGAACCGCACCCCGCGCCGGGGCAGCCGTCGAAACCGGCGGTGGCGCAGTTCCGAGACTGGCTGGTCACCGAGACCGACCGCGAGACCGTCGTCTGAGGGGGATCTGACGGACGATGGGTGCGAGCACCCATCCTACGGCGCGTCAGTCCAGGAGACCCCCGGCGAGCGCGCCTTCGAGGATGTCCACAGCCTCGGCCAGTTTTTCGTCGACGATGTGCAGGTATTCCGTCCAGTCATGCAGGCCGGTGAGGTCGGATTTCCCGTCCGAAATCCCGCGCAGCGCGATCAGCGGCGCGCCGGCGATCATGCAGGCCCTGAGGGTCGCAAAGGTCTCCATGTCGACCATGTCCTGGGCGATCGCGTCATAGGCCGGGCCGGAGACGATGTTCGCCCCGGTCGACAGCGTCGCCTCGGCAATGCCCGGCAGGCGCAGGGGCAGGGGCACGACTGGCGGCAGGTCCAGAAACGGCGTCACCCCGCGCGCGAACCCCAGCGCCGAGGCATCGACATCGCGCCAGGCAACAGCACTGGCCTGATAGAGCCCGCAGTGATCCAGCCGCGCCGACCCGGCCGAGCCCAGCGAGACCACCAGATCGGGCGGCGTGCCGGCGCGGGTCAGGGCGGCCAGGGCAAAGGCGGTGGCCGCCGCGGCCTCGACCGGGCCGACGCCGGTGATGTGCGGGGTGATGCGCGCTTGCAGATGCGGGCCGTATTCGGCCTGCGCGGCCATCAGGAACAACACGCGGTGGCCGGAAAGCTGCGTGAGCGGCGGTGTCATGGGAACCTCGTCAGGCGGGCGGCGATGGCAAAGCCAGCGCCAAGGGCCAGCGCCAGTGCAAGGGCGATCAGCGTGGCGCGGTGGCGCGCGGCCAGGAGGGTCGGACGATAGGCGATATGCTGTGCACCGCCCGGGGCCTCGTCGACGGTGACGGCGACCGGGCCGCCCTCCCAGACCTCGGTCAGCGAGGCGGGGGGATGCGGCGTGGTGGCGGTGAAGGTGCCCAGTTCCGGGTCGGTGACCAGCAGAGTGACGGTGCTTTCGCTGAGCGCCGCGCCCGGGGCAGGCAGGCGCATCTCGCGTGCCAGAACGGTGGCGGTGACGCGCGCCCCCGCGGGTTCCATCTGCACCAGCCGCAGGGTCTGCACCGCCGCAACCCCGCACAGCACGAGGGCCGCGGCGAAAGCGGCCCCCGAAAGCCAGGTGAGACCCCGGCGCGGGTTCACACGCCGCGGGCCAGCGCCGCGACGCCGGTGCGGGCGATCTCGGTCAGGCCCAGCGGACGCATCAGCTCGGCGAAGGCGTCGATCTTGGACGGCGCGCCGGTCATCTCGAAAACAAAGCTCTGCAGCGTCGAATCGACCACATTGGCGCGGAAGATCTCGGCCAGGCGCAGCGCCTCGATGCGCGCCTCGCCCTTGCCGGTGACCTTCAAGAGCGCCAGCTCGCGCTCGACCGAGGCGCCTTCGACGGTCAGGTCGTGGACCTCATGCACCGGCACCATCCGGCCCAGTTGCGCCTTGATCTGCTCGATCACCTGCGGTGTGCCGGTGGTGACGATGGTGATCCGCGAACGGTGGCCGGTGTGGTCGACCTCGGCCACGGTCAGGCTGTCGATGTTGTAACCGCGCCCCGAGAAGAGGCCGATGACCCGGGCCAGGACACCGGGCTCGTTGTCGACGATCACCGTCAAGGTGTGGGTTTCCTGCACCTCGGAATAGGGGTCGCGCAGGTCATAGGCGGAATGCTTGGACGAGCCTTGCGAGATGGTAAGCGGGGACATGAGCGGACTCCATCGGGTTCAAGTGCGGATTCTTGGCGTGTCAGTCAGACAGCGCCATGAGGGGTAATTTCATCAGTAGGCCCGGCCCCACAAGAGGCGCAACGAGCCCGAGCCCCCAGCCCAGGGCATAGGATGCAAGCAGGGCGGGGTGTGGGCCGGGGACGCCCGCCGCGGGGGCACGCGCGCGCAGGGTCAGCAGGATCAGCCCGAAGCCGCTCGCGATGACACTCAGGAACCGGCCCCAATCAATGGCGAGGGCGAAAAGCGGCGCCGAGATCGCCAGAACGATCACCAGTGCAAAGACGAGCGGCTGGCGGTTTTCGACGACAAGCGCATGCAGCGGAACAAAGGCCAGACCGATCAGCAGCAGCGCCGGGGCCAGCGAGGCGAGGAACTGCGGCAGGTGCAGGCGCACGATCTCGAGGCTGGTCGCGGTGTCCGTGCCAAGCCAGGTGACGGCGTTGTCCGTCGTGGCGCAGTCCGCCGCGAGTTGCGGTGCCCCGAGGATGCCGTCAAGCCCGGCGCAGAGCGTCGCCACGCTGCCCTCGGACACCGGCCCCTGCAAGGCAAAGACCCCGAGCAGGGCAACGGATGGCAGGGCGCAGGCCGCGGTCACGGCCAGGGCGCGCCCGGATTGGCCTAGGACCAGCGCCAGCGCCAGCGGCAGCCCGAGAAAGAACGCCAGCCCCTCGTGGGTCAGAACGAGCAGCGGCGACGCCAGCAGGAACAGCCGGATCGGGGTTTCGCCGCGCCCGGCAGAGCGCGCCACCACGAGGCAGAGGATGGCAAAGGCCGCCAGCAGCAGCAACTCCTTGCGGCCGGCGCCGTGATGGTTGGCCAGGGGGGCCAGCAGGAAGAACGGGGCAACCAGCAGCATCGCAAAGCGACCATCGAGGCCGCCGAGGGTCCAGAGGCGCCAGATTGCCCAGATCAGGATCAGCGACAGGGCCGTGACCGTGGCATAGACCTGAATGTTCAGTGGAATGCCGGTCAGCTGGGCGATTCCCTGAAACACTGCCCCGGTCAGGCCGCGGCGGACGAAACCCGCATCATAGGAAATGACCCAGTCGAGCAGCTTGTAGCTGCCCGGGCGCAGCAGGGTTCCGACCGCAAGGATCGCCACATGCCCCAGCGCCACCAGGGCGAAGAGGAAGGACCAGTTCCTGCGGGCGGGGATCATGGGGCGTCTCCAGCGGGATGCGCGCGGGGTGATCCCGCGCGCACGGTGTCAGACCAGCGCAGCACCCGAGCCGGTGATCGCGTTGCGCACGTCATCGTCGGGCAGCAGCATGTCATTGTGCGCGTTGCCCGAGGGGATCATCGGCAGGCAGTTCTCGTGCTTTTCAACCAGGCAATCGAAGATCACCGGCCCTTCATAGGCCAGCATCTCGCGGATCGCGTCATCCAGCTGGTCGGGGTGATCGGCCCGGATCCCCTTGCAGCCGAAGGCCTCGGCCAGCTTGACGAAATCGGGCAGCGATTCCGACCAGGAATGCGAATAACGCTCGCCATGCAGCAGCTGCTGCCACTGACGCACCATGCCCAGGCGCTCGTTGTTCAGGATGAACTGCTTGACCGGCGCGCGGAACTGCACCGCGGTGCCCATCTCCTGCATGTTCATCAGCCACGAGGCCTCGCCCGCAACGTTGATCACCAGCGCCTCGGGGTGGGCGATCTGCACGCCGATCGAGGCCGGCAGGCCATAGCCCATCGTCCCCAGACCGCCCGAGGTCATCCAGCGGTTCGGACCGTCAAAATGCAGGAACTGCGCAGCCCACATCTGGTGCTGGCCGACCTCGGTCGTGACATAGCGGTCCCTGCCGCGGGTCAGTTCTTCGAGCCGCTGCAGCGCGTATTGCGGTTTGATCGCAGGGCCGTCGTTCTTGTAGGCGAGGCAGTTCACCGCCTTCCAGGCGTCGATCTGCTTCCACCATTTCGCCAGACCGTCCTTATTGGTCTTGCGCCCGCGCGATTTCCAGATCCGCAGCAGGTCTTCCAGCACATGGCCGACATCGCCGATGATCGGCAGATCGACGCGGATCACCTTGTTGATCGACGAGGGGTCGATGTCGATATGCGCCTTTTTCGAGTTGGGCGAGAAGGCATTGACCCGGCCGGTGATCCGGTCGTCAAAGCGCGCGCCGATGTTGATCATCAGGTCGCAGTCATGCATCGCCATGTTGGCTTCATAGAGGCCATGCATGCCCAGCATGCCGATCCAGTTCTTGCCCGAGGCCGGATAGGCGCCCAGGCCCATCAGCGTCGAGGTCACCGGAATGCCGGTCGACTCGGCCAGCTCGATCAGCAGCTGCGACGCCCCGGGGCCCGAGTTGATCACGCCGCCGCCAGTATAGAGGATCGGGCGCTCGGCCTGTTCCAGCATCTCGACCAGCTGGGTGATCGCCTCGATGTCGCCCTTGACCTTGGGCGCGTAATGCTCGGTCCGCGCCTTTTGCGGCGGGGTATAGGTGCCCTCTGCGAACTGCACATCCTTGGGGATGTCGACCAGCACCGGCCCCGGACGGCCCGAGATGGCGACGTGAAACGCCTGGTGGATGGTCTCGGCCAGCCGCTCGGGATCCTTGACCAGCCAGTTGTGCTTGGTGCAGGGGCGGGTGATGCCGACGGTATCGGCTTCCTGAAAGGCATCGTTGCCGATCAGGAAGGTCGGCACCTGACCCGACAAGACGACCAGCGGGATCGAATCCATCAGCGCGTCGGTGATGCCGGTGACCGCGTTCGTCGCCCCCGGACCCGAGGTCACCAGCACGACACCCGGTTTGCCGGTCGAGCGGGCATAGCCCTCGGCCATGTGGGTCGCGCCCTGTTCGTGGCGCACCAGAACATGGCGAATCTCGTTTTGCTGGAACAGCTCGTCATAGATCGGCAACACCGCCCCGCCCGGATACCCGAACACGACCTCGACGCCCTGATCCTTGAGCGCCTGAACGACCATCTTCGCGCCGGTCATCTGCTGGGACATGATCTTCTCCACCTTTCGTCTCGTGCCGGTCTTTGCCTCAGCCCGGCCGTCAGGACAATAAAAAACCCCCGGTCAGGGGGGCAACGGGGGTCGGTCGGTATCGGCTCATGCCGCTCCGTGCTGTCCCCCAGAACTGAAAAGTACCGCGGCCATCCGCTTCTCCCTCGCGTTCGCGGGCGACATTAGGCCCGCCGCACAGCAGCGTCAACAGGGTCCGATACGGTTGCGCATATTTTTCTTTGCGAATGTTGCGCCAGATGCGGCGGCCACGCATAAAACGAAAAGCCCGTCCGCGCAGCCCGGGTCAGCCGCGCCCGCGCAACGGCTGCTCGCCTGGCGCTGGGGGCAGGGTGATCGCCGCCACCTGTTCGGTGATCGGGCGCACCGCCAGCGGATGCGGCGGCCGGGTATAGTCGACCGGATCGCCAAGATCGCGCCAGGCGCCGTCGCGATAGACCTCGAGCGCCGAGAATCGCGCCTTGTAGGCCATCTTGGCGCTGCCCGGCACCCAGTAGCCCAGATAGACATAGGGCAGCCCCACCTGCCGCGCGAGGGCGATGTGATCAAGGATCATGTAGGTGCCCAGCCCGTCCTTGATCCGGTCGGGATCATAGAAGGAATAGACCAGGCTCAACCCGTCATCGAGGACATCGGTCAGGCAGACCGCGACCAGATCGCGCCCCGACCCGCGCTGCCCGCCCGAGGGCGCCGGCCGCTTTTCGGTGTATTCGATGACCCGCGAACGCACCGGCGTTTCCTCGATCATCGCCGCGAATTCGAAGATATCCATATCGGCCATGCCGCCATCGGCGTGGCGGCTGTCCAGATAGCGCCGGAACAGCGCGAACTGCTCGTCCGTGGCCCAGGGGCTCGTCGCCTCGCGCTCGAGAGCGGCATTGCGCTTGAGCGTGCGGCGATGGCTGCGCGAGGGTTCGAAATCGGCGACCCGGATGCGCGCCGACAGGCAGGCCGCGCAATCCGAACAGGCCGGGCGGTAAAGCACGTTCTGCGAGCGCCGGAACCCCTGTTTCGACAGCGTGTCGTTCAGGGCGCGGGCGCCCTCGCCGGTCAGCGCGGTGAACAGCTTGCGCTCGCTCTGACCCGGCAGATAGGGGCAGGGCTGCGGCGCGGTCACATAGAACTGGGGCGCGATTGGCAGCGTATGGCGCATGGGGCGCCCCATCCTTTCAGTGCCGAAGCAGGGTCCATGAAAACCCGGCGCGGTGTCGGCGCGCCGGTGTGATGATCCCGACCGTAGCAAGGCCCGGGCTGTCCGCCAAGCCCCCAGTTTTCCACCGCCGCCCGCACTGTGTCACTTCGGCTTGAGCGGGACGGGAACCGGTGTCAGACCTCGATGAAGCGATTGACCAGCGTGGTGCCCAGCAACCAGTCGTTCAGACCCTGCTTGTAGGGCGTCGTCAGCATCAGCGCGACCGACGCCACCTGCGGCACGACAAAGGCCATCGTCCCGGCATAGATCGCCGAATGCCACAGGCACAGGGTCGGGTCCGGCCGGCTGCCGTCGAGCCGGCGCAGCCGGATCGCCGCGACCAGCATCCCCACCGTGGCGCCATAGCGCGTCAGCATCACCGTGCGATAGGCGACCGCGACCGCAACCCAGACCATCGGAAAGATCACGATCGCCAGAAAGGCAGTGGCCGCCAGCACAACCAGCATCAGCACCAGGGTGACCGCCAGATCGATGACCCAGGCCAGCAACCGCTTGGCGATCAGGTGATCGTAGAATGCCGGATCGTCGAGGGGGTGGGGCAGGCTCATGCGGTAAAGGCCGCCTCGGTGGCGCCGCAGGCCGCCAGCAGCGCGTCGGGCGCCACGCGGAACACATGGTTCGGCGTGCCGGCCGCGGCAAAGACCTCATCGAAGGCCCGCAACCGGGGGTCGGCAAAGATCGCCGGGGCGGTCAGATGGCCGATCGGGGCGACGCCGCCGATGGCAAAGCCGGTGACCGCCCGCACGGTGTTGGCGTCGGCGCGCTCCAGCGCCTCGCCCGCCACCTGCGCCGCGCGCCCGGGATCCAGCCGGTTGCCGCCGGCGGTCAGGAACAGATAGATCCGCCCGCTCTGTCCCTGGAAGATCAGCGATTTCACGATCTGGTCCAGCGCGCAGCCACAGGCCGCCGCCGCCTCTTCGGCGGTGCGGCTTGGGCCCGGGTTCAGAACCTCGGCGTCCAGCCCGATTTCCGCGATCGCCGCGCGCACCCGCGCCAGGGATTTACTCATGTCCGACCTCCGTCCACTCCAAGATGGGCTGGCCAAAGCCGCCCCGCAACCCCGCGTCCCATCTTTGCGTTCCAAATATCCTGGGGGGTGAATTCGCGCAGCGAAGAGGGGGGCAAAGCCCCCCTGACCCCGGCCAGCCAGCCCGCGCCCTATTTACGGAACTTGTCGAGGCTGACCACTTCGCCCGCCTTCGGCGGCTCGGGCGCGATCTCGGCATGCTCCATCGGCGCTTCGTCCTCGTCCTCATCGTCGTCATCGTCGAGATGGGTCTCGAATTTCAGCCCGAATTCGACGGACGGATCGACAAAGGTCGAGATGGCGTCGAAGGGAATATACAGCGGCTCGGGCTGGTTGCCGAAGTTGAGGGTGATCGCAAAGCCGTTCTCGTCGACCTCGAGATTCTCGAACCAGTGCTGGATGACGATGGTGATCTCGTCTGGGTAGCGCGCGCGCAACCAGTCTGCCATCTGCACATCGGCATGGCGGGTGTTCAGGGTGATGAAGAAATGGTGCGCCCCGGGCAGCCCATCGCGCGCAATGCGGGTCATCACCTCGCGGATCAGCCCCCGCATCGCGGTGTGCATCAGGTTGCCGTAATCGATTCCGCGATCCATGCCCGCCCCCGTGTTTTGCGTCAGCATAGGCGTTTCACCGCCGAAGAAAACCCCGCAGCCGCGCGCCTTGTGCGGAATCTGGCCCGAGCGCCGCCAGTTGCACATCGGCAGCCCGCCGCTCGGGTGCCAGAGCCATCGGCGGGATCAGTTCGCGCAAGAGCTTCTGGCGCATGGCACGTTCGAAATCCTCGAAACTGTCGGCGGTGATAACGAAGCCTCCGGGGGTGACCACCCAGCTGCGGTAGAAATTGGTGATCGCCCGCCCGGTGGTCGGGCTTTCGATGGCCAGCCCGTTGATCGAGATGCCGCGCTCCCAGGCGGCGCGGCGCGCCAGGCCGACGGTATAGCCCTCATTCTCGTCGCCATCGCCCGAAACGTCGATCACCCAGGCGGCGCAGTCGCGCACCTGGCCGAACAATTCGGTGGCGATGTCGATCGCCTCGCCCACCGCGGTGTTGCCGCCGGCATGGGCGCGTGGCATCGCGGCGACGCGCGCGGGCAGCCGGCTGACTTCGGCCGGTTCGTCGATGCGGATCCAAGGCAGGGTGACGGTCTGCTCCATCGACCCCGACCACTGCACCACCGCCAGCGCCGCCCGGCGCTGGATCAGGGCCTGGACGACCGCCGGGTCACGCAGCGCGCTGGCGAGGCCCTGCACCTGCAGCTGGTATTCAAAGGCATCGACCGAGCCCGAGACATCCACCGCCAGAACCAGCGCGATATCGCAGCCCGCGGCAGGACTTGCGCCGACGAGGCCGAGCGCGACGAGGGCCGGAAGCAGGGGCGCGCGGGGGATCATGCGTCATGCTGCCACGGACACTGCCGGCCCGCGATCACGAGACCGTGAACGGGGCGCATTGCCACCGCGGCCTAGCATACCGACGTCCAGCCCCACTGCCGAGGTTCAAATGCGCCAGATCCTGATAGTCCTCTGTCTTCTCCTGACCGGAGTGGTTTCCGCCCAGGCCACGCCCAGTTTCGACTGCGCCCGCGCCACCACCCCGGACGAGCTGGCAATCTGCGCCCATCGCAATCTGGCGTTGCTCGACGATTCCGTGGCCGCTGCCTATGCCGAGATCCGCGCCTTTCGCGGCCCGGGGTTCATCGCCAACTATGGCCGCGTGTTGCTGGACGAGCGGCGCGCCTGCGGGGCGGATCTGCGCTGTATCGAGGCCGCGCAACGCTATGCCATCGAGGCCTACAAGGCCCTGGGCGCGCGCTCGGTCGGTCCACTGGGCCAGAGCTTTTCCGGCTATGGCATCCGCTCGTTGATCGAGGCCTGGGGCCGGGCAAACGGCGAATGCCGGGGCACTGATCCGGCGATGGTCGAGGCCGCCTGCCGGTTGCGCGACCGGGTGCTGGCCCCGGCGCTGTCGGCGCATGACCTGTGCCTGGGGGTCTATTCGCTGCCCTTCAACGATTTCCAGGCGATGATCCTGGTGCGCAACCACTGGCTGCCCTGCGTCTATAACGAGCTGACCGAGCAGTGACAAAATTGGGGGGGGAAGGTGCAGGTTTCTGTTGCCAGGTACCTGCGAACCCCGCCTGACGCGGCTAAGCGCCAGGGCTTAGGTTTCGGTTTGGCTGCCGCTTACGCGGCAACGGCCACCGGAGCACGGTTGTCGTTGGCAACTGTGACAATGGACCGATAACGGTGGTTCCTCACCGGGACAAAGCAAACCCCTTTAGACGTTCGTCGATCCTGTTTCGGCCCCCTGACCCGCAACGCCGGGTGTTTGGTGGAGCCGCCGGGTACCGCCCCCGGGTCCGATCCGCTTATTACGAGCGCGTTTATGTCCATAGTCCCCGTTGCCGGGAACAGGGCCAATATAGGGGGCAGCCCCGCCCGCCTCAAGGGGGGATCAATCGGGATGGCCGTGCGCGCGTTCCTCGCGCGCGCGGCGCAGCGCGTCGGAAAAGGCGCTGGCCAGGATACCGGTCGGCAGCGCAATGAAGCCAATGCCGCATAGCGCGGTGACCGCCGCCAGGATCCGCCCCAGCGGCGTGACCGGCACGGCATCGCCATAACCCACGGTGGTCAGCGTCTCGACCGCCCACCACATCGCCCGCGGGATCGAGCCGAAGGCCGCGGGCTGGGTCGGCCCCTCGACGATATAGAGCAGCGTCGCCGCCCCCAGCATCAGCGTCAATGCGAAGGCAAAGCTGAGGATCAGCTCGGTCCCGCGCGAACGGATCGCCTCGACCACGAGGTTCATCGCCCGGCTGTAGCGCCCGATCCGCGCCAGCCGCAGCAGCCGCAGCAGTTGCAGCAGGCGAAACACGGTGGTTTCCAGGCCCAGATAGGGCAGGGCAAAGGTGATCAGCACCGCCAGGTCGAGCAGCGCCGAAGGCGTCACCGCATAGTGCAGCGCGTTGCGAAACCGCGGGTTCAACCCGGCGGTCCACAGCCTCAGCAGATACTCGGCGGCAAAGAAGACAAACAACACCGTCTTCAGCAGATCGCTGAGCCCGCCAAAACTGCGGATGAAATGGACCTCGGTCTCCAGCACGCCGATCAGCACCAGCCCCAGGATCGCGCTGACCACCAGCTGGTTGAACGGCGACAGGCCGGATTCCTGGCGCATCTCGGGGTCGATCGCCTCGGACGCACGGTGCCGCAGGGAATGTTCCATGACCGGATCCGGGTTGCGTCAGGCGGCGCTGTCGTCGAGCGGGGTCAGCCGCTGGACCGGCGGCAGGCGCAGGTCGCGCATTTTCGGCGGGCGTTCGACCATCTGGTGATCCTCGGACCCGTCACTGTGGCGGTTCTGTTCAAAGCTCCACAACTCGGTCAGGGCGGTGCGGGTGTCGTCGGCGCGGCCGCCGGCGATGCCGTTGGCAACGCGGACATGATAGGACAGGAACCGCGCCCGCACCCGGGTCGGATACCCGTCGGCGGGGGTGACCGCGTATTCGGCCTCGATCAGTCCCTGCGCCAGCATTGCCATCGCCGGATTGCCCGAGGCCGCCGCCAGCGCCAGATGCATCCGCCGCACCGAGGCGATGAAATCGGCGTCGGATATCGCGAAATCGGACTGCAGGTCGATTTCCGCGCGAATGTCCGCGATATCCGCCTGACGCATCACCGCCAGCTCGGCACAGCCGATCTGCAACAGCACGCGCGCCTCGGTCAGCAGCGGACGGTGGGCGTTGTCGTCCATTCGCGTTGTCAGCGCGACCAGCGCCGAAATCTGCTCGCCCGCAACCTCGGCCGAGGGGCGGGTGACAAAGGCCCCGCCGCCCGCGCCACGCCGTGCGGTGATCAGCCCGCGTGCCGTCAACCGGCCCAAAGCCTCGCGCAGGGTCGGGCGCGAGACCTCGAAGTGCGCGCACAGATCCGCCTCGGACGGAAGGCGGTCACCGGGGGCATAGTGCCCGGTCATGATGTTGTCCTGGAGGACCGTGGCGATCGCGCTGACCCTGTCGGCCGCACGCCCATCCTGTGGCTGCGTCTTGCTCATGCCGTCAACCTGCTACGATTATTGTGTTTTTCGTTATGGTTGAAAGAATGTCAGACATCGCTTCCGCTGTCAAGAATCCCGATCCTCTGGTCGGCGGATCGTCGCGCGTCTATCGTCACCGCAAACAGGAGATTCGCATGCAGCTCGATGTCGATTTCGTCCGCGCCCAGTTTCCGGCCTTTGCCGAGGCCAGCCTGCAGGGGCAGGCGTTCTTTGAAAACGCCGGCGGCAGCTATACCTGCGGCGCGGTGATCGACCGGCTGACGCGCTATTACCACCAGCGCAAGGTCCAGCCCTATGCCCCCTACGAGGCCAGCCGGCTGGCCGGCGAGGAGATGGACGAGGCCCGCGCGCGGCTGGCGGCGATGCTGGGCGTGGCGACCGAGGAGGTCAGCTTTGGCCCCTCGACCTCGCAGAACACCTATGTGCTGGCGCAGGCGTTCCGGCAGCATCTGAAACCGGGCGATGCGATCATCGTCACCAACCAGGACCACGAGGCCAACACCGGCCCGTGGCGGCGGCTGGCCGACAGTGGCATCGAGGTGCGCGAATGGCAGATCGACCCGACGACCGGTCACCTGCCGCTGGAACGCCTGCCGGCGCTGTTGCCCGGGGCCAAGCTGGTCTGCTTCCCGCATTGCTCAAACGTTGTGGCCGAGGTGAACCCGGTGGCCGAGATCGTCGAGATGGCGCATGCCGCCGGGGCCGCGGTCTGTGTCGACGGTGTCAGCTATGCACCGCACGGGTTCCCCGATGTCGAGGCGCTGGGGGCGGATATCTATCTGTTTTCGGCCTATAAAACCTATGGCCCGCATCAGGGGATCATGGTGATCCGCCGCAACCTCGGGTTCGCGCTGCCCAACCAAGGGCATTATTTCAACGCCAACAGCCTGTATAAACGGTTCACCCCGGCCGGCCCGGATCACGCCCAGGTCGCGGCCAGTGCCGGGATGGCGGATTATGTCGATGCGCTGGCGGCGCATCATGGCGGCGGCGGGCTGGACGCGCGGGGGCGGGCCGGGCTGGCGCATGACCTGATGCGCGCGCATGAAATCGCGCTGTTGCAGCCGCTGCTCGACTACCTCGGCAGCCGCAATGAGCTGCGTGTTCTGGGCCCGCGCGAGGCCACGCGCCGCGCGCCCACCGTCGCCGTGCAGACCGAACGCCCGGGCGAGGAAATCGCCCGCGATCTGGCAGCGCACGGGATCATGGCGGGTGGCGGCGATTTCTATGCCGTGCGGGCGTTGTCCGCGCAGGGGGCGGACCCCGCGAAGGGTGTGCTGCGGCTCAGCTTTGTGCACTACACGACCAAGGCCGAGGTGGATCAGCTGATCGGTGCGCTCGACCGGGTGCTATGACGCCGCTGATCCTCTGGTTCCGGCGCGATCTGCGGCTGGATGACAACCCGATGCTGGCCGCCGCCGCCGCGACCGGACGGCCGCTGATCCCGGTGTTCATCGCCGATGGCGCCGTGACCGGCCTCGGCGCCGCCGCGCGCTGGCGGATAGGCGAGGGGGTGTCCAGTTTCGCGCAACGGCTGGCGGGTGCGGGCGCGCGTCTGACCCTGCGGCGCGGGCCGGTTGAAGGGGTGCTGCGTGCGCTGCTGAGCGAGACCGGCGCGACGGGCGTCTGGTGGACCCGGCTTTACGACCCCGCCGCGCGCGACCGCGACAGCGCGTTGAAGGCGGCGCTCAGGGCCGACGGGCTCGACGCGCGCAGCTTCGATGGCCATACCCTGGCCGAACCTTGGGAGCTGCGCACCGGAACCGGCGGGTTCTACAAGGTCTATACCCCGTTCTGGAAGGCGCTTGAGGCACGCGGCGTGATGGCCCCGCTCGCCGCCCCCGCGCATCTGCCCCCGCCTGCGGTCTGGCCCGGCACCGAGGATCTGCGCGACTGGCGGCTGGGCGCGGCGATGAACCGCGGCGCGCCGGTGCTGGCGCGTTACGCCCGGATCGGTGAAGAGGCGGCGCTGGCGCGGCTCGATGCGTTTCTGGCCGGCCCCGTCGAGGATTATCGCGAAGGGCGCGATTTTCCGGCGCGCGAGGCGGTCTCGGGACTGAGCGAAAACCTGACCTATGGCGAGATTTCCCCGCGCCGGATCTGGCACGCCGCCCGCGCGATCGAGGCCGCGTCGCCCGATCACTCCGGCGCGCTGCACTTCCGCAAGGAACTCGCCTGGCGCGATTTTGCGCATCATCTGATGTATCACACGCCGCATCTTCTGACCGAAACTTGGCGGCCCGAGTGGGACGGTTTCCCCTGGCAGGGCGACAGCGCGGCGGCGGATCGCTGGCGGCAGGGGATGACCGGCGAGGCCTTGGTCGATGCCGGGCTCAGGCAGATGTATGTGACCGGAACGATGCACAACCGGGTCCGCATGATTGTTGCAAGTTACCTGACCAAGCATCTGATGATCCATTGGAAAATCGGTCTGGACTGGTTCGCGGACTGCCTGACCGACTGGGATCCCGCATCGAATGCGTTGGGCTGGCAATGGGTGGCCGGGTCGGGCCCCGACGCGGCGCCCTACTTCCGGGTGTTCAACCCGGCGACGCAGGCAGAGAAATTCGACAGGGCAGGCGGCTATCGGCGCCGGTTCATTGCCGAACTGAGCCGCACCCCGGCCCCCGAGGCGCTGGCCTATTTCGACGCCGTGCCACGGGAATGGCGCCTCGACCCGCGGCGACCCTATCCGCAGCCGATGGTCGATCTGGCCGCGGGGCGGACCCGGGCGCTGGAGGCCTATCAGGCCCATCGCGGAGGCTAGGCCGGGGGACAGCCGCCCCTCGACCTCTTGCATCGCCGGCCGTTGCACGGCTATCTCTGGGCCGACCCATCCACGCCGCGCAGCCCCTCCGCATGCCGGACGGTGGCGGCGAGGCAGCGAGGAGACGCCATGTTCACCCTGATCCGGCCGCTGGCCGCCATTCTGCTGGGCGTCTTCACGCTCTATGCGGCGCAGGCCTATGAGCCGCTCTATGATCCCGATGCCTATCTGGGGAATTTCCGCTTCTGGGCGGCCGGGGTCGGCGCCGTCGTCGGCTGGCTGTTCCTGGGCGGGCGGATCGGTCAGCGCCTGTGGATGTCGATGTTCGTGGGTGTGCAGGCGGTGGCCATGACCGCGCTTGGCACGGCGATGGTGCTGGCGGTGCGCGAGGTCTTCGTGCTGGGATATCGGCGCCGGTATCACGAGGTGATGGATGCCTTCACCGGCTATTTCGACATCATCGTCAACTGGTTGTCCAAGGCTCTGGTGCAGGATTACCTGATCCTGCTGGCCGCCGGTGGCGTGGCTATCGGCCTGGTGCTGCATCTGCTGTGGTGGATGCTGGAAAGCCGTCGCAATGAGCGGTGAGGCGCTGTTTCTCTATGGCACGCTGCGCCATGCGCCGCTGCTGGCCACCGTCGCCGGAGAGCCGCTGGCGGGGCAGGCCGCCTGGCTTGACGATCACGCGGTGACCCATGCGGTGTCGCGGGCCGGTGTCGAACAGGATTTCCCGCTGTTCGCCGCGCAGCCCGGTGCGGTGGCCGAGGGGCTGGTGATCCGGCCCGGCGCGGGCGCGCGGGCGCGGCTCGACGCCTATGAACGGGTATTCGGCTATGAACCGGTCACCGTGACGGTGCACACGGATCAAGGGCCGGTCGAGGCGGCGATCTATCTGCCCGACGCCGGGATGTGGCGGCCGGGCCGGCCTTGGTCTCTGGAACACTGGGCCGGGCACTGTGCGGCGCTGACGATCGACACCGCGGCCGAGGTGTTGGCCCTGATCCCGGTCGCCACGCCCGAGGCGATCCTGATGCGTTACGGCATGCTGGAAAGCCTGGTTGCCAGCCGGCATCGCGCCGCGGCCAATCCGGCACCGGCGACGCTGCGGCGGGTGGCGCGCGACGACGACGTCGCGCTGGACGCCCATCGCCGGCCCTATACCTGGTTCTTCGGCGTCGAAGAGGCCGATCTTCGGTTTCGCCGCTTTGACGGCAGTTTCAGTCCCAGCGTGACGCGGGCCGGGTTCGTGATGGCCGACGCGGTCACCGTGCTGCCCTATGATCCGGTCCGCGATGTGGTCATGCTGGTCGAGCAGTTCCGCTTTGGTCCCTGGATCCGGGGCGACGTGAACCCCTGGTCGCTGGAACCGATCGCCGGGCGAATCGACGGCGCCGAAACCCCGGAAGACGCCGTGCGCCGCGAGGCCCGCGAAGAGGCGCGGCTGGAGTTGCGCGAGCTGCGGCTGATCTCGCGCTATTACATCAGTCCCGGGGCGGTGACCGAGTATTTCTATTCCTATGTCGCGCTGACCGATCTGCCGAGCAGCGCCGAGGGCGTCAGCGGACTGGAAATCGAGGCCGAGGATATCCGCGCGCATGTGATCCCGTTCGAGCGGCTGATGCAGTTGCTGACCTCGGGCGAGATCGAGAACGGCCCGCTGGTGATCTCGGCGCAATGGTTGGCCCTGAACCGCGAGGCCTTGCGCCACGGCTGAGGGTCGCCACCTTTCCGCCGCAAAGCCTCCATAGTTGCGCCTCGGAACCGGCGCAGGTCTTGGGCATGGCAACACCATGACCAAGGAGTTCTTCTGTGTTTCTTAGCAAGTTCCTCGTCGACGAAGACGGCGCCGTGACCACCGACTGGGTGGTGCTGACCGCCGCCATCGTCGGCCTCGGCCTCGCCGTTGTCGCCTCGCTCCGCAGCGGGGCCGGTGCCCTGGGCACCGACATCTCGACTGCGCTGACCTCGGCTTCGGTCGCCACGCTGGGCACCTTGGGGGCAGGCGGGGCGTCGGGCGATGGCATCATCATCACCGACCCCGGCGAGCCCATGCCCGAGCCCGAGATCATTCCCCTGATGCCCAGCCCGCCGCCGGTCCTGATCATTGCCGAGCCGGTCTGACCCGCCTCAGTGATAGTGCCGCGCGCGGCGCATCGCCGTGGCATTCAGGATCGTGCTGATCAGCACCGTTGCCGCCATCGGCACCGGTGTGCCGTCGAACACCGCGGTCAGCGGCATCACCAGAAGTGCCGCCAGAACCGTCGCCAGCCCGTTCACCAGCGATGCGGCCATGCCCGCCACATGGCCCATCGGTTCAAGGGCGAGGGCATTGATATTGCCCAGCAAAAATCCCATCGCCGAGAACTGGACGATCATGTAGCCCAGAAACAGCCAGAAGGCCCAGGGCCCGGGCGTGCCGGCAAAGACCACCAGAACCACGGTCGAGATCCCCAGCAGGACAAAGATCGCGGACCAGGCCATCTGGCGCATGCCGAACTGCATCACCAGCTTGGCGTTCATCAGGCTCGAGGGCGCGGCAAGCAGCGCCACCAGTGAGAAATACATCGGAAACACCGCGGCGCGGTCAAAGGACACGTCAAAGACCATCGCCACCTGGCCGAGCCAGACGAAGAGCGTGATATAGACAAAGGTCAGCGCCAGCAGATAGAGGCGCACGCGCGGATGGCCCAGCACCTCGCGCATCGCCCGCCACAGCCCTTCGGAATTGAAGGCCCGGCGTTGCGAGGCCGGCAGCGTTTCCGGCTGGCGCAGACCCAGCCACAGCGCCGAGATCGTGCCGAAGACCAGAAAGCTCCAGAATACGCCGCGCCAGTCGAAAACTCCGGCGATCCAGGCGCCAATCAGCGGCGCGACCGCGGGGACCAGCGAAAAGACGGTGAACCCGAACGAGATCACCCGCGCCATCATCCGTCCGCTGTAGAGGTCGCGCACCAGCGCCTGGCTGACCACCCGCGGGGCGGCCGCGCCCAGTCCCTGGATCGCCCGGGCGACCAGCAGCACTTCCATCGTCGGGGCCGATGCCGCAACAGCCGCCGCCGCCATGTAGATCGCGATCCCGCCCAGCATCACGCGCTTGCGCCCGAAACTGTCCGACAGCGGCCCGGCGAACAGCGTGCCGACCCCCATGCCCAGCAGGAACAGGGTCAGAACCAGTGCCACCGCTTCCGGGGCCTCCGGGGACAACTCGTTGCCGATCGCGCCCATCGACGGCAGCATCGCGTCGGTGGAAAACGCCGCGGTCGCCATGAGCAGCGCCAGAAGGGCGATGAACTCGCCAAAACGAAGGGGTTTTTCAGGGGTCATGCCAATGTCGCCAGTTCGTCGATCAGATCGACCCAGAAGTCCGTGGGTTGGGCGCCGGACACGACATAGGTGCGTCCGATCAGGAAGCCAGGCACACCGCGCAATCCGCGTTCGCGGATTTCGGCGTCGCGGGTGCGGATCTCGGCCACGTCGGCGTCGCTCTCCAGCAGGCGGGCGATCAGCGTCGCGTCCAGACCACAGGCGCCAGCGATTTCGGTCAGGACCGCGCGGTCGCCGATATCGCGACCGTCCACGAAATAGGCGCGGAACAGGGCGCTGACCATCGCCGCCTGCCGGCTCTCCAGCCCCGCCCAGTGGATCAGCCGATGCGCATCGAGCGTCGAGGGCGTGCGCTGGATCCTGTCGAGGTGAAAGGGCAGGCGGGACTCTTCGGCCGCCTGCTGGATCGGCAGATAGGTTTTCACCACCGCGTCGGGTGCGCCGAACTTGGCCTGCAGATACTCGCGCCGGTCCATCCCCTCGGGCGGCATCGAGGGGTTCAGCATATAGGGATGCCATTCGATGACGAAGGGGTGGTCCGGGCGCTTTTCAAGGGCGGCGTCCAGCCGCGCCTTGCCGATGTAGCACCAGGGGCAAACCGGATCGGAAAAGATATCAAGCTTGGTCGCCATTCAGACCCCTCCATCCCTGCCGCAGCGTCTTGCGGTCGAGCTTGTTGTTCGCCCCCTTGGGCAATTCGGCCACCGGGATGTAAAGCCGCGGCTGCTTGTAGCGCGCAAGCGTCGCCTGGGCGTGGGCTTGCAAGGTGTCGTCACCGGGCACGGGACCGCTGGCGACCAGAAACAGGCCGATGACGCTGACACCGTCGCGCACCGGCAGTTCGACCGCGGCGCATTCGGCAATCCCGGGCAGGGTGTCAAAGGCGCGCTCGACCTCGAGCGGCGAGACGCGATAGCCACCGGCGTTCATCATGTCGTCGTCCCGCCCCAGATAGCGGATCGCGCCGTCATCGTCCATGCACACGGTGTCGCCAGTCAGGAACCAGCCGTTGCGCTTGCGCGCCGCGGTTTCCTGCGGCTGCCCCCAGTAACCCAGGAACACCCCCGGATCGGTGTCCGCCACCGCCAGGATCCCGGCCTCGCCGCGGGCGACGGGCTGCGCGTCGTCCCCCAGCACCGCAACCCGGCGCCCCGGCTGGGCATAGCCGGATGCCCCTTCGGGCGCAGGCCGGTCCGGACTGGACGAGACGTAGGTGGAGACTTCGGACATTCCCAAAGCTTCGAACACCGGGGTTCCGGTGGCCGCGCGCCAGGCCTGCCGGGTGGCTTCGGGCAGCTTCTCGCCGGCTGAGAGCCCGTGGCGCAGGCGCGGCATCGGCAATATCGGCGCCTTGAGCATCTGCCGGTAAACGCCCGGAGCAGCAGCGAAAATCGTCGCATCGAAACGTTTGAGCAGCAGAGGCAGCTGCATCGGCGCAATGCCGGCAGCCGGGATCAGGGCGCTGGCGCCGATCGCCCAGGGATCCATCAGCCCAGTGCCCAGCGTATAGGTCCAGTTGAAGGCGCCCGCGTGCAAGAGCCGGTCCTCGGGCGTCAGGCCATACCAGCCGGCCCACATCATCCGCCGCGCCCAGACGGCGCGATGGGCGTGCATCACCGCGCGCGGCCGCCCCGAGGTGCCCGAGGTGAAGATCAGATACCCCAGCCGGTCGGGATCGCCCCTGTGCCAGTCGCAGGGCGACAGATCGCGCCAGCTTGCCAGCGTTGCCACCTCGATCACCGGAACGGGAAGGTCGGGCCGGGCGACGCCCTCGGCCGCGATCACCGCGGCGGGGTCAATCTGCGCGGCCATTGCGGTGATTTCGGGTGCGGTGAGTTGCGACGAGGTCGGCACCGGCACCAGCCCAACGGCGATCGCGCCCAGAAAGGCCAGCGGGAAATCGACGGTATTCGCCAAGCGCAGCAGCACCCGGTCACCCGGAGCCAGACCCTGCGCCAGCAGGCCCGTGCCGACCCCGCGCACCGCCCGGATCAACGCGCCAAAGGACCAGCGTTCGGCGCCGGTCAGCGACAGGATCTGCAGCGCGATCTTGTCCGGCGTGGTCTGACCCGCAGCCAGCACATAGGCCGCCATGTTGAACGGCGCCGGGCAGGGGGCAAAGGGGCCGGAATCAATTAACGCGTGCATGAAGTCGAGCTAATCCGCCAGCGCCCTGAGGGCAAGGCCCCCGTTGCACGCCGCCGTGAGCCTCGACATTCCGCCACGAATGGCGCAGAACGCGCGCAGATCTTCACAATGGCCCCTGGAATGAGCGATCTGACCAACCCCGGCATCATCCGTATCGCCCGCGCCGATGGCGAAGAGGCGCTGGCGACGCCCATCGACCTGGCCGAACGGGTCCGCACCCTGCGCAAGGATCGCGGCTGGACGCTGGAGCAGGCGGCGCAGGCGGCGGGACTGGCGCGCTCGACCCTGTCCAAGATCGAGAACGGGCAGATGTCGCCGACCTATGACGGGCTGAAGAAACTGGCCGAGGGGCTGGGCATCTCGGTGCCGCAGCTGTTCACCCCGCCGCGCGGCATTGCCCCGGGCGGGCGCATGACCACCACCCGCGCCGGCGAGGGCGAGGCCCATGTCACCACCACCTACGAGCACGAGCTGCTGTCCGGCGGTCTGACGCGCAAGGCGATGCTGCCCTATCGCGCGCGCATCCACGCCCGCCACTTCGAGGATTTCGGCGGCTGGGTGCGCCACGACGGCGAGGAATTCCTGTTCGTGCTGACCGGGCAGATCCGTCTGTTCACCGAATTCTACGCGCCCGTGGACATGAAGCGCGGCGACAGCGCCTATTACGATGCATCGATGGGGCACAATGTCATCAGCCTCAGCCCCGAGGATGCGACGATCCTCTGGGTGACCTCGCTGACCTGATGCCGGACCCGGTCAGTGGCTGAACCAGCCGCGGACCGCGTTCGAAGCCCCGGAAATGTCGCGCCCGACTCCTTCGACGGTGTTGCAGCCGGCCAGTGCCAGCGCAACGAGGGTCAGTGCAAGCCAGAGGCCTCGAGTCATTCCTGATACCACCATACTTCGGGCAAGAAGCCGGTCCAGTCCCCATATATGGGCAGGACATCGGGAAAATGCAACCCTTGGGCCACGGCCAACCGGCTGACCGGGCTATACCAGAACGGCACCACATAGCGCCCGGCCATCAGCAACCGGTCCAGCGCGCGGACCGCGGCGGTGAAGGCCTCGCGGCTGCGCGCTTCGAGCATGGTCGCGATCATGGCATCAACCGCCGGATCATCGACCCCGGCCCAGTTGCGGGTGCCCGGCACATCGACCCCGGCCGAGCCCCAGTAGAGCGACTGCTCGTTGCCCGGGCTCAGCGACATGGGCCGCAGCATATAGGTCATGTCGAAATCGGTGGCGTTGGTGCGCTCGACATACTGCGCCGGGTCGATGACGGTCAGGCTGGCTCGGATGCCCAGGCTTTGCAGGCTGCTGATATAGGCGTTCGCCACCACCTGATATTCGGACCAGCCCTGCTGCAGCACGATCTCGAAGGCAAACGGAGCGCCCGAGGCGTTGCGCAGCACGCCTGCCGCATCGGGCACCCAGCCGGCCTCGGCCAGCAGGTTGGCAGCCTCGCGCCGGTTGCGGCGGTTCGCGCGCCCGTCGCTGACCGGCAGGGTGATGCCGTCGAGCGCGCCCGACGGCAGGGTCGCAGCATAGGGCGCCAGCAGCGCCAGAACGCGGCCTTCGGCGGGTCCGGGCCGCATCCCCAGGTCGGAATTTCCGAAATACGAGGCGATCCGCGGCTCCAGCCCGCCGTTCACCGTCGCATTCACCTGCTCGAAATCAAAGGCGAGGATCATCGCCTCGCGCACCCGTGGGTCGGCAAACAGCGCGCGGCGGGTGTTCATCACGAACCCCGACATCCCCGAGGGGCGCTGGTGCGGGATCTCGACCCGGTGCAGCCGGCCATCGGTCATCGCCGGGAAATCATAGCTGTCGCGCCAGCGTGCAGCGTTGGGTTCGCGCCAGACGCTGACCAGCCCGGCCTTGAACGCCTCGAACGCGACCGAGGCATCGCCATAATATTCATAGCGGATCTCGTCGAGGTTGTGCTGCCCGGCGAAGATCGGCAGCGCATCACCCCACCAGTCGCGGTTGCGGCGAAAGGTGATCGCGCGTCCGGGGTCGACCTGATCGACGACATAGGGCCCCGAACCGATCACCGGATCCAGCGACGAGGCATCGAAATCGCGCCCGCCGGCCGCGGTGTCGAACTGCGCGCGGCTCAGGATCGGCCGCAGCCCCAGGATCAGCGGCAACTCGCGGTCGGGTTCGGTGAAGGTCAGGCGCAGGCTCAGCGGGCCGGTCTGCTCCATCGTCGCAACCTTGGACCAGGCGGTGCGATAGCGCGGGTGGCCCAGGGTGCCCAGCGTTTCAAAAGACCATATCACATCGGCCACCGTGACCGGGCTGCCGTCCGAGAATCGCGCCGCCGGGTTCAGGGTGAATTCGACGAAACTGCGCGCCTCGTCGGTCGCGACCGATTCGGCCAGCACGCCATAAAGGGTAAACGGTTCGTCATAACTGCGGCCCAACAGGCTTTGCACCGTCAGCAGCGAGACCCCCCAGGGCGCGCTGCCGCGCAGGATGTAGGGGTTGAGCGAATCAAAGCCGCCGACCTCGGCGAAAACGATTCGGCCACCCTGCGGCGCGTCAGGATCGGCATAGGGCAGGGCCACAAAATCTGGTGGCAGCGCCGGCTCGCCATACATAGCGATGCCGTGCGTGGCCTGCGCGTCTGCGGCACGGCTTTCGGCCCCCAGGAATGTTGCGCAAATCAAGGCTGCCTTGGTGGAAACGCGCAGGGTCCGGGTGATTGTGCGCAACATGGAAACAATCCTTTCCTGCGGGCAAGTCTGGACCCTGCCTAACCGGGGAACGCCACGGTTTCAAACTTTTAGCTTGGATACCTGAGACGGATTGGCTATAACACTCTCACTGCTCGATAGGTTTCTTGCCTGTATGAAACCTGCCTCAACGACTGACGCCCGCCTCGTGCGGGCGTTTTTTTTCGTGCCATGTCTGGTGTTTCGCAGGCGCGGCATTATGCTGCGGGCGCACCAGTATCCATGAGGGCAGTATGAGCGAGACCTTCCTGCGCGGGCGCCGCGCCATCGTCACCGGATCGAACTCGGGGATCGGGCTGGGCGTTGCCGAGGCCCTGGCCGCCGCCGGGGCGGATGTCGTGTTGAACTCTTTCACCGACCGCCCCGAGGATCACGCGCTGGCGGCCGAGCTGGGCGCGCGCCACGGCGTGACCGCGCGCTACATCAAGGCCGACATGTCCAAGGGGGCCGAATGCCGCGCCCTGGTCGAGGCGGCCGGCGGCTGCGACATCCTGGTCAACAACGCCGGCATCCAGCATGTCGCCCGGATCGAGGATTTCCCGGTCGACAAATGGGACGCGATCATCGCCATCAACCTCAGCTCGGCGTTTCACACCACCGCGGCGGCACTGCCGGGGATGTATGCCAAGGGCTGGGGGCGGGTGATCAACATCGCCTCGGCACATGGTCTGACCGCGTCGCCGTTCAAGGCGGCCTATATCGCCGCCAAGCATGGCGTGGTCGGCCTGTCCAAGACCACCGCGCTGGAGGCGGCCGGCAGGGGCATCACCGCCAACGCGATCTGCCCGGGCTATGTGCTGACGCCGCTGGTCGAGGCGCAGATCCCCGATCAGATGAAGACCCACAACATGGACCGCGAGACGGTGATCCGCGAGGTGATGCTGGAGCGCCAGCCATCCAAGCAATTCGCCACCACGGATCAGATCGGCGGCACGGCGGTGTTCCTGTGTTCCGAGGCCGCGGCGCAGATCACCGGCACGACGATCTCGGTCGACGGCGGCTGGACGGCGCTCTGAGCGGCGAGGCCGGGGGGCCAGCCCCCCGGACCCCCCGGCGTATTTTCGGCAAGATGAAAGACAGGGGTCAGCGCCCGGTTTTCGTGCGCCAGTCCGCCCAGGCTTCGGGCGTGTCGAGGTCGGTGGTGGCGTGAGCGCCGGGCAGGGTGACCGGGGTCGGCGGATAGCTGCGCAGGAGGCTGCGGGCGCCCTCGTCGCCGGTCAGTCCGGCAAACAGTGGCAAGAGCGCGGGCGGGAAGACCACCGGGTGGCCGGGGGTTCCGTCGGCGGCGGTCGCGCGCAAGGGTTCCCCCCTGTAAGCGGCGGCCATCGTCGCGAAATCCTGCGCGGTGATCTCGGGCATATCCGCCGGGCAGAGGAGCAGCGCGCGCGCGCCGGCCCAGGTGGCGGCGGCGCGCAGGCTGGCGCTCATGCCTGTGGCGGCCGCGGGCACCGGCAGCAGGGTCAGGTCGAGCCCGTCCAGCGCGGCGCGCCGGGTGCGGTCATCGGGGGGCAGGGTGACGGCGACCGGGCCGGTTCCGGCGGCCACCGCCGCGCGGGCCTGGCGGCGCAGCAGCGGGGCGCCGTCGACCGGTTCCAGCAGCTTGTCGCGCCCAGCCATCCGGCGCGAGGCGCCGGCGGCCAGCAGCACCGTGCACAGCCGCGCGCTCAATCCTGATCGTCGAGGATCTCATCGTCCTCGGCCCCGGGTTCGGCGCCCAGTTCATCGTCAAGACCGTGGGCGCCGCGTTCGCGATATGGGGTGGTGCCGTATTGCGCGCGGTAGCATTTCGAGAAATGCGAGGGCGAGGCAAAGCCGCAGGCCAGCGCCACGTTGATCACGCTCAGATCGGTCTGCATCAACAGGTTGCGGGCCCGCGCCAGCCGCAGCTCCATGTAATAGCGTTTCGGAGAGCGGTTCAGGTAACGGCGGAAAAGGCGTTCGAGCTGGCGGGTGGACATGCCCACCTCTTCGGCCAGATCGGCGGGCGACACCGGTTCCTCGATCGACTGCTCCATGCGCTCGATCACCCGGCTGAGGCGCGGGTGGCGCACGCCGATCCGGGTGGGGATCGACAGACGCTGGATGTCGCGGTCGGTGCGGATCGTCGTATAGATCAACTGGTCGGCCACCGCATTGGCCAGATCCTTGCCGTGGTCGTCGGCGATCATCGTCAGCACGAGGTCGATCGAGGCCGTGCCTCCTGCCGCGGTCAGCCGGTTGCCGTCGATCACAAAGACCGATTTGGTCAGATCGGTGTCGGTGAATTCCTCAAGGAACCCGTCGCGGTTCTCCCAGTGGATCGTCGCGCGCCGGTTTTCCAGCAGCCCCGCAGCGGCAAGCGTGTGCGCGCCGGTGCACAGCCCGCCGATCACCGAGCCCTTGCGCGAGGCCTTGCGCAGCCAGTTCACCACCGGCTGGGTGGTGTTGGAACGCACGTCGAGCCCGCCGCAGACGATCACCACATCGTCGCGCCCGACCTCGGTCAACCCGCTGTCGGCGCGCACGGTGGTGCCGTTCGAGCAGGTCACATCGGTGCCGTTCTCGGCCATCAGGGTCCAGCGATAGAGGGGCTGGCCGCTCATCCGGTTGGCGATGCGCAGGGGTTCGATTGCCGCGGCAAACGACAGAAAGGTGAACTGGTTGAGCAGCACAAAGACGAAATGGCGTTGCCGGACCGGGGCGCTATGGCCACGGGTCGAGGCCGGCGCGGTCGCCGTGGCGGGGGACTGCCCCGAGATCTGGCGGGGCGGGGTCTTGGTCGCGGGTTTCGGGGAAACGGCGCCCGCTGCCGGTTTCGCCGGCTTTGACTGCGAAAAAGGGGGGCGCTGGCTCATGTCGCGGTGCCGTTCCGTCAGAGTTCCTTTCGACCCCGGTCATCCAAACAGGAACCAGTCGCCGAGGCAACCCGAGTCGAAACGGCGCCTAGCGCCGAAGTTGCGGGTTTGCAAGCGCACGCGGACGGTGTAAGGCACCGCAGTGCCGCGATTTGTCGCCCCGACGGGCGGTCTGACGGCATGACGACGGAGGATAGGATGACCCAAGCCTGGAGCAAAACGGCCTGGCGCAGCAAACCGCGCGTGCAGATGCCGGATTACCCCGACGCGACCGCGCTGCACGCGGCCGAGGCGCAACTGGCCAAGTATCCGCCGCTGGTCTTTGCCGGTGAAGCGCGTGACCTCAAGCGCAAGCTGGGCGAAGCGGCGCGCGGCGAGGCCTTTCTGCTGCAAGGCGGCGACTGCGCCGAGAGCTTTGCGGAATTCAACGCCGACATCATCCGCGACACCTTCAAGGTGCTGCTGCAGATGGCGGTGGTGCTGACCTTTGGTGCCAAAGTGCCGGTGATCAAGGTCGGCCGGATGGCGGGCCAGTTCGCCAAGCCGCGCTCGGCCCCGACCGAGGTGATCTCCGGTCAGGAGCTGCCGAGCTATCGCGGCGACATCATCAACGGGTTCGACTTCACCGCTGAGGCGCGCATTCCCGATCCGTCGCGGATGCTGCAGGCCTATACCCAGGCGGCGGCCAGCCTGAACCTGCTGCGCGCCTTCTCGAAGGGCGGGTTCGCGGATATCCACCGCGTTCACAGCTGGACGCTGGGCTTTGCCGAGGGCGAGAACGCGGCGCGTTACAAGGCGTTGAGCGACCGGATTTCGGACGCGCTCGACTTTATGACAGCGGCGGGGCTGACCTCGGACACGCTGGCGGCGATGTCCACGGTCGACTTCTACACCTCGCACGAGGCGCTGCTGCTGGAATACGAAGAGGCCCTGTGCCGCATCGATTCCACCACCGGCAAGCCGGTTGCGGGCTCGGGGCATCTGATCTGGATCGGCGACCGCACCCGCCAACCCGACGGCGCGCATGTCGAATTCTGCCGTGGCGTGCAGAACCCGATCGGGTTGAAATGCGGCCCCAGCCTGAGCGCCGAAGACCTCAAGGTGCTGATGCAGAAGCTGAACCCGACGAACGAGGCCGGCCGTCTGACGCTGATCGCGCGCTTTGGTGCCGGCAAGTCGGCCGAGCACCTGCCGCGGCTGATCCAGGCGGTCAAGGAAGAGGGTGCGAACGTGCTCTGGACCTGCGATCCGATGCACGGCAACACGATCAAATCGGCCTCGGGCTACAAGACCCGGCCGTTCGAGCGCGTGCTGCAGGAGGTGCGCGACTTCTTTGCCGTGCACAAGGCCGAGGGCACGATCCCCGGCGGCGTGCATTTCGAGATGACCGGCAAGGATGTGACCGAATGCACCGGCGGTCTGCGCGCGGTCTCGGACGAGGATCTCAGCGACCGCTATCATACCGCCTGCGACCCGCGGCTGAACGCCAGCCAGTCGCTGGAGCTGGCGTTCCTCGTGGCCGAGGAATTGTCGCAACGCCGCAAGGAGTTGGCCCGCGAAGCGGTTTGATGTCTGACATTTGATCTGGGGGCGGGGCCGGGTTTCCGGCCCCGTTTTCATGTGCACCCTGCGTTCAGCAGCGACCGCCTTTGATGACCCGCAGCGTGGGGCGGCCTCGCACCGGACGCGGCGCAGCGCCAGCCACACCGGCCGCGAGCGGCTTGCCCAGCGAGAACCGGCGCGGGGCGCGGCCGACCGGACCCGCGGTTTCCAGGACACCCAGCACCCGGCTGATCCGGCCCTGCGCATCGGTCAGCGGCATCAGTGCCAGCAGCCCATCGAGCGCCGGCCTGGCAAAGCCCGACACCGAGCGCACCGGCAGGATGACTCGCACCCCTTGCGCAACCTGCTGCAGGGCGTCCGCCAGCTCGTCGCGGTCCTGCTGCTCGACGAAAACACTCAACGGCATGCCGCGCGGCTCCATCCCCAACAGATCGCCCAGCGACTGCCCGGCCAGCCGCAGCCGGGCGACACCCGGGGCGACCAGCTCGGCCACGAACATCACCGACAGGCATTCGGCCAGTGGTCGCGGGTCGATCTCGGCCCGGGCGGGGGCGGTCCGTCCACCGCGCAGCGCCTCCCAATGGGCCTGGACCGAGGCGACGGCGGGGAAGCGGATCGGCGCGGGCGACAGGGGCAGACCCCGCGCGCCGGGGTCGCGGTCGAAGTCTTGGATCATGTCGGACATGGGCACCTCTGCTGCACCGGCGCCTGACCCGAGTGCCGCAAAAAGCGGCGAGCACTCCGAGCAATTCGTCCGGCAATCTTTACGTTTGATTGAGATTTCTTAGCGATGTCTTAATGTAGCCGTAATTTCTCAAGGCAGGGGCAAATTTTAACAAAATGGTTAAGTCCATGACCGGATATGCCGCGCTCGGGGGCGAACTCGTCACCGAGGCGGGAAGTTTCAGTTGCCAGTGGGATCTGCGCAGCGTCAACGGCCGCGGGCTGGATCTGCGGTTCCGGCTGCCCGACTGGCTGGACGGGTTGGAACCGGGCCTGCGCAAGATGCTGGCCGATCGTCTGGCGCGGGGCAATGTCACGCTGGCGCTGAAGCTGTCGCGCGCCGATCAGGACGCGGGGCCGCGGCTCAACGTGACGGCGCTCGATGCGGCGGTGACGCTGGTCCTGGCCGCGGAACGACGCGCAGAATCGCAGGGGCTGGGGCTGGCGCCGATGACCGCGGCCGACCTGCTGGCCCTGCGCGGGGTGATCGACACCGGCCCCGACATGGCCGAACCCGCACCGCTAGTCGCGGCCCTTCTGGAGCACGCGCGCGGATTGATCGACGCCTTCGAGGCGGCCCGCGCCGCCGAAGGGGCCGCTCTGGGGCAGGTGATTGGCGTGCAGGTCGACACCATCGCCCGGCTGACCGCCCAGGCGCGGGCCGCCGCCGAATCCCGCCGCGGCGCCCAGATCGAGTCGCTGACCGCGGCCCTGACCCGCCTCAGCGAGGCCGCACCGCAGGCCGATCCGGGGCGGCTGGAGCAGGAACTGGCGCTGATCGCGGTCAAGACGGACGTAACCGAGGAACTGGACCGGCTGGACGCGCATGTGACCGCGGCGCGGGCGCTGCTGGCCGAGGCGGCGCCGATCGGCCGCAAGCTGGACTTCCTTATGCAGGAATTCAACCGCGAGGCCAACACCTTGTGCTCGAAGGCGCAGAACGCCGAACTGACCCGGATCGGGCTTGACCTCAAGACCGTGATCGACCAGATGCGCGAGCAGGTTCAAAATCTGGAGTAGGTCATGCAGCGGCGCGGGTTACTGATCATCCTGTCCTCGCCCTCGGGCGCCGGGAAATCGACGCTGGCGCGCCGGCTGATGGCCTGGGATCCGACGCTGGCCTTCTCGGTCAGCGCCACGACCCGCGCGCCACGCCCCGGCGAGACGGACGGGGTCGAGTATTTCTTCAAGACCAAAGAGCAATTCGCGGCGATGGTCGAGACCGGCGAGATGCTGGAACACGCCGAAGTCTTCGGCAATTTCTATGGCACACCCAAGGGTCCGGTCGAGGCGGCAATGGCCGCGGGGCGCGACACGCTCTTTGACATAGACTGGCAGGGTGGGCAGCAGGTGCGGCGCTCGACGCTGGCCAAGGATGTGGTGTCGATCTTCATCCTGCCGCCGTCGATCGCCGATCTGGAAGCCCGGTTGCGCACCCGCGCCCAGGACAGCGACGCCGTGATCGCCGGCCGCATGGCCAAGTCGCGCGACGAGATCAGCCACTGGGGCGAATACGATTACGTCATCGTCAACCGTGACATCGACACCGCCGAGGCCGAGCTGAAGACGATCCTGCTGGCCGAGCGTGCCCGCGCTGACCGCCAGCCCGGCCTCAACGATTTCGTCCGCGGCCTGAACCGCGAATTCGACACCCGCCAGACCGGAGCCTGACCCATGATCTATGCCCTCGGAGACCTGACGCCCGAGATCGACACCGACACCTGGATCGCCCCCGATGCCAATGTGATCGGCCGCGTGCGCCTGCTGGCCGGGGCCTCGATCTGGTTCAACGCCACCCTGCGCGGCGACAACGAATGGATCGAGATCGGTGCCGGCAGCAACATCCAGGAAGCCTGCACGCTGCACACCGACATGGGTTCGCCGCTGACCATCGGCCGCGACTGCACGATCGGCCACAACGTGATCCTGCACGGTTGCACGATCGGCGACGAGACGCTGATCGGCATGGGGGCGACGATCCTCAACGGTGCAAAGATCGGCAGGAACTGCCTGATCGGGGCAGGGGCGCTGATCACCGAGGGCAAGGAGATCCCCGACGGCTCGCTGGTGATGGGCGCGCCGGGCAAGGTGGTGCGCAGCCTCGACGAGGCCGCCTGCGCCCGGCTGCGGATGTCGGCTCAGCACTATCAGGACAACATGCGCCGGTATCGGGACGGGCTGCGCGCGCTCTGACCTGTCAGGCGCGCGGCACGCAGGTGCCGATGAACGTGCCGCTGTCCGGGCCGTCGGGGATGATGCCTCCGCTCATGGTCCCGCCCGCGGTGATGCACGCGGTGAAGGCGTTGACCATGCAGACATGGACGCTGCCGTAGCCGCCGCTCAGGTTACCGCTGCAGGTGCAGACCGGGTTCGAGGGTGAACACATCCGCGTCGACGGCGGAACCGCCGAGAACACGGCCGATCCGTCGTCGCAGGTCAGGGCCATCCCGCGGCCTCCGCTGGTGCGGACCTGGCTGTGTCCGCCGGCGTCGCGGCAGCCACCGTCATAGCGCGCAACACAGGCGCTGTCCGCGGCGGCGCAGCGGCTTTCCGGGATCCTCCGGCTGACCGCAGCGCCTTCGCCGCCGTCAAAGCCACCGTTGGACTGGGCAAAGCCCGGGGTGGCCAGGAACACGGTGAAAACCAGAGCAAACCGTTTCAGGGGAAGGGTCATGGCGTCCTCCAATGCATGACAACCGTGTCATGCACGAAAGTCGCACAAGGCCCCGAGTCGGTTCAACGTCGGTTCGATCGACGCTTATTGCGCCCGTCCCTGCAGATCGCGCAGCACCTCAAGCCGGATCGCCGTCGCCAGCCCCGTATCGCCGCGCGCCGCGTCGATTGCGGCCGCGCATTCGTTGATCCCCAACCCGCGGCGACGCGCCAGAGCCCGGAACGCGGCCCAGAATTCGGCCTCGAGCGAAACCGAGGTGCGGTGGCCGCGCAGGGTCAGCGAGTGCTTTTCAGGCCGGCTCATCGCGGCAGCAGAATCGGGAACCAGTCCTCGCGCAGGCGCTGGCCCGGCTGCATGGCATGGCCGGGGTAGGGCGGCGAGGTGCGCCCGGGCCGCTCGACATAGCGCGCATCGTCGCCCACCAGCCTGAGCGAGAACGCCCGCCGCCGGCGCGCGGCGGTGTTGCCGCGCGCGCCGTGCAGGGTGAGGAAATCAAACGCCACCGCGTCGCCGGGCTCCAGCGCCCATTCGCGGATCTCCATCCCCTCGGCATCGGGGTCGGGAACCGGGATATAGGCGTCCGAATCCGCATAAAAGCTCGTCTCGGCCAGCCAGCGGATCGGCAGCACCGGCTTTTCCCAGCGGTGCGACCCCGCGACGCAACGCAGCGTGGCATCGGTCACTGGGTCCATCGGCGACCAGAAGCTGATCGTCTGCGTGCCCTCGACGAAGTAATACGGCCCGTCCTGATGCCAGGGCGTGGGTTTCGAGGTTCCCGGCTCCTTGATCAGCACATGGTCGTGGAACATCTGCACGCTCTGCGAGCGCATCAGCTCGGCGGCGACCGCGGCTACGTCTGAATTGCGGATCACGTCGGTGAATTCGGGAATGCGTTCCCAGTTGCAGTAGTCGTCGAAGAACCGCCCGCCCTCGCCAGGTTTCAGGTTTTCGGCAGCATAGGGGCCGGGTTCGTTCAGATTGCGCTCGATGCCGGCACGAATCGTATCGACCCAATCGGCCCAGAGGCCGCGAATCACGACCACGCCGTCGCGTTGAAAGGCGGCGATATCGGCATCGGTGACGAGGGGATGGGGCATAGATGTGCTCCTTGGCAAGTGTTCCGGGGCGTTGCCGGCCTGTTATCGGATATCTGGGTCGATCTGGAAGGGGAGAGTTTGCCGTGGGGGTGGGGGGTGTCAAGCCGGGGGGATCGGGGAGGAGGGCGGTGGCGGTTCGGGTGGGATTGGCGGGAATCGCGGGATTCCAAGGGGTTGGTCGTCGCGGGGCGAGTGTTATCGGATAACCGGCGGCCGGTCATCGCAAAACCGCGCGGTGTTTTTGCCTGACCCGGGGCAGGGCGGCAATCTGGGGTCATCGGAAGCGATCCCGCCAGACACCCCCGCCAAACGCTCAGGCCACCAACACTCGGGTCACAAGCACTCAGGCCACCAGCAGGGGACCCTGGCAGACCCCGCCTTCGACCGAGACCTCTGACCGCGATACGCAAACCCTTTTCAACCCGGCCCCCGCGCCACCCATACGGAGACCTGCCATGTTCCTCGCCAAGTCCTTCACCGCCGCCGCCCTCGCCCTGACCCTCAGCCTGCCCGCGCTGCCCGCCCTCGCCGGCGGCCACCAGATCTGGATCGAGCAGTGGGGCGCCAACAACCAGGTCGGCGGTGGCCAGACCGGCTATGGCCAGCGCCTGAGCGTCTATCAGGACGGCACCTCGAACATCTCGATCAACACCCAGGACGGCCGCCGCAACAGCGCCGCCATCGGCCAGTCGGGCACCGACAACCTCGTCGATACCCATCAGTGCGGCCGCCGCAACCAGGTCGGCGTCGGCCAGTTCGGCCACGGCAACGAGGCGGTGATGACCCAGTGCGGCCGCCGCAACGTCGCCGCCGTGGTCCAGGTCGGCAACAACAACGACGCCAGCGTCAGCCAGCACGGCTCGAACAACGTGGTGGCGATCGTCCAGGAATGATCGCCCGGCGGCCGCCCGGTGCATGCCGGGCGACCGCGGCCCGCCCCCGCAGCCCGGTCCCCGATGACCGGAGTGTGGAGCGCAGGCCACTCCCCATCCCGTTTCCCGGGGAATCCCCCCGGGCAGGCGGGACCTGGCGCCGCGGGGTGGTCCCCCCCTCCGAAGCCCCGCGGTTGCCAACCAGACCGACCCTTGGCCCGCAGGTCACAGCCCGGGGGCCCCGCACGCCACAAAACCCCGCACGCCGCAAAATCCGCACGCCGCAAAATCCGCACGCCACAAAACCCCGCACGCCGCAAAACCCCGCACGCCGCAAAACCCTCCACGTCAGAAGCCCCCGCCAGAAGACCCTGTTCCAAGGCCCCGCCGATCCCGGCGCGCCGCAGCCCCAGGAGACCCGCCATGACCCACCGCATGCCCAAAACCCCGCAGCCCGCCGTGCCGACCCGGACGCGCCGCTCGCCGGCCCTGATCCTGGGCCTGGCGCTGGCCGGCGTCTCTGTCGCCGCCTGCGCGATCCCCGCCACCGCCGACGACGTCCCGCACGACATCCCGCACGGTGCCACTGCCCCGCTGCGCTGCGAGATCGCCCTGGCGCCGGTGCCCGGCGGCACCAGCATCGCCGGGCGGGTGACCAGCGACCGCCCCGTCGCCGGCACCTATGAGATGACCGTCACCAGCCGGTCGGCCGGCGGACGCGCCACCATCCGCCAGTCGGGCGATTTCGAGGCCGGCCCCGGCCAGACCGACCCGATCACCGAGACCCGCCTGAGCGGCAGCCCCGCCCAGCAGCAGGTCGAGCTGCAGATCCATGTCGGCGGCCAGCGCCTGACCTGCGCCGACGCCGCCCTGTAAAGCCCCCCGCGCGGCGGGACCCGCATCGGGACCCGCATCCCGCCGCGCCCCCATCCTGACAGCAAGACCTTTCCAGACCGTTACCGCCTTTCAAACCCCGTTTCAGATCCCGTTTCAAACCCTCTGCCAAGGACCAACGCCATGAAAACCCTCATCCTTTCTGCCGTCCTCGCCGCCTCGATGATCCCCGCCGCCGCCCAGGCCGGCGCCGGCGGGCAGGTCTCGATCTCGGTCCAGCCGCAAAACGCCCAGGAGGCCCAGATGATGCGCCTCGGCCTCGCGCTGTTCGCCCTCCACCAGGATATCGACGCCAACGGCCACGTCACCCAGAACGGCATCGGCAACGCCGCCGGCCTCTACCAGGGCGGCCCCAACAACCAGGCCATCATCCACCAGGAAGGCTGCAACCACACCGGAACCATCAGCCAGCACAACGGCAACAACGCCGCAGGACTCTTCCAGTTCGGATGCAACACCAACGGACACATCGCTCAAAACGGCAACCAGACAGGCCTCACATTCCAGTTCGGATGGTGAAGGCCCCAGAGCAGCACAGGAGATTGACCATGACCCGTTTCATTCACACCCTTGCCCTGACCGCCGCGCTCGTCGCCCCCGGGCTGACCCAGGCGGAGACCCTGCGGGCACAATCCCCGGCGCGGGCCTTGCTGGGCCAGGTGACCGGCGTGATCGGCACGCCGGCGCTGGCGGCCGGCCGGTTCCAGGAGCCGGGCGCCGTGTTGACCGGAGACTGGAGCCCCGCCCGGATTCGTGTCGACGAGATCGGCATGGTGCACGTCGGCGGTTCCGACAGCGCGGTCCAGATCGACCCCGACGGCGGCATGACCTTCACCGTCGGGTGTAACCGCTATGCGGCGCAGGCCTCGACACGGGCCGGCAATCGCCTGACGATCGAGGCGATCCGCGGCACGCTGATGGCCTGCCCGCCGGATGAAGCCCGCCTGGAACATCGGCTGATCGACGCCCTGCACGCAGTCAGACGCTATGAAATCGACGATACCCTGTTGATTTTGCAGGATTGGCACGGCGGCACCCTGCTGGAACTGAGGGCAGTCCCGATCCGGGTTCCCGGGCTGTTTCCGCCGCGGGCGCCCTGGGCCGATCCGCACCCGGAGCTGGATCATCCGCACGGCCCCTGGCACCGCGGATGACATCAATGCAAATGCAATGAGTTGACAGCGGGCGCGAAGTGTGGTTCAAGGGCGACAACGTTGCATATGCAACGATTAACCCGGAGGAGTTACCCATGACCGCGCCCGTTCTCAAAGTCGATCAGATCCACCACGTCGCCTATCGCTGCAAGGATGCGAAAGAGACGGTCGAGTGGTACAAGAAAAACCTCAACATGGACTACACCCTGGCCTTTGCCGAGAACCATGTGCCGTCGACCCACGAACCCGATCCCTACATGCACATCTTCCTGGATGCGGGGAACGGAAACGTGCTGGCGTTCTTCGAACTGCCGACCAAACCCGAGATGGGCCGCGACGAGAACACGCCGAAATGGGTGCAGCACCTGGCCTTCAAGGTGAAGGACCGCGAAACGCTGGTGGCCTACAAGGAGCATCTGGAAGCAAACGGGGTCGAGGTGCTGGGCGTGACCGACCACTCGCTGTTCTATTCGATCTACTTCTTCGACCCGAACGGCCACCGCATCGAACTGGCCTGCAATGATCCGAAGATCGCGGAAATGGCGGTCAAGGCCGCCGCAGTGAAGGACGAGATGCTGGAGGAATGGACCCGCACCAAGCGCGCGCCCCGGCAAGCGGCGTGGCTGCATGAGCGGGAAATGGAAAAGCTCTGATCTAAAGAGTCCCCGCATCGCGCGGCACATCTGTTCACGCCCCGCATTGGCCGATGTCAATGCGGGGTTTGCTGTGCGTGCTGCCGCTGCGGATTGCGGGCGAAGAGGCGCCAGACCGTCAAGCGACCGTTACACGGGGCTTCTAGGACTCCCGTAATTTCGAGCACCAAGTAATCCCTTGGGGGCGCGGGCACACCGCGCCCCCTATTTTTTCACCGCAAGGTGAAAGCCCTGCACCGCGGGGATTGATCTGCATCATGGGATTGCCTGGCCACCCTCCCTAGCCTTTGTCACCTCCGGGCAAGGCGGCACCCCGCGAGAGCGGAGGCGTGTTGCCCTTGGAGGGCGTTCGGGCTCCATGCCCCGGTGGAACGGTATGCTCAGTTCACAGCCACCCAAACCGAACAGGAGGAAGGGCATGATTGGTAACGGATTTTTGAGCGGTTTCTTGCGCAGAGCGGTTCTTGTCGGCTGCGCCGCGCTGACGGTTGCGCTGAGTGCGCCAGGTGTGGCGAGGGCGCAGCAGGTCGGCAGCGTCGTCAGCTTGCAGTCGGTGAACTATCCCGACTCGTATGTCCAGACCGACAACCTGCGGGCAAGGATCGCCGTGCCGAGCACGGGCACCGATGATGCCGAGCGCAGTTTCTATGTGCGGGCAGGACTCGCGGGATCGGGCATTTCCTTTGAGTCGGTCAGTCATCCCGGGCATTACCTGCGCCACCGCAACTATGAAGTCTGGCTTGATCCCTTTCAGGACACGCAGTTGTTCCGGGCCGATGCGTCGTTCCTGGCCGTCACCGGCTTGGCCGGGCAGGGGGTTTCCTATCGGTCCGTGAACTACCCGGATCGCTATATCCGCCATCAGAATTATCTGCTGTTCGTGCACCCGTATGAAAACACGTCGCTGTTCCTCAATGACGCGAGTTTCGTGCCTCTGGCTGCCAATACGCAAACCGGAACCGTCACGCCGCCGGTCCTCCAGAACGGGGCAGGAGACGACAGTTGCCGTTGGGCCAACGACGGGGAATGCGACGATCCCACCGTTCCGGGGCATGTCACCAGCGCCTGCGCGCCGGGGACGGACCGCACCGATTGTTCGCAGGCCGGGCCCGGGGTCCAGAGCGGCGACAACAGTTGCCGCTGGGCGCGTGACGGAGACTGCGACGACCCGACGGTCCGGGGTGCCGTAACTGGCCTTTGCGCACCGGGAACGGATACCGCGGACTGCACGGGATTGCGCGTTCCCGCCGATATCAGCAACATCTGCCTGTTTGCCAACGACGGGGAATGCGATGATCCGACCGTTCCCGGACACCTGACCGAAGCCTGTGCGCCAGGCACGGATCAGAACGACTGCCGCACGACGACGAAATAGCCGGTGGTTCCGGGCCGAACCGGGTCCGGCCGCGGGACAGGGGGGCGTTTCCGCCCCCCTGGGATCACGGGGTGGTGCCCCAGCGGCTTTCGAGGGTTTCGATCGCGCGCACCCGTTCGACCGACGGGGGGTGCGAGGCCAGCCAGACCGGCGGCGCGCCCCGCATCCCGGTCAGGTGGTCGAGTTTGGTCAGCAGCGACTTCTGCGCCGCGGTGCCGATCCCGGCCTTGGTCAGCAGGGCTGCGGCGTATTCGTCGGCCTCGTATTCGTCCTTGCGGCTGAGGCTTGCGGCCAGCATCGACACCAGCGTGTTGGCGATCCAGATGCCGACCCCGGGCAAGAGCCGCCCGAGGATCGCCGCCAGCATCACCCGCACCGCGTTCTGCCCGGAAAAGTCGATCATCCGCCGCCGGGTGTGCCCCAGCGCCACATGCCCCAGCTCATGCGCGATGACCGAGGCCAGTTCCTCGGCGCTGACCTGCCCGGCCTGGTAGCGGTTCAGAAAGCCCCGGGTCAGAAAGATCCGCCCGTCGGGCGCGGCCAGCCCGTTGATCGGTTCGATTTCATAGATGTGGACGCGGATTTCCGGCAAGTCCAGCGCCCGCGCCATGCGCTGCGCCAGCGCGGTGAGACGCGCGTCGTTCAGCGGCGTGGCGCGCGCGTCGAGTTCCTTGCGCGTGCGCCACGCTGAAAAATGCCAGTAGACCACGGCATAGAGGATCGCGAGCAGGATCGGGGCAAGGCGCAGCATTCCCCCGATATGGCCCGTGCCCGATGCCGGGACAAGAGGTGCTCAGTCGGGCAGGGCGGTCAGATGCGTGGCGCAGCCCAGCAGCGCGGCATAATCGTCCTCGACCACATGCACCGCGAAACCCTGCATGAAATCCGAGAACCGGCCCATCTGGTGAAAGGCCTCGCCCATGCCCAGCCCGATCAGCCGCGGCGCCATCGCCCGCGCCACTCCGCCAATCAGATAGATCCCGCCGTAGGGCAGATGCACCAGCGCCAGCGTCGCCAGCACCCGGCCCATCAACCGCGCATAGATCTGCCCGGTTTCCAGTGCCGCGTGATCGCCCGCGGCAATCGCAGCGATCACCGTCTCGGGGGGCAGGGTCTGGCCGCTGACCCAGGCGTGGATCATCGTCAGCCCGCGCCCGCACAGCGCCTCTTCGGCCATCGCCACGCCGTCGTGATGCGCCATGTGGCGCGCCAGCGCCTGTTCCTGTTCGCCATGCACGGGCAGGTGGATATGTCCGCATTCCGAGGCCGCGACATGCACGCCCCCCGCCAGATAGTGCACGGGCGCGGCATTGACCCCGGTTCCGGCCCCCACCACCAGCTGCGCCGCCCCCGCGGGCGCGGGACGCCCCGGCAGCAGCGGGCGCACATGCCGTGGATCCAGCGCCGCCAGGGCATGGCCCTGCGCCTGCAGGTCATTGAGGATCTTCACCTTGCGCGTGCCAGCAACCGCGCCCAGCTCGGCGGCGGTGATCACCCAGTTGAGGTTCGTCATCTCGGCCCGGTCGCCCTCGACCGGCCCGGCGATCCCGACGCAAACCCCGGCGCATTCGGTGGTGGCGGTGTGGCGCAGATAATCCTGCAGCACCGCCGCCAGCGACGGATACTCGGCGTTCGCATAGCGCCGGATCGAGCCCTGCCGCAGCACACCGCTGTCGGCCAGCGCGACGCGGGTGTTGGTGCCGCCGGTATCCGCCACCAGTTGCGGGGCAGGGGTATAGGGCCAGGGTTTCAGCGTCCGCTCGGGCATGGCGAGTCTCTCGGTTGTTCACCCCTGTTCTAGCCGCCCGGGCGACGCTTCTCTATGGCGAATTCCACGCTGTGCGCGCTCGCCCCGGCGAATCGCTTGAGACCCGCGCGCGGGGTTGCAAAGGTGGCGCCATGATCCGCCTCTGCTTTTTGCTTTTCGGCCTGCTGCTTGCCGCCTGCACCACCCCACCGCTGCCCACGTTGCCCGACCGCCGCCTGCCCGCAGCGGTGCAGTTGGCGCCGTTCGAGGAGGCGGACCAGATCCCGCCGCAGATCGCCCGGCTGCCTTTCGACGACGGTCGCGCCTATGCGATCCTCGTGCAGATCCCGGCACCGGCCGTGGTCGACCTTTCGGATCCCGACCGCGCACGCCGCGGCTTGCTGCGGTTTCTCGATCCGCTGGCCTCGGTGCGCGCGGGCACGCTGATTGGCCACACGATGGCCGGCTGGCGCTGCGCCGATGGCACGCTGGGGCTGGCGTCGAAAAGCGGCGACGACGGGAATGTCGGCCTGCGGATGGTGCTGCGGGGCTGGGGGATCGCGGCCTTCCTCTCGGACTATGCCGACGGCCATCTCTACGAGCCTGCGCAGATCCCCGACCGCCACCGCCGCGTTCTGCGCCAGGGCCGCGCCCGCATCCTCGCGGTGGAAATCGACGAGGCCGGCTGCCAGGCGATCCGCCGCGCCCTGGTGCGCTATCGCAGCCACCCCGACACGCCCGAGCGCCATTTTTCCATGCTGCGCGACCCGGCGGCGCTGCAAGGCGACGGCTGCGCCGAATTCGCGCTGTGGCTTCTGGGGCAGGGCGGGGCTTTTGTCCCCGTGCTGCCCGAGTTGCGCCGCCCCGTTCCCCTGCGCGACAGTTTCGTCGGCCTCGGCCGCCCCGTCAGTGGTCCGGTCACGCCCTTTCGCCTGCCGGGACTGAACACCCCGGTGCCGCTGGCGCGGCTGCTGCGTGGCGACTGGTCGGCCGGACGCATGGTCGGCCAGGTCGAGATCCTGGATCTCGAACTCCTGCGCGTCCTGATCGACCGCGCCTATGCCCGCACCGGCCCGGTGCCGCCGCGCCTCGCAGCAGGCGATACCCAGGCGCAGCGCGTCGCGGCGGCCGCCGACCGCTGGCTCGCCCGCACACCGCGCACGGTGCCTGCACGGATCGGCGCGGCGCGGGCGGTTGTGCTGTCCCGACGCTGAGCCGGCGCGACGTGCTGTCCTCTTGCGCGCAGGTCCCCGACCGGGTTGAGTAGCCCCGCCAAACCGAGAGGCCCGTCATGTCCGACACCCCGCGCCCGATCCCGCCGGTGAAACCGCGCCACTTCCCGCCGCCACCGCCCCTGGTCGAGAAAACCCCGGGCCTCTGGCGCCGCACCCCGCCGGCGATCTTCCCGCCGATCATGGGGCTCTTCGGCCTGGGACACGCCTGGCGGGCGCTGGCGATGCAGCCCGGCATGGCGCCCCTGCAGCCGGTGGGCGAGGTGATCCTCGGCGGCACGCTCCTGCTCTATGCCTTCGCGCTGATCGCCTGGCTGGCGAAACCGCTGCGCCGCCCCGCGGTGGTGGTCGAGGAACTCGCCGTCCTGCCCGGGCGCGCGGGGACAGCGGCGATGGTGCTCTGCCTGATCCTCGCGGGTTCGGCGCTCAGACCCTATGCACCCGGCCTCGCGCTGGGGCTGGTGGTTGCCGGGCTGATCGCGCTGGCCGCGCTGGGGCTGATGATCGCCACGCTGGTGCTCACCGGCCCGGCCGAGGGCCGCACCGTCACCCCGGTCTTCCACCTCGTCTTCGTCGGCTACATCCTCGCGCCGCTGACCCTGGTGCCGCTGGGCTATACCACAGCCTCGACGGTGATCTACTGGGCGATGATCGCCGTCGCCGCGCTGATCTGGCTCGCCAGCCTGCGCCAGCTGATCGCCCGCATCCCGCCCGCGCCGCTGCGCCCCTTGCTGGCGATCCATCTCGCGCCCGCCAGCCTCCTCGCCACCGTGTCGATGCTGCTCGGCCAGCCCGTGCTTGCCGCGGGCTTTGCCCTCGCCGCGCTGGCGATCCTGGTGGCCCTCGCCGCCGGCGCCAACTGGCTCCTGCAGGCGGGCTTCACCCCGCTCTGGGGTGCGCTGACCTTCCCGCTGGCGGCCGCGGCCACCGCGGCGATGCTGGCGCTCGGCGCGCCGGGGTTCTGGATCGGCGGGCTCCTGACCCTGGCCGCGACAGCCCTCAACCCCTGGGTCGCGCAACAGGTTCTGAAATCCTGGGCCAAAGGCGACCTTGGCGCCAAGACCAACGCCGCGACCGCCTGACCCCATCTTTGCGTCTTAAATATCCTGGGGGAGTCGCGCAGCGACGGGGGCAAAGCCCCCCCCCTTTTTCCTTCAGGCTCGCGAAGCGAGCCCGGCCCAACGGGAGGGACAGCATCGGCGATGCTGCGCCCGACCGGCGGGAGCCCCTCAGCCCATGCGGAAATGCTTGGCCAGTTTCAGCCCCTGGCCCTGATAATTCGACGAAATCCCCGCGCCATAGAGCGTCTCGGGCACCGCCGCCATCCGCTCATAGACCAGCCGGCCCACGACCTGCCCGTGCTCCAGCGCAAACGGCGCCTCGTGGCAGCGCACCTCCAGCACGCCGCGCGCCCCTGCGCCGCCTGCCTCCGCCCAGCCAAAGCCGGGATCAAAGAACCCGGCATAATGCACGCGGAACTCGCCGACCATCGCCACATAGGGCGCCATCTCGGCGGCATAGCCCGGCGGGATGCAGACCGCCTCGCGGCTGACGAGGATATAGAACGCGCCCGGGTCCAGAATCAGCTGGCCATTGGCGCTGTGCAGCTCTTCCCAGAATTCGGCCGGGTCATAGGCGCCGATCCGGTCGAGGTCGATCACCCCGGCGTGCGGCTTGGCCCGGTAGCCGACCAGCGTGCCCTGATCCGGGCGCAGGTCGACCGAGAACCCCAGCCCTTCGGAAATCACCGCCTCGCCGGAAACCAGCGGCGTTTGCGCATGCACCGCTTTCAGCTCGGCATCCGACAGCACCGCCTGACCGCGCCGCAGCCGGATCTGGTTCAGCCGCATCCCCGGCCGCACCAGCACCGAGAACGACCGCGGGCAGATCTCGGCGTAAAGTTTGCCAGAATACCCGGCCGGCACGCGATCGAACTCGACGCCTTCGTCGGTGATCACCCGCACCAGCAGGTCCAGCCGCCCGGTCGAGGATTTCGCGTTGGTCACCGCCGAGAGCTCCTCGGGCAGCGCCAGCCGCTCCATCAACTCGACGACATAGACGCAGCCCTTCTCCAGCACCATGCCCGCACCCAGATCGAATCGATGCATCTCGAATTCGGGCAGGCGTTCGGCCACGCGGCGGCCCTTGCCGGGCAGGAACGAGGCGCGCAGCCGCACCGCCGTCGTGCCCAGCCGCAAGTCGAGGCTGGCGGGCTGGATCTGGTCTGGCAGGATCGCGGGCGCGCCGGCGATCACATCGTTGGCAACCAGGTCGCGCAGCGATTGCGCGGGCAGGACTCCGGTCGGCAGGGTCTGCGGCATCATCCGTCCTCATACGCAGACGGCCCGCGGCGTGAACCGCGGGCCGTTTGAAATGGTCGGGCTGGCGAGATTCGAACTCACGACCTTCCGTCCCCCAGACGGACGCGCTAACCAGGCTGCGCCACAGCCCGACACGAGGCGGTTTCTAGCGGTTTTCACGGCGGGGGCAAGCGTCAAATGACGCGGGTGGCGCGGAAATTTTCGCGCCCCGTGCAGAACCGGGCCCCTCACCAGCGCCCGGCGCCTGAGGCCTCGGACATCCGTTCCAGCAGCGTGTCGATCCGGCGGGCGAGGATATCCAGCGAATCCCGGCGCCGGCCGAGGCTGCCGCGGGGCATGCCACGCAGCGTCCGGGCGAGGCGCACGCTGTCGTCGGCCGCCGAAACCTCTGTCATGTCCGGCGCCTGGTCGACCGCCGGTGCGGCGGGCTTCTCCGCGACTGCGGGTTCGCGCGCGGCCAGCGTCCCCTCGGGTTCGACGGCCTCGACCTCTGGCGGTGCCAAGGTTTCGCTCTCGCTCATCACGTCCTCGTCCTCTGGCGCACCGTTCGCGTCCACCGCAGCCAGATCGGGCTGCGATGCCTCGAACTCGGGCTCTGCCGGGGCAGCGGGTGCCGCCTCGTCGATGACAGTTTCGATGTCCGGAGCAGGGGCGTCAACCGGAGCGTGTTCCTCGGGGGCCAGGGGCGTAACAACCGCCCCGGCAAAGAGGTCGGCTTCCTCGGTCACGATCTCGGCGTCTTCGATCGCATCCACGTCGATGCCGTCCACCGCGTCGGCGTCGCGCATCCCGGTGTCGTCGTCGCCAAGATCGTCAAGGGGCAGGGGGCTGCCCAGGCCCGCCACATGCTTGACGCCCTGCTCCTGCAGGATCCGCTGCACGCCGCGGATGGTCATCCCCTGGTCCTGCAGCAGCACCCGGATGCCGTTGATCAAGGCAACATCGTCGGGGCGATAGTATCGCCGCCCGCCGGCCCGCTTGACCGGCCTGATCTGGTAGAACTTGCTCTCCCAGAACCGCAACACATGCGCCGGCGTTTCGAGAATCTCCGACACTTCGCTGATGGTCCGAAAGGCGTCCGGGGCCTTCTTCATGCCTTACGCCCGTTCCTTACGCCTCGTCGGACAGGTTTCCGCGCGACACACGCTCTTTCATCAGGTGTGACGGACGGAACGACAGCACGCGCCGCGGGCTGATCGGAACCTCCTCGCCGGTCTTGGGATTGCGGCCCAGACGTTCGGCTTTCGAGCGCACGCTGAAGGTGCCAAAGGACGAAATCTTGACCTGCTCGCCCTCGACCAGAGCGTCGGACATATACTGAATCACCGCTTCGACCAGCTGGGCCGACTCGTTACGGCTGAGTCCGACCTCGCGAAACACCGCCTCGCTGAGGTCCATGCGCGTCAGAGTTTTATCGCTCATCCCAATCCCCCCGCGATCGAATGGCATGCCACGGAAAGATGCGGCAAGGAATTTCTTCTGTCAACAGCAGGGTTTGCACTGCGTTGTTTGCACAGTGCCGAAAGCCGGTCACCAGCGCAGGACAACAGCACCCCAAGCCAGCCCACCACCAATCGCCTCGGTGACGATCAGGTCGCCCGGCTTCAGCTTGCCCTCGGTGGCGGCCACCGACAGGGCCAGCGGAATCGAGGCCGCCGAGGTGTTGCCGTGATCCTGAACGGTGACGATCACCTGGTCCATCGGCAGGCCCAGCTTTTTGGCGGTGCCCTGAATGATGCGGATGTTGGCCTGATGCGGCACGATCCAGTCGACATCGCCGGCGCCAAGGCCGGCCTTGGCCAGCGCGTCCTCGGCGGTCTGCGCCAGCTTCTCGACAGCGTGGCGGAACACCTGATTGCCCTGCATGCGCAGATAGCCGGCGGTGCCGGTCGTGGACACGCCGCCATCGACATAGAGCAGATCGCGCTGACGGCCGTCGGCGTTGAGGTCGGTCGCCAGGATACCACGGTCATCCGAGGTGCCGAAGCCCGCCTGAGCGTCGAGGATCAGCGCCCCGGCGCCATCGCCGAACAACACGCAGGTCGAGCGGTCGGTCCAGTCCATGATCCGGCTGAAGGTTTCGGCGCCAATCACCATCACGCGCTTGGCCTGCCCCGAGACGACCAGTGCATTGGCGTTGGCCAGCGCATAGACAAAGCCGGCACAGACCGCCTGCACGTCAAAGGCAAAGGCCTTGAGCGCACCGATCTCGGCCTGAACCATCGTTGCAACCGACGGAAAGGTCAGGTCGGGCGTCGAAGTGGCGACGATGATCGCGTCGAGCGACTCGGGCGCGATTCCGGCATTCGCCAACGCCGCCTCGGCAGCCCGGGTCGCCAGCTTCGAGGTTGTTTCCCCTTCGGCGGCGAAATGCCGGCGCTCGATCCCCGAGCGCGCGACGATCCATTCGTTCGAGGTGTCGAGCGTCTTGGTGAACGCCTCGTTCGGGACGACACGTTCGGGCAGATAGTGACCGCATCCGATGACGACGGCGCGCGTGGTCTGCGGGTTGCGGGGCTTGTCGGACACGGCGGAAGTGACGCCGGTCACGGTGGAATCGGTCATGCCGTCTCTCCGTTCGGGGCGGCATCCTGCGCCGACTGCGCGGCGATGACAAGACGTTCCGCCATGCGCCCGCGATACCCCGATTGGGCCAGCTTGACCGCCAGGCGGATCGCGGCGGCGACCCCGGTGGCATCCGACGCGCCGTGCGATTTTACGACCGTCCCGTTCAGCCCCAGAAACACACCGCCGTTCGCCCGGCGCGGATCGACCCGCTGGGCAAAGCGACGCAGCGCACCCCGGGCCAGCAAAGCCCCGACCAGCGCCAGAGCCCCGGATTTCAGCGCGCCCCTGAGCAGATCCGCGATCAGCTTGGCGGTGCCTTCGCCGGTCTTGAGGGCGATGTTCCCGGTAAACCCGTCCGTCACGATGACGTCGACGCGCGCCGAAGGAATATCGCTCCCCTCGACAAAACCGATGTATTCATAGCGCCCGGTGTCCTGGTGGCGGGCGATCAGATCGTGCGCAGCCTTGATTTCGGCGCGCCCCTTGTGGTCCTCGGTGCCGACGTTCAGCAGGCCGACCCGCGGACGCGGTTCGCCGAAATCGTTGCGGAAATAGGTCGTGCCCATGATCGCATAGGCCAGCAGATCCTCGGCCTCGGCCTTGATGTCGGCCCCGACGTCGAGCATCGTGTTGAACCCGTGCCGCCCGCGCGAGGGCCAGAGACAGGCGATGGCGGGGCGGTTCACCCCCTCCATCCGGCGCAGTTGCAGCATCGACACCGCCATCAGCGCGCCGGTGTTGCCGCAGCTGACGGCCGCCTGCGCACGCCCGTCCTTCAGCGCACCGATCGTGGACCACATCGAGGTGTCCTTGCCGTGGCGCATCACATGGCTGGGCTTGTCATCCATCGTCACCGCGGCTTCGGCGTGCACCAACGTGCAACGGCCCGCCAGATCGGACTGGCGGGCGATCAGCGGCTCCAGTTCCGCCGACTTGCCGTGCAGAAGGAAATCGACCTGCGGATGCTCACGCGCCAACAGCGCGCAACCGGCAACCACGGCCTCGGGGCCACGGTCGCCGCCCATCGCGTCGACAGAAATCACGATCCTGCCGGGGACGCGGGTGTCCGCCGGACCGCCGGCCTGCTGATGATCCGCTGCGGATGTCATCTGCGATCAGCCGGACGGGGACGTCAGGCCGCGTCGTCTTCCAGATCGACCTCGGCCGCCTGCGCGACGACCTCACGGTTGTCGTAGTGGCCGCACGAGGGGCACACATGGTGCGGGCGCTTCAGCTCGCCGCACGACGGGCATTCGTTCGGATTGCCCGCAACGAGAGCGTCATGCGAGCGGCGCATGTTGCGGCGGGAGCGGGTCACGCGGTTCTGTTGAACGGCCATGTCAACCTCTGATCTTGTAGGCGGGCGCGACCTGCGGGCCCGTGTCTGTGGAAACTCGATTGCGAGGGGGGCTTTATACCGCCTGAGCGATCAGGAAAAGCCCCGTCCTGCATGAGGCGCGGAAAATACGGGTTTTTGCTGCGCGCGCAAGGGAAAACTGGGGCGTCGCGTCATTCCCCGGAATCCGGGTCGCCAGGCTTGAGCGCAGCCAGCACGGCAAAGGGGTTGCGGCGCGCGTCCACGTCACCCGCCCCGGTGATCGAGTCGTCCAGCTCGGCCCCGTCGGCGCGCGGATAGTCCGGCAGTGCCAGCGACAGCGCCTCGATCATCACCGCACCCGGATCCACCTCGGCGCCGAGGGGTTCGAGGGTGTCATCCTCGGGGATCTCGGCCTCGGGCCCGTCGGGTTCGGGCATCCGGCGCAGGAACAGGCGCGAAACCGGGGTGTCGATTCGCGTCGTCACCGGCTCGCCGGAGACCACGCAATCCTGAACGACGGTCGCCCCCAGCGTGCCCTCCAGTCGCAGGTCGTGGCGCCCGGCCGGTTCCAGCGTGCCGTGAAAGACCAGCTTGCGCACCCGGCGGATGCCCAGGTCGGCGGCCAGCGTTTCGCGCGCGGCCGCATCGGGGGCCAGGCGAAAGGCGACCGCCGCGCGGCCGGGCAGATCGGCCACCCGCAGCGGCAGCGACAGGGTTTCGGTCTCGCGGACGGGGTCGGACATCGTGGATCCTCTGAGTAAGCGGCGCGGATCGGCTGCCCGTTGCCGGGCGGGGCGTTCCTTTCTTGAACAGCGCCGACCCTTTCTGTAATCCCATTGCAAGGCGGGACACCAGCCCCGCAATGGCCTGGCCGGCGCCGTGGGCGTTCGTGGTCAGCATAACCGAACAGCCGAGGGAAGAACATGAGCGCACGCGGATCGGATCGGGGCAGGGGGCTGGGACGCTGGCTCGTGCTGGGGGCGCTGGCACTGATGCTGGCCGCCTGTTCGCCGATCATGCGCTATCACGGCTATGCTCCGACCGAGGACGATCTGGCCCAGATCCAGATCGGCCACGACACCCGCGAAACCGTCGCCCAGAAGATCGGCCGCCCCGGCATGGGCGGGGTCATGGAGGGCTCGGGCTGGTTCTATGTTCAGTCCGACTGGGCACATCGCAACTGGCGCGCCCCCGAAGAGGTCGACCGGCAGGTGGTGGCGATCACGTTCGATTCGCGTGACCGCGTGGCGAATATCGAACGCTTCGGACTGGCCGACGGCGAAGTCGTCACGATCTCGCGGCGGATCACCGATGCCGGCCCGCGGCCCAGCGTGCTGAGCCAGGTGTTCCGCGTGCTCGGGCAGTTCTCGACCGCAACGATGTAAGGCCGGGCCACGGCCCCCGCGGCTGCCGGCTGTCACGGGGATCGGTTATCCTGTCGGCCAGCATCGCTCCCTGAGAGGCCCCATGCCAACCCAGGACACCCCCGCACTGCTCTTTGGCGCGCCGCTCGTCCAGGGGCGCTGGTGCGTCCGGCTGGCCGAAGCCGCAGAGCTGCCGGCGCTGCTGCGGTTGCGGGCCAGGGCGTTTCGCGGCGGCGACACGGCCGATGATTCCGACGAATACGACGCGGACAGTCTGCATCTGTGGCTGGGAGAGCCGGGAGAGGCCCCGCGCGCCACGCTGCGGCTGCGGCTGCACGGCGACGGCCCGGCGCTTCTGAATGGCTACGCGGCGCGGTTCTATGACCTGCGCGCGATGGCGGCCGCGGGTGGCCCGGTGCTGGAACTGGGCCGGTTGTGCACCGATCCCGACCGGGCGGGCGAGGGGGATCTGCTGCGGCTGGTCTGGGCCGGGGTCGCACGGCTGGTGCTGGCCACCGGCGCGCAGCGGCTGATCGGCTGCACTTCGTTTCACACCACCGATCCGGGGCCGCTGGGCCCCGCGCTGGCGCTGCTGGCGGCGCGGTATCAGGGACCGCAGGCGCTGACGCCCGGGCGCAAGGCCCCCGAGGTTCTGGGTTTTGAGGTTCTGGGTTTTGAAGTTCTGGGCGTCGAGGCGATCGCCACACCGCCCGATCCCGCGGCCGCGGCGCTGCTGCCGCCCTTGCTCAGGGCGTATCTGGCGCTGGGGGGGTGGGTGTCCGATCACCTGGTCATCGACCGCGATCTGGGCACCTGCCACGTCCTGACCTGCGTCGACATCGCCAGCCTGCCGGCCGCGCGCAAGCGGGTGTTGACCCAGATGGCGGCGGGATGACCGGAGACGGGGCGGGAATATCCGCCCTCCCTCTTGCAGGCCGCACGCAAACGCGCTAAGGGGCGCGCACTTCACAGGCGGGGTCGGGCCTTGCAGGGAGAAATCCTGCTCTGGTCCACCGGTTGGGCATCTGCCCGAAAGCCCCGTCCCAGGCGCAAACCGGAAAGGAACATGGACATGGCGCTTCCCGATTTCTCCATGCGTCAGCTGCTCGAAGCTGGCGTTCACTACGGCCACCAGACCCAGCGCTGGAACCCGCGGATGGCTCCGTATATCTACGGCGACCGCAACGGCATCCATATCGTCGACCTGACCCAGACCGTGCCGATGCTGGACCAGGCGCTGAAGGTCGTGCGCGACACCGTCGCCAAGGGCGGCCGCGTGCTGTTCGTCGGCACCAAGCGTCAGGCCTCGAAGCAGGTCGCGGAAGCGGCCGAGAAATGCGCCCAGTATTACATGAACCACCGCTGGCTCGGTGGCACGCTGACCAACTGGAAGACCGTCTCGCAGTCGATCCAGCGTCTGAAGCAGATCGACGAGGCGATGGATCGCGGCGGCGTCGGCCTGACCAAGAAAGAGCGTCTGGGCATGGAACGCGAGCAGGCCAAACTGCAGGCCTCGCTGGGCGGCATCCGTGAGATGGGCGGTCTGCCGGACCTGCTGTTCGTCATCGACGTGAACAAGGAAGACCTGGCGATCCTCGAAGCGCGCAAGCTGGGCATCCCGGTCGTCGCCGTGGTCGACACCAACTGCTCGCCTGAAGGCGTGGACTATGTGATCCCGGGCAACGACGACGCCTCGCGCGCCATCGCCCTCTACTGCGACCTGGTCGCCCGCGCCGCGCTCGACGGCATGTCGGCGCAGCTGGGCGCGGCCGGCGTCGACCTGGGCGCTCTGGAAGTGACCCCGGAAGAAGAAGCCCTCGCGACGAACGAAGCCGAGGCCTGATCGGCCCCTTCGTCATGCGATTGACACCGGGCAGGGGCAACCCTGCCCGCGACCCCATTCAAGGAGAAAGATCATGGCGATTACCGCTGCGATGGTGAAAGAGCTGCGCGACACGACCGGCGCCGGCATGATGGACGCCAAGAAGGCCCTGGTCGAAACCGACGGCAACATGGAAGCCGCGGTCGACTGGCTGCGCACCAAGGGCCTGGCGAAAGCCGCCAAGAAGGCCGACCGCGTCGCCGCCGAGGGCCTGATCGGCGTGTCCGTCACCGACGGCCGCGGCGTCTGCGTCGAGATCAACTCGGAAACCGACTTCGTCGCCAAGAACGCCGACTTCCAGAACCTGGTGCGCGACATCACCCGCGTGGCCCTGGAAACCGGCGAGTCGGTCGAGGTTCTGAAGGCCTCGCACCTGAACGGCGAAAGCATCGAGGACGTCCTCAACGGCGCCATCGCCCGCATCGGCGAAAACATGACGCTGCGCCGCATGCACGTGCTGGAAGGCGACACCGTGGTCTCGTATGTCCACAACGCCGCCACCGAAGGCATGGGCAAGATCGGCGTGCTGGTCGCGCTGACCGGTCCGGCCGACAAGGCGCAGGAAATCGGCAAGCAGTTCGCGATGCACATCGCCGCAACCTCGCCGCTGTCGCTGTCCGAGGCCACGCTGGACCCGGCGATCGTCGAGCGCGAGCTGCAGGTGCAGACCGCCAAGGCGCTGGAAGAAAATGCCTCGGCCGCCAAGCCGAAGCCCGAGCAGGTGATCCACAACAACATCATCCCGGGCCGGATGAAGAAATTCCTCGCCGAGAATACGCTTCTGGGCCAGGCTTTCGTCATCAACCCTGACGTGACCGTTGAGCAGGCCGCGAAAGAGGCCGGCGTCGAGATCACCGGCTTTGCCCGCGTCGCCGTGGGCGAGGGCATCGAGAAGAAAGAAGAGGATTTCGCCGCCGAGGTCGCCAAGACCCTCGGCGCCTGATCCGCGCCCGACACTGAACTGAAAGGGGCTGCGCCAAGGCGCGGCCCCTTTTTCGTTGCGGTGCCGCGATGTCGGGGGTGGTCCTGCAAACGAACACGCCCCCGAGGCCGATGACCGGCGCCGGGGGCGATGAAACACTCGTTAACCTCCTCATTGTGGTCGATTCAGCCCCGGGCGAAAAGACGGGTTTTCCATACCGATTATCTGCGAACCGCGGCCATATGTTCGTCAGACGCCTGTCGCAATGCGTGCATACTATTCGTATACTACACTTTTGGGTCGCATTCGGTCTCTCGACAATCGGGTGGAGTTGCGACAGGCTCATTATGATCAAAACCGGAACAGGCGTAGCGAGTCCGCATGGAATCCCAGTTTTCTGATCCAGATCAGGTTCGTGTCCCGGGTGCAAAGGCCCGGTTCGCCTCGCGATTTGGCGACAGTGTCCTTGCCGGTCATCTGGCTTCGGTGCTGACCGCAGCCAATCAGGAAACGGTATGGAGCCTGACGACCCGGTTCCTGCGCGACCTCGGTTTCGCCCATGCTTTCTATGGTTATTCCCCGGATTCGCGCGGCGCGCGGCTGGGCTCGCCCGACGAATACCAGATCCTCAGCACCCTGGCGCCCGAGGTGATGACCGAAATGGTCGAATGCGGCCACTACCGGCAGAGCACCACATTCCACTGGGCGCTGCATAATGCCGGGCTGGCGCTGTGGTCGATGACCGCCGAGGAATGCGGGGTCGGGCCCGAATTCGTGGTCGATCCCACCTCGCAGGAGTTCTTTCTGCGCAACCATCTGCTGACCGGCTGCACCATCGGCTTTCCCAACGAACGCACGCGCGGCAATGCGGTGATGGCGCTGGTCGGCCCTCCGGGCAGCTCGCAGGACAGCATCGACCAGCTGGTGCACGCACTGCACGATGTGATCTTTGTCGTTGGCACGGTGGCGCATCGCACGCTGATGACCTTGCCGTTCAACGCACCGCGCGGCCGGCTGACCCAGCGGCAGCGCGAGGTTCTGGAATGGGTGGCCGAGGGCAAGACCTCGGCCGACATCGCCACGATCATGGGAATCAGCCCGCCTACGGTCGAAAAACACCTGCGTCTGGCGCGCGAGACCCTGGGCGTCGACACCACCGCGCATGCGCTGATCAAGGCGGCGTTTCTGAACCAGGTTTTCGTGGCCATCGACGGGGACGGCGTGGTCGCGACGGGGGGCTTGCCGCTGGGCAGTCGCCCCTCCGACGTCTGAGCGAGGTATGGTATTTCATACTGACATCGGGACAAGGGCATAGCTAATATACAAGATATTGACGAGTGATCGCCGTGGGAACCGCCCTTTCCAGTTCTGGAACAGGGTGTTCTTTTGCGGGCGGTAAGCGTAAACTTGCCGTATCTTATCCCAACCCGATGCAGCAAGGCTTTCCGGTGTGGCGTGGTCCACACCGGACAGGCTGCGTTTGTGCCTGTTTGCAGCCCTGCGCCTGACCGCGCGGCACCGATGACAGACCCCCCCGGCTGTGGCAGATTTGGCGGAACCGGGTGCCGGACGCATCGCGCGGGACCCAGTCAAGATGGGGCAGGGGATGGAGGCCAGCATAGCCACGGGGATCGCGGTCGTCGCGCTGATCGTCGCGCTCTGGGCGCTGCGGCGGATCGCACAGCTCGAAGCGCGGATCGCGCAGCTTTCGACGCACCCTGAGGCAGACGGAACCGCATCCCGGCCCGCAGAGCCCCCGCAGACCGCCTCAGGGAACACCCAAACCGGCACCGCCTGGTCCGGGCGAGCTGTGCGTGCCGGCACACCCGAACAAGAGCCGCGGCCCTCCCTCGTCGACGGCCGTCGACTGGTGGCGTGGCTGCAGTCCAACTGGATCTATCCGGTGGCCGGCGCGGCCCTGGTGATGGCAGCGGTGTTCCTGGTCCAGTATTCGATCGAGTTGGGCCTGTTGACGCCGGGCATGCGGATGGCGCTGGCACTGGGGCTTGGCTTGGCACTGATTGTCCTGGGCGAAATCATCCGCCGGCGCTTTGGCGATGACACCGGCCACGCCCGCTATCTGCCCTCGACCCTGTCCGGCGCCGGGATCGCGGCGCTGTTTGCCGGGGTTCTGGCCGCCTTCCACCTTTACGAGATGCTCGGGCAGGGGACGACGATGGCGGCCTTGGCGGCGATTGCCCTGCTGGCGCTCGCCCTGGGCTGGGTTCACGGCCCCTTGCTGGCGGTCATCGGTGTCCTCGCCGGCCTCGCCACCCCCTTTCTGCTGGGCGAATCCGAAGCGCCCAAGGATCTGCTCTATGGCTATTTCGCAACCCTCGCGCTGTTGGGACTGGCGGTGGACGGGCTGCGCCGGTGGGGCTGGGTGTCGGTGGTAACGGTTCTCGGCGCCCTGAGCGCCGTTGCCCTGATCCGCGCCGCCGGGGCCGGGGGGATCGGCCTGACAGCGGTGCTGGTGCTGCTGCCGCTGGCGGCGCTGGCACTGCCCCGAGGCAGCCTCGTGCCGTGTGACAGCGGGGCCGCACGACCGGACTATCCCACCTGGGCGGCCAGGCTGGCCCTGGCCCTGTCGGCGGTGATTCTGGGCCTGCAGGGGGACATCGGCCTCGATGCGCTGGCCCTCGCAGCCCTGGCGCTGCTGCATCCGCTCTGGACCTGGCGCGCACCGAACCTGGCCCGGCTGGTGCTGATGCCGGTGGTGGTGCTGCCGCTCACCCTGGCGGTGGATTTCCTGACCGCGGGGGCAGAGATCACCTATCTCCTCCATTTCGCGGGCTGGATGCCGTATCTCACGGTCGCACTCGCCACGCTGGCCGGGTTGGCGATGCTCTGGCGCAGCGAGGCTGAAACCGACGCGCATCGTGCCGTCTGGGCGCTGACCGGCGTTGGCTTTCCGGGGGCCACGCTGGTCAGCTATACGCTGTTCTGGCAGATGGGACTGCGCGGCGATGCCTGGCCCTGGGCGCAGGCCGCGATGACCCTGGCAGCCGTCGCCACCGCCACCGCGCTCTGGGCGGCGCGGCGGGATTCGGGGCAGGGGCTGCGGCTGGGCGGCGCGGTTGCGGCCAGCTTCGCCCTGATCGCCTTTGCCATGACGCTGCTGCTCAGCCTCAGCGCGCTGAGCCTCGCGCTGGCCGCGCTGATGATCGCCGCCGCGCTGATGGACCGCCGCTTTGACATTCCGCTGATCGGCTGGTTCCAGGCCCTCGCGGCGATGGCGATGGGCTGGCGTCTGCTCATCAACCCGGGCCTCGACTGGATGCTGGGTGATCCGGCGACGGGTGGCGCCATGCCGCTCGATGTGGCGCTGTCGCTTGGCGCGGCACTCGGCGGACCGGTGGCGGTGCAGATCCTGTCCGCCGGACTGCCGCGGGTTCCGCTGCGGGCGTGGGCTGCGGTGGTCGTGGACAGCGCCCTCGGCGGGATCGTCCCGGTGGCGCTGATCGTGGCGGTCGCGCGTTTTCTGCCGTCGCTGGACAGCGTGCATGCCACCGCCGGCATGTTGATGACGGTGCTGACCGCGCAGGCCTGGGTGCAGCTGCGCCGCGCCGCCGCCGGAGGCGTCTGGCTGGCGCGTGTGCGCCGGGCGCTGGCCTGGCTGATGGGCGGGGCGGCCGGCCTTTTGGGGCTGAGCCTGCAAAGCCTAATGTCACCGCTCTTCGGATCCTGGCTGCTGGCGTCGCCGGTGACTGGCTGGCCCGTGATCAACGACCTGATCCTCGGCTATGCGATCCCCGGAGGACTGCTGTTGTGGATCGGCCTGCGCGCCTCGGGCCGCCGGGCAATCGGCCTGCGCGGCGCCGGAGGGCTGGTGCTGGCCAGCTGGGTGGCACTGACGATCCGCCATCTCTGGCATGGCAACACCGGGATGGCGCTGCGCACCGGGTTCGAACAGGGCGAACTCTATGCCTATACCGTCGCGCTGCTGATCGCCGGCGCTTCGGCACTGGCGCTGGCGCTGCGGGTGCACCGCGATGCATTGCGGGTGCTCGGTCTGGCGCTGATCGGCTTGGCGGCGGCCAAGGCGTTCCTGGTCGATGCGTCTGGGCTGACGGGAATGCTGCGGGTGGGGGCCTTTCTGGGGCTCGGCCTGTCGCTGGCAGGACTGGCCTGGCTTAACAGCTGGGTGGCCGCGCGGATGGTTCGCAGCCCGGGGCAATAATAGTCCGATAATCGGTATTATGTAATATATGGGTGCGTGTGAACGGCACCGACGCTGTGGTGGCGGTGGCGAAAAAGCCACAACCACGACACGAACACCCCGTTTCTGGCACAGGCGCCTTGATCCGCATCATACATAGACGAATCTTAACGTGTTCTTAATCGGTTGTCGGTCACACCAAGAGCGACGCGATTGCGTCTCGTTCGGTCCCGGAGCGGCCGACACCTGTCAGGAGCATGCGGTCCAGATGATGCAGACCAAGACCTACGATCACGCGCCCGCCGCGCCGCAGCCCCTTGACCGGGCCCTGACGGCTGCGCGCACCGTTCTGGTCGTTGATGCGCCTTCGGTCTTGCGGCTGTTGCATCGCCAGCCCGGGCGCCAGTCGGTCGTGGTGACGCAAAAACGCATGCTCACTGCAGAGATGATCGCAACCGTGCGCCCCGATGCGGTGATCGGGCCGCTGATCACCGCGAACTGGGATATCGTCGACCTCGGCCTCGCGCTGGAGATGCTGGGCTATACCGGCGACCTTTATGCGCTGACGCGGCCCTTGCCGCGCGCCGAACTCGTCATCCGTGAGGTCAGCGCGTTGTGCCAGGGGTTGAAAGTGCGGCTGCTGGAAACCGCCTGAGGTCTTATTCTCCACGCGGAAACCGTTGCGAGTCCTCAAGAATGTTCAGATCCATGTGGTTTCGCATATAGCGTTCGCCGGCATCGCGCTGCGGCGTGTAATCCCATCCGGCATAGCGGCCCTGCCGCAGGGCCTCATAGACGACCCAGCGCCGCGCCTGACTTTCGCGCACCTCGGCATCGAAGGCGGCCAGATCCCAGCGCGCCCGAGCCATCACCCGCATCCGCTCAAGAACCGGCGCAAAGGATTGATCTTGCGCCAGATTATGCCGTTCCTGGGGGTCCGAATCGAGGTTATAGAGCTGTTCTGGATCCACCGCGCAGGCGATGTATTTCCACGGTCCGTCGACCAGCCCGACGATCGGCGCAACGGTGCTTTCGGCGGCGTATTCCATCGGCACAGGCCCACGACCGCCGGTCCCGTTCATCAATGGCAGCAGACTCTCGCCATCCGTCCAGGGGGCGATCTGCGCCATGTCGATCCCGGCGAGGTCGCACAGCGTCGGCAGGATATCGAGCGTCGACACCGGCGCATCGACCCGCGCGCCGCCCTGCCCCGGCACCGCGATCGCCAGCGGCACGCGCGACGAGGGCTCGAAGAAGCTCATCTTGAACCACAACCCGCGCTCACCCAGCATCTCGCCGTGGTCCGAGACAAAAACGATGACCGCCTCTTGCCGGGTGTCCTCGAGCACCTGCAGGATCTCGCCGATCTTGTCGTCGACATAGGAAATATTCGCGAAATATCCGCGCCTTGCACGACGAACCTGATCCGGCGCGATGGCGCTGTTGCGCCAGTCACAGCTGTCCAGGATCCGCTGCGACTGGGGATCCATCTGCTCATAGGGGATCGCCTCGGGCGGCTCCAATGCCTCGGATCCCTCGTAGAGATCCCAGTATTTGCGCCGCGCGACAAAGGGGTCGTGCGGATGGGTGAAACTGACCGTCAGGCACCACGGCCGCGCGTCCTTGCCCCGCGCCAGATCAAAGAGCTTCTGGCAGGCCAGATGCGCCGCGTCGTCGTCGTATTCCAGCTGGTTGGTGATCTCGGCCACGCCGGCCCCGGTCACCGAGCCCATGTTGTGATACCACCAGTCGATCCGCTCGCCCGGTTTGCGGTAATCGGGCGTCCAGCCGAAATCGGCGGGATAGATGTCGGTGGTCAGGCGCTCCTCGAATCCATGCAGCTGGTCGGGGCCGACGAAATGCATCTTGCCCGACAGCGCCGTCTGATAGCCCGCGCGGCGCAGATGGTGGGTGAAGCACGGGATCGAGGCCGCGAATTCGGCGGCGTTGTCATAAACCCCGGTGCGGCGCGGCAATTGCCCGGCCATGAAGGAGGCGCGCGACGGCGAACACAGCGGGCTGGCGCAATAGGCCCGTGAAAACCGCTGCGATCGCGCCGCCAGCCGCGCCAGGTTCGGCGCGTGCAGAAAGGGGGCGGGCCCGTCGGCAAACAGCGTGCCGGCAAACTGGTCGACCATCAGGATCAGGAAATTCGGACGGGTCATCGCGGACCTCCACAACGGCATTCGGCGCGATCATGGCGAAACGCCCCTGCCCCCGCCAGTCCGAAAGCGACACCTCGCGTCATGCTTTTCACCGCACCGCCGGCCCCCTAGTCTGGGCCGCGCCCGCCCCGATTCCCCAAAGAGGTTCCGATGGACAAGAAACTGCTTCTGATCATTCTCGACGGCGTTCCCTATGCCAACTGGCGCCGGTTCTTCGGCGGGCTCGAAGGCTGGGTGAAGGCCGGCGACGCCCGCGTCTGGCGGATGCGCGCCTCGCTGCCGTCGATGTCGGGGCCTTGCTATGCCTCGATCCACACCGGGCTGCCGCCGCAAAGCCACGGCGTGCTGACCAACGCCCATATCCACCGCGTGCAAAAGCCTGACATTTTCAGCGCGGTGCGGGCGGCGGGCGGTGTCACCGGCGCGGTGACCCATTCCTGGTGGTCCGAGTTCTTCAACCGCGCGCCCTTCGACATGGTCCGCGATATCGAATACGACGAGCCGGAAAGCCCCAGCATCAACCACGGCCGGTTCCACACGATGACCGGCTACGACCACAAGAACCAGGCCACACCCTGCGACGCCGACCTTTTCGCCACGCTGACTTCGCTCAGCGCGCGCTTCGGGCTGGATTACGGTATCCTGCACACCTGCACGCTGGATTCGATGGGCCACCGCTTTGGCCATGACTGCATCGAGATGGACCACGCCTGCGCGCTGATGGATGCGATGCTGGCCGGCTTCCTGCCGAAATGGCTGGAGATGGGCTATGAGGTGATCGTCACCGCCGACCACGGTCAGTCGCTGCGCGGCCATCACGGCGGCACGGATGAGGCACAGACCGATTTCGCGCTTTATTACTTCGGCCCGGCCGAAGGCCCGGCAAAGGACACGCTGCTGGACCAGTTGCAACTGGCGCCGACGGTGCTGTCGCGGCTCGGCGTGGCGATCCCCGAGACGATGAAAGCCGCACCTTTCCTGCGTTGATCTGCAGCCGACGGCGGATCGACGCTCCGCATCAGTCGGCGGTGATGGCCATCTGCATGACGCTGGTCAGCATCGGATCAAAATCCGAGGCCGGTCCCCAGGCCTCGGCCCGATGCGCGATGAAATCGAGCCCGCGCGTGGCCCTGCCGCCCTGCGCCGAATGGCCCGAAGCATTCGCGGAAACGATGACTGCGCCGTGTTCGACCGCGAGGACGACGAAATAGGTGCCCGGGTTCAGCTGTTGGAACTGGGCGGCCGGATGGAACTGGCCGTTGCTGGCAAACGGCGTGGCCGAGATCGTGTCGCCATGATAAGCCTCCGGCCCCAGCCGGCTGCCATTGACAAAGACCCCGCCCTGGCAGCCAAGGCAGGTCGCGTTGAACTCAATGCGGACATTGCGCAGCGGCTGCAGGACGTTGAACGTGGCGGCGACCGCCTGTCCCGCTTCGACCGTCACGGAGTCCGTCTGCGGACCGACCGGGCTGAGAACCGTATCGGCATGGGCGACCACGGGGGCCAGAACAAGCATCGCAAAGAGGTGTTTCAACATCAGGGCACCATTTTCAAAGAGCGTCTGGGCAATACGTTTCGCAACCGTATTCAGCCACAAAACATCCGTCACGCCCTTTCAGGCCTGCATCAAGCTGATTTGTCTGCCGTTGAGCCATGTATAGACGCGCCAAGCCGCGGAAATCGGCCCGGAGGACTTGCAGACCCGATCTCGCCCAATGGGATGACAGGACGTCTGGAAACACGGGGGGCGGGCGGTCTGGCCAATTCCCGGTCCACCGCCCCTGCCCCACTTACAGCCCCAGTTCGGTCAACCGGGCAATGGCCTGTTGTGTCGATCCGTCCTTGCCCGAGGCATCCGCCCCGTCGAGCATCGGCATCAGTTGCAGCGCCAGTTCCTTGCCCAGTTCGACCCCCCACTGGTCGAACGAGTTGATGCCCAGAACCACCCCCTCGACAAACACCCGGTGCTCATAAAGCGCAACGATCGCGCCCAGCACGGCCGGTGTCAGCTGTCGATAGATCAGCAGCGTCGAGGGCCGGTTGCCCGGGAACACCCGGTGGCGCGCCTGTCGCTCCAGCTCGTCGCCGGTCAAGCCCTTGGCCGCCATCAGCCCCCGCGCCTCGTCGAGGCTGCGCCCGCGCATCAGGGCTTCGGCCTGGGCCAGGCAGTTGGCGACCAGCAGCCGGTGCTGATGGACCAGCGCCGGTTCATGCGCCTGCGCCGCCACCAGGAACTCGCAGGGCACGACGTCGGTGCCCTGATGGATCAGCTGATAGAAGGCATGCTGGCCGTTGGTGCCCGGCTCGCCAAACACCACCGGCCCCGAGGGCACGGTCAGGTCCGACCCGTCCATCGCCACGCGCTTGCCGTTCGATTCCATCTCCAGCTGCTGCAGATAGGCGGGCAGCCGGGCGAGGCGCTGGTCATAGGGCAGCACCGCGCGGGTCGCGTGGCCGCAGACCTGCCGGTGCCAGATCCCGACCAGCGCCAGCATTGCCGGCATGTTCTGCGCCAGCGGCGCGCTGCGGAAATGACGGTCCATTGCCGCGCCCCCGGCCAGAAAGGCGCGGAAATCCTCGGGCCCGATCGCAATCATCAGGCTGAGGCCAATTGGCCCCCACATCGAATAGCGCCCGCCGACCCAGTCGGCAAAGCCGAACACCCGCGCCGGGTCGATGCCAAAGGCCGTGGTCTTGTCCAGCGCCGTGGACAGCGCCACGAATTGCCGGGTGGGTTCGGCCACCACGCGCGCCATCCAGGACTTGGCGGTCTGCGCGTTGGTCATCGTCTCGATGGTGGTGAAGGTCTTTGAGGCGACGATCACCAGCGTGGTTTCGGGGTTCAGGGTTTCCAGAATGTCATGGATATGCGCGCCGTCGACGTTCGAAACAAAGTGGCAGCGCGGCCCGTCGGCAAAGGGCGCCAGCGCCAGCACCGCCATCGCCGGCCCCAGGTCCGAGCCACCGATGCCGATATTGACGACATCGGTGATCCGCCCGCCCACGCCGCGGATGCGCCCGTCGCGCAGGTCGCGGGCAAAGGTCTCCATCCGCGCCAGAGTCGCGCGCACCTCGGGCATGACGTCCTCGCCATCGACGATCACGCTGCCGTCGAGGTTGCGCAGAGCTGTGTGCAGAACCGCGCGGTTCTCGGTCTCGTTGATCCGGGCGCCGGTGAACATCGCCTCGCGCCGCGCCTCAACCCCTGTCTCGTCGGCCAGCGCAAGCAGCAGATCGCGCGTTTCGACGTCGATGTTGGTCTTTGAATAATCGAATGAAATCGGGCCTGTCGCGGGATCGTCGAGCGTGATCGAGAACGCCGCGGCGCGGTCGTCGTCATGGAAAAGATCGCTGATCCGGCGGTTCCCGGTTGCCGTCGAGCGGTCGCGCAATGCGGCCAAATTACACATGAAAATCGTCCAGAAAGTTTCCCTTGTCCCTTTCTGCCAAGAAGCCCGGGCCTTGCCCAGAGGAAACCATCGTTGCAAAGCGGCTTCGTTCCGGTTGTGCAGCCTTGACGCAACACGCCGCGACGGAGACCCGATCGCGCCTCGCCGGTTCGCGGGCCCGGTTCGGGGGGCTTGCCGCGGGCGATGGCGCATGCACAATGCCGCCATGACCGTCGGACGCATCCTGACCACAGACGCGTGCATGGCCGAAGGCGCCGCCTGGCTGGCCACGGCCGAGCCAAGGTTTGCGCAGGCGCTTGACCTTTGCGGCCCGCCACCCTTGCGGCGGCGCGAGGACGGGTTCGAGGCCTTGATGAGCGCCATCGTCAGCCAGCAGGTCTCGGTCGCCTCGGCGCGGGCGATCAAGGCACGGCTGGAGACCGCCGGCCTGACCGACCCGGCAATGATCGCCGCCGCCAGCGACGACGATCTGCGCGCGAACGGGCTGAGCCGGCAGAAGGCGCGCTATGTCAGGGCGCTGGCCGAGGCCGGGATCGACTTTGACGCGCTGCGCACGGCGCCCGAGCCGGTGATCGTCGAGACCCTGACCGCGGTGCCCGGCATCGGCCGCTGGACCGCCGAGATCTATGCGATGTTCAGCCTCGGCCGGGCCGATGTCTTCGCGCCCAACGACCTGGCGTTGCAGGAAGCCGTGCGTGTCCTGTTCGACCTGCCCGAGCGGCCGCGCGAAAAGCCGTTGCGCACGATGGCCGAGGCCTGGTCGCCCTGGCGCACGGTTGCCGCCGGCTTGCTGTGGCACTACTACCATCACATCAAAAGCCGCGAAGGCATTGTCTGACAATCGACCGGAAAGGATCGTTCATGTCCCCTCGCCCGCTGACCTCGGCCCGCAAGGGCGCCCCCAAGGGCGCTGCGAAATCGGTCGTGATCTTCGTTCATGGCTATGGCGCCAATGGCGCCGATCTGCTGGGACTGGCCGATCCGCTGGCGCCGCATCTGCCCGACACCGCCTTCTACAGCCCTGATGCGCCCGAGAACTGCGCCGGCAATCCCTATGGCTATCAGTGGTTCTGCATTCCCTGGCTGGATGGTTCGACCGAGGAGGCGGCGCGCGCGGGGCAGGTGCAGGCGGCCGAGGATCTGAACGCCTTCATCGACCAGGTGCTGGCGGACGAGGGGCTGCCAGCCTCGGCGCTGGCGCTGGTCGGCTTCAGCCAGGGCACGATGATGAGCCTGCACATCGCGCCGCGCCGCGCGCAGCCGATCGCCGCGCTGGTCGGCTTCTCGGGCCGGCTGCTGCAGCCCGAGGCACTGGCCGCGGAAACCACGGCGAAACCGCCGGTGCTGCTGATCCACGGCGATGCCGACCCGATGGTGCCGGTGCAATCCCTGCCCGAGGCCGCCGACGCGCTGGTGCAGGCCGGATTCGAGACCTATGCCCATGTCTGCAAGGGGTTGGGCCATTCCATCGACAACGAGGGGCTGTCGCTGGCGCTTGGTTTCCTGCACGAGAAACTGCCTGCCTGAGTTTCGCGTCGCACATTCGTTACGCAATCCCCCTACCCTTCCCGTGGGCACCCGATCTGGCGGGCTTGCCATGCAGGAAACACCGGATATAGTCAGGCTGACTGGATGACCGGGTGTCTCGCGGGTTAAGGGACGAACCATGATGGACGGCGATTTCAGGGGCCATTTCGTGCACGAGCCGGCGGCGCTGCGGCAGCATCCGGCGCTGGTGCTCAATGCCGACTACCGACCCCTGTCCTATTATCCCCTGTCGCTCTGGCCGTGGCAGGAGGCAGTCAAGGCGGTCTGGATGGACCGTGTCGACATTGTCGCCGAATACGAACAGACGGTGCGCAGCCAGCGGTTCGAGATGCGAATACCCTCGGTCGTGGTTCTCAAAGATTTCGTCAAACCCCGAAAGCGCGTGGCCTTCACGCGCTTTAATCTTTTCTTGCGGGACGAATTTTCCTGTCAATACTGCGGTTCGCGGCACGATCTGACCTTTGACCATGTGATCCCGCGGGCGCTCGGGGGCGTCACCAGCTGGGAAAACGTGGTCGCCGCCTGCGCGCCCTGCAACGTCCGCAAGGGGTCGAAAACGCTGCGGGCATCCGGGCTGACGCTGCGCAAGACGCCGCGCCGACCGATGGCGCAGGATCTGGTTGACATCGGCCGTCGGTTCCCCCCCAACCACTTGCATGAAAGCTGGACCGACTATCTCTATTGGGATACCGAACTCGACGCGTGATCCCGTCGGCAGGACCGCGTTCTCTCTGGACTTTGAAACGCCATGAGGGTATCTCCGCGCGCAGTTATCGCTAACACCACCAGAGGCCGCATGGTCGCCCGCGTCATTCCCGTCGATCCCTTCGACCTTGTCATCTTTGGCGCCACCGGCGATCTGGCCCGGCGCAAGATCCTGCCCGCGCTGTGCCGGCGTCATGCCGACGGGCAGATGCCCGATGATGCCCGGATCATTGGCGCGGCCCGCACCGAGATGGATCGAGACGCCTTTTTGGCAATGGTTTCCGAGGCTTTTGACGAGTTCCTCGGAGATCATGCGCCCGGCCCCGATTGCCGCGCCAGCTTCTTTGAACGCCTCGACTATGTCGCAGTGGATGCCCTGGGTGAGGATGGCTGGACGGCCCTGTCCGACACGCTGCGCGACGGTGTGGTGCGAGCGTTCTATTTCTCGGTCGGTCCGTCGCTGTTCGGCCCGCTGGCCGAGCGTCTGGGCCAGCACGGCATGGTGACGGCCGAAACCCGGATCGTCGTCGAGAAACCCTTTGGCCATGATCTGGAGACAGCGCGCGTCCTGAACCAGACGCTGGCGGCGCATTTCGACGAAACGCAGATCTACCGGATCGACCATTACCTGGGCAAGGAGACGGTGCAGAACCTGATGGCGGTGCGCTTTGCCAACATCCTGTTCGAACCGCTGTGGAATGCGCGCTTTGTCGACCATGTGCAGATCACCGTGGCCGAGACCGTCGGCGTTGGCGGCCGCGGACCCTATTACGACAAATCCGGCGCGATGCGCGACATGGTGCAGAACCACCTGATGCAGCTGCTGTGCCTGATCGCGATGGAGCCCCCGCATTCCTTCGAACCCGATGCGGTGCGCGACGAGAAACTCAAGGTGATCCGCGCGCTGGATCCGGTGCGCGCCGACGATATCGTGCGCGGCCAGTATGGCGCGGGGGCGGAAAGCCCCTCGTATCTGGTCGAGGTCGAGAATCCGCAGTCGCTGACCGAGAGCTATATCGCGCTCAAGGTCGGCATCTCGAACTGGCGCTGGAAGGGCACGCCCTTCTATCTGCGCACCGGCAAGCGGCTGCGCGCGCGGGCCTCGGAAATCGCCGTGACCTTCCGCGACCCGCCGCATTCGATCTTTGGCGAGGATGCGCCGTGGAAGGCGAATATCCTGGTGATCCGCCTGCAACCCGACGAGGGCATGACGCTGAAGGTGATGATCAAGGAACCGGGACCGGGCGGCATGCGGCTGAAGGACGTGGCGCTGGACATGTCCTTTGCCGAGGCGCTGGGCGACGACGTGCCGATCCCCGACGCCTATGAGCGGCTGATCATGGATGTGATCCGCGGCAACCAGACCCTGTTCATGCGCGGCGACGAGGTCGAGGCCGCCTGGGCCTGGACCGATCCGATCATCGCCGGATGGCAGAAATCCGCCGACCGGCCACGCACTTACGATCCGGGGTCGTCCGGCCCGGAGGATGCGCTTATGCTGATGCACCGAGATGGGCGACGCTGGCGCGAGATCCGCTGATGGACTTCAACGACTACCCTGACGCCGACATGATGATGCTGTCGCTGGCGCGGCAGCTGTCGCGCGAGTTGCGCGAGGCGCTGGCGCGGCGCGACCGGGCGCTGTTCGCGGTGCCCGGCGGCATGACGCCTGGCCCGGTCTTTGACCTGCTCGCGGCGGTCGATCTGGAATGGGAGCGCATCGACGTCATTCCCGGCGACGAACGCTGGCTGCCCGAGGGGCATCCCCGTTCGAACGCGGGGCAGATCCGGGCGCGCCTCTTGCGTGGCAAGGCCGCGCCGGCGCGGTTGATCCCGCTGTGGCGTCCCCTGCCCCGGCCCGAAGACGCGCTCGAGGATATCACCGCCGAGGTCGCGCCGCTGTTGCCGGTCGACGTGGCGCTGGTGGGCATGGGGGCGGACATGCACACCGCCTCGCTGTTTCCCGGCGCCGACCGCCTGGCCGAGGCGCTGGCCCACGATGCCCCGCCGGTCCTGCCGATGACCGGCCCGGGCGTCCCCGAACCCCGGATGACCCTGACCGTGCCGGTGCTGAAAGGCGCCTATGCGCTGCATGTGCTGATCACCGGCGACGAGAAACGCCGTGCGCTGGAAAAGGCCGTGCGCATGGATCCGATGCAGGCGCCGATTGCCGCGCTGCTGCACGACGCGACGGTGCATTGGGCGCCGTAGGATTTTTGCGTATTTTCAGCAAGATGAAAGGGCCGGCTCAGAGCCCGTGTGAACGATCGTAGCCGTTGATCGGCGGCGGCGTCCAACCCTGCAGATCGGCGGGATCGGGCGCGAAAACCTCGACCAGCAGCGGATGGCAGGCGGCGGCGTCCGAGGAGTGTTCGGATCCGCAATCGCCGCCCGGGCAGGCCGACAGGACGCCGAGCAGGTCGATCTCGGCAAAGAACTCCAGATAGTCGCCCCGGCGCACCGGGCTGGCCTTCATGAAATACTGGCCGGTGTCGGCGGTGAAGCCGGTGCACATGAAGACGTTGAGCACATCATGCACCAGCCCTTCGGCCTGTTCCGGGACCACGCCCTCGGCGCTCAGCGCACGGGTCAGGTTCGAGTGGCAGCAATGGTGATACCGATCGCCGCCCGACAGCAGCCAATGGGTGTAGGGATCGCAGCGTGTGCCGATCACGTCATGGACCCGGCCGCCATAGGTATCGACCCCATACCAGTCGAGCGTATCCGCGGTGATCGTCGCCATCGGCCTGAGTGCCGGAAAGGACGACCACATCCGGTCGCCCACCGTCAGATGCGTGCCATGCAGCGCCCGGGTCTTGCCGGAATAGAAGCGTTCCGAAAGATCGTTGGCGTTGAACAGGTTGAGGTCTCCGACCTGGGCACCGTCGGGGCAGGAGATGCGGAAAAAGCTGCCCGCGGGCACGCGGAAGGCCCGGCCGTCGCGCGGCGGCACGACCACCTCGCCGGTCTTGCGCGCCCCGGCGCGCGCGCGGGCATAAAGCGCAAGGTCGGCCACCGGCAGCGTGTCGTCGGGATAGCAGATCACCGGCGCAACGGCGCGGCGGGCATCGGCGTCGGCGGGGGGCTGGGTCATCGCGGGGTCTCCTCGGTTATGGTCCTGCCAGACTGATCGGCAGATGCCGCAGAGGCAAGCATAGCTTTCCGGGCGCGATTAACCGATTTTCAAGCTGTCATGGTATTCTCTCCTTGCTATTCTCGCCTAAGACGAGTGAAGGCGGCACCGAACAATGGAAGACGGGATCCGACACGCGGAGCATCCCCCGCGTATCCAGTCCGAAACCTATGCCCTGGTGGCCGAGGCGCTGGGGGTCTTGTTGCGCGCCGGGCCGCGCGACCTGGGTCATGCCATCGAGTCGGTGCTGGGCCGGCTGGCGCATGCAGTCGGTGCCGATCGCGCCTTTGTCGTTGTGCGCCGCCACGGGGTCTGGGGCACGCCGCATCACTGGTGCGCACCGGGCACGCCCGCAGTCGACGGGGCACAACGCGAGGCGCTGGTTGCAGCCCTGGTTCAAGGCCTGTCGAACCTTGCAGCGGGCGAGGCCCTGATCGTCGACGACACGGCGGCGCTGCCCGCCCTTCCGCTGGGAACGGCGATGCACGGCCTGTCGATCCGCGCCGCCCTGGCGGTGCCGGTGATGCGCGACGGGCACCTCGCGGGGTTCGTCAAGCTCGATCGGGTGCAGGCGACACAGCCGTTTTCCGACTATGACCTGTGGCTGACCCGGGCACTGGCCGACGGACTGATGTCCTCGCTCGCCCGGTATCACGCCGAGGAGGAGCGCGATGCGGCCCGCCGGGCCGAGCGCGAGACGCTGGCGCGGTTACGCGCAACGCTGGCGGCGATGCCGGAACTGCTGCTGGAAATCGACGAGGACGGTCGCTGCATTGATTTCCACTGCACGCGGCCGGAATTGCTGGCTGCCCCACCCGAGGAGATCCTCGGCCTGACGCTGGAGGATACGCTGCCGCCCGGGATCGCGCGGCTGCAGCGCGAAGGCATGGCCCGCGCGCGCCGCGACGGCACCGCCACCCTGCCGCCCTATCCGCTGGGCTCTGGTGCCGCGCGGCGTTGGTATGCGCTGACCATTGCACGGCGCGACGGCAGCGGATCGGGCTATGTCTTTCGGATCCGTGACGTGACCGACGAGCGTGCCCGCGACGACGAATCCGCGATGCTGGGCGAAATCACGCGCCTGACCACCAATCTGGTGATCGTTCTCGCCGCCGATCAGTCCATCCGCTGGGTGAATCCCGCGTTCGAGGCGCGCACCGGCTGGACGCTGGGCGAGGTTCGCGGCCGGCACCCGGCAGATTTTGCCGATCCGGCCTCGGACCCGGCGGTTCTGGCGCGGATCGCCCGCGCCATCGAGACCCGCAGCAGCTGCCGCGCCGAGGTTTTCAAGCACGACCGGCACGGCCAACCCTATTGGGTCGATGTCGAGGTCAAGCCCTTCCTGCGCCCGGAAGGCACGCTGGACGGGTTTCTGATCATCGAAACCGACATCACCCAGCGCAAGCACCATGAGGCAGAGCTGGCGCATCTGGCGCACGAGGCCGACGCCGCCCGCGACCGACTGCGCGACGCGGTCGAGGCATTGCCGGACGGTTTCGCCTATTTCGATGCCGACGACCGGCTGGTGATGTGCAACAGCAATTATCGGGCCCTGTTCCGGTCGCACCCGGACCGGGTCAAACCGGGGATCCCGTTTGCCGATCTGCTGCGGCTGGCGGTCGGTGACGGTGAATTCGCCACCATGCCGGGCGGGGCCGAGGCCTTTGTCGCGGCGCGACTGGATTCACGCCGACAGCCGGTCAGCTCGCTGGAGGTGCAGCTGGCCTCGGGGCGCTGGCTGCGGGTCATCGAGCAGTCGACACCCGATGGCGGCCGTGTCGGCCTGCGCATCGACATCACCGCCCTGAAGGACGCCAAGAAGCGGCTCAACGACATCATCGACGGCGCACGGATCGGCACCTGGGAATACGATTTCGCACTCGGTATGTCCGACATCAACCGGGGCTGGACGCGGATACTCGGCTGGGACGACCGGGTGGTCACCCGGCTCGACCGCGACACCTGGCGCCGGGTCATCCACCCCTCGGACAACGAACTGTTGCGCGCGGCGATTGGCGCGATCCGCGCCGGAACCTCGGATACGATCGAACAGGAAATCCGCCTGCGTCACCGCGGCGGCCACTGGGTGCACATGCTGGTGCGCGGACGCATTTCCAGCCGCGATTCCGCCGGGCTGCCGCTGCGCATCAGCGGTGTCGGACTGGATCTGACCGAGCGACGGCTGGCCGAAGAGCGTCTGCACGCGATCCTCGAAGCCTCCGAGGTCGGCACCTGGCAGCTTGACGCCATTTCCGGCACCACCCGGATCGACGCGCAATATGCGGCGATGCTGGGCTATCGGCTGCCCGAACTGCTGCCCTTTACCCATGCCCGGTTCGAAAGCCTCGTGCATCCCGACGACCTGCCGCAGATGCACACCGGCGTCGCCCGGCTGCGGGGCACCGGGCAGAACAATGTCGCGCATGAATTCCGCATGCGCCACCGCGACGGCCACTGGATCTGGATCCTGTCGCATGCCCGCGTCCAGAGATGGGCCGAGGATGGCACCGCCGCCGAAGAAAGCGGGCTGCACATCAACATCACCGACCGCAAGACCCGCGAGGCCGCGCTGAGCGACGCCAAGGCCGCGCTGGAACGGGCACTGACGGCGCAGAAGGCCTCGGAACAGCGGTTCACTGACATCGCGGCGGTCAGCAGCGACTGGTTCTGGGAACTTGATTCCTCGATGCGGCTGGCCTTCCTGTCGCCCGGGTTCGAGCGCACCACCGGCATCCCCGGCGAGGCGGTGATCGGCCTGTCGGTCGCCGGCCCGTTCGATGCCGCCGCCCGCACGCTGGGATGCGCGGTCGATGGGGACTGGAACACCGTGCGGCTGGCGATCGAGGGCCGCCAGAGCTTTGCCGATTTCGTCTATCGCATGGATTTTTCCGACGGGCGACCACCGATCTGGCAGCGGATTTCGGGCGCGCCCTATTACGACGCCGAGGGGCGGATTGCCGGCTATCGCGGCGTCGGATCCGAGGTCAGCGCGCTGGTCGCGGCGACCGAGCGTGCCCAGGCCGCGAACCGTGCCAAGTCGCGGTTTCTGGCCAATATGAGCCACGAGCTGCGCACCCCGCTGACCGGGGTGCTGGGGATGACCGATCTGCTCAGCGAAACCCCGGTCGATGCCCAGCAGCGCGAGATGATCGACACGATCCGCGAATCCGGCGAGGGGCTGTTGACGATCCTCAACGATATCCTCGACCTGGCCAAGATCGAGGCCGGAAAGCTCGCCATCACGCGCGAGGCCTTCGTTCCGGCGCAGCTGCTGCGCCGCGTCCGCGCGCTCTTTGCCCCGCGGGCGACGGCCAGTGGCCTCGATCTGCAGCTTGTGCTGGGTGCGGGGTGCGAGGCGCCGCGCAGTGGCGATGCGAACCGGATCCTGCAGGTGCTCAACAATCTGGTCGGCAACGCGCTGAAATTCACCGAATCCGGGTCGGTCGTCATCACCGCCGCGATCGCCCCCGATCCGGGCGGAACGGACTCGCTGCGGATCGAGGTCGCCGATACCGGCATCGGCATGACGGCGGACCAGGCGGCAAAGGTGTTCGACGAATTCGAGCAGGCCGAGACGTCGACGGCGCGTCGGTTCGGCGGCACCGGGCTGGGCCTGTCGATCACCCGCCGTCTGGTGGCGCTGATGGGCGGCGAGATCGCGCTGGATACGGCCCCCGGCGCCGGCACGCGGGTTACGGTTTCGTTGCCGGTCACGCCCGCCGGCACCCGCAGGACCGAGGCCGCCCCCCCGCCCCGGGTCGAGGTCGCGCCCGGCCTCAGGGTGCTGGTCGCCGACGACAATCGCACCAACCGGAAGATCCTGGAAACCATGCTGCGCAGTCTCGGTCTACAGGTCGCGCTGGCCGAGGACGGCCGCGACGCCTGCCGCCTCTATCGGCCCGGCGATTTCGATCTGGTTCTTCTCGACATCTCGATGCCGGTCCTCGACGGGCTCGGCGCGCTGGCCGCCATCCGGGACATCGACACCCGTGCCGGTCGCCCGCCCGTGCCGGCACTGGCGGTGACCGCAAACGCGATGGACCATCAGGTGGCGGAATACATCGCCGCGGGGTTCGCCGGCCATATCGCCAAACCGTTTCGCAAGGAAACCCTCGCCGCGGCGATTGCGGCGCTGCACCCTGCCTGACCCCTTTCCTTTGGCCGCCCTGCGCCCTAGCTGTTGCGCGCAGCAAGGCGAGGGGAATCGCGATGGCAGTGTTGTTGGGCGTCGATACCGGCGGAACCTATACCGATGCGGTGCTGCTCGACGATGACGCCGGCCGGATCATCGCCAAGGCCAAGGCCCTGACCTCGCGCCCGGATCTGTCCGGGGGGATCGGCGGGGCAATCGACGCGGTGCTGCAGCAGGCGCCGCAGATCGACCCCGCGATGATCGCGCTGGCGTCGCTGTCGACGACACTCGCCACCAACGCCCTGGTCGAGGGTCAGGGCACCCGCGCGGCGCTGGTGCTGATCGGTTTCGATCCGGCCGAACGCGCGCGCGCGGGCCTGGCCGAGGCTTTGGGCGACGACCCGCTGATCGAAATCGCCGGCGGTCACAGCCATGCCGGCTCCGAGGCCCGGCCCCTGGATCTGGATGCCCTCACCGAAGCCCTGCGCGCCCTGCCGCCGGGGATCGCCGCGGTGGCCGTCGCCGCACAATTCGCCACACGCAACCCGTCCCATGAACTGGCCGCCCGCGCCGCGATCCGCGCCGCGACCGATCTGCCGGTGACCTGCTCGCACGAATTGTCGGCGGCACTGAACGGGCCAAAGCGGGCGCTGACGGCGCTTCTGAATGCGCGGCTGATCGCGATGATCGAACGGCTGATCGGCGCCTGCGAGTCGCACCTGGCGCGGCGTGGCATCACCGCGCCCCTGATGGCAGTGCGCGGCGACGGCGCGCTGGTCTCGGCCGCGCTGGTGCGCGAACGCCCGATCGAGACGATCCTGTCTGGACCCGCGGCCTCGGTGGCAGGGGCGGCCTGGCTGACCGGACAGCAGGAGGCGTTGGTGTCTGACATTGGCGGCACCACCACCGATGTCTGCCTGCTGCGCAACGGCAAGCCGGCAATCGACCCGGCGGGCGCGCGGGTCGGCGGTTTTCGCACGATGGTCGAGGCGGTGGCGATGCGCACCACGGGCCTCGGCGGCGACAGCGAGGTGCATGTGGCGGAGGGGCTGCAGCGCGGCGTTCGGCTTGGACCGCGGCGGCAAATGCCGATGGCGCTGCTGGCCACGCAGCACCCGGAACTGGTGCACCGGGCACTTGACGACGCGCTGGCGCGCGACCCCGCCCCCGATGAGCTGTGGCGGCTGGCGGTGCCGCTTTTTCTCGGTCGGCCCGGCGGATTGTCCCCGCGCGAGGCCGCGCTGGCCGAACGCCTGCTGACCGGGCCGCAGCGCCTCTCCGATCTGATCCGCGCCCGGGTCGAGGCCCCTGCCCTGCAACGCCTCGTCGCCCGTGGCCTGGTTCTGCTGGCCGGGCCCACGCCGTCGGATGCCGCGCATGTGCTGGGCCGGCAATCGGGCTGGGACACAGACGCGGCGCACAAGGCGCTGGCGCTTCTGGGGCGCAAACGCGCCGGCACCGGCGACCGGCTCGCCCCCTCGGCCGAGGCGATGGCCCAGATGATCGTCGACCAGCTGACCCGGCAGACCGTCGATTGCCTGATGGAAACCGCCTTTGCCGAGGATCCGCGGTCCTGGCCGCTGGCCCCCGAAGACCTCGCCCGTCATCCGCTGACCGAGGTCGCACTGGACCGGGGTCCGGGGCTGGTGCAGCTTTCGGCGCGGTTGTCGGTGCCGGTGATCGGGCTGGGCGCCTCGGCGGGCTGCTATTACGGGGCGGTCGGTGACCGGCTGGGCTGCGCGATGATCGTCCCCGAACACGCCGGGGTCGCCAATGCCATCGGCGCGGTCGTCGGGCAGGTGTCGATGCACGCCGAAGGGTTGGTCACCAGCCCACAACCCGGCCTGTTCATCGCCCACCTGACCGCCGGTCCATCCCGGTTTTCCGAAGCGGAACAGGCCGTTACCGCGCTGCATGACGACCTTGCCACGCAGGCGACCGCGCGCGCGCGCCTGGCCGGCGTCGACAGTCCGCGGATCTCCGCCACGCGCGAGGATCAGGCCGCCGAGGTCGAAGGCCAGCGCATGCTGATCGAATCCCGCCTGCGCGTCACCGCCTCCGGCCGCCCTCGCATCGCCACCGGCTGACCGAGCCTTGCGCCCCCCCCTGTGCCAAGGCTAGAACAGCGCGACGGATGGGTGGCCGAGTGGTTTAAGGCTCTGGTCTTGAAAACCAGCGTGGGGGAAACCCCACCGTGGGTTCGAATCCCACCCCATCCGCCACGCCGCAATTTAACTATATGTTTTTTCATAAAAAAATGATGACGCTCATGTTCGGCAGGTTAAAGGGCTGGCGGCGCATCGCCATGCGCCACGACAGGTGCCCAACGGTATTCCTCTCGGCCATCGTCCTCGCAGCGACCGTTCTTTTCCGGCTTTGAAGATCAATGAGTCTGGACCCTAGCGTTCGGTCGCGAATTCGCCATCGACATGGGCTGCCGGGCGAATTCCATTGTCACCCCGGGCTGTCCGGAACACGCACTCAAACCGGAACTGCGACCGGATCATAATCCAGAAGACCACGGTCGATCGCCTGGCGCCTTTTCCTTGTTGGATCCTGCAACGCAAGTCCCTCGTCGCGCGACATCAGTTGCACGCTGTTGCCCCTTTCGCGCCGTGCTGCGTCATATCGTGCAAGTGCTTCTGGCGCAGAGGCTGCCACGCCGAAAGCCCGTCCAAGCAGCATCGAGTCCTCGACAGCCAGACAGGCCCCCTGCCCGAGGAAAGGGGTCATCGGATGTGCCGCGTCACCCAGGATTGCCACACGCCCCTTGACCCACATCGGCAACGGCTCACGGTCGCGAAGGCCCCATTTGAACAGGGCTCCGTCGGGGATGGCCTGGATCAGGTCCAGGAGGTGCGGTGCGAAATCCCCGTAATTGTTCAAGAACTCATCATTCGTTGCGGGGATCGCCCAGCCTTCGTCTTCCCAGCTTTTTGCCTGCCCGCAGCCTATGAGATTCATGATCTTGCCGCCCCGCAACGGATAATGGAGCAGATAGCGCCCGGGCCCGGGATAGATGGCTTGCCCCAAATCATGAACACGCCGGGGCACGACATGGGGCGGAATCAGGGCTCGGAAAGCAACCTGGCCGTTGAATTCGGTCGCCACACCGGGAAACAGGAACGAGCGCACCGCCGAGGCATTGCCGTCGGCACCGATCATCGCATCGGCACGATCCTCGACACCATTGGTGAATCGAGCCGTAACACCTTGATCATCCTGCGTGAGATCCTGGAAGACATGAGACGCTCGAAGTGCTGTGGGATCATTCGCCACAACCGCATCGAGCAGGACTTTGTGCAGGTCCGCACGATGCACCTGTAACGTGGCGAAGCCGTACTTTGCTTGAATGTCGGCGTTGCGATGCTCACGAAAGATCTCGCCGGTATCATACCGGCAGTTATACATCGTCGAAACACAGCTCGACATTGCAAAGAGCGCCTCATCGACGCCCAGGGCATGAAGCGCACGTCGGGCATTGGCGGTGACGATCAGCCCGGCACCGACCTCGCGAATCTCGGCGGCGCGTTCGTATACGCGAACCCGAACACCGTGTTTCTGCAGTGCCAGTGCGGCCGAAAGCCCGCCAATTCCGGCACCAATGACGATCACGCGGGTGTCTTGCATGTCAGTCCTCTCCAGGTTTGATGCGTTCGCGGGCGTCGATGATCGGAAAAGCCGGGTCGAACGTTTCGAGAAGCGGTGCCAGCACCATCAGGAGAGCAGAAGGATCATCACCTTCGCCGTCGTCTGTGGACCGGCCCGCGCCAAAGGCCAACGCTTCAAGGGCGCGTCGCGACACGCGCAGTCCGGGAACTCCGCTCGGCATTTCACGATAGGTTAGTGCGCCATTGCGCAGCGTGAGGGATACGACCTCGTCGCTTTCGACAATCCGCCAGGTCTCTGAGATATCAATAGAATTCGCGCGCGCCGCATCCAGCCTGATGCCAAGATAATCGAGCAGCATCGGCACGCTCATGGCGCGCATCTGGTCGGGGTTGGCGGTCTTGGGCACGGGCCAGGTGAGGACGCCGTGCCGCAATTCATGCGCGGCGGTCAGGTATTCGTTTCGCCAGCTGGCAGCGACGGATTGGTAGCCGAGTTGCTCCAGCGCGTCGGCCTGCAACGCGCGTGCCGCCCGATGGCCGGGTTCGGCAAAGACGACATGCCGCAGCACCTCGGCCACCCAGCGGTAATCGCCCGCGTCGAAACTGCCGCGCGCCTTCTCGACCACGGCATCGGCTCCGCCCATGAAGGCCACGTAGCGCTCGGCCGCGGCGCGGGGTGGATGGGGGTTCAGCGTGGCGGGATGGCTGTCATACCAGCCGAGATAGCGCTGGAACACGCCCTTCGCGTTATGCGCGGCAGTGCCATAGAACGGCTGGCAATCCCAGGGCTGGGCCAGCCCTTCGGGTAACGTCAGGCGCTCTGCGATCTCGGCAGCGGTGAAGCCGGCATTGGCCAGCCGTAGTGTCTGGTCGTGCAGGTGTTTGTAAAGGTCGCGCTGGCGTTCGAGGATCTCGATTACCCGCGCCTGGCCCCAGGCAGGCCAGTGGTGCTGGCAGAGCATCACCTCGACATCCGAGCCGAACAGCGCGACCGCCAGGTCCAGCGCCTGCCACCAGGCGACCGCGCTGCGCACGGCGGCGCCGCGCAGGGTGTAGAGGTTGTGCATGGTCCGCGTCGCCAGTTCAGCGCCGCAGAGGGTGCGGAAAGCAGGCAGATAGAACAGGAATTCCGCCGGGGCCTCGGTATCGGGGGCCATCTGGAAGACGAATTCAACCCCGTCCAGCACCCGCCGCTCACCCGTTTCGCGCACCGCGTCATTGGGCGCGATCAACGAGACGCGCCCGGTGGACACCGATTTTCCCAACCCGGAGTCGACTTGTCCGCGCGGCCCCTTCTCCAGCATCGCGCCCGAGAAATAGACCGTGCGGCGATACATGGCATGGCCCGCCAGCAGGGTTTCCGAGATCGCCTCGTGCAGGAAGCCCTCGGGCGCGATGATGGGGATCGCAGCCGCCTCGGCGTCGGACAGGATACCGCGCGCACCACCGTAATGGTCAGGGTGACAGTGAGTATAGACCATCGCTGTGACCGTGCGCGGGCCGCGGTGCTGGCGATACAGCGCCAGCGCGGCAGCAGCGGCATCGACCGAAACCAGCGGATCGACGACAATGACGCCGGCCTCGCCCTCGATGAGCGTCATGTTGGACAGGTCGAAGCCGCGGATCTGATAGATGCCCGGCACGACCTCGAACAGCCCGGCGATGCGGTTCAGCCTTGCCTGCTGCCAGAGAGCGGGATGCACCGTGTCGGGTGCAGTATCAGCGTCGAGAAAGGCGTAGCGGTTAAGATCCCAGACCGTTCGCGACCCGTCTTGCGTCAGGATCACGCCGCCCTCCAGAGGGGCGATCAGGCCACGGCGCGCTTCGTCGTATTCGCGCTCAAGGTCCGGCGGCAGACTTTCGGCGGCGGCGCGGTTCAGCGCGGCGGTGGTGGCGGTCGCGGGCATGCGGCCCTTATCGTCGGGCATCATGGTGCGGCGCTCCGGCGCGCGGTGGCCGGGCCAAGGCGTTCCCAGGCCAATACTGCGACGGTGATGGCAATCAGTGCGTAGACAAGGGGCGCGTGCGGCGACCAGATCACCGGCACCAGCACAAGGGCAGCCGCCAGAGCGACATGCACCACGCGCATCGCCCGACTCATCGACCCCGAAACGGCGGCATAGGCCATCAACGCGAGGAAGATCGCCACTGCCAGCACGGCGATGGACACTGCGTCGCCGGTCATCAGCAACTCCTCACGCCAGCACCAGACGAAAGGCAGCACGAAGGCGGCAGCGGCGGCGCGCAGGGCGAGGATACTGGTCATCCACATATTCGCCTGCGCGAGGCCCGCCGCAACGTAGGACGACACCGCGACAGGCGGTGTCAGGAACGACATGACGCCAAAGTAGAAGATGAACATATGCGCGGCGATGGGCGTCACGCCCATGCCGATGATCGACGGGCCGATGACCGTGGCCAGCACGATGTAGATCGCCGTCGAGGGCATGCCCATGCCGAGGATGATGCACAGCACCGCCGTCAACGCCAGCAGCGGAAACAGGCCAAGCGTGGCGCCCGTCTGCGTCAGGATGAAGGACAGGGATTGCGCCAGCCCGCTGAGGTTCATGACCCCCACGACGATCCCGGCGCCACCGGCGATCATCAGGATCGGCAGCATCCCCTCGCCCCCGTCGAGGATCAGCGCCCGCCAGTCGGCACGGTCGAGGAAGCGTTTTTTCAGGACGGCCAGCACCATCAGCAGCAGGGCGGAACCCAGCGCCGCCAGCGTCGGCTGGGTGCCGCGCCAGAACAGAAGATACATGAGCCATGCGAGTGGCACGACGAAGATCCAGCCACGTTTGAGGACTGGCATCGCCCGGGGCAATTCGGCCTTGGGGATGCCGGTCGCCCCCTGCCGCAGGGATAGCGCGTCGACGTGGAAATACAGGCAGGCGTAATAGAAGAACGCGGGCAGAAGGGCGGCCAGAACGACCTCGGCATAGGTGATCTGCAGGAACTCGGCCATAAGGAAGGCGGTCGCTCCCATCACCGGCGGCGCGATCTGCCCGCCGGTGGAAGCCACGGCCTCGATCGCGGCGGCCTGGTGCGCCTTCAGCCCCGTGCGACGCATCAGCGGAATGGTCACGACGCCCGTCGACATGATGTTGCCCACCGGCGAGGACGAGACCGAGCCGAAGAGGCCTGAGGCGATCACCGCCACCTTGGCCGGCCCGCCGCGCTTGTGGCCAAACGCGGATAGGCAGATGTCGGTGAAAAAGGCCGTGGCGCCCGATACCTCGAGCATCCGGCCGAAAACCATAAACGCCAGCACCAGCGTGGCAACGATCTGCAGGATCATGCCGACGACGGCGTTGGAATCGGTATAAAGGTAATAGACCAGAGACTTTGGGGCGGAATAGTTCGCCTGAATCGGTTGCGGTAGGTGATGACCCCAAAGCCCGTAGCCGATCATCACGTAGACAAGGATCGTGATCGACAGGCCGCAGGATTTGCGCAAGGCCTCCATCATCGTCGCCAGTGCGATCAGGCCGGGAACTATCTTATCCGGTGAATAACCGGTGAGCGAGAACATCCACGGCTCGGTGTTCATCGCCGACCAGATCCAGGCGGCAATGCCGATCCAGCCGAGCAGAACCTCGGCCAGACCGGCGTGCTTGCCATAGGGGTATTTCAGCAGAACGGCAGCGACCGCAACGCCCAGATACGGAGCCAGCCACTCGTATTGGATCAGCGGCAGACCCAGCTTCGACGGCAGGTCAAAGATCCAGGCCAGCCCGCCCAGGAAAATCCAGACGAGATAGGTTCGGTAGAGGAGCGTCGCGGCGCGTTGCATGAGGTCCGTCCGTTCCGAGGCGCGTCAGTTCAGCAGCGCGTCCTGCTGTTGTTGGTTGGCGTCGCTCCACATGCCGACTTCGCGGAAGTAGCGGATCGCACCGGGATGATAGGGATGCGACAGCGTCTCGGGCACCATCCATTCGGGCCGCATGCCACGCAGGGCGGGCAGCGCCTCCTGCGCTTCGGCCCAGTTTTCGTGGATCGCGCGGGTCAGGGCATAGGCATCGTCGTCCGACATGCCCGCGTTCACGTTCAGGAAGGTGTTGAAGCTGACGGCGTCGATGGGCTCGGGGATACCGACCTGCGCCGGCGAGGGCGCGACCGTGCTGACCTGAAGGCCGCGCACTCCGGTGACCGCCTCAAGATCGGGGCCCAGCGTCAGCACGCGCACGCCGCCGGGGATGGTGGCATCGGCCTGACGCAACGGGGGGATGCCCAGTGCCACCATGGCGCCGTCGATACGTCCGTCCTGCACGCCGGTGATCGCGTCGGCGATCCCCGCCATGACCACCGGTTCAACATCGGCGTCGGTCAGCCCGCCCGAGGCCATCGCCGCATGGATCACTTCACCGAACGCCTGGATCGCGCGGTATTCGGTCACCACGCGGCGCCCGCGCAGGTCGGCGATGGTCGTCATGCCGTCGCTCGCACGGGTGAAGAACTGGAACGAGGGACGCGACACAACAAGAAGTGCGCGCAGATTGTCCATCGCCGCCGGATAGGGGGGATTGCCGGCAAAAGAATCGCGCGATTCGAGCCCGCCGAGGATCCCGGCCTCGATATCGCCGGTCTGCACCAGCGGCAGGTAGCTGGTGGTGCCGGTGAAGGGCCGCGCGGCACCGGTGATCCCCAGATGCGATTGCACCAGCGTGGACAGCGTGGTGCCAACCTGGTTGTAGAGCGACCCTGCCGGGCCGGTGCCGATGGTCAGCCGGTCCAAGGCCGACAGGGGTGCCGCGACCGTGAGCGCCACGGCGGCAGTGAGGGCGAGCAGTTTCTTTTTCATCGTTTCCTCCTCCCAAAGGATGGTGTTTCAGTCTTTCTGCGATGTCAGGACAATGCGTCCGCGCACCCGCCCGTCGCGCAGATCGGTCAGCGCGGCGGTAACCTCTTGCGGCGGGCGATGGGTGACCGGGATCGGCGGCAGCAAACCACTGCGGGCAAGGTCCAAGAGCGCGCCCAGCTCGGCGGGGCTGCCGGTGTAATTGCCAATGATCGAAATCCCGCGCACCGGGATCGTGCCCAGTGGCAGCGAGATCGCGCCGCCGTAAAGGCCCACCATCACCAGCCTGCCGCCCTTTTGCAGCAGGCCCAACGCCAGCGTTGCGGTTTGCGGCGAATTCACAAGGTCGATAACGGATTTGACCGGCCCGCCCGCCTGCGCGGCGATCAGCGACGCGACCTGCGGGTCGGCGGGATCGAAGGTCAGACGTGCGCCGGCAGCCAGCGCATCCGCCCTGCCCTGTTCGCGTGGCTCGACCACCAGCGTGTTGCGATGCCCCTTGGCTCGCAGGATCGCCAGCGCGCTTTGCCCCAGCCCGCCCGCGCCGATCAGCACCAACGGCGCGTCGGGCGACAGCGGCATCAGCTTGGCTATGGCGGAATACACCGTCAGCCCGGCGCAGGCATAGGTCGCGGCCATCGATGGGTCGATGCCGTCGATGTCGAACAGGTAACGCGCATCGGGCACAAGAACCCGGTCGGCGAAACCGCCTGCCCGGCGCAAGCCGATGGCGCGCGAGGCGACGCACAGGTTGTCATCGCCGCGCAGGCAATCCTCGCAGGTGCCGCAGCCGATCCAGGGATAGACCAGCCGCAGGTCGCCGGGCTTGCAGTCCGTGACCTGCGCGCCGGTTTCCACCACGCGGCCCACGACCTCGTGACCCAGCGTATAGGGGGTCTCGATCCCCAGCGCGGCGACCGGAACCTTGCGGTCGCCCACATCGACGAAGCCTTCCCAGAAATGCACGTCGGAATGGCAGACGCCGCAATGCGTGACATCGAGCAGCACCTCGGTCGGCCCCAGGGGAGCGCGGTCTGGAACGGCCACATGTTCGAGCGCCGCGCCAGGCGCGGTCACGGCCCAGCGATATTCCGCTGTGCGGCTCACAGCTTGAACACCCGCCTGGCGTTGCCTTCGTAGAACTGCGCGAGGTCCTCGGGGCTGAGATCCATCGCATCGAGGATTGCGACTTCCTCGGGTTCAAATTGCCAAGGGTAGTCCATAGCATACATCAGCCGGTCCTTGCCGATGACCTTGTGGATATACTGGATCGGGTCGGGATCGGCTACACCGCTGTTCGTGTAGAGGAAATTCTCGCGCAGGTAATCGCGGGCGGGACGTTTCAACGGCTGCACATCAGGATATCGCCCGGTGCGCGAGATGTGAGTGTGCATATAGTTGATGCGGTAGAGCCAGTAGGGCAGCGCCTCGCCACAATGGCCCAGGATGATCTGCAGCTTCGGGAAGCGGTCGAACAGGCCCGAGACCAAGAGACGCAGCGCATGCAGGCCAGTGTCGCAGGCGAAGCCGTAGACTGCCGCGTCGAGGCCGCGCTTGAGGAACGGTTGCACCATGTCCTTGGGCAGGGTGTTTGGGTGCAGGTAGATCGGCACGTCCAGGGCCTCTGCGGCCTCGAACACATCCCAATATTGCTGATCGTCCAGGTAGGTGCCACGCACATGGCCGTTCAGGATGCCGCCCTTGAGGCCAAGCTTGGTCACCCCGCGCTCGAGTTCCTTTGCCGCGGCAGCGGGGTCGAGCGGTGAAAAGGCGGCAAGGCCCGCGAAGCGATCAGGGTGCTTCGCAACGCCTTCGGCCAGTTCGTCGTTGAAACGGATCGCCAAGGCTGAACCTTCGACCGGATCGAACAGCTGCACACCCGGCGCGGTCAGCGACAGGATCTGCATGTCGATGCCCGAAGCGTCCATGTCGGCGATGCGTTCCTCGCCCAGTGACTGGATGCGGCGCGCCAGCGCCTGCGCGCGCGGGGCCTCGCTGACGAAAAAGCCATAGAGGCTGTGAAAACCGGGCTCATCGATGGTCCGCTCGGCCAGTTCTTTCCTGAACAGGCCGAACAATTCCGGCGAGCACCAAGCCTCTTCCGTTGCGATGCGGCGATAGCCGCGATCGGTCTTGCGATCTGCCACTGTGTGATCTCCTCCGTTAGGGCCACGCTAACGGAAGAGATCACATTGATAAAACGAATTATTTTTAATAATTAATAAAGTCACTTTAAGTGAGGTCGTGATGTCCCTTGAACAATTGACCCTCAAGCAATTGCGCGCTTTGGCAGCAGTCTACCGGGCCGGACAATTGTCGGCCGCCGCGCGCGACCTCAATGTCACGCAATCGGCGGTCAGTGTGCTGATCAAACAGATCGAGACGGTGCTGGGCGTGCAATTGTTCGACCGCACCACGCGCCGGCTGGTCCCGACGATGGCCTGCGACAATGCCATTGGTCCGGTCGAGCGAATCCTCGACGACCTGCGCATGCTGGACCTTTCGGTGCGCGACCTGCGCGACCTCAACCGTGGCACCGTAAGGCTGAGCGCCACGCCCGCGACAGGGATGGCGCTGTTGCCAGAGGCAGTGCGGCGGTTCCGGACGGCCTGGCCGAAGATCGACCTGATCGTCGACGACTGCGCCCCCAACCAGTTCCTGAAGGACATCCTGGCCGAGAAGGTGGATTTCGGCATCGGCGTCGCTCCGCCCGACGACGGCGCCTTCGTCTCGACGCCGCTGACCGATGAAGTGCTGTGCGCAATCCTGCCGCAGATGCACCCCTTGGCCAAAGCCGACAGCGTCCCGTGGTCGTCGCTTGCTGACGAACCGCTGGTGCTGTCGCGCCGAGACTACGGCGTGCGCGACATCGTCGAGACCACGTTGCTTTCGGTCACAGGCCGACCGCCGCGCGTTGCCGCCGAAGTGGCGTTCCTGAGTTCCGCGACCTGGATGGCCGCTGCCGGGATCGGTCTTTGCGTGCTGCCCGAGCGCATTGCGCGACTGTTCTTCAGCGACGCATTGGTCGTCGTGCCTCTGCGCAACCCTACAATCCATCGCGCGATTTCGCTTGTGGTGAAAAAGGACCGTTCGCTAGCGCCCGCAGCCCGTCGATTTGTCGAAATACTCAAAGACAGCATGGGCGCGACGAATGCGTCTTAGGCTCTTAGCTCTTAGCTCGCAGCTCGCGAAGCCGAACCCACGATCTTCGTCCAGACGTTCGATTTTCGCCAAGAATGGAAGGCGGGCAAGGCTCGATCGAAGCTGTTGAACGTCGGTTGGTCCTGAACGCGATACCGAAATGTTGGATTTTAGGAGATCCAGTTGGTTGCCGGACGCTCAGGGCATGCGAGGATATTTGAAGCATGCGCAAGGCGCGGACACAAAGCGACACGTCAGCATTTCACGTGGAGAAGGTGCGACGTCTACCCATCCGCACCGCCATCCACCGCCCCAAACATCCGCATGACCGCATCATGCCTGTGGCGGGTTGCAGGGGAAGGCGCCAGTCCTGGGGGGCGGTTTCAGTGTCCCGATGTCCGGCGGAACGGCAGGTCGACGGTTGCGTCGATCGGGCAGACATAGGGCGTGCGCCGGATCTTTGCCTCGAATTCCTGGCGCGCGCGGTCCAGAAGTTCGGGGGATTCGAACAGCCGGACCGCGCTTCCTGCCATCGTCTTGGCGGCGAACACCATGCCGCGATGCGCCGCGCCGGATTTTCCCTGCGCCACCAGCTGCCAGCTGTGCAACGGGGTTCCCAGTGCATGGCAGGCCGTCATCACCTGGGCGACGGGGGTCTGCCAGCTCACATCGCCCACATCGGTCGAACCGGGCAGCGCCAGATCCTTGGCCGGGGCCGGCAGAACCTGCGCCGCCAGTGCCGGCGTCTCTGCCCCCTGCTCGATTCCGAACATGTGATACATCGCCGCGATATCCTGCGGCTGCAGGGTGTTCTGGATCTCGGCGGCAAAGCGGACGTCGTCGTCGTCAAAGCCGGACCCGCCGATCCGCTCCATTTCCCCCTGCATCACCGCGTCCAGCGTGGCGTTGCGCAGCAGGTTCGAGCACGCTTTGTCCACCTCGATCTCGACCGTTGTTTCGGTCATCAGCGCGGCGCCCCGGGCGACCTTGGACACCCGTTCGAACAGCGCCATCACCTCGGACAGCTGTGGCGACCGGATCAGATAGAGGGCTTCGGCGAAATCCTGCACGACATTGGGCGACACGCCGCCGGTGTTGGTGATCGCGCTGTGAACCCGTGCCTTTTCGGGCATGTGCTCGCGCAGATACTGCACACCGACGCTCATCAGTTCGAGCGCATCCAGCGCGGACCGGCCAAGTTCCGGCGAGGCCGCCGCATGGGCCGCCCGCCCCCTGAACCGGACATTGACCTGGATATTGGCCAGCGAATTGGCGGGAATGACGCTGTTGAACGAGGCCGGGTGCCAGCAGAACGCCGCGTCCACCCCGGCAAAGGCCCCGTCGCGCGCCATGAAGGTCTTGCCAGACCCGCCTTCCTCGGCTGGGCAGCCGAAATAGCGAATCCGCCCCGGCACCCCCTTTGCCGCCAGATGGTCGCGGGTAGCGACGGCGGCGAGCATGGCGCCCGCCCCCAGCAGGTTATGGCCGCAACCGTGGCCGTTCCCGCCGGTGTCGAGCGGCTGTTTTTGCGCGACCCCGGCCTCTTGCGAGAGGCCGGCGAGCGCGTCGAACTCGCCCAGAAACGCGATAACGGGGCCACCCGTGCCGGCCTCGGCCACAAAGGCGGTGGGGATACCGGCGACGTTGCGCGTCACGGCGAACCCCGCCGCTTCCAGCATCTCGATCTGCGCGGCGGCGGATTTCTCCTCTCGATAGCGCAGCTCGGGCATGCCCCAGATGCGGTCGCTCAGATCCAGATACCCCGGCTTCAGATCGTCAACCAGACGATCGGTGTCTACGAATGCGTTCACGTCGCGCACCCCCTGTTGCTGCGAGACCAGACCTGCGCCCTCTGAGCGCGTGACGACGACCATAGCCGCGATGGACCTGACGCGCGAGACCGGACCCTTGCCGGACCGGCGCGGCAGGCTACATTCAAGGCCATACGCGGTTCGCCAGCAACGGTTTTCCGGCCAGCCACCGCCCGATCCCATCCAGACCGAGGTTTCCATGTCCGACCCCGCGATCAGCCAAGCCGTGCTGACGACCGCCCATGCCAGCCGCTACCTGCAGCAGCTGTGCAAGCATTTCCAGCACAAGCGCCCGGTGTCCTTTGATCCGCAACAGGGCCACATCGCCTTTTCGCACGGCACCTGCGCCCTCAACGCCGAGGGCGATACCCTGATGCTGCGGCTCGAGGCGGTCGATGCCGAGGCGATGCCGCAATTGCAGGATGTGGTCGCGCGCCATCTCGTGCGCTTCGCGTTTCGCGAGGATCTGACCGTGGTCTGGAACGCCTGACACACGCGCATGGCCGCGTGATCTGGATCAAGGCGGCCTATCCGCGGGGCGACTATCGTTGGATATGCTGCGCGAATTGCGCGCCTTGACCCGGAAGCCGATGCGCCTGACCCTGCGGACAAACTTGGCAATGCGAACGCTGATGCATTGTGCCGTGCGCTTTCCCGAAAGCCTGCGCACGGCCGATGTCGCACGCGCCTGCAACGCCTCGTTTCACCATGTCGCGCAGGTCGTGAACAAACTCGAAAGCGAAGGTTTCCTGAACACCGCACGGGGACGCGGCGGCGGGATTTCGCTGGCGATGGCATCGGATGATATCTCGGTCGGCAAGGTCGTTCGCCTGTTCGAGGGCGACATGCCCTTTGCCGAGTGCATGAATGCCGACCGCAACACCTGCCCCCTGACCTCGGCCTGCCGGCTGAAGGGGATGTTGTGCGAGGCCCTGGGTGCCTTTTACGGGGCGCTGGACCGCTTTACCCTGACCGATCTGATCGCCGGCAATACCGATCTGGCCCGAATCTTTGACGAGGGCGAGGCCGAGAACGACGATTGCGTCAGCGCCTGATGCGGTGGCTGACCTCGCGTCAAGAGGATAATTTAACAGGTTAAGGGCATTGCCCCCTTGCCCTCATCCCCGTGCGAGGACTATCTGCCCTTACGCTGGCCGTTCGACGGCCAGGGCGCAAGGAGATGACGCATGACCGCCCCGCACCCCACACCCGAGACCGATCACGCCATCCCGGTCAAACTGGTGATCGGTTCGGTTGCAACCCTCCTGCTGCTGGCCGCGCTTGATCAGACCATCGTCTCGACGGCGCTGCCGACCATCGTTGCGGATCTCGGCGGGCTTGAACATCTCAGCTGGGTGGTGACCGCCTATATCCTCGCCTCGACCGTCGCCGCGCCGCTCTATGGCAAGCTTGGCGACCTCTACGGGCGCAAGATGATGGTCTATGTCTCGGTCGGGCTGTTCCTGGCCGGGTCGCTGCTGTGCGGGATTGCCGACAGCATGACCTTCCTGGTGGCCGCGCGCGCGGTGCAGGGATTGGGGGGCGGCGGCCTCTTCGTGCTGGCACTGTCGGTGGTCGGCGACGTAATCCCGCCCTCGGAGCGCGGCAAGATCCAGGGCATGTTCGCGGCCGTGTTCTCGATCTCGTCGATGATCGGACCGCTGATCGGCGGCTGGTTCGTCGAGGTCTTCAGCTGGCACTGGATCTTCCTGATCAACGTGCCGCTGGGCATCCTGGCGGTGATCGGCTTTGCCGCCAGCTTCCCCGCGCACACCGTCACGCACAGGCACCGGATCGACTGGGCCGGCGCCGCGGCGCTGTCGGTCGCGCTGGCCGCGTTGACCCTGCTGACCGCCCTGGGCGGGCGCAGCTTTGACTGGCTGTCACCGCAGTCGGCCGGGCTGGCCGCCACGACGCTGGTGGCGATCATCGCCTTTGTCTGGATCGAACGCCGCGCGTCCGAGCCGATCCTGCCACTGTCGCTTTTCTCGCTGAACGTGTTTCGCGGCACCTCGCTGCTGTCGGTGCTGACCGGGGCAGCGATGCTGGGCGCGGTGACCTTCCTGCCGATCTACCTGCAGATCGCCCGCGGCGTCACGCCGATGATCTCGGGGCTGTTGCTGGCGCCGATGACGCTGGGGATCATCGCTGCAACCACCGTCGCCGGGCGCTATATGCGCCGCACCGGGCGGTATCGTGCCCTGCCGCTCTGGGGCATGGCGCTGATCGTGGTCGCGGCGCTGCTGCTCACCCGGATCGCGGCCGATACCTCGACCGTGGTGTTCTCGGCGATGATCCTGTTCTATGGCTTTGCGATGGGCCTGATCTTCCCGGTGCTGACCACGGCGGTGCAGAACGCCGTGCCGCGGCAGATGCTGGGCACGGCCACAGCCTCCGGCGTGATGTTCCGGCAGATCGGCGGATCGCTGGCGGTGGCGGTGTTCGGTGCGATTATGACGGCGCGGCTGGCGTCGGGCCTTGGTGGCGGGATGGAGTTCTCGGCCGAGATGGGCCCCCAGGCCATCGCCGGCTTGGACCCTGCCCTGCGCTCGGTCATCGCCACGCATGTGGTCAACGCCATCGTGCCGATCTACTGGATCGTCTCGGCACTCGCTGCGCTGGGCGTGCTGGCCGCGCTGCGCCTTCAGGAAATCCCGCTGGTCAGCCGCCTGGCGCCACGCGCCTCCGAATAACCTCAGGACCGGGGGCAACGCCCGGGCTTGAGGTCGATCAGCGGCGTTCCGTTCACCGCCTCGAGCCCGCGCACGATCAGCCGGTTTCCCTGCCGCGCCACCAGCTTGACGGTGCTCACCGCAATCGGGTTGGGCCGCACCGGGCTGCGCAGGGCAAAGACCCCGCGGGGACCGCCGCCGTGGCTGGGGTCGATCACCAGAAGATCGCGCCGCGCCAGATGAAACCACAGATAGACCTCGAGCGTCTCGAACCGCTCGATCCCGGCCAGCGCGGCATCCCAGGGCGGAGTCAGAACGATGGCGCAGTCGGGCCCGTCGTGGCGGCCTTGCTTGGGGCAATCCTCGCGCCGGGTCCAGGGGGTTTCCACATGGCCGACAAAGCCGAGCGTAGCGTCCCGGGGCACGGCTATGTCGGTCGCGATCTCGCTGTCTTTCAAGGGTTTGTCTAACATATCTCAGGTCGTTTCAGCGATGAAATCGGGGGTGATCCCGCTGGCGGCGATATAGGGTTGCGGATCGGTCCCGGCAAAGAACCCGTGGCCAGCGATCAGCACCGTAAAGCAGCCGGCAGCGCGCCCGCCCAGGATATCGGTGTGCAGCGTGTCCCCGACCATCGCCACCTTGCGCGCCGGCAGCCCCAGCCGGTCGAGCGCGGCCTGCAGCGCCGGGCCGAAGGGCTTGCCGTGAAAGTCGACGGGAACCGGCAGATCATGGGCATAGTGCCCCGGCTCCCAGGTGAAACCCTGTTCGCGCGGGGCGACGATATCCGGATTGGCGCAGATCACCGGCCGCGGGCGGGCGCGCAGGGCGGCGATCAGCTCCGCCTGCCTCACCTCGGTCCAGCCCTGAGAGCCGAGGAACAGGAATCCGTCGGCCTCGTCCAGAAGACGCGCGTCGAGAGGTCGAACATCACCTGGCAAGTCATTGAACTGGCTTCCATCTGGCGCGATGGCGGCCCAAACCCCACCGTGTCCCGTCATGGCAGAAGCCGCCAGGTCCCGGCTCGAAATCACCTCATCCTCGGCAAAGTCGAATCCCCAGCGATGATAGGTCGCCAGGGCCTCGGCCCGGGTCTTGCTGGCGCCATTGGTCAGAACCACCAGCCGCTTGCCCGCGGCGCGCATCTGGGCAATCCGCGCGACGGCACCGGGGATCGCCCCCTCACCGATGTTCAGCACCCCGAACGCATCCAGAATGAACCCGTCATAGCGGTGAAAAACCTCACTCAAGTCCTTGATCTTGAGGCTGAAAGGGGGATAGCCCCGGCTGGCGACGGGAAGCCGGTGGTCAATCGCCCGGTAGCGGGCAAAGGCCCATCGCGGATTGGCTGGAAGGCTCACGCAGAGCCTCCGTTCCATTCTGCGGGCAGCGTCGCCAGACCCAGCCGCGCCCGGATCAACCCGGTGTAGAGGGCCGGCCGCAGCACATAGGGAAAATGCCCGCCCCATTGAAAGCGGAACGCTTCGGACCCGGCCAGCCGCGCCCGGACGCCCGCGCGCAAGGGGGGCGGCAACAGCGGGTCGTCGTCGGTTTCGATCACCGTGCTGGCCCCGGCCGGACGGGGATCGGCAGGCAGGGCCGGCGCGGTCTTGAGCGCATCCAGACGCGCCCGCATCTCGTCATCGAGGATCCGCCCCTGCGATTCCGCCAGCAGCAGGTCGACCAGATCCGCCTGTTCGGGATGGGTCTGGCCCCAGGCCTGCATCGCCATCCCGAAACCCGCGCGCAGACCGTCGATCGGCGTCGCCCAGATGTCCAGCGCATAGGGCGGACGGGCGTCGATCCCCTCGGTCGCGGCCAGCGTGTTGGCGGCAAAGAGATGCGTCACCCGCTCAGGATGCATGGCAGCGAAATACTGCGCCAGATACCCGCCCAGCGACGATCCCAGAACCGCCACCTGCGCGACGCCCCGCGCCTCGAGCAGGGCGACCAGATCCGCCGTCCAGTCGACGATCGTGCCCGAGGCCGGATAGCTGACCGCGATCACCCGCAGTTCAGTCAAGGCGGCGATCTGCTGCCAGAAGATATCGCCACGCCCCAAGGTTCCGGGCAACAGCAGCAAGACCGGCCCCGTGCCGGTATCAATCACCCCCCAGTCCCGGGTGTTCAGAGTGACCCGCTCTTCGGGGTGGGCGGCGGCAAAGCCATCGCGCGCAGAGATCAAGGGGTTGGTCATGGTCCGGCCTCCTGTCGCGGGCATGCTGTCACCGTTTCAGGGCCGGGAAAAGGGGCTTTGCCACGATGTCGCAGCGGGCTCGCGGGCCAGCCCGGCGGTTCGCGCCCTGCACAATCTTCGCGCTCATTGACTATATATCAGGCGCAGTATGCCTTGCTGCGCATCTCATCGCCAAAGGATTGGGCAGCCCCCTTGAACCAGGGCCGGCAAAAGCGGCTCCTGTCGGCAGAAGGAGTGCCCGATGACTGCCGCCCCGGCCCATCCGATCCATCATCAACGCACCCGCGGCACGGCCGAGGTCGGGCTTGCGGGCGGGCGGCTGCAACGGCTCTTCCAGCAGGGCTCGGCCAAGGCGATCGTGCTGCACCCCGGGCCCGAGGTGGTGTTTCTCAACACCGCGGGGGGCGTCACCGGCGGCGATGAGCTGGACTATCGGTTGCGCACCGATGCCAGCGCGACGGCCACCACCCAGACCGCCGAACGCGCCTATCGGGCCGCCGAGGACATGGCCCGGATCACCGTCGACCTGGCGATCGCCGACGGACATCTGGACTGGCTGCCGCAGGAAACGATCCTGTTCCAACGCTCGGCCCTGGCACGGAAAACCCGGGTGGCCCTGGGTCGCGAGGCGTCCTGCCTGGTGCTCGAAGCGGTGGTTCTGGGCAGGGCCGCGATGGGCGAAACGGTGACCGAATTCACCCTGTCCGACCGGCGCGAGATCACCCGCGGCGGGCGCCCGGTGCTGGTCGAACCCCTTATGTTGACGCCCAAAGCCCTGCAGCCCCCCGCCGCCCTGTCCGGGGCGCGCGCCGTCGCCAGCCTCGCGCTGGTCGCTCAAGGGGCCGAGGACGCGCTGTCGCCAGTGCGCGCCGTGCTGAGCGAACCCGGCGTCCAGGGTGCGGCCTCGGCCTTTGACGGCAAACTGATGGTGCGGTTGATGGCCGCCGATGGCTGGCCGCTGCGCCGGCAGATCGCGCGACTGCTGACCGTTTTGCGCACGCGTTCGATGACCACGCCCCTGCCGCGCGTCTGGCAGATCTAGGAGACCCCGATGAACCTCACCCCGCGCGAAAAGGACAAACTGCTGGTCAGCCTGGCGGCGATGGTCGCCCGCGGCCGGCTGGCCCGTGGCGTCAAGCTGAACCACCCCGAGGCCGTCGCCCTGATCACCGATTTCGTGGTCGAGGGGGCACGTGACGGGCGTTCGGTTGCTGACCTCATGGAGGCCGGTGCCCATGTCATCACCCGCGACCAGTGCATGATCGGCATCCCCGAGATGATCCATTCCGTGCAGGTCGAGGCGACCTTTCCCGACGGGACCAAGCTCGTCACCGTTCACCATCCGATCCGATAGGAGTTTCCGATGCGCGCTCTTCGCCTTTCGCTTCCCCTGATCCTGGCGCCGACGCTGGCGCTGGCCCACGGCACGCATGACGCCGGCACCTTCCTGTCGGGCGCAGCCCACCCGATCGGCGGCGCCGATCATGTTCTGGCAATGGTCGCGGTCGGCCTGCTGGCGGCGCAGGCCGGGGGGCGTGCCCTCTGGGCGATGCCGGCCAGTTTCGTCGGCGCGATGCTGGCGGGCGGCGCGCTGGGTTTTGCCGGGCTGGCCTTGCCGGCGGTCGAACCGATGATCCTGGCTTCGGTCGTGATCCTCGGGGTGCTGGTGGCGATGGCCGTGCGGCTGCCGCTGACGGCCACCCTGCCGATGATCGCGCTTTTCGGCGTGGCGCATGGCTGGGCACACGGGGCCGAGGGGCCGGCGAGCGGCATGGCGATCTATGCCGCGGGCTTTGCGCTGGTCACCGCCGCGCTGCACGGCGCGGGCATCGTGTTGGGCCGCGGGCTGAACGGATGGGGTCAGCGGGGCCTCGGCGGTGCGGCCGCGCTGGCCGGCCTCGCGCTGGCGGTGGCCTGAGATGATCCCGGGCGAGATCTTTGCCGCCGAGGGCGACATCCTGCTGAACGCCGACGCGCCGGTCACCGTGCTGGTCGTGGCCAACACCGGCGACCGCCCGGTGCAGGTGGGCTCGCACTATCACTTTGCCGAAACGAACCCGGGGCTGTCCTTTGACCGCGAGGCCGCGCGCGGGCTCAGGCTGGACATCCCCGCCGGCACCGCCGTGCGCTTCGAGCCCGGCCAGACCCGCGAGGTGCGGCTGGTGCCCTATGGCGGTGCGCGCCGGGTTTTCGGGTTCAATGCCAAGGTGATGGGGGATCTGTGACGGTCCGGCCCTCAGATGCCGAGCACAAAGACCGCCACCGGCGCGAGTGGCAGCAGCGCCAGCGCGCTCGGACCCAGAGCCAGCAGAATGACCGTCATGCGCGTCCCTTTCGTTCCAGTGCGCCAAGGTTTCACGCCCGCCGCGCACCGGCAAGTCAAGCAACCGTGAGGGCCGCCGCCCGCCCTCAGCGCCGCCGATAACCCACGAGGTTTCCGATGCCCTACGCCCTTCCCCGCGCCCAGTATGCCGACATGTTCGGCCCCACCACCGGCGACCGCCTGCGCCTGGGCGACACCGAGATCATCATCGAGGTCGAGCGCGATCTGACCGTCTATGGCGACGAGGTGAAATTCGGCGGCGGCAAGGTGATCCGCGACGGCATGGGCCAGAGCCAGGTCACCCGCGCCGAGGGCGCGATGGACACGGTGATCACCAACGCGCTGATCCTCGACTGGACCGGGATCTACAAGGCCGATGTCGGTCTGCGCGATGGGCGGATCGCGGCGATCGGCAAGGCCGGCAACCCCGACACCCAGCCCGGCGTCAACGTGATCATCGGCCCGGGGACCGAGATCATCGCCGGCGAGGGCAAGATCCTGACCGCGGGCGGGTTCGACGCGCATATCCATTTCATCTGCCCGCAGCAGGTCGAGGACGCGCTGCATTCGGGCATCACCACCATGCTGGGCGGTGGCACCGGCCCCGCGCATGGCACGCTGGCGACAACCTGCACGCCGGGGCCCTGGCATATCGGGCGGATGCTGCAGGCGGTCGACGGATTGCCGATGAACATCGGTCTGGCCGGCAAGGGCAACGCCAGCCAGCCCGCCGCGCTGGAGGAAATGATCCGCGCCGGGGCCTGCGCGATGAAGCTGCACGAGGACTGGGGCACCACGCCCGCGGCCATCGACTGCTGCCTGACGGTGGCCGAGGCGATGGATGTGCAGGTGATGATCCACACCGACACGCTGAACGAATCGGGGTTCGTGGAAAACACCCTCGACGCGATCAGGGGCCGCACGATCCACGCCTTCCACACCGAGGGCGCGGGCGGCGGGCATGCGCCCGATATCATCAAGGTCGTGTCCTCGTCGAACGTGATCCCGTCGTCGACGAATCCGACGATGCCCTATACCGTCAACACGATCGAGGAGCATCTCGACATGCTGATGGTCTGCCATCACCTCTCGCGCCGCGTGCCCGAGGACGTGGCCTTTGCCGAGAGCCGAATCCGCCGCGAGACCATCGCCGCCGAGGACATCCTGCACGACATGGGCGCGTTTTCCATCCTGTCGTCGGACAGCCAGGCGATGGGCCGGGTGGGCGAGGTGATCACCCGCACCTGGCAGACCGCGCACAAGATGAAGCTGCAGCGCGGCCGGCTGGCGGGCGAGAGGGGCGAGAACGACAACCTGCGCGCCCGGCGTTATGTGGCGAAATACACGATCAACCCGGCCATCGTGCACGGCATGGCCGAGGAAATCGGCAGCATCGAGACCGGCAAGCGCGCCGATCTGGTGCTGTGGTCGCCGGCGTTTTTCGGCGCGAAACCCGAGATGGTGCTGATCGGCGGGTCCATCGCCGTGGCGCAAATGGGCGATCCCAACGCCTCGATCCCGACGCCGCAGCCGGTCTACACCCGGCCGATGTTCGGCGCGCTGGGGCGCGCGGTCGAGCGCAGCGCCGTCACCTTTGTCAGCGCAGCCGCCATCGAGGCCGGGATCGGTGCGGCACTGGGCCTGCACAAGGATCTGGTCGCGGTGCGGGGCTGCCGCGGCGTGACCAAGGCCGACATGAAGCTGAACGATGCAACGCCGCAGATCGAGGTCGATCCCGAAACCTATGTCGTGCGCGCCGACGGCGAGATCCTGACCTGCGAACCGGCGGCGGAACTGCCGCTGGCGCAGCGGTATTTCCTGTTCTGAGCCGGGCACGAGGGGGCTACATGCCAACCGAACGGGCATCGCCCGGTGCGCCGGGATCGCGCCGGGGTGGCACCCAGCTGGCGGGAGGCTGCACCTCGACCGGGAGGCAGCGGATCTGTGTCATCACCCGGTCGCGCCAGAACAGCGGGTCGCTGCGGATCGCGTCGGGCAATAGCCGGTGGTCGAACACCCGCAGCACGGTTTCGACCACCTCGGCGCGGGTCCATCGCCCCTGTCGCTGGCTGTCCGGGGCGGCGATCAACGCCTCCCTCAACTCCTGTTCGCGGGCTTTCAGCCGCGAGATCCGCGACCGGATCATCGCCAGTTCATCGGCGGCAGACATGGGGTGCACGGGTTCCCTCCGTTCTGGTTGCCAGTCGAGTCTGCACCGGTAAAGGTTAACATCTTGTCCACGAGGTTTCGAAAATGACCGATCGCCCCGCCGTCGCCCGTCTGCTGACTGAGGCCCCCGCCCGCACCGATGACCGCGTGGTGCTGACCTATGACGAACGCCTTCTGCGCCGGAAACGGCTGCAGACCGAAGGGGGCGACAGCTTTCTGCTGGATCTGCCGGCGCTGACCAACCTCGATGAATACTGGGGGTTCGAGCTGGAGGACGGATCCCTGATCGCCGTCGAGCCGGCCGAGGAAACCGTGCTGGTGATTACCGGCGACCTGCCGCGGCTGGCCTGGCACATCGGCAACCGCCACACCCCCTGCGAGATGGCGGCCGGGGTGCTGGTGATCCGCGAGGACCATGTGCTGGAGCGGATGCTGCAGGGACTGGGGGCCGGGATCACCCGCGACCAGCGGCCCTTTGCGCCGGAAAAGGGGGCCTATGGCACCGGGCGGACGATGGGCCACGACCACGGGCACAGCCACGAACCTCACGACCATGCGCATGGCCACGATCACAGCCACCCCCATGACCACGACCATGATCACGGGCATGATCACGGGCATGATCACGGGCATGATCACGGGCATAGCCATGATCGGCAGGCCGGCCATGTCCACCACCACGGCGAACATTTCCACGCCGACGATGACTGACACCGCCCTTCTGACCCTGACGCAATGGCTGTCGCCGGCCTTTCCGACCGGGGCCTTTGCCTATTCTCACGGTCTTGAGGCGGTGATCGCCGCAGGCACCGTGCAGGATGCGGCCGGTCTGGAGATCTGGCTGTCCGGGGTGCTGCGCCTCGGGGCGGGTTGGCAGGATGCGGTGCTGCTGGCGGCCGCCCTGCGCCCGGGGGCCGATTTCGAGGCGCTCGACACGCTGGCCCGGGCATTGGCCCCCAGTGCCGAGCGGCTGCAGGAAACCGTGGACCAGGGGGCTGCGCTGGCACGGACCGTTACCGGGATCACCGGGCGCGCCCTGCCCGGCCGCGCGCTGCCGGTTGCGCTGGGCGAGGCGACGGCGCCGCTGGGTCTGGCGCCGGGAACGGTGATCGCGCTGTTCCTGCAGGGGTTCGCCAGCAACCTGGCCACCGTCGCCACCCGCCACGTTCCGCTGGGCCAGACCGAGGGTCAGGCGGTTCTGGCGCGCCTCGCCCCGGTGATCGCCGATCTGGCCGAGAAGGCCGCCGGTTCGACGCTCGACGATCTTGGCAGCGCGGCGCTGGCCGCCGATCTGGCAGCGATGCAGCACGAAACACAAACCGTGAGGATCTTTCGGACATGAGCAAGAACGGCCCGTTGCGGGTGGGAATCGGCGGCCCGGTGGGCTGCGGCAAGACCACGCTGACCGAGCATCTGGCGCGGGCACTGGCCAGCCGATGCTCGATGGCGGTGATCACCAACGACATCTATACCCGCGAGGATGCGGATTTCCTGCTGCGGGCGCAGGTCTTGCCCTCGGACCGGATCAAGGGGGTGGAAACCGGCGGTTGCCCGCATACCGCGATCCGCGAGGATGCCTCGATCAACCTGGCCGCGGTGGCCGAGCTGACCGCGGCGCACCCGGATCTGGACCTGATCCTGATCGAATCGGGCGGCGACAATCTGGCGGCGACGTTTTCACCGGAACTGGCGGACCTGTCGATCTATGTCATCGACACCGCCGCCGGTCAGGACATCCCGCGCAAGCGCGGCCCCGGGGTGACGAAATCGGATCTGCTGGTGGTGAACAAGACCGACCTCGCGCCCTATGTCGGTGTCGACCTGGCCTTGCTGGAAAGCGACACGCGCGCGGCACGCGGCAAGAAGCCCTTTGTGCTGGCGCAGATGCGCAACGATGTGGGTGTCGCGGCGGTGGTCGAGTTCCTGCAGCGTGAGGGCGGGCTTCAGCTCGGCTGAGCCGGGCGCAGGCGGCGGCGCAGCCAGAGGGGCATCCGTGCGCTCGAGGCACCGATCACCAGCGCCAGACCGGCAAAGGCGATCAGCGGCAGGCGCTCGGCCCGGAACACCATGCCGAAGACAACGCTGAAGCCCGGCATCAGAAACATCGCCAGCGCCGCCTTGTTGGCGCCCGCCTGCTGCACCAGCGCATAGTTCAGCAGGTTCGGTGCGACGGTCGCCAGCACCACCAGCGCAATCAGAATGGCGATGATATAGGCCGAGGGCTCGACCAACACCGGCCCGTCGATCAGCAGCGCCAGCGGCCAGACGGTCAGCGTGCCGACCAGAAACATCCCCGCCGACAGCATCAGCGGCGCCATCTTGCGCCGGCGGCGGAACCAGACATTCCCGGCGGCGTAGCTGAGCGGCGAGATCAGCGTCAGCGCCGTGCCCAGCCCCGCCTGCCCCAGCCCGTCGGCGACCAGCCCCGGTCCGGCGATCAACAGCACGCCGAAGATCCCGACGGCGATGCGGATCGCCTGTTCCAGCGTCGCCGGCTCGTCCTTCAGAAACAGCGCAGCCAGACCCAGCGTGAACAGCGGCATCGTCGCATAGAGCATGCCACCCATGCCCGAGGGGATATACTGCATCCCCGCCGCCATGCTGACGAAGGGGATCGACACCGTCAGGATGCCACCGACAATGGCAGTGACGACATCGTGCAGCACCGGCCGGCGTTGCGCGCCCATCATCCCGGCGGCGATGATCAACAGCGGCAGCCCCAACGCCGAGCGCAGCGCACCCAGCGTCCAGGGCGGGAAGTGATCGACGTTCAGCGCGATCAACAGCGGTGAGGCCCCGAACCCGGCCGCGGACAGAACGAGAAGGAGCGAAGTCGGCACGGGCGTGGTCCTGTCTGGGCGGTTTGGCCCCGTGACATACGTCAGACCAAAGGGGAAGGAAACCGCCGATGGTCGGTTGGAGGAGAGCTGGCCGTTATTCGGCCTCGGCCGCGCCGATCAACCCGCGCAGGCCGATCAGCGCCCCGGCGGCGATCGCCGCCAAAGTGACCGGCGCCGACCAGGCAAGCGTCGCAAAGGCCGAAACCCCCTGCCCGACCGAGCACCCCAGCGCGATCACCCCGCCGATGCCCATCAGCGCCGCACCACCGACCTGGCGGCCCAGTTCGCGCGGATCCTCGCAGGCCTCCCAGCGGAACATACCCCGCCACAGCGACCCGGCCAGCGCACCCGCCATCACCCCCAGCACCGAGCCGACGGAAAAGTTGATTCCGCCGGCGGTCGAGGTCATCAGGAAGATCAGCGTGCGGCCGACCGGTGCGGTAAAGGACAGCCCCTCGGTCGGCACTGCGCCCATGCTTTCGGACGTGATCCAACCCGTGCCCCAGAAGCTCCAGACCACGGCCAGACCGGCAACCACGCCCCAGGCGATCTCGCGCGCGTCGCGGCGCAGCGGGCCATAGGCCAGCCCCCAGACCAGAAATCCCAGCGCCAGAACGCTGGCGGTCGCCATCGGTCCGATCCCGGTGATCGCCTCGACCGTGGCGGCGATGCCCTGCGGGCTGTGGGCCATCGTTTGCTCGAACAGCGCAACGCGCAGCGGGGCCAGCGGGCCGGACAGGGTGATGAAGCCGAAGATCCCCATCACCACAACGACCACCAGCGAGCGCAGATCGCCGCCGCCGAACCGCACCAGCGCGCCAAAGCCGCAATTGCCGGCCAGCGCCATGCCATAGCCAAAGATCAGCCCACCGGCGATCGAGGCCCAGGGATTCCAGGTGATCTGGTGATAATAGGTCTCGGCAATCTCGACGATGCCCAGTTCAGCCCCCAGATAGGTGCCGAAGATCGCGACCGCCAGCACCACCCCCCACAGCCGCAGGCGACGCTGATCGCTGCCATAGACCGCGGTTTCCAGCGCCCCCAGCGTGCAGAAATTGCCCAGCCGCGCGGCCAGTCCCAGCACCACGCCGCCCACCAGCCCGACCAGGGCCGCCAGAACGCCATAAGGGATGCTGTCCATGCCGCGCCTCCGTTCCCGTTTCGAAGTCGCACGAGAATTCAGGTTCGGGCGCCAAAAGGCAAGCCCCCGAATGGCGCCCGCGCGCCGGCCCAAACATGCACAATCGTGAATAAAGCTTGCATTTCCGGGCCGCCGGACTATGGTCGCGGACAACCGGGCGCGTGCTCTCCCACTCGCGCCCATGAGGACCAACCGCGCCCCGACCGGGCGCCCGACATGGGGGGATTCCATGAAGATTTCCAGACGTGCCTTTACCCTCGGCAGTTCGATGGCAATGGCTGCCACCGCGCTGCCGCTCAGCCGGGCCCGAGCCCAGGCGACGGCCGAAATGGGGGCGATGCGCATCGACATCGTGTCCGACGGGTATCTGACGCTGCCGCGCGATTTCATCCTGGGCGAGCTGTCCGAAGAGGCGCTGGCGCCGATCCTGGCCGAGGCCGGTGTCGGCCCCGGCGCGCTGACGCCGCCGTGCAACGTGACGCTGCTGCGCCACGAGGACCGGGTGATCCTGTTCGACGTGGGCTCGGGGACCGAATTCCAGCCGACCGCGGGTCTGCTGCCCGAGACCCTCGAGGCGCTGGGCCTCTACCCCGAGGACATCACGCATCTGGTCTTTACCCACGGCCACCCCGATCACCTGTGGGGCGTGCTGGACGATTTCGGCGATTCCTTCCTGCCAAATGCCGAGATCCTGATGGGCCAGGCCGAGTTCGACTACTGGATGGACGCCAACACCGTCTCGACCATCGGTCAGGCACGGCAGGCCTTTGCGGTCGGCGCACAGCGTCGGCTCGAGGCGCTGGCCGACATGATCACCTTCTTTGGAGACGGCGAGGAGATCCTGCCCGGCGTCGCCGCCCGCGCAACCTTCGGCCATTCGCCGGGGCACATGGCCTTTGAGCTGCGCGACGGATCCGAGAGCCTGATGGTCGTGGGCGATTCGCTGGGCAACCACCATGTCGCCTTTGCCAAACCCGACTGGATCACCGGTTCGGATCAGGACGGGGCGATGGCCGCGCAGACCCGCGTCGGGTTGCTCGACCAGATCACCGACGGGCAGATGCGCATCGCCGGCTTCCACCTGCCGGGCGGACTGGGCCATGTCGAGCGCCGCGACGACGGCTATCGTTTCGTGGCCGAAGCCTGACACCAAAAGGCCGGGGGGCCTGCCAGCCCCCCGGCAACCGCCCCGCAGGACGCCCGACACCGGGATGGGAATGGGCCGCGCGCCCGCGAGACGGGTTTGCTCAGCGACCCAGCGCGTTGCGGATCGCGCCGACCACAGCCAGCACCACCGCTCCGCCGACGCCGCCCGAGGCCATCTGCCCGGCCAGAACCGTCGGATCCAGCGAGCCGCCAGCCGTTGCTGCCGCGCCCAGGGTTTCGGCGCCGAAGAACGACAGGATCTGTCCACCAACGCCGCCGCCGACGATCCCCGCCAGCGAGTTGATCAGCGTGCCCTGATTGATCCGGTTCACGGCCATGCCGGCGATATTCCCGCCGACGGCACCGGCGATCAGGCTGACGATGAGTTCCATGTGTTTCCCCTTGTTTTTCGCTTCCCTTGGCGCAGTTAGCCCCGCCCGGCCCGCAGCAAAAAGGGGAAAGCGCGGCCGGTTTTCCCCGCCGCGCCCGAGATTTCGCCGATCTGAAAGGGTGATGCGGTTCAGGCCAGCTGCGGCCGGCGCCCCCGCTGGTCGACCAGCACATCGGTCAGCATCGCGCCGATCCACATGCAGAACAGCGCCAGCCAGGCCGTCGCCGCAAAGATCGAGCCGCCCGTGACCCCGGCGCCGATCGCGCAGCCGCCGGCCAGCATCCCGCCAAAGCCCATCAGCACGGCCCCGGTCATCGAGCGGCGCATGTTCGCTTCATTCTCAAAGCCCTGGAACTTGAACGTGCCCGAGAACCACGAGGCCAGGAACGCGCCCAGGAACACACCCGGCACCAGACCGATATCGAACCGCAGCGCCGGCGACTCCTCGAGGAAGAACATCAGCGTGTTGGCCGAGGGACCGGTGAAGGTGGCCGAGGTCACGTTGACCGGATCCCAGGCGACCTGCGCCAGGTTCCAGGTCAGCACCCAGCCGACCGCGACCGAGAAGCCCACCCCCGAAGCAAAGACCAGCACCCGCGCCCCGATCTGCGCGCGCAGCGCCACGGCGATCGCCACCACCGCCAGGATCAGCCCCAGCACCAGCCCCGCGACATCCGGCAGGCCGATCATCGTCAACAGGTTCAGGTTGCGCCCGTTCGGCGTGGTCCACAGCGCGGCGATCCAGTTGCGAAACGGCGCCAACCAGCCGTGCAGACTCATCTGCGCGACCACCGCAAAGATCAGCCCCGACACCACCGAGCGCAGGTTCCCCGTCGCCGCGAGCACCAGAAGCCGCCCCGAGCAGCCGCGCGCCAGCACCATGCCGACGCCGAACATCAGCCCGCCGATCACCGCCCCCGACCACGAACCCGCGACCGACATCATGCGGCTGTCCGAGGCCCGGAACAGGCCGAAATACTGGGCTGCCTGCACCCAGACGACCGCGGTCGAGAAGGTCAGCAGCCAGACCGCCACCTTGCCGCCCATGATGCCGCGGGCGAATTCGACCGTCGCCGCCCGCAGGCAGAACGACGACCGCTGTGCGGCGATGCCGAAAAAGGCGCCGGTCAGCAAGCCGAACAACGCCTCGGCGTTCGATTCGCCGATCCATTCGATGAAGGCTATGAAACTGTCCACGGCAAGGCCTCCGGTCTGTCAGTCCGCGTTGCAGATGCCCGGTTTCCGTTGCGATCGCATTGATCTGGATCAGATGCGTCTTTCGCCGCCGGGACGCACGGGTCGGTCAGCGCCGCCTGGGATGGTTGCGGAACAGGCGCTGGATGACCCGCACCATTTCGCGGACCTTGGGATCGGCCAGCGAATAGAAGATCTGGTTGCCCTCGCGCCGGGTCGACACCAGCTTTTCGTGACGCAGCCGCGCCAGCTGCTGGCTGACCGCCGCCTGCCGGGAATGGATCAGCTGCTCCAGCTCGGTCACGGAATGGTCGCGGTCGCACAGGTGATAGAGCATCATCAGCCGGCCTTCGTGCCCCAGCGCCTTGAGGAAATCCGCCGCCATGCGCGCTTCCTCGGCCAGAACATCGGCGGGGATCGAGGCGGCCTGGCACTCGCCATCCTGCCATTGCGGCTGGCTCAAATCCTCGGCATCGCGCAGGTTCTTGCCATCTGGCGCCATCACCACTCCACCCGTCCCGGTCAGGCCGGAACCCTGTCGCGCGCGTCCTCCCCCTTTGACGCGGCTCCATCTGCCCCGGCATCACGATGCCGGGCCCCGAGCGCGTTCACCCCGAGACAGCAGCCGTGGCCCGGTCGAACATCTCGTTGACATAGGGCCAGAAGAAATCCTCGCCCGGAAACCCGATCAACCGTTCGACTTCGGCGCCGTCCGGACCGATCAGAATGAAGGTCGGCGTGACAAACGGGCGCGAAACCAGGGTAACACCCTCGGGCAGCGGTCCGCGCAGGTCCGCATGAACCAGCGGCGCGAAGGCTCCCTCGGGCGACACCTCATAGGCCGGTGCGATGTCGCGGTTGAACGCAGCGCAGACATAGCAGCCGACCTGTTCGATCATCAAGAGGCGGAACTCCTGCGCGGCCGATGGTAGCGCAGACAACGCCAGAAAAACCATCGAAACCGCGGCCCCGCGCAAATGACGTGCGATCATTCCACACCTCCGATCACAAACGGCCCGTCACTGGCCCCGAACCGGCGCCCTGCATCTGGTCCGCATGGCGATTCCAGATTGACGGCGGTTCTTATACATATGAACATTGTAATATTGTTGGATCGTTCGAGCAAGCGTCCCTGAGGAGCGGACGCCGGCGATCCATCGCTGGAGGACGATCTACATGTTCGATATCAGTTTCGGCGGCGCGGCGCTGGCGGGAATCCTGTCATTCCTGTCGCCCTGCATCCTGCCGATGGTGCCGTTTTACCTGTGCTACATGGCCGGCCTGTCGATGGCCGAACTGCGCGCCGACTCGGGCCTGGCCCCCGGTGCACAGCGCCGGCTGGTGCTGTCGGCCATCGCCTTTGCCCTGGGCGTGACCACGATCTTCGTGCTGCTGGGCATGGGCGCGACGGCGCTGGGTCAGGCTTTCATCCAGTGGCGCGACACGCTGCAATACGTGGCCGCCGCGGTGCTGCTGGTGTTCGGGTTGCATTTCCTCGGGATCATCAAGATCTCGCTGCTTTATCGCCAGGCGCGTATCGAGAACGCGGGCTCGCCCCAGTCGTTCGTGGGCAGCTATGTCATGGGCCTCGCCTTCGGCTTTGGCTGGACGCCCTGCGTCGGCCCGGCGCTGGCGGCGATCCTGATGATCGCCTCGGGGATGGGCGACATCACCCGCGGCGCGGCACTGCTGGCGGTCTACGGGCTGTCGATGACCCTGCCCTTCGTGATCGCTGCGCTGTTCGCCAAGCCGTTCCTGAACTGGGTCTCGCGGCACCGCGACAAGCTGCAGCATGTCGAAAAGATCATGGGCGCGATGCTGGTCCTGTTTGCCGTTCTGATTGCGACGAATACGGTGTCTTATATCGCGCAATGGCTGATCGAAGTGATGCCCTGGATGGGCAGCATCGGCTGATTCGATTGTCGAAGGAGTAACCTATGACTGCCAACCGCCGCACCTTCCTGACCGGCCTTGCCGCGGCCGGCCTCGCCACCGCCGCGACGACCCGCATGGCGCGCGCCGATCACCCCGAACCGCCGCTGGGCGAAGACGGCCTGCACAAGCCCGCTTGGTTCGTCGAGACGTTCCGCGACATGCGCGACGACCTCGAGGAAGCCCGCGCCGCGGGCAAGCGCATGCTGATCATGGTCGAGCAGCGCGGCTGCATCTACTGCACGCGGATGCACCAGCACGTCTATATCGACGACGAGATCTATCGCATGCTCAGCGAGGATTACTTTGTCGTGCAGATGAACCTGTTCGGCAACGTTCCGGTCACCGATTTCGACGGCACCGAGCTGGACGAACGCGACATGATGCGGCGCTGGGGCGTGGTGTTCACCCCGACCCTGCTGTTCATGCCCGAGGAGGTTCCCGAATCGGGCACCGCCGCCGAGAACGCGGTGATGATCATGCCCGGCGCGTTCGAGCGCGGGACAACGCGGCTGATGCTGCAATGGGTTCTCGAACGCGGCTATGAGGGCGACGAGCACTTCCAGCACTACGTCGCGCGCAACCTCAACACCACCGACAACTGACGCCCCCGTGGCGTCGGCCGGCCGTGTTTTTCTTTGCCCGTCGCCGTCTGCGGCGGGCAAGGTTCCTTTACAAACCCTCTATATGCAGATAGATGAATTTTCTGTTGCCGATCCTGTATGCCATGGGCTACGATGCCTTCGGGATGCGTTTGGGAGAGCGCAAAGCCATCTGCTGAATGTCAGGGAGGACATCCATGAAGCTCAAAGCTGTGACCGGCCTCGTGTTCGCCGGACTCGCCTACGCCGGGATCGCGGGCGCCGAGGTTGCGCCCGGTGACGTGGTGTGGACCGACAACGTCGCCATCGCCGAATCGCTGACCGGCGCGCCGGGCAATGCCGCCGACGGGGTCGCCGTGGTTTCGAGCCGCGCCCAGGGTAACTGCGTCGCCTGCCACGAAATCTCGGCCCTGCCGAACGTCCAGTTCCAGGGCAACATCGGCCCGTCGCTGGACGGTGTCGGCAGCCGCTGGAGCGAAGCCGAACTGCGCGGCATCCTGGTCGACGCCAAGCACATGTTCCCCGACACCCGCATGCCGGCCTTCTATCGCACCACGGGCTTCATTCGCCCCGGTGACGGTTTCACCGCCCGTGCGGCGAACCCCGAAACCTTCGGCCCGCTGCTGACCGCGCAGCAGCTCGAAGACACCCTCGCCTATCTGATGACGCTGACCGACTGATCCGGTCGGCCCCGACTCTCTGAGAAAAGGAGCCCTTCCATGCTGACAAGACGCGACACCCTCGCGATCGGTCTCGGCGCCTCGGCCCTCGCCGCGCTGCCGCTGACCGCCTCGGCGACCCCCGTCGACGACGCCGTTGCTGCCTTCACCGGCGGCGCTGCGGTCGCCGAAGGCGGTGTCACCATCACCGCCCCGGAAATCGCCGAGAACGGCAACACCGTTCCGATTTCGGTCGAAGCCGCTGGCGCGACCGAGATCATGCTGATCGCCACCGGCAACCCCACCCCGAACGTCGGCCGCTTCGTGTTCGGCCCGGGCTCGGGCTCGTCGATGGTCGCCACCCGCATCCGTCTGGGCCGCACCCAGGACGTGATGGCGATCGCCAAGATGGCTGATGGCAGCTATGCTTCGACCGCGGTCGAAGTGAAGGTGACCATCGGTGGCTGCGGCGGCTGAGCCAGACAGCACAGCCGTTTCAGACATCTTCAGGAGTTACAGACATGACCGACGTCAGACCCCGCATCCGCCTTCCCCGCAGCGCCTCGGCCGGCGACTCGATCGTCGTGAAGACGCTCGTCAACCACGACATGGAATCGGGCCAGCGCCGCAACTCGGCCGGCGAAACGATCCCGCGCCAGATCATCAACCGCTTCACCTGCGAATTCGCCGGTGTGATGGTGATCGACGCCTATCTCGAGCCCGCCATCTCGGCCAACCCCTATATCGAATTCGAAGCCGTCGTTCCGGCATCGGGTGACTTTGTGTTCACCTGGTACGACGACAACGGCGACGTCTACACCGCCACCGAAACGTTCGAAGTCAGCTGAGCTTTCGGCGCAACAGAAGTCTGGGAGGAGACACTATGCAGCACCTTAAGCCTGTGAAAACGCTGGCTTTGGCATCGGCTTGCGCCGCCCTGTTCGCGGGCGCGGCGTTTGCCGACCCCGATCTTTCGGCGGAGCTGGTCATCAACGACGGCGAGCTGACGCTCGTCACTCGGGCCCCGAGCGACGACGTCATCACGCCGAACCTGCCCGAACGGTATTCGGGCTGGTTGTTCCGCGATGCCGCGACCCGCGAGATGGAGATGGACGACTTCGAGAACCCGGCGATGCTGGCGGTCGAAGCCGGAGCTGATCTGTGGACCACTGTCGACGGTTCGGCGGGCCAGTCCTGCGCGGACTGCCACGGGGACGCAACCGAAAGCATGGCGGGCGTTCGCGCGCACATGCCGCACCTGAACGCAAACGGCGTGCTGTGGTCGATGGAAGACTACATCAACAACTGCCGGACCGAGCGGATGGGTGCCGAAGCCTGGCGCTGGAGCGGCGATCAGATGACGTCGATGACGTCGTATATCTCGATGCAGTCGCGCGGCATGCCGGTGGACGTGCAGATCGACGGCGACGCTGCCCCCTACTGGGAGCAGGGCCGCGAGATGTATTACACCCGCTATGGCCAGCTCGAACTGTCCTGCGCCAACTGCCATGAGGACAGCACGGGTCTGATGATCCGCGCCGACCACCTCAGCCAGGGCCAGATCTCGGGCTTCCCGACCTACCGCCTGAAGAACGCCGGCATCGTGTCGATCCACAACCGCTTCCGCGGCTGTATCCGCGACACCCGCGCCGAGTCCTTCGCCGAAGGGTCGGATGAGTTCCGCGCGCTGGAACTCTATGTCGCCTCGCGCGGCATGGGCCTGTCGGTCGAGGGTGTTTCGGTTCGTCCGTAAGACCAAAATCTCACCGGGGGCGCGGCTGTCGCGCCCCCGGCTCTCCCAATTGTTACCGGGCTGGACCGCATGGCGCGGCGTTTTTGGGTCCCGGTATATTCATGTCTTTGAAGATTGGCATATAACCCTCCCGTTATGCCATCTTCACCAGTCCGCATACGGCTCCAAGGAGAACGATACATGATTTCCCGGCGCGAGTTTCTGCAAGCCTCGGTGGCTGCATCCGCCCTCTATGGCATCTCGGGCTTCGGCAACTGGTCGAAGCTGGCCGCCCAGCAGGCGCTGACCCAGGACGACCTGCTGCGCTTTGACACCTTCGGGAACGTGTCGTTGATCCACATCACCGACATCCACGCCCATATGAAGCCGATCTGGTTCCGCGAGCCGGAGTTCAACTATGGCGTGGGCGACGTGCGCGGGCAGCCGCCGCATGTCGTGGGCCGCGACTTCATCAACATGTATAACCTGACCCCGGGCTCGGCCGACGCCTATGCGCTGACCTACGAGGACTTCGCAGCCCTCGGCCGCACCTATGGCCGGATGGGCGGCATGGACCGCGTTGCCACCGTGGTCAAGGCGATCAAGGCTGACCGCCCCGACGCGATCCTGCTGGATGGCGGCGACACCTGGCACGGTTCGATGACTAGCTACCTGACCCAGGGCCAGGACGTCGTGAACATCATGAACGCGCTGGGTGTCGAGGCGATGACCTCGCACTGGGAATGGACCTTTGGCACCGACCGCGTGCTGGAGATCGTTGCCGACCTGCCCTTCCCGTTCCTCGGCCAGAACATCTTCGATGCCGAGTGGGACGAACCCTCGGAAGACGTCGAAAGCTATACCTGGTTCGAACGCGGCGGCGCCAAGATCGCGGTGATCGGCCAGGCCTTCCCCTATACGCCGATCGCCAACCCGCGCTGGATGTTCCCGGAATTCAGCTTCGGCATCCGCGACGAGCGCATGCAGGAGATGGTCGACGAGGTAAAGGCCGCCGGCGCCGATCTGGTGGTCGTGCTGTCGCACAACGGCTTCGACGTGGACCGCAAGATGGCCAGCCGCGTGCAGGGCATCGACGTGATCCTGACCGGTCACACCCATGACGCGCTGCCGGAACCGGTGCTGGTCGGCAACACGCTGCTGATCGCCTCGGGCAGCCACGGCAAGTTCGTGACCCGCCTCGACCTGGACGTGCGTAACGGCCAGCTGATGGGCTTCCGCCACAAGCTGATCCCGATCTTCTCGGACGTGATCACCCCGGACGCGGAAATGTCGTCGCTGATCGACGCCGAGCGCGAGCCCTACAAGGACCAGCTGGAAGAGGTCGTCGGCACCACCGACAGCCTGCTCTATCGCCGCGGCAACTTTGCCGGCACCTGGGACGACCTGATCTGCGACGCCGTGATGAGCGAGCGTGACACCGAGATCGCGATGTCGCCGGGCGTGCGCTGGGGCGCCAGTCTGATGCCGGGTGACGACATCCGCCGCGAGGACATCCACTCGGTCTGCTCGATGACCTATGGCCAGGTCTACCGCACCGAGATGACCGGCGAACTGATCCACACGATCCTGGAAGACGTGGCCGACAACCTGTTCAACACCGACCCCTACTATCAGCAGGGCGGCGACATGGTGCGTCTGGGCGGCCTGGGCTATTCGATCGACATCTCGAAGCCGATCGGCGAGCGGATCAGCGGCCTGACCCTGCTGCGCACCGGCGAAAGCCTGGACCCGACCCGCAGCTATACGGTCGGCGGCTGGGCCTCGGTCAACGAAGGCACCGAAGGGCCGCAGATCTGGGATGTGATCGAAAGCCATATCCGCAAGCTGGGCCGCGTCGAATTGCAGCCGAACACCTCGATCACCGTGACCGGGATCTGATCCGAAACTCTGCCGGCGGCATCCCCTGTCGCCGGCCCATCAGTTTGACAGACGAACGAAGGAGCAAGCGTCATGACCGACATGTCCGATGACGACATGCAGAAGCAGGCGGGAACCACCCGTCGCGGCTTCCTGCGCACCGCGGGCCTTGCCGCGGGTGGGGCCGTAGTCGGCGCCGCCGCCGGCGCCCAGGAGGCCGATCCGCTGATCACCGAAGTGCAAGACTGGGCCTCGGCCACCGGTGTGGGCGTCGACGAGACCCCCTATGGCCTGCCGATCCGCTTCGAGGGTGACGTGGTGCGCCGCACCGTGTCCTGGCTGACCGCCGACCCGATCAGCTCGATCAACTTCACGCCGATCCACGCGCTGGACGGCACCATCACCCCGCAGGGCTGCGCGTTCGAGCGTCATCACTCGGGCGCGATCGAACTGTCGAAAGACGACTATCGCCTGATGATCACCGGCCTCGTGGATCGTCCGCTGGTCTTCACCTGGGAAGACCTGCAGCGGTTCCCGCGTGAGAACCACGTCTACTTCTGCGAATGCGCGGCGAACTCGGGCATGGAATGGGGCGGTGCGCAGCTGAACGGCGCGCAGTTCACCCACGGCATGATCCACAACATGGAATACTCGGGCGTGCCGCTGCGCCTTCTGCTCGAAGAAGCCGGCGTGCAGCCCGAAGGCCGCTGGGTCTTTGTCGAAGGCGCCGACGCCTCGTCGAACGGCCGCTCGATGCCGCTGGAAAAGGCGATGGACGACGTGCTGGTCGCCTTCACCGCCAACGGCGAAGCCCTGCGCAAGGAGCATGGCTATCCGGTGCGCCTGGTCGTTCCGGGCTGGGAAGGCAACATGTGGGTCAAATGGGTGCGCCGGATCGGCGTGACGCATTCGGCCGTCGAGGCCCGCGAGGAAACCTCGAAATACACCGACCTGATGCCCGATGGCCGCGCGCGCAAGTGGACCTGGGCGATGGATGCAAAGTCGGTCATCACCTCGCCCTCGCCGCAAAAGCCGATCATCCACGGTGCCGGCCCGCTGGTCATCACCGGCCTCGCGTGGTCGGGCAACGGCAAGATCGACCGCGTCGACGTCTCGCTGGACGGTGGCGTGAACTGGCAGACCGCGCGTCTGGCCAATCCGGGGCAGAAGATGGCGCTGACGCGCTTCTATCTGGAAATCGAGTGGGACGGCAGCCCGATGCTGCTGCAGTCGCGCGCGGTGGACGACACCGGCTATGTCCAGCCGACCAAGGACGCGCTGCGGGAAATCCGCGGCCTGAACTCGGTCTATCACAACAACGGTATTCAGACCTGGGCGGTCTACGAGAACGGAGCGGTGGAAAATGTCGAAGTCGGTGCTTAAGATCCTCGCGACGACGGCGCTGGCTGGCCTTGTCGCCTCGCCCCTGCTCGCACAGACCTACAACCTGGGCCGCGCGGCCCTGCCCGCGGAAATCGCCGCCTGGGATATCGCGGTCGAGCCCGATGGCACCGGCCTGCCCGAGGGCTCGGGCGACGTGTTCACCGGCGAAGACCTGTGGGTCGAAAACTGCGCGATGTGCCACGGCGACTTCGGTGAAGGTGCGGGCGCCTATCCGGTGATCGCCGGTGGCGAAGGCACGCTGACCAACCGTCGCCCGGTCAAGACGGTGGGCAGCTACTGGCCCTATCTGTCGACCGTATTCGACTATGTTCACCGCTCGATGCCCTTCGGCAACGCGCAGATCCTGTCGGCCGACGACACCTATGCGATCGTCGCCTACATCCTGTATTCGAACGGGATCGTCGAGGACGACTTCGAGCTGTCGCGCGACAACTTCCTGGACGTGGTGATGCCGAACGCCGACGGGTTCTATGTCGATGACCGCGCGGAAAGCGAATACCCGCAGTTCTCGACCGAAGCCTGCATGAGCGATTGCGGCCCGGCGGTGCACATCACCCGCCGCGCGACCGATCTGCAGTCGACGCCGGAAGGCGCAGTGACGGTGTTCGCCCCGGATCGCCCGACCGGCCTCGCGGCCAACGCCGGCGCCCCGGAAGGCGGCGAGGGCGCAGCCCCCGCAGCGGCCCCGGTCGCCCCGGCCGAAGAGCCCGCGCAGGAAGCAGCTGCCGAACCGGCGGGTCCGGCGCTGGATCCGGCGCTGGTCGCGGCGGGCGAAGGCCTGTGGCGCCAGTGCCGCAGCTGCCACCAGATCGGTGAAGGTGCCCGCAACGGCACCGGGCCGGAGCTGACCGACGTGTTCGGCCGCCATGCCGGCAGCGTCGAGGGTTTCCGCTATTCGGGTCCGATGCAGGAAGCCGGCGCCAACGGCCTGGTCTGGACGCATGACGAACTGGATGCCTTCCTCACCGATCCGCGCGCCTACATGCGGGGCACCCGGATGTCGTTCCGCGGTCTGCGGGACGCCGGGGATCGCGCCGCAATCATCGCCTATCTGCAAAGCTTCCAGCAGTAAGCCATTGCGGGGCCGGGAGTTCCTCCTGAGCACCGTCCTGACCGGGGCCCTTTCGGCCCCGGTCTTGTCGCAGACCGCCGAAACACTGGGCGACCCCGAGGCCGGCCTGGCCCTGTTTCGCCGCGACTGCGCCTTTTGCCACCAGATCGGCCCCGAAGCCCGCAACGCCGTCGGCCCGCAGCTGAACCGCATCTTCGACCGCGGCGCAGGCGCAATCGAGGGGTTTCGCTATTCGCGCGGGATGCAGCGGATGGGCATCGACGGTCTGGCCTGGACCTACGAGACGCTTGACGCCTATCTCGCCAATCCCCGTGCGCTGGTCTCGGGCACCCGCATGTCCTATCGCGGGATGCCCGACGCCCAGGACCGCCACGACCTGATCGCCTTTCTGCGCCGGCATTCCGACCAGCCGCAGGACATCCCCGAATCCGCCCCGACCGCGCTTGCCGCGCAACCGGATCTGCCCCCTGCGCCCCTCGGGGTCGAGGGCGATGCCGACTATGGCGAATACCTGTCGTCGGAATGCGTGACCTGCCATCAGCAAAGCGGCGCGGACCAGGGCATTCCCTCGATCGTCGGCTGGCACCCTGAGGATTTCGTCGTGGCGATGCGCGCCTACAAGCAGGGGCTGCGCCCGCATCCGGTGATGCAGATGATGGCCGGACGGCTCGACGACGACCAGATCGCCGCGCTGGCGGCCTATTTCGCGACGCTCACCCCCACCGACTGACAGCGGCGCCCCCTTTCAACCAATCCGTGTTCATTCCCCCCGCCGCTTCTTGAAAGCAGCTGGCGGAAAACCAACATCTATTGGTCATCAATAAAAAAGGGAGGAAAAGACGATGACGTTCAACAGACGACGGTTTCTGGCCTCGGCGGCGGCAACCACGGCAGCCCTGTCGGCGCCGATGGTCGGTGCGCAGGCTCGCCCCCGGGTGATCGTGATCGGCGGCGGCGCGGGGGGCGCCACGGCGGCACGGTATATCGCCAAGGACTCCGATGGCGCGATCGACGTGACGCTGATCGAGCCGACCCGCCAGTATTACACCTGCTTTTTCTCGAACCTCTACCTCGGCGGGTTCTGGGATTATGAGGCCCTCGGCCATTCCTATGGCACGCTGGCCAGCGAATACGGCATCAACGTGCTGCACGACTGGGCCGTCGGCGTCGACCGCGACACCCGGACTGTCAGCACCGCCGGCGGCCACACCCTGCCCTATGACCGGCTGATCGTCGCCCCGGGGATCGACTTCGTCGCGGGTTCGGTGCCGGGCTGGGATGTCAGCCACCAGGACGCGATGCCCCACGCCTACAAGGCCGGCAGCCAGACGCAGCTGCTGAAACATCAGGTCGAAACCATGCGCCAAGGCGGCACCTATGCGATGGTCGCCCCGCCCAACCCCTATCGCTGCCCGCCCGGACCCTATGAGCGGGTGTCGATGATCGCGCATGTCCTCAGCCGCATCAATCCCACCGCCAAGATCCTGATCCTCGATCCCAAGGCGAATTTCTCGAAGCAGACCCTGTTCGAGGACGGATGGTTGCGCCACTACCCCGGGATGATCGAACGCATCGGCCCGGATTTCGGCGGCGCCAATGTCGAGGTGAGGCCGGACAGCATGGAAGTCGTGGTCGATGGCAGCGCCGAAACCGTCGACGTCTGCAACGTAATCCCCGCGCAAAAGGCCGGGCGCATCGCCGAACTGGCGGGGGTGACCGACGGCAACTGGGCGCCGGTCACCCCCGGCGACATGCGCTCGCGCGTCGACCCGAATATCTTCGTGCTGGGCGACGCCTCGGCGCAGGGGGCGATGCCGAAATCGGGGTTCTCGGCCAACAGCCAGGCCAAAGTCGCGGCGAATGCCGTGCGCGGCGACCTGACCGGCAGCCGCGTCTTCCCTGCGCGCTATTCGAACACCTGCTGGTCGCTGATCGCCCCTGACGACGGCGTCAAGGTCGGCGCCAGCTATCAGCCCGGCGCGGACCAGATCGAGTCGGTGTCGAGCTTCATCAGCGACGTGGGCGAAAGCGCCGATCTGCGCCGGCGCACCTATGAGGAAAGCATCGGCTGGTATGAAGGGATCACCGCCGACATCTTCGGCTGATCCTGCGGCCGCGGGGCGGATCCCCGCCCTGCGGCCTGCCATGAGCGTCACACGCCGCGGTCACCGATCAGCCGGTCGATCGGCGCATAATCGTCGGTAAAGACCACGGGGTCGCGCTCGTCGAGGATCTGCTGCACCGAGGCCGCCGCCACCCGCACCGCCTCGGCAGGCGCGATCCCCTCCGCGCGGATGCGCGACACCGGCGAGGGCGCATGCCCCGCCACCAGGATGAAAACCCGCCGTGTCTCGGCCCGGTCATGCGCGGGATCGGCCCAGACCTCGACCGAGGGCCAGACCGTGCGCGCGGTCGCCACCATCGAGGCCAGAACGTCCAGCCGGTCCATGTAGTCGATCACGTTCATCAGATAGACCCCGCCGGGGTTCAGCCGCCGGTCGACCAGCTGAAAGAACTCCTGCGTGATCAGGTGCTGCGGCACGGCGATGTCGGAAAACGCATCGCCGACGATCACGTCATAGGTCGCGTCCTCGCGCGCCAGGGTCTGACGGGCATCGGCGTGGACGATCCGGTCATCGCCCGGCTGATACCAGAAATGCTCCTCGGCCACGCGGGTCACCGCCGGATCGACCTCGGCCACGGTGATCGCCACCGGCAGGCCGCGCGCGTTCCAGGCCCGCGGCACGGAATAAGTGCCGCCACCGATAAAGAATGCCGCCCAGGCGCTGCGCTCGGCCATCCGCATCCGCGACAGCCCGTCGAGCATCATCGCATGCGGGTTCAGCATCGCCGTCGGATCGCTGCCATCCGCGATGCCGTGCACCAGATGGTCCAGCACCATCAGCCGGGTCGGAAAGCCCGGATCCTCGGTCGCGTCGATCACCCGGATGCAGAAATAGTCGCTCTCGACGGTGCAGGGGTCCGGCAGGGTCACCGCGGCCCACCCCAGGCCCAGCGGCACCAAGAGCGCCGCACCCCCTGTTCCCAGGTCGCGCGCCCCGCCCGACGCCAGCAGCGATTGCAGCGCCAGCACGGCGTAAACCGCCGCCACCACCATCAGCGTGCCGACCGACCCCAGCCAAGAGATGAACACAAACCCCGCCGCCAGCGAGCCCAGGATCGCCCCCCAAGCCCCGGCCGCGAACATCGCCCCCAGCGCGCGGCCGCCGCGATCCGGGTGGCGCAGCACGGCGATCATCGACAGGATCGGCGCGGGGATGCCGGCAAAGAAGGATGGCAGGAAAAAGACCAGCATCGTCAGCGCGATGATCGCGGCGACGGGGCCCTCGAGCGCGGTGATCACCGGCCCCGAGGCATGGCGCAGGATGAACACCGCCCCCGCCGTGGTCAGCGACGCCGCCAGCATCGCCCAGCCATTCGCCCTGAGCGCCTTTTCCGGCGGCCATTCCGCGATCCGTCCCCCCGCCCAGTGCCCGGCCGAGAACCCCGCCAGCACCACCGCGATCACCGAGGTCCAGGTATAGAGCGACATCCCGACATAGGGTGCGAGCATCCGGCCGGCAACGATCTCGACGACCAGACTCGCCGCCGAAACGGTGGCCTGAACCGCCACCAGCAACCATAATTTGCGCATGTTTCCCCGCTCTTGGACGTGACGGACAACTCTAGTCCGGGCGTCCGGGGCTTGGCAATCGCGGGCTCAGGTCCAGGCGTAGCCGTAGCACAAGCCGAACGCGCCGGGGGTCAGTGCAGCGTTGCCCAGCCGCGCGCGGCGCAGCCAGAGCCGGCCATGCACCTGCGTGTCGTCGAACCGCGCGCCGGGGGCGAACTGCGCCGTTTGCGCCCAGAACCCGCCCAGGAATTCACTGCCCGACAGGTCCAGCGCCCCGCCGTCGACCCCGGCAAAGGCCGCATTGCCATAGCAGGTCAGCGCCCGGAAATCACCGCCGGGCATGGTTGCGCCGTCGAACCGGGCGATGCCACGGAATTCGGCGTCGTGGAACTGGGGCGCGGTGGCGAAGGTCGCGTTGTCAAACCGCGCGTCATTGACGAATAACGCACCGCTGAAATCGGCGCTGGCAAAGTGGCAGTCGCTGAACCAGCTGAGCCCGTCAAACCGCGCCCCCCGCGCGATCACCCCGCCCTCGAACCGGCTGCCGGTGAAATCCGCGCCGAACAGCGCCAGCCCCGAGAGGTCCAGCGCCTCGGCCACGACGAGCCCGCGCAGGTCCAGCGCCTGGCCATGCACCCAGGGCGCGCGCAGCCGCTCGCGGATCTCGGCCGCGCGCATCAAGCCGCCAGCGCGGGTTCGGCCTCGGCCACCACGGCCTCGGCCCAGGGAAAGGCCAGATCCTCGGCCATATCCGCGCCCGAGGCGTCATGCGTCACGCGCGCGCCCAGCATCGTCGCGCCGGCGCCCTTCATCAGCTCTTCGATGCGCTTGCCACCGAAGTTGAAGGTTTCCTCGTATTCGGAATCGCCCATGCCGAAGACCGCGAAATGGATGCCCGACAGATCGGGACCGGCCGCCTGCATCGCCTCCTCGAAGGGTTTGGCCGAGGCCGGCAGCTCGCCGTCGCCATAGGTCGAGGTGACGATCAGATAGAGCGTGCCGGCGGTGAAATCGGCCGGATCCATGTCGCTGAGATTGGTCACGCTGGTGTCGTGGTCATCCAGGTGCGCGGCGATATCCTCGGCCAGCATCTCGGCATTGCCGGTTTCGGTGCCGTAAAGGATGGCGATCTGCATCAGGTCTCTCCGTCTTTGGCCAGGGCCAGAAGCCCCGCAAGCGTCGTGATCTTGGCCCGCACCCGGCCTTCGGGCGCGGCGGTTCTTTCAGCGGCATCAATGCGTTGCCAGCCGTCATAGCCGGTCGCACAATCCGGTGCAAAGCCGGGTTTTCCGGGGCCTTCGGGAAGATCCGCGGCGATGCGCGCGGCGACCGCCATCGCATCCGCACGGTTTTCCGGGATCGTGCCACGCGGGCCGCGCCGGCACCAGCCGGTGGCATAGAGGCCCGGCGCGACCACCCCCTCGGCATCGCACGCGGCGCGTGCACCGTCAAAGCCGATCGCGGTCACCACGGTATCGGCCGGGATCACCGTGCCGTCAGTGAATTCCACGCCCTCGACCGCCGTCTGCCCCAGAATGCGCGCCGGGGTCATGCCGAAACGGAACGTCAGACGTTTGCGCGCCCCTTCGGGCGCGTGCCCGTCCAGCGCCTGCAGGGCCTCGACGGTCTTCCCCTCGCCAGAACTGACATCCTGAACAGAAATCGCACAATCTGTCAGTTTGCCCAGTTCCCGCAGCATCACCGGGTCGAATTTCGCGGCCTCGGCGGGCGAGCGCCCGGTGATGGTGATCTCCTGAACCCCGGTGCCGGGCGGCAGCACGAGGTCCGAACCCTCCATCTCCTCGGGTGTCTTGGCCAGGAGGCGCACCAGATCGACCGCGACATTGCCGTTGCCGATCACCACCACGCGGCGGCCGATCGCCGGGGCCTCGGCCCCCGGCCAGCCGTTCCAGGCGCGCGTCACCGCGCCCGAACCGTGCACGCCGGGCAGATCCTCGCCGGCGATGCCCAGCCGGAGGTCATCGTGCAACCCGGTCGCCAACACCACCGCATCGAAGCCGTCGCGCAGCGCCTCCAGCGTCACGTCGCGGCCCAGCGTGACATTGCCGGCAAAGCGCACGCCCTGCCGCTCGAACAGGCGTTCGAACTGGCGGATCACCGCCTTGGTGCCCTGATGGTCCGGCGCGACGCCATAGCGGATCAGACCGTAAGGCACTGGCAAGGCGTCGAAAATCGTGATGGAGACATCCGGGCGGGCCTTGGCCAGCGCCTGCGCCGCATAGCAGCCCGAGGGGCCCGACCCGATGATCGCAACGCTGGGCATCAGAGCCTCGCCCAGGGGTGCGGACGCCCGGTCAGATCGACATAGAGCGATTTCTGCGCCATGTATTGCCGGATCCCCTCGCGCCCCTTTTCGCGGCCGACGCCTGCGTCCTTTTCGCCGCCAAACGGCGTCGAAATCGAAAACTGTTTATAGGTGTTGATCCAGACCGTGCCGGTGGTGATCGCCCGGGCGACGCGATAGGCGCGCGGGAAATCGCGGGTCCAGATGCCGCAGGCCAGCCCATAGGCGTTGTCGTTGCCCTGGGCGATCACATCGGCCTCGTCATCAAAGGGCAGCACGGCCAGCACCGGGCCGAACACCTCTTCGCGGCAAAGCGTCGCCGTGTTCGGCAGCCCCGCCAGGATCGTCGGCAGGTAATAGTTGCCCTGCGCGAACCCCTCGCCCTCAGGCGCCGCGCCACCGCAGAGCAGCGCGGCCCCGTCGGCCAGCGCCTGCGCGACATGGCCCGCAACCGCGTCACGGTGGTCGGGATGGATCAGCGGCGCGACCTGGGTCGCCGCGTCGAACGGATGGCCCACGACCAGCGCCTTGGTCGCGGCGACCAGCCGGGCGACGAAGGCGTCATAGATCGACCGCTGAACGAAGAGGCGCGAGCCGGCGATGCAGCTCTGCCCGCTCGAGGAAAAGATCCCGAACAGCACGCCGGCCACGGCCAGCGCGATATCGGAATCCTCGAAAACGATGGTGGGGGATTTTCCGCCCAGCTCCAGCGACACCGGCATCAGTTTGTCCGCCGCCTGCCGGGCGATGCGCCGGCCGGTCTCGGTGCCGCCGGTAAAGCTGATCTTGGCGATGTCCGGGTGCTCGACCAGACGGTTGCCGACCTCGCGCCCCGATCCGGGCAGCACCGACAACAGCCCCTTGGGCAGTCCCGCCTGATCGACGATCCGCGCCAGTTCCAGCGCGGTCAGCGGCGACCAGCTGGCGGGCTTCAGGATCACCGCATTGCCCGCGGCCAGCGCCGGCGCGAGTTTCTGCGCGTCCGAGGCGATGGGTGAATTCCACGGCGTGATCGCGCCAATGACGCCGAGCGGCTCATGGACACTAAGTGTCAGAGTGTCAGCGCGCGGCACGGTCATCGTGTCGTCGAGTGTCTCCAGCGCCGCGCCCATGTAGCGGAAGGTGCCGGCGGCGCTGGCGGCCAGGGCTGCGGTCTCGCGCAGGGTCTTGCCGGTGTCGCGGCTCTGGATCTCGCTGATGCGGGCGATGTTGCCCTCGATCCCGTCGGCGATGCGGTAGAGGATGCGCGCGCGCTCATGCGGCTTCATCCCGCGCCAGGCGGGGTCGGCCTGCGCGGCCTTGGCGCGGGCGATCGCCTGATCCACCTGCGCGGCGCTGGCCCCGCACAGCACGCGGTTCACGCTGCCGTCGTGCGGGAAATAGGACGTGATTTCATCGCCCTGCCCCGCGACCCAGTCGCCGGCCAGATAAAGGCGCCCGTCAGGAAGCTCGGTCATATCGCCACCTCGCGGCTGCGGTTCAGGATCTCGCGCGCGACGGAATAAACCGTGGTGAGCGAGGTTTTCGGGTTATCGGGCGAAGGGTGCCCGGTGATGCGGATGGTGAATTCGGCGGCCCCGGCCTGCACCGCGATCTCATGCACATTGGCGCTGATCGCGGGGTCGGCGATCAGACGCACGCGCGTTGCCTCGAGCCCCGCGCCGGCCAGCGCCACGGTGGCGGCGACATTGGCGTTCTTCGGATATTGCAACGCGGCCTCGCGGGCGGTGCCGGAGAAGAACACGGCCTCATCGGTCAGCGCAGCCAGATCCAGCAGCCCCTCGGCCGGGGTTCCCGCCCAGGCGCGCGGCGGCTTGCGGCCGGTATAGGTGACGGACGCGATCCCGGAAGGGCGCAGCGCGGCAAGGATGTCGATGCCACCGACCGCGCCGGCGGGCAGGATCATCCGCGCCCCGCCCCGGCGCGCGGCCTCGGTCGCGGCATCGTGCAGCGCGGCATCGGCCAGCGCGCCGATCGACGCCACCACCGTGTCGATCCCCGCCGCCAGCACCGCCGGCAGATGCGCCGCCACCGCGCCCTGCCCGGCGCATTCCGCGACCAGATCCGGCGCAGCGGCGATCAGTGCCGCGACTTCGGTGACGACCTCGGCCCCCGGCAGCGCGGCCTGCGCCGCCGCCTCGCGCCCGGGCTGGGCCAGCACCGTCAGCCGCGCGGGCGCGGCCCCTTCCTGTGCCAGCACCGGAATAAGGCCCCGGGCGATGTTGCCGTATCCGATCAGTCCCAGATGCATCAGGCGACCTTTCCGGCAGCCCCCGCGGGCGGGCCCGCGAAGCTTTCGGCAAAGGGGCCGATGGCGATCATGTCGATCTCGATCAGCTGCGGCCCCTCGGCGGCCAGGGCCGCATCCAGCGCGCCGGCGAAATCGTCGACATCGCGGATCACCCGATGCGGCAGGCCGATGGCGGCGCAATGCGCGGCGAAATCGGGAGTGTGCAGCGCCGAATAGTGATAGCGGCTGTCATACTGCGCATCCTGGATGTTGCGGATCACGCCATAGGCCTTGTCGTTCATCAGCACATAGACCAGCGGTGCGTTTTCCTCGACCGCGGTGATCATCTCGGCGATGCCCAGCTGCGTGCCACCGTCGCCCAGCAGGACCACCGCCTTGGTGTCGGTGGCCAACGCAGCCCCGATCCCCATCGCCACGCCCTGACCGATGCCGCCCCCCAGCGCATGCACGCCCAGACGCGGTTCGGCCACGCGGACATAGCGGTTGCCAAAAGTCGAGTTCGAGATCGTCACGTCGCGCACCCAGGGCAGGCGCCCGGCCGAGACGCGCTCGGTCAGGGCCTCGGCCACGGCCTCGTAAGGGCCAAGCCGCGAGCGCAGCGCGCCTTCGGATTGCGCCCGGGCGGTCGCGACCTCGAAGGCCATGTTCGGATCGACGTCCAACGTCTCGGGCAACCGCGCCAGCAAGCCGCGCAGGGTCACGGCCGCATCGCCATGCACGAACAGATCGACCGGATAGTTGCGCCCGCCCTGGCTGGGTTCGGCGTCGATCTGCGCCAGCGGACGCGGCAGCCGCATCTTGTTGTTCAGCGTCTCGTTGCCGCGTAGGCGCGAGCCCACCACCAGCATGAAGTCCGACCGCAGATAGAGCGCCTGCGCCTCGGGCGTCATGTTGAAGGCCCCGAGGTTCGCCGGATTGTCCTCGGCCACGACGCCGCGCCCCTGGGTCGAGGTCACGGCGGCAAAGCCGCGGCGCACCAGTTCTTCGGCCTCGGCCTCGGCCCCGCGGGCACCGCCGCCCAGCCACAGCATCGGCCGGCGCGCGGACAGGATCATCGCCGCCAGCGCATCAAGCGCCGCCTCGGACGCGGCCGGGCGCTGCGGCACCGGCGCAAAGACCGCTGATGCCGCGGGCATCGGCGTGCGCTGCACATCGACCGGGATTTCCAGGCTGACCGGACCTGCCGGGGCACTGATCGCCGCCGAAACCGCCGCCGTCAACGCGCCGATCGCCCCGCCCGCGCTCCACATCCTCACGTAAGCCTTTGAAATACCTTTCAGCATCTCGGGCTGACGCGGCACATCATGGATCGGCGCGCGGTCACGGTCGGCAAAGGCCACGTCTACCGTCGAGGTGATGTGCAACAGCGACGTCCCCGCCGTCAGCGCCTCGACCTGGGCCCCGGCCGCGTTGCCCGCCGCCGTCCCGGTCGAGGTGAACACCACCCCCATCTTGCCCGACACCCGTGCATAGGCGTCGGCCATGTTCATCGCCCCCGCCTCGCCCCGCGCCGGGACAAAGCGGATGCGGCCCTGACGCGCGATGGCATCCAGGATCGGCATGTTGTGGATCGAGATCACGCCGAAAGCGGTCGTCACGCCGATATCCGCCAGATAGCGGGCGATGAATTCGCCCACGGTCTCGACGCTGGTCACGGGGTCCATCTTCATTGGCCCTCTCCCTCAGATGTAACGCGACAGGCCGCCCGAAACCTCGAGCTGCGCACCGGTGATGTAACTGGCCGCCCGCGACCCCAGAAAGACGATGGCGGCGGCGGCTTCGGCGGGGTCGCCCAGACGGCCCAGCGGAATGCCCTTCTTGCGCGCAAGATCGGCATACCACTGTTCGCGGCTGATCGACTGGTCCTCGCGCGCGGCAAAGCGGCGGGTCCATTGGCCGGACCCCACCAGCCCCAGCAGGATCGAGTTGACGCGGACCTCCGGCGCCAGCTCGACGCTGAGCGATTTCAAGAGGTTCTGCACACCAGCGCGGGCCGACGAGGTGCAGACCATATGCGGCTCGGGCTGGTAGGACAGCAGCGAGTTGACCGCCACGATCGCCCCATTCGAAGCGCGCAGCATCGGCAGGAAGGCGCGCGTCGGGTTGATCTGGCTGAAGAGCTTCAGCTCGTATTCCTCGCGCCAGGCGTCGTCGGTGGTGTCCGCAAAGGTGCTGACCCGGCCCTGACCGGCGTTGTTCACCAGCAGGTCGACGGTGCCGAACCGCGCCTGCACGGCCTCGGCAAAGGCGGTAACCGCCGCCCCGTCCAGCACATTCACCGCCTGCGCCAGCACCCGGTCCGCGCCGAAATCGCGCGCCAGAACGGCGGCCACGTCCATCAGACGCCCCTCGCCGCGTGCACACAGCGCGACCTTCGCGCCCTGCTCCAACAGCAGCTGCACCGTCGCCAGCCCGATGCCGGAACTGCCGCCCGTCACCACCGCGACCTGACCCTCATAGGGCGGTTTCATGCGCCGTCTCCTTTGCCGAAATTCGGAAAGCCCGGATCCGGGCGGCCCTGCATCACCATGCGCTGCGCCGCGGTGGGCGCGCCGGCGGTCATCCAGCGGTCCATTTTCTCGGGGACATCGCGCGGCCAGACCTGCGCCTGATGCGTGGCCTCATCGATGGTTTCGAGTTCGGTCGTGAACTCGATGCAGAACCCCGAGGGCGAGACGAAATAGGCGAACGGGTTGTTGCCCGGCCCGTGCCGCCCCGGACCCCAGGTCGGATGGATGCCACGCTCTTTCATCCGCCCGATCGAGCGCATGAACTCGTTGATCGTCGGCAACTCGAAGGCGACGTGGTTGACCGACGGGTAATGCGCCCGCACCAGGGCGATCGAATGGTGATCCGAGGCGCAGCGCAGGAACACCATCTGGTCGGCGCTGTAATCCGACACGCGGAAGCCCAGCACGCGGCGATACCACGCCTCGAGCCCCTCCATATCGGCGGTGTTCAGCACCACATGGCTGACCTTGCGCGGGCGTGCCCATTCCGGGGCCTCGGGCAGGCTGCGCGCCTCGGCGCGGAACCGCAGGCGGCGGTTATCGGGGTCGAGGATCTCGAAGCCCCAACCGCCGACCCAATCGTCAAACGCTGCCGGGGTTCCGGATACGCGCGCCCCCTCGGCCACGGCATGCGCATAGAGCCGGTCGACCTGCGCGCGGTCGTCCATCGCGAAGTCGACGTATTCGATACCGAAGACCGGCCCGTCCTTGAGCCCATAGAGAAAGGCGTTGCCCCCGGTGCCGCGCAACCAGACGGTATCCGCCTCTTCCTGCGCCAGGCCCAGGCCCCACATATCGGTATAGAAGCCTTTTGTGGCGGTGATCGCCGGGCCGCGCATCACGATGCCACGCAGGGCACCTACGAGGAATTCACTCATGGCGTCGCTCCTTGGTCGGCACAGGTTTCGGCCTGCGCGCGGATGATCTGGGCCAGCGCAAGCGGCGCCTGCAGGGGCAGCGCATGGCCGCAACCGGGCACCACGGTCAGGCCGCGGGGGTTTTTCAGGGCCGCAAAGGCGCGTTCGGACTGCGCCGGCGGGGTGACAATGTCTTCGGCGCCGACGACCACCGCGGTGCCTGTGGATATCTCGGCGCAGTCGGCCGTCAGATCGCCCGCGGCCAGCATCCGCACGGCCTGTGCATAACCCGGCAGGGTCACCGTCGCCATCGCCGCCCTCACCTGCGCCACCAGAGCGGGATTCGCCTCAGGGCGATAAACCAGGCGGGGAGAGCGGATTTCGGAAAACTTTTCTGCCCCAACCTCTTGCAGGTCGTTGATACGCGCTTGATGCGCAGCCGCCAGCGCCGCACCGGGGGTCACACCACCGCCCTGCGCGCAGCTCGTTAATGTCAGACTTTTTGCAGCCTGTGGATAATTTCGTGCATAAGATGCCCCGATCAGCGTGCCCAGAGAGTGTCCGACCAGATGAAATTTGGTCAGGCCAATGACATTTGTCAGACCTTCAAGAGCCTGCGCATAGTCCCGCGCCACGGGCCAGTCCACCGTCAACGGCACGGATTTGCCATAGCCCGGCGCATCCCAGGCGATCACCCGCCAGCCCGGCAGGCACTCGGCCAGCGCCTGCCAGCCAAAGGCGCGCGAGCCGATGCCGTGCAGGCAGACCAGCACCGGCCCGTCGCCCGGGCGCTCGCGCCAGCTGATCCCGCCGGTGAGGTGGTCGCGCCACTCAGCCATTGAACACGAACCCGTTGTTGACCGGCAGCACCTGCCCGGTCAGCGTCAGCGCCGCTTCGGACAGAAGGAAGGCGATGGTGCCAGTGATCTCGTCGGCGGTCTGCGGCCCGGGCACGGCGCGGCCCTCGGCGTAAAGCCGGTGACGCGCCTCGGGGACGTAATCGGTGGAAGGCGTCGTCAGGATCCCGGGCGCGACGCAGGTCACGCCGATCCGGTCTGGGCCCAGCTCGCGCGCCAGCGACCGGGTCATCGCCATCACCGCGCCCTTGGACGCCGTGTAGGACAAAAGCCGCGGCGCACCCCAGAGCGCGGTGTCCGAGGCCACGTTGACCACCCGCCCGGTGCCGCTGGCCCGCAGCATCGCTGCACAGGCCCGCGTCATCAGCCAGGTGCCGCGCACGTTCACCCGTTGCACGCGGTCCCACAGGTCGATCTCGATCTCCTCGAACCCCATGCCGCCGACATTCGTCGCCACCGCGCCGTTGTTCAGAAGGCCATCCAGCCCCCCCTCGGTGGTCGCGACCGAGGCCGCCAGCGCCGCGATGCTGTCGGGCTCGCCCAGATCGACCTGGGCAGCGCGGCCGCCGGTCTCGGCGGCGATCTGTTGCGCGCCGGCCAGATCGAGGTCGGCCAGCACCAGCCGCGCGCCCGCGGCGGCGCAGGCCCGGGCGGCAGCCCGACCCAGCCCGCCCGCGGCGCCGGTGATGAGGATGGTGCGGCCCGCCAGCATCATTCTGCCGCCACCTGCGCGAGTTCGCTCTCGATCTGCTCCTTGGCCGCGCGGGTCAGGATCTGGCGGATACGGCTGACGCCGAGGTCATGCTGATAAAGCATCTCGCGCTTGCGCGCGTCGTCGGGCATCCCTTCGAGCATCACGCGGTCCTGTTCCAGCACATGCCAATGGTTCGCCTCCAGCTGAGCGCGATAGAGGAAGCGCCAGCTTTCACGGGCGATCCCCTCGACCTTGCGCAGGCGCCAGAAGAACACCTTGCAGGTGGTGGCGTCGATCGGCGTGCAGAAGCCGACGATGCGCATGTTGCCTCCCGGCCCCGCCGCCGGCGGATAGGGGATATCGAGGAAGCAATACATGTTGGCGGGATGGACGGCGAATTCCGACCAGTCGAAGTTGTCCCCGAGCTGGGCCACGCGGCTGACATGGAAGCCGGTGTCGGTCTTGTCGAGCTTCATCAGATCCTGCTTGGAGCCGTAAGCCAGGGTGAAGCTCTCGGAATGCAGGTAGCAGCCGTGCATCGGGTCGGCGAGGTTGTCGAGCGCGTAGCGATAGTTGCACTCCCAAACGCTGGTGCAGAGGAACCCGGTCCACGCGTCGCCGGTCAGTTCCGGCGGCATCACCAGCGCCGGCGGTTCGGGCTGCGCGAGGCTGGGAACGTAGACGAAAACGGCGTCCGAATGCTCGGTCACATGGAAGGATTTCAGCGCCTTGCGCCCTTCCAGCGCGCATTCCGGCATCGCCGGCACGCGCACCACCACGCCCTCGCCATCGACGATCACCCCGTGATAGCGGCAGCCGATGTTGCCCTCGTGGATTTCGCCATAGCTGAGCGGCGCACCGCGATGGGGGCAGAAATCCTCGATGCAGTTGATCGACCCGTCGGCGCGGCGCCAGAGCACCAGCTTCTGGTCCATCAGCCTTGCACCATAGGGCTTGTCGCTGCGGATCTCGACGGATTTGGCAACAGGATACCACTGGCCCAGCAGGCCGGTGTTCACCCGCTCTTCGATCAGGGCTTTCTTGTCGATGGCGGTCATGGCGGTTCCTCGGATCGGTGTGGGGCGGATGGGCAGAGTGCCCATCCTACGGGCGCAGGGTGTGTAGGATGGGCACTCTGCCCATCCTGTCCGGCCTCAGCCGGCGGCCTTCGAACCCTTCGGGCGCGGGATCTTCGACACCGGGTGTTCCGGCGGATAGGTGGGGGTGACCGGCTTGGGGTTGCCGATCAGCACGCACATCAGGGCTTCCTCGATGCCCTCGTTGCGCAGGCCGCGGTAAACCCCCGGCGGCACCGACACGAGGTCGCGCTCGGTCAGCACGGTTTCCACCATCTCGCCCTTGTGCTCGATGAAGAAGCGCACCTTGTGGCCCTTGAGGATGAAAAAGATCTCCTCGGCGTCGCGGTGGATGTGCAGCGGGCCTTCGCAGCCGGCCGGCAGGACCATCGTCGAGAAAGTGAAATGCTCGGCCGGAACGACGTTCTCGTCGCTCTCCACCCCGGTCGCGCCGGTGCCGACATAGCGCATCTGTGCGCGGCGGTATTTCGGATCGAAGTCGGCCTGGAACTTCAGCGCGTCCCAGTCCAGCGTGCGGGTCTCATAGCGCGCCGTGCGGCTTTCGATCCAGCTGCCCAGGGTCTTGCCTTCGGGGATCGTCACGTCATCGGGTTCGATCGAGGGGAATTTCATCGGAGCGGTGCTCATGGGAACCTCTTGCGGTTGGGGAGGAAGCGGCGGGCGGATGGCTGGCCGCGGGATCAGTGGTCTTTCTTGGGGATGTAGTGCAGCAGGCGGTCCTCGGCCCAGACCAGCACCGAGTAGAGGACGATGCCAATCACCGTCAGCAGGACGATGGCGTTGAACACCATCGAGGCATTCGCCTGGCCGCCGCCATACGAGATCAGGAAGCCGAGCCCGGTGTTGCCGCCGACCAGCTCGCCCACCGTCACGCCGATCACGGCCAGCGTCGAGGCGATGCGCAGCCCAGCCATCAGGTTCGGCAGGGTCGAGGGGAATTCGACCTTGAGGAAGATCTGCCAGCGGGTCAGTGAATAGGCCCGGGCCAGGTTCACCATGTCGCGGTCGACGGTCTTCATCGCCGCCAGCACATTGACCAGCACCGGGAAGAACACGATCAGCACGGTGACCAGCAGCTTCGGGATCGCGTTATAGCCGAACCACATGATGAACAGCGGGGCAAAGGCGACCTTGGGCGCGATCTGCAGGGCCAGGATATAGGGCGAGAGCACGCGCTCCCAGAATTCGGAGAGGCCCAGCAGATAGCCGATCGCCGCGCCCAGGGCCGAGCCGATGGCAAACCCCAGCAGGGTATACCAGGCCGTCGACAGGGTGTTCGCGATCAGGTTTTCGCGGCGATACATCCGGCCCAGCTCGGCCAGCATGTCCGCAGGCGTCGGGATGATGAACTTGGGCACCCCCATCGCCGGCGGCAAGATCTGCCAGACCGCCAGCAAAAGGGCCAGGATCACGATCCCCACCAGGGTATGACTGTTCGCGCGGCTCATCGGCAGATCCTTTTTCGGTCTCGCAGGCATATCTTTCCCGGCCGCCGCCTGTGACAGGCGACGAGGCGGCGACCGGGTCGGTTGGTGGGCTCAGTTCGGGATGAACTGGTTGGTATAGGCGTCTTCGACGTCGACCCGCGCGTTCACCAGTTCGTTGCCGACATAGAAGTCTTCGGCGGTCTGCAGCAGCGCCGGGTCAAAGGCGCCGATCGGGCGGTCGCCGTCCTGTGCATAGACGTTGGCGACATACATCTGCATGATCCGCTCGATCTGGGCGACGGCCTCGGCATGGCGCGGGACATAGGTCACATAGTCGGCCGCAGCCTGCGCCGGGTTGTCGATGATGTCATGGATCGCGCGCAGCGTGGCACGGACAAAGCCGCCGACCGCCTCGGGGTGGGCGGCGATATAGTCATCCGAGGCGATGATCGCCTGCGCCTGCGAGGCGAAATAGTCGCGCGCCGGGGTCACGGTCAGCGGAACGCCCGCATCCTCGATGGCGACGATCCATTCCGGCACGCCGGACATCGCGTCGATGCCGCCGCCAATCATGTTCTGGATGATGCCACCCGGGCCAAGCGCCTGGATATCGGCGTCCGAACGGCCGATGTCCTCGGTCGCCAGCACCGCCAGCAGGTTGTAATAGGTGGTGTCCTGGAACCCGATCACACCGATCGAGCGGCCACGCAGGTCGGCGATGCCGTTGATGTCGCGGTCGTTGCGCCAGGCGATCTGGGTGATCCCCTGCCCGCCCAGCAGCGCCACGCCGCGGATGTTCAGCCCGTTGGCGCGCACGATCAGCGCGGTATCGCCCATGCCGCCGCCCAGATCGGCGTTGCCGACGGCAACCTGCGTCGCCACGTCGGCACCGCCCTGGCCGATGCGGAAGGTCACGTCGAGGCCTTCCTCGGCGTAATACCCCTTGCCAAGCGCCAGCTGGAACGGGGCAAAGGCCGGCAAGAAGTCGGGTGCCGGGAACAGGTAGGTCAGAGCAGTCTGCGCCGAGGCGGACAGGCCGGTAACGGCCAGTCCGGCGGCGGCGGCGAGGCCGAGAAGCGTCTTTCTCATATCAGGTCTCCCGTTGGATTGGTCTTGGTTCAGGGGGTCGGTTACGCCGCTCTCTGATCGAGGCGCAGCAGGGAAAAGATTTCGGCGGCGTGCTGGTGCACTTCGGGCATCTGCCGGCGTTTGAGCGGATGTGCGCGATCCGGCAGATCAATCGGCATTTCGCACATCACGGTGCCCGGGCGCTCGGACAGGACCAGCACCCGGTCGGACATGATCACCGCCTCGCTGAGGTCATGGGTGATCAGCAGCGTGGTGATCCCCGCGTCCTGGATCGTTTCGGCAAAGCTGTTCTGGATCAACAACTTGGTCTGTGCATCCAGCGCCGAGAACGGTTCGTCCAGCAAGATGATGTCGGGGTCGATGGCCAGCGTCCGGGCCAGCGCCGCGCGCTGGCGCATGCCGCCGGACAGCTGGTGCGGATAGTGGCTTTCAAACCCCTTGAGGTGGCACCGCTCCAGTTCGAACAGCGCGCGTTCGCGGCGCTCGGCCTTGGCGACACCGCGCGATTCCAGGCCGAACTCGACGTTCTTGATGATCGTCCGCCAGGGCAGCAGCAGGTCCTTTTGCAGCATGAAGCCGACATGCGGGTTCGGTTTCGTCACCACCTCGCCCGAGACCGTCACCGTGCCCGAGGTCGGCTGATAGAGGCCCGCGGTCATGCTCAGGATCGTCGACTTGCCGCAGCCCGACGGGCCGACAACCGACACGAACTCGCCTTCCTTCACCGCAAAGGTGATGTCCTTGACCGCCGTCAGGACGTTGCCGCCCGGCAGGTCAAAGGTCTTGGTGACGCCCTTGAATTCAAGCGCCATAGCCGTGGTCCTGATAGGCGGCGTCGAAATCCGCGTTCAGCGCCGCCAGCTCCTCGGCCAGCAGGGCCTCGCTCCAGTCCTTGCGGCCCGAAACCGGCGCGGTCAGACCCTTCCCCGCAAGCGCCGCGGCGACCCGGCCAAAGTCCTGTTCGCCGGTGCCATAGATCTCCATCAGCGCCGCGGCCAGGGCATTCTCGGCATCGGTCAGCGCACGGCCACGGGATTGATGCGCCAAGGCCGGGCGGCTGGTGTCATGCGCGCGTTGTGCGAGGCGGTCCTTGAAAGCGTCCATTGGCGTGTTCCCCGTCCTGCTGATCGTCATGTGTTCAAATATAAACATCATGTTCATTTTTGACGATTCAGAAAAACCGGTCAAGAAGAATCTTTTCCTCTTCGCTCGACATTGGCCAAATGCCGGGAATTGCAGCACTGCTTCGCGCGTCGTAAGCTGCATGTTCAATAGTGAAAGCTTTGATCGTGGCTGAACTTCGCGACCCTGATTCGGAATCCGACACCGCAACCCCCTATTCCGTGCCGCCCGTGCACCGTGCCTTCACATTGCTGCGTCACGTCGCGGCCGGCGGACGGTGCCGCAATGCTTCGGCCACCGCACGCGAGCTGGGCATCAACCGGACGACGCTGATCCGCCTGCTGCACACGCTGGAAGCCGAGCGGATGATCGAATCGCTTGACGACGGGCTGAGCTGGCAACTGGGGCCGGGCATGCTGGCGCTGGCCGCCGAGGCGCTGAAGTCGCGTGACGTGGTGCGGGTGGCGCAGCCGGTGATGGCGCGGCTGACCGCCTCGCTGGGGCTGTCGTCGCATCTCGGCATCCTCGACGTCACCGACATCATCTATCTGCTGCGCGAGACGCCGAATTCGCATCTGGTATCGAACGTGCGCGAGGGCTCGCGCCTGCCGGCCCATGCCACGACCATCGGCCGGATCCTGCTGGGCCACCTGCCCGAGGACGAAGTCGTGCGCCGTTATGGTGCGGCGACGCTGGCCCGCGCCACCGACAAGACCGCGACGACACTGGGCGATCTGCAAGAGCAGATCGCCGCCGACCGCCAGCGGGGCGTGGCCTGGAGTTCCGGCAACTTTGAGCGTGGCATCGGATCCTGCGCGGCGGCAATCTTTGACCATCAGGGTCGCGCGGTGGCAGCCTTGAATGTGACCGGTCCCGAGGGCCAGTTCGCGCCGGGCACAGCCCTGGCCCTCGACATCGAGGCACAGGTCAAGGCCGCCGCCGCCGAGATTTCCGCCGGGCTGGGCTATAGCGGCTGACGCCGCGGTCCGCGCATGCAAAAGGGGGGCGACGCCCCCCTTTCCTTTTCACCCGTCCAGCGGTTCAAACCGCCGTGGTCCAGGCCTGATAGCCATAGACCCAGTCGGCATTACCCTGGGACTTCAGCCATTCATTGGCCAGCGACGACCGCTGCACCTCGGCGGTGCGCGGAATGCGCGCGGCCTGATACCGCTCCAGCGCGGCCGGCACCCCGGCCGGATCGACGGAATCCAGCGCCCGCGCCAGCACCACCGCATCCTCGATGGCCATGCAGGCCCCCTGCGCCATGAACGGCACCATCGGATGCGCCGCGTCGCCCAGGATGGTGATCCGCCCCTTGGACCAGGCGGCCATCGGCTCGCGGACATGCAGGGCCGAGCGGGTCACGCTGTCGCAGGCATCGAGCAGCGCGCGGGCGTGCGGGTGGAAGTCGGCGTAGTGGCCGCGCAGTTCCGCGATGTCGCCCGGCAGGGTCCAGCCCTCTTCGGCCCAGCCCTCTTGTTCGTGCGTGGCAAAGACAAAGATCTCCTTGCCATGCGTCAGCGGGAAAGTGACGATCTGGCGGTCTGAACCGGGTCCCCACCACTTGGTGAACGCGTCCAGATCGGGAATGTCGCCGCCCTTCTCGCGGTCGAAGACACCACGCCAGCTGACCAGCCCGGTAAACTTCGGATTGTCCGGCCCGAACAGCGTGGTGCGCACGCGCGAATGGATGCCGTCGGCGCCGATCAGCACATCGCCGCGATGCTCGGTGCCATCCGCGAGTTTCAGCCAGGCCCCGTCGGCGTCCTGGCCGATCTCGGTCACCTGCGAGCCAAAGCGCAGCACACCTTCGGGCATCGCACCCTCGAGCGCCGCAAGCAGGTCCGCCCGGTGGATCGTCAGCTGCGGTGCGCCGTAACGCTCCTCGGCGGCCCCGCTCATCGGCAGCCGCGAGGTCTCCGCGCCCGTGTCCCAGGTGCGGCTGATACGATGGGTCGGCCGCGCGGCATTGGCGCGCAGCGCCTCGCCCACGCCCAGCCGGTCCAGCGCATGCACCGCATTCGGCGTCAGGTTCACGTCCGCGCCGACCCTGCCGAACTGCCGCGCCTGCTCGAAGACCGAAACCGCGTGACCCATTTGGCCCAGGGCAATGGCTGCCGCCAGCCCGCCTACCCCACCACCACAGATCAGAACGCTTACCATCGCCCATCCTCTCCTCAATTATGAACAGTTCGAGCAAAATAGATCATGTCGTTTTTCACCCGTCAATGGCCGTCGCGGGCCTTGCCCGGGAAAAAACGCCCGCTCACACTGGGCAAACCCCGTCGGAGCCCGAAAAATGACCAGCCATCCCCGCCTGATGTCGCCGCTCTCGCTGCGCGGCGCGACCCTGCGCAACCGAATCGTCTTTGGCGCGCATACCAACAACATGGCCGAAGACGGGCTGCCCGGGCCGCGCGCCCTCGGTTACCTGCGTGAACGCGCGCTGGGTGGCGCCGGGATGATCGTCTGCGAGCCCGTGCCGGCGCATCGAACGGGCGTGCTGACCCGCGGCAATTACCGCCACGAGGACGACAGCATCATCCCCGCCTTCCGCACCGTCACCGAGGCGGTGCGCGCCGAGGGCGCGGTGATCATCCAGCAGATCTATCACATCGGCGGGCACGGCGATTCCGACCTCAGCTTTCAGCCGCACTGGTCACCCTCGGGCCGGCCCTCCTATCACGACACCGACGGCAGCCACGCGATGTCCGAGCGCGAGATCCTCGAACTGCTCGACGCCCATGCCGCCGCCGCCCGCCGCGCCAGGGCCGCCGGGTTCCAGGGGGTCGAGGTCTGGGCCGCCTATAACAGCCTGATCGACCAGTTCTGGCTGCCCTGGACCAACCGCCGCGACGACCGCTGGGGCGGCTCGCTGGACAACCGCACCCGGTTTTCCCGAATGCTGATCGAACAGATCCGCCGCGACTGCGGCGAGGATTTCATCATCGGCCTGGCGATCAGCCATGACGCCGCCTATCCCGTCACCCTGCAGGCCGAGGCGCTGTGCGAACTGGTCGCGCTGCATGACGCCACCGGCCATGTCGACTATGTCACTTGCGGCGCGGGCTCGTATCTCGACTTCGGTCGCATCATCCCGCCCTTTACCGAGCCCGACCAGCTGACGGTGCCGATCACCGAACAGCTGAAGGGCGTCGTCAAACACGCCCGCATCACCGCCGAAGCCGGCATCCGCACCCCCGATATCGGCGAGCAGGTGATCGCCGCCGGCCACGCGGATCTGGTCAGCATCGTGCGCGGCCAGATCGCCGACCCGCATCTGGCGCGCAAGACCGCCGAGGGGCAGGCCGACCGCGTCCGCCCCTGCCTGAGCTGCAACCAGATGTGCTGGGGCCGGCGGTCGCGCGACTACTGGATTTCCTGCCTGATCAACCCCTCGGCAGGGCGCGAGTTCGAGTGGGGCGGCGACCGCTTCACCCCTGCCGAAAAACCGCTCCATGTGCTGGTCGTCGGCGCCGGCCCCGCCGGCCTGGAAGCCGCCCGCGCCAGCGCCGAACGCGGCCACCGCGTGACCCTGGCCGAGGCGCAACCGCAGATCGGTGGCCAGTTCCGGCTGGCCGGTCTGCAACCACGCCGCGCGCAGATCCTCGACCTGCTCGACTGGTATGAACGCGAACTGGCACGCCTTGGCGTGGACCTGCGCCTCAATACCTTCCTCGACGATGACGCCGTGCGCGACATCGACGCCGACCGGGTAATCCTGGCCACCGGCTCGCTACCCGACGAGGACGGGTTCCAGCGCTGGTTGCCCCATCTCGACACCCTGCCCGGGATCGAACGCGGCGCGGTCTGGCCAGCCGAAGCGGCGATGCGCCGCGAGGCCCGCCTTGGCGACAGCGTCATCCTCTATGACGAAGGCGGCCACTGGAAAGGCACCGGCACCGCCTGGGCCCTGGCCGAGGCCGGACACCGCGTGATCCTCGTCACCCCTGACGCCTATGTCGGCAAAGAGCTGACCCGCACCGCCGCCGACGGCTATGCCCGCGCGCGCCTTGCCCGGCTCGGCGTGCGCTTCGTCACCGAAAGCGCGATCGCGGAATGGCTGGGCAACGGCGCGGGGGCGCGGGTCGTCTCGCTGCTCGACGGCTCGGAACAGGTGATCCCCGCCTCGGCGCTGATCCTGGCGACGACGAACCGCGCCTTCGACCCGCTGTCGGACCCGCTGGACGACCTGAACCCGGCGCTGATCGGCGACGCCGCCGCCCCGCGCCTCGCCCCCTTCGCCTTCCATGAGGGCCGCAAGGCCGCACTCACCTTGACCTGACCCCTTTCATCTTGTCGCAAATACGCACGGGGGGTTCTCAGGGGGGATCGTGATCCCCCCTGAGCGGGGGGTGCGGGGGGCTGGCCCCCCGCTACTCCGCTGCCGAGCGCCGCCGCTTTAGTAGCGGCGCCAGGTAATGCCCGGTATGGCTGCCCGCGACCTTGGCCACCGCTTCCGGCGTGCCTTCGGCCACGATCCGCCCGCCACCATCCCCGCCCTCAGGGCCGATGTCGATGATCCAGTCGGCGGTCTTCACCACATCGAGGTTGTGCTCGATCACCACCACGGTGTTGCCCTGCTCGACCAGCTCGTGCAGCACTTCCAGGAGCTTGCGCACATCCTCGAAATGCAGGCCCGTGGTCGGCTCATCCAGGATATACAGCGTCCGCCCGGTCGAGCGCCGCGACAGCTCCTTGGACAGCTTCACCCGCTGCGCCTCGCCGCCTGACAGCGTCGTCGCCTGCTGGCCCACCTTGATATAGCCCAGCCCCACCTGCATCAGCGCATCCATCTTCTCGCGGATCGACGGGACGGCCGAGAAAAAGCCCTGCGCCTCTTCCACCGTCATTTCCAGCACGTCCGAGATCGACTTGCCCTTGAACAGAACCTCCAGCGTCTCGCGGTTATAGCGTTTGCCCTTGCAGGTCTCGCAGGTGACATAGACATCGGGGAGAAAGTTCATCTCGATCTTCAAGACGCCGTCGCCCTGACAGGCCTCGCAGCGCCCGCCCTTGACGTTGAAGCTGAAGCGCCCGGGCTTGTAGCCGCGCGCCTTGGCCTCGGGCAGGCCCGCGAACCAGTCGCGGATCGGGCCGAAGGCGCCGGTATAGGTCGCGGGGTTCGACCGGGGCGTGCGGCCGATCGGCCGCTGGTCGATGTCGATGACCTTGTCGAGATGCTGCAACCCCTGCACCGTCTCGCAGGGCGCGGGCGTCTGGCGCGCGCCGTTCAGGCGCATCGACGCCGTCTTGAACAGTGTCTCGATGGTCAGCGTCGACTTGCCGCCGCCCGACACCCCGGTCACGCAGACGAATTTGCCCAGCGGGAAATCCACCGTCACGTCGTGCAGGTTGTTGCCCGAAGCCTTGACCACGGTGACCGCCTTGCCATTGCCCGCGCGGCGATGCGGCGGCACCTCGATGCGGCGCTGGTCGGACAGGTATTGCCCGGTCAGACTGGCGGGATCGGCGGCGATCTGCGCGGGCGTGCCCTGGCTGACCACCCTGCCCCCGTGCACCCCGGCACCGGGACCGATATCCAGCACCCAGTCGGCAGTGCGGATCGCGTCCTCGTCATGTTCGACGACCAGCACCGTGTTGCCCTGATCGCGCAGGTTCCTGAGCGTGGTCAGCAGCCGGTCGTTGTCGCGCTGGTGCAGCCCGATGGACGGTTCGTCGAGCACATAGAGCACCCCGGTCAGCCCGCTGCCGATCTGCGAGGCCAACCTGATCCGCTGGCTTTCGCCCCCCGACAGCGTCCCCGCAGCCCGGCTGAGCGTCAGGTAGTCCAGACCCACATTGACCAGGAACCCCAGCCGCTCGCGGATTTCTTTCAGGATCGCCACGGCGATCTGGTTCTTCTGCTTGGTCAGGTGGTTCGGCGCATCCTCGACCCAGGCCAGCGCCTCCTTGATCGCCATTTCGCTGACCTGCGAAATGTGCAGCCCGCCGATCTTGACCGCCAGCGCCTCAGGCTTCAGCCGCGCGCCGCCGCAGGTCGAACAGGGACGGTTGTTCTGATAGCGTTCGAATTCCTCGCGCACCCAGGCGCTGTCGGTTTCCTTGTAGCGCCGCTCCATGTTGGGGATCACCCCCTCGAAGGCGCGGGTGACGTTGTAAACCCGGCCCGCGTCGTCATAGCGGAACGGGATTTCCGCCCCGTCCGAGCCATAGAGCATCACCTGCTTGACCGTATCCGGCAGATCCCGCCACGGCTTCCTGGCGTCGAATTTATAATGCTTGGCCAGCGCCTCGATGGTCTGCAGGAAATAGGGCGTCTTGCCCTTGCGCCAGGGGGCAATCGCCCCGTCTTCCAGCCGCAGCATCGCGTCCGGGACCACCAGACGCTCGTCAAAGAACAGTTCCACCCCCAGCCCGTCGCAGGCCGGACAGGCCCCGTAGGGCGCGTTGAAGGAAAACAGCCGCGGTTCGATTTCCGGGATGGTGAAGCCGGATACCGGGCAGGCGAAATTCTCGGAAAACGTGATGCGCTCGGGCTCTCCCTCGGAGGGCGCGGTCTCCAGCACGGCGATGCCGTCGGCCAGATCGAGCGCGGTGCGGAAGCTGTCGGCGAGCCGCGTCTCCATCCCCGAACGCACGACGATCCGGTCCACCACCACGTCGATGTCATGGCGGAATTTCTTGTCGAGGTCCGGCGGGGTTTCGAGTTCGTAGAAAGTGCCGTCGACCTTGACCCGCTGGAACCCCTGCTTGCGCAGTTCCAGCATCTCTTTCTTGTATTCGCCCTTGCGGTCGCGCACGATGGGGGCAAGCAGATAGGCGCGCGTCCCCTCCTCCATCGTCATCACCCGGTCGACCATGTCCTGCACCTGCTGCGCCTCGATCGGCAGGCCGGTGGCCGGCGAATAGGGCGTGCCGGCGCGGGCGAAGAGCAGACGCAGGTAATCGTGGATCTCGGTCACCGTGCCGACGGTCGAACGCGGGTTCTTCGAGGTGGTCTTCTGCTCGATGGAGATCGCCGGGGAAAGGCCCGCGATATGCTCGACATCGGGTTTCTGCATCATGTCGAGGAATTGCCGCGCATAGGCGCTGAGCGATTCCACATAGCGGCGCTGACCCTCGGCATAGATCGTGTCGAAGGCCAACGAGGATTTCCCCGACCCCGACAGCCCGGTGATCACCACCAGCTGGTCGCGCGGAATGTCGACGTCGATGCCTTTGAGATTGTGCTCGCGTGCGCCGCGGATTTCGATGAACTTCTGCTCGGCCATTCCCGTTCCCCGGCGCACCCTGCTATCCTGCGGCGCAACATAGACCGCGCCGCGCGAGTCTCCAACCGGAAATGCAGAACGTAAGGGGAACTATTGCGCTGCAGCAAAAAAATGCCGCGCAGACCCCGTTTTTCATATTCTTTTTCTTGAATGTTTATGCCGGCCTGCTATATACCCTCTCGTAACGCCACGCCGTCATGGCCCGGCGCATCGCAAGGAGATCGTGATGTTCAATCTGTTCGGTTCGATGATGAACTCGGGCCCGCGCCTCGATCCGGTCGAGGTCGTGCGCCAGGTCACCGCGGGCGAGGCCCTGCTGGTCGACGTCCGTGAAGAAGACGAAGTCCGCTTTGGCGGCAAGGCCAAGGGTTCGCTGAACCTGCCGTTGAGCCGGCTGCACCTGTCCGCTGACCCCAACTCGGGCCATTTCGACAAGCGTCTGGCCAAGGCCAAGAAAGACGGGCAGCCGATCTATCTCTACTGCGCCTCGGGCGCGCGTTCGGGCCGTGCGGCGATGCTGATGTCGAACCACGGGTTCGAGAACGTCCAGAACCTGGGCAACCTGCACGCCTGGCATTCGGGTGGCGGCGCCGTCGTCCGCTGAGCCCCGCCGGTTTCCGGGGGTTTTCCTCCCTCCCCTCGGAACAGAACCCGCCTGCGTTGTCGCGCAGGCGGGTTTTCCGTTGATCCGCGGGCCGGGCCGCCCGGCACGTCAGGCCGAGGCGGTCAGCACCCCGACATAGAGGCTGTCGTCCTTCAGCTCGCAGCGGCACAGCGCCCCCGCCCCTTCGGCCAGACCGATGTCATAGATGCCGCTGTTCGGGGCCAGCCCGTCGACCATGAACTCGCCAAAGGCATCGGTGGTGGCGCGGGCGACTTCCTGCCCGTCCTGCGACAGCACAACGACCCGCCCCTCGGCGCAGTCCTCGACGCCGTTGACCACCGCGACCACGGTTCCGGCAATGAAGGACTTGGTCATCAGGTGGAGGTTCTTGTAGAAGATCCGCGGCGTGGTTCTGAACTGCGGCTCCAGCACCTCCAGATCGTCGCGGCTGCGCAACGCGGCCAGCTCGGCGGCACTCACCTTCATCGACGTCAGTGCCCCGGTGCCACACACCTGCTCGCCGCGGGTGCGGGTCCATCCCTGGTCCAGCAGATGCGCGTCAAAGTTCCATTTCTGCGGAAGCTCCAGCTCCTCGTTCCAGTGGATGTGCCCGTAGGGGCAGGATTTCACCAGGCTCCTTTGCCCCTTGGCCTTGACCGGGTCGATCATCACGATGCCGTCCGGGCGGCGATACATCGCCCCGTCCCGGGCTGCGCGCAGGCAGGGCGCATCCTCGCACTGGTTGCACATGACCGGGATGGAATGCGCCGTCACGACCGGGGCGGTGCCGCGGTGCTTGTGGCGGATCTCGACCCAGTTCTGCCCGTGCAGCGGCATCGGCGCGCAATAGCCGGGAAAGTCATTGCCGATGTGCTCGTCCTTGACCGCCAGAAAACAGTTGTAGCAGGCCTCGCATTTGGCCGCGTCGACGACCATGACCCATTGCTTGTCGCTCATTTCACCGCCTCCAGCTGGGTTTGCACGGCTTGCAAGGACAGGGACGCGACCGCCCCGGTCCAGGGTTCGATCTGCACCAGGCAGGCGTTCGGCGCCATCGCGCTGCCGCCACGGATCTGGCTGCGGTGGTTCGTCAGCTGGTTGGCGCAGCCGCCGATATCGGTCGATTCACCGGGCTTGCCCAGCGGCTGATAGACCGCCGAGGACTCGTAGGTATGGACCACGCCGCGCATCACCCGCGGGCTGATCTTGCACGCAAAGATCACCTCGCCCCGGTCGTTGTAGGCGCGCAGCAGGTCGCCATCCTTCAGCCCTCGCTCGGCGGCATCCTGCGGGTTGATCCGCATCTGCAGGTAATAGTGACCATCGACCAGATTCCGGTGCACCGCGATGTCGTTGATCGTGCTGTCCTTGCCATCGGCATGGGTGTGGAAGGAATAGCGCGGATGGGCGGACACCATCTGCAACGGATATTTCGCCAGCAGATCCTTGGTCGCGGTGCCTTCCCAGCTGGGAATGTAGCGGTTGACCGGCGGGCGGTCGGGATCGTCGGCCATCTCGAGCGTCTTCGGCACGAATTCGAACTTGCCGCTGATCGGCTGCAATTCGTGCAGGAACTTCTCGGTATAGTCGGCAGGCAGTGGCTGCATCTCGGGGACGTCTTTCTTGCGCCCCTCGTAATACCAGCTGTACGCGGTCGGCGCGCGCTGGTCCTCGCGCGGGGCCGGCACGACGAAATAGCCCTTTTTCAGGAACTTGGACCAGCTCGTCAGCTGCGATAGGTCCGACCCCTCGAAGATCCGCTTGCACCAGCCGAGTTCGTCCATCCCCTCGGAATAGATCATCGACAGGCCCAGCTCCTTGGCGATCTCGTTGAAGATCGCATAGTCGGATTTCGACTCGCCCAGGGGCTCGATGCATTTGTGCTGCAGCGTGACGACCCGGTGGTTCAGCTGCGTCGGATATTGCGGTGCATAGCCGCCGGCCTGCGCCCATTCGCTGATGTCGAAGCGTTCATAGGCCGAGCAGGCCGGCAGGACGATATCGGCGAATTTCGCCTCGCCTTCCATATAGACCGACTGGTTCACGACGAACTCGATCCCCTCGTTCAGATAGGTCTTGACCCAGCGGTTGGAGTTGCATTGCGTGCCGAACTGCGAGCCGCCGAACTTGTAGATCATGCGGATCGGTGCGTTGCCGGGCAGCGGATAGCCGATCGGCGCGAACTGGGAATGGATCCCCGCCACGTCCGTCGGCCAGCCACGCGCCTTGCCCTCGAAGATCGCTTCGGGGAACTGCATGCGCGGGATCTGCTGGCGCACGTTGTTCATGGTCATGATATGCGGGATCTGCTGATAGTTGATCGCGCCATTCGCGGTAAAGGCCAGATCGCCCGAGATCCCGCCCTCGGCATAGCCGGGGAACCAGAAGTTGAAGTCGATCGGCGTGCCGCCCTGCAGGTTGCCAAAGTTCACGCCGGGCCGGCCATAGCCCTGCATGCCCATCAGGATGACCATCATCCGTGCCCATTGGGTGCCCGTCGCCCCCCGGCAGGCCCCGCCAAAGGTGTTGCCGAAGCCACCGGCGCCCAGATAGGTCTTGGACTTGCCCCATTTGCGCGCCAGCGCCCGGATATCGCGCGCCGGCACGCCGGTTTCGGCCTCGGCCCATTCGGGGGTCTTGGGGGTGCCGTCGTCGCGGCCCATGATGTGGTCGGCCCATTGCGCGAAGCCGGTGGTGCGGTTTTCGACATACCACTTGTCGTAGAGATCTTCCTCGATCCACACATGGCAGATCGCCTGCGCCAGCGCCGGATCGGTGCCCGGCCGCGGCGCGATCCACTTGCCGCCCATCAGCGCCGCCGTTTCATTGAAATAGGGGTCGATGTGGACGAACTCGATGCCCAGCTCCTTGGCCCACATGCGCCGGATCGTCCCTTCGAGCCCGCCATAGCAGCCGTTCGTCGCCTCGGGGTCGCTGGACCAGAAGACGATCATGTCAGTGTTCTTCAGGATGTCCTCGACCTGGCCGAACACCTCGCCCTGCCCCAGCCGCATGGTATGGCCATAGTGGTGCACCGCGCCCCAATACCAGCCTTCCCAGCTTTGCGGGTTCGAATGGACTTTGGTGAAGCCGAGAAGATTGAAGAACCGGAACGCAGAGCTGAGCAGATAGTTCACGTTGCCGAAATTCTGGTGCGCCGAATGGGTAAAGGCCAGCGCGCCGGGGCCATAGGTCTTCTTGACACGCTTGATCTCGCCGGCGACCAGCGCGATGGCTTCCTCCCAGCTGATCCGCACATAATCCGAGGTGCCGCGGTTCTGGATGTTCCGGTCGCCGTCGGGATCGAAATCGACCCGCTTCATCGGATAGAGCAGCCGGTCCTTGGAATAGACCAGCGATTTGGCGGTCATGACATGCGGCGGCACGGTGGTCTGGCGCGGCGGGGTAAGGGCTTTGCCGCGCGCGGTGATCGTCCAGCTGGCCGCGTCCTCAGCCGTGAACTCGATCGGCGTGATCCGCAGGATCCGGTCATCGCGGACATAGACGTGAACCGGGCCGCCGTTGTTGTTGCTGACGTAGCGGCGGACACCGTTACCCATGTCCTCGCCGTATTTCAGATGCACGCGCAGCAGCTTCTGCATGGTCTCCATGAACCAGAACGCCTGGTCGTCGGGCCCGTCGATATCGACCATGAAGTTCTTCATCGCGTGAATCATAAAGCGGTAATCCTGCTTCGGATTCATCAGCTTGTGCGCAACCGCCTCGGTCTTGAACTTGACGGTGATGTCGGGCGCGGGGTGCTGCTTGTGCCGGCTGTAGAGCTTGCCGCCCCGAAACTCGATATAGCGGTGCTCGCGCACGTCCAGCACGCTGAGCTGCACAATGAGGGTCTTTTCCTTCAGCCGCAGCGCAAAGTCGCGGTTGATCTTTGCCCCCAGACGGAAGGCCTGGACCAGACCCAGCATTTTCATCTTCAGCAGCATGGCGTGCTCCTTTCTAGGTCGGTCGCGGAACCGCGACCGAGTTGGAGGTGTTTTACGAACGGGGTGCCCGAAGGCGCGAGGCTATCGCCGGGCGCGGCCGGCAACGGGCCTTGACCGGTGCTGTTCGCCCTCGGCCATTCCCTTGGCGATCAGCGCGCCGGCGACGGCGATATGCTCCTTCATCCGCGTCTCGGCCCGCTCCGCCTGGCCCGAGACAAGCGCGATGAAGATCTGCTCGTGGTCGGCCTGCGCGGCTTCGAGCAGCTTGAAATCCGGCGTGGCGCCGATCAGGGCGATGGTGTTGAACGAGGTCAGGGGCAGACGCGACACATGGCTCAGGGTTTCGAGCAGGGTCTCGTTGCCCGCCGCACGGGCGATGGTCTGGTGGAAATTGGTGTTCATCTCGCGCCATTCATCATGGCGAAAGGACGCACCGCCATCGGCCAGCAATTCCTGCCCCAGCCGCACACAGGCGCCAAGCGTCTCGATGGTTGCCTTCGACAGCCCGGCCTCGGCCAGCTGGTGGCAGGCCAGCCCTTCGAGAACCCCGCGCACCTGATAGGCCCCCGTCACGCTCTCGGCAGTGATCTGCCGGACGCTGTAGCCGCGGTGGGGTTCGTAGGACAGCAAGCCCTCATTGGCGAGGGTCTGCAGCGCCGCGCGGACCGGTGTGCGCGACATGCCCAGCGTTTCCACCACCAGCCGCTCGGTCAGCGCGTGCGGGCCGGGAAGCCGCCCCGACAGAATCGCATCCCTCAGCATTTCCACGGCCCGTTCAGCAAGCGTCACCAGAATCACCCCGATATTCGTGTGAAGAATCCCTATTACCCTATCAGCATTGCACGCTTCGCGCATTTTGTATACAATTTTCTTGCATTCGCAATAATACGCATTCCTTGTATACTTTACGGGCGCGAAATAGGCCCCGAATGCCGCCTCAGCGCCGGACTGCCCGCTGTCGCCCGCGCCAACACCGCGCGCGCACGAAACCGTCATCCCGGGACGCCGCCAATGATCCGGTCGATGCCGGTTTCTTGACATTCCGGTCGCAGAATCATGTTAGGTAGTCCCTTCACTGCCGACCCGGAGACCGCCATGCTGAAAGTTCTCGCCTCGACCTGGGCCCTGCTGTTCGGGCTGATGCTGCTGATGCTGGGGAACGGGATGCAGGGAACGCTGCTGGGGATCCGCGGCGGCATCGAGAATTTCACCACCACCGAGATGTCGGTGGTGATGTCGTGCTATTTCGTCGGCTTCCTGTTCGGCTCGCGCCTCGCGCCCGAGATGATCCGCCGGGTCGGCCATGTCCGGGTGTTCGCCGCGCTGGGGTCGATGATCTCGGCGGTGCTGATCCTCTATGCCGCGGCCCCGCACTGGATCGCCTGGTCCTTGATGCGGGTGCTGATCGGCTTCAGCTTTTCCGGCGTCTACATCACCGCCGAAAGCTGGCTGAACAACGCCTCGACCAACGAGACCCGCGGACAGACGCTGTCGCTTTACCTGATCGTGCAGATGATCGGCATCATCGCCGCGCAGATCCTGCTGAACATGGCCGATCCGTCCGGCTATATCCTGTTCGTCATCCCCTCGGTGCTGGTGTCGCTGGCCTTCACGCCGATCCTCCTGGCGGTGCAGCCGGTGCCCGCCTTCGACAACACCCGCCCGATGAGCTTTCGCCAACTCTATGCCGCCTCGCCCCTGGGCTGCGTCGGCATGTTCCTGCTGGGCGGGATCTTTTCGGCGCAGTTCGGCATGGCCTCGGTCTGGGGCACGCAGGCAGGGCTGAACGTGCGCGACCTGTCGATCTTTGTCGCGGCGATCTATGTCGGCGGGCTGGTTCTGCAGTTCCCCATCGGCTGGCTCAGCGACCGGATGGACCGGCGCCTGCTGATCCTGGCGCTGGCGGTGGCCGGCGGGGTCGTGGTGACGCTGCCGTCGCTGGTCGACGTGCCCTTTGCCGTGCTGGTCACCGTGGCGATGCTGATGGGCGGGATCTCGAACCCGCTCTATTCGCTGCTTCTGGCCTATGTGAACGACCACCTGGACCAGTCCGACATGGCCGCGGCCTCGGCCGGACTGATCTTCATCAACGGGGTCGGCGCGATCTCTGGCCCGATCCTGACCGGCTGGCTGATGGGCGCGATCGGCCCCTCGGGCTTTTTCCTGTTCATGGCGATCATCTTCTTTGCCCTGTCGGGCTATGCGCTGTGGCGGATGACCCAGCGCCGCACCACGCCCGAGGCGAGCGGCTCGTATGCCGCTCTCTCGCCCACCGCGTCGGTGATCACCGTCGAAGCGGCACTGGAACTCGCCGAGGACGACCATTCCGCCCCCGGACACGGCCATCCGCCCCAACCCGGGGCTTGACCCGCAGCGCATGGCGGCACAGGCTTTCCCCAAGGAGGAGCCGCCATGCCCAATCTGCCCGCCCGTGCCCATGCCATTCTGGACTTCTGGACCGAGATCGGACCCGCGGGCTGGTATGCCGGCGGCGAGGCGCTCGACACCCGCATCCGCGACGCTTTCCTGACCGACTGGCACGAGGCCGCCGCGGGGGGCAACCGGCGCTGGCTGAGCTGCGCCGAAGGGATCCTCGCCTATCTGATCCTGACCGATCAGATGCCGCGCAACATGTTCAGGGGCGATGCCCGATCCTTTGCCACCGACGCCAAGGCCCGCACCGTGTCGATGCGCGCCTGGCAGCACCGGCTGGACCTGTCGGTGGCCGAACCGATGCGGCAGTTCTTCTACCTGCCCCTGATGCATTCCGAGACGACCTTTGATCAGGACCGCTGCGTCTGCCTGATGGCCTCGCGGATGCCCGAGAGCGGCGCGAACAACCTGCTGCACGCCCGCGTCCATCGCGAGATCATCCGCCGGTTCGGCCGCTTTCCCTACCGCAACGCGGCGCTGGGGCGCACCACCACCCCCGCGGAACAGGCGTTCATCGACGAGGGCGGCTATGGCGCGCTGGTCCGCTCCTTCGGGGGCTGAATGGCGGAGTAAACGGCCCCCGCGCCAGCCCTGCACCCCGCGCATCGCCGCTAGTCACGCCCGCCCCGACAGCATGATTGCGTGCCACCAAGAAATAGTTTAATACTCAACTAGTTTTCAGACGGGAGGACGGCATGGCCGATCAGAGCTTCGATGTCATCGTTATCGGCGCCGGCCCCGGCGGCTATGTGGCGGCGATCCGCGCCGCCCAGCTGGGCCTGAAAACCGCCATCGTCGAACGCGAACATCTGGGCGGGATCTGCCTGAACTGGGGCTGCATCCCGACCAAGGCGCTGCTGCGCTCGGCCGAGGTGTTCCACCTGATGCACCGCGCGGCGGAATTCGGGCTGAAGGCCGGCGACATCGGCTATGATCTGGACGCGGTGGTGAAACGCTCGCGCGGGGTGGCCAAGCAGCTGTCCAGTGGCATCGGCCACCTGATGAAGAAGAACAAGATCACCGTGGTGATGGGCGAGGCCACCCTGCCCGCCAAGGGCACGGTCAGCGTCAAGACCGGCACGGGCACCGAGACGCTGAAGGCGCCGTCGATCGTGCTGGCCACCGGCGCCCGCGCGCGCGAATTGCCGGGGCTCGAGGCCGACGGCGATCTGGTCTGGACCTACAAGCACGCGCTGGTGCCGAAACGCATGCCGAAGAACCTGCTGGTCATCGGCTCGGGCGCGATCGGCATCGAATTCGCCAGCTTCTTCAACACGCTGGGCGCCAAGACCACGGTCGTCGAGGTGATGGACCGGGTGCTGCCGGTGGAAGATGCGGAGATTTCCGCATTTGCGAAGAAGCAGTTCGCCAAGCAAGGCATGGTGATCCGCGAGAAGACCACGGTGAAGAAACTGGACCGCGGAAACGGCACGGTCACCGCGCATCTGGAAGCCGGCGGCAAGATGGAAACCGCCGAGTTCGACACGGTGATTTCCGCGGTCGGCATCGTCGGCAACGTGGAAAACCTGGGGCTGGAGGCGCTGGGGGTCAAGATCGACCGCACCCATGTCGTCACCGACGCCTATTGCCGCACCGGCGTCGAGGGGCTCTATGCCATCGGCGACATCGCCGGCGCGCCCTGGCTGGCGCACAAGGCCAGCCACGAGGGCGTCATGGTGGCCGAGCTGATCGCCGGCAAGCATGTCCACCCGATCAAGCCGAACACCATCCCCGGCTGCACCTATTGCCACCCGCAGGTGGCCTCGGTCGGGCTGACCGAAGCCAAGGCCAAGGAAGCGGGCTATGAGGTCCGCGTCGGGCGCTTCCCGTTCATCGGCAACGGCAAGGCGATCGCCCTGGGCGAACCCGAGGGGCTGGTCAAGACGGTGTTCGACGCGAAGACCGGCGAATTGCTGGGCGCGCATATGGTCGGCGCGGAAGTGACCGAGATGATCCAGGGCTATGTCATCGGCCGCCAGCTGGAAACCACCGAGGAAGACCTGATGCACACGGTCTTCCCGCATCCGACGCTGAGCGAGATGATGCACGAATCGGTGCTGGACGCCTACGGCCGCGCGCTGCATTTCTGAGAAACCGGGCGCTCCCGCACGCCGGTCGCGGACCTACGGGCCCGCGCCTGCGTTTGGGCCGGGCGCGGTGGCGCCTTGCCCGGACAGGCAGCCTGCTGGCCTGCCGGGTATGCGTATTTGGAACACGGTGAGAGGACCAGGGCGCGTCGAAGCCCCGCGCGCTCAGGGCGCGCCGGCTTTCTGCAGATGGACGTAAGTTTCGTTGAAGCGTTTCTGCAGATGATCGGCGGCACGGATCATGCGGCCCGTGCCCGGGGGCGCGACATTGGTGTCGGGGTTCGGGTTGAAGAACAAGGGCACCGAGAGGCGTTCCTCGGCGTTGCCGCGCACCCGGTGCAGCGTCGCCTTGACCCGGCCGCCGGTCCACATCTCGAGCATTTCGCCGAAATTGATGATGAAAGCGCCGGGGTCAGCCTGCACCGGCACCCAGTCGCCTGCCCGGGTCAGCGCCTCGAGGCCGGGCACGCCGTCGGTGGCGAGCAGCGTCAGGCAGCCGTAATCGGTATGCGCCGCGATGCCGAAATCCTTGTCGCCGGCCCAGTCGGGGCGTGGCGGGTAATAGTTGCCGCGCAAGAGCGCCATCGGCTGGTCGAACGTATCGGCAAAGAAGGCCGGGTCTTCGCCGATCGCGCCGGCAATCGCGCCGAGGAGCCGAAGTGCCAGTGCGCGGGCCTCGGCGTAATAGGCGGTCAGGGTCTCGCGGAAGCCGGCGGGGTGCGCCGGCCAGAGGTTCGGCGCGTGGACGGCAAGGGGCGAGCCCGGCACCTCGAATCCCAGATCGAAGACTTCCTTGTAGTCGGGGTTGGCCTGCGGGTCGACCTGCTCGGATTGCGGCCCGCCCCAGCCCCGGTTCGAACCCGTGCGCGCCATGTCAACGGCGGCTTTTTCAGACGCCGGCAGGACGAAAAAGGCGCGATAGGCGGCGAGCACCTGCAACACCCGGGCAGCGTCGATCGGCGCATTGTCAAGCGTCAGGAAGCCGACCTCGGTCGCGCCGCGCCGGACCTCGGCGATCTGTGCGGGATCGCCGGCAAAAAGGGCGGCGGCGTCGATGCGGGGGATGGCGGTGTGGGTCATTGCCGTGCGCTCAGTCCTCGGACTCGCGGCGGTGGCCGTCGAGATCACGCGCGGCCTTCTCGGCCCGGGCCTGTGCCAGGCTGCGCTCGGGCTTGGAGACGCCGTGCCTGGCGGCATTCGCGTCGCCGTCCTTGCGGGCGGCGGCGCGGGCGGCCTGTTTGCGGCGGGTGCGCAGGTTGATCACCTGGGCCATCACAGCGTCCTTGCCTGGAAGGTGTCGCATTGCCCGGGATCGCCCGAGCGGTAGCCGCGGAAGAACCAGTCCTGCCGCTGCTGCGAGGTGCCGTGGGTGAAGCTGTCGGGCACGGGCCGCCGCCCGGCCGCGCGTTGCAGCGCGTCGTCGCCGATGCGCGCCGCCGTCTCCAGCGCCTGGCGGATGTCGGCGTCGGTCACATGCAGGCGTTGCGCCGCGCGTTGTGCCCAGATGCCCGCATAGCAGTCGGCCTGCAATTCGATCCGCACCGAGAGCGCGTTCGAGTCGCGTTCGGACACCCGCGCGCGCCGGGCGTTGACCTCGCCCAGCGTGCCGAGCAGATCCTGCACATGGTGTGCCACCTCATGGGCGATCACATAGGCATTGGCGAAGTCCCCGCCCGCGCCCAGTTGGTCCTGCATGACGCGGAAGAAATCGGTGTCCAGATAGACCTTGCTGTCACCCGGGCAATAGAACGGCCCCATCGCCGCCTGTGCCGCACCGCAGGCAGACCCCGTGGCGCCGGAATAGAGCACCAGTGTGGTTGGCTGGTAGCGTTGCCCCGAGGCGCGGAACATCTCGGTCCAGACCTGTTCGGTTTCGGCCAGCACGGTGGCCACAAAGGCCTCCTGATCGTCGTCGATCCGGTTGGGGCCGGAGGGCGCGGGGGCCGAGGCCACGGTGCCCGAGCCGCCGTTCAGAAAGGGCGTCACATCGACGCCGAAATAGGCGCCGACCAGCAGGACCACCAGCGTGCCGACGATCCCCAGCGCGCCGCCCGGACCGCGCCCGCCACCGCCGCTGCCGCCACGCGAACCGCGCCGGTCCTCGATATTGCTGCTGGTCCGTCTGCCGCGCCATTCCATCGCAGGCCCTCCTGTCGCTCGCCCCATGTTGCCGCAGAGGGCGCGCGTGTCAAACGAAAGGGCGGCCCCCGGAGGCGCCGCCCTTTGCATCCATTCGGTGGGGATCAGCCCTTGGGGCCGATCATGTCCTCGGGCCGGACGATCCGGTCAAAGGTCGCCGCGTCGACGAACCCCAGCGCGATGGCCTCTTCCTTGAGGGTGGTGCCGTTCTTGTGCGCGGTCTTGGCGACCTTGGTCGCGTTGTCGTAGCCGATGGTCGGCGCCAGCGCCGTCACCAGCATCAGCGATTCCTTCATCAGCTTGTCGATGCGCGCCGTGTTGGCCTGCGTGCCGACCACCATGTTGTCGGTGAAGGCGCTGGCCGAATCGCCCAGCAACTGCATCGACTGCAGCACATTGTAGGACATCATCGGGTTGTAGACGTTGAGCTCAAAATGCCCTTGCGAGCCGGCAAAACCCACCGCCGCGTCATTGCCCATGACATGGGCACAGACCATCGTCAGGGCCTCGGCCTGGGTCGGGTTGACCTTGCCCGGCATGATCGAGGAACCGGGCTCGTTCTCCGGCAGGATCAGCTCGCCCAGACCCGAGCGCGGGCCCGAGCCCAGAAGGCGCATGTCGTTGGCGATCTTGAAGAGCGAGGCCGCCACGGTCTTCAGCGCGCCCGAGAACATGACCATCGCGTCATGCGCAGCCAGCGCCTCGAACTTGTTCGGCGCGGTGACAAAGGGCAGACCGGTGATCTCGGCGATCTGGGCGGCGACGCGGGTATCCCAGCCGACCTTGGTGTTCAGGCCAGTGCCAACGGCGGTGCCGCCCTGCGCCAGTTCGTAGATATGCGGCAGGCACATCCTGACCCGCTCGATCCCGCGTTCGACCTGCTTGGCGTAGCCCGAGAATTCCTGCCCCAGCGTGAGCGGCGTCGCATCCTGCGTGTGGGTGCGGCCGATCTTGATGATGTCCTTGAATTCCTCGGCCTTGGCGGCCAGGGCGCGCTGCAGCTTCTCCAGCCCGGGCAGCAGCACGTCGCGCGCCTGCATGGCGATGGCGACATGCATCGCGGTCGGGAAGGTGTCGTTCGACGACTGACCCATGTTGCAATGGTCATTCGGGTGCACGGGCTTCTTCGAGCCCATGACCCCGCCCAGCATCTCGATCGCGCGGTTCGAGATGACCTCGTTCGCGTTCATGTTGGACTGCGTGCCCGAGCCGGTCTGCCAGACCACCAGCGGGAAGTTGTCGTCAAAGCGGCCGTCGATCACCTCGGTCGCGGCGGCGGCGATGGCATCGGCCAGCCCGGCATCCATGTCGCCCTGCGCCTTGTTGACCAGCGCACAGGCCTTCTTGATCACGCCGAGCGCGCGGATGATCGGCACCGGCTGACGTTCCCAACCGATCGGAAAGTTGATGATGGAACGCTGCGTCTGCGCGCCCCAATACTTGTCGGCGGGAACTTCGAGCGGGCCGAAGCTGTCGGTTTCGGTGCGGGTCGCGGTCATCGGACTCTCCTAGCGGTTTGGCGGTGTCCTAGCCTGCGGGACGGGGAAAATCAATCGGTATGCCTTTGTATGCAGGTGCTGCACCGGGCGCAGGCAATGCACCGTCAAGTGGCATCCCTTCAACATGTGTTGAGAGCGGCAGAACCCCGCCGGTCGGCTGTTGCCTGAATCGACCGATTGTTGCAGGCTGCGCCGAAGGCACCGGATTCTGTGGCTGTTTGCAGCCCGCCGGCGCCAAAATGAATAAAGAGATTTCGGGAGAAGACGTTTTGCCCTTTGCTGGCTTTCCGGCCCCCTTGCGCGCCGCACCGATCCTTGCGGCGGCCTGCCTTTTTGCTGCCCCCGCCGCTGCCGACACCCTGGCGCCCTGGTATATGCCCGCCGCGCAGCGCGCCGCCCAGTTTGCCGAATTCGGACAGGACTATCGGCGCAGCGTCGTCGATTTCCAGCCGTTCCGCGTCACCCTGACCGGCACCGGCACGGATGGCACCGCGCTGCGGCTGACCTCGCTCAACCCGTTCGTCAATGCCTGGTTCCTGCTGGAAACCGGCGAGGGGCGTTCGTCGCGCAACTGGCATCTGGAGAACGCGGCGCCGGAACTCTTCACCGTGTCGCTGGGCGAGTCCATGAACGAGCTGGTGATCGAGAGCGACGCCGGCACCATCACTTGCACCCCCTGGGAGGGCGAGCTGGAAGAAGCCCGCGACCAGGGCCTGCCCTATGCGCCGATCTGCGAGGGGCGGCTGTTCCTGCGCAACCGCGGGTCGGGCAGCTATACGATGCGCGAATCCGTCACCGAATTCCTGCGCAGCTATGTCCCCTTTGGCGAGAACCTGATCAACCTGATCAAGGACACCCTTTATGAGGACGCCTATCTGACCACCTCGCAGGTCATGGACGAGGCCGAGGCCGGCGCAGTCGTCGCGGCGCTGGGGCATGCGGATCTGCGCGACACCCGGGTGATGCGTTCGAACCTGCGCGTCGACCTGGTCGGGGCGGACAGCACCCAGATGGAGGCCGGCGCCTGGTATGCAGTGCAGAACGCGCCCGGCATCTATGCCAGCGTCGTGCAGCCCGGCATGGTCAGCCGCGAGGTGATGGCGGTGCGCGGCGCGAACGGCCTCGACGGGGTCGAGAATTACGCCGACGTGCACATGTTCGCCTATGACATGAGCCGCTTCGACCTGCGCTATGAGATCGGCACTTCGCACCCCGAGGTCGACTGGTCGCCGCGCCCCTCGGGCGCCGGGCGCGACTATAACCTGCCGGGGCCGGACGGGTTCGGCACGGTCGATCCGCTGCAGATGACCGGTATGCTGAACCCGGTGTTCATCGACCGCGTCGCCGCGATCTTTGCCGGCGGGTTCAAGCGCGACCACGGCGCCTGGCGGCTGACCGATTTCGCCTATACCAACCACGGCCACCATTACGGGTTTCTGGTCAACGGCGTGGTGCTGTCGCGGCTGCAGCCGGGGCTGGCGACGGTCTGGGTGCTGACCGATGGCACGGTGCAGATGGGCACCTGGGACGACAGCCTGAACTTCCTGTTGCCCAACATCCGCTTTGCCCGCCAGAACGGCACCGCGGTCATCGAGCCCAACGACGAGGGCGTGGGCGTGCCCGGCGCGCAGGTGCAAAGCTGGATGGGCGGCAACTGGTCGGGTTCGGCCGAGGCGCAGCTCAGGACGCTGCGCTCGGGCCTGTGCATGCGCACCGTCGAGGACCGGCAGATGCTGATCTATGCGGTGTTCAGCGCGGCAACCCCCTCGGGCATGGCGCGCACCTTTCAGGCCTATCACTGCGACTATGCGATGCTGCTCGACATGAACTCGCTCGACCTGACCTATGCCGCGATCTATCCGCGCGAGGCCGGGTCCGAGGAGTTCTCGATCGTGCATCTGGACCGGCGGATGGCGGAATCCGACAGCCGTCACCGCGATGGCTCGCCGATGGGCCGGTTCATCGAGTTTTCCGACAACCGCGATTTCTTCTACCTGCTGCGCCGCTAAGGAGGCGACCATGAACAGGCTGTTGAAACTGACCTTGGCGCTGGGGCTCGCCCTGGCGCCGTTGCCGGCGGCGGCGCAAACGCTGCAACAGAACAACGAGGCGATGCTGAGCGAGATGCAGCGCGTGCGCGGGCTCTCGGCCTCGGAAATGGCCCGCATCCGCGAGATCTTCGCCGGTTCCAGCCGGATCGGCCAGGGCAACCCCGCCGTCACCCGCCACCCGATGACGCCCGAGGAAGCCGCCGCGCGTCAGGGGGGCACCGTCGACAGCGTGCGCCGCGCCTATCGCAACGCGCGATTCGAGCGGATCTGCGGCCACCCCTACGAGGTGCCCCTCTATAACCCCGAGACCGAGCGCCCCGAGGACGCACGCGTCTGCGCCTTCATGTTCGAATACCCCAACGTGCCGCTGGCCTATCCGGTCACCTGGGTCACCGCGCGCGAAGCCGCTCTGCTGTGCTGGGCCGAGGGCGCGCGCATGGGCGACGCGCATGAATGGGAAGGGGCTGCGGCCGGTCAGTTGCTGCCCCCCGACTACCAGTTCCAGCTGGGCAGCCAGCAGGCGATGCGCGCCTGGCACAACGCCCATTACGCCAGCCAGTCGAACGTCTATTCGATCGGCACCTGGCGCAGCGGGGTCTGCGCCACCGGCAGCTTCAAGACCCCGGGCTGCAACGGCGGCTCGTTCTCGGGCTGCGGGTCGAACACCTATCCGGCGGGCTCGTTCCCGCAATGCCATTCGCCGCTGGGGGTCTATGACATCGACGGCAATGCCGCCGAGCACATGAACCTGCCGCTGAACGAAAGCCAGATGGCCAGCCGCGGCTCGCGCGAACTGGGCGTGACCGAGATGAAGGGCTCGTGGTTCATCTGGGACACGGTGCGCGCGCATGAGCACTGGGCGCGCTGGCGGGCGCCGTTCTGGCATGGCTCGCGCGTGCTCGATGTGGGCAGCCACAGCAACTATCACCTGGGCTTCCGCTGCTTCCGCGACATTCGCTGAGGGGCGTGTGACAAACGAAAAGGCCGGGCGCCCTGCCCGGCCTTTTTGCATGAGGGGTGCGCGCTCAGACGCCGTAAAGATCGCTGAACTTGGCTTCCAGATAGTCCAGCAGCGGCCCTTCCGAGGGCTCAAACCCGCAGGCCCGCGCAATCGTCTCGCGCGGCTCGTAAAGCCCGCCGTGGCGCTGCACCGCCGCGCGCAGCCAGCCGGTCGCCGCCGCCAGATCGCCCCGCGCCAGCTGCGCGTCCAGATCCGGCACCGCGTCGCGCAGTGCCTTCATCAGGCAACCGGCATAGACATTGCCCAGGCTGTAGGTCGGAAAATAGCCCATCAACCCCACCGACCAATGCACATCCTGCAACATCCCGTGCGAAGGCCGGTCCACCGCCACGCCGAAATCGGCCGCGAACCGGTCGTTCCACGCCACCTCCAGATCGCCGGCCTGCAGATCGCCGGCGATCAGCGCGCGCTCCAGATCAAAGCGCATCATGATGTGCAGGTTGTAATGCACCTCGTCGGCCTCGGTGCGGATATAGCCCGGCTGCACCCGGTTGACCGCGCCATAGAACCCCTCGGCTTCCATCCCCAGATCGCCGAATTCATGCACCATCTGGCCATGCAGCCAGCCGGTAAAGGCCCGCGAGCGGCCAAGCTGGTTCTCGTAGATCCGGCTCTGGCTTTCATGGACACCCATCGACACGCCCTCGGCCAGAGGGGTGAAGTGATAGGCCGCGTCGATCCCCTGTTCGTAACAGGCGTGACCGGTCTCGTGGATCGTCGAGTAAAGGCAGTTGAACGGATCGGTCTCGGCCACACGGGTAGTGATGCGCACATCCGCACCCGAACCCGAACTGAACGGATGCACCGCCAGATCCAGCCGTCCCTTGCTCAGGTCATAGCCGAACACCTCGGCCACCGAGCGCGACAGCCTGAGCTGCCCCTCGCGCCCGTATTCCCCGCGCAAGGGCGCGGGCTGGTGGGCGGCGCCCAGCACCTTTTCGCGCAGCGCGACCAGCCGCACCCGCATCCGCGCGAACATCGCCGCGATCTCGTCGCCGGTGATGCCGGGTTCGTAGTCGCTCAGCAGCGCATCATACAGGCTGCCGCCCTGCGCCAGCGCCGCGGCCTCTTGCCGGCGCAGGTCGATCACCCGGGCCAGCGTCGGCAGGAAATGCGCCACGTCATCGCGCGCGCGGGCCTCGGCCCAGGTGCCCTGCGCGACCGAGGTGACGCGGGCGATCTCGGCCGCCAGATCGGCGGGCACGCGGGTGTTGCGCTGATACGAGCGGCGCACATGGCGCAGGATCGCGGCACCGGCGGCATCCGGGGCCTCGACGGCCTCGAGCCACTCGCCCAGCCGCGGATCGGTGCGCCGGGCGTGCAGCACGGTCTCCAGCGCCGCCATTTCCTCGGAGCGTTGCACCGCCGCGCCGCGCGGCATCATCGTCTCCTGATCCCAGCCCAACCGGCCCATTACCTGGCCCAAGGACCAGCTGGTGCGCTCATGCTCGAGGATCGCCGCAAAGGCGTCGTTGTGCTGGATGCTCATGCGTTCCCCCGGATCGTGCCGCCCATCGGATACTGGGCGAGAAGACGGGCGCGCAGGATCAGCACCCACAGCAGGACCGCCGTCAACTGATGGCTGATCCCCAGATCGACCGGCGCGCCATGCATCACCGTAACCACGCCCAGCGTGATCTGCGCGGCCAGCACGCCCAGCACCCAGTGGAAGGCCCGGCGGGTGCCCGCATAGGTGCTGCGCCGACCCCGCGCCCAGACCACCACGCCGAACACCGCTAGCAGATAGCCGGACACCCGGTGGATGAACTGCACCGTGCCGTCGTTTTCAAAGAGGTTGCGCCAGACCGGCGACAGATCCCACATGCCCGGCGGCAGGATGCCCCCGGCCATCAGCGGCCAGTCGGTATAGCCGCGCCCGGCGTCGATGCCGGCAACCAGCGCGCCCAGAAGGATCTGCAGGAAGGCGAAATGCATCAGCCCGGTGGAGAGCGAGAACAGCTTGGCCTCGCGCCCGCGCCGCGCCTGCAACAGCGCCGATTCCGAACGCCCCAGCAGCATCGCATACCAGGCCAGCACGCCGAGGATGACAAAGGCCAGCCCCAGATGCGTCGCCAACCGATAGCTGGCCACCGCCGTCATCCCCTCGCCCTGGGTGATGCCCGAGGCCACCATCCACCAGCCGATCGCACCTTGCAGCCCGCCCAGAAGCCCCGGAATCGCCAGACGCAGCGCCCAGCCCGCCGGGATCTGCCGGCGCACCCAGAACCACAGGAACCCCAGCGCCCAGACGACGCCGATCAACCGGCCCAGCTGGCGGTGCGACCATTCCCACCAGTAGATGAACTGGAACTCGGTCAGGGTCATGCCCTGGTTCATCAGGTGATACTGGTCGATCTGGCGATAGCGGTCGAACTCGGCCATCCAGTCGGCCTCGGACATCGGCGGCAGCGCACCGGTGATCGGCCGCCACTCGGTGATCGACAGGCCCGAATCCGTCAGCCGGGTCATCCCGCCCAGCATGATCATCGCGACGACCATCGCGAACATCACCCACAGCCAGACGCGAATCGCCTTGCGCGCGCCGGCGCGGCCCTCGATCACGCTGCCCTTGGCCGGGGCCGCGGGGCGCGTGGCCGGGGCGCTGGTTTCCTCGAAGATCGGACGTTTCGCCATGCGTGTCTCCTTTGCCCCGCGCAAGCTATTGCCCCCGTGGGGCCGCTTCAAGGCCGTGCGTGTCAGCCCCTGCGGGCCAGTTGCCGCAAGATGCCGTGCAGCGTCTGCACCTCGGAGCGCGTCATCGCCCAGCGGCTGAGCATGTTGCGCAGGTTCAGCTTCATCCCCGGCGCCTTCTCAGGTGGAAAGAAGAAGCCCGAGGCGTCGAGCTTCTCCTCGAAATGATCGCCCAGCTTCTCGATCTCGATCGCGCTGGCCATGTCGGTGCCGGCCAGTTCCAGCCGCGCGCCGGGCACCTGCGTGGTGCCGCGCATCCACTCATAGGCCAGCAGCAGGACGCCCTGCGCGAGGTTGAGCGAGTAAAAGCCGGGGTTCACCGGAATCGTGACGATGGCGTTCGCGTGGGCGATGTCCTCGTTTTCGAGCCCCGCGCGTTCGGGGCCAAAGAGAACGGCCACCGTCTTGCCGGCGGCAATCATCGCGCGCGCCTCGACCATCGCCGCCTCGGGCGTCAGCACTGGCTTGACCAGCCCCCGACCCCGTGCGGTCGTCGCATAGACATAGTCGCAATCAGCCACCGCGGCGCCTACGTCCGGGAACACGCCCGCGTGGTCCAGAACCGGCGAGGCGCCCGAGGCCATCGCCACCGCCGCCGGGTTCGGCCAGCCGTCGCGCGGTGCGACAAGGCGCATGTGTTCGAGGCCGAAATTCAGCATCGCCCGCGCCGCAGCGCCGATGTTCTCGCCCATCTGCGGGCGGGTCAGCACGATCAGAGGCGAAGCCCCGAGGTCGGAGGACAAGGCGCGCATGGAGTTCCCCTTTCGCCCGCCCGCATAAGGCGGGGGGCGGCGTCATGCAAGGCGGTTGCCGGGCGATTGCGGGTGGCAGGGGGACAGCCCGGGGGAGGCTCCCGCACTCTGTCACGGATCAAAGATCCGCTCCGCCGTTTGGGCCGGGCTCGCGTGCCGCGAGCCTGAAGGGGGCTTTGCCCCCTCTTGCCTGCGGCAATTCACCCCCAGGATATTTGAGACGCAAAGATGGGACGTTCAGGGTTTCTTGACCAAGCGCGCGCGGGTTCAGACCGCCTGCCCCGCCGCCCAGCCCGACGACCAGGCCCATTGGAAGTTGTAGCCGCCCAGCCAGCCGGTCACATCGACCACCTCGCCCACGAAATAGAGCCCGGGCACCGCGCGCGCCTGCATCGTCTTCGCGTCGAGATCGCGCGTGTCGACGCCGCCCAGCGTGACCTCGGCGGTGCGCCAGCCCTCGGTGCCGGCGGGGACCAGAGTCCAGCGGTGCGCCGCGTCACCGAGCGCGCTGAGCGCCGCCCTGGACTGCTCGCCCAGTTTCCCCGAGAGCCCGGCCCGCGCCACCACCGCCCGCGCCAGCGCCTCGGGCAGGTCGAGCGCATTCGCCAGATCCCGTTTCCCGCGCTCGGCCCGCGCGGCGTTCGCCTCGGCGGCGATGTCGCGCCCGGCCGCCAGATCGACCCGGATCGCCTGCCCTTCGCGCCAATAGCTGGAGATCTGCAGCACCGAGGGCCCGGAAAGCCCTCGGTGGGTGAACAACAGCCCTTCGTCAAAGGTGATCTTTGCCCCTTCGAGCCCCACCCGCGCCTGCACCGAGACCCCAGCCAGCGGACGGATCCCGTCCAGCTGGGAATCGGTGAAGGTCAGCGGCACCAGGCCCGGGCGGGTCTCGACCAGACGCAGGCCGAATTGCTCGGCCAGCGCATGGCCGAAGCCCGTCGCGCCCATCCTGGGGATCGACTTGCCGCCGGTCGCGACGATCAGCGCGGCGGCGCGGTGGGTGTCCTGATCGGTCACAACGGCGAAACCCGACTCGACTCGCAGGATTCGCCTGCCCAGCAGCAACTGGCCACCGGCCTCGGACAGGTCACGCACAAGCATGTCGACAACTTGCCGCGCCGAACCGTCGCAGAACAACTGGCCCAGCGTCTTTTCATGCCAGGCGATGCCCGCGCGGTTCATCCGGGCGATGAAATCATGCTGCGTGTAACGGTTCAGCGCCGACAGGGCAAAACGGGGGTTCTGCGACAAGAACCGGTCGGGGGCGATCTGCCGGTTGGTGAAATTGCAACGCCCGCCGCCCGAGATGCGGATCTTTTCCCCCGGCGCCTTGGCATGGTCGATCACCAGCACCCGCCGGCCCCGACGTGCGGCCTCGATCCCGGCCATCAGCCCGGCGGCGCCTGCGCCCAGCACGATCACATCCCAATTCATCGGCAACTCCGTTCTCCGCGCCGGCTCTATACCGTGTTGCACCGTCCGAAAAGCGCGACCTGCACGCGATCTGCCCCCCGGCAACCACCGCAACACCAGGATCGGCACCGACGCCCCGGCAAGGAATCAAGGCCGCGCTGAACCCAATACGGCTCAGCCTGGGGGCACTGGACCCGAATCCCCCCGCCGCGAGGCTCATGTGTCGCGGCCCGGCCCATCCCGCCGCCCCGCACCCCGGCCAGCGCGTCGCGGATCCCCGCGCATCCACAGCCCCGAAGACGGGGGCCTCGTGCAGTTCAACAGTCTTTCCGGGCCGGTTCCGCCGATCCTCGGGACCACTGAAATCCTGTCATGTTTTTTTCCAACACCCCCCTTGCGGCCTCGGACTCACTTGGGTAAATACCGCCGCAGTTGGGGCGTGGCCAAGTGGTAAGGCATCGGTTTTTGGTACCGTGTACCGTAGGTTCGAATCCTACCGCCCCAGCCATCTCATTTTATTGAGTAAAATCAAGACCTTACGAGACCGGAACACTCGACAACCGGAACACTCGCGAGGACCGCATAGGCGGCACATCAGCACGGCGAACACCGCCCGACATGGGCTCGGCATTACCTCTGTATAGCGACTCGCGGATGTTCATGCTACGTTCTATCCATGTGGACACGGCGACGAACATGGCGGGGAAAGAACGACGACTGGTTGGTGTTCACCGACAGGCGGCATGTGGGGCGCGTCTACCTCGGCATGCGCCAGAACCCGCAGCGCGACGTGTGGCTCTGGTTCTACCAGCTCGTTCCAGCCGTAAACGGCGAGGCCGGGACCATGGAAGAAGCCCTTGAGGCGGTCCGCAGCGCGCACTTGCGACGGGTCGAGTCGGCCGGATAGACGAAGGGCGGGACTTTCGCCCCGCCCCTCATGATCATCTGGCACCCTGTTCAGCGGCCCGACACGCGCCCGGGCCTCACTTGAGGTTGGCCAGCTCGTGCAGAAGCTCTTCCTCGGTCATCACGCGCGCCGAAGCCACGGGCGCCGAAGAAACAGGCGCATTCGCCGCTTCCATCGTGGCGAGCAGCGCCTGCAGAGCCTCGATGCTGCCAGGCGCCGGGGTGGGCTCGGGGGTCGCGGGCGGCACCAGCGTGTCGATCTGATGACGCAAGGAAGCGAGCTCCGGGGTAATCCGCTCGATCATCGCAACGTTCTTGACGTTCTTGACCCTCAACGTATCGAGTTCGGCGATCAGCTCGTTGACCGCAGAGCGAAGACGCGCCGCCGTGAGTGCATCGTTGGCGATCCCCTTGTCGCGGTCCTCGGCGCTCTTGGTGTCGAGCGCCTTGAGGAGGATCGACGAACGGATGCGACGCGCGGCGCCGGCGAACGTGTTGCCGCTGGCGTGCCACTCGTCAGCGTCGAAGGCATTTCCAATCGCGTCATTCACATCGTCCCAGTCCGACCGGGGCACCCTGCCGCCGTCTGACCAGACCTTGCCGCAAGCGATGTAGAGCTCGCGCTCGGCGGCATCGTCGTTGCTCAAAGCATCGCCTACCTCGTCGTGGACGTAGGCTTCCACCGCGTTGATGAAACGATGCTGGGAAGCGGTCATGCGATTATAGACGCGCGTGTTCCGCTCGATGATCCGCTGCATCGCCGGGTCAGCAAGGAGCGTTTCCAGGTTCGTGGCCATCACATCGCCTCCCCGTCGCGCATCTCGTGCAGCATGATATCGACAGTCCGATAGATGCCAGGCGTCGGGCGGCGCGTGATCACATTGACCACGCCCGGACTCTTGACCTGGTGCATCGCGACGATCAAACGCCCGGAACCCAAGTCCCAGATTTCGACCTTCTCAACGTCTTCGGCGCCGAGGACATGACCGGGAAGCGACAAGGTAGGCATAGCCTCCGTCAAAGCGTCGGTAACGCCCTCATGCACCTCAGCAATAAACGCCTGATACCGCCGCACGGTCATCGGCAGCGTCACCAAATCAGGAGGAGAGGTGCGTTGAACCGCTCCGGTCGTGCCGCCGGCGTCACGCTCGAAATCACCGCGCGCGCAGCTCGGCATGATGTCGGCCGTGGCGAGCGCGTTGATGGTCTCGTTGCGCATGTCAGTCATGGGAGACGACGCCGCGCGGATGAACCCCTCCATGAGGTTTTCAACGAGGCGGTAATAGCGATGGTCGGGGAGGAAGTTGGTCATGGCGACTCCGGGTTGAAGAGTCCTCCCTACCTACCTTATCGGCGGCAGAATTTCAATAGGATTTTCTGGTAACGCATTGATATTACTAAGTAATATCATACTTACCTGCAAAACGAGGCCGCCCACATGCCGCCCAGGGAGGGGGTGCGGGGGCCGGTCGCAACGCAACCATCAGGCACGAAAGAACCCCGGCGCTTGCGCAACCGGGGTTCCTCTCGCCGAGGGACGAACTGCTTACTGATCACCCTCATCTGATTTTGCGCATCTGGGGATGCATCGCTCAGGTTTCAAGCCCGGGTGGGCTGCGTCCTGAGCTTGATGGCGTCCAGTGCCCCGCGCGCCTGTTCCGCCTGCACGATCTGATCCAGAACGTGCTGCGGGATTTCAGGCAGCGTGTGCAGGCTGGCGCGCAGCCTGTCAGCTTGCTTGGTGGGGTCTGTGAAGAATTTCGCGATGTCGAGGGGCTTGAAGGGCATCATGGTGATGTTTCCTCTAGGGTCAGATTGTCGGGTTGGAGTTGGGGCGCTCGCTTCGCTCGCGCGGGGCCGCGAGTGCTGCACAGCTCGCTTCGCTCGCTGCTTGCCCTCGCGTCCATGGTTTCGTGTGTTTTCATGCAGGTTGAGGATCACCTGCGGAAATAGGACTTTCCCCCCGAGACAACGTTGAAACCAATCAACGTCATCCCAGGGGGAGAATCTCTGCGTCTAACAGGTGGTGAAGGGCTCGATACGCTAGGTGGCTTCCATGACCTAGCAGCGCCCCGATTCCCGGTCTTTCGACCAAGCGGTTACAGCCTCGCGGCTGCGCATCACGCTGGGCTTTCCTCCAACCCGGGCGTGATCGGTTGTTGTGGCCCAGAACCGAAGTTCACCGCACAGAGCAACCGTCTTGTTGTGCCTTTTCGTCCTGAGGACTGGCGGCGACCATCTGGGGCGTCCTACATCTCTGTAGGGGAGCGGAACCAGACCTTGGGCTTGCGGCCGATCTTTCCTGCACCTTCCAGCTAGGCGACTCGCTGCCCGGTCATGTTCCCGGTGCCGGCGTTCTATCTTGGGCTGGTATGTCGCGGGCGGTGGTTGCCTGCCCGGGGTCGCATCAAGATGCGGATGACAATCGGTGCTGTTCGCTGTTCATCGGTGCCTCACGGCGAGCACCATCATGCCCGATTTTCGCTTGACATGCAATCCGAAAGTGATTCGCGGCCCGTAGACTCGCCAGGAGGCACCCTGCAGACTCACGCGCCCGCGGCCGCACCCTTACCCCTCCCGCGCCCGGCTTGCCCGTCCAGCGGCCCGGCCAGAGTCTCCTGCGGGCTACGCGCGCGCGAGGCCCAGCATGTTCCCCGGCCTGAGCTGCCGCCGCAGCTCTTCGATGACCACAGCGCGCATCTGGCGCTCGACGGCCCGGCCCATCTGATCGGCCAGGTCGCGGTTCTGGTCTTGGGTGCCGCCGGTGGCGTTCACCGTGACGGGCGCGTTGATGCTGATCTGCTGACCGCCACCGGCCCGGGCCTGCTGCGACTCGCTCAAGGTCTGCGAGACGCGGCCGCCGTCGCCGACCAGCCCGCCGTCGCTGTAACCGCGCAGGGCCGCGGCGTGGAGCTGGTCGAGCCGCTGGACGCCCAGGCGCGCGGTCGCGGCCTTGCTCAGGACATACTCGCCTCGATGAACGATGCCCGCCGGTTCCAGCCGCCCGCCGTCGCCGGTGTAACCGCCATCGGCAAACCCCATGAGCCCGCCGACGAAGCTCAAGAGCCCGCCCGGCGCCGCATTCGCGAAGGCACGAAGCAGCATCTGCGTGACCAAATTCCGCAAGATCGTCTGCGCCAGACGCAGGAGCGCTTGCTCGAAACTCCCGGCGCCTTCGAGCCCGGCCATGAACAGGTCGGCCAGCGCGCCCGCCCCGGCCTCGGCCGCCTGCTGCATCCGCTCCATGCCCGCGCGCGCGGCGTCGGCGCTGCCGCCCGCCCGGGCGTAGGCGTCGGCGAGCCCGTCAATCTGCTGCTCAAGCGCGGGCGTCACCGTGACGCCCGCCCGCTGGGCCGCGGTCAGGAGGGCGGTGCGCGCCTCGGCATAGGCGGCGCGGTCCCCGACCTGCCGATGCGCAACCGCGCTGCTGGACAACACGGTCGCTTCGATCTGCAACGCCGCGGTGCGGTCGCGGATCGCCTGCGCCTCGCGGGCGAACTCGTCGGCCCGGGTGGCACTGCCGCCACCCCCGCCACCGCCGCCGCCTGCACCAGCCCGGGCCGCGGCCTCGCGGGCAGCCTCGGCGGCAAGCGCAGCGCGGGCCATGTCCTCGGCCTGCTGGTTGGTCAGTGCCGCGCCCTCGGAGGCGGCCCGCGTCCGCACGGCTGCGACTTCGCGTTCCAGGCGAAGCTGTTCCGAGGTCTGGGCGTTGCGGTGTTCCTCGGATTCCGCGAAGCGGTCGCTGGCGGCCTGCATCGCTTCCCAATTCGCGATGGACTGCGCCTCAGCCTCGTGGCGCTGGCGCAGGGCGCGCACCGCGACCTGATCAGGGCTGATCCCGGCCGCCTCGCGCAGCCTGCCGGTGAGGGTGGCGGCAAGCTCGCTCACGGCCTGCACCACACCGGCGAGGCGCACAAGCTGACTGATCACGCCGCCGAACTCCACGCGGTCGCCTTCCTCAAGGCTGGCAAAGGCCTGCGCGGCCTCGGCTTGAAGGTCAGACAATCGCGCGGTGAATTCCTCGGCGCTGATCTCCCCCGCCTCAAACTGCGAGACCAGCGAGCGCATCGCCTCGGCGATAGTGCCAATGCTCGCCGCCTGCGCGGTGTAGCCCCAGCTCGCAAGCTGCGGCACGGCCTGCGTCAGGCTGCCCGCCGCCGTGGTGGCCTCGTCGGTCAGGCTGGCGTATCGCTCGCGCAGGCGGGCCGCGGCCTCGGCGTTCTGGTCCAGCGCATCCCGGTCGCGGTTCAGCGCGTCATAGAGCTGATCGCCCAGGACCGCCCGGCCCTGCGCCTCGTCGGGGAACACCCGGTCGAGCCGTTCGCGGAAGTCGGCCATCTCGACCAAGGCCTCGGCGATGGCGAGCGCCGCGCGCTTGCCGAAATTCTCGACGCGGGTGGTCAGGTCGCGAAACGCCCGGTCGGTTTCCTCGGCGCGGGCGATCAGCTCGGCGTCGAGCACGGCGCCAGTCTCATGGGCGCGGTTGATCGTCGCCTGCAACGCGGCCTGACCCTGACCCAGAAGCTCGACGAAGCGCTCGCCGCCGGTGCCGCCGAACACCTCGTCGGCGATCCTGATCTGCGCCGCGCGGTCGAAGCCTTGCAGGCGGCGCATGATCTCAAGCATCAGCCGCGAGGGGTCTTCGAGCCGATGGCGCAGGTCTTCGGCGCTGAACCCGAGGCGGGCGAAGGCCTCGGCTGCAGACCCGGCGCCGGTGGTGATGAACTCATCGGCGCGCAGGGAAAGTTCTTTGAATCCATCGGTCAGCGCGTCGATGCTGATGCGGTTCTGATCGGCGACATAGGCCCATTCTTGGAAAGCATCGGTGCCGAGACCGGCCCGCCGCGCCTCGTTGCCGATGTTGGCGATCTCGGTCGCGACGTGGCGCAGGCTGTCCACCGTCTGGGCCACGCCACCCGCGGCGAGCCCGCCGAGGAACCCGCCCGCAAACGGCATCGCCAGCCCGCGCAGACGGTTGAACGCGGTCGCGATGCCATCGGGCATTCGGGCGTAGCTCTGGCCGATGCGCTCGGCGTTCTGCCGGGCCTGCGCCTCCATCTGGCGCGCGGCACGCTGCTGGGCTTGGCCCGCCTTCTTGAGCGACTTTTCCAGCCGGTCGATCCGCGCCTCAATCGGGATGATCAGGCCGGGCATGTTGATGTCAGACATTCGTTTCTCTCACACTCAAAACACAGTCAACGCCGCACCCGGCGCGTCATAGGCAGATCGGCCCTCACCGGCGCAGAGGCGCCAGACAGCCATCGCAGCAGCAACGGCGCCGTCGATCCGGTCAGTCTTGCGGCCCTTGTGCATTCGCGTCAGGCCGTTGACGGTGCGCACCGCGACGACGCTGGCCAGATGGTGGCGCAAGATCGGGTGCCCGTCATGGCGCACCAGACGGCCGTTGACGATGCGCTCAAGGTCAGCCCCGGCGGCACCCATGGTCAGCGGACCTTGCCGCACTTCGGTCACCGGCAAGCCGTCTTCATAGAGACGCTGCATGAGGCGGGTCGCCAGGTGCGGGTCAAAGCCGATCTCCTGCACGTCGAAGCGGTCGCACAGATCGCGGATCGCCGCCTCAACCATCGTTTCGTCAATGATGCTGCTGCTCGGGCAAACGCGGATCATCCCCTCGCTGGCCCATCGCTCGTAAGGCACCCCGTCCCGGTCAGACCGTGCCTTGAGGTCTTCGCCGGGCACGAAGAACACCGGGCGCAGCGTGACCTGCCCGTCAGGATGCAGGAACGCCGCGACGATGGCGGTGAGGTCGCCGTTGCGCGACAGGTCCACGCCCAGCCAGCACGGCAGCCCGGCCAGATCGGCGTCAGCCTCGGCGAAGCGCCGGGCATCCCAGGTATCGAAGTCGAAGAGCGGATCACGGCTGTTCGCTTGCCAGACGTTCAGGTTGTATTGCCGGAAGCTCGCCAGCTCGGCCGGATTGCCCTCGGCCTCTTTCGCCAGAGCGCGCAGGCCGGACAGTGACGGGAAGCCATGCGCAAGGCCGGGGTTCACGCGTGCCCAAACGGATTCATCCTGCCAATCGTCGCCCGGCTCGGCCATGAACAGCACCGGCAGGAACTCAGGGTTCACGATCTCGCCCGTGGCGACCCTGACCGCGTAGTTGAACTGATCGGCGGCCAGCCCCTCGGCACCGCGCCCGGAGGTGGTGGCAATGACCATGAGCGTGTCGTCGGTCTTGGCCTGTCCCGATTTGATCGCTTCCCACAGGTCGCGCCCGCGCCAGGCGTGGATTTCGTCGATCAAGGTGAAGCTGGGGGTCAGACCATGCGCAGCGCCGCCGTCCGAGGCGAGCGCGGTCAGGGTCGAGCCGTTCCTCGGGAAGGTGATCTGCTTTTTGCTGTTGAAGGCGTCGCGGATCGTCACGGCGCCCATAAGCCGCCGGTCCTCGCGGATGATGTTGGCGGCCTCTCGGAAGCCGATGGAGGCCTGCTCGCGGTCACAGGCGGCAAACACCACCTGCCCCGCCCCTCGGGTCTCAGGGCCGAACAGGTGCAGCAGGGCAAGGGCAGCCGCGAGACTGGTCTTGCGGTTGCCCCTCGGCAGCAACAGCATGACGGTCTTGACGATCCGCGTGCCGTCCGGGTTCCGCGGGCCATAGATGCGCCGCACGATCCGCTCCTGCCATGGATAGAGCTGGAAACGGCGACCGGGCGCGCTGCTCGCCGGGTGGCGCAGGCGGCGCAGGAACTCGACGGCCCGCTCGCCGTGGCCGAGGGGATCGGGGATCGGGCTGCCGTCAAACACCCAGGCGGGATAGGTGCTGCGCGGGGGCATCACACGGCCAGAGGATCATCATCGTCAGGCGCATCGTCTCCGCCCGTGGCGATGCGCGCGCGGCTCACCGGGTCGAGGCCCAGGGTGGCGGCGATCTGGCGGGCGGTCTGCGCGGCGCGGTTCTGCACCCCGAAGAGCTTGACGTCGATGACTCCGCCCGCGAGCTGGCGCTCGGTTTCGATCTGGCGCACCAGCCCGACCATCGTGCAGAAGGTCTCGACCTGCGCCAGATCGGCGGCGCAGATCACGCGCCGGATGACAAGCACCGGCACGACGCGCCTCCACTCGGCGACTGCATAGGGACTCAGGTAGGAGGGCGGTCGCGGGGTCTTGGTCAGCGGGTCTTGATCGGCGCTGATCTTCGGCTTCACGCCGCGAAGATGCTTGCTCATGCCGCCACCGCCAGACTGCCGAAATTGGTGTTGAACGCCGCCTGCATGAACCCCGTGGGGGTGACGCTGCGCGCGTTCGCCCGGTCACGGCCCTTGCCCTTCATGTCGCGGATGACGTTGGCCAGCGCCGGGCCGGGCAGCGGGCACCGCGGCGGCATGACGAAGCCGCCGCCGGTCCAGAGGCAGGTCTTCTTGGTGTAGTGCTCGGACGGCGCGAGCCGGGAATAGTCGCACGGGTCGAACGTGTGATCCGGCGCCCGCCAGTAAGTGCTGATCGTGCTGCGCGGGTTCTCGATCAGATAGGGCACCTCGAAGAACTCGGCCCACTCGGCGGCGACGGCGAACAGCTCGATGGCATCGGACAGGGCGTGAAGGCCCTTGCCCTTGAACCACCGCGCACCGGAACAGGCCAGATCATCGCAAGGTGGGAACGCCGCGAAGAACGCGCAACGTTCCACCATGTCGCGGCTCGGCTTCCAGCGTCGGGCGTCAGCCTTGATGAAGCGCACGTTGCCCTTCTGGTGGTCGCGCTCATGGGCGATGTCGATGCAGTAGCAATCCCAGCCCGCCGCCGCGAACGGCGCCGCGCTCTGCCCGCTCAGCTCATAGAGAAAGATGGCAACGGGGGTCATGCTGCCACCGCCGCGAGTTTCCAGCCGCCGCGCCGGCCCAGCTCGGTGATCTGCCGGATGTCATAGGTCCGGCCGTCGATCACCACCCGGTCAGAGGTCAGGATCGCCGTGGGGTGCCAGCGCACCACCAGCACCACCGCCCGGGCATCGCCCTCCCCGAATCCGGTTGCCACCTCGTCGGTGCGCAACTCGCGCAGCTCGGCGCGCAGGGTCAGGAACGGCGCCCAGGTCTTGAGCACCGCACCCGAGTCCGCGACGGTTTCAACCTGCCGCTCGAAGATCGCCACCCGGTCCAAATTGCCGCTTTCGATCATCGTCAGACCCTCCACCGCACCACGGCTTCGAGCATGATCACGCCATGGGTGTTGTTGATCTCGGGTTGCGGGTCGCGCATCCACACCATGCTCAGGCGTTCCCATTCATCCACGGCAATCTCGGCCGTGTCGGCCGGGCCGAACTCAAGGGCGTGCAGCACCGCGCCGCCGATCTGGCGGGCCGTGTCGGCGCCGTCCTCTTGCGCCCAGACATGCAGGGTCAGGGAGACGCGGGCCAGGCGCTGCGAACCGGCCGCGCAGCCCAGGAACTCGGCCTGCGCCTCGGCCAGAAGGATGGCAGGCATGAGGTCGGGGCGCAGACCACCGGCCCGGATGCGCTCGGCGGGCACCAGCGCGGTGACGGCCGGGGCGGCGATCAGGGTCGCGCGCACGGCTGTCTGGAAAGCGAGGGTCGGGTCGATCATTGCGATTGCCCCGCGTTGCGGATCGCCTGCGCGACGGCACGGCCGATGCGGCGGCGGTTCTGATCCTCGGTCAGCCGGGCGGCGGGCAGCATGAAGGGTTGCGGCTCGGTGCCCGGGTGCTGGGTGCCCGCGAAGAGGCCGCCGTTGACATGCGGCTTCGTGCCGAACTCCATGAGGTGCCCGTGCCGGACGCCCGGCCCGCCCGCCGTGACCAGCGCCTGATTGGGTCCCGCCGTGCGACGGCCGCCGCCCTCGGCATAAGCCGGGGTGGTTGCGCCGGGCGGCGTCACCGTGATCGACGCCGCGAGGTCGCCCTCTTCTTTCGGGGCGAGTGAGCGGGCCACCTGCGCGGTGCGGTCGGCGCATTGCACCAGCGCAGGCTGGACACCGGCGACGATCTGGGCCGGGATGCGCTCAAGGCGCCGCGCGAGGCGGGCGGCCTGCGCGGTCAGGCTGTCCTCGGCCATGTCAGACCACCCAGGCCCGGTAGGCTTGCAGGAGGTCATGCACCCCGAACGGCACGATGTAGGGGTTGCCGTTCAGCGCCCCGGCCTCGCGGCGCTCATACCAGAAGGCCGCCAGCATCAGCACGGCTTGCAGGAGCGGGATCGGCACCGGGTCGGGGAACGCGCCGCCGAGGTAGCTCAGGCAGAAGCCTTCGGCGGCGTCGATCTTCTGCGCCAGGAGGGCGTCATCCAGATCGTGGTCGAGGTTGAGCTGGGATTTCAGCTCGGAGACAGACACAAGGGCCATAATGGCGGAACTCGCACGGACACATCACTTTATATGATATAACATAACATTTACATCAAGGAAAGTTATATTCGTGCTGTCTTGCGCGGACCTCCCCCCGCCGGTCCCAACACTTCGAACGATCTCCGATGCACCCCCGCACCTTGACAACGTAAGAACAGCCGAACCAACATATTTGACGCAGGGCGCCTTAACACAGACAAGTGGATTCGAATGATGGATACGGGGCATACAACGATGAACGCTGCCAGACCTTCCGTATTCATCGAAGAGATTTCATTCTCATCTGGTCAAACTGTCTCTCTTGGCGCCACGGACAAGATCGTAATTGTAGGGCCAAACAACTGCGGTAAATCGCAATCGCTTCGGGATATTCACGTCCTCGCAGCGAAACCCGGGAGCAGAGAGGCACTGACTATCACGGGCGTGAAAATATCAAAGATAGGTTCCAAGCAAGACTTTCTACAGTATGCCGAGAATCACGGAACGATGCACGACGAAACTTGCCGAATAAACGATTGGCGGTTCCATCTACGTAATGCTGCAAACGCTTGGAGCATAGAGAACCTGCAAAACGGGCTCACCCAAGGTTACGTCAAGCGAATCGACGCAGACGGCCGCCTTCGAATTTGCAATCAACAACCCAGCATTCGGCCTGACGAGCAGAGAGAGAAGCCACAGCAGATTCTTTACTTCGACCCAGAACTCATGGCCAGGATCTCGTCTCTCTTTAAGAAATCATTCGGCCTGGATTTGATAATAAACTACCAAGGAGGTTCGGTAATTCCGATTCATGTCGGCGATGTATCAAGCGTAACGAATCCTGATAGAGTGAGCGCTGAGTATGTTGAAGCAGTGACAAGGAATCCGCCACTTCATACCCAAGGGGATGGCATTAAGAGTTACGCAGGAATACTCTTCGAGGCGATCGTAGCGGAACGTGATATTACATTGCTCGACGAGCCCGAAGCGTTCCTTCATCCACCTCAAATGCGCCGCCTCGGCGAAACCCTCGCCAATGAGTTGAGTAAACAACTTTTCGTAGCGACACATAGTAGCGACATACTCAGGGGCTTCCTCGAAGCAACACGCGGAGGGGTGAGAATTCTCAGACTTCAACGAAAGTCAAATTTCAACTCAGTATCTGAAGCGTCTCCCGACACGATTCGAGAACTTTGGAGCACACCGAAATTACGATACTCAAACGCGCTTGAGGGGATATTCCACGAGCAAACGATAATTTGCGAAGATGACAGCGATTGCAGGCTTTTCCAAGCTGTTGATGACCACTTGGTGAATTCTGGTGAAATTTCCAACATCGACATACATTTTGTGCCGGCCGGCGGGAAGTCCGGTGTTGCGAAGATTGCATCTGTTCTGAGAAAGATTGGAGTTCCGATCAAAGCGATATTCGATATAGACCTGCTGTCGAAAAAGGATGACGTTGAAGCGGTCTTCTGTGCTTTTGGCGGCGAGTGGTCAAATCTTGAAACTGCTTGGAACAGTCTCTACACCGCAGTTACGAGTGGCATAAAGCCGAAATCACCATCAGAGATAAAGCAAGACATAGTAGACATCATACAGCAGTCTTTGAGCGACGACATTCCCAAAGGGAAAATTACCGAAGCGATGAAACAATCATCTTCGTGGGGGATCGTCAAGAAAGGAGGCAAAGCAGTAATTCCGAATGGTGACGCTCAGAAATACTTTCAGGAAGTCATCGAATCTCTTTCTTCGGTGGGGATATTCGTCATCGAGCAAGGTGAAGCAGAGAATTTCTTGCGAGAAGTTGGCAAACATGGGCCAAAATTTGTCAACGAGTTACTAGAGAAATTTGATATCGGCGGAGAGAAGCTCGCTGAGCTTCGGCAGTTCATTATCAAGGTTCACGACGGCTCGTCATGTGTGCTGCCGTAGGCAATCTGCCTATGGTAAGCCACTCAAACCAAGAATGAACCTTGACATCATGATACCGACAGCGCTCACGATTGGAGCGTATCGGTGATCTAACCGCGATGGATGGCCGCCTTCATTGTGCGAGCGCCTCCCTGAGCCCCATACCCTTGCGCATCCTCGCGCGCACAACGTCAACGCTCATGCCATGCCGGTCTGACCACTCGGCCAGGGACAGATGCTCGCCGTCCAGCTCGTAGGTCTTGGATCGGGACCGGCGGCGGGCGAACAGCTCTTCGGGGGCGGGCGCCGCGGCGATGCGCTTCACCATGCGCTCGATCAGCATCTCCATGTCCACGCCCGCGAGCCCGCACACCTCGGCGAGGTCGCGGCTCGGCGTGGTGAGGTAGCGGCGACACACCTCGGTGTAGTCGATCTTGCGGGCCATGTCGGACTGGTCCAGGCGGGCGCCCTCAACGGCGTCCTCGATGGCCTGCAACAGCACTGCGGCCCAGAGGCTGCGCTCGCCGTTCATCGCCGGGCCTCGGCTTGGCTTGGGGTTCATCGCCGCCCCTCAGCTTCGAGGCGCTGTTTTCGCCGGTCATGGCAGGGCTTGCAGAGCGGCTGCCAGTTGGCCCTGTCCCAGAAGAGCGCCATGTCGCCGCGGTGCGGGGTGATGTGGTCCACCACCGTCGCCGTGTAGCCGCAGAACGCGCAGAAGGGATGCAGGGCGAGGAAGGCGCGGCGGGCTTCCTCCCAGGCGCCGGTGTAGCCGCGTTCCCGGGCGCTCGGCCGGTGCGCGTCGTGGCGGCGCTGGCGGTCGCGGGTGGCGGTGATCTTGCAGGGGCAGCGGGTGCCGTGGGGCAGCATGCGGCCGCAGGTGCAGGCGTGGGGCGGGCGGGTCATCGGCCGAACCGCGCGCGCAGCTCGGCGTAGGCCTCGCGGTCGAAGTCAGGATCATGGCCCAGCTCTTCGATCTCGCGCAGCTTGGCGGCGCGGCCCTCGGCGGTCAGAGCGTCAGAGCGGTCAGAGGGGGCAAACCCGTTCATCGCGTTCAGGTGGGTGATCTTGGCGTCGAGCGCTTGAGCGATCTCGGTCGGCGTGGCGGCCCAGGTCTCGGCCGGGGACCAGCCGAGGATCGCCGTGCCGCACTTGAACAGCTCGGCGTAGGCGCGATCCCAGGCGAGGGGCTTGACGGTCGAGCGGGTGGCGGGCGCCTCGTCGCTGGTGGGTGCCAGGAACAGCGCCAGCAGCGCCCCGAGGGGTTCCACGAGGATGGCCCTGATCTCGACAAGCGGCAGATCGGCGAGGGCGTGAAGGAAGGCCTCGGCGTCCCGCCAGTCGGTCGCGGCGGCGCGGATGATCGCCCGCAAGGTGGCGCTGTCCAGCTCTTCGAGCTTCACCAGCAGGCCCGGCCAGCCATCATGAAGGCGCTCAAGCTGGATGGCGGCGCGCAGAGAAGGACGAAGGCGCACGGCTTGAGGGCCGTGCGCCAGAAGGATGTCATCCCTGCGCGCCAGAGGGTGCAAGGGTCAGGCCATCTTGAGCTTGCGGAACACGTCCGTGCGCACGACGCCCGCGCCCACCCGGCGGCGGGCATGGAAGCGCGCCATGCCGGTGATACGCTGGGTCAGCAGATCGGGCAGCACGTCGAGCGCCACGCGGTCATAAATTCGATACCCCGCCTTGAAGTCGCCGAAGATGATCGGCGTGGTGCCGCTGGCGACGTTGGGCATGTCCAGGGCTTCGACCACCGGGCGGCCCAGGATCGTCTCGGGTTGGCCCGCCTGATAGCTCGGCTGCCACAGGTAGTTGCCGTTGCCGTCCTTGAGCTTGCGCACCACCGCCAGCGTGGTCCCGTTCATCACCCAGGCGCCGCGGTTCCGGTAGGTCGCGGGCATGGCATAGAAGAGCGTGATCAGCGCGTCGGCGCTCAGGTTGGTGGCATGGCCGTTGTTGGTCTCGGCGATGCCCGCGGCCGTCATGAAGCCCGTGGGCTCGGTGGCGAGGGTGCCATTGACGAAGGCGACGGCCTCCTTGGCGCCGAAGTCCTCGGCCAGAGCGAGGCGCACCTCGGCTTCGACGTTGGCGCTATCTTCGAGCATCCGCAGCGACAGGTCCACGAAGGTGGCCAGCTCCTTCACCGTGATCTCGGACTGGTCGAAACTCGGTTCCGAGGCGGTGCGGGTCGTGGTCTCGCCCACCCAGAGGGCATTCGTGACGCCGGTGCGCTTGGGCAGGAGGATGGTGTGCGAAGCGGTCGAGCGCACGTCCGCAATCGAGCGGATCGGGCTGAACTCGACCAGGTTGCGGATGAACTCGGCCGAGGTCTCTTCGGGCGCCAGCACATAGGCAGGGGCGTCACCCGCGACGGTCAGGGCCTTCTGGTCGATGCCGCTGCCTTGCAGGAAGCTCACGAAGGCCTTGGCCTCGGTGCTGCGCTGCGGGCCGGTGACGGTCACGCCCGGGCGGTTCTGCTTGGCTTCGAGGGCCGCGAGGCGGGTGCGGATGTCCTCGAAGGTCTTGGTGTCGATGCCCGGCGCGTTGTCCGGGGTGGGCTCGGCCTTGAGGGCCAGGTCTTCGTTTTCCATGGAGAAGGTCTCACTCGTGACTGACTTGATGGAGGTGATCTGCGCGCCCGGATGCGCCGGAACGGCAACAATGCTGATCTCGTGGAGGTCCAGGGCGCTGATCGTGCGGCCCTTGGTATGGCGCTTCGCCGTCTTGGTGACGAAGCCGATGCTCAGGCCCGTGACGGCACCGGCGCGGATCATGGCGCGGACCTCACGGGCGCGGGCCACGTCTTCGACCAGAAGGCGGCCCTTGACGGTCAGGCCCTCGGCGGTCTCGTCAATCTGATCCCAGACGCCCACCACCTGCGCCGGATCATGGGCGAAGAGCATGGGCAGCGTGACGGGCGCACCGAACGCGCCCTTCTCGATCACGTCGCCCACCCGGTCAGGGCTGCCGAACGGCCAGGCGGTGCCGGTGATCTCGCCCTCGTCGGTGACGGCAAGCTGGGCCTTGATCTCAAGTCGCTCGGTCATGCCCGGGCCTCGGCGGGGATGCCATCCCAGCGGACAGACAGAATCTCGAAGGCGAGCGGGAACAGCTCACCCAGCGGCGTGTTGACCGCATAGGCCTCCACCAGCCGCTTCGCCTCCTTCGGCGACATGCCGGCGCCGATCAGGCCCAGGCGGATGATCTCGCGCAGGGTGGCGGCCGTGTAGGTCAGGTTCGCAAGCTGGACATAGACCGCGCTCGCCCCCTTGCCGGTGATCTGTTTCAGCTCGGCCAGCATCCCGTCGCTCAGGGCGAACGGATAGTTGGCGTCACCGAAGAAGGCGCGATGCGTGATGCGCTCAAGCATGGGTGGGGTCATCCTCGGCGGGCGGCGCGTCCGGCGGTTGCGGCGCGGCGCTGGTGGTGGTGTAGGGGTTTTGCAGATCGTCGCCCGCGGGGTGCGGGGGCAGGTTCAGCCCGGCGCGCACCTCGTTGGCGGTCATGGCGCCCATGCTGCGATACTGCCCGTAGGCGGCGGCGCGGGCGGCCGTGTCGGTGGTGGTCAGATCGTCGGTGACGAACTCGGCATAGAGTGCGCGGCGGTCCTCGTCGGACAGCAGGCACCGGGCGTAGGCCGCGGCCCAGGTGGCGAGCCACGGCTTCAGCGTGACCTGAAGGAACTGGCGGGCCATCTCTTCGGTGTTGCTCCACGTCCCGCGCGTCAACTCGAAGATCATCGTCGGCGGCACCCGGAACACGCGGGCGATCTCGCGCACCTGTTCCAGCCGGTTCTCGGCGAACTGCGCATCCGTCAGGGTCATGGTGATGGCCTGATAGGCCATGCCCTCGTCAAGGATCGCCGTGCCGCCGCTGCGGCCCGCCCCGTGCGCCTCGGTCCAGCTCTTCGCGAGGTTCTGCTTGGCGGTGTCGCCCAGCTTGCCCGGATGCGAGAGGATGCCCGCGGGGCGCGCGCCGTTCGCAAAGAGCGTGGCGATGTGGCCCTCGAAGGCGAGCGCGAGCGCGATGGCCTCGCGGCCCAGAAGCACGGGCGAGACGCCGCCGAACGCGCTCACATGCAGCACGTCGCGGAACGTGAAGGCCCGGGTGCCGTCCGCGAGGCGCACCTTGTAACTGGGCTCGCCGAAGTCGTCGGTGTCGATCTGCACGGCGCCGGGGTCGAGCCGGTGCAGCTCCTGCGGCGCGCCGGTGCCGTCGCGGACCACCAGCGCGAAGCCGTGGCCGTGCAGCAGCGCGTCGGTGGTGATCTGGACGCGCAGCGCCTCGGCCGAGGTCCAGGGGTTCGCCTCTTCGTGGATCAGGCGATACGCGGGATGATCGGTCAGCGCCTGCCGCGTCTCGCGCTCGAAGAGCTTGACCGGCAGATTGCCCACCGTCTCGGCGATCAGCGAGACGGCGCAGGAGACCGCGGGAACGCGCATGGCGCTCGACGCGGTGACGGTCTGACCGCTGATCGTGGGCAGGCTGGCGAAGATGTCAAAGCCGGTGGGCACAGGCGAGCCCACCGACTTCGTTTCACGGAGACCAAAGAAGCGGGACCAGCGCCCCATCGGCAGAACTCATACACAACACACTTCCGACGGTATTATATTACCACAAGAGACAGAGCTGCGCAATGAGAATGTTACGTTATTACGTTACAAGATGATCCAGATTGAGCCCCGGATAGGCAATCGCATTCACAAGCTCGACGCGCTGTTCCAGCATCCCCTGAGGCATGATGCCGTAACGGCCGGTCATGCTGGCCTCGGTGTGGCCGAGGATGAACCCGAACTGATTGTCGAGATACCCGGCGCGCCTCAGAGCGTCCGCCGCACCATGCCGGAAGCTATAGAGCGAAAGCCCGCGGCCCTCCTTGAGACCGATCCTGATCATGTAGCGGCCGAACTCGCGCGACACGTCCGCCATCATCTGCCCGCGCGAATTGCGCACGGCGCCCGGGAACAGCGGCACCCCGCCCTCCTTCACTCGCTGGGCGTGATAGCGCAGGAAGCCGAGGCGGATCAGCTCAGGGTGAACCGGGACCACCCGCATTGACCCTTCGGTCTTCACCGACTTGCCTTGCTCGGTCTGATCGCCCTCGGTGGTGATGTGCGCGATCCAGTGGCCATGCTCCTGCCGCACGTCAGTCACGGCGAGCTGGCCGATCTCGCCCGGCCGCGCACCCGAAAAGAGCATGATCAACGGCACCCAGAAGCGATGATCCCGGATCAGCACCGGGCCGGGCTTGGCGACGTTGCGCCATTCGTCGGCACTCTTGCACCCCGCGAACCACGGCGAATTGAACAGGGCCTGCATCTGATCGGGCTTGAAGGGCAAAGTCGGCGCCTTGGCTTCCTTCTTGAGCATCAGGCCATCAACCGGGTTCCGGTCCAGATACCCGTTGTTCACCGCCCAAGACAGGAACGCGCTCAGGCTCGACAGGTAGCGGTTCACCGTGCGGTCAGCGATCACCGGCTTCCCGACTCGCTCGTTGGCCTTGACGATCTGCTGGATCGTCATCCCGTCGAAGGCCTTCATCTCGGTCGCCTTCACGGGATACTTGACCAGAAGCTGCTTCCAGTCGCGGACCTCGGCCTTGCCGATCTTCGCAATCGGGAACCCGGCGCCGACCAGCTCGACGAAGGTGCGCACGTCGCGCCGGCACTGGTCCACCCGGTCCTTGGCCACGCCCCGCGGGTTCTCACGCGCGAAGACCTCGAAGACCTCCATGATCGACTCGCCCGGCTTCGCCCGCTCCCTGCGCGGGCCGCTGGCGGGCTTCACCAGCGGGTCGCGAGGCACACCGCCGAAATCGCCTTCATCGCGCTCCATGGTGCGTTGCAGGGCCTCGATCTCGGCGCGCATCATGTGCCGGGCGAGGCTGATCCAGTCCGGGGTGCCGCGCTGCACCATGAGCCGGTTGCGGTGCAGGTAGTCGTCTACCTCGTCGGCGATCAGCGCCGTCTCTCCCTTGGAAAGGTGCTTGCGTATCTCGGCGAGCTTGGCCTTACGGGCTTTCGCGTCTAGATCAGCCGCCTTCATGGCGATTTGAAGCTCGGCGCTCGCACTCAGGAGCGCCAGCTTGTCGAGCCCGCTCACGTCTTGCTCATGCAGCGCCTCGATGACCTTGGCGTGTTCCTCGGCGATCTCGGCCTCGCCCGGCAAGGCACCTCGCGCCTGATCGTCGCGGTTCAGGGCGCCGGTGTAGTGGTCCCAAACGGCATGTTCCCGGTCAGCGTCGGTCAGGGCGCGCCGGGTGCGCAGGTCATCAAACTCAAGGCGCCACTGCTCGACCACCGGCCACATGAGCCGCTTAGCCTCGGCCTCGTCTTTGGTCTTGAGCGACTTCTTGAGGGTGCTTGTGCCCAAGATCGGCACCAGATCGGGCGGGACTTCTATACGAGCGTAGTAGACAGCTCCCCGCCGGAACAGATAGGAAACACGCGCCATCTTGAACCCCTCGATTTCGGGCGCCCGGATCACCAAAACGGAACACCCAACCGGAACAGTTCTAGACCAAGAACACCTTTATGTGCAATAACTTACGAGATTTCATGACGTTGAAAAATTCTGTAATACTGTCCTACCGCCCCAGCCATCTTTCAGAAATAGTTGTCATTCCACGCCTTCCGACCGAGCGTTTCGGTCTGGGAAATGCGTCTGCTGCACGCAGCGAGATCGTCCCCGGAGGGCGCCGCCAGAACCGGCGAAACCGGAGAGGCAATGCGCTGATTTGGCGGGCTATTCACACCCGCCGGCGGCTTGTGAGGGCGCGGGGGGCATGCCATAACCATCGGCGGAAGGCTTGCACCAGCGCGCGGTGGGCCTTGGATGGCACGGCGCAGCAAGGGACGCAGGTATGGCAGCAGACGGGGCGGGTTCGGGGCCGCAGGGCGCAGACATCGCCATCGTCGGAATCGGCTGCCGGTTTCCCGGACAGGCCGACGATCCGCAGGGCTTTTGGGACATGCTGCTGCGCGGCACCGATGCGGTCACCGAGATCCCCCCCGACCGCTGGCCGGCGGACGCCTGGTATGATCCCCGTCCGTCGCTGCCCGGGCGCAGCCACGCGCGCCGGGGTGGGTTCATCGACGGCATCGACCGCTTCGACGCCGAGTTCTTCGGCCTGTCCCGCCGTGAGGCCGAGCGCATGGACCCCCAGCAACGGCTGCTCCTCGAGGCGGCCTGGGAGGCCATCGAGGACGGCGGGTTGCCCCTCGAGCAGGTCGGCGGGGCGACCGGGGTGTTCGTCGGCATTTCGACCTATGATTATGCCGCGCTGCAATCGGGCACCTCGGAGTTCGACGATATCGACCTGTTCACCGCGACCGGCGGGGCGTTTTCGATCGCCGCCAACCGGGTCTCGCATCTGCTCGATCTCGGCGGGCCCAGCCTCGCAGTCGACACCGCCTGCTCCTCGGCGCTGACGGCGGTGCATCTGGCGGTGCGGGCCCTGCGCGCAGGCGATTGCCGCGTGGCGCTGGCTGGCGGGGTCAATGCGCTGCTGCTGCCGACGAATTTCATCGCCTTCAGCCGCATGTCGATGCTGTCGCCCGATGGCCGCTGCAAGGCTTTCGACGCACGCGCCAACGGCTTTGTGCGCGGCGAGGGTGTGGGGATCGTGGCGCTGGAACCGCTGGCGGCGGCTCAGGCGGCGGGACGGCGGGTGCTGGCGGTAATCCGCGCGACCGGCACCAATCAGGACGCCCATACCAGCAGCCTGACGGTGCCAAGCGCCACGGCGCAGGAATCGCTGATCCGGGCCACCTGCCGTCTGTCCGGGACCGACCCGGCGAGCGTCGATTACGTCGAGGCGCATGGCACCGGCACCGCAGTGGGCGACCCGCTCGAGGCGGCGGCGCTGAGCGCGGCACTGGCCGGCGCACGTCCGGTGGGCGACCCGCTGCCGATCGGGTCGGTCAAGACCAACATCGGCCATCTGGAATCGGGTGCCGGCGCGGCCGGGCTGATCAAGGCCGCGCTGGCGCTGCATCACCGCCTCGTCCCGCCCAGCCTGCATTTCCGCGCACCGCCCGCGACCATCGACCTGCAGGCCCTGAACCTCAGCGTCGTCACCGATCCGCTGCCCCTGCCCGAACACGCCCGGGTCGGCGTCAACTCCTTTGGCTTCGGTGGGGCCAACGCGCATGTCCTGCTGGAATCGGCGCCCCTCCGGCCACCGGTCGCCGCGCCGCGCGACCCGGGGGCGGCGCTGCTGCTGCTGCCCGCGCGCAGCCCGCGCAAACTGGCCGCCGTCGCCGCGCGCTGGCACAGCCATCTGACCACCGAAGGGGCGCCCCACGCCCTGGCCGATCTGTGCCACGCGGCCGCGACCCGCCGCAACCCGCGCGGGCTGCGCGCCGCGGTTCTGGCCGAGGACCGCGACGCCCTGCTGGCCCGGCTGGCGGCACTGGCCGAGGGGCAGGAAACCGTCGCCGGGGTCACCCTCGGCCAGCCCGGCCCCGACACCCCGAGGCCGGTCTTTGTCTATGCCGGCCAGGGCACGCAGTGGTGGGCGATGGCCCGCGGTCTGCTGGGGCGCGAGCCGGTGTTCGATGCCGCCATCGACGCCTGCGAGGCGCTGTTCGCGGCCCTGGGCGACTGGTCGCTGCGCGCCGAGCTGCTGCGCCCCGAAGGCCAGTCGCGGATGGACAACACCGCCATCGCGCAACCCGCGATCTTTGCCGTGCAGGTGGCGCTGACGCAGCTCTGGGCCTCGTGGGGGATCCACCCGTCGGCCTGCGTCGGCCATTCCGTGGGCGAGGTCGCCGCGGCCTGGGCCGCCGGGGTGCTGGATCTGCCGACCGCCGCGCGGGTAATCTTTCACCGCGGTCGCTGCATGGAAGCCACGCCGCATCGCGGCCGGATGCTGGCCGCGGCCCTGCCCGAGGCCGAAGCCCGTGCGCTGATCGCCGCACAGGAGGGGCATGTGTCGCTGGGGGCGGTCAACAGCCCCGGCATGGTCACCCTCGCCGGCGACCCTGCGCCGCTGCAGCGTCTGGCCGACGACCTGGCCGCGCGCGGCGTGTTCCACCGCTTTCTGCAGGTCAACTATGCCTTTCACAGCGCGCATATGGACCCGGTCCGCGCGCCGCTCCTCGACGCCCTCGGCGGGGTCGAGACCCATCCGCCCCGCGTGCCGCTGATCTCGACCGTGACCGCGCGGCCGGCCAGCGCCGGGGATTTCGGCGCCGCCTACTGGTGGCGCAACGTGCGCGAGCCGGTGCTGTTCGGTCCGGCGATCACCGCGCTGGCGGGGATGGGTTTTGACCTGTTTCTTGAGGTTGGCGCGCACCCGGCTCTGGCCGCCCCCACCGCCGAGAGCACCCGCGCCGCCGGGGTTCAGGCGGTGACGCTGGCCTCGCTGCGCCGCAATGCCGACGACCGGGCAACGCTGATCGGGGCACTGTCGCATTTTGCGGTGCACGGGCAGCCGATCGACTGGGACGCGGTGCTGGGCGGCGCACGCCCGGCCCTGCCGCTGCCGCGCGAGGTCTGGCAACGCCAACGCTATTGGCACGAATCCGACGACTGGGCGTTTTCACGCACGGCGCAGCTGGGCCATCCGCTGATCGACCGGCGCCTGCGCGGGGCCGAACCGGCCTGGGCGCTGGCCCTCGACCGGCGCCGCCTGCCCTGGCTCGACGATCACCGCATTCAGGGCCACGCGGTGTTTCCCGCCGCCGGTTACCTCGACATGATGGTCGCCGCTGCGCAGGATCTCGACCCCGGCGGGGCGATGCTCGACGGGGTCGATTTCCAGCGCATGCTGACCCTGCCCGAGGGCGAAACCCCGGTGCGGCTGGAGTTGCGCCACCGCCCGTCCGAGGGGCGGCTGGAGATCTTCAGCCGCGAAGGGGCCGGCGACTGGGTGCGCAACGCCGCCGCCAGCTTGCGGCGGCCCGCGCCCGGGCGCGATCCCGGGCGGATCGACCCGGAGGCCCTGGCGGCAGAACTGCCGGAAACCGTCGACCCCGAGGCGATGAACGCGACCCTGGCCGGTGGCGGGCTGCACTATGGCCCGGCCTTTCGCGGGCTGGTGCAGATCCGGCGCGGCGACGGGGCGGCGCTGGCGCGGATCGAGGCCCCCGCGCCGGTTGCCGGCGAGGTGGGCCGTCATGTTGCCCATCCCGCCCTGCTCGACGCCTGTTTCCAGCTGGCAATGGCGGCGATCCCGCGCGATGCACGGCTGACCGGCAAGACCTTTGTTCCGGTCCATATCGGCCGGATCTGGGTCCACAAGCCGCTGACCGACCGGCTCTGGGCGCAGGTTTCGGGACTGGCGGCGACCGGGCGGGCGCTGGAGTTCGACCTGACCATCGCCGACGAAACCGGCGCGGTTCTGGTCCGCATCGACGGCTATCGCGTGCAGGCCGTTTCGACCCGCACGGCAGCGCGTCACGGGCTGGCCGACTGGCTCTATGAGGAGGTCTGGCTGCCCGCCCCGCGGCCCGAGACCCCTGCGGCCGCAGCGATGCTGGCCAAGCCCGCCGAGATCGCGCGCGCCGTGACAGCCGAGGCCGAGCCACCCCGGACCGGCGCGGATGCGGATGCGGACCGGCTGGCGGCGCTTTGGGCAGCCGCGGCGCTGCGCCGGCTTGGCTGGCGACCACGCAGCGGACAGCGGATTGCCCCGGCGACACTGGCCCGCGACCTGGAAATCCGCGATGTCGGGCTGCTGGCGCTTCTGCTCGAGGGTCTGCGCGCAGACGGGGTTCTGGAACGGTTGCAGGACGGTGCGTTTCGGCTGCAGGCCCCGCTCCCCCGCCGCGACCCGCTGCGCGATTGGCGGCGCGTGATGGACGCCAACCCCGGGATGCTGCCCGAACTCACCGTGCTGCGCGTGCTGGGCAACCAGTTGCCCGACCTGCTGCGCGGACGAACCGACCTGCCGACGGCACTCGCCGGGGCCGGCGGTGCGGTGGATCATCTGATGCAGTCCGGCCCCTCGGTGCTGGCCGCGAACCGCCTGCTGGCCCAAGCCGTCGCCGCCGCCATCGCCCCGGTGCCCGCCGGCCGCCGGCTGCGGATCCTCGAACTGGCCGGGCGCGCCGGCGGGTTGGCGCACCATGTCCTGCCACGACTGCAGGGACGCGCCACCCGCTATGTCCTGAGCGACCGGACGACCGAGGGATTCGGCCGCGCCGAAAAGGCGCTGTTCGATCACCGCGACATCGCGTTTGCCACGCTCGATCCCGATGCGGATCCGCTGACGCAGGGATTCGAGGCGCAGAGCTTTGACCTGATCCTCGGCCTCGACGCCCTGCGCCCCTGCAGCAATCCGGCCCAAGCACTCGAGGGGCTGCGAGGATTGCTCGCCCCGGGCGGGATTCTGGCGCTGGCAGAGCTGCCCGCGCCCACACCCTGGGCGATGCTGGTTCTGGGCCTGACCGAAGGGTGGCGGTTCACCGGTCCCTTGCCACCCGTGACCGGGTTCGACGGCGTGGACAGCGCCCCTTCGGACCCCAAGGGCCTGTCCCCGCGGATGCTGATGCTGGCGCGCGCCCCGCTGGCGACCGCGGCCGCCAGCTGCCCGCCTGCGGACGGCCCTTCGCCCTGGCTGATCCTGGGCGAGGGCGACGGGCTGGCCGCAGACCTTGCCACAAGTCTGGCCGCATCCGGGCGCAAGGCGCTGATCGCCACACAGGGGCCGGCCTTTGCCCGCCTTGCCGCGGATCGTTTCACCGTCGACCCGGCCAACCCGGCACCACTTCTGGAGGCGCTTGCCGCCGATAACCGGACCCCGGCCGTGGTGATCGACCTGCGCCCGCTCGATGCGCCACCGGCCGAAACCCTCGCCCCCGGGGCGCTGGCCAGCGGCGCGGATCTGGGCGCGCAGGGGGTCTTGCGGCTGGTGCAGGTGCTGGGCGACAGCCAGTCCACGCCGCCCCGACTGGTGGTGGTGACGCGCGGCGCGCATGCCCCGCTTGGCACCGGCCCCGTCAACCCCGCGCAGGCCCCGGTCTGGGGCCTCGCCCGGGTCGCGGCCGCGGAATACCGGCAGCTGGCGGTGCGTGGCATCGACCTCGACCCGCTGGCGCCCCCCGGTGACTGCGCCGCGCTGATCGCGGATATCGACGCGCCCGATGACGAGGGCGAAATTGCCCTGCGCGGCGGAGGCCGGTTTGTCAGCCGTATCCGCCGGCTCGATCCGGCCGCGCTGACACCGCCTCCGGCCCCGGACACCACCCTGCAACGGCTCGAAATCCCCGCGCCCGGCGCGCTGGACCGGCTGGCCTTTGCCCAACACCCCAGGCGTGCGCCCGGCCCCAGCGAGGTCGAGATCGCCATCGCCGCCGCCGCCCTCAACTTTCGCGACGTGATGAAGGCGATGGGCATCTATCCCGTCGCCAACGCATTGGACGAGTTGCCCGGCGACGAAGCAGCCGGCACCGTGACCCGGGTTGGCGCCGGCGTCCGCCATGTCGCGCCCGGCGACCGGGTTCTGGCGCTGGGGGCGGGCTGTCTGGCCACCCATGCGACGCTGAATGCCGCGCTGGTGCTGCCGCTGCCCGAGGGCCTGTCCTTTGACGCCGCGGCGACGATCCCTGTCGCCTATCTCACCGCCTGGCACGCCCTGCACGAGGTCGGGCGCCTGCGGCGCGGCGACACCGTGCTGATCCATGCCGCGACCGGTGGCGTCGGGCTGGCAGCGATCCGCGTGGCGCAGGCGGCGGGGGCGCGGGTCTTTGCCACCGCCGGTTCGTCCGACAAACGCGCGCATCTGCGGGCGCTGGGGATCGAGGCGGTGATGGATTCGCGCCGCCTCGACTTTGTCGACGATATCCACCGGCTGACCGATGGCCGGGGCGTCGATCTGGTGCTGAACGCGCTGGCCGGACGGGCGATCGAGGCCGGGCTGGCCGCGCTGGCCCCCGGCGGGCGATTCCTGGAAATCGGCAAGCGCGACATCTTTCAGAACACCGCGATCGGCCTGCGCCCGTTCCGCCACGGCATCAGCCTGACCTCGATCGACCTGCACCGGGTGATGACCGAGCGCCCGGCCGAGGCCGCCCGCGCCCTGCGCGCGGTGCTCAAGGGGGTGGTGGCCGGGCGCTATGGCCCGCTGCCGCACCGGGTCTTTGCGATGGACCGGGCGGTGGACGCCTTTCGCCTGATGTCCCAGGCCCGCCATATCGGCAAGATCGTGCTGCGCACCCCCGGTGCACGGATCGAGGCCCTGCCCCCGGCCGCGCCTGCGCCGGTCACGATGCGCGCCGATGCGACCTATCTGATCACTGGCGGGCTGGGCGGCCTCGGGCTGGTGCTGGCAGAGCACCTGATCGGCGCCGGGGCGCGGCACCTGATCCTGGTCGGCCGCAGCGGGGCGTCGCGCCCTGCGGCACAGGCCGCGCTGGCGCGGTGGCAGGCGCAGGGGATCGCTGTGCGTGTCGAAGCCGTGGATGTTTCTGACCCCGCGGCCGTCGCCGCCCTGTTCGACCGCGCGGCGCTGGGCCCCGGGGCAATGCCCCCGATCCGCGGCCTGTTCCATGCGGCGACGGTGCTGGACGACGCGGTTCTGGCCCATCTCACCCCGGCCCGGCTGGATCATGTGCTGGCACCCAAGGCCGCCGGGGCCTGGATCCTGCACCGCCTGTCCCAGTCGCTGCCCCTCGACCATTTCGTGATGTTCTCGTCGGTGGCGCAGCTTCTGGGGGCGCGCGGCCAGGGCAACTATGTCGCCGCCAACGCGGTTCTGGTGGCGCTGGCGCAGCACCGGCGCGCGCTGGGACTGCCGGCGCTGGCCGTCGACTGGGGGCCGATTGCCGGGGCCGGACTGGTGGCGGACAGCGACGATCTGGTGGCGCGGCTGGACGGCTTGGGCCTGACCGGCCTGCCCGCCGACGACGCCATCGCGGCGCTGCGCGTGGTGATGGCCTCGGACCGGGCGCATGTCTCGGTCGCGCGGATCGAGTGGACACGGCTGGGCCGGTCGCTGGCCGGACCCCGTCAGAGCCGCTTTGCCGAGGTCGCGACCGGGCTCGACGAGGACACCATAGGGGGCGGCACGCTGCGCGACCGCCTGACCAATGCCAGCCCTGACGAGCGCGCGGCGCTGATCGTCCAGGCCCTGACCGAGCAGGTGGCGCAGGTTCTGCGCACCAGCCCGGTCGAGATCGACGCCGAGGCGCCGCTGACCGACCAGGGGCTGGATTCGCTGATGGCGATCGACCTCGTGCTGCGCATCGAGACCGCCTTTGAGATCAGCGTGCCGACCAGCCGCGTCGGCACCGGCCTGTCGGTGCGCGACCTCGCGGCGATGGTTCTCGATCTGGCCGCGGGCGATGCAGCGGCCGAGACGCCTGCCGTGCCCGCGGGCGCCCCCCAGGGCTGTCTGGTGACCCTGCGCAAGGGCGACGGCGTGCCACTGTTCCTGATCCATCCCTCGGGCGGGCGGGCGGCGGCCTATGCCCCGCTGGTTCAGGCCCTGCCGCAGGGCACCGCGGTCTGCGCGCTGATTTCGCGCCGGCTGGTCGATGGCGGGGCCGAGTTCACGACCCTTCAGGCGATGGCCGGCGCCTATGCCGACCTGATCGCCGCGCATCAGCCGCAGGGCGCCATCCGCCTCGCCGGGTTTTCCTTTGGCGGTTTCGCGGCGATGGCGGTGGCGCATGCCTTGCAGGCCAGGGGGCGCGAGATCGCGCTGATCGGCGTGCTCGATGCCGACCCGGCCTGGCTGGGCGCCGGCGACGAGGCGCAACGGCAACTGGCGCTGATGCTGCGCGATTTCCTCGACTGGGGCGAGCGCGAGGGATATCTCGGCCATCCGACGCAGGCGGATGCCGGATTCGCGGCGCTGGTCGCCGCGCTGTCCGGGATGGATGCCGCCGGGCGCACCACGCATCTGGTGGACTGGCTGCGCAGGACCGGACGCGCGCGCAGCAGCACGCCCGAGGCGATCCTGCATGATGCGGTGGCGCTGTTCCTGCATCATATCGCCCTGGCCGAGGCCGCCCCACCCGAGCCGCTGATCGCCCCCGCCATCGCCGTCGCCTCGAACGACGCGCGACAAGGGGCCGAGGCCTATCGCGCGATGCTGCCGGGGTTGATCCATGTCGAACCCATCGCCACCGGGCATTTCGGCCTGCTGGCCAATCTCGCCGCCGGCCGGATCGCCCGTCTGCTGACCGCGCCGCCCCCCGGGGCCGGCTGAGGCGGCGGCTCTAGGCAAGGCCCGCATTGCACCGCATACTCAGCCCCATGAGAAGAACCGGACCCAGCCCCCTGCCCGTCTCGCGCGCTACCCGCGCGCTTTTGGCCGTGGTTGCGGCGGCGGTGGCGCTCAGTGTCCTCGCGCTGCCACGGATCGAGCGGTTCTTTCTGATCGAGACCGGCCGCCAGAGCGAGGCCACGCTGACGCTGGCGGTCGAGGCCCTCGAAGGGGCACTGCGCCGGTATCAACCGCTGCCGGCGCTGATCGCCGAACGCCCGCAACTGCCAGCCCTGCTGGCCGACCCCGGCAACACCACCCTGCAGGCCCGCATCAACGAGGAACTGCGCCAGACCGCGCATCTGGTCAGCGCCTCGGACATCTATCTGATGGACATCACCGGCATGACCATCGCCGCCAGCAACTACCGGCAGGACCGGACCTTTCTGGGCCGCAGCTTCGAGTTCAGGCCCTATTTCACGCAGGCGCTCGACGGCGGGTTGGGCCGCTATTTCGCCCTCGGCACGACCTCGCTGGAGCGCGGCTATTTCTATGCCGCGCCGGTCGAGGACGGCACCCGGATCGTCGGGGTGGTCGCGCTGAAATTCACCGTCGACGGGTTCGAGGACGCCTGGCGCGGCGGCGAGGCGGACATCATCGTCACCGACCGGCGCGGCATCGTGTTCATGTCGAACCGCCCCGAGTGGCATTTCCGCACGCTGCACCCGCTCGAGGCCGAGGAACTGGCCGCGATCGCCGGCACCCGGCAATACCCACTCGAACGGATCCTGCCGCTGATGGCGCAGAACCGCGATCTGCAGGACCGCCTGCGCCTGACCAGCATCGACGGCGCCGGCGATTTCGTCAGCTCGTCGCGGGTGATCCCCGAGGCCGGCTGGACCGTGACGATCCTGCACCCGACCGCGCCCGCGCGCTCGCAGGCGTTGACGATGCTGGCGCTTCTGGTGCTGGGTATCCTGCTGGCCGGACTGGTTGCCGGCGTGTTCCTGCAACGCCGGGCACGGCTGGTCGAACGCTTTGACCTGCAGCGCCTGCAGCACGCGCTGCTGGAAAAGCGAGTGGCGGAACGGACAGCCGACCTCAACCAGGTGAACCGGCAGCTGATCCAGGAAATCGAGGACCGCAAGGCAACCGAACACCGGCTGCGGCAGACCCAGAACGAATTGGTGCAGGCGGGCAAGCTGGCGGCGCTGGGGCAGATGTCGGCCGCGCTCAGCCACGAATTCAACCAGCCGCTGGCCGCGGTCAAGAGCTACGCCGAGAACGCCGCCGCCTTCCTCGACCGCGGCCGCGACGCCGAGGCGCGCCAGAACGTGACGCTGATCTCGCAGATGGCCGACCGGATGGCGGCGATCTCGAAACATCTGCGCAACTTTGCCCGCCGTCCGCAGGACCGGGCCGGGCCGGTGCCGCTGATGGGGGTTCTCGACGATGCGCTGGGCCTGATGGCGCCACGGCTGAAGGCCGCGCGGGCGGTGGTGGTGCAGGACCGCCCCGAGGGCGAGATCGCGGTGATGGGCGGGCGCGTGCGGCTGCAGCAGGTGGTGATGAACCTGGTGTCGAACGCCCTCGACGCGATGGAGGATCAATCCGCCCCCCGGCTGGAGATCGCCGTGCATGCGGATGCCGGGCGGGTGCAGCTGACGGTGCGCGATGTCGGCCCCGGCCTGTCGGATGATACCCTGGCGCAGCTGTTCGACCCGTTCTTTACCACCAAGAGCCCTGGCAAGGGGCTGGGGCTGGGGCTGTCGATTTCCTATAACATCGTGCGCGATTTTGGCGGGACTCTGGGCGCGTGCAACCACCCGGATGGCGGCGCGGTGTTCACCGTCGATCTGGCCGCCGCCACCGATCACAGCCACGAGGTCGCCGCGCAATGACCGCAGAAACCGTCCTGTTCGTCGATGACGAGGAACATCTGCGCCATGCCGCCGCGCAGAGCCTGCAGCTGGCCGACCTCGACGTGGCCTGCTTTGCCGACGGCCCCTCGGCGCTGGCCCATGTCGCCCGCGAATTCCCGGGGGTTCTGGTGACCGATATCCGCATGCCGGGAATGGACGGGTTGCAGCTGATGGCCCGGGTGCTGGAGATCGACCCCTCCTTTCCGGTGATCCTGGTCACCGGCCACGGCGATGTCGATCTGGCGGTGCAGTCGATGCGCGCCGGGGCCTATGACTTCCTCGAAAAGCCCTATGCCCCGGCGCGGCTGGTCGCCAGCATCCAGCGGGCGCTGGAAAAACGCCGGCTGACGCTGGAAAACCGCGCGCTGCGCCGGCAGGTCGGCGGGCGCGACGTGATCGAGGCCCGGCTGATCGGCCGCAGCGACGCGATGGTGCGCCTGCGTCAGCAGGTCCGCGCGATCGCCGCGACCGAGGCCGACACGCTGATCCAGGGCGCCACCGGCACCGGCAAGGAGGTCGCAGCGCGGGCGCTGCACCGCGCCAGCCCCCGTTCGGACAAGCCCTTTGTCCACATCAACTGCGCCGCCCTGCCCGCCGATCTGATCGAATCCGAACTCTTCGGCCACGAGGCCGGCGCCTTTCCCGGCGCCAATCGCGCGCGCTATGGCAAGTTCGAACACGCCCGCGGCGGCACGGTGTTCCTGGACGAGATCGAATGCATGAGCCAGCCGGTGCAGGCCAAGCTGCTGCACGCGCTGCAAAACCGCACCGTCACGCGGTTGGGTTCGAACGATCCGGTCGACCTCGACGTGCGGTTCATCGCCGCCTCGAAGCAGGATCTGGAGACCGCAGCCGCCAAGGGCCTGTTTCGCGCCGATCTGCTCTATCGGCTGAACGTGGTGACGATCCGCATGCCCGACCTCGACGAGCGCCGCGAGGATATCCCGCGGCTGTTCACCCATCTCGTCGGGGAAGCGGCCGCGCGCTACAAGCGCCCGGTGCCCGACATTCCGGGCGCGGTGCTTACGCTGGTCGCCGGTCGCCACTGGCCCGGCAATGTGCGCGAGCTGCGCAACGCCGCCGACCGCTTTGCCCTGGGGCTGGACCTGGACCTGGGGCGTGATCGACGCGGCGGGGCGGATCAGGGCGGCCCGGCGGAACCGACGCTGGCCGCGCGCATCGCCGAACATGAAAAGGCGCTGATCGCCGCGGCCCTGACCGCGCATGGCGGCAGCCTGCGGGAGACCTACGAATCCCTCGGACTCAGCCGCAAGGCGCTCTATGAGAAGATGCAGAAATACGGACTGGACCGGGGCGATTTTGCCGACACGCCCTGATGCGGGACACCGATGTGTCGGGTTGGGAACATGCCGGACCCGCGGATGTCACCCGATCCACCCATTGCCGTGATTTTTTCCACCTTTGCCCGGTGCGCACGCCAGCCGCGCGGTTGCGGTCGTCACCCGGGGCCTGCCCTATGCACCCATGAGGCCGGAACAGGCCCCGGGCGAGGAGGAGGCTTCGCCCGAACCCGCCAGCTTGACTGGCGACAACGGAGGGAAAGATCCATGACCAAGACCCGCATCGCCGCGCTGGCGTTGACCACCGCGCTGATCACCCTGCCCGCCGTGGCGCAGGACTATGACCGCACCGGCTGGCCCACCAGCTTCATCGTCGGCACCGCCTCGCAGGGCGGCACCTTCTTTGCCTATGGCACCGGCTGGGCCAACCTGGTCGCCGAACAGCTGGGCATCACCGGCAGCGGCGAAGTGACCGGCGGCCCGATGCAGAACATGGCGCTGGTGCACACCGGCGAAGCCCAGTTCGGCATGACCACGATGGGTCCGGCGGCGGAATCGCTGGCCGGCCAGAACCCGATCGCCCCGGGCCTGCCGATGACCAACGCCTGCGCGATGTTCCCGATGTATCAGACGCCGTTCTCGGTAACCGCGCTGTCCTCGTCGGGGATCACCTCGATTGCCGAGATCCCGGACGGGGCGCGGATCGGCTTTGGTCCGGCGGGCTCGACCTCGGACACCTATTTCCCGCGGATGATGGAAGCCCTGGGTGTCAATTTCGACCGCCGCAACGGCGGCTGGTCGGATCTGGGCAGCCAGCTGCAGGACGGCCTGCTGGACGTGATCGCCTTTGCCGCGGGGGTGCCGGTTCCGGCGGTGTCGCAGCTCGAGGTGCAGACCAGCGTCAACATCATCGAGTTCACCGAAGAAGAACAGGCGCAGATCATCGCGGCCTTCCCGGTCTCGGCCTACGAGATCGCCGCCGACACCTATACCACCCTGACCCACCCCGCGCGGTCGGTGTCGATGTGGAACTTTGCGGTGGCCAACTGCGACCTGCCGGCGAGCTTTGTCTATGCGGTGGTCGACATCGTGATGTCGGACAACGAGCGGATGGTGAACATCCACCGCGCGGCCCGTGAAACCCTGCCCGAGCATTGGGACAAGAACACCGTGATGATGTGGCACCCCGGCGCGGCGCAGTGGTTCATCGACCACGCCGGCGCCGAGATCCCGGCCGACCGCATCCACGGCATGTAAGCACAGCACACCGACCAACGCATGCCGCGCCCCGACCGGGCGCGGCATGACGCAACCCGACGACCCCCGACGGCCGTGCCATGCCGGCCCGCTCCGGGGCCGCGCGGAGGGGATCCCATGACTGACCAAACAGCAAACACCGACGGTGTCGTCCTGGCGCAGGGCGTCGACGAAGAACCTGTCGAGCGCAATCGCCGCCTGTTCGAGGGGCGCTCACTGACGGTAATCGCCATTCTGGCGACGCTCTATGCCGCGTTTCACATGCTGGCGCTGAACGGCGTCTCGATCCGGTCCCTGACCGGCATCAACCTGCCCTTCCTGCCTCAATTCCCGCTGGAGACCTGGAACTTCCGCATCGTCCACGTCGCCGGTGCCTTGATGCTGGGCTTCCTGCTGTTCGCCGCCCGGCTGTTTCCCGATACCGAGGACAAACCCACGCCGCTGCTGTCGCGGGTTGGCTTCGTGCTGCTGATCCCGGCGGCGGTGGCGCTTTATACGGTGGTCGATTTCATCCGGATGATCGACTCGGGCACCCTGCCGCAGATGGGCGGGCTGACGACCTGGGCGGCCTTTCCCGGAACCGAGATCTATGACCGCGAGGTCAGCTGGTTCGGCATTCCGCTGCTGATCGCCACCGGCGGCGCGATCGTGCTGGGCTGGTTCGAAAAAGCCCCGCGCAACCGCTTTGCCACCGCCGATATCGTGCTGGCGGCCTGCGGGGTGATCGTCGCGCTCTATTTCGTGCCGATCTACGGCACCGCCGCGCGCAATGCGGTTGGCACGCCCTTCGTGCCGATCGGCGTGGCCTTTGCCGCGACCGCCGGCGTCGCGCTGATCCTCGAACTGACCCGCCGGGTCGCAGGGCTGGCACTGGTCATCATCACCGGGGTGTTCCTGGTCTATACGTTCACCGCGCATCTGCTGCCCGGGATACTGGCGGTGCAGAACCCCTACAGCTGGCAGCGGTTCTTTGGCCATGTCTATTCGGATGCCGGGATCCTGGGGCCGACCACCGCGGTCAGCTCGACCTATATCATCCTGTTCATCATCTTCGCCGCCTTCCTGCAGGCGTCGAAGGTGGGCGACTATTTCGTCAACTTCGCCTTTGCCACCGCCGGGCGCGCCCGCGGCGGCCCGGCCAAGGTGGCGATCTTTGCCTCGGGGCTGATGGGGATGATCAACGGGACCTCGGCGGGCAATGTCGTCGCCACCGGCTCGCTGACCATCCCGCTGATGAAGAAGGTCGGCTATCACCGCAAGACCGCCGGCGCGATCGAGGCCGCGGCCTCGACCGGCGGGCAGATCATGCCGCCGATCATGGGCGCGGGTGCCTTCATCATGGCCGAGATCACCGGCATTCCCTATACCGACATCGCCATCGCCGCGGTGATCCCGGCGATCCTCTATTTCGCGTCGATCTATTTCATGGTCGACCTCGAGGCCGCCAAGCTGGGCATGCGCGGAATGCGCGAGGACGAACTGCCGAAGCTGAAGCAGATGCTGCGCCAGACCTATCTGTTCGTGCCGATCGTGATCCTGATCGTGGCGCTGTTCCTGGGCTATTCGGTGATCCGTGCCGGCACCCTGGCCACCATCGCGGCGGCCGTGGTCAGCTGGCTGACGCCCCACCGCATGTCGCTGCGCGCGATCCTGAAGGCCTTTGAGCTGGCGGGGATCATGTCGATCCAGATCATCGCCGTCTGCGCCTGTGCCGGGGTGATCGTCGGGGTCATCAGCCTGACCGGAGTGGGCGCGCGGTTCTCGTCGATGTTGCTCGACATCGCCGCGACCTCGCAGCTGCTGGCGCTGTTCTTTGCGATGTGCATCGCGATCCTGCTGGGCATGGGCATGCCGACCACCGCCGCCTATGCGGTCGCCGCCTCGGTCGTGGCGCCGGGCCTTGTCGATCTGGGCATCCCGCAGCTGACGGCGCATTTCTTCGTCTTCTACTTCGCCGTTGTCTCGGCCATCACGCCGCCGGTGGCGCTGGCCAGCTATGCCGCGGCAGGGATTTCGGGCGCCAACCCGATGGAGACCTCGGTCGCCTCGTTCAAGATCGGCATCTCGGCCTTTGTCGTGCCGTTCATGTTCTTCTACAACGCGGCGATCCTGATGGACGGAAGCTGGTTCGAGGTGATCCGCGCGGCGGTGACGGCGACGGTCGGGGTGTTCCTGCTGTCGGCCGGGATCCAGGGCTGGTTCATGGGCGGCCGCACGGTCTGGTATCTGCGGCTGGCACTGGTGGTCACCGCGCTGTTCATGATCGAGGGCGGGCTGGTCTCGGACCTGATCGGGATCTGCGGCGCGGTGGCGATCTATCTGGTGCAGAAGTTTCTCCACCCCTCACCCGACGCCTCGTTCGACGTGCGCGGCGCCGACTGACCCCGGGGGGCGGGCCGTCATCGCGACGGCCCGCATCCTTTCCTGCCTCAAAGCCCCAGCAGAACGCGCGCCTCCTCGGGCGAGGCCACACCGCGTCCGGCGCGCTGCGCGCAACCGGCTAGGGCCTCGATCAGCGCACCGTTGCCCGTGGCGCGGCTGCCATCCGGCAGATAAAACGTGTCCTCGACCCCGGTGCGCAGCATCCCGCCCAGATCAGCGGCCTTCTGGTGGGTCTCCCAGATCCCGGCCCGGCCGACCAGCGTCGCCTGCCAGTTCGCGCCGGGCTGCAGATAGTCGATCAGGATTTCCAGCAGACGCGGGTCGACCGGCATCCCCGAGGCCACCCCCATCACCAGATTGTATTGCGCCCGCTTCATCATGCCGTTGGCGATATACATCGCCACCGAGCGCACGATGCCGGTGTCGAAACACTCCATTTCCGGCAAGGTTCCGGTCTCGGCCATCACCGCCAGGAAATCCGCCACCTTGGAGGGCGGATTGTCGAACACCATCGGCGGCCAGGCCCAGTCGCCATTCGCCTTGATCTTGAGATAGTTCAGCGTGCCGGCGTTGCAGGCGGCGATTTCCGGGCGCAGGGCGCGGATCACCTCCAGCGGCCCCTGATAGTCAGGGCCGACCACGCCGGTGGTCGCATTGATGATGATCCCCGGACAGGCGGCGCGGATCGCCGTGACGATCTCGGTCGCCACCGCCGGATCCCAGCTGGGCAGATGCCCGCGTCCGGGTTCCTGTTGGCGGAAATGAACGTGAATGATGGCCGCACCCGCATCATAGGCCTCGCGCGCCGAGGCGGCGCATTCCGCCGGGGTGACCGGCACCGGATGCTGGCGCGGGTCGGTCAGCACACCGTTCAGCGCGCAGGTCAGAATGGCCTTGGTCATCGTGTTTCCCCCCGGTCTGGTTGCGTTCAGGGCAGCATCACTCCCGGGCCTGCGTCAACCGCCCACCGCCGTCGTGCCGCAACGTCGCAAGGGCACCGGCTTCAGTCGGCCGCGACCGACACCGCGCACAGGGTCTCGCGCAACCACAGGATGGCCGGATCGTTCGATCGGTGAACGTGCCACTGCATCACCTGCCGCATCGGCTCCAGCGCAAAAGGGAGCGGATGGATACGGATCGGCAGATGCGCAGCACCTTCGATCGCCAGGCGTTCGTGCACGGTCGCCAGACGGTCGGTGCCGGCCACCAGATGCGCCAGCGAGGCAAAGCTGTAGGTGGTCACGTCGATCGACCGCTCGATTCCCTTTTCGGCCAGCAGCACCGTTTCATAGGATACCGTGCGCATCGCCGGCTGCATCACCACATGCCGTTCGCGACAATAAGTGTCGCGGTCCAGCCGGTCACCGATCCGCGGGTGATTGCGGTCGGCGATGCAGACGAACTGCTCCTCATAGAGGAACCGGGTCGGATGTTCGGGCGAGGCAAAGGGTTCGGGGATGATCAGAAGATCCGCCTCGCCGCTCTCCAGCGTGCGCTGCGGGATGTCCGTCTGCGGGCGGAAGTCGAACCGCACGCCAAAGCCGCGCCCGGCGATCCGCCGCAGGAGCCGCGGCACCAGCGTCGCCAGCGTATAGTCCGAAACATAGACCCGGAACATGCGGTCGGTCTGGCCGGGGTCGAATTCCGGCGCGGTGGCGATCGAGGCATCGACCCGCACCAGAATGTCGCGCACCGGCACGCGCAGCACCTCGGCGCGCGGCGTCAGCTCCATCTTGCGGCCCGACTGGACCAGCAGATCGTCCCCGAAATAGTCGCGCAGCCGCGACAGGGCGTTGCTCATCGCGGACTGGCTGATGTGCATCTTTTCCGCCGCGCGCGAGACGTTGCGCTCGGCCATCAGCAGATCCAGCGCCACCAACAGGTTCAGATCGAGGTTCTTGTAGCGCATCCCGCCCCCTGACTTGTGATCAGGTAGTTACAATTCTGATACATCCTATTCAAACAAACAATTTCCGCAATAGATTGCCGCCCCCTAAGACTGGTCGCGGGGCAAGGATCGCCCCGCAGGATGGGGAGGCTCTGCGTGTTTCGGTATTTTCCGACCAACTATGTCTGGGATCTGTCTGTGAACCTGTCGATCGAGATGGGCGCGCGGATGGGCGAAATCGCCGAGATGTGCGCCCCCCTGGCCGAGGCCGCCAAGGCCCCCGACGCCGCCGGCACCCAGGCGTTCCGCGAGACCTGGGTCCGAATGGCCGACAAGCTGATCGACCTGGCCGGCGACGACGCCGCGCTTGGCCGCACGATCTCGGCCGGTGACAAGCTGCTGCGCGCGGCGAATTACATGATCACCGCCGAACGCCTGCAGGCGCATGGCTCGGAGGGCCGCATCGCGCTCTATCGGCGGCATCTGGCGACGTTCTATCAGGGTCTGGCGATGACCCGCTCGGGTGCGCAGCGGGTCGAGATCCCTTATGAAGGGAAGTCGCTGTCGGCGATCTATGTCCCCGCGCAGGGGGTTGAGGGGCCGCAGCCGCTGCTGGTGCAGGTCAACGGCTTGGACAGCACCAAGGAGATGAAATACCTGGTCGGCCTGCCCCGTTTGCTGGCGACGCGCGGTATCGCCTCGCTGATCGTCGATCAGCCGGGCACCGGCGAGGCGCTGCGTCTGCATGACATCAAGGCGCGCTTTGACAGCGAGCACTGGGCCAGCCGGGTGGTCGACTGGCTGGAGACCCGCGCCGATGTGGACCCGCGGCGGATCGGCATGGAGGGGGTGAGCCTGGGCGGCTATTATTGCCCGCGCGCCGTCGCCTTCGAGCCGCGCTTTGCCTGCGGGGTGTCCTGGGGAGCGAACCACGACTGGCGGGACGTCCAGAAACGCCGCCTCGAACGCGAAGGCGATTTCCCGGTGCCGCATTACTGGGGCCATGTCTGCTGGGTCTGGGGCGCCCGGGATATCGACGAATTCATGCAGATCGCGGAATCCGTGCATCTCGACGGGATCCTGGACCGGATCCGCGTGCCGTTCCTTGTCACCCACGGCGAAAAGGACAGCCAGATCCCGCTGAAATGGGCGCATCGCACCTATGAGCAGCTGGTGAACAGCCCGCGGCGCGAACTCAAGGTCTTCGACGAGCGCACCGGCGGGGTGCAGCATTCGAGCTTCGACAACTCGGCCAATGCCGGGGCCTATATCGCCGACTGGGTTGCCGAGGCGCTCGGCGGACACACGGCCTGAACCGGAGATTTTCCATGAACATCATCGGACCCGACTATCTGGTCTTCGGCGTCGACGACCTGGCCAGCAGCGCCGAATACCTGACCGATTTCGGCCTGACCCCGGTCGATGTCGACGCCACCGGCGGCCTGTTCGAGGCGCTCGACGGCACCGGCATCATCATCCGCGCGAAATCCGACCCCTCGCTGCCCGATCCGCTGCCCACCGCAACGATGCTGCGCCAGCAGGTCTATGGCGTGGTCGCGCCCGAGGATATCGACGCGATCGCCGCGGAACTGGGCAAGGACCGGCGGGTGACACGGCTGGCCGATGGCTCGATCGAGACCACGGACGTGCACGGCTTCGCCCTGAAGTTCCAGGTGACCAGGCGGCGCCCGCTGAGCATGCCTGCGGAAAAGATCAACGCCCCCGGCGCCCCGGCACAGCGCGCGCCCAACGAACTGGGCGTCTTTCCCGGCAAACCCGCGCAGCCGCGCACCCTCAGCCATCACGTCCTGTTCGTGCCCGACCAGGACGCCGCGCGCGATTTCTACTGCGACCGGCTGGGGTTTGTGGTGACCGACGTGCTGAAACCCGCCGGGCCGTTCCTGCGCCCGCGCGCGAATGACGACCACCACACGCTCTTTTTCATCACCACGCCCGAATACATGAAGGGGCTCGAACATCTGGCCTTTCACATGGGCGGCCCGACCGAACTGATGTTGGCCGGCACGCGACTGGTCAACAAGGGCTATCAGAGCTTCTGGGGGCCGGGCCGGCACAAGTTCGGCTCGAACTGGTTTTGGTATTTCAACAGCCCGCTGGGCACCCATTTCGAATACGATGCCGATATGGACAAGCACGACGACAGCTGGGTCGCGCGCGAAGCCATGCTGACGCCGAAGGCCTCGCAGGTGTTCCTGTTCGAGGCGCAGCGCCGCTGGATGCCGGGCCCCGACCCCAAGGGCATCGTCGAGGACGAGGGAACGCCCGAGTGGTAAGCACGGCCCCGGAAACCACGCATGCCCTGTGCCGCGCCGATGCCATCGGCGAAGGTCAGGCGCGCGGTTTCCCACGGACGCCGGGGGCACGCCAGAAGGTGATCGTGCTGCGCAAGGGGGGGCGCCTGCACGGTTGGCTCGACTCGTGTCCGCATTATGCGGGCGGGACGCCGATGGCCTGGAAGACCGACCGCTACCTGAACGGCGAGGGCACGCATCTGGCCTGCCACTCGCACGGGGCGCAGTTCGACATGGAGACGGGAGACTGCGTGGTCGGCCCCTGCCTGGGGCAGCGGCTGACGCGCGTGAGGCTGGAAACCGGCGCAGACGGGATGGTGCGGCTGGCCGAGGACTGAGTGAGCGAGGGAGGAAGGGTATGAACGCAGGGGTGAGCCGCGCGCTGGTGATCGGCGGCGGGTTTTCGGGAATGACCGCGGCGATTGTCCTGCAGCGGCAGGGGGTGGCGGTCGATCTGGTCGAGATCGACAAGGACTGGCGCACCTATGGCGCCGGAATCAGCCTGAACGGCGCGACCTTCCGGCTGTTCGGACAGCTGGGGATCATCGACGCCTATCTGAAGGCTGGGGCGACCTGCGACGGCGTGCACATGCGCGGCCCGCAGGATCAGCTGGTGTTCGAGATGCCGACGCCAACGCTGGTGCCCGGTCTGCCCGGCAACGGCGGCATCATGCGCCCGGCACTGGCGCGGATCCTGGCCGACAAGGTGCGCGCCGAAGGGGTAAGCGTGCGCCTTGGCGTCAGCTTCACCACGATCGACGCCGACAGCGGCCGCGTTGCCTTTACCGATGGCAGCGCGGACGAGTATGACCTGATCGTCGGCGCAGACGGCTTTGCCTCGTCGGTGCGCAAGGCCCTCTATCCCGATGCACCGAAACCCCGCTATGTCGGCCAGGCGGTCTGGCGCGCGGTGGTGCCCCGTCCGGCCGAGCTGCCGACCATCACCATGTGGATGGGGCCGAAACTGAAGGCCGGCGTCAACCATGTCAGCGACACCCAGAGCTATCTGTTCCTGACCGAGGACAAGCCCGTCAACGAGCATGTCGATCCGGCACAGTTCATCGACCGGCTGAAGGCGCTGCTGGCCAGGTTCCCCTCGCCGGTGCTGACCCGTCTGGCCGCCGGGCTGGGGGCGGACAGCCAGATCAACTATCGCCCGCTGGAGAACATGATGCTGCCGCGTCCCTGGACGCGCGGCAAGGTGGTGCTGATCGGGGACGCGGTGCATGCCACCACCCCGCACATGGCCGCCGGCGCGCTGATGGGGATGGAGGACGGTGTCGTCCTGGCCGAGGAACTCGCCGCCCGACCGACGCTGACCGAGGCCTTTGCCGCCTTCGAGGAACGACGTTTCGAGCGGTGTCGGATGGTCGTCGAAAACTCGGGCCGGCTGGCCGAGATCGAGATCACCGGCGGCGATCACGCCGAGCATGCCCGGATCATGGGCCAGACGCTGGGCGCGCTGGCACAGCCGATCTGAGATTTCACCCGGAACAGGGAGGGTTCCATGTCCACAAGATCCATCGGCGCCGCGGGCGCCACCGCGCTGGTCGTTGCGCATTGCGCCGGGATGATCGACCTTGTCGCCCTGCCCGTCTGGGTTGGTGCGCTGGTCGAGCGTTTCGGCTTTGAACCGCAGCAGGCCGGCGGCCTGGCCACGCTGTTCCTGCTGGGGGCGGTGATCGCCAGCGCGATCTTTGCGCCGCGTTTCACCCGTCTGAACCAGCGCCTCGTGGCGGTGCTGGGCTTTGCGCTTTCCGCCGCCGCCTTCTGGATCGCCTCGACGCAGACCGCCTTTGGCCCGCTGGCCGGGCTGCATCTGGTCGCCGGTCTGGCCGCCGGCAGCGCCCTGTCGATGATCCACGGCACCATCGGCCACAGCGCCAACCCGCACCGGCTGTTCGCGATGGCGGGAATCGCGCTGGGCCTGTTCGGGATCGTCTATATGGGGGCGGTGCCGCAAATCCTGATCGCGCGCGGCGGGGCCGCACTGTTCCAGGTCTTCGCCCTGGTGATGGTGCTGGCCGCGGTGGTCTGCGCGATCCTGATGCGCAACCCCCAGGATCTGCACGACCTGCCGACCGGAAAATGGCGGCGCTCGGTCTGGCTGGTGATCATCGGCGTCAGCCTGATGACCTTCAACCAGGCGATGGTGTTTTCCTTTGTCGAGGTGATCGGCGGCACGCATGGCTTTGCCCATGAAGCGGTGCTGGCGGTGCTGATCGCGCTGGGGGTGGTGAACTTCCTGATCCCCGCCCCGCTGGCGGCGCTGCTGGAAAAACGGCTGGATGCGCACCGGGTGACCCAGGTCGGCCCCGCGGTGCAGGCAATCCTCGCGCTGATCGTGACCTCGGTCGCGGTCTATCCGGTCTGGGCCCCGGCGGCGGCGTTCTTTGTCGCGGTGCAGATCTTTACCCACACCTTTGCCTTCGGCCTGCTGGCGCGGCTCGACCCGACCGGGCGCGCAGTGGCCGCGACCCCGGCGATGCTGATGATTGGCGCGGCACTGGGGCCGGTGGTGGGGGGCGCGCTGGGGCAGAATCTGGGTTATGGTGCCCTGGGCATCGCCGCGGTGATCGTCGCGCTGCTGTCGATCGGGTTCTTTTCGAAAGCAAGCCGCGCATGACCGCAGCCACACGCCGCATCGTCGATCTGTCGATCTATCTGGAAAACGATGTGCTGTCGGACCCGCCGCCGCTGGCACCGAAGATCACCTATCAGTCGCACCGCGATACGTTGGGCGAGTTCCAGCACCTCTATCCCGGCACCAAGCCCTCGGACTATCCCGACGGCGAGGCCGCGGCGGCGGAAAAGCTGGAGGTGACGACCCACAACGGCACCCATCTGGACGCGCCCTGGCATTACGCCTCGACGATGGATGCCCGGTTCGGTCCGCCGAAACGGGCGATGACCATCGACGAGGTGCCGCTGGAGTGGTGTTTCCAGCCCGGGGTCAAGCTGGATTTCCGCCATTTCCCGGACGGCTACCGGGTCAGCGCCGCCGATGTCGAGGCCGAGCTTGCACGCATCGGCCACACCCTGAGGCCGCTGGAAATCGTGGTGATCAACACCGCGGCCGGCGCAGCCTATGGCCAGCCCGACTATGTCAGCAAGGGCTGTGGCATGGGCCGCGAGGCGACGCTGTTCCTGCTGGAACAGGGCATCCGCGTGACCGGCACCGATGCTTGGTCCTGGGATCCGCCGACCCGCTTCGTGGCCGAAGTCGTGCGCGAGACCGGCGACACCGCGCGGATCTGGGAGGGCCACAAGGCCGGACGCGAGATCGGCTATTGCCACCTCGAGAAACTGCACCAGCTGGAAACCCTGCCGCCAACCGGCTTTACCATCGCCTGCTTTCCGCAAAAGGTCCGCGGCGGCTCGGCCGGGTCGACCCGGGCGGTGGCGATCTTCGAGGACTGACCCATGCCCTTTCCACCGATTCACCGTGTCGTCACCGGCCATGACGCCGCCGGGCGCGCGGTGATCGTCTCCTCGGGGCCGCTGCCCGTGGTCCGCGAGCTGGAGGCGATCCCCGGCACGGTGTTCCACGAGGTCTGGAACACCCCGGCGCAGCCGCTGGCCGACAACGGCCCCGACCCGGCAACCGGTGCCATCGTGCTACCGCCCCCGCCGGGCGGCACACGCATCCGCTTTGTCGACATCCCGCCCGACAGCGCCGAATTCCTGGCCCAGGGCGCCGACCGGATGGGGGCCGCGTTCCGCGAAATCGGCGATGCCGCGGCCTCGACTGTGGCTGCGGACAGCCCGCATCCGCTGATGCACCGGACCGAATCCATCGACTATGGCATCGTGATCGACGGGGAAATGACGCTGGTTCTGGATCAGGGCGAAGCGGTGCTGAAACCCGGCTCGGTGGTGATCCAGCGCGGCACCAACCATGCCTGGGCCAACCGCTCGGGGCGGCCCTGCCGGATGCTCTTTGTGCTGATCGACGCGGCCTATGCGCCCGAGATCGCGGCAGCTCTGGACAGTCAGTGACACCGGCGCTCAACTGGGCCGACAACGCAAAAGGACAGCCATGAAACTCGCAACCCTCGCCAATGGCACCCCCGACGGCCGCCTGCATATCGTCAGCCGCGACCACAGCCGCTGCGCCCCGGCGCAAGCCGCGCAGACCCTTCAGCAGGCGCTCGAGGATTGGCAGGGGACCGCCCCGGCGCTAACCGCGGAATACGCGGCGCTGAATGCCGGCGGCGGGCAGCCCTTTGACCCGGCGACGGCGCTGGCGCCCCTGCCCCGGGCCTGGCAATGGCTCGACGGATCCGCCTTTGACAGCCACGGCGACCTGATGCAGCGGGTGTTCAAGATGGATCCGGTCGACACGCAGGGCCGGCCGCTGATGTATCAGGGCCTGTCCCATCGCTTTCTGGCGCCTTGCGCCGATGTGCCGCTGCCCTCGGATCAGGACGGCATCGACTTCGAGGGCGAGTTCGGCATCCTCACCGATGCCGTGCCGATGGGCACCCCGCCCGCCGAGGCCCGCCGCCACATCCGCCTGCTGGTGCAGATCAACGACTGGTCGCTGCGCCGCATCGCCCCGGCCGAAATGAAGACCGGGTTCGGCTGGATCCACGCCAAGCCCGCCTGCTCGATGGCCCCGGTCGCGGTGACCCCCGATGAGCTGGGCGACCACTGGCGCGATGCCCGCATCGACCTGCCGCTGCGGGTCGACTGGAACGGCGCGCGGTTCGGCGCTGCCAACGGTTCTGCGATGAGCGCCGGCTTCGACGACCTGGTCGCCCACGCCGCCTATTCGCGCGACCTCGTGGCGGGGACGGTGATCGGCTCGGGCACGGTATCGAACGAGAATTACCGCGAGGTCGGCTCTTCGTGCATCGCCGAACGCCGCGGTATCGAGATGGAAGACCACGGCGAGCCGCGCACCCCGTTCATGGCCTTTGGCGACCGCGTGCGGATGCAGGCCGACCTGCCTGACGGCACACCGCTGTTCGGTGCGATCGACCAGCGGGTGGTCAAGGGCTGACGGCAGGCCAGCGCACCGTCGGAAAACTGTGTATCTCTGGGGGAAACTGGCGCACCCAAGAGGATTCGAACCTCTGACCTTTGCCTTCGGAGGGCAACGCTCTATCCAGCTGAGCTATGGGTGCTTCGGTTGCCGGAATAGGACAAAGCGGCGGCAAACACAATGCCCATTCGGCGCCCATTCGGCAGCTATGGCAGCGGTGAATCCATCCGGCACAGAGGCTTGGCCGCAGGCCGGGATCGGCGCTTTATGGATCAACCCCCGGATGTTACCCTGATCCCTCGGAAATGTAAGAGGTTGATCATGGTGATTTCATCCCTGTCCCCGCCGCCCTGGAAGCGTTGGCTCAGCTGCATCGCGGCGGCGGCGGTGTCCGCCGCGCTGACCCCCGGTCCGGCACCGGCGCAATCGGCCTTTGGCCTGCCGACCACGACCACCCCTGCCCCGTCGTCACCCTCGGCCGATGGCGTGGCCGCGCTGGTCGCGCGCGCGCGCAGCGATGGCAGCGTGCGGGTGATCGTCGGGCTGCGGGTGCCGGTCGCCCCCGAAGGAACACTGGACGCGACCGCGCTCGCCGGCCAGCGCGACGCCATCGCAGCGGCGCAAGAGGCCCTGCTGGCGCGTTTTCCCGCCCTGACCGTGAACCGGCACTACCGGACCATTCCCTATGTCGCGCTGACCATCGGCGCCGAGGATCTGGAGGCGCTGTCCGCCCGCCCTGACGTGACCTCGATCGTCGAGGACGCGGTGGGCGACGGCGCGCTGGATCGCAGCACGCGGATCGTCGGCGCGACCCGGATGTGGCGCGCGGGCCATACCGGCGAGGGCTGGGCGGTCGCCGTGCTGGACACCGGCATCCAGTATCGCCACGTCGCCTTTGACCGCACCCGGATCCCCGCCAGCGCCTGCTTTTCCAGCACCACAAATGTCACCACCTCGCTCTGCCCGCGCGGCGTCGCCTCCTCGACCGCGCGCAATGCCGCGGCTGCCTGCGACCTGAGCGTCCGCGGATGCGGGCATGGCACCCATGTCGCGGCGATTGCCGCGGGCGCGCAGGGCCGGCGGTTTCGCGGCGTCGCGCCCGATGCCAGCCTCATCCCGATCCAGATCTTTTCCCGCTTCAACCTCGACAGCAGTTGCAGCGGCGCCGCGCCCTGCGCGCGCTATTACAACAGCGATCTGCTGGCCGGGCTGGAACATGTGCTGCTGCTGTCCGAAACCCACCGCATCGCCGCGGTGAACATGAGCCTGCAGGGCAGCATCTTTTCCTCGGCCTGCCCCGATTTCCTGCCGGCCTTCTCCAGTGCCGCGCAGAATCTGCTGTCGCGCGGGGTGATCCCGGTTGCTGCCTCGGGGAACAGCGCACTGTCCGGGCAATCCGCGCATCCCGCCTGCGATCCCTGGGTTCTGGCGGTGGCGGCCACCGATGACGCCAACCGGATGGCGGTTTTTTCCAACCTCGACGACGTGGGGGCCTGGCTGGCGGCCCCCGGCGTCGACATCGAGGCCGCCTTTCCGCCCGGTCGGCGCAGCCGGGGCGTGCTCAGCGGCACCTCGATGGCCGCACCCCATGTCGCCGGCGCGATTGCCCTGCTGCGCGAGGTGCGCCCGCAGGCGACGCCCGACGACATCTTCGGGTCGCTTCACTGCACCGGCGTGGTCGTCGCGCGCGAGGATTTCGAGCAGGATTTCTATCGCATCAACATCCCCCGGGCGCTGCAGCAATTGCGGCGGGGGGATCGCTGCTGACGGTTCAGGCTGCAGCCCGGTTTTCCGGGCTGCCTGCCGAATACGGGATCAGCCGAACAGCTCGTGGCAGAACTCCAGCGCCTCGACCAGCGCTTCAACCTCGGCCTCGGTGTTGTAAAGCCCGAACGAGGCCCGGCACGAAGCCGTCACCCCCATGTGCTCCATCAGCGGCATGGCGCAATGGGTGCCGGCGCGCACCGCGACGCCCTTCTTGTCGAGGATCGTCGAGATGTCATGCGCATGCGCGGCGCCCGCCATCGTGAACGAGAAGATCCCGCCCTTGCCCGGTGCGTCGCCCTGAACATTGAGCCAGTTCAATCCCTTGAGCCGCTCGCGCGCATAAGACGCCAGCGTGCGCTCATGGGCGGCGACCGCATCCATTCCCAACGCCATCAGATAGTCCAGCGCCGCCCCCATGCCGATCTGCTGGACGATGCCGGGGGTGCCGGCCTCGAACTTGTGCGGGGGGTCGTTATAGATCACGTCCTCGCGGGTCACATCGCGGATCATGTCGCCGCCGCCCAGAAAGGGGCGCATCTCGGCCTGACGCTCGCGGCGGATATAGATCGCGCCCGAGCCGGACGGACCGTAAAGCTTGTGGCCGGTGATCGGATAGAAATCGACCCCCAGATCCGCCACATCGACCGGCATGTGCACCGCCGCCTGGCTGCCATCGGCCAGCACCGGCACGCCGCGAGCATGCGCCCCGGCGGTGATCGCCTTGATATCGACCACCGTCCCCAGCACGTTCGACATATGCGTGATCGCGACCAGTTTCGTGCGCTCGGTGATCGCGTCCAGCACCCGCTGCGGGTCCAGGGAACCGTCGGCATCGGGCTCGACCCAGACCAGCCGCACGCCCTGACGCTCGCGCAGGAAATGCCAGGGCACGATGTTGGCGTGATGCTCCATCACGCTGAGCACGATCTCGTCGCCCGGCTGCATCCGCGGCGCAGCCCAGCCATAGGAGACCAGATTGATCCCCTCGGTGGTGCCCGAGGTGAACAGGATCTCATCCTCGAACGGCGCGTTCAGGAACCGCTGCACGGTCGCGCGCACCGCCTCGTATTTGTCGGTGGCGAGGTTCGAGAGGTAATGCAGTCCGCGGTGAACATTGGCGTATTCCAGCGAATACGCCTGGGTGATCGCGTCAATCACCACCTGCGGCTTTTGCGCAGAGGCACCGTTGTCCAGATAGACCAGCGGCCGGCCGTTCACCGTGCGGGCGAGGATCGGAAAGTCGCGGCGCACCGCGTCGACATCATACATCGGTCACCCCCACGGGCGCATAGCCCATCAGCACCAGCACGAAGGACAGGATCATGCTGACGGCCATCACCACCATGATACCGACCACCAGCACAGTCAGCCGCGAGCGGAACCCGTGCAGCGCGCAGACAAAGCCGGTCAGCAGCCAGATCGACACCGCCACCGAGGCGACCAGCACCGGAACGTTGAAGAACGGCAGCGCCAGGATCACCACCAGCTGTGCAACCAGCAGCGGCACCGTCAGTGCCTGCAGCCAGCCCATCAGCAGCAACGCATCGGCAAACCGACCCCGACCGCCGAGCACCTGTCCGATAAAGGCAACCAGCCCGGCGGCCAGCACGTTCAGACCGAACTGCCACAGCGCAAAGGTCAGCGGCGGCGGCATGCCCTCGGTCTCGCCGGCCAGAACCGGCAGGCCATAGAGCAGCAGCACCGAGACCAGCACCGCCGCCGCCAGCAGCATCCAGCGTGTCGCCATCGCCGGCGCCAGCGCAATCACCGCCCGGCCCCCGGCAACCGGGTCGAGCACCGACAGGCGCGCCAGCGCAACGAGGTCAGGGTGGCTGCGTTCCATACCGGGTTCCTACGCCCCTGCCCGCGCAGCTTCAAGCGCCACGCGCAGGGCCGCCACCAGCACCACGACAAACACCGCAACGACGATCAGGAAGGTCAACGAGACCGCCGGCCCCGCGCCGATCATCCCCATGCCCAGCCCGTGCAGCAGCGCCAGCGGGCTGGCGACCAAGAGCGACCAGAACAGCCCCAGCCGCACGTCGAACCCGTCGACCGCCGGGGCCGCCAGTTTCAGGACCAGCGTCAGGATCGCGCCCAGCAGGTAGAAGACCAGTGGCGCGATGAACACCCAGGCGAACAGTGCCCCAGCCATCAGCGCCTCGAGCGGCACCCCTTCGTCGAGATGCGCCTCGCGCGCCAGGCGCGGCCATTGCGCGACAAAGATCAGCCCGCAGGCCAGGATCAGATAGACGAGGATCCGCCCCTCGCGCCGCGAGCCGCTGCGCAGGCGGCGCAGAACCTCGCGGGGGGCGCGATAGCTGCGCAGGATGTCGGCAGTGACGGACATGGGATCAGCGATGCCGCTCCAGCCAGCCGCGCAGGCGCTGACGCATGTCTTCCGCGATATCCTCGCGGTCGATCTCGTCCAGCGTCTCGGCCAGAAAGGCCAGCACCAGCAGCAGCTTGGCCTCGTCCTCGGGCACGCCACGGGCGCGCAGGTAGAACAGGTGATCCGCGTCGATCTCGCCCGAGGTCGACCCATGCGAGCATTTCACGTCGTCGGCGTAGATCTCCAGCTCCGGCTTGGCCAGGAACTGGCTGCGTTCGTCCAGCAGCAGCGACTGGCTGATCTGGTAGCCATCGGTCTGCTGGGCGGGCTGCTCGACCAGGATCTTGCCCTGGAACACGCCCACCGCACCGCCGCGCAGCACCTTCTTGAACACCTGCCGGCTTTCGCAGTCCGGCGCCTGATGCGTCACGAACACCGTGTCGTCATGCAGGAAGGCCCCGTCGCCCATCGCCGCACCGGCGATATGGGCGCTGCCGCCCTTGCCGGTCATCCAGACCATCGCCTCGTTGCGCATCAGCCGGCCGTTGACCGACAGCGAGAACGATTTCAGCCGTGCCCCGGCCCCCAGCCGGGCAAAGAGATGCGTGGTCCCGATGCGCTGATGGTCCCGCCCCATCGTCCGCACATGGTGCAGCACCGCGCCCTCGGCGATGTCGATCTCGGAGACGATCGAGCTGCGCGCGGCGCCGGGGCCGTTTTCCAGCAGCGTCATCTCGGACCCGGGTTCGAGGCGCAGAACGTGGTGCAGGATGGCATCGCTGGCCGCTTTCCGGCGCAGATAGCACACCGACACCGGGCGATCGACCTTGCCGGTCACCCGGATCAGCACGCCATCGGTCGCCGTCGCGCTGTTCAGCGCGGCCAGCGGACGGGCGACGGGGGCCTGTGCCCGGGCTTCGAGCGCGCCGTAGAGATCCTGCGCCCAGTGGATGTCGGTGGCCTCGGCCAGGCGCGAAATCTCGATCCCTTCGGCCTCCAGCGGGTCCGAGGCGGCGGCATCGAACACGCCATCGACGAACACCAGCCGCAGCCGGTCGACATGGTCGAAAACCAGCGGCTCGTCGGTGATCTCGAAGACATCGACGCTGGGCGGGGTCGGCGCAATCAGCGCGGCAGGATCGGTATAGCGCCAGTATTCGTCACGCTTTTCCGGGAGCCCGGTGGCGTTGAGCCGCGCCACGGCCCCCTCACGCGCTCGCAGCAGCCAGCCCGGCGAGGCCGGCAGCGGAACCTTGGCCATGCGCTCTTGCGTGGCCTGCAGCCGCGCCGCCAGCCGGGCCGCGCGGGGCGAGGTCGCGACGGCTGCCGTCATGCCGACACCTCGGCCAGGATATCGGCATAGCCGTTCTTCTCGACCTCCAGCGCCAGGTCCGGGCCGCCGGTCTTGACGATGCGGCCGTTGGCCATGATGTGCACGACGTCCGGTTTGATATGGTCCAGCAGGCGCTGGTAATGGGTGATCACCAGGAACGCCCGGCCCGCATCGCGCAGCGCATTCACGCCCTCCGACACCAGCTTCATCGCATCCACGTCGAGGCCCGAGTCCGTCTCGTCGAGGATGCACATCCGCGGTTCCAGCATCGCCATCTGCAGGATCTCGTTGCGCTTCTTCTCGCCGCCCGAGAATCCGACGTTGACCGGACGCTTGAGCATCTCGGCGTCGATCTTCAGCGTCTTGGCCTTGGCGCGCACCAGTTTCAGAAAGTCACCGGCCGAGAGTTCGGCCTCGCCGCGCGCCTTGCGCTGGGCATTCACAGCGGTGCGCAGAAAGGTCATGTTGCCGACGCCCGGGATTTCGACCGGATACTGGAAGGCCAGGAACAGACCCGCCGCGGCGCGCTCTTCGGGCTCCATGTCCAGCAGGCTCTCGCCGTCGAGCGTGGCCGAACCGTCGGTCACCGTATAGCCGTCGCGGCCGGCCAGCACATAGGACAGCGTCGATTTGCCCGAACCGTTCGGCCCCATGATCGCATGCACCGAACCGGCCTCGACCGAGAGCGTCAAACCCTTCAGGATCTCCTTGTTCTCGTTCTCAAGCTTGACGTGCAGGTTGTTGATTTCCAGCATTTTCTTATCCCGTTTCGCGTATCAGCGGCGCATCACGAATTTGGCCGACAGATGGCTGAGCACCACCGCACAGACAGCCGTAAAGGCCGCCATGCCGCGCCCGCCCGGCTGCCAGATCGGATAGGTCAGCGTCATCATCAGCACGACGCCGATCACCACCAGAAGCACATACCGCGGACGCGGCTCGGCAGCGGTGAGAAGCCATTTCCAGTTCATGTTCGCCTTATCCCAGCGTCACCGCGGTGCCCGAGGCGGACACCATCAGCATGTTGTTGATCACCTCATAGTCGAGGTCGACACCGACCACCGCCTGCGCCCCCAGCGCGGCAGCGGCCTCTTCCATCTCGCGCAGCGCGGTCTTGCGCGCCTTGCCCAGCTCGGCCTCATAGGCGCCGGCGCGCCCGCCGACGATGTCGCGCACCGAGGCGAAGAGATCGCGAAAGATGTTCGCGCCAAGGATCGCCTCGCCGGTGACGATGCCCTTGTAGCCGGTGATCGCGCGGCCTTCGATACTGGGGGTCGTGGTCAGGATCATGCGGATTTCGCCTTTTTCCGATAGGCCAACATCAGCCAGAACGCGCCAAAGCCGACGGCGGCGGTCACCGCGCGCTCGGCCAGCGCGGTTTCCCGCGCCCACCATGCATCACCCACCGCCGACAGCACGACGAAGGCCACGGTGAACAGCACCGCCTGCAGCAGCGTGCGCCTGAGAGCCAGCGACAGGGTCACCCCACGCTTCCTTCCAGCGAGATCGCGACCAGCGCCTGCGCTTCCATCGCGAATTCCATCGGCAGAGCCTGCAGCACCTCGCGGCAGAAACCATTGACCACCAGCGCCACGGCCTCTTCCTCGTCCATGCCGCGCTGGCGGCAGTAGAACAGCTGGTCGTCGTCCACCTTCGAGGTCGTCGCCTCGTGCTCGACACGGGATGAGGCGTTGCGCACCTCGATATAGGGCACGGTATGCGCGCCGCATTTGTCGCCGATCAGCAGGCTGTCGCACTGGGTATAGTTGCGCGAATTCGACGCACGCGGGTGCATGCTGACCAGCCCGCGATAGGTGTTCTGCGCATGCCCCGCCGAAATCCCCTTGGACACGATGCGCGAGCGCGTGTTCTTGCCCAGGTGCACCATCTTGGTGCCGGTGTCGGCCTGCTGCCAGTTGTTGGTGATGGCGATCGAATAGAACTCGCCCGACGAGTCATCGCCGCGCAGCACGCAGGACGGGTATTTCCAAGTGATGGCCGAGCCGGTCTCGACCTGGGTCCACATCACCTTGGCGCGGTCCTCGCGGCAATCCGCGCGCTTGGTGACGAAGTTATAGATCCCGCCCTTGCCGTCCTCGTCGCCCGGATACCAGTTCTGGACGGTCGAATACTTGACCTCGGCATCTTCCAGAATGACGATTTCCACCACCGCCGCGTGCAACTGGTTGGTGTCGCGCTTGGGTGCGGTGCAGCCCTCCAGATAGGACACATAGGCGCCCTTGTCGGCGATGATCAGCGTGCGTTCGAACTGTCCGGTGTTTTCCGCGTTGATGCGGAAATAGGTCGACAGCTCCATCGGGCAGCGCACGCCCTCGGGCACATAGACGAACGAGCCGTCCGAAAACACCGCGCTGTTGAGCGTGGCAAAGAAGTTGTCGGTCGTCGGAACCACCGAGCCGAGGTATTTCTTGACCAGGTCCGGATACTCGCGGATCGCCTCGGAGATCGAGCAGAAGATGACGCCGGCCTTCTTCAGCTCTTCCTTGAACGTCGTGCCGACACTGACGGAATCGAACACCGCATCGACCGCGACCTTGCGCGGCGCCGCGGCCTCGCCCTCGGCACCCTCGACGCCGGCCAGGATCATCTGCTCCTTCAGCGGGATGCCCAGCTTCTCATAGGTCGCAAGCAGCTTGGGGTCGACCTCGTCCAGCGACTTGGGCTTTTCGACCATGCTCTTGGGCTTGGCGTAATAATACTGGTCCTGATAGTCGATCGCCGGGATGTCCAGCATCGCCCAGTCGGGCTCTTCCATCTGCTGCCAGCGGCGGAAGGCCTGCAGGCGCCAGTCGGTCATCCATTCCGGCTCGGCGTTCTTTTCCGAGATCAGGCGCACGATGTCTTCGTTCAGGCCTTTCGGCGCGAACTCCATCTCGATCTCGGTTTCCCAGCCGTGCTTGTATTTGCCAGCCATCGACTGGACGGTTTCGACCGTCTCGCGGTCGACGCCCTCACGAATGCTGTTGGCCGTGTCCAGAGCCGCCATCGTTGTCTTCCCGTCTTTCGTCATCGCAGGTCCGCGCCCGCTTGTTTCTGTCTGTCCCGGGCCCGGCCCCAGGCCCTGGCATAGGCTTGCGCGAAGCGCATCGCGTCGTCCTCTCCGACCCCCGGCCCGATCGACACCCGCAGCGCCGATCCCGCCTGACCCTGGTCGAACCCCATCGAGGTCAGAACCCGGCTGACGCTGACCTTGCCCGAAGCGCAGGCCGACCCCGCCGACACCGCGAACCCGGCAAGGTCCATCGCCATCACCTGGGTCTCGCCCTTCCAGGCCGGCGCGATCAGGCTGATCGTGTTGGGCAGCCGGGGTCGTCCCTTGGCCACCAAGATAGTCCCGGGGCACTCGGCTTCCAGAGCCTGTTCTAGACTATTTCTAACTTCGGCAACCGCGTCCCAGACGCCATTCGCCAGATCGCGTGCCGCCGCTTCGGCCGCCGCGCCGAAGCCGGCGATGCCGATCACGTTCTCGGTGCCCGCGCGCCGGCCCATTTCCTGCCCGCCGCCGCGGATCTGCGCGGTCAGGTCGATCCCCGGCCTGAGCGCCAGCGCGCCCACGCCCTTGGGCCCGCCCAGTTTGTGCGCGCTGACCAGCCCGGCGTCGCAGCCCAGCCAGTTGAAGGCGAACGGCAGCTTGCCAAAGGCCTGGGTCAGGTCGCTGACCGCCAGCCCCTCGGGCAGATCCTGCACGATGCCGGTCTCCGAGTTGGCCAGCTGCAGGGCGCTGCCCCGGGGCTGCGTCACCGTGACGCGGCCCGCGGCATCGACCGGCAGATCCACCGCACACCAGGCGGCGACCGCGTCATGCTCGACCGCCGCGCAGTGCAAACCACGCCCCGCGCAGGCCAGCGCCGCGGCCTCGGTCGCGCCCGAGGTAAAGACGATATCCGCCCCCTCGGCCCCCAGCGCCGCCGCGACCTGCGCGCGCGCGCGTTCGATGATCGCGCGCACCCCGCGCCCCTCGGCGTGGATCGAACTGGCGTTGCCGGTGACATCCATCGCCGCCAGCATTGCCGCCCGCGCCTCGGGCCTGAGCGGCGTCGAGGCGTTCCAGTCCAGATAGAGACGCGCCGTCATGCGGTGACCCGAAACAGGCTGGGCACCGCCGGACAGGGCCTGAGGCCGTTCCCCGCGACATCCGCCAGCGAGGTCTGGTGAAGGAAAACATAGACCTGCGCCGACAGGCTTTCCCACAGCCGGTTGGTCATCGACTGCGCCTGGCTGCCGGAAATCCCACCCGAGGCCCCGGCCCCCATTTCCAGCGCGTTCACCGTCTCCTCGACGGCTTCCAGCACTTCGGCCACGCGAATCTCGGTCGCCGGGCGCGACAGCCGGTAACCGCCGCCGGGGCCGCGCACCGATTCCACCAGTCCGGCGCGGCGCAGCTTGACGAAAAGCTGTTCCAGATAGGCCTGGCTGACATCCTGCCGGCGGGCGATCTCGGCCAGCGAGACATGGCGCGTTTCGGCACGGTTGGTCAGGATGGCGAGATCGACCATCGCCACCATCGCATAGCGCCCTTTCGTCGACAGCTTCATCGCCGGATCTCCGGCCCCGACATGGTGCGGGGCGCAAAAAAGTTGACGGATGGGACAGGCTTGCTTACTGCTAACCCGCCCTCCCGACTCTGCGCCCCTCGATGCGCTTGGGCCGGGGGCAGTAATTAGAACCGTTCTAGGTATGTCGACTTCTTTTGTCAACAATCGAAGCGCAGGCCGCGAACCGTCCGTTCAGCAGAAGGTCCCCGGATGCCCGAAGTGATTTTTGCCGGCCCTGACGGCCGTCTTGAAGGCCGCTACCACCCCCAGCCGAACCGCGACGCCCCGATCGCCATCGTCCTGCATCCGCACCCGCAGTTTGGCGGCACGATGAACAACAAGGTCGTCTATAACCTGCACTATGCCTTTCACGAGATGGGCTTTTCCGTGCTGCGGTTCAATTTCCGCGGCGTCGGGCGCAGCCAGGGCGAATACGATCAGGGGATCGGCGAACTCAGCGATGCTGCGGCGGCGCTGGATTATCTGCAGTCGATGAACCAGAACGCGCGCCATTGCTGGGTTGCCGGGTTCAGCTTTGGGGCCTGGATCGGCATGCAGCTGCTGATGCGCCGGCCCGACATCACCGGCTTTGTCTCCGTTGCACCGCCGGCGAATCTTTATGATTTCAGCTTCCTCGCGCCCTGCCCGGCGTCGGGGCTGATCATCAACGGCACCGCCGACCGCGTCGCGCCGCCCAAGGATGTCGCCGGTCTGGTGTCGAAGCTGCACGAACAAAAGGGCATCACCATCACCCATGAGCAGATCGAGGGCGCGGATCACTTCTTCCGCGACGAGGACCTGCACATGAAGCCGATGCTGGACACGGTGAAAACCTATGTGCGCCGCCGCCTGACCGAGGTCTCGCGCTGAGTCTGCGGGCAAGGGCCGGACAATCGCCGATTGTGCCCGCCCTTGCCCCTCGCGCCTGAGATTTCCCCGGTTTCGTCAACAAAGCAGACCAACTGCGCCTGTTTTTCGCCCCTTTCGTCAACGATACCCGTTCCTGAGGCGCCAAATTGCGCGCCACGGCACCATGTCCCGGCGCAACGGGCTAGACAGGAGTAGGGAATGAAGACGAAGCCTTTGATGATGTTCGACAAGGGAACGTCCGGCCTGATGGGCTGGCAGCCGACTTCGATCAGCAAGGAAATGCCGCCGATGAGTGCGATCGACCTGCGCGCCGCGATTCTCAAGCATCTCGAATACTCGATGGGCAAGGATCTGGCGCATGCCAGCGTCTATGACATGCGCATGGCCCTGACGCTGGCGATTCGCGACAAGGTGATCGAGCCCTGGTTCCGCGCCACCCGCGCCACCTATGCCGCGCAGTCGAAGCGGGTCTATTACCTGTCGATGGAATTCCTGATCGGTCGCCTGCTGGAAGACGCGATCATGAACCTGGGCCTGACCGAAGCCGCGCATGGCGCGGTGGCCGATCTGGGCCATGATTTCCACACCGTGCTGAACGACGAACCCGACGCGGCGCTGGGCAACGGTGGTCTGGGCCGTCTGGCGGCCTGTTTCCTCGATTCGATGTCGACCCTGGGCTGCCCGGCCTATGGCTATGGCATCCGCTATGAACACGGCCTCTTCAAGCAGAGCTTCGACGCCGACGGCCGGCAGGTCGAAACCGCCGAAGAGTGGTTGCGCCAGAGCCACGGCTGGGAATTCGAGCGCCCCGAGGCCTCGTTCCGCATCGGCTTTGGCGGCAGCGTCAACGAGCACGGTCGCACCGCGATCTGGTCGCCCTCGGACGCGATCATCGCCAAGGCCTATGACACGCCGGTGATCGGCTGGCAGGGCAAATGGGCCAACACCCTGCGCCTGTGGGGCGCCGAGCCGGTCAGCGCCTTCGACCTCGCGGCCTTCAACAAGGGCGAGTTCGAGGAGGCCGCCGCGCCCGAGGCGCTGGCCCGCACGATCAGCCGCGTGCTCTACCCGGACGACACCACGATCCAGGGCAAGGAACTGCGCCTGAAGCAGGAGTTCTTCTTTACCGCCGCCTCGCTGCGCGACATCCTGCGCCGCTTCTCGGCCGAGCACAGCGACCTGCGCGCCCTGCCCTCGCGCGTGGCGATCCAGATGAACGACACCCACCCGGCAATCGCCGGCCCGGAACTGGTGCGCCTGCTGACCGACGAGCGCGGCCTGCCCTTCGAGGACGCCGTGGAAACCGCGCGGTCCTGTCTGGCCTATACCAACCACACCCTGCTGCCCGAGGCGCTGGAACGCTGGCCGGATTCGCTGATGGCCCGCATCCTGCCGCGCCATATGCAGATCATCGAACGCATCGACGAGCTGCACGCCCGCCAGCACCCGGGCCGCAAGTCGAGCATCGTCGAGAACGGCGATGTGAAGATGGGCGAGTTGAGCTTTATCATGGCCAACCGCGTGAACGGCGTCTCGGCGCTGCACACCGATCTGGTCAAGTCGACGGTGTTCTCGGACCTGAACGCCCTGCACCCCGACCGAATCGTCAACGAGACCAACGGCGTCACCCCGCGGCGCTGGCTAAAGGGGGCGAACCCGGCCCTGTCCACGCTGATCACCGACACCATCGGCGAGGGCTGGGAGGACGACCTCGAACGGCTGCACGACCTCGAACCCGCCATCGAAACCCAAGCGTTCCGTGACGCCTTCGCCGCGGTCAAGGCCGGCAACAAGGCCAGCCTGGCGGCGTGGATCGGCCGCGAGATGGGCATCACCGTCGACCCGCAGGCGATGTTCGACGTGCAGGTGAAACGCTTCCACGAATACAAGCGCCAGCACCTGAACATCCTGGAAACCATCGCCCTCTGGCATGAGATGCGTGAGACTCCGACGGCCGGCTGGGCGCCGCGGGTCAAGATCTTCGGCGGCAAGGCCGCGCCCGGCTATGTCATGGCCAAGGAGATCATCCACCTGATCAACAACGTGGCCCGCGTCATCAACGCCGACAAGACGACGCGCGAGATGCTGACCGTGGTCTATCCGCCGAACTACAACGTGACGATGGCCGAGCGCCTGATCCCGGCAGCAGACCTGTCCGAACAGATCTCGACCGCCGGCAAGGAAGCCTCGGGCACCGGCAACATGAAGTTCAGCCTGAACGGCGCGTTGACCATCGGCACGCTGGATGGTGCGAACGTCGAAATCCGCGAGCTGGTCGGGGCGGACAACTTCTTCCTCTTCGGGATGACCGCCGACGAGGTCGTGGAACGCCGCCGCGATGCCCGTCATCAGGCCCACGCCATCGACGCCAGCCCGCGCCTGCGCCACGCCATCGACCTGATCGAAAGCGGCGTGTTCTCGCACGGTGACCGCACCACCTATCAGGCGCTGACCGAGAACCTGCGCACGCATGACTACTTCACCGTCTGCGCCGATTTCGACAGCTACTGGGATGTGCAGCGCCGGGTCGACCACGCCTGGGGCGATCAGGACGCCTGGCATCGGATGGCCGCGCTGAACACCGCGCGCTCAGGCTGGTTCAGCTCGGACCGGACGATCCGCGGCTATATGAACGATATCTGGGCGATCAAGCCGATGATCTGAGCGCGGCAAAATCGCTCGCCAAAAGGGTTAACAAACCCGTTGCCTTTCGCCCGGTCCTGCGCCACAAATTGCGCATGGTCCGGGCGAATTCCTCTTTTTCTGGTGGTATTTCACAAGATGATGTGGCGGCGGTCCTCGGCGGCCATGTCACCGATCCGTTCGCCGTGTTCGGCCCCCGGCATCGCGGCCGCGCGGGGCTGCTGGTCGCCTTCGACCCCCACGCCAAGACCCTCGATGCCGTCACCCCCGGCGGGGTGATCGCGCTGCAGCCGCTCGGCGGCGGGTTGTTCAGCGGCGATCTGGGACGGCGGCGCAAGTATCGGCTGCGGGGCTCGGACGGGCACCGCAGCTGGGACTATGACGACCCCTATCGCTTTGGCCCGGTGCTGGGCGCGCTGGACCTGCACCTGATCGCCGAGGGCACCCACCGCCGTCTGTGGCAGGCATTGGGCGCGCATCCGATTACCCATGAGGACTGCGCGGGCGTGCATTTCGCCGTCTGGGCGCCGAACGCCCGGCGCGTCTCGGTGGTCGGCGGGTTCAACGGCTGGGACGGACGGCGGGCACCGATGCGCCGCCGCGGCGCCGGCGTGTGGGAAATCTTCCTGCCCGGCATTCAGCCCGGCGAGGCCTATAAGTTCGAAATCCTGCCCCTCGACGGCCCGCCCTTCCTCAAGGCCGACCCCTATGCGCTGGGCGCCGAGGTGCCGCCGGCCACGGCCTCGATCGTGCGCCGCACCGGCACCCATGACTGGGCCGACGGCGACTGGATGGCGACCCGCGACGGCCACAACCGGCGCGAGGCGCCGATCACCATCTATGAGGCGCATCTGGGCAGCTGGCGTCACCGCGACGGGCGCTCGCTGACCTATCGCGAGGCGGCCGAAGATCTGATCGGTTACGTCGCGGACATGGGCTTTACCCATCTTGAGCTGATGCCACTGGCGGAATACCCGTTCGGCGGTTCCTGGGGCTATCAGCCAACCGGGATGTATGCGCCGACCAGCCGCTATGGCAGCGCCGACGACCTGCGCGCGCTGATCGAGGCCGCGCACGCCCGGGGGATCGGTGTGCTGATGGACTGGGTGCCCGCGCATTTTCCCAACGACGCGCACGGGCTAGCAACCTTTGACGGCACGCATCTTTACGAACACGCCGACCCGCGCGAGGGGTTCCACCCCGACTGGAACACGCTGATCTACAACTTCGGCCGCAACGAGGTGCGCAACTTCCTGACCGCGAACGCGATCTACTGGCTGCGCGACTTCCACCTCGACGGGCTCAGGGTCGATGCCGTGGCCTCGATGCTCTACCGCGACTATTCGCGCGCCCATGACGCCTGGATCCCCAACCACCACGGCGGGCGCGAGAATTACGAGGCAATCGCGTTCCTGCAGGAAATGAACCGCCTGGCCTATGGCGAGGGGCCGCCCGGCCTGATGACCGTGGCCGAGGAAAGCACCGCCTGGCCCGGCGTCACCCAGCCGGTGCACGCGGGCGGGCTGGGGTTCGGCTATAAGTGGAACATGGGCTGGATGAACGACACGCTGCGGTTCATCGAGCACGATCCGATCCACCGCCGCCACCACCATGACCTGATGACCTTTGGCTTGGTCTATGGGTTCAGTGAAAACTACGTGCTGCCGATCAGCCATGACGAGGTGGTGCACGGCAAGGGCAGCATGCTGCAGAAAATGCCTGGCGACGCCCCGGCCAAGCTGGCGAACCTGCGGGCCTATTACGGCTTCATGTGGGGCCACCCGGGCAAGAAGCTGCTGTTCATGGGCTGCGAATTCGGCCAGGGGCACGAATGGAACCACGACGCCCAGCTGGACTGGGGGGTGCTGAACATCCCCGGCCATGCCGGGCTGCAGCGGCTCGTGCGCGACCTCAACACGCTCTACCGCGCGCATCCGGCACTGCACGCGCGCGATGCCGACCCCGGCGGTTTCGCCTGGATCGACCGCGAGGCCCGCGCGGAATCGGTGTTCTCGTGGCTCAGGCTGGGCCATGACGGGCAGCCGCCGGTCGCCGTCGTCGCCAATTTCACCCCCATCGAACGCCGCTGGCGGCTGGGCCTGCCCCGCGCCGGACGCTGGCGCGAGGCGCTCAACACCGACGCCGGTCTCTATGGCGGCGGCAATCGTGGTAACATGGGCGCGGTCACGGCCGCTGGCCCGGCGCATGCCGGCCAGCCCCACAGCGCCGAGATCACCCTGCCGCCCCTGTCGACCCTGTTCCTGACCCCCGAGGATCCCGCATGATGCCGTCCCGCACCCGCCTGTCGTCGCGCACGATGGCGTTCATCCTCGCCGGTGGCCGCGGCAGCCGGCTGAAGGAGTTAACCGACCACCGCGCCAAGCCCGCCGTCTATTTCGGCGGCAAGACCCGGATCATCGACTTTGCGCTGTCGAACGCGCTGAATTCCGGCATCCGCAAGATGGCGGTGGCCACGCAATACAAGGCCCATTCGCTGATCCGCCATTGCCAGCGCGGCTGGAACTTCTTTCGCGCGGAACGCAACGAATACCTCGACATCCTGCCCGCCAGCCAGCGCGTCGACGAGACCCACTGGTATGAGGGCACCGCCGATGCGGTCTATCAGAACATCGACATCGTCGACAGCTATGACATTGACTATGTTGTCATCCTGGCCGGCGATCACATCTACAAGATGGACTATGAGGTGATGCTGCGCGAGCATGTCGAGAACGGCGCGGATGTCACCGTCGGCTGCATGACCGTGCCCCGCGCCGAGGCCTCGGCCTTTGGCGTGATGGCGGTGAACCATTCCGGGCGGATTACCGAGTTCGTCGAGAAACCGGCCGATCCGCCGGGGCTGCCCGATCAGCCCGACAGTTCGTTGGCCTCGATGGGGATCTATGTGTTCCGCTGGAAATTCCTGCGCCAGCTGTTGATGGACGACGCCAACGACCCGAACTCGCACCGCGATTTCGGCGGCGACATCATTCCCAACGTGGTCCGCAACGGCAAGGCGATGGCGCATCGCTTCGAAGACAGCTGCGTGCGCCACCGCACCGGCGCGCCGGCCTACTGGCGCGACGTCGGGACGGTCGACGCCTTCTGGAAGGCCAACATCGACCTGACCGATTTCGACCCCGACCTGGACCTGTGGGACCGCAACTGGCCGATCTGGACCTATTCCGAAAGCGTCCCGCCCGCCAAGTTCATCCATAACGAGGAAAGCCGCCGGGGGCTGGCGCTGTCGTCGCTGGTCTCGGGCGGCTGCATCATCTCGGGGACCGAGGTGCGCAACTCGCTTTTGTTCACCGGGGTGCATTCCAACTCGTGGTCGTCGCTCGATCATGCGGTGGTGCTGCCCTATGTGACGATCATGCGTCACGCGCGGCTCAGCAAGGTGGTGATCGACCGGGGCGTGACGATCCCCGAGGGGCTGGTCGTCGGCGAGAACCCCGACGAGGACCGCAAGTGGTTCCGCGTCACCGAGGGCGGCGTCACGCTGATCACCCAGCCGATGCTCGATCGGCGGGCGGGTGCGCAATGAGCAGTCGGGCGGTCCTTGCGGTCGCCTCGGAATGCGCGCCGCTGGTCAAGACCGGCGGGCTGGCGGATGTCGTCGGTGCCCTGCCCGCCGCGCTGGAACCGCACGGCTGGACGATCCGCACGCTGATCCCCGGCTATCGGCGGGTGCTCTCGGCGCTGAAACGGCCGCGCGTGGTGCTCGATCTGCCGGATCTGCTGGGCACGCCGGCGCGCCTGCTGGCTGCCAGGGTGGGCGACCTGGATCTGCTGATCCTCGATGCGCCGGCGCTTTTTGACCGCGACGGCTCGCCCTATCTGAATGCGGGCGGCAACGACTGGAGCGACAACGACCTGCGCTTTGCCGCACTGTCCAAGACCGCGGCGCTGATCGCCGGCGGGGCGTTGACGGGATGGCAGCCCGAGGTGGTGCATCTGCACGACTGGCAGGCAGGGCTGGTGCCGGTCTACATGGCTGCCGCCGGCGTCACCGTACCCAGCGTGATGACGATCCACAACATCGCCTTTCACGGTCTGACCGCCGCCAGCCGGATGACCGCGCTGGAGCTGCCCGCTGCGGGCTTCACCCTGGACGGGTTCGAATACTGGGGGCACATTTCGGCCTTGAAGGCCGGGCTGACCGGGGCCACGGCGATCACCACCGTCAGCCCGACCTATGCCCATGAACTGACCACGCCGGAATTCGGCATGGGGCTGGAAGGGGTGATCGCCACCCGCCGCCATGACCTGCAGGGCATCCTGAACGGCATCGACACCCAGACCTGGAACCCGGCGAGTGATCAGGCGATCCGGTCCTTTGCCTCGCCAGGGGGCAAGGCCGCGAACACCCGGGCGCTCAGGGCGGAATTCGGCCTCGACAAGTCGCGGGGGCCGCTGGCGGTCGTCATCTCGCGGCTGTCGGACCAGAAGGGCCTCGACCTGCTGCTGCAGGCCCTGCCCGCGCTGACCGGACGCGGCGGTCAGCTGGCGCTGCTGGGATCGGGCGACCGGCGGCTGGAAAACGCCTGGCTGTCCGCAGGCGCCGCCAATCCCGGCATGGTGGCGGTGCGCATCGGCTACGACGAGACGTTGAGCCACCGGATGTATGCGGGGGCGGATGCGGTTCTGGTGCCCTCGCGGTTCGAGCCCTGCGGACTGACGCAGCTTTACGGACTGCGCTATGGCGCCTTGCCGGTGGTGGCGCGCACCGGCGGGCTGGCCGACACGGTGATCCACGCCAATGCCGCCGCGCTGGCGGTCGGCTGCGCCACCGGCATCACCCATCGTCCGAACTGCGTGCCCTCGCTGGAAAACGCGCTGGCGCAGCTCTGCGATCTCTGGCGCGACCGGCCAACCTTTACCCGGCTGCAACGCAACGCGATGAAACACCCCGTAGGGTGGGGGGCCAGCGCCCCGGTCTATGCCCGGCTCTACGCCCGCCTGGCCGAACAACACGCCGACGAACACGCCGACGAACACGAGGATCCGGCATGACCCTGACCATCGAGCGCGGCCGCCACGACCGCATCGGCGCGACCTTCGACGGCGACGGCGTGAATTTCGCGCTGTTCTCGGAACATGCGACGGCAGTCGAGCTGTGCCTGTTCAGCCCCGACGGCATGCGCGAAACCCACCGCCTGCGCCTGCCCGAGCGCACCGGTTGGGTCTGGCATGGCCGGGTGCCGGGCCTTTGCCCCGGGCAGCTTTACGGCTACCGCGTGCACGGCCCCTACGCCCCCGAGGAGGGCCACCGCTTCAACCCCAACAAACTGGTCCTCGACCCCTATGCCAAGCGCATCACCGGCCACCCGCGCTGGTCGGATGCGCTGTTTGGCTACAACCCCGGGGCCAAAACGCTGGACCTGACGTTTTCCACCCGCGATTCCGCGCGTTTCATGCCGAAATGCGCGGTCGAGGATCCCAGCTTTTTCTGGGGCAACGACCGTCCGCCGGTGATCCCCGCGAACGAAAGCGTGATCTACGAGGCCCATGTCAAAGGCTTCAGCCACCTGATGGGCGTGCCCAATGCCGGCAAGTTCCTGGGGCTGGCCTCGGAAAAGGCGATCGACCATCTGGTGAACCTGGGCATCACCGCAATCGAACTCCTGCCGGTGCAAAGTTTCCTTAGCGACCGCTGGCTGATCGAGAAGAAGCTGACAAACTACTGGGGCTATCAGACGCTGGGCTTTTTCGCGCCCGAGCCGCGCTATCTGACCAATGGCCAGATCAACGAATTCCAGCACATGGTTGCCCGGCTGCATGCCGCCGGGATCGAGGTGATCCTGGATGTGGTCTATAACCACACCTGCGAGGGGTCCGAGCTGGGCCCGACCCTGTCTTTCCGCGGCATCGACAACCGCAGCTATTACCGCCTTGCGCCCTACCAGCGCCACTACATCAACGATACGGGCTGCGGCAACACGCTGAACCTCGATCACCCGATGGTGCTGCGCATGGTGATGGACAGCCTGCGCTATTGGGTCGAGGTGATGCATGTCGACGGCTTCCGCTTTGACCTCGCCTCGACGCTGGCGCGCGACGACAACGGGTTCCAGCCCAATTCGGCCTTCTTTTCCGCGATCCGCCAGGACCCGGTGCTGAACCGCGTGAAACTGATCGCGGAACCTTGGGACATCGGCCCCGGCGGCTATCAGCTGGGGGCCTTTCCCAACCCGTTCCTGGAATGGAACGACAAGTTCCGCGACGGCGTGCGCCGGTTCTGGCGGCGCGACCACCGCCCGGCGCCGGAACTGGCGGCGCGGATCACCGGATCGGCGATGCAGTTCGACCATTCGGGGCGGCCGGCGACCAGCTCGGTCAACTTCATCACCGCGCATGACGGCTTCAACCTGATGGATGTCGTCAGCTACAGCCAGAAGAACAACACCGCCAACGGCGAGAACAACGCCGATGGCCATTCCGAGAATTATTCCGACAACATGGGCGTCGAAGGGCCGACCGACGACCTGCAGGTGATCGAGATGCGCGCGCTCAGGCGGCGCAACCTGATGGCCACGCTTCTGCTCAGTCAGGGCACGCCGATGCTGCTGGCCGGCGACGAGATCGGCCATTCCCAGCAGGGCAACAACAACGCCTATTGCCAGGACAGCGCGATTTCCTGGCTGGACTGGTCGGACGTGGATCAGGACATGCTGGCCTTCACCCGCCGGCTGATCCAGTTCCGCAAGAACCACCCGATCCTGCGGCAAAAGCTGTTCCTGCACTCCAAGGCGCGCAGCTCGGACGGCAAGGCGGATGTGCTGTGGTGGCACCCCGATGGCCGCCGCATGAGCCCCGCCGACTGGGAGGACGCGGCCCTCAGTTCCGTCTGCGTCGAGATGCGCACCGCATCCGGCACGCCGGCCTATGCCGATACCGAATACGCGCTGTTCATGGTCTTCAACGCCGGCGGCACGCTGGACGTCGTGCTGCCGCCCGCCCCCGACGGCAAGATCTGGTCGCGCCGCATCAACACCTATGCCCCTGACGCCCCGCCCGAGCGCCTCGCCTATGGCAAGCTGATCGTGCCGGCGCAGTCGGTCTCGGCGCTTGTCCTGGAAAACGACGCATGAGCGACCTCGACGCCCTCTGCCAGCGCGCCGGCCTGATCTGGGCCTATCGCGACGGTGCCGGCCGCCCGCAGGAGGCCCCTGAGGAGAGCCGCCGCGCGGTGCTGGCGGCGCTGGGCTATGGCAACCGCGACGCCGCCCTGCCCGAGGCCCTGAGCCGCGCGACCAGCCTGGCGATCGCCGCCGGCCAGCCCAAGGACTGGGGCCCCGGCCCCTGGGTCATCGCCACCGAGGACGGCGGCGAGATCCGTGGCGAGGGCGCGCTGCCGCCGCTGCCGGTGGGCTATCACCGCATCCGGCACAACGGCTGGACCGTGCATCTTCTGGCCGCCCCGCCGCGGCTGCCCGCCCCGCCCCGCCGCTGGGGGGTGACGGTGCCGCTGTTTGCGCTCTGGCAGGATGCGCAGGCCGGGATGGGAACCTATGCGCAACTGGGCGCCCTGGCCGAGGGGCTGGCCCCGCATGGTGCGGCCTTCCTCGGCATCAACCCGATCCACGCGGGCTTTCCGGTCGACACCGGCAGCTTCTCGCCCTACGCCCCCTCGCATCGGCGGCGGCTGAACACGCTGCACATCGACACCGGCGCCGCGATGCCCGAGACCGGCGCGCTGATCGACTATCCGCGCACGATCCGCGCCCAACGCGCCGCGCTGGAAGAGGCCTTTGCCGCGTTCCCCGGTCACGCCGATTTCGAGGGCTGGCGCGGCGAGGGCGGCGCACTGCTGGAACAATTCGCCACCCATCAGGCGCTCAGCGAGGTGCATGGCGGCTATTGGGGCAGCTGGCCGCTGGCTTATCAGGATCCCACCAGCCCGCAGGTGCAGACCTTTGCCGGCGAGCGCCGCCAACGCGTCCGTTTTCACGCCTGGGCGCAATGGATGGCCGAACGCCAGCTGCGCGAGGCGCAGTCCCGCGCGCGGGCTGCCGGCATGCCCTTCGGCCTCTATCTGGACATCGCCGTCGGCACCCATCCGCACGGCGCCGAAACCTGGGGCGAGCGCGGTCTCTTTGCCCAGGGCGTCAGCCTGGGCGCGCCGCCCGATCTGCTGGGACCATCCGGGCAACGCTGGGGCCTGGCGCCGATGCGGCCTGACGTGCTGCGCGCCACCGGTTACGCCGGCTTTGCCCAGACCCTGCGCCAGCAGCTGACCTTCTGCGGTGTGCTGCGCATCGACCATATCCTGGGGCTGGAACGCAGCTTCTGGCTGCCCGACGGGTTGCCGGGCCTCTATGTCACCATGCCCCGCGATGAATTGCTGGCCGTCCTGCGCATCGAGGCCAGCCGCGCCGGCGCGCATGTCATCGGCGAGGATCTGGGCACGATCCCCGACGGGCTGCGCGATGCGCTGGCGGGCTCGGGCGTGATGGGCTGCCGCGTAGCGATGTTCGAACGCCACTGGGAAACCAGCGGTGCGTTCCTGACCCCCGATGAATACGCCCCCGCAGCCCTGGCCAGCTTCGGCACCCATGACCTGCCGACCTGGGCCGGCTGGCGGCAGGCCCGCGACATCGACTGGCGCGCGCAGCTGGGCGAAGTGCCCGACGAACCCGCCGCCCGCACCGCCCGCACAGCCGAGGTCGCGGCCTTCGACGCCACCATCGGCGGCCATGACCTGACCGCGATGCACGGCTTTCTGGCGCAGACAGCCTCGGCCCTGGTCGCCGTGCAGGGCGAGGATCTGGCCGGGGCGGTCGAGCAATGCAACCTGCCCGGCACGATCTATGAGCATCCGAACTGGTGCCGGCGCCTGCCTTTGCCGCTCGCGGGCCTCATTTCCGCCCCATCGCTGGGTCAGACGGGGGCCATCATGGCAAGCGCCGGAAGAAACGGATAAATCATGCAGGTCAAACGCGTTCCCACCCAGCCCATCGACGGGCAGAAACCCGGCACCTCGGGTCTGCGCAAGAAGACGCGGGTCTTCATGCAGCCCGGCTATCTGGAGAATTTCGTCCAGTCGATCTGGGACGGGATCGGCGGCATCGCCGGCCAGACGCTGGTGGTCGGCGGCGACGGGCGGTTCTTCAACGACCGGGCGATCCAGACGATCCTGAAGATGGCGGCGGCCTCGGGCGCGGCGCGGGTGATCGTCGGCCAGGGCGGATTGCTGTCGACACCCGCCGCCTCGAACCTGATCCGGGTGCGCGGCGCGGACGGCGGGGTGATCCTGTCGGCCAGCCATAACCCCGGTGGCCCCGACGAGGATTTTGGCATCAAATACAACATGTCGAACGGCGGTCCTGCGACGGAAACCGTGACCGGCGCGATCCATGCCGCAACCACGGCGATTGCCGAATATGCCATCGCCGACGCCCCCGACGCGGATCTGTCGACGCTGGGCGAGAGCCGGCTGGGCGCGCTGGTGGTCGAGATTGTCGACCCCGTGGCGGATTATGCCGTCGCGATGGAAAATCTCTTTGACTTCAAGGCCATCCGATCGCTTCTTCAGAGCGGATTTCAACTGCGTTTCGACGCGATGCACGCAGTCACCGGCCCCTATGCGACCGAGATTCTGGAGCGCCGGCTGGGCGCGGCGCCGGGGTCCGTGGTCAACGGCACGCCCTCGCCCGATTTCGGCGGCGGCCACCCCGACCCGAACCCGGTCTGGGCCAAGGATCTGATGGACGCGATGTATGGCGCGGGCGCACCCGATTTCGGCGCCGCCTCGGACGGTGACGGCGACCGCAACATGATCGTCGGGCGCGGCTGCTACGTCACGCCGTCGGACAGTCTGGCGGTGCTGGCGGCGAATGCGCATCTTGCGCCGGGCTATGCGGCGGGGCTCAAGGGCGTCGCGCGCTCGATGCCGACCTCCTGCGCGGTCGACCGCGTGGCCGAGGCCCGTGGCCTGCCCTGTTTCGCCACGCCCACCGGGTGGAAATTCTTCGGCAACCTGCTGGATGCCGGGATGGCGACGCTGTGTGGCGAGGAATCGGCCGGCACCGGCTCGGACCATGTGCGCGAGAAGGACGGCCTCTGGGCGGTTCTGTTGTGGCTGAACATCCTCGCGGTCAAGCGTCAATCGGTGGCCGAGGTGATGGCCGAGCACTGGGCCGAATTCGGCCGCACCTATTATTCGCGCCATGACTACGAGGCGATCGACAGCGCGCTCGCCAACCGGCTGATGGACGACCTGCGTGCGGCGCTGCCCGGGTTGCCCGGTCGTGCCGCCGGGGCGCTGACCGTCGAGAGCGCCGAGGATTTCGCCTATACCGACCCGGTCGATGGCTCGGTGTCGACGAAACAGGGCGTGCAGATCCGCTTTGTCGGCGGCGCGCGGCTGGTGCTGCGGCTTTCGGGCACCGGCACCGAAGGGGCGACGCTGCGGGTCTATCTGGAACGCTTCGACGGCGCGGAATTCGGTCTGGATCCGCAGGTGGCCCTGGCCCCGGTGATCGCCGCGACCGAAGCTCTGGCCGGGATCACCTCCCGCACCGGAAAAACCGCGCCGGATGTGATCACCTGACATTGTCCACAGGTATCCGACAGGATCGGCCAGGCCCGAACCCGGCCGATCCATTGATTTCAATCAGGAAAACCAAAATCCCCTATATGACTGACATTTAAAAGTCTGTCATTTTCGAGCCCTGCGCGGGGGGAACGACGCACCGGCGCCGCAGCCCTGATCGCCGCCTTCAGAGCTGGTCGCGCACCGGGTTGGACAGGATGCCGAGTCCCTCGATCTCGACCTCGCAGACATCGCCGGCCTTCATCCACAGCGGTGGTTTGCGCGCCATCCCAACGCCCGAGGGCGTGCCGGTCACGATCAGGTCGCCCGGTCTGAGGGTCATAAAGGACGACAGCACCGAGACCAACGTCGCCACCGGAAAGACCATGTCGCTGATCGACGCCTGCTGCACCACCTGACCGTTGAGCCGCGTGAGCAGCGTCAGCCCCTCGCATCCGCGCGGCAGGGCGTCGGCGGTCACGAAATCCGGCCCGAACGCGCCGGTGTCGTCGAAATTCTTGCCCGGCGTCCACTGCGGTGCCTTGAACTGATAGTCGCGGATCGAGGCATCGTTGAAGATCGAATACCCGGCCACATGATCCAGCGCCTCGGCCTCGGTCACATTGCGGGCGGTCTTGCCGATGACCGCGACCAGCTCGCCTTCATAGTCCAGCTGCTCGGACAGGGCCGGCCGCACGATCGGCGCGCCATGCGCGATCAGGCTGGAATTGAAGCGGCCGAAGACGGTGGGGAACGCGGGCTGCTGGAAACCGCTTTCGGCCGAGTGATCGCGGTAGTTGAGGCCGATGCAGACGATCTTTTCCGGGCGCGACAGCGGCGGCAGCAAGGTAACCGTCGCCAGATCGACCGCCGGCGCCCTGTGAAGCACCGCCGCGGCCCCGGACAGCGCCTCGCCGCCCGCCTCGATCAGCGTCTGAAGCGTGCCGGGAAAGCCCGCGTCGCCCTCGACCAGACCGTGCCAGCCCTCGCCGACCTGCAGTGCGAGGCCAAGCCGGCCCTTCGATTCATAGGAAGCAAAACGCATGGGGGGTCTCCGGTTCTGGTGCCTTGGCCTGGTGCCTTGGCGTTGTCGGTGTCAGACCTTGCGCAGGACAAGCACCTGCCCGCCGATCCGGGGGCGCAACGGGCTGTCGGTGGCGTCGGTCCCCTGGACGCATAGCAGATCGACCGCCCGCCCGGTATCCTTCTGATGACCCGACCGGCGACGCCCAACTGAACCTTCCGGTGTCAGATGGTCCGGTTTTCCAAGGATCCGAGCAGCCCCCGGCGCGGCCGCGGCCAACAGGGACTAGAGGCTCAGGATCGACCTCAGTTCAGCAGCCGACACATCCTCGGCCGCCTTGTCCAGAACCACCGTTCCTGCGTCCAGGCCGAGGCACCAGGAAGAAACACGGGTCAGAAAGCTCAGGTTCTGTTCGCACAGCAGAATGCCGCCCCCCGCAGCCGCCCGTTCCTTCAGGCATTCCGCCATGTGGTCGATATTTTCCGGCTGGACCCCCTCGGACGGTTCATCGAGGACGATCACCCTGGTGTCTTCGATCATGGCGCGGACAAAGGCGAGGATCTTCCGCTCGCCACCAGACATGGTGCCCGCGGGCTGATCCAGCCGTTCCGCCAATCTCGGAAACCGCCTGAAATAGCGGTCCGGTTCTTCGCGGTTACTGCCGAGGCTCAGGTTTTCCCTGACGGTGAGATCGTCGAACACCATCGAGGTCTGGGGCATGTATCCGATCCCCAGGCGCCGCCTGGCATGCGCAGGAAGCGCGTGCAGGGAACGCCCTTGCAACCGGATGTCCCCCGTGTTTGCAACGAGACTGCCCTGCACCAGCCGCGCGAGGGTGGTCTTGCCGACACCGTTCTTGCCGAAGACCCCGAGCACACTGCCCGCCTCGATCCGTGCCGAGATGTTATAGAGCACATTGGTGTCCCGATACCCGCCGGTCAGGTCGTCGATTTCCAGAAGGACAGTCATTTCGTGCCCCCCGCATAGACGGCCTGAACCTCGGGGTTGACGCGCACCTTGTCGAAGGTGTCAAAGGCCAGAACCTGCCCCAGATGCATGACAAGAACCTTGTCCGAGATCGCCTCGACGATGCTCATGTCGTGTTCGATCACGATGACCAACCCGCCGGTTTCCGCCTGAAACGCGCGCACCAGACGGGTCATCAGGGCCGTTTCCTCCAGCGACAGGCCGGCGCAGGGTTCGTCCAGCAGCAGCACCCGGGGCTCTGCCGCGATGGTCATGGCGTATTCCAGAAACTGGCGATGTCCCTGCGGCAGATGTTCGACCGGCTGGACCAGCTCTTCCTGCAGCGGCACCGACGGGTTCTTCAGCAACGCAGACAGCGACCTGGACCGCCACGCAAAGGTGGAAGGGCGGAACAGGTCGACCAGCCGGGCCCGGTTGGCCATCATTGCGATCGACAGGTTTTGCGAAACGCTCATCGAGAAGAATACCGACGGCACCTGCATCTTGCGCCCGATCCCGCTGCGCAGGGCCCGATACGGGGGTCTGGAGTCGATGCGTCGCGACCCCAGCGCGATCCGGCCCCCTGTGGTGCGGCGATTGCCGGTGATGGTGTTGAGCGTGCTTGTCTTGCCCGCCCCGTTCGGGCCGATGATGCTGACGATGCCCGTGGGCGGGGTTTCGAAGGAAACGCCGTTCAGGATACAGACGACGCCGATTTTCAGACGAACATCGTCAAAGCGAAGCGGGCCGGCGGCGTCGACTGCCTTGGTCGCCGGGGCCGTCACCGGTTCGGATCGTTTGCCGGGCCTTGCTGGCCGGACGCGCCGATACCCGGATTCGAGCAATTCCGCGATGCCGCCGGGGGCCTTCAGCACCACCAGGATGAAGGCGACGGCCATCAGCAGCTCCCAATACGGAAAACTGTCGCGCAACTCGGCCGAGGCCCAGCCGACCACCACGGCCCCGATCAGCGGGCCCAGCACATGGAAACGCCCCCCGACGGCGGTCAGGATCACCATCTCGGCCGACAGGCCGAAGCCCATCGAGGTTGGCGTGACGATCCCCTGATGCGACGCGAACAACCCACCCGCCAGCGCCGCGATGAGCGCCGAGAAGGCAAAGGCCGCCCCCTTGATGACATGCGTCGGGAAGCCGAGCAGTTGCAGGCGTGGTTCATTGTCGGCCACGGCGCGCGCGATCAGGTTGACCGGCAGCCGGTTCAGAACCAGGAGCAGCAGACTGACCGCGACCGTGGCCGCGACGATGACGTAATAGAAACCGCCGAACGGGTCGAGATTGCCGAGGCTCGCATAGCCGCTCATCCCGTTGAACCCCCCGGTCAGGGTCGTGGCGGTTCCCGCGATCTGTTCGGCGATCATCACCAGGGCCAGCGTGATGAGCGAGAAATACGGCCCGCTCTCGTTGCGGCCGCGAAAGATCAGTGCCGCCAGGACAAAGGCAAACACGGCGATGGCGGCCAGGACGGCGACGGCCAGGGTCAGGTCGATGATCAGACCGCTGTCGCCCCGAAGGGTGATCGCGGTGGCATAGGCGGCCAGGCCGAAGAACAGCGCCTGACCAAGCGGCAAGACCCCGGTCTTGCCCCAGAGAAAGCCGATCCCCTGCGCCGCGATGCCATAGATCAGGTAGAGCCCGATCTGATAGGCCATGAAATCACCGAAGACCTCGGGGACGAGCAGCAAAGCGGCCAAAAGCAGACTAACGGGTAGAAGAACGAATGCCATCGGGTTTCAGCCAGAGAAAGAGAATGGAGAGGGTCAGGACAGCCAGATAGCCATAGGTCTGGTTGGCGAGGGCCCCGAGGACGGATTGCGTTCCCGCGATGATGCCGGCACCGATGCCCAGCCCCTCGAGGCTGCCAAGTCCGCCGACCACGAGGGCGAAGAACGAGCGGATCAGATAGTCGAGCCCCATCATCGGCTCGATGCGGATCGTCGGCGCCAGGATCAGCCCGGCCAGCCCCGCGGTGCAGCAGCCAAAGATGAAGGCCCCTGCGGACAGCCGCGCCGTGTTGATGCCGACGGCCTCGGCCAGGTCCGGGTTGCCGACCATCGCCTTGATCCGCGTCGCCACCTTTGAACGCGCGTTCCACCAGGCGAGCGCGCCGAACCCCAGGACGATGCCGGCAATCACGGCAATGCGATAGGCCGGATACTCGGTCCCGAGAAGGCTAAGCGTGCCGCTGATCGGCGGGGTCACCGACTGATAGCCCCGGCCAAAAAGCAGCTCGACCGTTTCACGCAGAAGAATGGCGATGCCCCAGGTGGCCAGAAGGCTGTCGAACATGCGCCCGTAGAGGTGGCGAATGATGGTGCGCTCGAGCACGAAGGCGACCAGCCCCACGCTCAACAGGCAGACCGGAACCTGCAGCCATCCGGGCAGGCCCAGCGAGGATGTGATGACCGGGGCATAGGCCCCGATCATCACGAATTCACCATGCGCCATGTTCATAATCCGAAGCTTGCCAAACACGATGGCCAGCCCCAGGGCAACCAGCGCCAGGGTGCTGATCTGCCAGGCAAGGTTCAGGAGAAGAACGGACGACATGGGCGCAGCGTCAGTTCGCGCAGGCTTCGTCGGACGCCACGTTGGGGAACGCGGCAACGACGTTGAACACGCCACCTGTGCCATCGGCCAGATAGATCGTCTGCGCCATGTGACGCCCGACCAGTGTGTTGTCGCCGCGCGGCGTGCTCCAGGTGGTGCCTTCGGCAGCGGCATCCATCGCCTCGACGCTGAGGCTTCCGGCGCGATTGGCCAGCGCGGCCAGCAGCATCAGACCCTCATAGGTCGACTCGCCAAGGTCATTCAGCGCCGGCGCATCCGCTCCGAAAGCCGCGTCATAGGAGGCCGCGAAGGCCGTCGCCGCCTCGGTCTCGATCGAGCCGAAATAGCCGGACGAGGAGAACAGCCGGTTTGCGTTTTCTGCGCCGATGCCCGCCAGGGTGTTTTCCTCGATCAGCGTGCCCAGCCGGATCGCCTGGTCATCCAGCCCGAACCCGGCAAAGCTGACGTTGAACCCGACCGAGCCGCCACCCACCAGCGTGATCAGCACGGCATCGGCGCCGCTTTCCCGAATGCGCTGCAGCGAGCTGTCGAACTCGGACACCGTGAAGGGCACGTATTCCTCGCCCACCACCTCGCCGCCCGCTTCGGTGATATAGCCGCGCGCCAGGGCGTTGGTGTCCCGCGGCCAGTTGTAGTCGTGGCCGATCAGATACCAGCGCGACACCCCTTCGTGCTCCATCAGATAGGGGATGACCGGGGCGAGTTGCTGGCTGGGGGTCTCGCCCGTGACATAGAGGCCGGGCGCACAGGCGTTCCCCTCATACACAGGCGTATAGACATAGGGAACCTGCCCGCCGAACCGTCCAACCAGGGCCTCGCGAACCGCCGAGTCGTGCATGCCCACAAAGGCCTGGACCCCTTCGCCGCGCCACAGGCGCAGCGCGGCTTGCGCGGCCTCGGCCGGCGGCACGCCGACATCGGCAAAGACCAGTTCGATCGGCTCGCCATTGATGCCGCCATTCGCGTTGATCTCGTTCGCGGCCAGGATCGCCGAATTGCGGGCGGACGGCCCGAACAATCCCGCAGGCCCGGAATCCGGGACCAGAACGCCGATCCGAATGTCGGCCTGGGCGGCGGTGGTTGCGATTGCCAGGCACATGGCGGCGCTGGACGGCAGTCTTGCAGTCGTTTTCAACATGGTCGTCTCCCGTGGTTGATCTCGGCGTCTAGTGCGCCATTGCTTTTTCTGCCGCCCGAGCCAGGGCCAGCAGCGAACGGTCATTGCCGGGCAGGGCATCGAACTCGATGCCGACCGGCAGGCCTGAGGACACCGGACATGGCAGCGAAATACCGGGCGCCCCGATGTTCGATCCCAGATCGGTGTTGCGGATATAGGTCGGGAAGGTCGGAACCTGTTCGCCGTTCAAGGTGACGGTTTCGTCGCCGCCAATGGGCCGGGCCGGCAGCGGCGTGGTGGGAAAGACGATCGCGTCCAGCCCGTGCGCCTCGAAGACCTGACCGTAGATCCGCCGCATCGCCGGGCGATGCTCGTCCATCGCGGCCCGATAGGCAGCTTCCGGCATCGCCATGTCGCCAAGCTGGCTGCCGATGGCGCCGGCAACATCCGGCGACCCGATGCCCGCCACGAGGGCGTCAAAGGACACGCCCGGGGCATGTTCGGCCAGATAGGCCGGCAGGTCGCGCATGACCTCATAGAAGACGACCGGAAAGCTGAAGGCGTCGTTATGCGCCCAGATCGGCGCAAAGCTGACCTCGACCAGTTTTGCCCCCGCAGCGGACAGGGCCGAAAGCTGCGCCTCGACCGCTGCGGCAACCGCGGGGTCGAGATTGTCGAAGAACATCTGCCGGGGGACACCCAGCGTGATCGAGGCCATCGCCCGCTCCGCGAGATTGGCCGTGTCGCCCGACAGCACGCTGTCAAACAGGGCGATATCCCGGACGCTACGGGCCAGCGGGCCGACCGTGTCGCGGGTGTGCGAGATCGGAACGACGCCGTCGCCGTCATAGCGCCCGGTCGTCGGGCGGAAACCGATCACCCCGCACAGCGCCGCCGGAATGCGGCATGAGCCACCGGTATCGGTGCCCAGACCTGCCGGAAAGGTCCCGGCCGCGATGGCCGCCGCGGTGCCACCCGACGATCCACCCGGGATCAGCGTCGGATCGGCCGGATTGTGCACCGCCCCGGTGACGGCGTTGTTCGACGTGATGCCAAAGGCCAGTTCATGCATCCCGGCCTTGGCGCCGATGAAACCGCCCGCCTGGACGATCCGCCGGACAACGCCCGCGTCGGTGCCCGGGGTATGGGTCAGAAGTGCCCCGGTGCCGCCCGACGTCGGGTAGGTCGTGGTGTTGATGTTGTCCTTGGCGACCACCGGCAGACCGGCCAGCGCCGCCCCGGGATGGGCCGCATGGGCCTCGACAGCGGCGCGGACCACATACTCGGCATCGAAGCTTTGCAGCGCATTCAGGTCTGCGTGTCGCGCTGCCCGATCTGCCAGGGCCTCGGCATAGGCCGCCGGAGAAACCGATCCGTCCCTGATCGCGGCAATCGCCGCAACTGCGTCCAAACGCGCCAAATCCAGCGTCATCACCGTCTCCCTGAATGCTGAGGGACACGATAGAGAGTGGTTGGTTCAGTCGCCTATCATCACAAATGATGATTTTTCTCGGCCAGGAACTGGGCCAATTGCGTGCGCCGATTCAGCCCGGATTTCCGAAAGATCGACGCGATATGCGAGCGCAGCGTGGGCTTGGAAAAGCCGAGTTTCCCACAGATTTCATCGTCGGTCAGGCCGGTGACCAGCAAGTCGGCGACCTCGGCCTCCCTGACCGTAAACCCCAGATCATCGGCAATCTGGGCGAAACGGACCGACGGGATCTGCACCACGGAATTTCGGGCGCGGATCAGCGCATTGACGAGGCTCGGGCCCACGGCATCGACGATCTGCGCATCCCGTGGGGTGAAATCCTCGCGATTGGCGCCTCGCCATATCCGCAGGTCGCCGATATTGGCCCCACGGTCGTAGGCAAAGTAATTCATGCCATAGCAAAGACCGTCCTGCTTCAGGAAATCATTGAAGAATTCCGTCTTGACCAACCGGTCGTGGCGCATCACCTCGCTGACGGGCGTTGCTTTGCGTCGCCGTTGCAGGGTCGGGGTGATCGGGTCGTTGAACTGAAAATAGCTTGCGTATTGGCGCAGGTTGTCGTCCGTCATGTTGATCTGGACGCAGGACACAAACTGCTGCGCCTCGTCGTCCCAGACATACGACGCGAAATAGTCGGCCCTGAGCAACTCCAGCATTTTCTGACCCACGCGCCGCCGGACCTCGGAATGGTCGAACTCGCCACTCAGGTCGCGCATGATCGAAAAAATCAGGTCGGCTTCTGCGTCGGTCAGGTTCACGGGCTTCAGTCCGAAGAGGGGTCCGCCGTATTGTCCTTGCCGCGGGCCTCTTCGGCAAGGGGGAGCGTGCAGGCACAAACGCCGGGCCCGGTCTCGACCCGGCGCGTCGGCGGCCCGTCGGCAGCCGGAGGCATTTACGCCCCCCGGCGACGGAAACGCAGTAGCCAAGCGTTCAATCTCGATTATGTCTGTATCGGACAGAAATCGAGATTGAACGCCCCCATGCCAAGACGCGCTGCCCACCTCCGCTTCCTCCGCTCCCGTCCCTTCGCTGTCTTCCTGCTTGTCGCACCGCTGGTCCTGATGGCCGGCACGGCAGAGGCCCAGGGCAGGCCGCCTGGTGCCGGTGGCCCTGCCCAGGTCGGTGTGGTGGAAGTAACCCTGCAGGACGTGCCCTATGTGCGCACCCTGCCCGGCCGCGCCGTCGCCTATGAGGACGCCGCAATCCGCCCCCGGGTTTCCGGCGCGGTGGAAGAGATCCTCTATGATGCCGGCGCAAGGGTCGCGGTGGGCGATCCGCTGTTCCGCATCGAGGACGCGACCTATCGCGCAGCGGTGTCTTCGGCCGAGGCCGCGGTCGCCTCGGCCGAAGCGGCGGCATCGGTGGCCGACGCCACCGCGCAGCGGTATCGCAACCTGCAGGGCAATGTGGTCACCAGCGCCGATCTGCAAAGCGCCGAAGCCAGCGCCGCCAGTGCCCGGGCCACGCTGACCTCGGCGCGCGCCGCGCTGTCGGTGGCGCAGCTCGATCTTGAACGCACGGTGATCCGCAGCCCGATTTCGGGGATCGCCGGCACCACCGACGTGACGGTGGGCACGCTCGTCACCGCCAACCAGGCGACGGCGCTGGCCACGGTCACGCGGCTCGATCCGATCTATGTCGATGTCTCGGATTCCTCGGCCGGCATGTTGCGCATCCGGCGGATGATCAACCGTGGCGAGCTGACCCTTGGCGAAAGTGTCGGCCTGCAACTGCTGCTGGAAACCGGCGAAGGCTATGACCGGCAGGGCGAAATGGTCACGATGGGCAATGCCGTCTCGGCCAGCACCGGCACGGTGGATTTCCGCATCCGCTTCGACAATCCCGACCGGCTGATTCTGCCCGGCCAGTTCCTGCGGGTGAATGTCACGCTGGGCACGCGGCGCGCCTTTCTGGTGCCGCAACGGGCCACCAGCCGCGGCTCGGACGGCGCCCTGACCGCCTGGGTGGCGCGCGACGGCAAGGCCGTGCAGACCACGCTGACCGAGGCCGGAACCTGGGGCAATGCCTGGGTGGTCTCGGCCGGGCTCGAGGATGGCGACACCCTGATCGTCGATGGCCTGACCGGTCTCGTCGCCGGACGCGATGTCGCGCCCCTGCCGGTCGAGATCGACGCGGCCGGCGTGGTCCGCGACCTGCCTGCCGCAACCAACGGTGCGGCACCGGCCGCCGCGGCAGGCCACTGAATCATGGCGCAGTTCTTCATTCACCGCCCGGTTTTCGCCTGGGTTCTGGCGATCATCACCATGCTGGCCGGTGCCTTTTCCATCACCGAGCTGCAGGTGTCGCAATACCCCGACATCGCGCCCACCACCGTGCGCATCCGCGCCACCTATTCCGGCGCCACCGCCGAGGCGGTGCAGAATTCGGTCACCGAACCGATCGAGGACGCGCTGACCGGGCTGGACGGACTGCTCTATACGGTTGCCGATTCCTCGCAGGGCAGCGCCGCACTGACGCTGACCTTCGATGACAGCGTTGATCCGATCGACGCGCAGAACGAGGTTCAGACCCGCGTCCAGCGCATCACCTCGCGCCTGCCCACGCCGGTGCAGACGGCTGGCGTGACCGTCTCGCGCTCGTCCTCATCGATCCTGATGGTCGGCGCGCTGGTGTCCGAGGACGGCCGCTATTCCACTGTCGAGCTGGGCGACATCATGTCGTCGACCGTGCAGGGCGCGATCAACCGGACCGAGGGCGTGGGCGGCATCAACGCCTTCGGTTCGGGCTATGCAATGCGTATCTGGCTCGATCCGCTCAGGCTGGTGGAATTCTCGCTGACGCCCACCGACGTGGTGAACGCGGTCACCGCGCAGAACACCACCGTCTCGGTCGGCGCGCTGGGCACGCAGCCGGTCGTGCCGGGCCAGCAATTCACCGCCACGGTCACCGCCCAGAGCCAGCTTGCCACCGTCGACGAATTCGAGCGGATCCGCCTCACCACCACCTCCGAGGGGCGCACCGTCTACCTGGGCGACGTGGCCCGGGTCGAGATCGGCCAGGAAACCTATGGCCGCGATTCCCGGTTCAACGGGGCAAATGCCTCGGGTTTTGGCGTGAACCTCGCGACCGGCGCCAACGCGGTGGAAACCGCCGCCGCGGTGCGCGCAACCATGACCCGGCTGGAAAGCGCCCTGCCCGAAGGGGTCCGCGTCGAATATTCCTATGACACCTCGCCCTTCGTCGAACTTTCCATCGAGAAGGTCTGGCACACGCTTGCCGAAGCGATCGCGCTGGTGCTGCTGGTGATCATGGTCTTCCTGCAGAAATGGCGCGCCACGCTGATCCCGATCGTCGCGGTGCCGGTGGTGCTGCTGGGCACCTTCGGCGTGCTGTTTGCCGCCGGCTATTCGATCAACACGCTGACCATGTTCGCCCTTGTCCTGGCCATCGGCCTGCTGGTCGATGACGCCATCGTCGTCGTCGAGAACGTCGAGCGGGTGATGGAGGAAGACAAGATCGGCCCCGTCGAGGCCACGGCCAAAAGCATGCGCCAGATCACCGGCGCGCTGATCGGCATCGCGCTGGTGCTGTCGGCGGTGTTCCTGCCGATGGCCTTCATGTCGGGCTCGACCGGGGTGATCTACCGGCAGTTCTCGATCACGATCATCTCGGCGATGGTGCTCTCGGCCCTCGTTGCGCTCAGCCTCACCCCGGCGATGACCGCCTCGCTGCTGCGCCCGCACAAGGGCACGGGGCATGGCCTGCTGGGCGCCCCCGCGCGCGCCTTCAACGCCGGGTTCAACACCCTGCGCGCGGGCTATGCGGCGGTGCTCAAGGGCCTCCTGCGCCTGCCCTTTGCGATGATGCTCGTGCTGGGCCTCGTCGGCTGGGGCGCCTGGGAGCTGTATTCCCGCATCGACAGTTCGTTCCTGCCGACCGAGGACCAGGGCGTGCTGATGTCGATGATCTCGCTGTCCGAAGGCACGACGACGGCGCAAACCCAGGCGGTGGTCGAACAGATCGAGGATTACCTCCTCAATGAGGAAAGCGAAGCCGTCGAGGCCACCTTTGTCGCGCTGGGCTTTTCGTTCCGTGGCTCGGGCCAGAACGCGGCGTTGATCTTCGTCAAGCTGCGCGACTTCGACACGCGCGAGGGCAGCGACATGAGCGCCTCGGCCGTGGCGATGCGCGCCAATATGCATTTCGCCAACCACCGCGCCGGGCGGATCTTCTTCATGCAACCGCCGGCGATTCCGGGCCTTGGCACCTCGCAGGGCTTCTCGATGTATCTCGTCGACCAGTCCAACGCCGGCACCGAGGCCCTGCGCCAGGCCGCGGACGCCCTGGTGGCGCTGGCCGGCACCGATGCGCGCGTCTCGTCCGTGCGCTCGGGCGCCAGCGAGGACCAGGCCGCGCTGCGGCTGGTGATCGACCAGGAAAAGGCGGCCGCACTGGGGGTCTCGCTGTCGGACGTCAACGCGATGCTGTCGATCATCTTTACCGGCCGCGAGGTGAACGACTTTCAGCTGGGGGCATCACTGCGGCCGGTGATCGTCGAGGGAGAGGCCGCTTACCGGATGCAGCCCGAGGACATCGACGGCTGGTATGCGCGCAATTCCTCGGGCGAAATGGTGCCCTTTTCGGCCTTTACCTCGACTGAATGGGGGCCCGTCGCGCCGCGCCTGTCGCGCATCGACGGCCTGCCTGCGATCTCGATCTCGGGCTCCGAGGGCGCCGGTGTCTCCTCGGGCGAGGCGATGGTGGCGATGGAGGACCTGGTTGCGCAGCTCGACGGCGGCTGGGGCACGGCCTGGACCGACCTGTCGTATCAGGAGCGCCAATCGGGCAGCCAGGCGCCCTATCTCTACGCGCTGTCGGTGCTGGTGGTCTTCCTCTGCCTCGCCGCGCTCTATGAAAGCTGGGCGATCCCGTTTTCGGTGATGCTGGCGGTGCCGGTCGGCTTGCTGGGGGCGCTGGCGGCGGCCTGGTATTTCGGCCAGACGAACGACGTCTATTTCAAGGTCGGCATCCTGACCACGATCGGTCTGGCGGCCAAGAACGCCATCCTGATCGTCGAGTTCGCGCGCGATCTGGAAGCCCGCGGCATGGAAACCCGGGCGGCGGCGCGCGAGGCCGCGAGACTGCGTCTGCGACCGATCCTGATGACCTCGCTGGCCTTCATCCTGGGCGTGGTGCCGCTGGCCACCGCCACCGGCGCGGGCGCCGGGGCACAGAATGCCATCGGCATCGGTGTTCTGGGGGGCATGATCGCCGCCACCTTCATCGGCATCTTCATGGTGCCCAGCTTCTATGTGGTCATCCGCAAGCTGTCGGGCGGTCGCGCGCTGAAGCCGCACGGCCCCGGCACCGAGTGACCGCAGGCGCCCTGCCCCGCCCTGCCCGTCCCGGACGGGCGGGGCTCAATCGAACAGGTCGATCTCTTCGTTGATTTCGTCGATCACCGACATGCGCTGGCGGGCGCTTTCGCCGGCCTCGGAGACAAAGGCGATCGCCAGCAGTCGGATCAGGCTGGTGAAGGTGGTGTGGCTGGGGATCAGCCCGTAATTGGCGACGTGGCAGCCGATCACCAGCCGCGAGAACCGCTGCGCCCGCGCGAAATAGCGGTGGTCGGTCAGGGTGATGACATTCATCCGGGTGGTGCGCGCATAAGCGGTCAGGGCCGACTGGAATTTCGGCCGCGGTTCCAGGCTCATCAGCAGCAGGGCGTCGCGCGGGCCGGTCATCGCCAGATCCTCGGCCCAGGCGCCGGCGTCCTGGCCCAGCAGGTTCACATCCGGGCGCAGGCGGGAAAAGAGGGTGCGGGCATAGCGGGCAATCCCGGCCTCGGCCCCGTAGCCCATGACCCAGACGCGCGGCGCGTCGATGATCAGGCGGGCGGCTTCGGACAGCAGATCCGGGCGCATTTCCTCGAAGGTGCGCGTCAGGTTGGCGAGTTCCAGATCCAGATGGTCACCGATCGAGCGCCCCAGCGCGATGCCCTCGGGCTGGGTGGCGGCATAGGCATAGGGCTGGGTTCGGTTGCGTTCCTCGCGTGCCTGGGTGCGGGCTTCCTCGAAGTCGGTATAGCCGAGGTTGCGAAAAAACCGCGCGGTCGTCGCCTTTGACACGCCCGCAAGCGCCGAAAGCTCGGTTGCAGAATGCGTTTCAATCATCGCCTGATTCTCGAGCAGGACCGCCGCAAGTTTTTGCTCGGCCGCGGTCAGGCGCGAAATTCTTTCCTGAATTCTGAGGGTTATCCGAGTCGCCATAAATCCGTCATCAGCCTTTTTGGTGGCTTGATTTAGTGAAACACGTGTTTCATCGTAATGAAACAATGAAACGGAGCACCTCGATCATGTCGAAATCCAAGATCATCCGCCAGCAGATTTGGGGCAAGCTGCAGGATGTCGCGCGTCCCGACACGCGGTTCCACATGAATTTCGCCGAGGTGATCCCCGATTTCGAAGGATCCGAGGCCGCGACCGAACATCTGGTGCGGATGCCGCAATACCAGTCGGCGGGCTTCAGCTTCATCACGCCCGACAACTGCCTAGTGGACCTGCGCCGCCGGATGATCGCCGCGGGCAAGACCTTCGTGATGTCGACCTATGGCATCTACCGCGGTTTCCTGCTGATCGAGCCCGGCATGGTCCCGCCGGGTGCCGAACTCTATGCCGCCTGGCTCGACGGAATGGAGCATTTCGCCCGCCCGATCAGCCTGGAGGAAATCGCTGCCCGCGGGCGGTTCGACTTTATGGTGACCGGGGCCTCGGCGGTGTCGCGCGACGGTGTGCGGTTCGGCAAGGGGCACGGGTTCTTCGACCTCGAATGGGGGATGTTCACCGACCTCGGGCTGGCCGATGAGGCGACGCCGGTCGTCGCCGTGGTCCATGACGTGCAGGTCGTCGAGGACAAGCTGACCCCGTCCGAGACCGATATCCTCGTCGACTACATCGCCACCCCCAGCGGCCTGCACACGGTCGAGCGCAGCGCGAAACGCCCGCGCGGGGTGAAATGGGCGCTGCTCGATCCGAAACAGATCGACGACACGCCGCCGCTGCAGGAACTGCAGCGCATCCAGGGCATTGCCTGACCTCTCCTCCCTCCCCCTCCCCTCGATTTCGCAAAGGATCTGCCATGAGACTGACCCTCAACCGACGCTCCTTCCTGGCGACCGGCGCCGCCGCCTCGACCTTGCCGTTCCTGCCGCGCGCGGCGCGCGCCTCGTCGCCCTTCGCGATGCAGGCGGCCTGGATCAACGATGCCGAATTCGCCGGCTATTTTCTGGCGATGGACAAGGGCTATTACGCCGAGGAAGGCCTGGACCTGACCTATCTGTCGGGCGGGCCCGATGTGATCCCGGAATCGACGATCGTCGCCGGGCGCGCGGATCTGGCGCTGACCACGCCCGACACCACGATCAAGGCGATTGCCGAACAGGGCGCGCCGTTCAAGATCATCGGCACCCAGTATCAGAAGAACCCGATCGGCATCGTCTCGCTGGCGTCGAACCCGGTCCTTTCGCCCGCCGACATGGTCGGCAAGACCATCGCCGTGCCGCCGGTCAACACCGTCAGCGTCGAGGCCGTGCTGGCGATGAACGGAATCGACCGGGCTTCGGTCAACATCGTGCCCTATGCCTATGACCCGACGCCCCTGATCCGCGGCGAGATCGACGCCAGCCTCGATTTCACCACCAACGTGCCCTACACCATCTCGATGATGGGGGCCGAGGCGGTGTCGTTCCTGCTCTATGATTTCGGCTATACGATCTATAACGACACCGTGGTCGTGACCGAGGAAACCCTGGCCACCAAGCGCGCCGAACTGATCGCCTGGCTGCGCGCCAGCCGCCGTGGCTGGGCCGAGAATCTGGCCGATCCCGCGCTCTATCCGCCGCAATGGGCCGAGACCCATTTCGCCGGCACCGGCCGCGAGATCGAGAACGAGGTGTTCTTCAACACCGCGCAGAAGCCGCTGATCGAAAGCCCCGCCGGCATCTTCGCGATGACCGAAGAGGGCATCGCCGGCAATCTCGAGGCACTGGCGGCGGTCGGCATCCACGGCACGCGCGCGATGTTCGACACCACGCTGCTCGAGGAGGTCTGAGCATGACGACGCCCGCGGGGATCGCCCTCGATCATCTGTCCAAGACCTTCCGGTCGCGGGGCAAGGCGGTCGAGGCCCTGCGGGACGTGTCGCTGGACTGCCCGCCGGGCAGTTTCACGGCGCTGATCGGGCCGTCGGGCTGCGGGAAATCGACGGTGCTGCGCACGGCGCTGGGGCTGGAACCCCTCGACAGCGGCGCAGTGCGGATCGGTGACAGGACGCCGGACAAGGCCACCCGCGCAGGGCTGACCGGCGTCGCGTTTCAGGACGCGGCGCTGTTGCCCTGGCGGACGGTGGCGCAGAACGTGGCGCTGCCGCTCGAGGTTCTGGGCCGCCCCGTCGCGCCTGAGGCCGGGCGTATCCGCGAGCTGATCGCGCTGGTGGGGCTGAAAGGCCGCGAGGCCGCGCTGCCCGGCGAGCTGTCAGGAGGCATGCGCCAGCGGGTCGCCATCGCCCGCGCGCTGGTGACCGAGCCGCGCGTGCTGTTCCTGGACGAACCCTTTGGCGCGCTGGACCAGATCCTGCGGCGGCAGATGAACATCGAACTCCAGCGGATCTGGGCCGAGACCGGCGTCACCGCGCTGCTGGTCACCCACGGCATCGACGAGGCGGTGTTTCTTGCCGACCGCGTCGCCGTGATGCAGGCCGCGCCGGGGCGCATCGTCGAGGTGGTCGACGTGCCCTTTGCCCGGCCGCGCACACCGGCGCTGTTCGCGGACGATGCGTTCCACCACCTGTGCGACCATATCGCCGGGGTCTTGCACGGGGGCGCCGATGCCGGCTGACCCCGCGCGCAGGCGCCTGACCACCGCGATGCGGACCTTGTGGCCGGTCCTGGCGCTGCTGGCGCTGTGGGAACTGGCCGGGCAGCTGGATTGGGTCGCGGGCGGCGCCCTGCCCTCGCTGTCCGAAATCGCGCATCGCTACTGGCTGGACCGGGGCGACTATCCGCGTCACATTCAGGCGACGCTGATTGCCTCGGGGGCGGGGTTTGTCATCGGCAACGCGATCGCCGTGGCGGCGGGGCTGCTGTTCGTGCTGGCCCCGGTGACGGGGCGTATCGCGCGCGGGTTGAACATCGCCATCTTTGCCCTGCCGCCGATCGCCATCGCGCCGATCCTGGCGCTGACCCTCGACGGGATGACCCCGCGCATCGTGCTGGCGGCGCTGGGGGTCTATTTCGTGACCATGCAGGCGACGGTGACCGGCCTGCAGCACTTCGACAGCCGGGCGGGCGATCTGGTGCGCGCCTATGGCGGCGGCAAGGCGGCGGTGATGCGCTTCGTGCAGATCCGCAGCGCGGTGCCGGCGATCCTGTCGGGGTTCCGCGTCGCCGCCCCCAACGCCGTGCTGGGTGCGATCCTGGCCGAGTTCGGCGGCGGAGGGCGCTGGGGTCTGGGGACGTATCTGCTGGGATCACTGGGGCGCGCGGACCCGGCGCGGCTCTGGGGGATCGGCCTGACTGCCACCGCCATCGCGGGCCTCGGCTATGCCGTTTTCGCGCTGATCTCGGCGCGGATGCTGGGGCGGTCGCGGTCCGTTACCCTGAACCCGGCCGCTCCGCCCGCCGAGTCGCGCCAGCCGCTCAGTGTCCCGGTGATGACGGCCTCGGTGGCCCTGCCCTTCGCACTGTGGTGGCTGGTGCTCTGGGTGCTCAACGTCCCGCGGATGATCGGCAAGACGCCCTGGGATGTGGTCGACTATCTCTTCTTCTCGGCCCAATCCGCGCAGGCGCAAACGCGGCTGCTGGAGGCGCTGACGCAGACGTTGCCAATCACCCTGGCCGGGATGGGGGCGGGCCTCGCCTTTGCCTTTGCGCTGGCGGTGTCGTCGCGGTTGACACCCGGCTTTACCCGGGCCTTCCTGCCGGTGGCGCTGGTGACGCAGACCATGCCACTGGTCGCGCTGACGCCGCTTCTGGTGCTGATCCTGGGCCGCGGCACCGCCGTGACGCTGTGGATCACCATCTCGGTCACCTTCTTTCCGGCCTATGTGATGATCGCGCAGGGCCTCGCCCAGGTCCCGCGTGCCGCGCTGGAACTGCCCCGCGCCTATGGCGCGACCGCCTGGCGCGAGCTGCGGCTGGTGGCGATCCCGGCCTCGGCCCCCTGGGCAATGGCCGCCGTGCGCCTGACCGCGCCGCGCGCGCTGCTGGGGGTCATGATTGCCGAATGGCTGGCCACCGGGCGGGGCCTGGGGAATTTGCTGAACCAGTCGCGCGGCTATATGGATTTCAGCATGATCTGGACCGTGGCACTGACCAGCGTCCTGATCTCGGTGGCCTTCTACCAGATTGCGCTGGTCATCGAACGGCGCGTCCTCGCGCGGATGGCGGCACTGTAGAACGCCCCCTGGCCATGCGAGCGGTAGCTCGGGCGCCCGGCCTTTCGACAGACACGGTCGAGCCCCTTCGTCGCGACAGCAGAACCGTTCAAAGCTTCGGATGGACCCACGCGCTGTCTTGAAGCTTCGTTCGGGGGGAGGCAGCGCAGCCCTTTGACACTGCGACCATTTTCGCGCCACGATCGGCGCCTGTCGGTGTTCGCAAAGGGCAAGTGGCGGAGCGAGAGGGATTCGAACCCTCGAGACGGTTCCCCGCCTACACACTTTCCAGGCGTGCGCCTTCGACCACTCGGCCACCGCTCCGTGGCGCGAGGAATAGCCTGTGTTCGGGGGCGGGCGCAAGGGGCCAATGGCGGCGGCACGGGCGATACCGGCCAAGCGCGTTGCACATCCAGCGTGCACTTGTGTATACCGATTGCAGCAGCCGGAGGAGCGCGTGGCCAGCCAGACCGAAACCATTCTTCGCACGCTGAACGACTGGATCGACGCCGGCCGCCTCAACCCCGGCGACGAGATCGAGGAGGCCGAGCTGGTGCGGCAGTTTGGGGTGTCGCGGACCCCGGTGCGCGAGGCCCTGATGCAGATCGAGGCGACCGGCCTCGTCAAGCGCCTGCCCCGCAAGGGGGCGGTGGTGTTCAAGCCGACGCTGGCCGAGTTCCTGGCGATCCTCGAGGTGCATGCCAAGCTCGAGGGTCAGGCCGCCGGGCTGGCGGCACGGCGGATCTCGCCAGCGGGGCTCGAGGCGCTCGAGGCGGCAACCACGGCCTGCGAGGCGCATTTCGCCACGCTGGGCGAGGCCGAACCCGATGCCTATTACCAGTTGAACCTGCGGTTTCATGGCACGGTGGCGGAATCCGCCGGCAACCCGTTCCTGCTGGAGATGATCAAGACCAACGCGCGCAAGCTGATGGCCTATTACCGGGCGCGCTATCGCTATGCCGGCTCCATCGAGGCCTCGGCGCGCGATCACCGGATGATTACCGAGTTGATCAAGGCCCGCGACAGCGAGGCGGCCGAGACCGCCATGCGCCGGCATGTGCATTTCGATCAGGTCACGGCGATGGACCTGTTGGCGGCGCTGGGCTGAGGGGCGCGTCAGGGCCGGGGATGGTCGTGGGCCTGCGCAAAGAACGCGGCGATCCAGCGCGCCATCTGCGCGTCATCGACGGGCTGCGACAGGCTTTCGCGGGCGCCGGCCAGGATCCCGGCATCGACCGCGCCGGCCAGTTCATCCAGCAGCCCGTGCATGAAATCGTGGCTCAGCTCGGGGTGATACTGGGTGGTGAAGACGCGCGGGCCGACCGACATGTGGCCATAGGGCACCTCCGGCGTGCCGGCATGGATCGTCGCCCCCGGCGGCGGGGTGACGACCTGCTCTTTGTGCGCGGCATGCAGGCCCATCGGCCCGGTGAGCCCCTCCATCCAGGGGGCCGGGGCATGCACGCGGGTCTCGTAGCGGCCCAGAACCCAGCCTTGTGGATTGTCGCCCACGGACCCACCCAGGGCCTTGGCCACCGCCTGATGGCCAAAGCAGGTGCCATAGATCGGAATGTGGCGCGTCACGGCCTGGCGAATCAGATCGAGCAGCCGCGCGACCCAGGGGTCGGCATCGTTGACCGAGGCCACGCTGCCCGAGATCATGATCCCGTCGATGCCATCGAGGCTGTCGGGCGCCTCGCCGGCGCTGACCTTGTAGCCGGTGATCGTCCAGCCCGGGGCGGCCGGGGCCATCAGCGCCCGGAACTTGTCGGCCTCGGACGGGTGGCTGCGGCCAAAATCCGAAGTATCGGTGTTCGCGTCGAGAAAAGCGATATGCATGAATTTTCCATTTGCATACGTTGCAGATCCAATAATATACATATCAAGCGAACCATGCAAGGGAGCGAACCATGACGATCTGGCACCCCACCGACGACGGTTTCGCGGATCTGACCTCGCACGATACATTCGTCTCGGGTCCGCCGCACAACACCTTTGCCCGTCTGCGCCGCGAGGATCCGTGCAGCTGGACCGAATGGGACGCGGGACAGGGCTTCTGGTCGATCACCCGCAACGAGGACATCCACGCGCTGAACCGGCAGGCGGACCTTCTGTCCTCGGCACGCGGCATCCGCATGGAGGATCAGACCTATGAGGAATACCTCGCCCGCCGCACCTTTCAGGAGACCGACCCGCCCGAACACACGATGACCCGGGTCAAGGTGGCCAAGGCCTTCTCGAAACCCGTGGTTGCCCGGTTCGACGCGCAGATTCGCGCGCTGTGCGACGAGATCCTGGACGAGGCGCTGGACAAGGGCCGCTTTGACGCGACCAAGGAAATCGCCCGGCAATTGCCGATGCGAATGCTGGGGCAGATCATCGGCGTGCCGGATGCAGACCTGCCCTGGCTGGTGGAAAAGGGCGATGCGCTGATCGCCAACACCGACCCCGATTTCACCGATCACGTCCTCGACAAGATGACGACCGACGCCTATCGGCTGATGCCGTTCAACTCGCCGGCCGGGGCCGAGCTTTACGACTATGCCAAGACGCTGATGGCCGACAAGGCAGCGCGTGGCGACACCGAGGGCGTTCTGCATCTGATGCTGCAGCCAGGGCCGGACGGCTCGGTCATCTCGGAAACCGAGTTCCGCAACTTCTTCTGCCTGCTGGTCGCGGCCGGCAACGACACCACCCGCTATTCCATCGCTGCCGGCATCCAGGCGATGTGCCACCAGCCGGAATTGCTGGCGCAGATGCAGGGTGACGAGATCTGGGACACCGCGCCCGACGAGATCATCCGCTGGGCGACACCCGCGCTCTATTTCCGCCGCACCGCCACGCGCGATTTCGAGATGCACGGCAAGACGGTGAAGGCGGGTGACAAGGTGCTCTACTGGTTCGCCAGCGGCAACCGCGACGAGGCGGTGTTCGATGACCCGTTCCGGGTGGACCTGGCCCGCACCCCCAACCGCCATGTCAGCTTTGGCCAGGGTGGGCCGCATGTCTGCCTGGGCATGCACCTGGCACGGCTGGAAGTGCGGCTCTTGTTCCAGGAACTTGCCAAGCGGATCAAATCCATAGAGCCTGCGGGCGATCACAAATTCCTGCGCTCGAACTTTGTCGGCGGGATCAAGGAACTTCCGGTCAGCGTGACCCTCGCCTGACCCGGACACACAAGAAACAGGGAGAATTTCATGCGCGACCGTCTTCGGCCCCTCTGGTGCGATCAGCTGTCGATCGTCCGCGGCAAATACCTGCCGCAGGAAAAGATCGGATCGGGGTATACCCGCTTTGCCCAGCCCTGCCTGGCTGTGCACTATGACAAGGATCTGATCGTCGACGCCCCGGGCACCGCGACCCTCGAGGGGCTGCCCGACATGGAGCTGCACTGGGCCGAAGAGGACATTCGCCGCGGTTGGGAGCCGGGCGTGCATGTCGTCACCGGGGATCTCTATGACCGGTTCGGCCAGCTGGTGCCGGTTGCCGGGCGGGCTGTCCTGAAAAAGGCGATTGCCGACTGGGGCAAGCACGGGCTGACCCCCAAGGTGGGCATCGAGCTGGAGGCCTTTGCCTTTACCCGCGATGCCGAGGGCAACCTGCAGCCCTATGACGTGCCGGGCGGCTATGTCTATGGCACCGGCCCGTTCAACGACCCGGTCGGCTTTACCGATGCGATCTGGGAGGCGGCCGAGGACGCGGGGTTTGCGCTCGAACTGATCACCACGGAATACGACACGCCACAGTTCGAATTCACCCTGACCTTTGACGAGGCGCTGAAGGCGATCGACGACGTGGTGCAGTTCCGCCTGCTGGCGCGCGAGGTGGCGTGGAAGCACGGCATTCTGCTGACCTTCCTGCCGAAACCGCTTTTTGATCGCGGCGGATCGGGCATGCACATCAACCTGTCCTTTGCCGATGCGGCGGGCAACAACGCGCTGGCCAACGGCGACCGCGGCGGCATCGCGGCGATGAACGGCCTGGCCAAGGGCTGCGTCGCTGGCTGGATGGCCCATCACAAGGGGCTGGCGGCGCTGACCGCGCCGACGGTCAACAGCTATGCCCGCCTGCAACCGGCGTCGATGTCGGGCTATTGGTGCAACTGGGGCGAGGACCATCGCGGGGTGACGGTGCGGGTCTCGGGCGAAGGCGGCAAGAAGGCCCGGCTGGAACACCGCATGGCCGATGCCTCGTCCAACCCCTATGCGGCGGTGGCGGCGGTGCTGCAGGCCGCGCGGCTGGGCTTCGAGGGCGGCTATGCGTTGCCGGCCTCGGAAACGGGCGACTGCTTTACCGGGCAGGACGCGGCGCACGGGGTTGCCGGCTCGCTGGCCGAGGCGCTGGACGATCTGCAGGCCGACACCGCACTGATCGCCGCCCTGGGCCCCGACTATGTCGCGCATCACGTTCACATGAAGCGCGTCGAGGTCGAGAAGCAGGCCGAGAAATCCGATGTCGAGGCCCGCGATTTCTACATCTGGTATGTGTGAGGAGACGATGAAAGCCACCTGGATCCTGCCTGACGGCTCGGAACGCAGCGCCGATGTGCCCGCCGGGCGCAATCTGATGGAGGCCGCCGTTGCCGCCAATATCCCCGGAGTGATCGGGGAATGCGGCGGCACGCTGAGCTGCGCCACCTGCCACGTCTATGTCGACGACGCCTGGCGCGCCAAGGTCGGCGGCCCCGGCGATTTCGAAGAGGCGATGCTCGATGTCACCGAGGCCGAGCGCACCGAGGCATCCCGCCTGTCCTGCCAGATCGAGATGACCGAGGCGCTGGACGGGATCGTCCTGCGGGTGCCCGAGGCCTGAACGCCCACCCCGGAACCGCGAAAGGGCCGCCAGCGCGGCCCTTTTCCCATCTCTGACCCTTGGCAGCCCCCCTGCCCCGCCCCGCTCAGAGCGCCAGCGTGATCGTATCGCCAGCCGCCCTGGAGCAACACGGCAGCATCCTGTCGCCGGCCGCGCGTTCCTGCTGCGTCAGAACCTTGTCGCGGTGGTCGATTTCGCCGCCCAGAACCTTGCACTCGCACGAGCCGCACAGCCCCTCACGGCAATCGCTGGGCACGTCGATGCCGGCCTCCAGCAGGACATCCAGCACCGTCTTGTCCGCCGGAACCGGCAACGTGATTCCGGAATCCGCCAGCGTGATGTCGAAACCATGTTCCTTCTCGGGGTCGAGCACCGTCGCACCCGTGGCGAAATACTCGAACTGCAGCACCCCCTCGGGCCAGCGTTGCGCCAGCCCTTCCAGTGCCGTCAGCAGGCGGTCGGGGCCGCAGGCATAGACCCGGCTGCCCACCCCCACTGCTGCGGTGGCGGCGGTCAGATCCATCCGTTTGCCTTCATCCTTGGGATAGAGGTCCAGCCGCCCGGCATGATCGCCCTCCAGCCGCGCCAGCAGCGCCATCGTCCGCCGCGACTGCCCGGCGTAGTGGATGCGGTAGGGTTTGCCGAGCGCCTTGAGCCGGTCGGCCATCGCCAGGATCGGCGTGATGCCGATGCCGCCGGCGATCAGGATATAGTCGTCGGCGTCCTCCTCCAGCCGGAAATGGTTCTTCGGCCCGCGGAAACGCAGCTCCTGTCCGACCTGCAGCGCATCATGCACATGCCGCGAGCCGCCCCGCCCGGCATCCTCGCGCAAGACCGCGATCTCATACGCACCGCCCGGCCTGCCGCAAAGCGAATAGCTGCGCTCGAACCCGCCCACCGACAGCTCGATGTGCGCCCCCGCGGACCAGTTCGGCAGGGGGCGACCGCGGGCGTCCTCGATCTCGAAGCGTTTGACACCCGCGCCGTCCGGCGTGATCGCCCGGATCCGGCCCAGCCGCACCACCGCTTCGCGCTGCGGCGCGCCGACGGGGAAGCTGCGGCGCCCGGTCAGGATCGCGGGGTCGCGGCGCTCGGGGTTCCGGGACGGATCCCATTCCACATGGATATGGTCGGGCGCGCGGAACGACAGGTTCGGCAAAAAGGTGAATTCCTGATCCGGCGCCAGCCGCATATGCGGCAGGCGGCGCACCAGTTCTTCACCGATCACGCACATCTCCATCCGGCCGATGTTCTTGCCCAGGCATTGATGCGCACCATAGCCAAAGGTGAAATGGTCGGCGGTGTTGTCGCGGTAGAGGTCCAGCACATCGGGATTCTCGAAATGGCGCTCGTCGCGGTTTCCGGCCACGGTGACGGCCAGGATATTCGCCCCCTCGGGGATGGTGACGCCGCCGATCACCACCGTGCGCGTGGCCTTGCGCCGCCAGGACACCAGCGCCCCCTCGAAGCGCAGGCATTCTTCCATCGCGTTGGGGATCAGCGCCGGATTTTCGCACATCTGCTCCCAGGCCCGGCCATCCGACAACAAGAGCCGCAGCGCGTTCGAAATCGAGCTGGCGGTGGTTTCATGCGCCGCGCCGATGACCGCGAGCATCATCGAGTTGAGGTAGGAATCGGTAAAGATATCCGGGTGTTCGCGGTTCAGCCGGACCTGCAGGCGCATCCAGCCCGGGCCATCGGGCGTGGCGCGCATCCTGTCCAGGATCTGGGACGAAAACTGCCAGAACTGGCCGAGGTTCTGCGCCACGGCGATCTGTTGTTCTCTGGTCGGCTTGCCCCAGGTGTTGACGGTATGCGCCACGGTGAAGCGGCGCAGCTTGGGGATGTCGTCGTCCTCGACCCCCAGGAAATGCAGCGCGACCAGCAGCGGCAGATCCCACAGCATCTCCTGCACCAGATCGGCATGGCCGCGGTCGATGAACCGATCCACCAGCTGGGTGGTCAGCCGCTGCATCAGCGGCAGCTGCGCCTGCAGGGCCTCGGGCGCAAAGGAATCCTTGAGCATGCGGCGACGGATCATCCGCATCGGCTCGGTTTCGTTGATCAGCGTGCGCGACATCGCAAAGCCATAGCTTTGCAGGATCTCCTGCGCCTCGGGGCAGCGCGGCACCATCGGGTCCAGCACATTGGTCGAGGCAAAGGTGTGATGGTCGGCCCAGATCGCCTTGATGTCATCAAAGCGGGTCACCACCCAGTAGTCCAGTTTCGGGCTGTAGAACACCGGCTCCTTGTTGCGAAACCATTTCAGCGCCTCGGCCGGATCAACCTGATAGCGCGTGCCGAAGGGGTCGAATTCCGCCGCTTCGTGCGACACCGGGCATCCGGTGGGCGAAGCCTCGCCGGTGAAGCCCCGCGACGGGGCATTATAGTCGACGGGGCACCCCCCGGTGGATGGTGGCGCAACCGTATTCATCGCATTCCCCCTTGCATTGTCTCGATTATCGAACAATAATGCTCTCTATTAGAGCATTACGCGGGAATCGATTCCCGTCAAGCGTCGAGGGCGCATGAGCAAGGGCACGTTGCAGACCCTCGAGCGGGGGATTCAGGTCGTGGGCTTCGTGGCCGAGGCTGCGAACGGGCTGACGATGGCGCAGATCGCGCAGAAACTCGGCACCCATCGGACGATTGCCTATCGGATCGTCGCCACGCTCGAAGAGCATGGGCTGGTCTCGCGGCCCGGCGACAACCGGGTCTATCTGGGCAGCGGCGTTCTGACACTGGCCAACAGCTATCTGCCGCAGATCCGGCGCATCGCCCAGCCGGTGCTGGCGGAGCTGGCGACCGAGACCGACACCACCGCCTTTCTGGCGGTCGCGCAAGGTGACGCGTTCAGCGTCATCGCCTCGGCCGACGCCAACACCGGCGGCCTGCAGATCGGCTATCGGATCGGCGGCAGCCATCCGATCCATCAAAGCGCCGTGGGAATCACGATCCTGGCCGGACGACCGCCGGTTCCGGGCGAACCCGAGGCGGTCAGCGACGCCCGGGCCAAGGGGTATTCGCTGACCACCGGCCAGCTGCACCCCGGCGCGACGGGCCTGGCCTGTCCGCTGTTTACCGGCGCGCTGGAGGCCTCGGTGGGGATCGTGACGATGGGCGATCTCGACGGTGACCGCTGCGCCGCAATCGTCAAGCGCCACGTCGCAGAGCTGGCGCAGCGCCTCGCCCCCGAAACCGATCCCTAAGTCCGGGCCCTGCCCCCTTGGCCCTGGACCCTGGCCCCGCCCGCCTCAGCGGCTGGGCGCGGCCCTGCGCCGACCCAGCAGGAGGGCCCCGGCGATGGCGACGATGACCAGCGTCAGCACCAGCGCAACCGCGACATGGCTGCCGAGGGTGTCGGGCAAGGCCAGCGCCGCCAGCGCATCGAACCGGTCCAGCCCCAGGCTCCAGGGCCCCAGCACCAGCGCGTTCACCGCGATCAGCGCCAGCAGCGCCCCGGCGGCGATCCGGCGCGCACCCGCCGGCATCCGCTGTCCGCCCAGAACCCGCCGCAGGCTGCGCCAGCTGGCGGCGATATCCTCGCGGATCACCATCAGCGCCGGCACCATCAGCAGCACCACGAAGAACCCGACAGACAGACCGAACACCAGCGTCACCACCGTCGGCTTGAGGAACAGCGCCAGACGGCTGTCCTCATACATCAGCGGCGCGAGGCCCAGCACCGTGGTCAGGGTGGTCAGCAGGATCGGCCTGAGCCGGTTCTTGACCCCTTCGACCACCGCCGCCGCGTAATCCATCTTCCGGGCATAGTCATCGACGGTGCTGACCAACACGATGGCGTCGTTGATGATGATCCCCGACATCCCGACCAACCCGATCACCGTAAACAGCGACATCGCCAGGTCAAAGCTGGCATGGCCCCAGACGGTGCCGATCAGCCCGAACGGGATCGCGGCCAGCACGATCAGCGGATTGACCCAACTGCGCAGGGTCCAGGCCAGGACCAGATAGATCCCCAGCACGCAAAGCAGGAACCCGAACAGCGCCTCGTTGAGGAAGCTGTCCTCCTGCAGGGCCAGCCCGCCCAGTTCCCAGTCCAGATTGTGCCGCGCGGCGATGGTCGGCACGATCTCCGAGCGCAGCGCCGCGGCGATGGCGCTGGCGCGTTCGGGGTCGTCTTCGGACAGGCTGCCGGTGACCGACACCACGGTGCGGCCGTTGTCGCGGGTCACCGTCGAAAAGGCCAGCCGGCTTTCCACCGTCACCAGCTCGCCCAGCGGCACGAAGGCGCCAGGGCCGATGCGGATCCGCGTGGTGTCGAGGAAGGCCGCGCGTTGCTCGTCCTCGGGCAGGCGGACGACGATGCTGGAGGTGCGCGTGCCGTCGGGGAACTCGACCGCGGTGATGCCGCGCAGACGGGCGAACAGCTCTGCGCCGATGCCGGCCTCGGTCAGCCCCAGCGCCTGCGCCTGCGGCGTCAGGCGCAGCACGATGTCCTCCTTGCCATAGGCCAGGTTGTCCTCGAGCCCGGTCACCTCGGGGAACTGCCCCAGCGCGGCGATCAATTCGGTCGCCGCGGCCTTGAGCACCGCGCTGTCGGTGCCAAAGAAGTTGACCGCCAGCGAATCCTCGGCCGGGCCCGCGCCCTGGCTGCGGAAGGTCAGCAGCGCCAGACCGGGGGGCAGGCGCAACTCCTGCTGCACCTCGCGCACGAACTCGGCGGCGCTGAACGGGCGCTGATCGGCGCCGATCAGTCCGATGTCGATGCTGCCCAGCAGATCCGGGTCCATCGTCTCCTGGCCCGGAAACCCGCGCCCGGCGGTGCCGCCCAGCTGCACCAGCGTATGCACCACCGGGTTCACGCCCAGGGTCTCGGCATGGCGCGCGGCGACCGCGGCCACGGCGCGATCCAGCTCGCGGGTCATCGCCCGGGTGTCGTCGCGGGTATGCCCGGGTAAAAAGGCGAAATTGCCGGCGATCGAGCCGCTCTCCGGCGCGGTATAGAAGATCCAGGGCACGTCGCCCCGGATCACCGCCGCGGCCGACAGCGCCAGCAGCAGCACCATTCCCGCCACCACGGCATGGCGCAGGCGGATCACCCAGCGCATGAAGGGCGCAAAGATCCGGTCGGTGAACCCAGCAAACCCGCGGTTGAACAGCGCACTTGGCCGGTCATACCAGCGCGGCTGCAACCCCGCGCGCAGCGAATGGCGCATGTGGTTGGGCAGGATCAGAAAGGTCTCCACCAGCGAGGCCAGCAACACCGCCGCAACCACCACCGGGATATCCGCGATCAGCGTGCCAAAGGATCCGCCGACGAACAGCAGCGCCAGGAACGCCAGCACCGTGGTGGCGGTGGAACTGGACACCGGGCCCATCATCCGCTGCACCGCGCGGACCGGCGCGGTATCCGGCCCCTCACCCAGATCCCGGGCACGATAGTCGGTGTGTTCGGCCACGACGATGGCGTCGTCGACGACGATGCCCAGCATGATGATCAGCGCGAACAGCGACATCATGTTCATCGAGATCCCGGCCACCCACATCACCGCGACCCCGGCGAGCATCGCCACCGGAATGCCCATCGCCACCCAGAAGGCGACGCGCGCGTTGAGGAACACGAAGAGCGTCAGCAGCACCAGGACCAGACCCTGCACCGCGTTTTCATAGACGATGGTCAGGCGGTCACTGATTTCCTCGGCCCGCGGGTTGATCAGCCGCATGTCGACGCCGTCCGGCAGCCCCGGACGCAGCGCCGCCACCAGATCCTCGACCGCCTGCTGGATCTCGATTGCGTCGCCATCCGGGCTGCGGTCCACGCGGATCAGCACCGCCGGATCCTCGCCCAGGAAATACGCCCGCCCGGCATCGGCGCCGGTCATCGCCACGGTGGCGGTGTTGCGCACCAGCAGGCGCGAGCCGTCGTCGTTGACCCGCACCACCATGTCGCGGATCGCGTTGACGTCATGCTGTTCCTCGCCGGCGCGCAGCCGGGCCGCGCCATCCGCCAGATCGCCGGCGGGCCGGGCAGCGGCCTGGGTGGCGATGGCGGTGGCGACCTCGCGCAGGGACAGGTCATGGCGGATGCGGGCCTCCTCGGCCACGGTCACCTCGATCTGCGGGGCGCTGATCCCGGTCAGGGCCACGCGGGTGATCCCCTGCCGGTAGAGGCGCGCCACCAGGTCGTCACCGATCTGGCCCAGCTGCTCCAGCGCGATCGGTCCCGACACGACGATCTCGGTCACCTTGTCGCGCCAGGTGCCGCGGCTGACCTCGGGCGGATCGGCATCCTCGGGCAGGGTGCGCACCGATTCCAGCGCCGCCGTCACGTCGTCGCCGGCCCGCGCCATGTCCCAGCCGGGATCGAAGGTCAGGGTCACCGTCGCCCGCCCCTCGCTGGACACCGAAGTCGTGCCCGACACCCCCTCGATGCTTTTCAGCGCCGGCTCGATCACCGCGACGATCGAGGCATCGACCGCCTCGGGCCCGGCGCCGTCCCAGTCGACGGTCACGGTGATGGTGTCGATCACCACATCGGGAAAGAACTGCGAGCGGATCTGCGTGCCGCTCACCAGCCCCAGGATCAGCATCACCGCCATCAGGATCGTCGCGGCGGTGGGATGGCGGGCGAAATACGCGGTCAGCCCCCCCAAACGGCTGCTCTCGGTGTGATCCCCGGTCATGTCACTGCTCCGCCATGCGGGCTTCGAACCGCTCGACGGTCGCCAGCGGCACCAACGGCTGGCTCAACTCCTGCAGCACCCGGTCGCGGGTCTCGGCGCGCATCGATTCGTTGCTCTCGATGAAGGCGACAAGGGCCGCGCGGCGCGCGTCATCCAGCGCGATCATCTCGGGGTCGGCCTGGGCGGTGGCGGGTGGCGGAGGCGCATCCGACGCCGGCGCCGGATCGACCGGTTCGACCCGGATCCCCGCCCCCAGCTGCAGCGCCCGCGCCAGCACATAGCGCCGCCCGAACGGCGCGCCCGAGACGATCACCGTATCGTCCTGCCGGCGCAGCGGCGTGACCGGCTGTTCCTCCAGCCGGTTCCCCTCGCCGATCAGCAGGATCCGCTCGTCGGCCGACAACGCGGTGGCCGGAATGACCGCGACATCCGACAGCGGCCGCTCATTGACCCGGACAGTGACAAAGTCGCCCGGCCGCACGACGCTGCTGTCGGGGTCGATCAGCCGGGCGTGGATCAGCCGGCCCACCTGCCCCTCGCCCACCTCGGCCCCGGCCCGGTCGAGCACCGCCCGCACCGCGACCGATGAGCGCCCGGTCTGAACCGAGACCGACACCTCGGCGTCGATCAGCCGCCCGTCGCCGCGCAACAGGCGCGCATACTGGGCATTGGTCACGCGAAACGCGACCTCCAGCGCGGTCGGGTCGATCAACACGCCCAGCCGCTCGTTGGCCGAAACCAGCCGCCCCAGTGCCGCGTTGGTGTCGGTCATCACCCCGGCAAAGGGTGCGGTCGCGGTGGCGTCGTTCAACGCGCGGCGCGCCTCGGACAGCGCCACCGCGCGCCGTGACTGGCCGATTTCGGCCTGCACCACGCGGGCCTCGGCCGCGGCCACGGCCTGCTGCCGGCTGATCAGCGTCTGTTGCGCGGCGGCATGGGCCAGCTGCGCGGCCTCCAGGTCCGCCGCCGTCGCCACCCCCCGGTCGCGCAGGTTTTCCTGCCGGGCCAGGGCCTCGGCGCGCAGGGTCAGCTGGGTCTGCGCCGCCTCGGCATCGAGGGTCGCCAGCGCCTGCGCCGCCTGTGCCTGCGCCAGATCCGCCACCGCCTCGCGCTGGTCGGCCTCGGCCAGGGTGACCCCGGTCTGCAGCCGCACCGGGTCGGTGCTGAACAACGCCTCGCCCGCGGCAATGACACCGCCATCGCGGAAGTTCTCGGACAGCGCGACCAGCGGCCCGGCGGCGGCACTGCGCACCTCCAGCGTGCGGCCGCTGGCAACATGGCCATAGGCGGTGATCACCGGCACCGCGGTCACCGAGTCCAGCGTGCCGACCTCGACCACGAACGCCCGTTCGCGCGGCTGCCGGGTCTGCGCCGCCAACGCCCCCCGGTCCTCGATCGCGCGCTGGATCGCCCCTGCCGCCACCAGCAGCAGGGTCACCGACAGCCCGGCACTGACCAGACCGATCAACAAACGCCCGCGCGTGCCCATAGGGTGACCTCTCGCTGTTCTGTCGAAAAATATCTGAATACGTGCGGCCGATTACGAGGCCATTCCCGCGCCATGTCAACTCGTGATGTCAGGCCGGGCAGGCGCGGCGATTGCCAGCCCCGGCCGCCCGCCGCATAGTGACCGCCGAACCGGAGACAGGAGAGACAGAGCATGCAGGGAACGGAGGACCGGAATGGCCTGTGGGTGGCCCGCGGCGGCGAGGGCGACCGGCTGGTCGTCCTGCTGCACGGGCTGGGCGCGACGGCGGCGGTCTGGCGCGGGGTTGCGGCCCGGCTCGAATCGCGCGGGCACCGCTGGATCGCGCCCGACTTGCGCGGCCACGGGCGGTCCCCTTCGGACGGGCCGTTCGGATTCGGCAACCATGCCGCGGATATCGCCCAGCTGCTGGCCGCGGAAGATCCCGCGTGCGTCACCGTCCTTGGCCACTCCTTTGGCGGCGTGGTCGGGGCGCTGCTGTGCGGCGGGTTGTTCGGCCCGGTTCCGGCGCGGCTGGTCACCCTGGGCGTCAAGATCGACTGGAGCACCGAAGAGATCGCCGGCGCGCAGGCCTCGGCGCTGCGCCCGGCCAAGGTCTTTGCCACCCGCGCCGAGGCGCTGGAGCGCCACGCCAAGGTCTCGGGCCTGTTCGGACTGGTCACCCCGGATGCGCCGGAACTCGACGGCGGCGTATGCGCCACCGGTGACGGGTTTGCATTGGCGATGAACCCGCGTGTTTTCACCGCTGTGGGGCCGTCGGTCGAACAGATCCTGCGCGCGTCCCTGGCCCCGACCCGGCTGAGTGCGGGCAGCGACGATCCGATGGTTTCGCTGGAGACCATGCTGCGCATCGACCCCGGGGCCCGCGCCCTGCCCGGCCTGCCGCACAATGCCCATGTCACGGACCCGGCCGCCGTTGTCGCCCTGCTGGACTGACGAGGCCCTGCCTCAGCGCGCGCCCACCGCCGCCAGATGGCATTCCGCCAGCTTGCGCGCGGTGCGGGCAAAGCTGGCGTCGCGGGAGTGTTGCGCGGCGACGATCGCCCCGTCGATCAGCACGGCGATGCTGCGCGCGGTCTCGGCCACATCGGGCACCTGCATCTCGATTGCCTGCGCCTTAAGCCAGGTCACCAGCCGTTCCTTGTGCTGATCGGCCAGCCGGCGCACCGTGTCGTCGTTGGTGTCGAACTCGGCCACCGCGTTGATGAACGGGCAGCCATAGAACCCGGGATCCGAAAACCAGTCCTCGAGCACGTCGAACACTGCCAGCACCCGTGTGCGGGCCGGCCCGGTCACGTCCGCAAGACGCCCGAAGAACCAGGTGCGCCAGGTCTCACCCTCGGCCTCGAGCACCGCGGTGATCAGCTCTTCCTTGGACTTGAAGTGATTATAGAGCGTCGCCTTGGCGGTGCCGGCGCGGGTCAGGATGGTGTCGATGCCGGTCGCCGCAAAGCCGTGATTGCAGAACAGGAAGGACGCCGCGCTCATGATCCGGTCGCGGGCGTTCTTCGGGGGCAAGGCGGCGAAACTCCAGCCTGACCCCTGCCGCAGACAAACCTCCTGAACTGCATCGTCCATCGCGTCTTCCCTCGCGTCTCGTCACTCATACAGGCGGACGGCCCGCCTTGTCGTTCCTTAATACCACACAGTTTGACCAAAAAGACAAGACTATTCTGTCTATTTATTTCGCGGCGCTGCGCCTGCGGTCAGACTCACACATCCCTCCTGACATCCCCGGTGATTCCCTCGCCGCGACTCACCGATTGCCGTCATATTTTGCTGTTTTCCGCCAATATTCGCCACATATTCAAACAAATGCATCCGAATTTCGCCCAAGAATGCGGCAGTGCAGAAAACTTCCGGCGAATTCGCCGAGGGTGGTTGACGGCAGGCGTCTGGCTTGGCTGGATTAGACAGAACGGTATGTTCACTTGTCCAAGCGATGTCAGCCCAGGCAGACCCCAGCGGACCAGGAACCCGGAGAGCTGAAGAGAGATGGTCTTGATGAAATCGAAAGAACTCGCCATGCCGAAGTCGCCCGAAACAGGGCCCGCGCGGCCGCTCACCGGGGCTCATGTCGCCGTGTTCGGCCTGAGCCACAGCTATCGCAAAGCCGACGGGCGGGTGCTGGAGAACATCGACTTCGAGATCAATCAGGGCGAGGTCGTGGCGCTGCTGGGCCGGTCGGGCTGCGGCAAGTCCACGCTGCTGCACATGCTGGCCGGCCTCACCAAACCCAGCGAAGGCGAGGTGGTGATCAACGGCAACACCGTCCTCGACCCCTCGCCGAAATGGGTGATGATGTTCCAGGCACCGTCGCTTTATCCGTGGATGACCGTGGCGCAGAACGCCGCGCTGGGGCTGAAGTTCACCCGCCGCAGCGACGAGATCGCCACCCGCGTGCCCGAGGTTCTCGACCTCGTCGACCTCGGCAGCTTTGCCGACCGCAACGCGCAGGAACTGTCGGGCGGGCAACAGCAGCGCGTGGCACTGGCCCGGTCGCTGGCGCCGCGCCCGGAAATGCTGCTGCTCGACGAGCCCTTCTCGGCGCTCGACGCTTTCACCCGGCGCTCGCTGCAACAGGATGTGCGGCGGATCGCCAAGGATCTGGGCCTGACGCTGGTGATCGTCACCCATGACGTGGGCGAGGCCGTGCGCATGGCCGACCGCGTGCTGGTGCTGCGCTCGAACCCCGGGCGCATCGCCGAGGACACCACCATTGCCCTGACCGACGACGAACGCAGCGGCGGCAGCGAGGCCTTCAGCCGCGAACACAGCCGGCTGATGGCAGTCTATTCGCAGGTCGCCGGCATCGGCGATGCCCCCACCGAAAACGATTTCACCCAGATCTGAAACCCAGCCTCTGAACAGGGAACAGCCATGACTGACCACCACAAGCGACATTCTTGCGGCCACGGCCATCACCACGACCTGCACGGCGCATGCTGCGGCGGCGAGACCGATTTCGACGCCGGTCGCCGTTCGACCCTGGATCTGCTGGCCAAGGGCGGTCTGGCGGCGATGCTGGCCGGGATGGCCGGCACCCTGCCCCGCCAGGCTGCCGCCCAGCAAGACGAGGTGCTGCGCATCGGTTACCTGCCGATCACCGACGCCACGCCGCTGCTGGTCGCGCATGCGATGGGCTTCTTCGAGGAAGAGGGCATCGAATGTGAGGCGCCGACCCTGATCCGCGGCTGGTCGCCGCTGATCGAGGGCTTTGCCTCGGGCCGGTTCAACCTGGTGCACCTGCTGAAACCGATCCCGGTCTGGATGCGCTACAACAACAACTTCCCGGTCAAGATCATGTCCTGGGCACACACCAACGGCTCGGCGCTGGTGGTGGGCAACCACACCGACATCACCGATTTTGCCGGGCTCGGCGGCAAGCAGGTGGCGGTGCCGTTCTGGTATTCGATCCACAACATCATCCTGCAATACGCGCTGCGCGCCGCCGGCATCACCCCGGTGATCAAGGCCCAGGGCGAACCGATTGCGCCGAACGAGTGCAACCTGCAGGTTCTGCCGCCGCCCGAGATGCCGCCGGCGCTGGCTGCGCGGATGATCGACGCCTATATCGTCGCCGAACCCTTCAACGCCCTGGGCGAGTTGATGGCCGGCGCGCGGATGCTGCGCTTTACCGGCGACATCTGGAAGAACCACCCCTGCTGCGTGGTCTGCATGAACGAGCAGGTCATCGACGCGCGCCCGGAATGGACGCAGCGGGTGATGAACGCGGTGGTGCGGGCCTCGGTCTATGCCAGCCAGAACAAGGCCGAAGTGGCGCAGATGCTGTCGCGCGACGGTCGCGGCTATCTGCCGGCGCCGGCGCCGGTGGTCACCCGGGCGATGACCCTCTACGCCGACAACCCCGACTATGTGTCGAGCGGCGCGATCGTCAACCAGGCCGAGTTCCACAACGGCCGCATCGACTTCCAGCCCTGGCCCTATCCGTCGGCCACGCGGATGATCGTCGAGGCGATGAACGAGACCGTAGTCTCGGGCGAGACGACCTTCCTCAACGGGCTGGACCCCGATTTCGTCGTGGATGACCTGGTCAACTACGAGTTCGTTCGCAACGCCCTGGAACGCTACCCCGAGTGGATGAACGACCCCTCGGTCGCGACCGGCGGCGATCCCTTCACCCGTGTCGAGACGCTGAACCTATGACCGATCTCAGCCAATCCCTCACCTCGGTGCGGCTTGGGCTGCCCAGCCTCGGCAGATCGCGCAGCGTGGTCAATGCAGCACTCGGCATCGTCCTGCTGATGGCCCTGTGGTGGCTGGGGGGCTGGGCGGTGTCCAGCAACCCGCGGCTCTTCGCCTTCTCGAACTTTGCCCCGGTGCCGACTCTGTCGCGGCTGTGGCAGATGATCCAGTCGGGCGAGGTGATCACGATGTCGGTGCCGTCGCTGGAGCGGGTTGGGCTGGGGCTGCTCTATGCCGTGGCGATCGGGGTGCCGGTGGGCATCCTGATCGGCCGGGTCGCCCGGGTCAACGAGATCGCCAACGTGCCCTTCCAGTTCCTGCGGATGATCTCGCCGCTCAGCTGGATGCCGATCGCGGTGCTGGCCTTCGACACCTGGGACGGGGCCATCGTGTTCCTGATCTCGATGGCGGCGATCTGGCCGATCCTGTTCTCGACGGCGGCCGGTGTCCGGCGGATCGACCCCTCGTGGCTGAAAGTGGCCCGCAACCTGGGGGCCAACCCGTTCCACACGCTGTTCGTGGTGATCCTGCCGGCCATTGCCGTCGATGTCCTGACCGGCATCCGCCTGGCACTGGGTGTCGCCTGGGTGGTCCTGGTGCCCGCCGAATACCTCGGGGTGACCAGCGGCCTGGGCTACGCGATCAACGATGCCCGCGACACGCTGGACTATGCCCGGCTCGCCGCAACCGTCGTCGTGATCGGTGTGATCGGCTTCTCGCTCGACGCACTGGCGGGGCAACTCGTCAAGAAATTCAACTGGGTGCGCCAGGACGGGCATTGAGCCCGGCGCACCTTCCCCTTCCACCCCTGACCTTTCCTGTCTCACAGACCAAACGGAGGAACTCCCATGTCTGAACCCGCCACCGCCCTGACCGGCTGCCTGATCCCCGAAGGCCTCGCCCCGATCGACAAGGACGGCCTGTCCGCCCTGATCGCCGCCGGCAAGGAAAACCCCAAGGCGATCAAGACCCTCAAGTGCAAGACCGTCGCCGAGGGCCGCTTCCGTCACGCCAACTACATCCGCAACCTGGAGCCCTATATCGTCGACGAGCCGCCGGCGCTCTTGGGTGACGACACCGCGCCGAACCCGTCCGAGGCCTCGCTGGCCGCGCTGGGTTCCTGCGTCGCCGTCGGCCTGCACGCCAACGCCATCGCCCGCGGCATCAAGATCCAGAAGCTGGAGCTGCAGCTGGAAGGCGATCTGAACATCACCGCCGTCTGGGGCACCGGCGATGTGTCGGAAAAGCCGGTCGGCTTCACCGATGTGCGCATCAAGGTCGATATGGAGGCCGATTGCCCTGCGGCCGAGATCGACGCGCTGATCAAGCACGTCACGCAATGGTCGCCGGTGTTCAACACCTTCTCGCGTCCGGTGAACATGGTCGCCGAACGCGTCTGACCGCACCCCCCAGCGGGGCCGGGCCGGAACGCGCGCGGACCCGGCCCCGCACAATCTGCACAAGGAGTTTCGAGATGAACGTTGCGACGACGCTGACCGCCTGCGACTTTGACGAGATCGACCGGATTTCCCGCGAAGAGCTGGCTGCGATCGCCAACCAGATCGACGAAGAGCGGATCTATCCTGAAGACATCATCCGCGCGTATGGAAAGGCCGGCGCCTATGCGACGCACGCCGGCGGAATCGACGGCAACGTCGATCTGAGCAGTGCAATCCTGGCGATGGCCCGCGCCTCCGAGGAATGCCTGTCGACCGGCTTCTGCGTCTGGTGCCAGGACACGCTGGCCTGGTATCTGGCCTCGTCGGACAGCGATTTCCTGAAAACCGAGGTTCTGCCGAAGGTGCTCAAGGGCGAGGCCCTGGGCGGCACCGGCATGTCGAACCCGATGAAGGCGATGGGCGAGATCGAGCCGATGCGCCTGAAGGGCGTGCGCGTCGAGGGTGGCTATCGCGTCAAGGGCATGCTGCCCTGGGTGTCGAACCTGGTCGAGGACGGCTATTTCGGTTCGATGTTCCACGTCGATGTCGAGGGCTCCGACACGCCCAAGCGGGTGATGGCGATCTTCCACGCCGCCTGGGACGGCATCAAGCTGAAGCTGGACCACGAATTCGTGGCGATGGGCGGCACCGCGACCTGCAACGTGCAATGCCGCGACGTGTTCGTGCCCGACGCCTATGTGCTGGGCGATCCGGCCGCCGATTTCGTCAAGCGCATCCGCCCGGGTTTCACCCTGCTGCAATGCGGGATGGCCGCCGGCATGATCCGCAACTGCATCGACCTGATGAAGCAGGTCGAAGGGCCGCTGGGCCATGTCAACAAATACCTCGACAAGCAACCCGCCGATATCGAGGCCGAATACGACGCCCTGGTGGCCGAAGTGCTGGAGATGGCCAAGACCCCCTATGACCTGTCCGACGCCTTCTATCTGCGCGTGCTGAAGGCCCGCCTGCGTGGCGGCGAGCTGGCGATGGAGGCCGCGCATTGGGCGCAGCTGCACATGGGTGCGCGCGGCTATGTCACCCGCGGCGCGGCGCAGCGCCGCCTGCGCGAGGCCTATTTCATCGGCATCGTCACCCCGGCGACCAAGCACCTGAAAATGCTGATCGCCCAGATGGAAGCGGCCTGACCGCCGCTTTCGCCCCGCCTCTCGTTTTTCCTCTCTGGACGGATGCCCCGCGCATCCGCCCCCTCCCCCCGCATGTCCAAAACGGAGACCCGAGACATGACCACCCGTGCCGAACTCACCGAAAAGATCGTCGCCCACAAGACCTTCAACGACATCAAATGGGGCGATGTCGCCGCTGCCGTCGGCCAGTCCAAGGAATGGACCACCGCCGCGCTGATGGGGCAGATCTCGCTCAGCAAGGACCAGGCGGTCAAGGCGGGCAACGCCCTGGGCCTGAACTTCTCGGACGAGGAGCTGGCGCTGTTGATGACCGTGCCCTATCGCGGCTCGCTGCCCTCGGCGGTGCCGACCGATCCGCTGATCTATCGCCTCTACGAGGTGATCATGGTCTATGGCACCACCATGAAGGCGCTGATCGAGGAAGAATTCGGCGACGGCATCATGTCGGCCATCGACTTCACGATGGACATCTCGCGCACCGCCGACCCCAAGGGCGACCGCGTCAAGATCGTGTTGGACGGCAAGTTCCTGCCCTACAAGATGTATTGAGCCGACTGGCGTGCGCGGGGCCAGCCCCTGCGCACGCCGCACCTGCCAGAAGGAGTCTCCATGTCGCATATCGCCGTGATCGGCGCGGGCCAGGCCGGTTCCGCGCTGGCAGCCAAGCTGCGCGCCCTGGGGTTCGACGGACGCCTGACCCTGATCGGCGCCGAACCCGTCGCCCCCTACCAGCGCCCGCCCCTGTCCAAGAAATACATGGCCGGCGACATGACGCTGGACCGCCTGTTCCTGCGCCCGCAGGCGTTCTATGACGAGAACCGGATCGACCTGGTGACCGGGTGTCAGGTCGAGGCGATCGACCCCGAGGCGATGACGATCCGCATGGCGGATGGCGCCGCGATCGCCGCCGATCAGATCGCCCTGACCACCGGCGCCGATCCGATCCGCCTGCCCGCCGCGATGGGCGGTGCCCTGCCCCGCGTCTATACCATGCGCTCGTTGGCCGATGCCGATGCGATGGCCCCCGAATTCACCGCCGGCCGCCGCGTGCTGATCGTCGGTGGCGGCTATGTCGGGCTCGAGGCTGCGGCGGTCGCCGCCAGCCGGGGCCTCAAGGTCACGCTGGTCGAGATGGCGCCGCGGATCCTCGCCCGGGTCGCGGCGCAGGAAACCGCCGACTGGATCCGCGCGGTGCATGTCGCCCACGGTGTCGAGTTCCGCGAGGGCTGCGGGTTGCAAGGCCTGACCGAGACCGACACCGGCGCCTATGCGGCGGCGCTCTCCGACGGCACCACGGTAACCGTCGATTTCGTCGTCTGCGGCATCGGCGTGCGCCCGGCAACCGCGCTGGCCGAGGGGGCGGGGCTGACCCTCGACAACGGCATCGCCGTCGACGCCTTTGGCCGGACCAGCCACCCGCGCATCTTCGCCGCCGGCGATTGCGCCTCGTTCCCCTGGCAGGGCGGCCGCATCCGGCTGGAGAGCGTGCCCAACGCCATCGACCAGGCCGAGGCCACCGCCGCCAGCATGCTGGGCCAGGGCGCGCCCTATGTCGCCAAGCCGTGGTTCTGGTCCGACCAGTATGACGTCAAACTGCAGATCGCCGGGCTGAACACCGGCCATGACCGGGTCGTGGTGCGCCCCGGCGACAAGCCGGGCAGCCAGAGCCACTGGTATTACCGTGGTGCCACGCTGCTGGCGGTCGACGCGATGAACGACCCGCGCGCCTACATGACCGGCAAGCGGCTGATTGAGGCTGGGCACTCGCCCCTGCCCGAGGCCGTCGCCGACCCCGCCGTCGCCCTCAAGGCCCTGCCGCTGGCCGACGACCTCGCTGCCTGAAAGGACTGCCGATGATCACCGTCACCTTCACCGCCCCCGACGGGGCCGAGATCGCCGCTTCGGCCCGCCCGGGCCTGACGCTGATGGAAGCCGCGCGCGACGCCTGCGTGCCGGGCATTCTGGCCGAATGCGGCGGCGCCTGCAGCTGCTCGACCTGCCATGTCTACATCGACCCCGCCTGGACCGCGAAACTGCCCGAGGCCGAGGAGATGGAGGTCGATCTGCTCGACTTCGCGGTCGAGGTCGATCCCGAAACCTCGCGCCTGTCCTGCCAGATCACCCTGACACCCGAGCTGGACGGACTGCGCGTCCGCGTGCCGGCGCGTCAGGGCTGAACCGGCGGCCCTGTGTCGGGGCGGCGCTGCGATGGCGGCTCCGCCCACAGCCGGAACCCTCCGGCAAAGGCGTTGTCGTTATCGCCCAGCCGGCAGTGCGGCGGCAGATCCCTGAGCCGCCTGGCATTGCCGCCGCCGAGCACGATGTAATCGGGCTCCAGCGCCGCACCCAGCCGCGCGACCACATCGACCACATCGCGCCGCCAGGCCTTCTTGCCACGCTTTTTCAGCGCCCGCGCGCCCAGATACCCCTCATAGGTGGTCTTGCGGAACGGCAGGTGACCCAGCTCCATCGGTTCCAGAACCCCGTCGACGATCATCGCCGATCCCAGCCCGGTGCCCAGCCCCAGAAACAGCATCCGCCCGCCCTGATAGCTGCCCAGCGCCTGCATCGCGGCGTCGTTGATGATCCGCACCGGGCAGCCCAGCGCCGCGGCATAGTCGAACCCCACCCAGCCGGACCCGAGATTGTGCGGCTCGGCCACCGGGCGGCCATGCAGCACCGGGCCGGGAAAGCCGATCGCGGCAACGTCATAGCGCCAGTCCGCCGTCAGATCGCGCAGCCGGGCGACCATCGCCGCGGCGCTCAACCCCGAGCCCGAGTCAAAGGCGCGGCGATCGGACCGCGTCGACAGCCTGGCCTTGACATGGGTCCCTCCGACATCGACGGCCAGAACGGTCAGGGCAGGCGCGGTCATGGCGTTGCCTCCCCGACCGCAGCCGGATCGCGCCAGCCGCCGACAGCGGCGGCCAGCGCCCGCGCGGACGCCGGGCCCCAGCTGCCGGGGTCGTAGGGCAACACCGGCGCCTCAAGGCCCAGCGCCGGATCGACGATCCGCCATTGCGCCTCGGCGCTGTCCTGACGGGAAAACAACGTCGGGTCACCGTGCAGCGCATCGCCGATCAACCGCTCATAGGCCGACATCTCGCCCTTGCGCCGGTGGGCGATGGTCAGCTCCACATCCTCGCCGCGCATCGCCTCGCCCGGCGCCTTGGCGCGCGTGCCCAGCGCGATCGACACATCTGGCCCCAGCCGGAAGCGCAGGTGGTTCGGCGTCTTCGCCCGGCCTTCAGCGAACAGATCGCGCGGCGGCGCGTGCAGCTCGACAAAGACCTCGGTCGCGGTCACCGGCAGCCGCTTGCCGGCGCGGACCAGGAACGGCACGCCTTGCCAGCGCCACGAGTCCACATGCAGCTTCATCGCCGCGAAGGTCTCGACGTCGGAGTCCGGCGCGACGCCCGGCTCCTCGCGGTAACCGGCGAACTGGCCGCGCACCAGCTCGGTCGCGCGCAGCGGGCGGATTGCGTTGAACACCTTGACCTTTTCGTCGCGCAGATGGGTGGCATCGGGCGACACCGGGCATTCCATCGCCAGGATCGCCACCACCTGCAGCAGATGGTTCTGCACCACGTCCCGGATCGCACCGACCTCGTCATAGAACCGCCCGCGCCCGGCCACGCCAAAGGATTCCGCCATCGTGATCTGCACGCTGCGCACATGGGTCCGGTTCCACAGCGGTTCGAGGAACGCATTGGCAAAGCGGAAATAGAGCAGGTTCTGCACCGGCTCCTTGCCCAGGTAATGGTCGATGCGAAAGATCGCGGCCTCGTCGAAGACCGCGTGCAGCGCCCGGTTCAGCGCCTGCGCCGAAGCCAGATCGCGGCCAAAGGGTTTTTCCACCACCACCCGCGCGCCCGCGGCACAGCCGCTCTGCCCGAGCCGTCCGACGACATCGGGAAACAGGCTGGGCGGGATCGCCAGATAGTGCAGCGGATGGCGCGCAGTGCCGAGGGCGCTGCGCAGCCGGTCAAAGGTGGCGCCGTCGCGATACTCGCCACCGACCCAGCCCAGCCGGTCGGTCAGCCGTTTCATCACCGCGGGATCCGCGTCGATCCCCGCCCCGCGCAGCGCATCCGCCACGCGGTCGCTCAGCACCGGCAGCGTCCAGTCCTCCTTGGCAACGCCGATCACCCGCCCGGGCAGGCGGTCGCGCGCGGCCAGGGCATAGAGCGCGGGAAAGATCATCCTGTGCGCCAGATCGCCGCTGGCGCCAAACAACACCAAAGCGTCCGAGGATTCGGGTCCGGTCATCGGCCTGCCCTCCTCAAGCTTGTTTCTCGGCATGGCCGCCGAACTCGCGCCGCATCGCCGACAGGATCCGGTCCGCGAAATCGGCCTCGCCACGCGAGGCAAAGCGGCCAAAGAGCGCCGCCGACAGCACCGTCGCCGGCACCCCCTCGTCGATTGCCGCGCGCAGGGTCCAGCGGCCCTCGCCGGAATCCGACACCCGGCCCTGCAGATCGGCCAGATCCGGGTCGCCGTGCAACGCCTCGGCGGTCAGGTCCAGCAGCCACGAGGAAATCACGCTGCCGCGCCGCCAGACCTCGGCAATTGCCGGCAGGTCGAACTCATAGCGATAGGCCTCGGGGTCGGCCAAGGGCGTGGTCTCGGCGTCCATCGGGACACCGCGCAGCCCGGCATCGGCGTGGCGCAGGATGTTGAACCCCTCGGCATAGGCCGCCATCAGCCCGTATTCGATGCCGTTGTGCACCATCTTGACGAAATGCCCGGCCCCCGCCGGTCCGCAATGCAGCCAGCCCTGTTCCTCGGGTCCAGGTGCGCCCTGGCGGCCCGGGCTGCGGTCGGCCGCACCGGCGCCGGGCGCAAGCACGGTGAAAACCGGCGCGAGGCGCGCGACCACATCGGCCTCGCCACCGATCATCTGGCAGTAGCCGCGCTGGACTCCCCAGACCCCACCCGAGGTGCCGACATCAAGGTAGTGCACCCCGTGCCCCGCCAGCAGCGCCGCGCGGCGGATATCGTCGCGGTAGTGGCTGTTGCCGCCGTCGATCACCGTATCGCCAGGCTCCAGCATCGGCAGCAGCGCCGCCACGGTCTCATCGACCACACCCGCGGGCAGCATCAGCCAGATCGCCCGGGGCGCCTTCAGCGCCGCCACCAGCGCCTGCAATGTCGCGGTGCCGGTTGCGCCCTCGGCGGCCAGCGCGGTGACGGCGTCGGGGGCGATGTCCTGCACCACCACCTGGTGCCCGCCGCGCATCAGCCGGCGCGCGATATTGGCGCCCATGCGCCCCAGTCCGACAAGTCCGATCTGCATGATGATATCCTCCGGTTGCGGGGGCGGAGGTGGCGCGGGTCGGCCGCTGCAAGGGGATCCGACCCGGGGGTCACGACCGCAAGACCTTCGTCTGTCCCTCAAAGCTGGGCACCCTGCGGCCATCGGCAACCCCTTCGCGGAAGGCTTGCGAAATTGTAAGGTTCGGATGAGGTCGCGGACCGACAGCGGCGCAAGGATGCCGCCAACGGGTGCCGGGGTGTCCCCGGTGCCCGAGCCGAGAGGATCCCCCATGCCCCGGACCAAGCCCGACATCCCCGCCCTGCCCGCCGCGACCGGCCCTGCCCCCTCGGCGCCGACCGATCTCGCGCCCACCTGGACATCATCGGCCAAGGATCTGGTCACCACCGCGCTGGGGGCCGGGCGGCTCTGGGCGACGCTGGGGCACGGGATCCTCAACGAGGTCTACTGGCCCTCGACCGGGCGGCCGCAGATCCGCGATCTGGGGTTCATCGTCACCGGCCCCTTCGGCTGGGTCGAGCTGAAACGCGCCAACCGCTATGCCATCGACACCCCGGCCCCCGAGATCCCGTTGCCGACGATCACCCATCGCGGCGATGGCTATGAGCTGCGGCTGGATGTCGTCCCCGACCCGGCACGCGACGCGCTGCTACTGCGCTATGCCCTCAAGGGCGAGGGCTGCCGGCTGGTCGTGCTGCTGGCCTCGCATCTGGGCGAGAGGGGCGACGCCAACAGCGCCTGGACCGGCCATGCCCTGCATGCCGAAGGCGGCGGCGATCACCTGTGCCTGATGGCCAGCGGCGGGTTCGACCGCTCCAGCGCCGGGCATGTCGGCACCTCGGACGGCTGGCAGGATTTCGACCGCAACGGCACGATGACCTGGGGCTATGACCGCGCCGGGCCGGGCAATGTCGCGCTGACCGGTCTGCTGACCCAGCCCGCGGGTCTTCTGGCGCTGGCCTTTGCCCGCTCGCCCGAGGGCGCGACGACGCTGGCGCGCGCCTGCATCGCCACCGGCTATGACACCGTGCGCCGGGCCGCGCTGAAGGGGTGGCAGGACTGGGCGGACGGGCTGTCCATCGACCTGCCCGGCGCTCTGCCTGCGACCTTGGAGCACGCGCGCCGTTCGGCCGCGGTGCTGCGCGTGCACGAGGACCGCACCTTTCCCGGCGCCATCGTCGCCTCGCTCAGCGTGCCCTGGGGCAACGCGCGCGATGATCTGGGGGGCTATCACCTGGTCTGGGCGCGCGATGCGGTGAATTCCGGGCAGGCGCTGCTGGCCATCGGTCAGGTCGACGACGCCCGGCGGATGCTGGCCTATCTGGTGGCGATGCAGCACGCCGACGGCCATTGGGCGCAGAACTTCTATCCCGACGGGCGCGATTTCTGGAAAGGCATCCAGCTGGACGAGGTCGCCTTTCCGGTGTTGCTGGCGGCCAAGCTGGCCGAGTTGGGGCATCTCGACATCGACAGCGACAGCGGCCAGCTGGTGCGGCAGATGGTCCGCCGGGCGCTGACCTTCATCGCCGTCAACGGACCGCTGACCCAGCAGGACCGCTGGGAGGAAAACGGCGGGCTCAGCCCCTATTCGGTGGCGGTGGCGATCGCCGCGCTGGTCGGCGGTGCGGGATTCCTGCCCCCCGACGAAGCGGCAGAGGCACGGACGCTGGCCGATGACTGGAACGCCCGGATCGAAGACTGGACCTTTGCCCGCGACAGCCAGCTGGCGCGGCGGTTCGGGGTCGCGGGGCATTATGTGCGCATCGCCCCGGATCCGCGCCTGCCGCTGGCGCAGCAACGCGTCGCCGTCCGCAACCACACCGACCTGACGGTGCCCGCCTGCGAGCATGTCAGCCTCGAATTTCTGGCCCTCGTCCGCTACGGGCTGCGCGCGGCGGATGACCCGGCAGTGACGGCCAGCCTGACGGTGGCCGATGCCCTGCTGGCCTGCGACCTGCCGACGGGACGCGCGTGGCACCGCTATGGCGACGATGGCTATGGCGAACACGCCAATGGCGATGCCTTCGACGGGCTGGGCACCGGGCGCGCCTGGCCGCTGCTGACCGGCGAGCGCGGCCATGTCGCGCTTCTGGCGGGCGACAGCGCCGATCCCTATCTGGCGGCGATGCAGGCGATGACCGGCCCCGGCGGGATGATGCCCGAACAGGTCTGGGACAGTGCCGACCTGCCCGAGCGCGGCCTGTTTCGCGGTCATCCGACCGGGGCGGCGATGCCGCTGGCCTGGGCACATGCCGAATATCTGAAACTGACCTGCGCGCTGCGCGACGGTCGGCCGGTCGAACGGCTGGCGGCGGTCGAGGCCCGCTATGGCCGGGGACTGCCGGCGCCGCAGCACTGGCATTGGCGCGACGCGGCGCCCCTTGAACAGGTTCCGGGCCACGCGCCGGTGATCGTCGAGGCGCGCGCGCCCTTCGTCCTGCACCACAGCACCGATGGCTGGACCACGGTCACCGACACCCGCGCCGACCCGCGGCCCTTCGGGTTCTACGGCGTCACCCTGCACCGGCCGCGCACCGGCGACGCAGTGCAGTTCACCCGCCGCTTTGCCAGCGGATGGGAAGGCGGCAACCATGCCATCCGCTGGACCTGACGCGGATCAGCGCACATGCAGCGCAAACAGCGCGATCAGCGCGAACAGGGCGGCGCTGGCCAGCATCAGCATGGCATCGGCCGAGGGGCCGCGCAGCTCCAACAGATGCTCGGCCTCGATACGCCGGCGGGTGCGGCGCATCCGCACGAAGGCCAGCGCGATCACCACCGCCCCGGCCAGCAGCAGCGCGACCTCGGTCCAGGCCTGCGCCGGGCCGTCACCCAGCCGCGCGCTGGCGATGCCGAAGCCCTCGATGGCGATGACGCTGCGCACCCAGGCCAGAAAGGTCCGCTCGTTCGCGGCATGGTCACTATAATTTCGGATCACCCGACCCTCCTTTGCGCATCAACCCGGCGACGCCCCCGGAAATCAGCAGATTGGCGTCCATGAACGCCCGCGCCACGCCGAGCCCCCCGCCCAGTCCCCGGTCGCAGGCGATGTAATTCGGCGTCCAGACCGGCTGGAACTTGTCCTTGAAGGCGCGCAGCCCCTCGAAGTGATAGATCTCGTCGCCGTGCTCATAGACGAAGCCGCCCAGCCGCTGCCACGGCGAGGCCAGGGCCCGGGTTTCCGAGCCCGAGAACGGCGCCGCGCCGAGGTTGAACCAGCGAAACCCCTGCGCCGCGGCCCAAAGGAGCACCTCGGCAAAGAGCGCATCCATCACGAAACCCGGCGCCCCGGGGTCGTGGCGCATCAGGTCGGCCGAGCATTCGACCGCCCCGCCGCGCAGCAGGTTGGCAAAGGCGACGATCCGCCCGCTGTCCGGCGCGCGCAGCACGGCGGTTTCGAAATTCGCCAGATAGCCGGCGTCGAAGGCCCCCAGGGTGAACCCCTTTTCCCGGCCCTGCTTGTGCTGCAACCAGCCGTCCGACACCGCCCGCAGCTGCGGCAGGATCGCCGCAAAGCCCGAAGGCGGCACCACCTCGAAGCGATAGCCCTCGCGCGCGGCACGATTGCGGGCCTGGCGGCGGCCCTTCATACCCGGGGTATCCAGCGAGAACCCGGGCAGATCGACCCGCGCCACCTCGCCGAACTTGACCACCGCCAGTCCCATGTCGAGAAAGCTCGCGACGAAACGCGGCGAGACCGCATAGAACACCGCCCGCTTGCCCTCCTGATCCGCCTGTTCGCGCAGCTGCCACAGCAGCTGGCGCGCCGCCCCCTCGTCTCCGATCGGGTCGCCCTGCGAGACCAGCGCGCTGCCGGTATCGCCATAGGCCAGATAGGCGCAGGCATCGGGGGCGATGAGAAAACTCTTGTCCCCCAGCAGCGCGATATTCGCCGCGCTGTCGCCCGAGGACGCGATCAGCGCGCGCACCGCGTCGGGGGCAGGCCCGGGCCGGTGGCGGCGGCCACGTGCGCCCAGCAGCGAGTTCAGCGCCAGCGCCGCCAGCACGACCGCCCCGGCGAGGCTCGCGCGCAGGAACCGCGAGGCATCGCCCGACCACGAAACCTGCCACCACAGCGCGCTTTGATACTCGACATGCTTGAAGGCGAAGAACCCGATCCAGGTGAGGGCCGCAAACAGCGCCGCGATGCTGACGAACCAGCCCGCGCCCAGGTGCAGCGGCGCCGAGCGGTCGACGCGGGAAAAGGCCGGCCGGAACAGCGCCAGGATCGCCGCACCAAAGGCCATCGCCAGCGCCTCGTCGATGTCGAGCCCCTTGATCAGCGAGGCGACCACCCCCACCGCCAGAAGCCCCAGCGCCACCGCCCAGGCGCTGTAGAGCCGCCGGTAAAGTCCCCGCGCCACCACCAGCAGCAGCACCCCGGCAACGCTGCCCGCGAGGTGCGAGGCCTCGACCATCGCCAGCGGCAGGGTGCTGCGCACCACCGCCATCCGGGCATCGGCCGAGGGCAGGTTGCCCGAGGTCAGCAGCACCGTGCCCGCCGCCAGCGCCACCGCTGCGGCCATCAAGGGCACAAAGGGCCGCACCAGATCCTGCGCCTGCCCCACCGCCGAGGCCAGCGCCCGCCGCCGCCGGCGCAACTCGGCCAGGGCCAGCCCGGTCACCGCGACCAGGAACGGCAGCCCGGTATAGACCACCCGGTAAAGCAGCAGCGCCGCCAGCGCATCCGACCGCCCCGCCGCCCCCAGCGCGCCGATCACCGTCACCTCGAACACCCCGATCCCGCCCGGCGCATGGCTGACCAGCCCGAGCACGATTGCGGCGATGTAGATGACGAACAGATACGGATAGCTGGGCACCAGATCGGCAGGCATCAGCACATAGAGCGTCAGCGAGGCGCCGATCAGGTCGAAGCCGGCCGCGCCGATCATCGCCAGCGCGTCGGCCGGGCGCGGCAGGTCAAAGCTCTGCCCCAGCACGGTCAGCCGCCGCGGTCCAAAGCGCAGGACCGCCAGCGCCCCCGCCAGCAGCGCCAGGAAAGCCAGCCCCGCGGCGGTTTCGGCGCGGGCCGGGATCGGCAGCACCGTCGCCAGCCCGGCCGGGTGAAACACCATCAGCCCGCCGGTCATCGCCAGCACGCCAGCCCAGAACGCCATCCAGGAATAGACCAGGATCAGCGCGACCCGCGCCATCTCGACCCCGTAGCCGGTATAGACCCGATAGCGCACCGCCGTGCCGGTGACATAGGAAAAGCCCAGCAGATTGGTCAGCGCATACCCCGTCGCGCAGGTCATCAGCGCAACCCGGGCCGGGATCGCCCCCGGCGCCACGATCCGCGCCGCCAACAGGTCATAGAGTGCGAGTCCGACAAAGCTCGTCGCCGTGCAGGCCAGCGCCAGCAGGATCGTCAGCGGATGCGCCCCGGCCAGATCGCGGCGCACGTCGCCCAGGCTCACCTCGGCCGAGAGGCGGTGCAACGCATAGACCGCAACGCCCACGATCACCACCGGCACCACCGCCTTGACCAGCGGGTGTTCGGCCAGGGCGATCAGGCGGGTCAGGCGCGCAGAGGTGGGAACGTCAGGCATGGGCACGGCTCTTCATCGCAACGGGTCGGCGGCATCGGCCCGGCTCGGAACGGATCAGGCCGCGTCAGGCTGGTGCCAGCGACGCAGCACATAGAGCGCCAGCGCCGTCGACAGGAAATTCAGCCCGGACAAGACCCCCAGCACCCCGGTCGGCAGGTCGGGCCAGTAGACCAGCACGATAAACCCCATGACCAGCGCGACAACCCCGCTGATCGCCAGCCAGGGCCAGGTCGAGATATCGCGGCTGAGTCGCAGGGCAAAGAAGATCTCGCCGATCCCGCCCACCAGAAAGGCGGCAACCAGGATCATCGTCTGCAGGGCGGTGTCGCCGTGCCCGGGAAAGAGCACAAAGCCCAGCCCCAGCAGCGCCAGCACCCCGAAGCCGATCGCGGTCGGCCGGTATTCGGGAAACGGGCGCATCACCAGCGCCGACCCCAGCCCCAGCCCGCCCCAGCCCAGCATCATCACCGCAACAAAAACCGGCGCCGCCGGCGCCAGGGTCACCGGCGCCAGCAGGCACAGCAACCCCAGGACGGCATAGGCGGAGATCACCCAGCCCAGATCGCGTTTGCGCCTCTCTCCCTGCCGGTCGGACAAGGACGCCCGTTTCGTCATGGATCCTACCTTTGCGCCGCTCTCGACGGTCTGCCTCGAGGTCCTTCTGCCCTGTGGACCCTGCCCGGCACTTGTGCCAGCTTTACAAATTCGTAAGTGGCACCGTCCACCCCACCGTGAAACACTGCGCCCCGGCCCACCGGGACCGGCAAGAGCCCGCTGACCGGAAAGATCCGCCCGTGAAGATCCTGCTCGCCGAAGACGACGCCAAGCTTGCCGACTACGTCCGCGCCGGGCTCGAGGAAGAGGGCCACAGCGTCGAACATTTCTCGGACGGGCGCGACGCGCTGACCTATTGCCTCTATTCGCCCTGCGATCTGGCAATCCTCGACCGGATGATGCCCGGCATGGACGGGGTGTCGGTGGTGCGCGCGCTCAGGGCGGCCGGATCGGAAATGCCGGTGATCTTCCTCACCGGGCTGGCCGACGTCGACAACCGGGTCGAGGGGCTGGCGGCAGGCGGCGACGACTATCTGACCAAGCCGTTCCACTTCTCCGAACTCAAGGCCCGCATCGCCGCGCTGACCCGCCGCGTCGGCCATGCCCATGCCGAGGTTACCAAACTCGAGGTGCATGACCTCGAACTGGACCTGCTGACCCGCACCGCCCGACGGCAGGGCCAGACCATCGACCTGCAGACCAAGGAATTCATGCTGCTCGAAGCCCTGATGCGCAATCCGGGCCGGGTTCTGACGCGGACGATGCTGCTGGAAAAGATCTGGAATTTCAGCTTTGAACCCAACACCACCGTGCTGGAAACGCATATGAGCCGGCTCAGGGCCAAGATCGACAAGCCCTTTGACCTGCCGCTGATCCACACCATTCGGAATTCGGGCTACGCGATTCATGGACCGCGGTGACGTCCTCTCGGGCGCGGCCTTTTCGGCGGTGCTGCGCTCGTCGCTGGTGTTCGTCCTCGTGCTGGCGGTGATGGGCGGGTTCAGCGTCCGGTTGATCGACCGGGCAATGACCGAGGAAGTGCAGCTGCGGGTGCTGGAAATGGAGCACAACCTGCAGCTGATCGCCCGCGAATCCGGCGCCGCGGCGCTGTCGGCACAGATTGCCGCCATCGCCCGCAGCTCGGCCGGGGAAACGCTGGCCTATGCCGCCTATCGCACCGACGGCACCCGGCTGGCGGGGAACATCGACATCCAGCTTGCGCCCGGCCAGTGGCACGAGGTGACGACGACGCTGGAAACCGCCGACCGCTCGCCCGGCGACAGCGAGGCCGCGCCGGCCCGCTATCTACTGCACGCGACGCAGATCGACGACCTGGTGCTGATCACCGGGCGCAGCATGGCGATCCTCGGCGCGGCGCGGATCTCGACGATCCGGGCCTTTGCGCTGACCGGTTTCGTGGTGATCCTGGCAACGCTGGCGATCGGTTTCGTGCTGAGCCTGCGCAGCCAGCAGAAACTGGAGCGGATCGAACAGACGCTGGAGCGGGTGTCGTCGGGCGACAATGCGGCGCGGATCGGCGCGGTCGAGGATGACACCCAGATCGACCGCATCTCGCGCCGGCTCGACAGGCACCTGGCGCAGCTCGACACGCTGATCGCCGGCACGCGCCGGACCGCGGCCTCGGTGGCGCATGATCTGCGCCGGCCGTTGGCGCGGGCCTCGCTGACGCTGGAACAGGCGCTGGCGCGGGCCGAGGCCGGGCAGGATGCCCGCGCCGAGATCGAGGAGGCGCAGGCCGATCTGGCCCGGCTCACGGCAATCATCGCCACCATCCTGCGGATCGCCCGGATCGAGGGCGGGGTGGTCGGTGCGCTGACCGATGTCGATCTGCGGGCAATCCTCGATGAGGTGGCCGAGACCTATGAGGCGGTGGCCGAGGACGCGGGACAGCGGCTGCTTTACCACCGGGCCGAGGGGCCGCTGAGGCTGCGTGGCGATGCCGAGATGCTGGCGCAGCTGGTGGTCAACCTGCTGCAGAACGCCCTGACCCATGCCGGGGACGGCGCCCGCATCACCCTCGACGCCCGAGCCGGCGCCGAGGGGCTGATGCTGATCGTGCAGGACGACGGCCCCGGGATCGCCCCGGATCTGCGGGCGCGGGTGTTCGAGCCCTTCTTTCGCACCGACGACGCCCGCACGGTCGAGGGCAGCGGCCTCGGCCTGCCGCTGGTCAAGGCCATCGCCGACCGTCACGGCGCAACGGTGCGGCTGGAAGACGCGGCACCCGGGCTGCGCGTCCGGGTGCAGTTTGCCGCCTAGGGGCCCCTGCGGGATCAGTGCGCCATCGCCCCGCCACCGGCCGCCGCCATCGGTTTCTGCATCGCAAAGGCCAGCGGGATCATCGCAAAGGCGGCGATCCCCGACAGCAGGAACGCATCCTGAAACGCCATCATCGTCGCCTGCTGCGACACCACCTCGGCCAGCCGGGCCGCGGCGGCCGGGCTTTGCGGCGTCAGGCCCTGCGGTGCGAGCCAGGCAGCAAAGGGCCGGTCGAACACCGTCACCCCGCCGATCAGCGTCGCGTAGTGCAGGCTGGTGCGCCGCGCCACCTGCCAGCCGATGATCGCGATCCCCACCGACGAGCCCAGCGAGCGCGTGACACCGTAAAGCCCCGAGGCCTCGTCCTGTTTCTCCGAGGTGACATTCTGGAAAGCCAGCGTTGACATCGGCACAAAGAACAGCCCCATCCCCAGCCCCGACACCACGCCCGGCCAGGACAGATCCCAGAACCCTGCGTCGAGGTTCAGCCAGGACAGCATGATGTTGCCGGTGCCGGTCAGCAAGAGCCCTACGATCATCATGAACCGCGGATCCAGCTTGCGCGACAGCACCGCGCCGGTGATCACCATCGAGAACCCCGCCGCCACGCCGCGCGGCATGAACAGATATCCGGCATCGAGGATCGGGTATCCCAGCAGCCCCTGAACGAAGAGCGGCAGAATGGCGATCGAGCCGAACATCGCCACGCCGAACCCCATGATCGCCACATTCGCCGCGGCAAAGCTGCGGTCGCGCAGGATGGCAAAGTCGATGATGTTCTCGCGCAGGCTCCAGCCGCGCACGACGAAGGTGACGCTGGTGATCAGCGCGACCAGCGCCGCCACCTGGATCAGCCGCGAGTCGAACCAGCCGCGGCTTTCGCCCAGGTCCAGCGTCATCTGCAGCGCGCCGATCGCCACCACCATCAGCCCCAGCCCCATCCAGTCCACGCGGACCTCGCGGATGTCCTCGCGCGGCAGTTCGCCCATGATCATCGCCAGGGCAAAACCGGCAATCGGCAGGTTGACGTAAAACACCGCGCGCCAGCTGAAATGTTCGGTCAGCAGGGCGCCGATGGTCGGCCCCAGGACAGGCGCCACGACGACGCCCAGCCCGAACATCGCCATCGCCTTGCCCCGGTTCTCGCGCGAAAAGCTCTGGAACAGGATCGACTGCGACAGCGGGATCAGGAAGGCGCCAAAGAACCCCTGCCCCAGCCGGAAGGCCACCATCGTCTCGATCGACGAGGCCAGCCCCCCCAGCATCGAGAAGGCAGCAAAGCCGAGGATCGCGGTGATGATCAGCCGCCGCCGGCCATAGCGGCGCGACAAGAGGCCGGTCAGCGGCATCACCGCGACCGAGGCGACGATATAGCTGGTGACAATCCAGACCGTCTGGTCGCTGGTGATCCCGAACGAGGCCTTGATATGCGGCAGGGCGACGTTGACGATGGTGCTGTCGAGCACCTCGAGCACGGCGGTCAGCACCACCGCCAGCACCACCGTCCAGCGCACCTGCGGTTCGCCGTCCTGCGATGCCGCAGCAGCGGCGGGGGCGGCAGCGGTCATCGGCTGTCCCCGGGCAGGCCGGTGGTGTCAACGGTCGCCGTCGCGCTCGACCCCACGCGCAGCTGGAACGCCGGGTCCGACGGCGGCTCCAGCGTGACACGCACCGGGAAGCGTTGCGTGACCTTCACCCAGTTGCCCGTGGCGTTCTGCGGCGGAAGCAGCGAAAACACCGCCCCCGACCCGGCGCCGATCGTCTCGATCCGACCGTGCAGGGTCAGGCCCGGATACATGTCGACGGTGACGGTCACCGGCTGGCCCGGGCGGATGCGGTGGATATCGGTTTCCTGGAAATTGGCGTCGACCCACCACGGGCCGTCCTCGACCAGCGAGAACAGCGGCGCCCCGGCGGACACCACGTCGCCCGGGCGCAGCGACAGGTTGGCGATCCAGCCCGACACCGGTGCGGTGATCGTCGCATGACCCAGCGCCAGCTGCGCCTGGGTCAGGGCGGCCTGCGCCACCCGGACCGAGGCGTTGTCGGCCCCGGTCTCGCCCAGCTGGTCGCGCGCCACCTGCAGCGCCGCCTCGGCCTGGCCGACGCGCGCCTGGGCCTGATCGCGGGTGGCCTGCGCGGTGTCCAGCGCCGCCTGCGACACGTCATGGCGGGCGAACAGCTGCTCGGTGCGCTCAAAGGCCGTGTCGGCAGCGGTAAAGGCCGCCTGCGCCGCGTCCAGTTCCGCCTGCGCCGCCGTCACATGCGAAATCGCCGCCGTCGCCGACTGCGTGGCAAGGTCGAGCTGCGCCTGGGCGGCATCCACGGCCGCGCGCAGGGTCTGGTCATCGAGCTGCACCAGCACCGCACCGGCCTCGACGCGCTGCCCCTCGGAAACGGTGACCTCGGCCACCTGCGCCGAGACCAGCGGCGTGATCGTCAGGATATTGGCCTCGACATAGGCATCGTCGGTCGAGGGATAGATCGTCTGGCGCTGCCAATACCAATAGAGTCCAGCACCCGCCGCGACGATCGCAGCGATCAGAACCAGGGGCTTTACAAATTTCATCGTCATTCCGTGGGCTGTCAGGCCGGTGAACCGGCAGGAAGAAATGCGACCGGTCAGATCGCAGCGAACGGGATCGGGGCCCCGACACCAAAGGCGCCGGGCAAACCCGGCACCCTCGGGGTCGGCCCCCCGACGTCAATCGAAACCAGCGGGAACAGACCGGCGTGCACGTCCATGACAGCGCAGCAGGGTCAGGCCGCTTGCGGGGGCGCATGACGGGCGGCCTCGAAGGCGGCCCGCAACGCGGCCTCGTCGGTGTGGTTCAGGTTGGTGCGCAGCACCTCGCCGCCGTGGCTGGCAAGCTGCTCGACGATCCGGTCGCCGGTCACGCTGCGCGCCAACACGAAGAGCGCGGCGCGCCCGGGCTTCAACACCCGCGCCACGTCCTGCATGAAATCGTCGCGGATGCCGTAGTCGCTCAGCGCACCGGTGATCGCGCCGGCCGCAGCCCCGGCGATCACGCCCAGGAGCGGGTGCAGGAACAGCACACCGATCAGCAACCCCCAGAACGACCCCGAGGCCGTGCCCACCACCCAGGGCGTCACCAGCTGGTTCAGGTGGATGCGGCCCTTGGCATCGGTCGTCGCCACCACGGCATCGCCGATATCGGCGTAATAGTCGCGCGACAGCGCGAAGAGGTCGGTGCGCGCGGCCTCGGCCTGTTCGGCCGTGTCATAGCCGATCACGAGAAGTTCGGTCATCGTCTTGTCCTCCTGGGTTCCAATCACCGTTCAGGCGCCAGACGGGGCGTCGAGCCTCAGATAGCCCGCGCGGTTCGGACAGGGCTGGCGCAAGGTTTAACTTTCCGTAAGCCTGCGCGCCGACGACCGGCTTTCCCGCGCCGCACTCGGGCGCTAGGCTGGTCGGGTCATCCGCCCCAGCCGCAGGATCGCCCCATGACCAGCCACCTCTTCGGACGCATCACCCGGGCCCGGCCGGAAACCGCGGGATCGGGCGACGGCTGCTATCTGATCGACACCCGGGGGCGGCGGTATCTGGATGGCTCAGGCGGGGCGGCGGTGTCCTGTCTGGGGCATTCCAATGCCCGGGTCCGGGCCGCGATTCACGACCAGATCGACCGGCTGGCCTTTGCCCATTCGGGGTTCTTCACCACCGAACCGGCCGAGTCGCTGGCCGACCGGCTGGTCACCGCCGCGCCCGAGGGGATCGCGCAGGTGCTGCTGGTTTCGGGCGGCTCCGAGGCGGTCGAGGCGGCGCTGAAGCTCGCGCGGCAGTTCTTTCTGGAAGCCGGCCAGCCGCAGCGCCACCGGGTGATCGCCCGACGCCAGAGCTATCACGGCAACACGCTGGGGGCGCTGGCCGCGGGCGGCAATCCGGGCCGGCGGGCCCTGTTCGCGCCGCTGCTGGTGGAGACCGCGCATATCGCGCCCTGCTACGAATACCGCCACCGCGCCGCGGACGAGACGCCCGAGGCCTATGGCCGCCGCGCCGCCGATGAGCTGGAGGCCGAGATTCAGCGGCTCGGCCCGGAAACCGTGATGGCCTTTGTCGCGGAACCCGTGGTCGGCGCGACGCTGGGCGCGGTTCCGGCGGTGCCCGGTTACCTGACGCGCATCCGCGAGATCTGCGACCGCCACGGCGTGCTGCTGATCCTCGACGAGGTGATGTGCGGCATGGGGCGCACGGGCCATCTGTTCGCCTGCGCCGAGGATGGCGTGGCCCCCGACATGATCGCCGTCGCCAAAGGGCTGGGCGCGGGCTACCAGCCGATCGGGGCGTTGCTGGTCCACCAGCGGATCTTTGACGCCATCGACGCGGGATCGGGCGTCCTGCAGCACGGGCACACCTATATGGGTCACGCGGTGGCGGCAGCGGCAGCCAACGCGGTGCTGGACGAGATCGAGGATAACCGGCTGCTGGACCGGGTGCGCGTGCTGGGCACGGCGCTGGACAGCGTGCTGCGCGACCGGCTGGGCGCACACCCGAATGTGGGCGATATCCGCGGCCGTGGGCTGTTTCGTGGCCTCGAACTGGTCGCGGACCGCGACACCAAGGCCCCGCTCGACCCGGCGCGGCGGGTTCATGCCCGGCTCAAGGCCGCCGCACTCGACGCCGGGCTTCTGGTCTATCCGATGGGTGGCACGGTCGACGGGCAGGCGGGCGACCATGTGCTGCTGGCTCCGCCCTTTGTCATCACCGAAGCGCAGATTGACGAGTTGGTAACGAAACTGGCGACGGCGCTCGACCGGGCGCTGATGCCCTGAGGCCCCGGCCCCGGTCGCCCTTCCCCGCGGATTCCGATCCGAGGACCGATGCGCGGAATCGCGGCACACCGCCGCCCCCCAAGGCCCCGTTGCGGCGCACCGAACGGATCGCCGCAACGGCCTGCCGGGCGGAAAACGCCCACCCACACGGCATGACACCACGCATATGCACAAAAAATCAACAAATCACAGGATTTCAGCACTCTTTTCGGGCAGACAGATCGGAAAAATGCCAAAACCTGCGGCGCTCTCTACCCATTGCCGCGGGCCTCGGATCGGGTAGTCTGAGATGCAAGGGGGGCCCCAAGATGAGCACCTATTTCAACGAGATGAAGTCCGGCGGTAACGTCCGCCTGCCCTATGCCAGCCTGCAGGACTGGGTCGAGGCAATGCCGGCAGCCCTGCGCAACCTCAAGCAAGCCGAAGCCGAGGCCCTGTTTCGACGAATCGGCATCACCTTTGCCGTTTATGGCGAAGGCGGCGACCCCGATCGCCTGATCCCCTTCGACATGTTTCCGCGCGTCTTTACGGCGATGGAATGGCACCGTCTGGAACGCGGCATCAAGCAACGCGCCCGCGCCCTCAACGCCTTTCTGTGCGACATCTATGACCGCGGCGAGATCGTCCGAGCGGGGCGCATTCCGGCGCGGCTGGTCTATCTGAACGAGGCCTATGAAAAGGCGGTCGCCGGTTTCCGCCCGCCCAAGAACGTGTTCTCGCACATCGTCGGCATCGACCTGGTGCGCACCGGCCCGGACGAATTCTTCGTCCTCGAGGACAACTGCCGCACGCCCTCGGGCGTCAGCTATATGCTGGAAAACCGCGAGATCATGATGCGGATGTTCCCCGACCTGTTCCGCACCAACCGGATCGAGCCGGTCGACCACTACCCGGAACTTCTGCGCCGGACGCTGGCCTCAGTCGCGCCGCAGAAATGCGACCGGGATCCGAATGTGGTGATCCTGACGCCGGGGCATTTCAACTCGGCCTATTACGAACACAGCTTCCTGGCCGACATGATGGGCGTCGAGCTGGTCGAGGGGCAGGATCTGTTCGTCGAGGGCGAATTCGTCTGGATGCGCACCACCGAGGGCCCGCGCAAGGTCGATGTAATCTATCGCCGGATCGACGACGCCTTCCTGGACCCGCTGTGCTTCCGGCCGGATTCGATGCTGGGCGTGCCGGGGCTGATGGACGTCTACCGCTCGGGCGGGGTCAGCATCTGCTCGGCGCCGGGCGCCGGCGTGGCCGACGACAAGGCGGTCTATACCTTTGTCCCGGAAATGGTGCGCTTTTACCTGGGCGAAGAGCCGATCCTGCAGAACGTCCCCACCTGGCAATGTGCCAAGGCAGACGATTGCAAGTATGTGCTGGAGAACCTGGGCGATCTGGTCGTCAAGGAAGTCCACGGATCGGGCGGATACGGCATGCTGGTCGGGCCGAAATCGACCAAGGAACAGATCGAATCCTTCCGCGCCAAGATCGAGGAGGATCCCGACAACTACATCGCCCAGCCGACGCTGGCCCTGTCCACCGTGCCCTCGTTCGTCGAGGAAGGCGTGGCGCCGCGCCACGTCGACCTGCGCCCCTATTGCCTGGTCGGCGAGCGCATCGACCTGGTGCCCGGCGGCCTCACCCGGGTGGCCCTGCGCGAGGGGTCGCTGGTGGTGAATTCCAGCCAGGGTGGCGGGGTCAAGGACACATGGGTCTTGGCCGAGTGACGGGGGCGGAGGAACGATCATGCTGAGCAGAACCGCCGACAACCTCTTCTGGCTGGCCCGCTACATGGAGCGCGCCGAAACCGCCGCGCGCCTGCTGGACGTGGGCGCCCGCATCGCCCTGCTGCCGAACGCCGGGCATGGCTATCGCAACGAATGGGACGCGCTGTTGTCCGCCGGGGGCACCCGCGGCGCCTTCGCCGCAAAATACGGCGAGCCGGTGCAGCGCAACATTGAAAGCCACCTGTTCTTCGACCACGACAACCCCTCGTCCGTGGCCACGTGCATCACCCGCGCGCGGGAAAACGGCCGCATCGTGCGCACCGCGCTGACCACCCAGGTCTGGGATGCGCTGAACACCGCCTTTCAGGAGCTGCGCCAGATCGAGCGCACCCCGCGGTCCGAACAGTCGCTGAATCAGTTGACCGAATGGACGATGCGCCACGCGGCGATGGTGCGCGGCGCGATCGACGCCACGCTTCTGCGCAACGACGGCTGGGACTTCCTGAACCTCGGCTATTTCGTCGAACGCGCCGACAACACCGCGCGTCTGCTGGACGTGAAATATTACGTCCTGCTGCCGGGGGTGGAATTCGTGGGGTCCGGGCTCGACAACTACCAGTGGCGCACGCTCTTGCGCGCGCTGGGGCTGCACCGGGCGTTCCACTGGGCCTATGGCGGCGAGGTGACGGCGACCAAGATCGCGCATTTCCTGATCCTCAACCCGCAATCGCCGCGCTCGCTGATCACCTGCGCCGAAGGGCTGAACACCCACATGGCGCGGCTGGCGCGGGCCTATCGCAAGAGCACGGACGCCCAGAAGAACGCGCTGAACCTGCTGGCCCGGATCGCCGAGACGCGCACCGACGACATCTTTGACGACGGGCTGCACGAATTCCTCACCAGCTTCATCGACGAGGTCGGTGCCCTGAGCCTGAGCATCCATGACAGCTATCTGAGCGGAGACGCGCGGTGAGACTGATCGTCGAACACACCACCGTTTACACCTATGACCAGCCGGTGCGCGCCGTGGTCCAGAGCCACCGGCTGACCCCCAGCCGCTGCGACAGCCAGCTGGTCGAGAGCTGGGACGTCGCGGTCTCGAACGGGATCAAGGGCGGCGGGTTCCGCGACGGGGCCGGCGACTGGGTGCAGGGCTGGTCGGTCAACGGTCCGGTCAGCCGCGTCGAGGTGACGGTGACCGGCGTCGTCGTGACCAATGACACCGCCGGCGTCCTGCGCGGCCTACGCGAATCGGTCCCGGCGCTGGCCTGGCTCGACGAGACCGCGCCGACCCGCCCGGACGCGGCGCTGCGCGCGCTGGCCGAGGGCGCGGGCGACGGCGAGTCGCTGGCACTGGCGCATGCGCTCTCGGCGGCGGTGGCCGAGGCGATCGCCTATCGCCCGGGCAGCACGCATGCCCATACCACCGCGGCCGAGGCCCTGGCGCTTGGCGAAGGCGTCTGCCAGGACCATGCCCATGCGCTGATCGCCGCCGCCCGGATCCGCGATCTGCCGGCGCGCTATGTCTCGGGCTATCTGTTCGCGGATACCGGCGGCAAGCCGCACGAGGCCGCACATGCCTGGGCCGAAATCTGGATCGAGGGGCTGGGCTGGATCGGTTTCGACCCGGCCAACGGCTGTTGCCCGGACGAACGCTATATCCGGCTGGGCTGCGGCATGGATGCCCAGGGCGCCGCACCGATCCGCGGCATCGCCCGCGGCCACGGGGCGGAATCGATGGAAATCGCCGTTGCGGTCGCCGCGGCGCAGCAGTAGCCTGCGCGCTGGATCGTGGCGTCGGCAGAGGGCTTTGCCTCTCTCTTGTCTGCGGCAGTTCACCCCCAAGCGTATTTGGGGCAAGATGAAAGGGGCCGGGTCGGGCCATGACCTACTGTGTCGGTTTGCTCTTGAAGGCGGGCATGGTGCTGCTGTCGGACACCCGCACCAACGCGGGGCTCGACAACATCGCGACCTATCGCAAGATGTTCACCTTCGAGGATCCCGGCGAGCGGGTGATCGTGATCCTGACCGCGGGCAGCCTGTCGGTGACACAGACCACCATCGCCCGGCTGCGCGAGTCGATCGACCATCCCGAGATCGAGGGCGCGCAGTCGATCATGGCGGCGCAGACGATGCTGGAAGTGGCCGAGATCATCGGCAACACGCTGGCCTCGGTGCGCGAGGACATCGACCACAAGATGAACGCCGCCAAGGTCTCGGTCTCGGCCAGCATGATCGTTGCCGGCCAGCGCAAGGGCGGCGCGATGCGGCTCTTCCTGATCTATCCCGAGGGCAATTTCATCGAGGCGACCGAGGACACGCCCTTCCTGCAGATCGGTGAACACAAATACGGCAAGCCGATCCTCGACCGCGTCGTGCGCCCGGACACCGGGCTGGAGGACGCGCGCAAGGCGGTGCTGTTGTCGATGGATTCGACGCTGCGTTCGAACCTGAGTGTCGGCATGCCGCTGGATCTGGCGATCGTCGCGAAAGATGCCTGCCGGGTCACGGGGGTGCAGCGGATCGAGGCCAACGACCCCGATTTCCGCAAGATGTCCGAGGCCTGGTCGAACGCGCTGCGCGAGGGCTTCCAGAAGATCGAGATCTGAGCCGTGATGGCGCTGCGCCGGATCGCCCTGTTGCTGGCGGCGGGCGGCGCGGCAGGGGTCCTGGTCGTGCTGGCTCTGTGGCTGGCGCCTCGCGGCGCCGATCTTCCGCAGGTTGCCGCCTATGCCGAAACGCCGGTTGCCTTGCTGGCGCTGGGGGCGCTGGCGGGAGCCGTCGCATTGGCCGCGCTGGCGCTGCTGTGGTGCACGCGACGGTTGACGGCGCCCGCCCGCCCGGGCATCACTCGGACAAGAAAAAGCAGGTGCAGGCCCAGGAGTTGGTGATGAGCTGGAAAACCCTCGACGACATGGATTTCGCGGGCAAGACCGCCCTGGTGCGCGTCGATATCAACGTGCCGGTCGATGCCTCGGGCGCGGTGACCGACACGACCCGCATCGACGCCGTGCTGCCGACGATCCGCGACATCACGGCGGCGGGCGGCAAGGTGGTGCTGCTGGCGCATTTCGGCCGTCCCAAGGGCAAGGTCGTGCCCGAGATGTCGCTGCGCCAGGTGCTGCCGGCGCTGTCGGCGGCGCTGGGCCGTCCGGTCGGGTTCGCCGAGGATTGCATCGGCGCACCGGCCAAGCAGGCGGTCGCGGCGACGCCCGATGGCGAGGTGCTGCTGCTGGAAAACACCCGCTTCCATGCTGGCGAGGAAAAGAACGACCCGCAGCTGGCGGCGGCGCTGGCGGCGCTGGGCGATATCTATGTCAACGACGCGTTTTCGGCCGCGCACCGGGCGCATGCCTCGACCGAAGGGTTGGCGCATCTGCTGCCCTCCTGCGCCGGTCGGCTGATGGCGGCCGAGCTGTCGGCGCTGGATGCCGCGCTGGGCAATCCGCAGCGGCCGGTGGTGGCGGTGGTCGGCGGGGCCAAGGTCTCGACCAAGCTGGATCTTCTGGGCAACCTGGTGAGCAAGGTCGATTATCTGGTGATCGGCGGCGGCATGGCCAACACCTTTCTGGCGGCACAGGGGCAGCCGGTTGGCAAATCGCTGTGCGAACATGATCTCGCCGACACCGCGCGCGAGATCCTGCTGAAAGCCGGTGATGTGGGCTGCACGATCGTGCTGCCGGTCGATCTGGTGGTGGCGCGCGACTTCAAGGCCCATGCCGCGCATGAGGTGGTCGCCACCTGCCCGGACGATGCGATGATCCTCGACGCCGGCCCGGAATCCGTGGCGGCGATCTGCGCGATCTTCGAGGAGGCCGAGACGCTGATCTGGAACGGCCCGCTGGGGGCGTTCGAGCTGGAGCCCTTCGACGCGGCGACCAATGCCGCGGCGCGCAGGGCCGCCGAACTGACCCGCGACGGCAAGCTGGTGTCGGTCGCCGGCGGCGGAGACACGGTGGCGGCGCTGAACAAGGCCGGGGCTGCGGCCGCGTTCACCTATATCTCGACCGCGGGCGGCGCCTTCCTGGAATGGATGGAGGGCAAGGAATTGCCCGGCGTTGCCGCGCTGGAGGCGTGATGGAGCCCCGCGATCCCGACGACCCCAAGGGGCTGGTGCGCGAATCCTACCGCATCGAGGGCATCACCGATGCCGAGTGCCGGTCGATCCTGATGGACTGGGCGCTCAGCCTGCCGCTGGAGGCCGATCAGGCGGCAGCGGCAGCGCGGCTGATGGCGCGGCGCGCGGTGCCCGGCCATCCGATGACCGCGCTGCTGGCCGAGGCCGCGCAGGCGAAAACCGGCGCAGTCCGGCGTGGCGGGCGCGCGGGACGGCTGTCAGGGTCTTCAACCGGCGGAAAAACGTCCTAGATCCCCCGGGGTAACCCGCTGTGAGTGTATCCGATGGTTGTTCTGTCGCTGACCGCAGCCCTCTCTGCCGCCGGTCTGGCCGGTGCCGCCGCCTTGGTGAACACCCAGGCGGGCCGGCGCGAGGCCGAGTGGATGGCCGCCCACCCGCCGCTGGGCGAGATCGTCACCGTCGAGGGCCGCCCCGTCCACCTGTTGCAGACCGGCCGTGCGCCGGGCATCGCGCCGACGGTGGTGCTGATCCACGGCGCGAATGGCAATCTGCGCGATTTCACCTTTGATCTGGTTGGACGGCTGGAGCCTGAATTCCGGGTGATTGCCGTCGACCGGCCCGGTCTGGGCTGGTCGGCCAGCTGGGGCGAGGCCGACAGCGACCCGGCCGAACAGGCGCGCATCCTGCGCGCGGCGCTGGTGCAGATCGGCGTGCGGCGGCCGATCGTGCTGGGCCATTCCTATGGCGGGGCGGTGGCGATGGCCTGGGCCCTGCAGGCCGAGGCCGACACCGCCGCGCTGGTGCTGCTGGGGGCGGCGACCCACCCCTGGGACGGGTTCGGGCTGGGCCTGTGGTATGCGCTGAATACGACGGCGATCGCCGCGCCGGCGCGGGCTGTGGTCTCGGCCTTTGTCCCCGACCTCACGGTGCGGGCGACCCTGGCGCAGGTCTTTGCCCCCGACCCGGTGCCCGAGGGGTATCACGCGCATTTCGGCACCGGATTGTCGCTCAGGCGCGACAGCCAGACCAACAACGCGCGGCAGGTGAACGCGCTGCTTGAGCATGTCACGCGCATGCAGCCGCATTACGCCGGGCTGCGGCTGCCGATCGAGGCCGTGCATGGCGATGCGGATACCATTGTGGCGATCGACATCCACGCCCGCCGGCTGGTGGCCGAGGTCGACAGCGCCCGGCTGACGGTGCTGCACGGCACCGGCCACATGCCGCATCACAGCCAGCCCGAGGCCGTGATCGAGGCAATTCGCCGCGCCGGGCGCCGGGCGGCGGCGATCGGCTAGGCGGCCCTCGCGCGATGCGCTAGGGTCCGGTCAAAATCCCGGATGGCCCGATGAACCGGATCCTCGCCCTTGTCGCCCTTCTCCTGACAGCCGCGGTCCTTGGCGGCTGCGGCGATGCCCTCGATGCCCGGGCGGACCGGCGCGAGGCGGTCTGGATGGAAGCCCACCCGCCGCTGGGCCAGCTGATCGAGGTCGAGGGCCGACAGATCCACGTCTATGTCACCGGCCGTGCCCGGGGCACCGCGCCGGATGTCGTGCTGCTGCACGGCTCGAACGGCAATCTGCGCGATTTCACCTTTGATCTGACCGACCGGCTGGCCGGCGAATTCCGGGTGATCGCGGTCGACCGCCCTGGCCTGGGGTTTTCCGACAGCTGGGGCGCGGCCGACAGCGATCCCGCCGAGCAAGCGCGGGTGCTGCGCCTGGCGGTGGCGCAGCTGGGCGTGCGGCGGCCGATCGTGCTGGGGCATTCCTATGGCGGGGCAGTGGCGATGGCCTGGGCCTTGCAGGACCAGCCACACACTGCCGCGGTGGTGCTGATCTCGGGCGCGACGCATCCTTGGGGCGGCGATCTGACGCCCTGGTATCGATTCAACCGCACCCGCCTTGCCCCGGTGGCGCTGCGGATCATTGCCGCCTTTGCGCCGGAATCTGCGGCCTTCGATGCGGTGCACGACATCTTCGAACCCGACCCCGTGCCCGAGGGCTATGCCGAATACTTCGGCCTCGGCCTGTCGATGCGCCGCGAGTCGCAGGCCGACAATGCCCGTCAGATGAATGCCCTGCACGGCTATCTGGAGCAGATGCAGCCGCATTACACCGAGCTGCACCTGCCGATCGAGATCGTCCAGGGCTCGGAGGATCCGGTCATCGACCCCGATATCCACGCCCGCGCGCTGGTGGCCGAGGTGCCCTCGGCCCGGTTGACGGTGGTCGAAGGGGTCGGCCACATGGTGCACCACGCGGCCCCCGAGGCGGTGGTGGCGGCGGTCCGGCGCGCAGCGCGGCGGGCCGGGTATTGAGGCCCTGATCAGGCGGCGGTTACGAGGCGATCAGCGCCGTGAACCCGTCCCAGACCAGCTTTGACCCGACCACGAGGATCATCGCATAGGTGAAGGGATAGAACACCGAGGGCGACATACGCCGGACGATGGCCGCACCGGTGCGCACCGCAACCACCGCCAGGGGCACCATCAGCAGCGCCGACATCAGCACCTCGCGCTGGAACATGCCAAGCGCCGCATAGGGCGCGACCTTGATCAGGTTGACGAGGGCGAAGAAGATCACCGAGGTGCCGGTATAGACCTTGGGGTCCAGCTGCTTGGGCAGCAAATGCACCTGGAACGGCGGCCCCCCGGCATGCGCCACGAACGAGGTGAACCCGGCCACCGCCCCCCACAGCCACCCCATCGCCGGGATGAACCGCGGGGATCCGCCGATATAGCGGCCAAAGATCGCCCGCGCGGCAAAGGCCAGCGCGACGATCCCGACGATCAGCCGCACCACCGCATCGGGCGTGATCGCCGCCGTCGCCCAGCCGACACCGATGCCGATCGCCGCCGCCGGGACCATCACCTTCAGCACCGCCACGTCGCGCCAGCCGCGCCACAGCCACAAGCTGACCGCATCCATCATCAGCAGGATCGGCAGCAGCACCGCCGCCGCCAGCACCGGCGGCATCGCCAGCGACATCAGCGGCACCCCCATCAACCCGAAGGCTCCGCCCAGCCCGCCCTTGGACAGCCCGACCAGCGCCACCGCAACGAGCGTCGCCACCAGCATCGCCGGGGTCTGAAATACCGTCCAGTCAGCCATCATTCACGCTCCGCCGCGTCCCACACCCGCACTCAGCCGGTTGTTACGCCCTGCATCCGCCCGCGCCAAGGCCCGCCCGGCCTCGCTGAGCCGCAAAACACCGTCGCATTGCGTGACGATCCCGCGGTCGAGCCCGTCCAGCACCACCGCCCGGGCCACCGCCGCGGGCCAGCCCAGGTGCTGGACCAGCGCCTCGCGGGTGCACTCGACGGCCTCGGCCTCGGTGCCTTCATGGGCATGCAGATGCGCCAGCAAGGCGACGATCCGCGCCTCCCGCTGCACGGCGCGATTGCGGATCACCGCCGCCACCAGCCCCGCGCGTGGCGAGGCCGCCAGCGCCAGCAGCAGCCCCAGGCCGGTGGCCAGCGCCATCGCGCCGCCGATCGACACGTCCCAGGCCATCGCCGCGCCATAGCCCAGCGCCACTGCCACGACGCCCGAGACCAGCGCCACCGCCAGCATCCCCGCCGCGCTGGCCGCCACCAGCCGCCCGGTCACCGCCGGCACGATCAGAAAGGCCAGGAACAGCACAACCCCCACCGCGTCAAAGGCCGCCACGGCGGTGATCGCCGTCAGCGCCAGCAGCGCCTGCCCCAGCAGCCCCGGGCGAAACCCCTGCGCCGCCGCCAGCGCCGGGTCAAAGGCGCCCAGCTTCAACTCCTTCCAAAAGAGCAGCAGGAACGCCGCATTCGCCAGCCCCGCCAGCGCCAGCGTCACCGCCGCCACCGGCAGATCGACACCGCCCAGGGTCATCGTATCCAGCCAGACAAAGCCGATCTCGCCCAGCAGAACACTGTCCACATCGAGATGCAGGTTGCGGGCATTGAGGTTGATCAGCAACACCCCCAGCGCGAACATCGCCGGGAACACCAGCCCGGTCGCCGCATCCTGCGCCATCAGCCGGCTCTGCGCCAGCGCCTGCGCGGCCAGCACCGCCAGCATCCCCGCCAGCGCCGCACCGCCCACCGCCAGCGGCCCCGCCCGCGCGCCGGTCACCAGCCAGGCCAGCACGATGCCCAGCACGATCGCATGGCTGATCGCATCGCCCGCCATCGCCTGACCCCGCAGCACCAGAAACGTGCCCAGCATGGCCCCCGACAGCGCCACCAGCGCACCCGTGCCCAGGATCATCAGCGCCAGCGCGTCGATCATCGCCCGCCCTCGGCGCGCAACGCCGCCAGCCGCGCATGGCCGGCCTCGGTCAGCTCCCAGCGCGGGGTGCGCCCTTGCGGAACGGTCGCCGCTGCGGGCCGGATCAGCCCTTCGCGCTGCAACCGCGCCAGAACCCGCGTCGTGCCCGCCCCCAGGTAGGCGCGCAGCATGCCCTGCTCGGGGCCAAAGCCCGGATCGCCGTGGTCCCGCCCCAGCCCGCCCAGAGCCTCCAGCACCTGCCGCCCGCGCAGCGCCCGCCGCGTCCGCCGCTGTCCCAGAACCCGGCCCAGAACCCCCCGCTCGGGCGCCAGCAGGACGCTCAGCATCGCCAGCGCCGTCGCGCTCAGCACCATCACCGGCCCGGTGGCCACTCCCGGCCCCAGCGCCGACACCGTGGCCCCGGAGAGGCCCGCGAAGATCCCGAACCCTGCCGCCAGCCCCACCATCGGCGCGAGTCCCCGCACCCATTGCCGCGCCGCCACCGCCGGCGCGATCAGCATCGCCACCATCAAGACGACCCCGGCCAGCGACAGGCCCAGCACGATGGTCACCGCGAACAGCACCGTCAGCACCGCGTCGAGCGCCGCCACCGGCAGGCCCTGCGCCCGTGCCGCCTCGCGGTCAAAGGCCACCAGCTTGAATTCCTTCCAGAACAACGCCAACACCGCCAGCACCAACGCGACGACCAGCGCCATCGCCGGCAGATCCGCGCGCAGAACCGACGCCGCCTGCCCGAACAGGAACACCGTCAACCCCGCCGACCCCGGCCGCAGCTGCGCCAGCGACAGCAGCACCACACCGGCGGCAAAGAACAGGCTCAGCACCACGCCCAGTGCCGCGTCGGGCTTGATCCCGGCCCCGCGCCGGAGCCCCTGCACCGCCAGCCCCGCCAGCGCGCCGCTGACCAGCGCCCCGGCCAGCACCGCCAGAAACCCGCGCCCGCCCGAGATCAGGAATCCCGCCACCACCCCCGGCAGCGAGGCATGCGCGATCACATCGCCCAGCAGGCTCTGCCCACGCAGCACCAGAAACGTGCCCATCACCCCCGCCAGCGCACCGATCAGCGCCGCCGCCATCGCCACCGTGATCAGCGTCGGGCTGAGAAGCTCACTCATCCCCCGCCTCGCGCAGCCGCCCGATCAGCGCCAGCTGCCCGCCATAGGCCGCCCGCAGGTTCTCCTCGGTATAGACCTCGGCCACCGGCCCCTGGGCGATGATCCGCTGGTTCAGCATCACCAGCCAGTCGAAATAGCGCGACACCGTCTGCAGGTCGTGATGCACCACGACCACCGTGCGCCCGGCATCGCGCTGCGCCTTCAACAGCGCCACGATCGCCGCCTCGGTCACCGCATCGACCCCCGCCATCGGCTCGTCGAGGAACAGCAGATCCGCCTCCTGCACCAGGGCGCGGGCGATGAACACCCGCTGCTGCTGCCCGCCCGACAGCTGGCTGATCGGCCGGCGCGCGTAATCCTGCATGCCGACCTGTTCCAGCGCCGCCAGCGCCCGGGCGCGCTCGGCCCGGCCGGGACGGCGCAACCAGCCCAGCTGCCCATAGAGGCCCATCGTCACCACATCCTGCACCGTGGTCGGAAAATCCCAGTCGACCGACTGGCGCTGCGGCACATAGGCGACGCGCCCGCGCGCCTTGCCGACCGGCAGACCGAACAGCCGCACATGCCCGGCAACCGGCGGCACCAACCCCAGCACGGCTTTGATCAGCGTCGACTTGCCCGCCCCATTCGGCCCGACGATCGCCGCCATCACCCCCGGAGGAATGTCCAGGTCGATATCCCACAGCACCGGCTTCTCGCGGTAGCTGACGGTCAGATCCTCGACATGACAGGCGAATTGCGGCTCGTGCAGCTGGGTCATCGCGCGCGTCCCGATCCACCCATCTTTGCGTCGCAAATATCCCGGGGGGAGCCGAAGGCGGGGGGCAGCGCCCCCCTCCCCGCCACGCCACCGGCGCGCCGGGTCGGGGGGATGACCCTAACCACCCGTATGGCTCATGTGGCGGCTCATCTGGCCGCGGACCTGCTGGCGCGAATAGTCGAAATCATGCCCCTTGGGCTTTTTCGCAATCGCCTCGCGGATCGCCTGCACCAACACCGCGTCATCCTCGGACGCCCGGAGCGGCGCGCGCAGGTCGGCCATGTCCTCTTGTCCCAGGCACATGAACAGCTCGCCCGTGCAGGTCAGCCGCACCCGGTTGCAGCTTTCGCAGAAGTTATGCGTGAGCGGGGTGATGAAGCCGATCTTCTGCCCGGTTTCCTCCAGTCGCACATAGCGCGCGGGGCCGCCGGTGCGCTCGGCCAGATCGGTCAGGGTAAACCGCTCGGCCAGCCGCGCCCGCACCTCCGACAGCGGCCAATATTGATCGAGCCGCGCCTCCTCGCTCATCTCGCCCATCGGCATGACCTCGATAAAGGTCAGGTCGTGCCCCTCGCGCGCGCACCAGTCGACAATCGGGAACAGCTCGTCCTCGTTGAAGCCTTTCAGCGCCACGACATTGATCTTCACCCGGATCCCAGCCGCCCGCGCCGCCTCAATCCCGCCCAGCACCTGCGGCAGCCGGCCCCAGCGGGTGATCCGCGCGAATTTCGCGTCATCGAGCGTATCCAGCGAGACATTGACCCGCTTCACCCCCACCTCGGCCAGAGGCTGCGCAAAGCGCGCCAGTTGCGAGCCGTTGGTGGTCAGCGTCAGCTCCTTCAGCGCACCGCTGGCCAGATGCCGGCTCATCGCCTCGAAAAACGTCATGATCCCCTTGCGCACCAGCGGTTCGCCACCGGTGATGCGCAGCTTCTCCACCCCCAGCCCGATGAAGGCCGTGCACAGCCGGTCGAGTTCCTCCAGCGTCAACAGCTCTTTCTTGGGCAGAAAGGTCATGTTCTCGGCCATGCAATAGGTGCAGCGGAAATCGCAGCGGTCGGTCACCGAGACCCTCAGATACTGGATCGGGCGCGCGAACGGGTCGATGAGCGGGGCTTGAACGGTCATGGCGGTCTCCTTGACGCGCAAGCTAGTCGTGCCGGGCCATCGAGACAAGGCAGCCCGAGACGATCGGCCCCATTGCGGGACGCCCGAGGCCTCGCTAGGATCGCGCCATGCTCAGACCCGTGCCGCTTCTCCTTGTCCTGTCCCTGCTGTCCGCCTGCGGGCTGTCGATGCCTTTCGGGCGCGACGACGCCCCCGCGGACCCAGCCATCACCGTGACCGAGGAGCCCGGCGACGACGTTCTGCATCCGCGGGCCCGAACCCCGGCCGACGAGGCCCCCGCACCGCAGCACGGTGCGCCGGCCCCGGCCGCCGACGGGTTTCTGGGCGAAACCCTCGCCGGGCTGGGTGCCCCGGGCGAGCGCGGGCTCTGGGTCAGCACCGGCCTCGTGTCGTCGGCACGGGCGGGCCGGGTGATCACCGCCGGCGGCCAATCGCTGGGGGTCGAGCTGCGCCCCTCGGGCACCGCGCCGGGTGCCGGCAGCCAGATCTCGCTGCAGGCGATGCAGGCGCTGGGCCTGCCCCTGAGCGGCCTCGCCACGCTGCGCGTCTACGTCGAATAGACGCCAGCCGGCAGCGCCCTTGCGAAACCGGCCCCCGCGGTCTATCAGGCCGGCAATTCCCGCCAGCCCTGAGGACATGCCGATGATCCCCCGCTATTCCCGCCCCGAAATGGTCGCCATCTGGTCGCCGGAAACCAAGTTCAGGATCTGGTATGAGATCGAGGCCCACGCCTGCGACGCGCAGGCCGCACTGGGCGTGATCCCCAAGGCCAATGCCGAGGCCGTCTGGCGCGCCAAGGACGTGGAGTTCGACGTCGCCCGCATCGACGAGATCGAGGCCGTCACCAAGCATGACGTGATCGCCTTCCTCACCCATCTCGCCGAGCACATCGGCGCCGAGGATGCGCGCTTCGTCCACCAGGGGATGACCTCGTCCGATGTGCTGGACACGACACTGAACGTGCAGCTGGTGCGCGCCGCCGACATCCTGCTGGCGGATATGGACAAGGTGCTGGCCGCGCTCAAGAAACGCGCCTTCGAACACAAGGACACCGTGCGCATCGGCCGCAGCCACGGGATCCACGCCGAACCGACGACGATGGGCCTGACCTTCGCCCGTTTCTATGCCGAGATGGACCGCAACAAGAACCGCCTGCAGGCCGCCCGCGAGGAAATCGCCACCGGCGCGATCTCGGGCGCGGTCGGCACCTTTGCCAACATCGACCCGGCGGTCGAAGAGCACGTCTGCGCGAAACTGGGCCTGCGCCCGGAACCGATCTCGACCCAGGTGATCCCGCGCGACCGCCACGCGATGTTCTTTGCCACGCTCGGCGTCATCGCCTCGTCGATCGAGAACGTCGCCATCGAGATCCGCCACATGCAGCGCACCGAAGTGCTCGAGGCCGAGGAATTCTTCTCGGCCGGGCAAAAGGGCTCGTCGGCGATGCCGCACAAACGGAACCCCGTGCTGACCGAGAACCTGACCGGACTCGCACGGCTCGTGCGCATGGCGGTGGTGCCGGCGCTCGAGAACGTGGCGCTCTGGCACGAGCGCGACATCTCGCATTCCTCGGTCGAACGCGGCATCGGCCCCGATACCACGATCACCCTGGATTTCGCGCTGAACCGCCTCGCGGGCGTGGTCGAGAAACTCGTGGTCTATCCTGAGAACATGCTCAGGAACATGAACAAGTTCAAAGGGCTGGTGATGTCGCAGCGGGTGCTTCTGGCGCTCACCCAGGCCGGCGTCAGCCGCGAGGACAGCTATCGCCTGGTGCAGCGCAACGCGATGAAAGTCTGGGAAAAGGGCGCGGATTTCAAGACCGAGCTGCTGAACGACCCAGAGGTCACCGCGGCGCTGAGCCCGGCCGAGATCGAAGAGAAATTCGACCTCGGCTATCACACCAAGCACGTCGACACGATCTTCAAGCGGGTCTTCGGCGAAAGCTGAGACCGCGCGCCCCTCATCTTTGCGTCTGAAATATCCTGGGGGGTGAGGCCGCAGGCCGAGGGGGGCAAAGCCCCCCTTTCTTCAGGCTCGCGAAGCGAGCACGGCCCAACAGGAGACGAGGGATCGCAGATCCCGACGGCGACTGGCGGGAGCCCCGCCCCGACCCTACCGCGCCTTGAGCCGCGTCGCCCCGTCGAGGCGCAGGCACTCGCCGTTGACATAGCGGTTGCGGGCCATGAAGCAGACGGTTTCCGCGAATTCCGCCGGATCGCCCAGCCGCGCCGGAAAGGGGATGTCGGCAGCCAGCGCCTTTTGCGCCTCTTCGGGCAGGCCGTAGAGCAGCGGCGTCAGAAAGATCCCCGGGGCGATCACGTTGACCCGCACGCCGACCCGCGCCAGTTCGCGCGCCACCGGCAGCGACATCGCCACGATGCCCCCCTTTGACGCGGCATAGGCCGCCTGGCCGATCTGCCCGTCAAAGGCCGCGACCGAGGCGGTGTTGATCACCACGCCGCGTTCGCCATCCGCCAGCGGCTCGGCCTCGGCCATCGCCGCCGCCGCCAGCCGCAGCACGTTGAAGGTGCCGACCAGGTTCACGCTGATCGTGCGCTGAAAGGCGTCCAGCGGCAGCGGCCCGTCACGGCCCAGCACCCGCCCGGCGGTGCCGATCCCGGCGCAATTCACCACGATCCGCGGCGTGCCGTGGGCCGCTGTGGCCGCGGCGATGGCCGCCGTGACGTCGCTCTCCGAGGTGACATCGCCGCTCAGTGCGATGCCGCCGATCTCGGCCGCGACCGTCTGCGCGCGGTCGGGCGTGCGGTCCAGGATCGCCACCTTTGCCCCCTGCGCCGCCAGCATCCGCGCGGTTGCCTCGCCCAGCCCCGAGGCCCCGCCGGTGACCAGCGCCGAGGTTCCGTTGATCTCCATGTCTCAGCCCTTTTCGCTGTGGATGACGCGGGCATCGCCCGCATAGAGGTCTTTGACCAGATTCGCCCGGTGGTGGCGCACCGCACGCTGGTTGACCGAGCCCTTGTCGGTCACCTCGCCGCGGTCGAGGTTGAGCGGATCGACCAGCACCATCACCCGCGGCACCCGCAACGAGGCACCGGTGGCCTTCTTGTTATAGGCGGTCAGCCGGCGGGCGATCTCGGCGCGCAACCCCTCGTGCGAGAAAAGCCGCGCATCGTCGAGCGCGTCCCCCCCCGGCACCAGTTTCTCGATCGCCGGGCGGAACGGCACGAGCAGCGCGCCCAGCTCGTCCTCGCCCTCGCCGACGATCACCGCATCGCGCGCCAGCCCCCCCAGCGCGTCGGTCAGCCGGGCGCGCAACGCGCCTACGCCCACCCAGGTGCCGGTCGACATCTTGAAGTTCTCGGCCACCCGCCCGTCGAAAAAGAACCCTTTGCCCGGATCCTCGGGATCGGCAAAGCGCAGCGCGTCGCCCAGGCAATAGAACCCCTCGTCGTCAAAGGCATCGGCGGTCAGTTCGGCGTTGCGCCAATAGCCCGGCGTCACGTTCGGCCCCTTGACGCGGGCCTCCCATTTGCCATCTGCCGGCACCAGTTTCAGCAGCAGTTCCCTGGCCGGGACGCCGATGCAGCCGGCTGCGGCCGCAGGGTCGGTGTTGAACAGCGCAAAGGGCGCGGTCTCGGTCGCGCCCAACCCGGTGGCCAGCAGCACGCGCTCGCCGGTGGTGCGCACCGCGAGGCGTTCCAGCGCGTCCCAGGTATGGCGCGCCATCGCCGCGCCCGCGTAATACATCAGCTTGAGGTCGGAAAAGAAGGTCTGCGCCAGTGCCTCGTCTTCCTCCATCGCCTCGACCAGCATCTCAAAGCCGAAGGGCACGTTCCAATACCAGTTCGTCGGGATTTCCCGAAGGTTGCGCAGGGTTTCGTCGAACTGGCCCTTGATCGGGCGGCCGCCGTCGATGTGGAAAGTGCCGCCCAGATAGAGCGCGGTGTTGAACATCAGGTTGCCGGCGGCAACGTGGTTCCAGGGCGCCCAGTCCAGGATGATCGGCGGCTCGTCGCGCAGATACTGGTAGCAGTCGGTCATCTGCTCCATGTTCGCGCACATCATGTGCTGGGTCTGGATCACCGCCTTGGGCGACCCCGTGGTGCCCGAGGTGAACAGGAACTTGGCCACCGTTTCGGGGCCGGTCGCGGCAAAGGCCGCATCGACCGCATCCGTGGCTTTGGTGGCCAGCAGGTCGTCCCAGGTCATCGCCAGCCCCGCGCCCGATTTCGCCAGGACCGGCAGATCGGGGAACACCGCAGCGATGGCCTTGGCGAAGGGCGCGGTGGATTCGACGAAGACCGCGCCCGGGGTGATCTGGTCGCGCACCGAGATCAGCTTGCCATACCCTTCGGAGACCAGCGCATAGGCCGGGGCGATCGCCGCCGAGGGGATGCCCACATGCTGCGCGCCGAGCGCCATCAGCCCATGCGCGACCGAATTGCCCGACAGGATCACCAGCGGCCGGTCGACCGACAGGCCGAGGTCCAGCAAGGCCTGACCGATCGCCCGGATATGACCCAGCAGCGCGGCATAGCTGACCCGCTGCCAGGCGCCGTCCGGGCCGCGTTCGGCCATCCAGGTGGTGTCCGGGGTCGTGTCGGCCCAGTGCAGGATGCGATCCGACATCCGCTTTGGATAGTCGCCCAGCCGGCCATTCTGCCAGACCAGCCAGGCGCCGTCGTCGCGACGCTCCCAGTCGACATCGGGGTGCCAAAGTTTCACGGCGCGCAAGGGTGATTCTGTCATCGGCGGGTCCTCCTCGGCATTTAGTTTACGCGGAAACTTTTTACGGGGATACGGAGAATAATTGTTTACAAGGATACTATTCGGACGGATACTCCGGTCAACTTCCCAATCGACAGGCCCGACGATGGACTATTTGACCCTCGAATACCAAGATCAAGTTGCCCTTGTGGGGCTGAACCGCCCGGCCAAGCGGAACGCCATCTCGGATGCGTTCATCGAGGAGCTGAACACCGTCATCACCGAAGTCGAATCACGCGCCAAGGCGGCGGTGATCTATGGCCACGGGCCGCATTTCTGCGCCGGGCTCGACCTGGCCGAACATGTCAAGAAAACCCCGTTCGAGGGCGTCCACGGCTCGCGCCGCTGGCACGAGGTGTTTGGCCGCATCCAGCGCGGCAAGCTGCCCTGGTTCGGTGCGCTGCACGGCGCGGTGGTCGGCGGCGGGCTGGAACTGGCGTCTTCGGTGCATGTGCGGGTCGCGGACAGCACCGCCTTCTTCGCCCTGCCCGAGGGGCAGCGCGGCATCTTCGTCGGCGGCGGGGCCTCGGCGCGGACGGCGCGGCTGATGGGGGTCAGCCGGATGACCGACCTGATGATGACCGGCCGGTCCGTCGATGCCGACACCGCCGAACGCTGGGGTGTCGTCAACTATGTCGTTTCCGCGGGCACGGCGGTCGAGGAAGCGGTGAAGATGGCCGCGCGCGCCGCGACCAATGCCGAGCTGTCGAACTATGCCATCATCCATGCCCTGCCGCGCATCAACGACATGTCGACCGATGACGGGCTGTGGGTGGAAAGCATCATCGCCTCGTTCACCCAGACCAGCCCCGAGGCCGAAGAGCGCCTGAACGCCTTCCTGCAAAAGCGGGTCGGCAAGGTTACCAACCCCAACGCCTGAGGACCGTCCCGGCATGAACGCCCCCTTCCCAACCGGCGTCGAGGACGACAGCGTCGACCTGGGTGCGCTGACCGGATCGGTGGGCTTCATGCTGCGCATGGCGCAGGTCGCGGTCTATGACCAGTTCTTTCGGGAATTCGCGAACACCGATGTGCGACCGGGCGAGTTCTCGGTGCTCTGGGTGATCGCGATGAACCCCGACCTGCGCCAGGGCACGCTGGCGCGGACGCTGAACATCAAGCCCGCGCATATGACCAAGCTGGTGCAGCGTCTGGTGCGCGAAGGGTTGGTGAAACGCATCGTGCCGCCCGAGGACCGCCGCTCGGTCCGGCTGGCGTTGACCGACAAGGGCCGGATCCATCTGAACCGCCACCGCTCGACCTTTCTTCACGTCCATGACGCCGAACGCATCGGCCTGACGGACGCCGAAACCACCCAGCTTCTGGGCCTCTTGCAGAAACTCGCCTTCAAGGACACGTCTTCATGCCGTTGAACATCGACGAACTGGTTGCGATCGACATCCATACCCACGCCGAGGAACCCTGCGACGCGTGCCGCGACGACGGCTATAACGAGTTCCAGACCGGCATGGCCAATTACTTCAAGAACCCGGCCGGCGCCGAGGGCATGCTGCCCTCGATCCAGGAGACCGCCGCCTATTTCCGCGAGCGCAAGATCGCCGCGGTGATCTTTCCGGTCGATGCCGAGCGTGAAACCGGGTTCCGCCGCTATCACAACGAGGAAGTCCTCGAGATCGCCAAGGACAATGACGACATCCTGATCCCCTTCGCCTCGATCGACCCGCACAAGGGCAAGATCGGCGTGCGCGAGGTCAAGCGGCTGATGCGCGACTATGGCGTCAAGGGGTTCAAGTTCCACCCGACCATGCAGGGTTTCTATCCCAACGACCGCATGGCCTATGAGATGTATCAGGCGATCGCCGACGAAGGCGCGATCGCCCTGTTCCACACCGGCCAGACCGGTGTCGGCTCGGGGATGCGGGGCGGCATGGGAATGCGGCTGAAGTATTCGAACCCGATGTATCTCGACGATGTCGCGGTCGATTTCCCCGATATGAAGATCATCCTCGCGCACCCCTCCTTCCCTTGGCAGGAAGAGGCGCTGTCGGTCGCGACCCACAAACCCAATGTCTACATCGACCTGAGCGGCTGGAGCCCGAAATACTTCCCGCCGATCCTGGTCCAGTATGCCAACTCGATGTTGCGCAAGAAGATGCTTTTCGGTTCGGACTGGCCCGCGATCACCCCCGACCGCTGGCTGGCCGATTTCGAAAAGGCCCCGTTCCGGGACGAGGTGCGCCCCCTCATCCTCAAGGAAAACGCGAAGAGGTTGCTGAACCTCTGAGCTGATGGGCGTCTTTGGGAGGAGACCAACCATGAAACTGACCAGACTTGCCACCCTGACGCTGGCCGCGTCGGTCCTGGCCTTCAGCGCCGCGGCGCAGGACCGTGTCCTGCGCATCGCACCCGCCGCGCCGCCCGCCCACCCGGCGAATGGCGTGCTCTACACCAACTTCGCGCAGTATCTGCCCGAGGAATCGAACGGACGGCTGGGCACCACGATGCTGGGCCCGGAAGTCGTGAACCTGGGCCAGATGAAGGACGCGCTGCAAAGCCAGGTGGCCGAGGTCGGCAACTTCCTGCCGCTCTACTTCCCGGCGGAACTGCCGCACATGTCGCTGGCGGGCGAACTGTCGCTGACCTCGGGCAACAGCCAGGCGGCGGCGGCGGCGATGACCCAGTGGATCGTCGAATGCGAACCCTGCCAGCAAGAGCTGCACAACTTCGGCTTCGTCTATCTGGGCTCAGGCGCCTCGGACGTCTATGAAATCCTGTCGACCCGTCCGGTGCATTCGGTGGCCGACCTGCAGGGCCTGCGCCTGCGCTCGGGCGGCAGCCCCTGGGCCCGCTTTGCCGAGCATTTCGGCGCCGTGCCCGCGCAGATCTCGGTCAACGACACCTTCGAGTCGATCAGCCAGGGTGTCGTCGACGGCTCGATGGCCTCGATCGCCGACCTGATCTCGTTCCGGCTGGTCGACGTGATCACCCATGTCACCTTCCTGCCGCTGGGCCTCTATCAGGCGACCTCGAACTTCATGACCTCGGGCGTCACCTGGTCGGAACTGTCGGTTGACGACCGCGCCGCGATGGCCCGGGCCGCGAACCGCGCCAACGCCGACTTCACCAACCGCTGGGGCCGCGAGATGCCGGTTGCCGCCGAAGCCGCCGCCCGCGAGGCCGGCATCGAGCTGTATCAGGCCGACGACGCCTTCGTGAGCGCGGTGCGCGACTTCATCGCCACCGAGCCCGCGACCGCTGCCCAGATCGGCGTCGAACGCTATGGCATCGCCGACGCCGCCGACCGCGTCGCCCGCTTCCAGGAGCTTTACGCCCACTGGCAAGAGGTCGCGGATTCGGTCGACAGCGATCCGGTGCAGATGGCGCAGCGCGTCTATGACGAGGTCTGGTCGCACGTCGACTTCGCGACCTACGGCCAGTAACGCGCTCTAGGGGCCGCCCGCGCCCATCGCCCGGGCGGCCCCCCTCAACGGGAGCAACCGATGAACCGTCTGGAACGGATCGAGGACCGCGCGCTGGCCCTGCTGGCCATCCTGGGCGCCGTGGCGACACTCGCGCTGATGGCGCATGTCGCGCTGGACATCACGCTGCGCAACCTTGCGAACTATCCCATTCCCGCCACCTTCGAGGTGGTGACGAACTATTACATGGTGTCGCTGGCCTTCATCCCGCTGGCCTGGGTCGAAAAATCCGGCGGCATGGTGCAGGTGGAAATCCTGGACGGTCTGCTGAGCCCGCGGATGAAAGGCCTGTCGGACCGCATCGTCGCGCTGATCTCGACGCTGGTCTATGCGATGCTCGCCTGGGTCACGCTGCAGATCGCGCTGCGCAATGCGCATATCGGCAGCTATCTGCTGGCCAACAACGTCCGGGTGCTGACCTGGCCGGCCTACTGGATCCCGCCCGTAGGGTTCGGCCTGGCCGCGCTGACCACCTTTATCCGCCTCATCTCGCCCACGAAGGATCCGCGCGTATGAGCGTTACCGTAGGATTTGCCGGCGTCGCCATCCTGTTCGTGCTGCTGGCGCTGCGCGTGCCGGTCGCCATCGGGCTGATCGGCGTCTCGTTCGGCGGCGTCGCCTGGATGCTGGGGCTCACGCCCGCGATCGGTATCGTGTCGAACACGCCGTTCTCGTTCATCGCCAACTGGACCCTGTCGGCGGTGCCGATGTTCCTGCTGATGGGCTTCATCAGCTATCACGCGGGGCTGACCGCCGGGCTCTTCGAGGCCGCCAAGGCCGTGCTGCGCCGGGTGCCGGGGGCGCTGGCGATCAGCTCGATCTTCGCCTGCTCGGGCTTTGCCGCGGTCTGCGGCAGCTCGCTGGCCACCGCCGCCGCGATGGGCCGCATCGCCATCCCCGAAATGGTGCGCTCGGGCTATTCACCCAGCTTCGCCACCGGGTCCATCGCCGCGGGCGGCACGATCGGCGCGCTGATCCCGCCCTCGATCCTGATGATCGTCTACGGCGTCTTTGCCGAAACCTCGATCACCCAGGTCTTTGTCGGCGGCATCACCATCGGCATCATCACCGCGCTGTCCTATTCCGCCATCGTGTTGCTGACGACCTGGCTGCGCCCCGACATCGCGCCGCCGCGTCCGCTGGACGCCGAGGGTCTGAACACGAAAAAGGCGCTGCTCAAGATCTGGCCGGTGCTGCTGCTCATGGGCATGGTGTTCGGCGGGTTGTTTTCGGGCATCTTCACCGCGACCGAAGCCGGGGCTGTCGGCGCGCTGGGGTCGATCCTGATCGGCATCGGCACGCGCCGGCTGAACTGGACGATCTTTCGCACTTCGATGATCGAAACACTGCAGACCTCGGCGTCGCTGTTCATCATCGGCATCGGCGCGGCAATGTTCACGCGGTTTCTGGGGATGACGGGCCTCTCGGGCTTCCTGTCGCAATTCGTCGCCGGGGCGGATCTGAGCTATGTCCAGCTCATGGTCATTGTCGTGATCATCTACCTGATCCTGGGGATGTTCATGGAGCCCTTCGGCGCGATGATGGTAACGCTGCCGGTGCTGCTGCCGATCTTCCAGCAGGAACACATCAACCTGGTGTGGTTCGGTGTGCTGCTGGTGAAGCTGCTGGAGATCGGCATGATTACCCCGCCCGTGGGGATGAACGTCTTTGTCATCCGCAACGTCGCCAGCCAATACGCCAGCGTCACGCAGATCTTCAAAGGGGTGATCCCCTTCCTTGCCGCCGACATCGTGGTGGTGGCGATCTGCATCGCCTTCCCCTCCCTGATCCTTTATCTGCCGAGCTTGATGTGACCTACCAAACCGACGCCGCTGCCATGCTGGACGCCCTCAACCGCACGCCCAACTGGGCGCGGGTGCGCGGGGCGCTGGACGACGCCACCCTGGATTCGATCCTGACCGAAGCCGCCAAGCTGGCGGAAACCGTCCTCGACCCGCTCAATGCCCCCGCCGACCGGCAAGGCGCGCGGCTGGTGGACGGGCGCGTGCGCACCCCCGACGGGTTCCGCGCGGCCTTCGACACGCTGGCCGAAGGCGGCTGGATGGGCCTCGAACAGGCCGAAGAGCTGGGCGGCATGGGCATGCCGCTGGCGGTCTATGCGGCAACCAACCCGCTGTTTGACCGGGGCTGCGCGGCCTTCGTCATGGCGATGGTCAGCTCGCGCTCGGCCGGGCTCTTGCTGACCGACTGGGCCGCGCCCGAGATCCGCGACGACTGGGTGCCGGCGCTGGCCTCGGGCGAGCGGGCGGCGACGATCTGCATCTCCGAACCCGGCGCGGGCTCGGACGTCGGCCGGATCCGCACCCGCGCGGTCAAGCAGGAGGACGGCAGCTGGCGCATCAGCGGCCAGAAGATCTGGATCAGCTTCGGCGACCATGACATGCGCGACCGCATCGGCCATTGCCTGCTGGCGCGCACCGGCGACGCGCCCGGCACGCGCGGGCTCAGCCTGTTCCTGGTCGACAATGCCGAGGGCGTGCGCTGCGAGCGCATCGAGGAGAAGATGGGCCTGCACGGCTCGCCGACCTGCGCGATGCTTTTCGACAATGCCCCCGGTCAGCTGATCGGCGAGGAGGGGCGCGGGTTGCCGCAGATGTTCTCGATGATCCGCCACATGCGGCTGTCGGTGGCCTGCCAGGGGCTGGGCACGGCGCTGCGCGCCTATACCGCCGCCGCCGATCACGCGGCCGAGCGCCGTCAGGGCGGCAACCCCAAGGCGCCGCCGGTTGCGATCATCGAACATGCCGATGTGCGCCGCCAGCTGATCGAACTGAAAAGCCGCATCGACCTGTTCCGTCTGGCGCTGCTGGAAACCGCCTGCGCCGCCGACCTGTCGGACGAGGATGAGACGCTGGCGCGTTTCACCGCCTGGATGCTGCCCTTGATCAAGAACTTCGGCGCCGAGATGGCGTTTGAGGTGGCCGGCAAGGCGATCATGGTGCTGGGGGGCTCGGGCTATACCCAGGATTACCCGGTGGAACAGGCGCTGCGCGACAGCCGGGTCTTTGCGATCTACGAGGGCACGACCGGCATGCAGGGGCAGGATTTCTTCCTGCGCCAGACACTGGGCGACGGCGGCAAGGCGCTTGAGGCCTTCCTGGGCCGCGCCCGTGCAGACTGCGCGGATCATCCGGCGCAGGCCGCGGTGATCGAGGATTTCGCCGCGTTCATGGCCCGGGCGATGGCCGAGCCCGACCGCGAGCAGCAGGCGGCGATGGCCGATGCGGCGATGCGCGCGGGCTGGGTGGCGGTGCAGGCCTGGCTCTCGACCCGGATCGCGGACACGCCCGAGGCCGCGTGGTTCATGGCCACCGCCCGCGCGCAGCTGGCCCTGCACGTCGCCGCGGCCAGCGCACCGCTCTGACCCGGGGGGAAGCCGCGCCGACGCGGCTTTTTCGCCAACGGTGAGGACAGCACGCTGGGGACGGCGTTTGCAAACGCCGTGTCTTACGGCCCTTCGAAGGGCCGTCCCCCCACCGCGCCGCCGACTGTGCGCAGGATGTCGACGAATTGCCCCTGCGCCGCGGTGGGCAGCCAGTCGCGCCGTGTCGTCAACCCGATCGCCCGCGCCGAATGCGGCAACCGCAGCGCCAGCGCCCGGATCGCCCCCAGCGCGATCTCGGCCGAGGCCTGCATCCGGCTGGTGCAGCCGATATGGTCGGTGCGGATCAGCAATTCGCGCATCAACAGGACCGAGCTGCATTCGATCAGCGCCGGGCGCTCGCCCTCGCCCAGCCCGTCCAGCGCGCGGTCGAACTGCGCCCGCGCCGGGGTGCCGGGATTGGGCACCACCCAAGGGTAGCGCGCCACCGCGTGCAACGAGGGGGCCCCCTGCCCGGCCAGCGGATGCCCGGGCCGCGCGACCAGCACCAGATCGTCACTGAACAGCTCTTCCTGCGCCACGTCCTCGACCGGCAGCGGATCGCGCAGCGCACCGATCAACAGGTCGATCTCGCCGCGTCTGAGCCCCGCCAGCAGATCCTCATAGGGGCCGTCCATCACCCGCACCGGCAGCGTCGGACGCAGGGCGCGGAACTCGGCAATCGCCTGCGGCAGCACCGTCGAACGCGACAGGGGCATTGCGCCGACGACGATCCGCCCGGCCTCGCGCCCGCCCAGTTCCGCCAGATCCGCCGCCGCCTGGTCGAGTTCGGTAAAGCACAGCAGCGCCGCGTCGGCCATCAGGTTCGCCGGGCGCTCGGGTTGCAGGCGCTTGCCGATCCGCCGGAACAGCGGCCGCCCGGCCTCGGATTCCAGCAACGACACCGCCCGGTGCACCGTCGGCTGTGCCAGCCCCAGGCGCTGCGCGGCGAGGGTAAAGCTCTCGGCGTCGCGCACTGCGACCAGTGCCTGCAATTGCGCGCGCGTCGCCGTCAGCACCAGACGCGGCGCGACCGCCGCCAGCGCCGCATCGAGCCGGCGCAGTGCGCGCCGCACCCGTGCGGCATAGATCGTGCCGGCCTCGGTCGGCCCCTGCCCGTCGCGCGAGGCCTGCAGCAGTGCCACCCCGGCCTCGGTCGCAAGCCGCGCCAGCGTCTGCGAGGCCGCCGGCTGCGAAATGTTGCAGCGCCGCGCCGCAGCGGTCACGGTGCCTTCGTCCAGCACCGCCAGAAACACCCGCAACTGGCGCAGGCTGGGTGTCATCGCTCCAGCGCCGCAAGCAGCGCGTCGGCGTTGACCTCGGGCGCCGCCTTGCCGTCGAGCGCCAGCCCCAGCGCGCCGACCTGCGCCTGCCAGTCGGCGGTCGCCGCGGCCATCCGGTCGGGCAGGCCCAGCTCTCGCAGGGTGCGCGCAACCTCGCGCATTTCCGCCGCGCGGCGGTTGCCATGCTGCGCCATCCGTTCCAGGTTATAGGCGCTGCGCGCGGCCCAGTCGAAGCCTGGATCCGAGGCCTGCAGCGAGGCCAGCACCCGCTCCTCGACCCCGGCCTTGCGCGCGCCCAGCAGGAATTCGGCGGTCAGCGCCTCGATCCCCTTGATCATCACCGACCGCATCATCTTGATCGTCGAGGCCTGCCCGACCGTATCGCCCACCACTGCCGGCTTCATGCCGAGCGTGCGCAGCACTTCGGCCCCGGCCTCGGCATGAGAGCCGGCCAGCAGCAACGGCACCCCGGCCCGCAGCGGATGCACCGGCGCCATGATCGCCACGTCGACATAGCGCCCGCCCTCGGCCTCGATCGCCGCGCAGGCCTGCGCCTTGGTTCCCGGCGAGCAGGAATTGCCATCGAGCCACAGCGCGCCGGGCATCAGATGCGCGGCACATTCGGCGGCAGCCTCGGCGGCGCGGTCCGCGGTCACCAGGCACCAGACGGCCCCCGCCCCGGCCAGCGCCCCGTCGCGCGTCCCCGGCGTCACACCAAGCGCCGTCATCGCCTTGGCCCGGCCCCTGTCCACATCAAAGCCCGAGACGCGCGCCAGCCGCGCGCGGGTGACACTGCCGGCAAAGGCCTGGCCGGCCTCGCCAAACCCGATGAAGGCCAATCCGCTCATCCCGTTCCTCTTGCCTGTTCCGCGGCTGCGGCTGATGTTCCGATCATAGCGCAAACTTATTTCTGTGCACGGCTTTCCGATTTGCCTTTGAACGGCCCCGAACGCAAGGTGCCGCCAAGCTTTGGAGGGATCCCCATGTCTGACAAGAAAACCGCCCTGATCATCAGCGCCCACGCCGCCGACTTCGTCTGGCGCTGCGGCGGCGCCATCGCGCTGCACGCCGAGATGGGCTATGAAGTGACCGTCGCCTGCCTGTCCTTCGGCGAGCGCGGCGAAAGTGCGAAACTGTGGAAGGAAGGCAAGAGCCTGCAGGAGGTCAAGGACATCCGCCGGGCCGAGGCCGAGGCTGCCGCCGAGGCGCTGGGGGTGCACGAGCTGGTGTCCTTCGATCTGGGCGACTACCCGCTGGAGCTGACCCGCGAGGACAAGTTCAAGCTGGTCGACGTGATCCGCAAGGTGCAGCCGAACTTCATGATGTCGCACTCGAAGTGGGATCCCTACAACACCGACCACATGTATATGACCCAGGTCGCGCTGGAATGCCGGATGATCGCCCAGGCCTGGGGCCACAACCCGGGGGAAAAGGTGCTCGGCGCGCCGCAGCTCTATCTGTTCGAGCCGCACCAGACCGAGCAGATGGGCTGGAAGCCGAACGTGTTCCTCGACATCACCCCGGTCTGGGAAAAGAAGCGCAAGGCGATGGAGCACATGAACGGCCAGGTGCACCTGTGGGACTTCTATACCCGCGTCGCCCAGCAGCGCGCCAACCACTTCAAGCGCAACTCGGGCGGGATGTCCGGCGGGCGCGACTGCAAGTATGCCGAAGGGTTCGAGGCAATTTTCCCGCGCACGGTGGACGAACTCTGATCCGAACGCCGGCACGGTCCGCAAGCCCCGTGCCGGTCCCTGCAGGGGCGCCCGCCGACGGCGCCCCTGCCCGACCTTCCGCCCGAGAAACCACAGGAGGCAGACGATGGCTGTCGTCGTCCAGAACATCCCCCGCGCCGACAAGGCGATCATCGAGCGCCTGGGCAAGGCCGGCGTCGCCACCGTCCACGAGGCTCAGGGCCGCACCGGGCTGATGGGCGCCAGGATGCGCCCGATCCAGCAGGATCTGACGATCGCCGGGTCGGCGGTGACGATCTCGGCGCCTCCGGGCGACAACTGGATGATCCATGTGGCGATTGAGCAGCTGCAGGCCGGCGACGTGCTGGTGCTGGCGCCCACCAGCCCCTGCGACATGGGCTATTTCGGCGATCTGCTGGCCACCAGCGCCCAGGCGCGCGGCTGCAATGCGCTGATCATCGACGCCGGCGTGCGCGACACGCGCGACCTGCGGGGGATGGGATTCGGCGTGTGGTCGACGGCGATCTCGTCGCAGGGCACGGTCAAGGAGACGCTGGGTTCGGTCAATGTGCCGATCGTCTGCGCCGGCGCGCTGGTGAACCCGGGCGATATCGTCATCGCCGATGACGACGGTGTCTGCGTGGTGCCGCGCGAGAATGCGGAAACCGTGATGGCGGCGGCGCAGAAGCGGCTGGACGCGGAAGAGGCCAAGCGTCAGCGGCTGGCGGCGGGCGAGCTGGGGCTCGACATCTATGACATGCGGCCGCGGCTGGCGGAAAAAGGGTTGAAGTATATCTGACGGAAACCGGGGGGCCGCCGCCCCCCGGACCCCCCGCCCAAAGGGGGGAACACCCCCCTTTGGAAACCCTGTGCGTATTTTCGGCAAGATGAAAGGCGGCGCGATGGATCCGGTTGTGGATGGCATTCCGTGTCTGTGGATGCGGGGCGGAACCTCGAAGGGGGCGTATTTTCTGGCCTCGGACCTGCCGGTGGATGCGGCAGCGCGCGACGACCTGCTGCTGCGGGTGATCGGCAGTCCCGATCCGCGGCAGGTGGACGGGATCGGTGGCGCGGATCCCCTGATGTCCAAGGTGGCGATCCTGGGACCGTCCACGCGCGACGACGCGGATGTGGATTACCTCTTCCTGCAGGTGTTCGTCGATCAGGCTCTGGTGTCTGACGCGCAGGCCTGCGGCAACATCCTGGCGGGTGTCGGCCCGGCGGCGATCGAGCGCGGGCTGGTGGCGGCGCAAGGGGATGAAACCGTGGTGCGCATCCATATGCTGAACACCGGCGAGGTCTCGACCGCGCGGGTGCAGACCCCGGGCGGGCGGGTGCGCTATGACGGCGATGCGCGGATCGACGGGGTGCCGGGCAGCCATGCGCCGATCCCGTTGATGTTCCAGAATATCGCCGGCTCGATGTGCGGCAGCCTGCTGCCCTCGGGCCATGCCGTGGATGTCGTGGACGGCGTGGCCTGCACGCTGATCGACAACGGCATGCCGATCGTGGTGATGGCGGCCAGCGATTTCGGGCTGACCGGGCAGGAGAGCCGCGACGATCTGGATGCCGACAGTGCACTGAAGGCGCGGATCGAGGCGATCCGGCTCAAGGTCGGGCCAATGATGAATCTGGGTGACGTGACCGAGAAATCGGTGCCGAAGATGACGCTGGTGTCCGCCCCCGCACAGGGTGGCGCGATCAACACCCGCAGCTTCATCCCGCATCGCTGCCATGCCTCGGTCGGCGTCTTTGCTGCGGTCAGCGTGGCGACCGCCTGCACCCTGCCGGGCTCGCCCGCGGCGGCGCTGGCGGCCGTGCCGGCGGACGGCCGGTTCCTGATCGAGCATCCGACCGGCGCAGCCGAGGTGCTGGTGGAAACCGACGCCGCCGGGCAGGTCACCGGCGCGGGCACCCTGCGCACCGCGCGCAAGCTGATGGACGGGCGGGTGTTTCCCCGCGCCTGAGCCGCTTGCGCCGCTGCCTGGATGGGGGGATAAGGCCTGCGCACCTGCCTGGGCCATGATGGAAATGCGCGATGACCGAAGCTGCCTGGATCGACCGGTTCGAGGGTCTGTCTGCCCTGCCGGCTGACGCGCGCACGACCCTGGCCGAGCGTGGCAAGATCATCCGGGTGCCGCGTGGCACCGTGCTGTTCGCGCCGGGCATGGAGCCGGTGAACATGTTGCTGCTGCTCGACGGGACGGTGCGGGTTCAGCAGGCCTCGGACAGCGGGCGCGAGATCGTGCTGTTCCGCGTCGAGGCCGGCGAAAGCTGCGTGCTGACCTCGGCCTGTCTGCTGGCGCATGAGGATTACACTGCCGAGGGTGTGGCCGAGACCGATGTCAGCGCCGTGGCGATCCCGCGCGGCGTGTTCGACGATCTGGTCGGGCAATCGCGCGCGTTCCGGGATTTCGTTTTTCAGGCCTACGCGCGGCGGATGACCGATCTGTTCCGGGTCATCGACGAGGTTGCCTTTGGCCGCATCGACATGCGACTGGCCGAGCGGCTGCTGACGCTGGCGCGCGACACGGACGAGGTGCATGCGACGCATCAGCAACTGGCGGCCGAGCTGGGCACCGCGCGCGAGGTGATCTCGCGGCAGTTGACCGAGTTCCAGCGCCGGGGATGGATCGCGCTGTCGCGGGGGCATGTCGCGCTGACCGACCGTGCCGCGCTGGAGGCGGCGGCCAAGGGCTGACGGTTGCGGCCCGGTTTCGAGGTGCCGCGCGGGGTGCCCCGATCATTTATTCAAATTCTTGCATGTTTTTTGTGACAAACTCACAGAAGCGGCGGCGAAAAAGCTTTAACTCGGCTCCAACTTATCCGGGGTGCGCCGTCGCGCCCCGTCGAGTCGCCAATATTGACAGCCGAGGACGCCATGACCCCCAAGAAGATCACCGAAGAGCTGTCCGTCAGCCCGCAGATCACCGCCGCCGATATCGCGGAGCTGAAGGCGCAGGGCTTCCGTGCCATCCTCTGCAACCGGCCCGACGGCGAGGCCGCCGACCAGCCGACCTTTGAAGAGATCGAGGCCGCAGCCCGTGCTGCCGGGCTGGAGGCGCGCTATCTGCCGATCGTTGCCGGCATGGTGCGCGACAGCGATGCCGAGGATTTCGCCACGGCGATGCGCGATCTGCCCGGCCCGGTTCTGGCCTATTGCCGCACCGGCACGCGCTCGGCGACTCTGTGGTCACTGAGCCAGGCGAAATCGCGCCCGATCCACGATATCCTCGCCGCGACAAAGGCTGCGGGCTATGACATGAACGGCGTCGCCCGACGCATCGCCAATGGCGGCAAGACGCCGACCGACACGGGCGATGCCAGGTTCGACGTGGTGATCGTCGGCGCGGGCGCGGGCGGGATCTCAGTCGCGTCGAGCCTGCGCAACCGCAAGCCGGATCTGTCGATTGCGCTGATCGACCCGGCGGATATCCATTATTACCAGCCGGGCTGGACGATGGTCGGCGGCGGCGTGTTCGACGTCGCGACCACCGCGCGAACGATGGGCAGCCTGATCCCGCAGGGCGTGCACTGGATCAAATCGGCGGTCGCGGCTTTTGAACCCGCGAACAACGCTGTGATCCTCGACGGGTGCCGGGTGGTGAAATACGACCGGCTGATCGTCACCCCGGGGCTGAAACTGGACTGGCACAAGGTGGACGGTCTGGTGGAGACGCTGGGCCGCAATGGCGTCACCTCGAACTATCGCTATGACCTGGCGCCCTATACCTGGGACCTGGTGCAGGGGCTGAAGAGCGGCCGCGCGATCTTTACCCAGCCGCCGATGCCGATCAAATGTGCCGGCGCGCCGCAAAAGGCGATGTATCTGAGCGCCGACGAATGGCAGCGCCGGGGCGTGCTGTCGCAGATCGACATCCAGTTCAACAACGCCGGCGGCGTGCTGTTCGGGGTCAAGGACTATGTCCCGGCGCTGGAAGGCTACGTGCAGAAGTATGGCATCCACACCAACTTCTTCCACAACCTGGTGTCGATCGACGGCCCGGCGAAAACCGCGACCTTCTCGGTCAACACCCCGAACGAGACGCCGCGCCTGGTGACCACAGACTTCGACATGATCCATGTGGTGCCGCCGCAGGTCGCGCCCGATTTCATCCGCGTCTCGCCGCTGGCGGATGCCGCGGGCTGGGTCGATGTCGACCAGTCGACGCTGCGCCACAAGACCTTTGACAACATCTGGTCGCTGGGCGACGCGATGAATGCGCCGAATGCCAAGACCGCCGCGGCGGCGCGGATGCAGGCCCCGGTGGTCGCGCAGAACGTGGCCGACGACATCGACGGCAAGTCGCCCACCGCGATCTACAACGGCTATGGCAGCTGCCCGCTGACGGTCGAGCGCGGCAAGATCGTGCTGGCAGAGTTCGGCTATGGCGGCGCGCTGCTGCCCAGCTTCCCGCGCTTTGTCATCGACGGCACCAAGCCCTCGCGCGCGGCCTGGCTGCTGAAGGAAAAGCTGCTGCCGCCGGTCTACTGGAAAGGCATGCTGCGCGGCAAGGAATGGATGGTGAAACCCGAAAAGGTCTCGGCGAAGGCGTCGTGAGCGCCCCCGCAACGCCCCGGGACAGCAGATCCGGGCGGGGGACCGAACCCCGCCCGAAAGCCTTTGAAAGAGCGGAACGATGAACATGCGTCTGAGCAAATACCTGCCCGTCCTCGATTGGGGTCGCAGCTATACGCGGGAAACCCTGTCGAATGACGTGATCGCCGCGGTGATCGTCACCATCATGCTGATCCCGCAATCGCTGGCCTATGCCCTGCTGGCCGGTCTGCCGCCCGAGGCCGGGATCTATGCCTCGATCCTGCCGATCATCCTCTATGCGATCTTCGGCACCTCGCGGGCGCTGGCCGTGGGGCCGGTGGCGGTGGTCTCGTTGATGACCGCGGCGGCAATCGGCAATATCGCGGAAACCGGCACGATGGGCTATGCCATCGCCGCGCTGACGCTGGCCTTCCTTTCGGGTGCGATCCTGCTGGTGATGGGGGTGTTCCGGCTGGGGTTCCTGGCGAATTTCCTCAGCCACCCGGTGATCGCGGGCTTTATCACCGCCTCGGGGATCCTGATCGCGGCGAGCCAGCTCAAGCATATCCTGGGCATCCGGGCCGAGGGGCATTCGCTGTTTGACCTGCTGGTCAGCCTGGTCTCGCATCTGGGTGATACCAACTGGATCACGCTGGTGATCGGCGTCGCCGCGACGGCCTTTTTGTTCTGGGTGCGCAAGGGGCTGAAACCCCTGCTGCGCAAGGCGGGGCTGGGCCCGAAACTGGCCGATGTGGCGACCAAGGCCGGCCCGGTGGCGGCGGTTTTCGTCACCACGCTGGCGACCTGGGGGCTGGGGCTGAACGGGCAAGGCGTGGCGATCGTCGGGGACGTGCCGCAATCGCTGCCGCCGCTGACCATGCCCTCGCTGGACCCGACGCTGATCGGCCAGCTGTTCATCCCGGCGCTGCTGATCTCGATCATCGGCTTTGTCGAGTCGATCTCGGTCGCGCAGACGCTGGCCGCCAAGCGCCGGCAGCGCATCGACCCCGACCAGGAGCTGATCGGTCTGGGCGCGGCCAATCTGGGCGCGGCCTTTACCGGCGGTTTCCCGGTGACCGGCGGGTTCTCGCGCTCGGTGGTGAATTTCGACGCGGGGGCGGAAACCCCGGCGGCGGGCGCCTATACCGCGCTGGGTCTGGCGCTGGCCGCGGTCGCGCTGACGCCCCTGGTCTATTTCCTGCCCAAGGCCACGCTGGCCGCGACGATCATCGTCGCCGTGCTGTCGCTGGTCGACTTCTCGATCCTGCGGAAAACCTGGGCCTATTCGCGCGCCGATTTCTTTGCCGTCGCCGCGACGATCCTGCTGACGCTGGGTTTTGGCGTGGAGACGGGCGTATCGGCCGGGGTGATCCTGTCGATCGGGCTGCACCTCTACAAGACCTCGCGGCCGCATGTGGCCGAGGTCGGCCTGGTGCCCGGCACCCATCACTTCCGCAACGTGATGCGCCACAAGGTGCAGACCGATGACAGCGTGCTGACCCTGCGCGTGGACGAGAGCCTGTATTTCGTCAACGCCCGGTTCCTGGAAGATCTGATCCAGAACCGCGTCGCCCAGGACTGCCCGATCAAGCATGTCGTGCTGATGTGCTCGGCGGTGAACGAGATCGACTTTTCGGCGCTGGAAAGCCTGGAATCGATCAACCGGCGGCTGGGCGAACTGGGCATCGGGTTGCACCTGAGCGAGGTGAAGGGTCCGGTGATGGACCGCCTGCGCAAGTCGCATTTCCTCGACGAACTGCACGGCCAGGTATTCCAGTCGCAATACGACGCCTGGACCGCGCTGACCACGACCCGTCCGCGGCCGATGCCCGCTGCGGCCGAGTGATCCGACGCCCCGACAAAAAGGCGCGGCCGGGCAGTCCCGGTCGCGCCTTTTCTTGTCGGATCAGAGCGTGGCGATGCGCTCGGTCAACAGGGTATAGAACCCGTCGTCGTCGATGCTGCCGATGAACAGCGCGTTCGCCGGGCGTTTGGTCACCCCCCACCAGTCGGCAACCGTCATGCCCATCGTCAGCTCGCTGGCGGTCTCGATCTCGACATTGATGCGGCGGCCGGTGAACAGATCCGGCGCGATCAGCCAGGCGATGGTGCAGGGATCGTGCAGCGGCGCACCCTCGCTGCCGTATTTCTCCATGTCGAACCGTTCGAAGAAATCGGTCCAGCTGGCGACCACTTCGCCGATGTGGCCCAGGGCGCGGAAGGCCTCGATCCGGGGGCGCGTGGTCAGAGCCTTGTGGGTCACGTCGAGCGGCATCACCACCAGATCGACACCCGATCTGAAGACGATTTCCGCCGCCTGCGGGTCGACGTAGATATTGAACTCGGCAGCCGGCGTGACGTTGCCGACCTCGAAATAGGCGCCACCCATCAACACGATCTGCCCGATCCGGCCGATGATGTCGGGCGCGCGCTGCATGGCGGTGGCGATGTTGGTCAGCGGGCCGATCGGCACCAGCGTGACGGAGCCTTCGGGTTCTGTCCGCAGCGTCTCGATCAGGAAATCCACCGCGTGCTGGTCTTGCAGGGCCATCGTCGGCGCCGGCAGTTCGACCCCGTCCAGACCCGTCTTGCCGTGGACATACTCCGCGGTGACCAGCTTGCGCCGCAGGGGCCGGTCGCAGCCGGCAAAAACGCGGATATCCGTGCGCTTGGCCAGTTCGCAGATCTTGCGCGCGTTCGTCGTGGTGTAGCTCAACGGCACGTTGCCGGCGACGCAGGTGATGCCCAGAACCTCCAGCTCGGGCGAGGCCAGGGCCAGCAGGATGGCCACGGCATCGTCCTGGCCGGGGTCGGTGTCGATGATGATCTTGCGCGCCATGCGGGCCTCCGGTCTGTGCGAAAGCGGCACGCTAGTGAGTGCCCGCAGCTTTGTCGAGGCCGGACCGCCGGCCCCATTGGCCCGCCCCACTGGCCGCAACGCGGCACCGGGCTATGTTGCCGTAAAATGGCCCTCTTTGGCTGGCACATTCGGGTCAGGACAAGTAATGGACGGCCCGATGAGTTATGTGCGCACAGCCCCGATGACCGACCTGACAGAGCCCGACCCCTTTGTGCCCGGACCGGGATCCGAGCGGCGATTCCGCGATGCGCTGGGGGCCTATGCAACGGGCGTCACGGTGATCACCACCGCGACCGGTCACGGCCCGCTGGGGATGACCGCGAACAGCTTTGCCTCGCTGTCGCTGGATCCACCGCTGGTGCTGTGGTCCCCCGCGCGCAGTTCGCGCCGCTTCGGGGCGTTTACCACCGCCCCGCATTTCGCCATCCATATCCTCGCTGCCGAGCAGCACGCGCTGTGCCGTCACTTCGCGCGGCAGGGCCATGATTTCGACCTGCCCGGCGTCGCGCTGAACGCGCAGGGCGTGCCGGTGCTGCCCGGCTGTCTGGCGGTGTTCGAATGCGCCCGCGAGGCGGTGCATGACGGGGGCGACCATGCGATCGTCGTCGGCCGGGTGCTTGCCGCGCGCAGCCGTCCGGGTGCGCCCCTGGTGTTCAGCGCCGGCGCGATGGGCGGTTTCGCCCCCTGATCCACGGGCCGCACAGGCACCGAGCGCGGCGCTTGCCGCATCGGCGCGGCCTGCGTAGACTTCTCCGCAAGACCGGCAGCAGACCGGAGGACCGATGAAGGACCGAGCAGACATGTTCCCCGACGGCGGCCTGATCCGCCAGACATTCGAATCGCGCCCCTGGATCGACGCCGGGGCCGATGCGCCTTTTATTGCCGTCGAGGCCACGCCCGACGGCCCGCGCCAGTCCGGCGAGGCGGCAGCGCTGGTCGGCCATCGCATGCGGGTGCCCGGCGATCCGAGGCCGCGCGGGATCTGGGGGCAATGGGCCTGGGACGGTGAGACGCTGACCGCCGAGGTCGATCCGCTGGGCTATTTCTCGCTCTTTGTCTTTGCCAGGGACAACCGGATCGCCCTCTCGCCGTCGATGCTGCAGCTCTTCGCCCGGGGCGGCGCGGATCCACGGATCGACCCGGTGGCGATGGCGGTGTTTCACCGGCTGGGCTTTTTCGTCGGCGATGACACGCCCTTTGCCGATGTCCGCGTGCTGCCGCCCGGCGGGCGCCTGACGTGGCGCAATGGCGTGGTGCAGGTAACCGACAACACGCCTCCTCCGCGCGCACTGGAGATCAGCCGCGAGCAGGCGGTCGATGCCTTTATCGAGGTGCCGCGTGCGGCGATCCGGCGGTTCCTGTCGGACTGGGACGGTCCGGTGGGCCTGCCGCTGTCGGGCGGGCGGGATTCGCGCCATATCCTGCTGGAAATGCACCACCAGAAGCGGCTGCCCGACACCTGCGTGACCTTCCACCACGGCGGCACCGCCCTCAACGCCGAGGTTCAGGCCGCCCGCGCCGTGGCCGCCCGCGCCGGTGTGCGCCATGCGATTCTGGGCCACCCCCGGATGCGGCTGCGCGACAGTCTGCGCGGCGTCCTGATGACGCAGCTGTGCGGCGACGAACACGCGCAGATGATGCCGATGCACGATTTCTTCACCGGCAGCGCCTATGCGGCGGTGGACGGGATCGGCGGCGACATCCTGACCAACCCCGACAACGACGCCGCCGGGTTCATGGAACGCGCACAACGCGATGATTTCGAGGGGATCGCCCGAGGGATGATGACCGGCCACGGGACAGTGATCAGCCGTCCGGACCATCGCGGCGGCGCGGGTGCCGTGCTGTCGCCAGAGCTGGGGGACGCCGCCGTCGCCCGCGTCGCGCAGGCCGCGCGCGCCTATGCCGACTGGCCCGACCCGTATCAGGCGTTCTGGTTCTATCACCGCACCCGGCGCGAGATTTCGTTTACTGCGACCGGGGTTCTGGGCGGGGCAGCGACGGTGTTCTGCCCCTATCTGGACCCGGATTTCGTCGAGTTGGGGCTGTCACTGCCCTGGTCGGTGACCTGCGACCAGAAGCTGCACGACGATGCCATCGCCCGCGCCTTCCCCGGTTTTACCGACATCCCCTTTGCCGAGGGGTTCGCCAGCCAGCCGCTGGCGCGCTGGCGCGCGAGCCGGTTCACCAACATCGCCGACGGGCTGCGCGTGGCGGCGATGGCCGGGCCGGGCAGCGCGCTGCAGGGCGTGCGCGACTCGCTGGCCAGGACGCCCCTGCGCCGGGGGCCCGCCGATATCTATCGGCTGCACGGGGCCTTCGTCGGGGCGATGGGCCGTGACGAGGCGCGGCGGCTGCAACGGCTGGAGGCGCGGCTGCGCGCCGCCGCCCCGAAACAGGAAGGCGTTGTCAGCGATGTCCACCCGTCCATTTGACCTGCTGCGCCGGCGCGCGGCGATCTATGCCCGGCGCAAGCGCGCGGAACGGCTGCGCGCGCGGGCGATGAACCGGCCCTTTGGTGGGACGGCCGGGGCAAGACTGCTTCTGATCACCCAGCCCGAGCGCATCCCGCAAAGCCAGATCTTCCCGTTTCACCATTATGCGGATGACCTGCGCCGCCTGTACGGTGCCGAGCTGCGCGAGGCCAATCTGTGGGATGTCCTGTCTGGCGCCGGATCTGGCGCCGAGGCCCCCAGGGGCGCGACCATTGTCGCCTTCCAGACCCCGTTCGACATCGCGGATGCCGATCTGGACCGGCTGTTCGCGCGGATCGCAGCCGACCACCCCGGTGCGCGGGTTGCCTGCCTCGACTGGTTCGCACCGACCGACCTGCGCAATGCCGCACGGATGGACGGCCGGGTGGATGTCTATGTCAAGAAACACCTGCTGCGCGACCGTTCGGCCTATGGCAAGCCCACGCGCGGCGACACCAACCTGACCGACTATTTCAACCGCCGTTATGGCATCGACGAGCCCGAACAGTGCTTTGCCATCCCGCCCGGGTTTCTGGACAAGCTGCTGCTGGGACCCTCGTTTGCCACCGCGCCGCTGATCATGCCGCCGCTTCTCGGCGCGCGCCCGGCGGCTGGTCCCCGTCCGATCGACCTGCACGCGCGCTTCGCGGTTGGCGGCACCCCCTGGTATCAGGGCATGCGCGGCGAGGCCGAGGCGGCGCTGGCCCGTGTCCCCGACCTGCGGATGGTGCGCGAGGGGGCGGTGCCCCTGCCCCGCTTCATGGCCGAGATGGAGCAATCGAAGATCTGCTTCTCGCCCTTCGGCTATGGCGAGGTCTGCTGGCGCGATTACGAGGCCGTGGCCGGCGGCGCGGTGCTGCTGAAGCCCGATATGAGCCATATCGAGACCGCCCCCGACATCTTCGTGCCGTGGGAGACCTATGTGCCGCTGCGCTGGGATCTGGAGGATTTCGAGGACACCGCGCGCCGTCTTGCCGGCGATGCCACCCTGCGCGACCGGATCGCCGGGCAGGCCCATGCGGTGCTGAAAGACTGGCTGGCTTCGGACGCCTTTGCCCGGACAATGGCCCCGCTCTTCGGGTGAGGGTCAGAAGACCAGCGGCGCCAACAGCATCGTCAGCAGCGTGACCAGAACGACCGACACCAGATTCATCACCGCCCCGGCCCGCATCATCCGCGCCACCGTCACCTGACCCGAGGCAAAGACCAGCGCGTTGGGCGGCGTCGCGGCCGGCAGCATGAAGGCGCAGCTGGCCGACAGCGCCAGCGCCGCACCCAGCATTTCGGGCATCAGGCCGGTCCCCTCGGCAATCGCGCCGACGACCGGCAGCAGGGCCGCCACCACGGCGGTATTGCTCACCAGTTCGGTCAGCAGCACCACGGTCAGCGCCAGCGTCGCCAGCACGGCGATCGCCGGCAGCGCACCCATCCCTGCCAGCCCCTGCCCGAGCCACAGCGCCAACCCCGAGCGGTCCATCGCCGCCGCCAGCGACAGCCCGCCGCCAAAGAGCAGCAGCACCTGCCAGGGAAGGTCCTTGGCCTCGTCCCAGGTCAGCAGCGCGCGACCCTCGCCAATGCGCCCGGCCGGCACCAGGAACAGCGCGATGCCGATCCCCAGGGCGATGCCCTCGTCGCTGAGCGCCCCCAGCCCCGGCAGGGCGTTCAGCAACGGCCGTGTCATCCACAGCCCGGCGGCCAGCGCAAAGAGCACGGCGACCCGGGCCTCGGGCCGCGCGGGTGGCCCCGGGCGCAGCAGCGCCAGCGCCGCATGGGCCGCGTCAGCCCCGCCCCGCCCCAGCCGGCGGGCCAGCAGCCACCAGGCGACGGGGAGGAACAGCGCGACAAAGGGCACGCCCAGCATCGCCCATTGCGCAAAGCTCAGGTCGACGCCGCGCGCTTCGGACAGCCAGCCGGCCAGCAGCGCGTTCGGCGGCGTGCCGATCAGCGTGCCGGTGCCGCCGATCGACGCGCCATAGGCCAGCCCCAGCAGCAGTGCCACGGCAAGGCCCGGTGTTGCGTCTTCGGCCTTGAGGACCGACAGCACCACGGGCAACAGCAGCAGCACCGCGGCCGTGTTGGAAATCCACATCGACAGCAGCGCCGAAACCAGCATCACTCCCAGGACCAGCCGCCGGGGTTCCGTCCCGGCCAGCCGCAGCACGTGCCACGCCAGCCGCCGATGCAACCCGTGACGCTCGACCGCTGCGGCCAGCAGGAAGCCGCCCAGAAACAGGAAGACCAGCGGATTGGCATAGGGTGCGGTGATCGCTGCCAGCGGCGCCTCGGTGGTCAGGGGCAGCAAAACGGGGGGCAACAGCGCGGTGATGCCGATCGGCACCGGCTCGGTCGACCACCAGATCGCCATGCACAGAGCCAGCGCCAGCGTCCGCCAGCCGTCCGCGCCGAGGCCCGGCGGCGGCGGGACCACCATCGCCAGCACCAGCAGCGCCAGACCCGCGACCAGCCCGGCGCGCCTCACCCCAGGGCTGGTGCCACGTTCAGATCCGGGCACGCGCCGCCACCAGCCGCATCGCCTCGGTCAGCTCGTGGTGCAGCGTGCCGGCCATCGAGGCGAACACGGCGATTTCAAACCCGTCCTCGGCGCCGCGCAGGATCAGCGCCTGCATGTGGTTGATCACCGTGCGCGCCACGGTGCCGACCGCAAAGGCCGAGGGGCGCAGGTCGAGCGGCGTCAGCCGCGCCAGCACCGCCGAGGCATCCGCCCCCGACAGATGCACCCAGACCCAGCCATCGCTCTGATCCGTCAGCGCCGCGACACCGGCCAGCGCCGCCGGGGGTTCCGCACCGATCAGGAAGGCCAGCTGCCGCCCGGCCCAGGCGATGCGCGCACCCTGCGCGGCGATCACCGTGCCCGGCGGCGGGAAGTGCAGCCCCAAGGGCGCCAGCGCCGCATCCACGTTACGCCCCGGCCAGGGCGCAACCGAGGTCACCCGCCCCGGATCGAGCGCCGCCAGACGCGCCCGGCCAATCGCCTCGTTCAGCCCTGCCAACGGCACTGTCGGTTTCAGGTCAGCCACGCATCCGCCCTCCGTCCGGGTCGAAGAACACCGGGTCCACCACCCGGACCCGCACCTTCTTGCCGCGCAGCCCGTCTTCGAGGCGGATCACCTCGCCATGACGCGCGCGGCCGTCTTTCAGGAATCCCAGCCCCAGCCACATCCCCAGCGTCGCCGAGGGCGCGACCGAGGTGACATAGCCCTGATCGTTCTCGCGCGTCGGTGCGTCATGCTGGTTGAAAAGATGCGCCCCCGCCGACAGGCTGTCGCCGCGATCAACCGGCATCAGGCCGACGAGCTGCTCGCGCCCGGCCTCGGTCAGGCCCGGGCGCTGGCTGGCGGGTTTGCCGATGCAATCCTTTTTCGCGGACACCATCTTGCCCAGACCCACATCGTCGGCGGTGACCCGGCCGTGGATCTCGGCATGGGTCAGGAAGCCCTTTTCGACCCGCAGAACGTTCAGCGCCTCCATCCCGTAGGCCCCGCCGCCCTCGGCCTCGGCCGCGGCCAGGAGGCGGTCGAAAAGCGCCGCGCCATAGCGGGTCGGCACCGCGACCTCATAGCCCAGCTCTCCCGAGAAGGAGATGCGGAACACCCGCCCGGCAACGCCGCCCACGCTGACCGGTGCGCAGCCCATGAAGGGCAGGTCCGGCAGGGTGCAGACTGCCGCCAGCACCGCGCGCGCCTTGGGCCCCGCGACGGCGAATTGCGCCCAGCTTTCGGTGACCGAGATGAACCGCACATCCCAGTCGGCGCAGAACGCCTGATGCACGAAATCCATGTGCCGCATCACCAGACCGGCGGCGGCGGTGGTGGTGGTGATCAGGAACTGCCCCTCGCCCAGCCGGGCGCAGGTGCCGTCGTCCATGACCATGCCGTCCTCGCGCAGCATCAGCCCGTAACGGGCGCGGCCCACCGCCAGGGTCGACATGGCGTTGGTATAGACCAGATCCAGAAAGCGCCCGGCATCCGCGCCCTGCACGTCGATCTTGCCCAGCGTCGAGACGTCGCAGACGCCGACCGCCTCGCGCACCATCGTGACCTCGCGGTCGCAAGCCTCGCGCCAGGTTGTTTCGCCCGCGCGCGGGAAATAGCTGGGCCGATACCAGAGGCCCGCCTCGATCATCGGCGCGCCCATCGCGCGCGTTTTCGCGTCCGAGGTCAGCAGGCGTTTGGGCGCAAACCCCTGCCCGCGCCCGCCCGCGCCCATCGCCGCGATCGACACCGGGACAAAGGGCGGGCGGAAGGTGGTGGTGCCGGTCTGCGGGATTTCGCGGCCCGTCGCCTCGGCCAGCACCGCCAGCGCCGCCACGTTCGAGGTCTTGCCCTGATCCGGCGCCATGCCCTGCGTGGTATAGCGTTTCATATGCTCGACGCTGGCATAGCCTTCCTGCGCGGCCAGTTTCACGTCCTTGGTCGTCACGTCATTGGCAAAGTCGAGCCAGGCGCGCCCGCCGGCATCCACCGCCCAGAGGGGGGCGATGGCATAGGGGGCGTCCTCGGCCTGCGGGATCTTGGCGCCCGGGGTCTTGAACCCCAGCGCGTTCAGCGCCTCGGCGGCCACGGCCACCCCATCCGCCAGACAGCCGGCGGTGGAAAACACCCCGCGCGCGGCACCGGCGGCCGCCAGCCCCGGCACCATGCCGTCGCGCGGGACAAAGGCCGCGATGGCGTCCGACCAGTCGGGACGGCCGTTCATGTGGCAGGTCAGGTGCAGGGTCGGGTTCCAGCCACCGGCCAGCCCCAGCGTGCGCGCCTCGATCTGCGAGGTGCCGCCCTTGTGGCGCACCTCGACCGTCTTAAGCCCCAACCGCCCGCGCGTCCCGGTCACCTGCGCGCCGGCGTAGACCGGGAAATCCTCGGTCACCGGGATCTCGCGCGGATCGACATAGGCGGCGACCTCGATCCCCTGGGCGGTCAGCGCACGCGCCGTGGCCAGCCCCGAATCGTTGTTCGAAAACAGCACCACGCGCCCCGGGTTCACCCCCCAGCGGCTGACGTAGCTGTGCAGCCCCGAGGCCATCATCACCCCCGGCCGGTCGTTGTCAGGGTGGGCGATCGGGCGTTCCAGCGCGCCGGCGGCGAGGATCGCGCGACGGGCATGGATCCGCCAGAAGCACTCGCGCGGCAGCTCGGCGTCGGGCGCACGGTGCAGGCCCACGCGCTCGAGCGCGCCGAAGGTGCCGTCGTCATAGGCCCCGGTGACGGCGGTGCGCGGCATCAGCCGGACGTTGCGCAGACCCGCCAGTTCGGTCAGCACCCCCGCCGCCCAGTCACGCGCCGGCTGGCCGTCGATCTCGCCACCGTCGGACAACAGCCGCCCGCCCATCCGCGCGTCATCCTCGGCCAGGATCACATCCGCGCCGGCGCGCGCCGCGGTCAGCGCGGCGATCAACCCGGTCGGGCCCGAGCCGATCACCAGCAGGTCGCAATGCGCCCAGGCCTTTTCATAGACCCCTTCGTCATGGTGCCCGGACAGGCTGCCCAGCCCCGCCGCGCGGCGGATCGCGGGTTCATAGATCCGCTCCCAGAAGGCACGGGGCCACATGAAGGTCTTGTAATAGAACCCGGCCGAGAAGAACGGCGACAGCCGGTCGTTCACCGCCAGCAGGTCGAAGGACAACGGGCCCATCCGGTTCTGGCTGCGCGCCTCGAGGCCCTCGTAGATCTCCTGCACACTGGCGCGCACGTTGGGCGTCTGCTGATTGCCCTCGATTACCTCGACCAGCGCCGAAGGGTCTTCGGCCCCGGCGGTCATCACCCCGCGCGGGCGGTGATACTTGAAGCTGCGCGCCATCAGGCGCACACCGTTGGCCAACAGCGCCGAGGCCAGGGTGTCGCCCTGGAACCCCTCGTAGAGCGTGCCGTCAAAGCGGAAGCGGACCGGGCGCGCGCGGTCGATCTGGCCCCGGCCGGGGATGCGGTGGGACTGGGTCATCGCGACACTCCGGGCTGGGCGGGGGCAAGGCGCGTCGACGCGCCTTTCGGACGCGCGGTCGACCGCGCGTGGGTCGCCGCGTCGACGCGGCATGTCTCAAGGGCCGTCGACGGCCCTTGGTCGCGAACCGTCTCCGATGCGCTCATGGCTGCGCCTCCGGCCTTGCGGCGCGCAGGGCGGCGGCGGCGTCCTCGACCAGGTGGGTCGACAGGATGCGGTGGGTGAGCGTGTCGCGCTCGACCTCGATCCAGGCAGCGCAGGGGTCGTGATACCACAGATCGCGGGTCACCCCGGCGGGGTTGTCGCGCAGGTGCAGGTAGCCGTCCCAGGCCTCGAGGCCCGCATCCGGCGCCGGACGGTCGAGGAACACCGCCGCGCCGTAATAGGTGAATTCGCGCCGGTCGCGCGATCCGCAACAGGGACAGGGTATGCGCATCGGTCAGTCTCCGCGGCGTCTTTGGGGGGTGGTCCGGGGCATCGCTCAGTCCACCGCGCAGTCGATCGGGTCCGTGCGGGTCAGGAGATAGACCGTCTCCCGGTCCGCCTGCTCCGCAAGGTTGCTTTCGGTCATCGAGCCGCCATAGTCGGCGACCGGGAAATGGCGGGTGCGCAGTTCCAGCGTGTCAGCGTCATGCACCTGCAGGTCGAAATGCGCGGTGTTGTCGTTGGCCCAGCAGCTCAACCGGTCGGTCCGGCATTCCGCCACCGCCGTCAACAGCGCCCCCATCGCCCCGTCGCGCAGCGCCTGCCCCTGCCCGGCCATCCGCGCGGTCAGCCGGACATGGCGATAGGGCCCCTTGGCCGCACGATCCCAGTCGACGAGGCGCAGGAACTCGACGGTCAGCGCCTGCACGCCGCGCTGCGGGGCACGCGCCAGGGTGTCGGCATTCAGGCTCATGCGGAAGCAGGCGTCCTCGGGCAGCTGGGCGCGGACCGGACCGGGCAACGCGGCGCCGGCCAGCGCCAGAAATGCCGGCGCCAGCCCTCGGACCCGTTGTGACCGCCCTCCGCCTGTCATCATTCGTTTCGCGCGCAGATATGGTCCTCGGAGCGGAACAGCCGATAGATCGTCGGCTCGCCCGGGACTTCGGCGAGGGTCGTCGCCTGCCCTTCGTCAGCGGCACAATCCGAACCGCTGACCACGCGCATATGGCTGGTGGTGATCTCGATCACGTCCCCCTCGGCCCGGGTCAGGGCGAAACCGCCCCCGTCGCAATAGACAAAGCAATGCGCCGCGTCCTGGCAGTATCCGCTTTCGGAAAAGATCTGCCCGCCATAGCCGTCGCGGCCGGTATGGCCCTGACTGGCCAGCAGCGCGCCGATCCAGAAGCTCGGCTCGGCGCCGCCCTCGGGTTCCTGGTAGATGTTGAGCCACATCGCCTCGACCACCTGCGCCGGATGCGCAGCCAGGTGCTGCGCGTCGTAAACCCGCGAGAAGCAGCCGGTGGGGATGTCCTGCGCCAGCGCCGCCTGGGCGGCGAACAGGCTAATGCAGATTGTGCTGAGACCCCGTGCCTTCTTCATCCATCAATCCCCTTCCTGTCCTGAACCGATCCAGCCGGAACCGCGCGGCCACCGGGTGCGGTTGATCGGTGGCGATCAGATGCGCCAGGCAATAGCCGGACGCCGGCACCGCCTTGAACCCGCCATAGTTCCAGCCGCAGTTGACATAGAGCCCCTCGACCCCGGTCTTGTCGATGATCGGCGAGCCGTCGGGCGACATGTCCATGATGCCACCCCAGCTGCGCAGCACCTTCGCGCGGCCGATCATCGGCATCAGCGTCATGCCGGCCTCCATGACGTGTTCGACCATCGGCAGGTTGCCGCGCGCGGCGTAGGACGCATAGAAATCCAGATCGCCCCCGAACACCAGCCCGCCCTTGTCCGACTGGCTGATATAGAAATGGCCCATGCCGAAGCTCACGACATGGTCGATCACCGGCTTCAGCCCCTCGGTGACAAAGGCCTGCAGGATATGGCTCTCAATCGGCAGGCGCATCCCCGCCATCGCCGCCACCTGTCCCGAGCGTCCGGCGGCGACCATCGCCACCTTTTTCGCACGGATCGGCCCGCGGGTGGTCTGCACCCCGGTCACCTTGCCGTTCTGGATGTCGATCCCCGTGACCTCGCAATTCTCGATCAGGTCGACGCCGCGCCGGTCCGCGCCGCGCGCATAGCCCCAGGCGACGGCGTCGTGGCGCGCGGTGCCGCCGCGCGGGTGATACAGCCCGCCATAGATCGGAAAGCGCGTCTGCTCGAAATCGAGATAAGGCAGATGCTTGCGCACGCCCTCGCGGTCCAGCAAGATCGCGTCATCGCCCTGCGCCAGCATCGCGTTGCCGCGCCGGGCAAAGGCGTCGCGCTGCCCGTCCGAGTGGAACAGGTTGATCAGCCCGCGTTGCGAATGCATGACGTTATAGTTCAGCTCGCCCTCCAGCCCCTCCCAGAGCTTGAGCGAATGCGAATAGAACTCCTGGTTGCCGGGCAGGAAGTAGTTGGCGCGCACGATGGTCGTGTTGCGGCCGACGTTGCCGCCGCCCAGATAGCCCTTTTCCAGCACGGCGATGTTCTTTAGCCCGTGGTTCTTGGCCAGGTAATAGGCCGTCGACAACCCGTGCCCGCCGCCGCCGATGATGACGATGTCATAGGCGGGTTTCGGGGCGGGCTTGCGCCAGGCCGGCGTCCAGCCGGTGTTGCCCCTGAGCCCCTGGGTAAAGACGCGAAAGCCGCTGTAGCGCATTCTCGAAACCCTCGTGATCGCCCCCCAGACAAGCCTGTCCAGGAGCGGAAGACAAGCCTCAATCCGGCGCAATCGGGCCGTTTTCGACCTGATGATCGGTGGTGCAATGGGCATGATCGGCCAGGCTTTCGATCACCCGGCAGGTCGCGACGGTGCCACCCGCATGGGGCCGGGTCATCCGCGCCAGTTCCGCGCGCAGGGCCTGCAGGCGGGTGATGCGGCGGTCGACCTCGGCCAGCTGACGGCGGGCGATAGAATCGGCGGCGTCGCAGGGCTGCCCGGGTTCGTCCTGCAGCGCCAGCAGCTCGGCCACGGCGTCCAGCGGGAACCCCAGCGCCCGCGCGTGGTGGATGAAGGCGAGCCGGCTCACCGCCGGCTGGTCGTAAAGCCTGCGCCCCCCGTCCGTGCGCGGCGGCGCGGGCAACAGGCCGCGTTCCTCGTAGAAACGGATCGTCGTGACGCGCACGCCCGAGGCCCGGGCGGCCTCGCCAATCGTCAGGTCCGGCATGACATTCCGCCTTGCTTCTCCAGTCGCTGGAGATGTTACGCCCGTCTCGGAGACAGAATCAACCAAAGGCCCACGCCATGCCGCATGACCACCATCACGATCACGAGCTGGAGTTTGACGGCACCAGCCCCGCCTATCGTCGCGCGCTGATCGCGGTGATCGTGCTGAACGCGGCGCTGTTCATCGTCGAAATGACCGCCGGCGCGCTGGCCGGCAGCCGCGCGCTGCAGGCCGATGCGCTGGATTTCGGCGCGGATGCCACGACCTATGCGCTGAGCCTCTGGGCGATCGGCCGGCCGCTGCACCACCGCGCGCGGGTCGCGCAGATCAAGGGGCTGTCGCTGGCGGTGATGGCGCTGTGGGTGCTGGGGCTGGCACTGCGCGATGCGCTGGCCCCGGGGCTGCCCCGCGCCGAGGTGATGGGCGCCGTGGGCTTTGCTGCGCTGGCAGCCAATGTCGCCTCGGTGCTGATCCTGATGCGCTGGCGCGAGGGGGATGCGAATGTCCGCTCGGTCTGGCTGTGCAGCCGCAACGACGCGATCGGCAATGTCGCGGTGATGGGGGCGGCAGTGATGGTGGCGGCACTGGGATCGGGCTGGCCGGATCTGGTGGTGGCGATCGCGATGGCCGGGCTGTTCCTGTCCTCGTCGGTGCAGATCCTGCGCCGCGCCGGGGCGGAACGCGCGCATCACCACCCGTAAGGCGACGCAAGGGCGGGCTTGCACCCGAGGGGCCGCGCGTGTTCACTGGCCCCGACATCGAGGAGGAACCCCCATGAAAGCCGCCGTCTGCCGCGAATTCGGCAAACCCCTGACCATCGAGGAGGTCGTGCTGCGCGATCCCGGCCCCGGCGAAATCCGCGTGCGCGTGGGCGCGGTGGCGATCTGCCATTCCGACATCGGCTATCTGGACGGGGCCTGGCATTCGGTGCTGCCGGCGGTCTATGGCCATGAGGCAGCGGGCACGGTGCTGGCCACCGGCGAGGGCGTGCGCGGCATCACGACGGGCGACCGGGTGGTGGTGACGATGATCCGCGCCTGCGGTCAGTGCCGGTCCTGCATGACGGGCAAACCCTTCCTGTGCTCGGCACGCTACAACCGGGGCAACGGCGTGCTGTCCCTGCCCGATGGCACGGTGGTGGAACACGGGCTCGATACCGGGGCCTTTGCCGAAGAGGTCGTGGTGCACGCCAGCCAGGTCGCCAAGGTGCCCGGCGACCTGCCGATGGAGCTGGGCGCGCTTCTGGCCTGCGGCGTGATCACCGGCACCGGGGCTGCGATCAACACCGCCGGGGTCGAGGCCGGGTCGAACTGCGTGGTGATCGGCGCGGGCGGGGTCGGGCTGAACACCATCCAGGGCGCGCGGCTGTCGGGCGCGGCCAGGGTGATCGCCATCGACATCGCCGACGAAAAGCTGGACGCGGCCCGGGACTTCGGAGCGACCGACGTGCTGCGCGCCGACATGAAGGGGCTGCGCAAGGCGGTGATGGGGCTGACCGACGGCAACGGCGCGGATTACGTCTTTGTCACCGTCGGCGCGATCGCCGCCTATCAGGGCGCACCGGCACTGGCGGCCAAGGGCGGCACGGTGGTGATGGTCGGCATGCCGCCCTCGGGCGCGGCGATGGAGGTCGAGCCAGTGATCGTCGCCGCCACCGCGCAGACCCTCAAGGGCAGTTTCATGGGCGCGACCGTGGTGCAGCGCGACATCCCCTATCTGGTCGAGTTGTGGCGGCAGGGCCGGCTGAAACTCGAAGAGCTGATTTCCGGGCGCTATACGTTCGAGCAGATCAACCAGGCGATTGCCGACGCCCGCAACGGCGCGGTGCGGCGCAATGTGATCCTGATGGAATGAGCCCGCGCGAACGCGGTGTCGACACCGCGTGTCACGGCGCGTCGACGCGCCGTTTCCCGGACCGGAGGGGACCATGAAGCTGCAGGATCTGGAAACCTTCGTCATCGGCACCCCGCCCCCCGGCTGGGGCGGGCGCTACTGGCTGATCGTCAAGCTGACCACCGCCTGCGGGATCGTCGGCTATGGCGAGGTCTACGCCGCCTCGGTCGGCCCCAGGGCGATGGTCGCGGTGATCGAGGACGTGTTCACCCGCCACATGCAGGGCGAGTCGCCCGAGAATATCGAGCTGATGTTCCGCCGCGCCTATTCCGCAGGCTTCACCCAGCGCCCTGACCTGACGGTGATGGGTGCCTTCTCGGGGCTGGAGATCGCCTGCTGGGACATCCTGGGCAAGGCGCATGACCGCCCGGTGCATGCGCTGATCGGCGGGCGGATGAACGAGCGGCTGCGCGCCTACACCTATCTCTATCCGCTGTCGGGGATGGACCCGCGCGCCTTCTGGTCCTCGCCCGACATGCAGGCCGAGGCGGCGCTGGCGGCGGTCGAGCAAGGCTTTACCGCGATCAAGTTCGACCCGGCCGGGCCCTATACGATCCGCGGCGGGCATCAGCCGGCGCTGTCGGATATCGACTTGAGCGTGCGCATGTGCCGGGCGATCCGCGACGCGGTCGGCACCCGGGCGGACCTGCTGTTCGGCACGCATGGCCAGTTCACCCCCTCGGGAGCGATCCGGCTGGGTCAGGCGCTGGAGCCCTTCAGCCCGCTGTGGTTCGAGGAGCCGATCCCGCCCGACAACCTGCTGGACTTTGCGCAGGTCGCGCAGGCGGTGCGGATCCCCCTGGCCACCGGCGAGCGGATGACCACCAAGGCCGAGTTCGGCACGCTGCTGCGGTCCGGCGGGGCGTCGATCCTGCAGCCGGCGCTGGGGCGCTCGGGCGGGATTCTGGAGACCAAGAAGATCGCCGGCATGGCCGAGGCCTTCGGCGCCCAGGTGGCGCCGCATCTCTATGCCGGACCGGTGGAATGGGCGGCGAACATCCAGCTGGGCGCGACATTGCCCAACCTGCTGCTGGTCGAGACGATCCAGACCGGGGGCGAATTCCACCTGCCGCTGATCCGCCACAGCCTGCGGGTCGAGGACGGTTATATCCCGGTGCCCACCGCGCCGGGGCTGGGAATCGACTTTGACGAGGGTCTGGCCCGGGCGCATCCCTATGACGACAGCGCCCTGCACCTGCAGATGCAGGAAGCCCCCTGCACTTATGGCAGCGCCAACAATTTTCAGGGCGGCGCACCGCGAGACTAGGCCCTCCCAAGTTTTGTCACCGAATCTGCATAACCTGAAATTATGGATAGATCCGCCAGAAGTGGGTTGAATTTCCGGGCAGGTCGCGTTTGGATGGGTTCGGGTCGCAATTCGGACGGCAAATGCAGCGACCTTGCGGCGCAATGACGCAGAGCGAGGCGCGCCAGTCGCCCGACCACAACGACAAGACATCTCAACAGGGAGAAGCACCAATGAAGGACATGATCCACGGCTCGGGTGACGTTCATGCGGCCGCCCGCATGTATGCACGCGAATGCACCGAGGGCAAACTGAGCCGGCGTGAATTCCTGACGCGGGCAACCGCGCTGGGGGTTGCGGTTCCCACGGCTTACGGGCTGCTGGGCCTCGCCGCCCCCGAAGCGCAGGCGCAGACCCCGATGATGGGCGGCACGCTGCGCATGCAGATGTCGATCAAGGCCCAGCGCGATCCGCGCACCTGGGACTGGTCGGAACTGGCCAACGCCTGCCGCGGCTGGCTGGAATACCTGGTCGACTATCAGCGCGACGGCACGCTGACCCCGGTTCTGCTGGAAAGCTGGGAAGCCAGCGAGGATGCTAAGACCTATACCCTGCACATCCGTCCGGGCGTGAAGTGGAACAACGGCGACGACCTGACCGCCGCCCATATCGCGCACAACTTCGAACGCTGGTGCGATGCCTCGGTCGAGGGGAACTCGATGGCGACCCGCATGGGTTCGCTGGTCGAGGATGGCGCGGTGCGCGCCGGCGGCCTCGAGGTGGTCGATGACCTGACCCTGCGGGTGAACCTGGCCCAGCCCGACATCGCGCTGATGGTCTCGATCGCGGACTATCCGGCCGCAGTGGTGCACCCCGCGTTCACCGGCGACGACCCGGTCGCCAACCCGATCGGCACCGGTCCCTATCTGCCGACCAGCTACGAGCCCGGCATCGGCGCAACCGTCGTGCGCAACGCCGATCACACCTGGTGGAACGAAGGCAACGGCGCCTGGCTCGACCAGATCGAGTTCGTCGACCTCGGCACCGACCCGGCGGCCTGGATCGCGGCCGCCGAAGCCGGCGAGATCGACCTGAACTATCAGGCGCAGGGCGATATCATCGACATCTTCGATGCAATCGGCATGCCGCGCTCCGAGGCGGTGACGGCGGCGACCATCGCCGTGCGCTTCAACCAGGACAGCGAACCCTACAACAACCGTGACGTGCGCCGCGCGCTGCAGATGGCGGTGAACAACGCGATCGTCCTGGAACTGGGTTACAACGATCTGGGCACCGTGGCCGAAAACCACCACGTCTGCCCGATCCACCCGGAATACGCGCAACTGCCGGCGCTGAGCGTCGACGGTGCCGCCGCACGCGCCGCCGTCGAGGCGGCGGGCCTTGGCGATTACGAGTTCGAGCTGATCTCGATCGACGAGCCCTGGCAGGCGGAAACCTGCGACGCGGTGGCCGCGCAGGTCCGCGACGCCGGCATCAACATCGCCCGGACGATCCTGCCCGGCGCAACCTTCTGGAACGACTGGACGAAATACCCCTGGTCGGCGACCGAATGGAACATGCGCCCGCTGGGCGTGCAGGTGCTGAACCTGGCCTACCGCTCGGGCGTGCCGTGGAACGAAACCGCGTTCTCGAACGCCGAGTTCGACGGGTTGCTGGATCAGGCCAACGGGATCGCCGATGCGGACGCGCGCCGCACGGTGATGCAGCGGCTTGAGGAGATCATGCAGGAAGAGGGCGTGATGATTCAGCCCTACTGGCGCTCGATCTTCCGCAACGCACGGCCGGACGTCCACGGCGCCGAGATGCATCCGACCTTCGTGGTGGACTACGTCAACTACTGGAAGTCGTGATCTGACCCGGGCGGGGCGCGTGCCCGTGTTGGTGCCGCGCGCCCCGCCCTTTCTTCCCTGCCCCGCGACAGCTCTGGCGCCCTTGCGGCGAAAGGGCGCGTTCATGGTCCCTGCCGCCCAACAACAGGAGACCCCATGCTGTTGTTCCTGCTGCGGCGCATTGGCGTGATGTTTGTCACCGCCCTGTGCCTGACCCTCGTGGTCTTCTATCTCACCAATCTGCCCGCCAAGCTGGAAACCCTGGCCAAGACCCAGGCCGGCAGCCGTATGACCGACGAGGAGGTCGCGCGCTGGATCGACCGCAACGGTTATGGCTCGCCGGTTCTGGTGCGCTATGGCGAATGGCTGGGCGTGCTGCCGGGCTGGGTGCGCGAGGCCGATGACGGCACGGTTACCGGGCGCTGCGTGGCGCTGCGCGACGACCCCGCCGCCGCCGGCACCCGCTGCGGGCTGCTGCAGGGCGAATGGGGGTTCTCGACCCGGTTCCGCGACGAGGTCGCCTCGGTGATCGGCGCGAGGCTGGGGGCCACCGGCCTCTTGATGATGTGGGTGCTGATCGTCATGGTGCCGATGGCGCTGCTGGTCGGCGTGCTGGCCGGGATGCGCGAGGGCTCGCGCACCGACCGCACGCTGTCGACCTTTGCCATCGCCACCACCGCGACGCCGGAATACGTCTCGGGCGTGCTGTTCATCGCGCTGCTGGCCTCTTCGACCGTCGGCCTTTCGCCGCTTCTCGTCAGCTGGGGCTGGATCGACGGGCCGGTGCTGTTTCAGGGCAACGCCCGCTCGGCGCTGGACACGATCACCCTGTCGAACTTCACGCTGCCGGTCCTGACCATCGCGCTTTACGGCATGGGCTATGTCGCCCGCATCACCCGCGCTTCGATGACCGAGGTGATGACGCAGCAGTATATCCGCACCGCCCGGCTGAAGGGCGTGAGCTTTGCCAATATCGTCCTCAAGCACGCGCTCAGAAACGCGCTGATCGCCCCCTTCACGGTGATCATGCTGCAGATCCCGTGGCTGTTGAACGGGGTGGTGATCTCCGAGGTGCTGTTCAGCTACCCGGGCTTTGGCTGGACCCTCTATGAGGCGGCGGTGAACAATGACATCGAACTGCTGCTGGCCTCGTCGGTGGTGGCGGTGATCGTCGTGCTGGTCACCCAGCTGATGTCCGACATCGGCTATGTCTATCTCAACCCCCGCATCCGGATTTCGTAAGGAGGCCCGCCCGTGGAACCCCTGAGCTGGCTCGAAATCCTGGCCCGTGCGGCGCAGCAGCTGCTGCCGGTCTGGATCGCCCTCGTCGTCACCTTCGCCCTGTCGATCCGCTTCAAGCGCAAGCTGGGTCTTTACGGCAAGCTCTTCGATTCAAACGTCGGCATGATCGGCTTTGCCATCGTCATGTTCTGGTTGTTCACCGCCTTCTTTGCCGACCTGATCATCACCCACGACCCGCTGGCCCAGGTCAGCCGGATGCGCAACGTGGTGCCCGGAACGCCCCTGCCCCGGCCTGACGCCCTCTATCCCTATTACCTGTTTGGCGGCGACAGCCTGGCGCGCGACGTGTTCTCGCGGATGGTGATGGGCGCGCGCGAGGTGCTGCGCATCGCCCCCTTCGCGGCGATGATCTCGTTTATGATCGGCATCAGCCTCGGCCTGCCGGCCGGCTATTTCGGTGGCAAGCTGGACACCGGCCTGACCTTCCTCGCCAATTTGGTGCTGGCCTTCCCGGTGATCCTGCTGTTCTTCCTGCTGGTCGCCCCGGAAATCCAGGACACGCTGATCCCGGTGGTGATGGCGGGCGTGCTGTTCCTGGTGCCGATCCTGTTCGCGACCGTGCTGTTGAACAGCCGCTTCTTCACCCAGCCAGCCAAGCGCAACCTCTATGTCGGGATCATCCTGGTGATCGGCGTCTGGGCCTATGCCGGGCTCGTGTTCGACGCCGATCCCAGCGGCCTGTGGTCGATGTCGCCGAACCTGCTGAACGTCTTCGTCGCGGTGGTCTTCGTCAACGCGCCCACGGTCTTCCGCATCGTCCGCGGCATCACCCTGGACATCAAGACCCGCGACTATGTCGCCGCCGCCCAGACCCGCGGCGAGGGCCCCTGGTATATCATGCTCTGGGAAATCCTGCCCAACGCCCGCGGGCCCCTGATCGTCGATTTCTGCCTGAGGATCGGCTACACGACGATCCTCCTCGGCACGCTCGGCTTCTTCGGCCTCGGCGTCTCGCCCGAAAGCCCCGACTGGGGCTCGACGATCAACGCCGGCCGCCGCCTGCTCACCGTCTATCCCCACCCGGCGCTGGTCCCTGCGCTCAGCCTGATGAGCCTCGTCCTTGGCCTCAACCTGCTCGCCGACGGGCTGCGCGAAGAAAGCCTCAAGGATTGATGCCCGCCCGCGCCCCTTCATCTTGCCTGAAATACGCCGGGGGTCCGGGGGCAGCGCCCCCGGCTCCGCTGCCCGCCACAGGAGACCGCGATGACCGACTGGACCCCTGACCAACCGATCCTCGAGATCAGGAACCTCTCGATCAGCTTCTTCACCCGCCTGCGGGAAATCCCGGCGGTGATGGATTTCTCCTGCACCGTCATGCCCGGCGAGGCGATGGGGCTGGTGGGCGAATCCGGCTGCGGCAAGTCGACCGTGGCGCTGGCGGTGATGCGCGACCTGGGTGTCAACGGGCGGATCGTCGGCGGCACGATCAAGTTCAAGGGCCGCGACCTGACGACGATGGGCCAGGACGAGTTGCGCACCCTGCGCGGTTCGGAAATCGCGATGATCTACCAGGAGCCGATGGCCTCGCTGAACCCGGCGATGAAGATCGGCAAGCAGCTGGCCGAGGTGCCGATCATCCACCAGAACATGCCGAAAGCCGAGGCCTGGGCGCTGGCCCGGCAGCTGGTGGCCGATGTCCGCCTGCCCGACCCCGACCGGATCCTCAACAGCTATCCGCACCAGCTGTCCGGCGGCCAGCAGCAGCGGATCGTCATCGCGATGGCGCTGATGTCGAAACCGGCGCTGCTGATCCTCGACGAGCCGACGACTGCGCTCGATGTCACGGTCGAGGCCGGGATCGTCGATCTGGTCAATGATCTGGCCGAAAAATACGGCACCTCGATGCTGTTCATCTCGCACAACCTCGGCCTGGTGATGGAGGTCTGCGACCGGATCACCGTGATGTATTCCGGCGAGGCGGTCGAGACCGGCGGCATCAAGGACGTCTTCGACAAGATGCGCCACCCCTATACTCAGGCGCTGTTCCGCTCGATCCCGCTGCCCGGCGCCGACAAGACGACGCGCCCCCTGCGGGCGATCCCCGGCAATTTCCCCCTGCCGCACGAGCGCCCGAACGGCTGCAATTTCGGCCCGCGCTGCGATTATTTCCAGGCCGGGCGTTGCGACGCGGGCGACATCGCGATGACCGGCGTGTCCGGCGACACCCGCCACGACAGCCGCTGCCTGCGCTTTGCCGAAATCGACTGGAGCGCACCGCCGCCGGCCGGCACGCAGCATGAATCCTCGGATATCGGGGATGTGGTGCTGCGGATGGACGACGTGCGCAAATATTATGAAGTCGCGGCCTCGTCGCTGTTCCGGAGCGGCGACACCAAGGTGGTCAAGGCCAACGAGACCCTGACCTTCGATGCCCGCGAGGGCGAGACTCTGGCGATCGTCGGGGAATCGGGCTGCGGCAAGTCGACCTTTGCCAAGGTGTTGATGGGGCTCGAAACCGCCACCGACGGCCAGATCATGCTGTTCGACGAGAACGTGCAGTCGACACCCATCGAGCACCGCAACACCGACACCGTGTCCTCGTTGCAGATGGTGTTCCAGAACCCGTTCGACACGCTGAACCCGTCGATGACCGTGGGCCGGCAGATCGTCCGCGCGCTGGAAATCTTCGGCATCGGCACCTCGGACGCCGAGCGTCAGCAGCGGATGCTGGAGCTTCTGGACCTGGTGAAACTGCCGCGCGAATTCGCCACGCGGATGCCGCGGCAGCTGTCGGGCGGGCAGAAGCAGCGGGTGGGCATCGCCCGGGCCTTTGCCGGCAACGCCAAGGTGGTGATCGCGGATGAACCGGTCTCGGCGCTCGATGTGTCGGTGCAGGCGGCGGTGACCGACCTGCTGATGGAGATCCAGCGCGAGAACAAGACGACACTTTTGTTCATCAGCCATGACCTTTCGATCGTGCGCTATCTCAGCGACCGGGTGCTGGTGATGTATCTGGGCCATGTGGTGGAACTGGGCACCACCGATCAGGTGTTCGCCCCGCCCTATCACCCCTATACCGAGGCGCTGCTGTCCGCCGTGCCGATTGCCGATACCAAGATCGAGAAGAAGCGGATCGTGCTCGAGGGCGACATCCCGTCCGCGGTCAACCCGCCGCCGGGCTGCCCGTTCCAGACCCGCTGTCGCTGGAAGTCGGAGGTGCCGGGCGGCCTGTGCGAGAGCGAGCTGCCACCGATGCGGCAACTCGCGGGCGGGCATCAGATCAAGTGCCACCTGTCCGACGAGATCCTGGCCTCGATGGACCCGGTGTTCAAGCTGGCAGCCGAGTAACTCAGGGATCCTGCCCCGCCAGCGCCGCGCGCCAGTCGTCCAGCGCCGGATTGCGCGGCGGGGTGGCCGGGGTGGCCGGTGCCGCGCGGGGCGCGGGCGGATCGGTCAGAGCGCGTCGGTAATGCGTTTCGCGGGCACCAAAGTAAAACGCGACGATGGCGCCCAGCAGCCACCACAGCGGCTCGGGCACCGCCGCCAGCCCCTGCATGCGCAGGGTGAACCCCGCCGGATCGGCCATCGCATAGACAAAGAGCCCCAGCGTTCCCAGCGCCAGCATCGGCCGCGGCAGCCGGTTCAGCCCGTTCACCAGCGCATCGAAACGCCCGTTGCCGGCATGGCGGAATTCGGCGGCGGCGGTGGACTGGGCCGCGACCAGGGCCTCGTGCCCCAGCTCCAGCTCGCGCGTCGCGTTGGGGCGGAACACCTCGGCCACACCGGCGACCGTGCGCCCGGCCCCTTCGAGGGCGCCGGGCCGGGCCAGCGCGCGCAGCAGCGTCGTCATCAGACCCATGACGCGGTCCTTTCGCGGTGCTCGGCCTCGCTCAGATGATAACGCGGGGCGATGAAATGCTCGGCCCGGACGATCCAGCCGCCCTTGCCGCCGTCGCGGCGGCGGGCATAGCGCCGGCTGGCGGGGCGGCGGTCGGCCAGCGCATAATAATAGTCGCGCCGGGCAATCCCGTAGGCATCGGCGATATGCGCGGGGGCGGCGCGGGCGGCGGCATCGGCGGCGCGGATCGTCTGTGGGCCGATCACCCCGTCTACATCCAGATCATAGCCCATTTCGATCAGCAGCCGCTGCAGAACGCGCACCGCATTGCCCCCGGCGTTGACATACATGTCAAAGACCGAGGGCTGCAGCGCCTCGGGCAGCGCAGCAATGCCGGGGCGGGTGTAGTAATGTTCGAGAAAGATCGCCACCGCCTGATCGCGGGTCAGCGCCCGCACATCGCCCGCGTCCACCCGCCCGTCACCGGTCAGGTCCAGTCCCAGCCGGCGCATCGTGTGGATCGTCACACCGAAATTCGTAGCCCCGCCCGGGTCATTCGGGTCATCGACATAGCCGCCCTCGCGGGTGACGATGTCCTCGGCCAGTTGCCGCACGTCCTGCATTCCGCCTCTCCTGCATGGATCGGCGGAAGGATCGCGCGGGGCGGTTCAGATCAGGTGTTGTTGCCGGGCGTTGCGTAGTCGCCGTGGTATTCGCATTCGGGGTGCCCCGTCGCCGCAGTGGGCTGACCACCGGCCGCCAGCGAATCCGCGACCTCGCGCGGCATATAGGTCTCGTCGTGCTTGGCCAGGATCTCGGTCGCGACAAAGACCCCGTCCACCAGACGGCCGGTCGCCACCGTGCCCTCGTTCTCGCCGAACAGGTCGGGCAGGATGCCCGAATAGCGCACCTCGACGGATTCGCAGAAATCGGTCACGCGAAACACGATCTCGTGCCCCTGACCGCGCACCAGCGTGCCCTCTTCGACCATGCCGCCGAGGCGGAACACCTCGTTCGCGGACGGCGGTTCGGCGCGCACCTGGCTGGGCGAGCGGAAGAAGTTGATGCCGTCGCGCATCGCATAGCCGATCAGCCCCGTGCTGAGCGCCAGCGCCACCGCGGCGACGACGATGATCTGCACCCGCCGCTTCTTTTTCAGGCTTTTCATGCCGGCCATGCCGTTCTTCCTCCACCCGTTCGCGCGTTTCCGGCAGACATAGGCACAGACACCCGCCACATCAACGGGCGCAAATGCCGCATCACGCGGCGCGGAACGGAATCCGCCGGCGCAGGAATTGCGTCGCCTTGTGGCCCACCGCCACCGGGTCGCCCGTGGTCAGAAAGACGCTTTCGGTGCCGGGGCCGATCATCTCGGGGTGGCGTTTGAGATAGTCGTCCAGGCTGGCGGCCACCAGCTCGGGCTGCGAATAGATCGCCACCCCGGGGCCGAGCGCGGCGCGGAAGGCGTCTTCCATCAGCGGGTAATGGGTGCAGCCCAGAACCGCGGCTTCGGGTTTGGGCATGCGGCGGTGCAGGGCCTCGACATGGGAATGGACCAGCGCCTCGGCCAGGATCATGTCGCCCTGCTCGATCGCGTCGACGACCCCGCCGCAGGGCTGGGCCTCGACATCGACGCCGATCGCGCGAAACGCCAGTTCGCGCTGAAAGGCGCGGCTGGCAACCGTCGCCGGCGTGGCGAACAGCGCGACATGCTTGACCGAGACCTCGCGCGGGGGCGAGTTGTCGCCCCACTGGCGTTCGGTCAACGCCTCGATCAGCGGCACGAACACGCCCAGCACGCGCTTGCCCGGCGGGATCCAGTGCTCCTGCATCCGGCGCAGGGCCGCGGCCGAGGCGGTGTTGCACGCCAGGATCACCAGGTCGCAGCCTTCGTCAAAGAGGCGCTGCACGCCCTGACAGGTCAGGCGATAGATGTCGTCGGCATCGCGCACACCATAGGGCGCATTGGCGTTGTCACCGTAATAGACAAAGGGCACATCCGGCAGCCTGCGCACCAGGGCGTCCAGGACCGTCAGGCCGCCCAACCCCGAATCGAACACGCCGACTGCCATGCCTTGCCTCTATCGTTTGTGGTGCTCCTCGAACTCGTGACCCAGAAGGCCTGCATCCAAGGGCTGTGGCGACAATCCATACGTCGCCCGGCGCAGGAAATCCATCATCTGTTTTCCGTCGCCAGCCTGCCGCGACAGCACCTCGGCGGGGATCGGCGCGCCGACCGCCAGCCGCACCGGCTGGTTCACCCGCACCCGGAATTCGCGCAACAGCAGCGCCACGCGCAGCGTCGGGCTGAGATGGCTGGCCAGCTGAAACAGGCGCGAGTTCTGCCCGTCGAACCAGATCGGCACCACCGTCGCCCCCGAGCGCAGGATCATCCGGGCGGCAAAGCTGCGCCAGATCGGGTCCATCGGCTGGCCCATCGGGTGGCGCGCGGTGGACACCGTGCCCCCGGGAAAGATCCCGACCGCGCCACCGTCGCGCAGATAGCCGATGGCCTCGGCCCGGGTGCGCAGGTTGGCGGCCTGGGCCTCGGGCGTGCCGGCGAAATCGACCGGCAGGATCGAGCGGCGCACGTCCTCGGCCTGAGAGAAAACCTGATGCGCGAGCACCCGGAAATCGCCGCGACGCACGCCCGACAGGATATGCGCCATCACCAGACCGTCGAGGATACCGAAGGGATGGTTCGCCACCACCACCAGCGGCCCGCTGTCGGGGATCGCGCCCAGGGACCCCCGCACCACGTCAAGGCGGATCCCGAATCGCTCCATCATCACCCGCCAGAAGTCGGCACCGGCGGCGACCTCGGCCTCGTAGCCGGCAGCGCGGCGGATCAGCGCGCCGCGCCCGGTCGCGGCCTCGAGCCCGCGGATGATCCCCCGCGCCGGGGCGGTCCGGGCGGCATGGGCATAGGTGATCTCGCGGGTGACGGCCCGCAGGTTCACCATGCGGTCGGAATTGCCCCTGACCGGCAGGGGCTGTGGCCGCAGCGGCACCGCGGCGTCGAGGGTGACGAAGGACATGACAAACCCCGTTTGCGTTTGCCCGAGGCATAAGGCGGCGCTGTAACAGCCGTGCGACGCGGCAACACGCGGCGGCACCGTGCCTTTTCCGGGCGCATCGCCTATTTTTCGGTCAATCTCCGGAGTTTCCGCCGGGTCGTCACCGAAACTTCTCTTTCGAATTGCCGCATTCTGCCCTAGAACCGGGCGGACGCATCGCACAGGACGCCCGCGACAGCCCCTATGGATTGGGACAAACTCAGGATCTTTCACGCCGTTGCCGATGCCGGCAGCCTGACGCACGCGGGTGATTCCCTCGGGCTCAGCCAGTCCGCCGTCAGCCGCCAGATCCGCGGGCTGGAGGAATCGCTCGGCACGACGCTGTTCCACCGCCACGCGCGCGGGCTGATCCTGACCGAACAGGGCGAACTGCTGTTCGAAGCGACGCGGGCGATGACCACGCGGCTGGAAACCGCCGCAGCGCGGATCCGCGACAGCGAGGAAGAGGTCTACGGCGAGCTGCGCGTGACCACCACGACCGGATTCGGCACGCTCTGGCTGGCCCCACGCCTGCCGACCCTCTATGCCAAGTATCCCGATCTGAAAATCGACCTGATGCTGGAAGAGCGCGTGCTCGACCTGCCGATGCGCGAGGCCGACATCGCGATTCGGATGAAGGAGCCCAGCCAGGCCGACCTGATCCGCAAGCGGCTGATGGGCGTGCGGATGCGGCTTTATGCCTCGCCGGAATATGCGCGCCAGAACGGCATGCCCGCGACGATGGACGAAATGGCCCAGCATCGGCTGGTCTGCCAGAACGCCAGCGCGCATCAGGTCTCGGCGGGGGCCGCGCTGATCCGCGAGCTGATGGCGCATACCGTGCGCACCACCTTCACGATCAACAACTATTTCGGCGTGTTGCAGGCGGTTCTGAACGATCTGGGGATCGGCGTGTTGCCCGACTACCTGACCGACGACTTTCCGCAACTGGTCCGGGTGATGCCGGATATCGAAAGCGCCGAGGTTCCCGTTTTCCTCGCCTACCCTGAGGAGTTGCGCCATTCCAAGCGCGTCGCGGCATTCCGCGAATTCGTCCTCGAAGGGGTTATCGCCTATCGCCGCCAACGCAGTGAACAAGGACGGAGCGACTAGCGACGCCGAAGACCTACTCACCGAAGTGAGACATGCATGCAACGCATCGCGGCTATGATGCACGTGCAGCAAAGAAATTCTTGAACGGATGAAGCGATTCGACTATTTCGGATTGTGAGATACATGGCTTGGCCTTGTATCTTTACCTCCCTGTTGGACTTGGGCCGAGCTCAGCTCGGCCTTTTTTTTGCCCGCCGCCGCCCCACATCCAGGCGCGGTTCCGGGTTTACAGGGACTTTCCCTCGGCCCGCGCTTCCCGTATGACGCAGCCAACACAGCCGTGTCCGGGAAAGACGCCATGACCGAACCCGCCATCACCCCCGACCTGATCGCCGCGCACGGGCTCAAGCCCGACGAATACCAGCGGATCCTCGAGATCATCGGCCGCGAGCCCACGTTCACCGAACTCGGCATCTTCAGCGCGATGTGGAACGAGCACTGTTCCTATAAATCGTCCAAGAAATGGCTGCGCACCCTGCCGACCAAGGGCCCGCAGGTGATCTGCGGCCCGGGCGAGAACGCGGGTGTCGTGGACATCGGCGACGGTCAGGCGCTGATCTTCAAGATGGAGAGCCATAACCACCCGTCCTATATCGAGCCCCATCAGGGCGCGGCGACGGGTGTCGGCGGCATCCTGCGCGACGTCTTCACGATGGGCGCGCGGCCGATCGCCGCGATGAATGCGCTCAGCTTCGGCCTGCCCTCGCACCCCAAGACCGCGCACATCGTCAAGGGCGTGGTCGAGGGGATCGGCAGCTATGGCAACTGCTTCGGCGTGCCGAACGTGGGCGGCGAGGTGCGGTTCCACGCCAGCTATAACTGCAACTGCCTGGTCAACGCCTTTGCCGCGGGCCTCGCGGATGCCGACAAGATCTTCTATTCGGCCGCCTCGGGCGTCGGCATGCCGGTGGTCTACCTCGGCGCCAAGACCGGCCGCGACGGTGTCGGCGGCGCGACGATGGCCTCGGCCGAGTTCGATGACACGATCGAGGAAAAGCGCCCCACCGTTCAGGTCGGTGACCCCTTTACCGAAAAGCGCCTGCTCGAGGCCTGCCTCGAGCTGATGGAAACCGGCGCGGTCATTTCCATTCAGGACATGGGCGCGGCGGGTCTGACCTGCTCGGCGGTCGAGATGGGCGACAAGGGCGGTCTGGGGATCAAGCTGCAGCTCGACGACGTGCCGCAGCGTGAAACCCATATGACCGCCTATGAGATGATGCTCTCGGAAAGCCAGGAGCGGATGCTCATGGTCCTGCACCCCGAGAAAGAGGCCGCAGCCCGCGCCGTCTTTGAGAAATGGGATCTGGATTTTGCCATCGTCGGCGAAACCATCCCCGAGGACCGGTTCCTGATCCTGCACGGCAACGCGGTCAAGGCCGACCTGCCGCTGTCGAAACTCAGCTCGGAAGCGCCGGAATACGACCGGCCCTGGATCCCCACCCCGGCCGCGGCCGACATGGCGCCGGTGCCGCAGATCGACCCGATCGACGCGCTCAAGGCACTGATTTCCGCCCCCTCCTATGCCTACAAGGGCTGGGTCTGGGAACAATACGACCACATGGTCATGGCAGACACGGTGCGCGCCCCGGGTCTGGGCGCCGGCGTCGTGCGGGTGCATGGCACCGGCAAGGCGATTGCCTTTACCAGTGACGTGACGCCGCGCTATGTGCGCGCGAACCCGGTCGAGGGCGGCAAGCAGGCGGTGGCCGAGGCCTATCGCAACCTGACCGCCTGTGGCGCCCGCCCGCTGGCGACCACCGACAACCTGAACTTCGGCAACCCCGAAAAGCCCGAGATCATGGGCCAGTTCGTCGGCGCCATTCAGGGCATCGGCGCGGCCTGCGCGGCGCTCGACATGCCGATCGTCTCGGGCAACGTCTCGCTTTACAACGAGACCGACGGCAAGGGCATCCTGCCGACCCCGACGATCGGCGCGGTCGGTCTGCTGGACAGCCTGGACGATCTGATCGCCGGCCAGCCGGTCGAGGGCGACTATGCGCTGGTGATCGGCGCGGGCCAGGGCCACCTGGGGCAGTCGGCGCTGCTGGCCGAGGTCTTCAACCGCGAAGACGGCGACGCCCCGCATGTCGACCTGGAGGCCGAGCGCCGCAACGGCGAGTTCCTGCGTGCCAACCGGGCGCTGGTGCGGGCTGCCACCGACCTTTCGGACGGCGGGCTGGCGCTGGCGGGTTTCGAGATGGCCGAAGGCGCGGGTCTGGGCCTGACACTGGACGCGGGCGACACGCCGACCCTGTTTGGCGAGGATCAGGCGCGCTATCTGCTCGCCTGCGGCTTCGATCAGGCCGAGGCGCTGATGGTGGCCGCCGCCGCCGCCGGGGTGCCCCTGCATACGGTCGGCCGCTTTGGTGGCAACGCGGTGACGATGGGCGCCAGTTCGGCGCCGCTGGCTGAATTGTCAGACCTTTATCGGGGCGCCTTTGCCGCCGCGATTGCCTGATCGCACGGCCCGCACAGCCCCCGCCGCCCCGGAAACCGGCAGCGCGCGTTCGCCACGCGCGCCACGCCCGGCTGTGACACCGCAGCCCTTGCTAACCCCCTGCCCCCGGATTACCTTCGGCACAAAAGGCCCAGAGGATACCGCATGGCCATTACGGCAACCGAACTCGAAACCCTGCTGCGCGAGTCCTTCCCGGCCGCGAAGATCACGATCACCGACCTCGCCGGCGACGGCAATCACTATGCCGCCGAAATCATCGACGCGAGTTTCCGCGGCAAGAACCGCGTGCAGCAACAGCGCGATGTCTATGCTGCCCTGAAAGGCAAGATGGACGGCGCGCATGGCGAGTTGCATGCGCTGGCGCTGACCACAAAAGCCCCCGACTGACCCCTTTTCCGCCGCGCAAACCGGCCTATCTGACATGCAAACCCTGCGTGGCTCGGCTGCCGCGCCTGCGAAAGGACGAAACATGAGTGCTCAGGACGCGATCCGCCAGACGGTCGAGGGCAACGACGTGGTGCTCTACATGAAGGGCACCAAGACCATGCCGCAATGTGGCTTTTCCAGCCGCGTTGCCGGGGTGCTGAATTTCATGGGTGTCGAGTATGTCGACGTCAACGTGCTGGCCGACGATACCATCCGCCAGGGGATCAAGGAATTCTCGGACTGGCCGACGATCCCGCAGCTTTACGTCAAGGGTGAATTCGTCGGCGGCTGCGACATCATCACCGAGATGACCCTGTCGGGCGAGCTGGACCAGCTCTTTGACACCAAGGGTGTCACCTATGACAAGGACGCGGCGAACAAGATCCGCGAAGCCAACAGCTGATCGACGCTGCCCATCCATACGTCAAAGGCCGCCCTGTCAGGCGGCCTTTTTCATTGCAAAATCAGACTATTCAGGACTGTTCTTCCATCTGGTCCGCCAGCGCCTCGGCCCGCGTCGCCAGTTCAGAAAACCGCTCGACCGTGGCCGCCGGCACGCTCGGCACCTCGATCCGTTGCCGCGGCTGGTTCTGCAGCGCCTCGACCTGCGCCTGGGTCTCGGCCAGTTCGGCCTCAAGCGCGCGCACCCGGTCTTCGGCCCCGGCCGTCTTGTCGGCCAGCATCAGCCCGGCCATCAGCAGCATCCGCGCTTCGGGCAGGCGGCCGATCTGGTCGATCAGCGTCCGCGCCTCGGCATCCAGCATCGCCGCGGCAGAGCGCAGGTATTGTTCCTCGCCCTCCTGGCAGGCGACCTCGAAATTCTTGCCACCGATGGTGATCGTTTCCTCGGGCATCTCTCGCTCCCCTCGTCAGCGCGCTTCGGCCGCCAGCAGCGGCTTCAGCTCGGCCAGGATTTCTTCCATCTCGGCCATCTCGGCGCGGCGTTCGGCCTGCAGCGCCTCGAGTTCGGCGGAAATCGACTTGTTCATCAGCGTGGCATCGGGGAATCCCTCGACCTGCGCCTCGCGCAGGGCGGTGTTCGACTCCATCAGCTTGGCATTGGCCTTCTTCAGACGCAGCATTTCCAGGCTCTGCAGGTCCAGCTGCTCGGTCAATCGCGCCAGCCGGCGTTCCAGCTGGGTGATCGTCGTCTCCTGACGCTGCTTGACCTGATGCACCCGCTCACTGAGCTGGGCATTCGCCGCGCGCTCTTTCTCCAGCGCCTCGCGCAGGTTGGCGATGGTCGCCGCCTGTTCGGGATCGGGGCCCGGTTCGGGCCGCGCCCCCAGGCCAAAGACCGAGGTGCGCGCCGCCTTGCCCCCCGCACCCTTCTCGATGCGCCGCGCAATGCGGTCGAGCGCATCGGACAGCTGGCGCTCTACGGCGGCAAGATCGCTCATGGTTCTCTCCTCGGCCATGCCCGCAATCTGGGCGCGAATCATGGCGCACCCTCGCGACGGGTCGTTTTGCGGCCAGAATACGGGTAAATCTCTGCCATTCCAACCGATCCGCGGCCGCTGTGCTTGATATCGCCCCCCAGCCTGATAAGACGCCGGCAAACTCTCCTGCTCAGAGGATCGCTGCCTTGGATATCGCCACGCTTCGCACACAGCACCCGGAACACTGGGCCCAGGCCTGTGCCATTCGGGTGCTGGCCTTGGACGCCGTCGCCGCCGCCAAATCGGGCCACTCGGGCATGCCGATGGGCATGGCCGATGTCGCCACCGTGCTGTTCCGCAACCACCTGAAATTCGACGCCTCGGCGCCGGACTGGGCGGACCGCGACCGCTTCATCCTGTCGGCCGGCCACGGCTCGATGCTGATCTACGCGCTGCTGCACCTGACCGGCTATGCCGACATGACGCTGGAGCAGATCAAGAACTTCCGCCAGTGGGGCGCCATCACCGCCGGCCACCCGGAATACGGCCACGTCAAGGGCGTCGAGACCACGACCGGCCCGCTGGGCCAGGGGATCTCGAACGCGGTCGGCTTCGCGATGGCCGAAGAACACCTGCGCGCGCGCTGGGGGGCCAGGATCCAGGACCACCACACCTATGTCATCGCCGGCGACGGCTGCCTGATGGAGGGCGTGAGCCAGGAGGCGATCGGCATTGCCGGCCGCCATCAGCTGTCGAAGCTGATCGTGCTGTGGGACAACAACGATATCACCATCGACGGCAAGGTCTCGCTCAGCGACATCACCGACCAGCGCGCCCGGTTCCGTGCCTCGGGCTGGGACGTGTTCGACTGCGACGGCCATGACCCCGTCGCCATCGACGCCGCGATCACCGCCGCCAAGGCCTCGCCGCGCCCGGCGCTGGTCGCCTGCACCACGCATATCGCGCTGGGGTCGTCCGCCCAGGACACGTCGAAGGGACACGGCGCGCTGACCGACGCGACGCTGATCGCCGACACCCGCGCCGCCTATGGCTGGGACCACGGCCCCTTCGTCATCCCGGCCGAGATCAAGGCCCAGTGGGAAGCGATCGGCGCCCGCGGTGCGGCCGAACGCGCCGCCTGGGAGGGCCGCCTCGCCGCCCTTTCGCCCGCGAAACAGGCCGAGTTCGCCCGCATCTTCGCCCGCGAACTGCCCAAGCGCCTGCCCGCCACGATCCGCGCCGTCAAGAAAGCCGCCGTCGACGCCCCCAAGGCGATCGCCTCGCGCTCGGCCTCCGAGATCGTGCTGAAGGCGGTGAACCCGGTCGTCACCGAAACCTTCGGCGGCTCCGCCGACCTCACCGGCTCGAACAACACCAGGACCGCCGACCTCGGCGCCTTCGATATCGGCAGCCGCAAGGGCCGCTATATGTATTGGGGCATCCGCGAACACGGCATGGCGGCGGCGATGAACGGCATGGCGCTGCACGGCGGCATCCGTCCCTATTCCGGCACCTTCATGGCCTTCACCGACTACGCCCGCCCCTCGATGCGCCTGAGCGCGCTGATGGGGGTGCCGGTGGTCTATGTGATGACCCATGATTCCATCGGCCTGGGCGAGGACGGCCCCACCCACCAGCCGGTCGAGCACCTGGCGATCAGCCGCGCCACGCCGAACACCCTGGTGTTCCGCCCCGCAGATCTGGTGGAAACCGCCGAGTGCTGGGAACTGGCGCTGCAACAGACGACGACCCCTTCGGTCCTCTCGCTCAGCCGCCAGAACCTGACCCCCGCGCGCACCACGCATACCGCCAAGAACCTCAGCGCGCAGGGCGCCTATGTCCTGGCCGAGGCCGAGGGCAAGCGCCAGGTGATCCTGATCGCCACCGGCTCCGAGGTCGAAATCGCCCTCAAGGCCCGCGCCGCCCTGCAGGCCGAAGGGATCGGCACCCGCGTGGTCTCGATGCCCTGCATGGAGCTGTTCGCCGCCCAGCCCGAAGCCTATCGCCGGCGCGTGCTGCCCGCGGGTCCGGTGCGGATCGGCATCGAAGCCGCGGTGCGGGCCGGCGGCTGGGACCGCTGGCTGCTGGGCGAACGCGGCCGCAAATCCGACTTCGTCGGCATGGCCTCGTTCGGCGCCTCGGCCCCCTATGACCGGCTTTATCAGGAATTCGGCATCACCGCCGACGCCGTCGCGGACAAGGCGAAGGCCCTGCTCTGACCCGGGAACCCGGCGCCGCCCCCGTGCGGGCGGCGCCACCTGCCCCGTCCCCGCCGACACCGTCGGACGGTCTCTCCATCTTTGCGTCGGAAATATCCTCCAGGAGGGTTTGGGAGGATGGAAAATCCTCCCAAGCGGGTGCGGGCGGCAGCCCGCGCCTCGTCTGGCACGGCCAAGCCGCCCCCCCCCTGCCTTACAGGAACTTGCGCTCGTCCAGAACCTTGGCAATTTCGGCGCGCACCAGCTTGCGCACCTGCAGGGTGATCCGCTCGCCCAGTTGCCCGTGCAGCTCTTCGCGCACGATCTGAGAGACCAGCGCCCGCAACATGGCTTCGTCGATGACGCCCTCGATCTCGCCCTCGATCTCGGCCTCGTCAGGACTGGCCGCGCCCGGCGTATCCGGCGGCGCAGCTGCAGCCAAAGCCGCCACCGCCGATGGATCCACGGCCGGCTCGGCCGGGGTCATCGCCTCACCGGGGTCCATCCCCTCGATCACGGTCTCGTCGAGCGCCTCCGACACGCCGCCTTGCGGTTCGTCCAGGGCCTCCTCGATCGCGGTCTCCGCGTCGATCTCGCCGGCGTCCTCGCCGGCCTGCGCCTCGCGGCGGCGGTGCTGAAAACTCAACCGGCCATAAAGTTCGGTCACATTCGAGGCCCGCGGCGCTTCTTCGGTGCTCGATTCGGGCTCCCAGCTGCCACCGCAGGCCGAGACCGCGGCTTCCAGTTCGGCGATGGTGGCTTCGAGCTGGACGAAATCCGGCGCCGGCAGTTCCAGATCGCCGCGCGACGTATCGCCAGTGGCGGGATCTGCTGCCGTCTCCGCCCCGTCAGCCGACAAAGCCTCCGACGCCGGCTCGGCTTCGGGTTCGGGTTCCGGCTCTGCGATGATTCGCTGCGCTTCGGTCAGGATCAGGCGCCCGGTCTCGGGGCCACGCCCCCCTTCCTGCGCCACCAGCCGCCGGATCGACGTCAGAACGTCCTCGATCTCGCGATTGGTCATTGCATCCGACATGCCTGCACCCCGACCCTGAGCCTGCTCTTATTGGCCGTCAGGATAACCCCGGACGCCCCCTGAAACAACTGCCGATCAAGGTTAGCGCCGCTCAGGGCTGGCGAAAGCGGCCCATGATACGGTCCAGTGCCTGCCCCTGCTCGGACCGCGTCGCCGGCTCGCTGCCGCCACGCAGACCGGCCGAATAGGCCTCGACGTCATAGGTCGGGATGCCCAGGTGCAGCGACTCGACGGTCAGTTGCCCCATCGCCTCGAGCAGGGCATAGGCCGCGGTCTGCACCGCAAAGGACGCCAGGATCCGGCTCGAGCGTGCATCCAGCAGTTCCTGTTCGGCGTTGAGCACATCCAGCGTCGTGCGCGAGCCCAGATCGGCCTCGGCCTGGACGGCATCATAGGCCGAACTGGACGCCGCCACCTGGGTGTCCGACGCCGCAAGCCGCGACCGGGCGACCAGCAGTTGCGCCCAGTTCGCCGCCACCGCCTGTTGCACGATGGCCACCGTCTGATGCAGGCTCGACCGCTGCGCCTCGACCCGGGCGAGGCTCTGCCGTTCCACCGAGTTGAGCCGCCCCGCGGTATAGAGCGGCACGGAATAGTTCAGCATGCCGGTCACATCCTCGACCGTGCGGCCGGCGATCAGTGCCGTGGTCGTGCGGCTGCTTTCGGCAGTCACCGAACCGGTCACCGTGCCCAGGCGCTGGGTCCGGGCGATTTCATTGGCGATTTCGGCGGCCCGCACCTGATGCTGGGCCTGGATGATCGACGGATGGTTGCGGCGCGCGATGTCCTGCGCCTCTTCCAGCGTGGCGGGCAGCCGCGGCAGGCTGGGCGGCGTCGACAGGCCGCTGGGATAGCGACCGACAGCCAGGTTGTATTCCTCGCGCGTCACCGCGGCATCGCCTTCGGCGGCGGCCAGCGCCGAGCGCGAGGCCGCCAGGCGGGCCTGGGCGATGGCAACGTCGGTGCGCGTCGAATCGCCCAGTTCGAAACGTTCGCGCGCCGCGCGCAGCTGTTCGTTGATCACCGACACGTTGTTGCGCTGCAGCTGCACCGTTTGCAGCTGACCATAAAGCACCAGATAGGCCCGCGCCGCGGTCAGCAGCACCGCCTGCTCGACCGCGATCAGCGCCGAACGGGTCGCCAGAATGGTCTCATGCGCGGCATCGACTGCCAGACGTCCACGACCGAAATCGAACACCGTCATCGAGGCCTGCAGACCGATACTGACCTGCCGCGTCGGCGCATCCTCGGAGTTGGCGACCGCCGAAGCCACGAAATTCACCACCGGGCGCAGCGCGGCCATCGCCTGTTGCGCGTCCTCGTCGGTGGCCCGCAGCAAGGCGCGGTTCATTTCCAGCAGGTTCGAGTTGCGATAGGCCTCAGCCAGGGCATCGGCCAGGGTGTCGGCAGTCACCGGCAGCGCCGCGACCATACCCACCGCGACACCCGCCGCGGCCATACGAAACCGTTTCAGAACGCTCATCGCGCCCTCCATTGCTGGTTGCGGCCATCGCCCCCCCGGGCAACGCCCCGATTACCGCCCGCAACCGGGCGCTTGGCCGATCACAACGCGAATGCGTGCTCGGCGGCAAATCCATCGAGCAGCGGCGCCGATGCGTTGAACGCATCACGCCAGCGGATTCCGCCGGCGTGTTTCACACCGATGCGCACCACGCCCAACGCCCCGTCGAGGAACAGCGCGGCGATCCGGCCGCCCTCCTTGAGCTGATCGACCAGTGCCTGCGGCAGCTGTTCGATCCCGCCTTCGATGATCATCGCATCATAGGGGCCATGCGCAGCGGCGCCGGCCTCGGCCGCGCCCCGCTCGAAGGCAACGTTCGAGCTGCCCACGGCTTCCAGCGCGGTTTCGGCCTCGTCGGCCAGCGAGTCGCTGGGCTCGATGGCGACAACCGCCTCGGCCATATGGGCGATCACCGCCGTCGAATAGCCGCTGCCCGGCGCCACGTCGAGGACCAGTTCATTGGCTTTGATATCCAGCGAATCCAGCATCTTGGCCAGGGTCCGCGGGTCGAGGAGGACGCGGCCGCCGCCCAGCTCCAGGTTTTCGCCGACATAGGCGGCCTCGGCCATCGACCCGGGAACGAAGCGTTCGCGCGGAATGGCCAGCATGGCCTCGATGATCGGCAGTTTGGTCACATCCGAAGGCCGCACCTGATTGTCGACCATCATGGTCCGGCGGGTGGCGAAATCGGGCATCGGGCGGGCTCCGTCTGGCTCTGTCGGTTTCTCTTGCCACAAGCGCGGGGGGATTTGCAATGCTGCCCCGGCGGCTGCGGCCAGTCCTGTGTCGGACCCTTGCAGGAAGGTCACGATTCAGGCGGAACGGTCACCCCGCGTTGCACCCCGGGGCGGTTCATAAAGCGATCGAACCAGGCCGGCACGTTCCTGAGTCCGTCCCAGCCGACGATATCCTGCGCCTTGTAATGCGTCAGCAGCGTGCGCACCCAGGGCGCGGTGGCGATATCGGCAATCGAGAACTCGCCGACCATCCAGTCCTTGCCCTCAAGCTGAGCGTCGAGCACCTTGAGCAGCCGCTCGACCTCGGCGCGATAGCGTTCATGCGGGCGCTTGTCCTCGAAATCCTTGCCGCCAAAGCTGTGGAAAAAACCCAGCTGACCGAACATCGGTCCGACGCCCCCCATCTGCCACATCAGCCACTGCAGGGTTTCCAGCCGCTTGCGCGGGTCGCTCGACAGGAACTTGCCGGTCTTTTCCGCCAGATAGATCAGGATTGCGCCGCTCTCGAACAGGGCCAGCGGCTGGCCGCCGGGGCCGTCCGGGTCCAAAATCGCCGGGATCTTGTTGTTCGGGTTCAGCGCCAGGAATTCGGGGGTGAACTGATCGTTCGTCGCAAAGGCCAGCCGGTGCCCCTCATAGGGCAGCCCCGTTTCCTCGAGCATCACGCCCACTTTCACCCCGTTCGGCGTGGGGATCGAATAGAGCTGCAGCACCGTGGGATCCTGGGCGGGCCAGCGGCGCGTGACGGGGTGATCGGTCAAGAGAGGCATGCTTGCTCCGGGGAAACGGTCCACGAGTTTCACCTTGATTTGTCGCCGCCTTGAGGCATCTATCAAGATACGAAAGGTAAACCAGCTTCGGTCTCCGGGTTCAAGGCGTGCATCTGTCGCGGTCCGGACCGGCGAGTATCGGTTTGCAGGGTCACACGGTTACAGGACAGAAAACCATGCTCAAGGAATTCCGCGATTTCATCGCCCGAGGCAACGTAATGGACATGGCGGTCGGCATTATCGTCGGCGCCGCGTTTACCGCGATCGTCAGCTCGCTGGTTGCCGACCTCATCAACCCGATCATCGGCCTGTTCACCGGCGGGATCGACTTTACCAACAATTATTTCGTGTTGTCGGGCGACGTGGCCGAAGGCGCGTCGCTGGCGGCCGCGCGCGATGCCGGCGCCTCGGTCTTTGCCTATGGCTCGTTCGTGATGGCGGTGATCAACTTCCTGATCATCGCCTGGGTGGTGTTCATGCTGGTCAAGGGCGTGAACAAGGTCAAGGATGCGGCGATGCGCGAAGAGGAAGCCGCACCCGAGGCCCCCGCAGCCCCCGCCGGCCCGACCCAAGAAGACCTGCTGGCCGAGATCCGCGACCTGCTCAAGGCGCGCTGAGCCCCCCTGCAGACAGCGAAAGGCCCCGTTGCGGGGCCTTTTTTCATGGATCGTTTCGCGGCCCGAACACCTCGTCGCCCGAATGCCAGTGGGCCAGCAGATCCGCCACCGTGTGTCGCCCCTGCGCCTGCAATCCCAAGGCATCCGCACCGATCAGCGCCGCCGCGCGCCAGGCCTCGCGGGCCGCGGCGCAGGCCTGCGGGCTGGCGCCCAGCATCTCGTCGATGGCACCGGCGGCCAGCGTGAAGGGCAGCGCGACGCTCAATCCCGGCAACGAGGGGCGCGAGGCCGCGATCTGTTCCGCGATCCGTGGCGCCAGGGCGTGCGCCGACAGCCCGTCGACCAGCAGCGACTGGACGACGGCCTCGGTCAAGGCGTCAATCTGTTCGGCGTCCCACACGCGCACGCACCCCACACGACCGCACCGGCGCGGCCGTCCTCTGTTCTACCGCAAAGCCCCTTGCCGGAAAACCGCGGCAAGGCCCGGTTCAATGGGATGTGTCCGCAACCGGGCTTGCCGGCTCGTCCTGTGGCGGAAAATCGCGCACGCCCCGCGCCGGACCCGAGGCAGTATAGCTGGCCCAGCCGGCCGCCTCGCGCGGGGTCGGCAGATTTTCGGGCTTCTCGCGCAGGTGCAGGTGCACCTTGGCGATGAACAGCGCGGTGATCGGCGAAGTCAGGAACAGGAAGATCGCGATCAGCAGCTCATGCGCCGAAATCCGCCCCTCGGCGGCAAAGAAATAGATCATCGAGGCGATCAGCACCCCGCCGACGCCCAGCGTCGTCGCCTTGGTCGGCGCGTGCAGCCGGGTCATCGGATCGGGCAGCCGCACGAGGCCATACGACCCCACGAGCCCGAACACTCCGGCGATCACCAGGAACACGGTGACGGTGATTTCAGCCCACAACGGCATGGCGTCCCCCTCCCTTACTCGATGATGTCGCCGCGCAGCAGAAAGCGGCAGTAGGATACGGTCGAGACAAAGCCCACCAGGGCGAACAGCATCGACACCTCGAAGAAAATCCCGGTTCCCAGCCAGATCCCCAACAGGATCAGCAGCGCGATGGCGTTCACCACCATCGTGTCCAGCGCCAGGATGCGGTCGCTCTTTTGCGGGCCGACGATGACCCGCCAGAGGTTCAGCAACAGGCCGATGGAAAAGCAGGCAAAGGCAAAGATCAGGGCAGAGGTGATCATCCGAAGATCTCCTTCAGGCGGGCCTCGTAGCGGCTCTTGATGTCGTCGCGCACACCGTCCGGGTCGGGGGCGTGCAGGCAATGGACCAGGATCGCGTGCCCGTCCTGCGCCAGATCGCAGGACACGGTGCCGGGGGTCAGGGTGATGGTGCCGGCCAGCACGGTGATCGCCTCGGGCGAGCGGATTTCCAGCGGCACGCAGACCCAGGCGGGCTGCAGATCCTGGCGGCGTTTGAACAGCACGATCAGCGCGACCTGGATATTGGCCATGACGATGTCATAGAGCACCACCAGGATATAGCCGATCACCGTGCCGGGGCTGCGCAGTTTCGGGATGTCGGGCCAGTAGGGCTGGGTGATCATCGGGATCACCACCCCCAGGATCGCACCAAAGACGATCGAGTTCAGCGACACCGAATTGACCAGCAGAAGCCAGGTGATCAGCAGCGTCAGGCTGAGGATCGGATGGGGCAGGAACCGTGCGCGCATGTCAGTGGCCCTCTGGTTGCGGGGTCGCCGGGGCATCGCCGTGATGCGGATCCTCGGGCATCACCTCGGGCACCGCCGCCATGCGGGCGGCGCGTTCCTCGGGGGTGCCGAGAACGGCGTGGATATAGGCTTGCGGTGCGAACAGCTGTGTCGCGGTCGCCTGCGCATAGCGGGTGGCGGGACCGGCCAGCACCGTCCAGCCGACGACCAGCGCCAGCACCGCGCCCAGCACCGCCAGCCCCAGGCCGGATGTCGTGCCTGCGGCCGGCTGGAAATCGCCGGGCGGCGGGCTCTGGACGTCGTGGGGCTTCCAGAACAGCGCCGACCCCGCGCGGGCAAAGCCGACGACGGCAATCAGCGACGTGACCAGCACCACCGCCCAGCCCCAGACCCACCAGTCTTGTGTGCGGATCGCATCAAGCACCAGCAGCTTGCCGATAAAGCCCGACAGTGGCGGCATCCCCGCCAGGGCGATCGCCCCGACAAAGAAGAAGGCCGAGACCAGTCCGCCCCCCGGCATCGGCGCCTGATGGGCCAGCGAGGAATTGCCGCGCCGCGCGCGCACCTGATCGACGACCAGGAACAGCGCCGCGGTCGCCAGCGTCGAATGCACGAGGTAGTAGAGCGCCGCCGCCACCGCCTGCGGCGTAAAGGCCGAGACCGCCAGGAACAGCGTGCCCATCGAGCCGATCGCGGCAAAGGACACGATCCGGGCCAGCGTGCCGCCAGCCAGCACCCCGACCATGCCCACCGCCAGCGTGACCAGCGCCGCCGGCATCAGGATGCCGCTCAACAGGTCGCCCATCGGCGCCAGCGTCTCGGGGAAGATCAGCGTATAGACGCGGATGATCGCATAGGCGCCGACCTTGGTCATCACCGCGAACAACGCCGCGACCGGCGCCGGGGCCAGCGCATAGGTGTTGGGCAGCCAGAAATGCACCGGCACCAGCGCACCTTTCAGCAGGAACACCAGCGCCAGCAGCGCCGCCGTGACCCGCAAGAGCGCCGCGTCGCCCGCCGGCAGCTCGGTCGCGCGCTCGGCCAGGTCGGCCATGTTGAGCGAGCCGAACACCGCATAGAGCGTGCCCAGCGCGAACAGGAACAGCGTCGAGCCGGCCAGGTTGAAGATCACGTATTGCACCCCACCGCGCAGCCGCATGCGGCCGCCGCCGTGGGTCATCAGCCCATACGAGGCGATCAGCAGGATCTCGAAGAACACGAAGAGGTTGAAGATGTCGCCGGTCAGCATTGCGCCGTAAAGGCCCATCATCTGGAACTGGAAGAGCGCGTGGAAATTACGCCCCCGCCGGTCCCAATTGGTGGCGACGGCATAGGCCAGCACCATCAGCCCCAGCACCGCGGTCAGCGTCACCATCAGCGCGCTGAGCCGGTCGAGCACCAGCACGATGCCGAAGGGCGCGGGCCAGCTGCCCAGCTCATAGGATTCGACCGCGCCGCCCGAGGCCGCGATCAGCAACGCAACCACCAGCCCGACCTGCACCACCATCGACGCCAGGCCCGCCACGCGCTGCAACAGCTCGTCATGGCGCATCGTCAGGACGATCAGCGGACCCACCAGCGCGGGCAGCACGATCGGGGCAATGATCCAGTGTTCCATGTCCCCTGCCCCCTCAGCGCCCGGTCTCGGGCTGTTCGCCCGGCTTCTCGATGTCGATCGCGTCGGTCCCGGCGTTCAGATACGACCCCAGTGCCAGGATCACCGTCAGCGCCGTCATCCCGAACGAGATCACGATGGCGGTCAGCACCAGCGCCTGCGGCAGCGGGTCGGTCATCGTCTCGGCATGGCCGAGGATCGGCGGCAGGCCGGGCACCAGCCGGCCCGAGGCAAAGATGAACACGTTGACCGCATAGGACAGCATCGACAGCCCCAGCACCACCGGGAAGGTGCGCAGTCTGAGCAGCAGATAGACCCCGGCGGCGGTCATGGCGCCAATGGCGACGGCAACCAGCGTTTCCATTCAGCGCCCCTCCTCGGCGTTGTCGCGCGGATTGATATCCATCGCAGTCAGGTTCACCCCCTCGCCGGCGCGCCGACCGATCCGGCTGAGGCTTGCCAGCGCCAGCATCACCGCGCCGACAACGGTCAGGAACACACCCAGGTCAAAGGCGGCAGCACTGGCGAGGTGGATATCGTCGAGCGGCCAGATATGGACGTGCACGTTGCTCGAGGTCAGGAAGTTCCACCCCAGGATCAGGCTGGCTGTGCCGGTCAGCACCGCGATCAGCACCCCCAACGAGATCACCCCGTGATAGTCGAACTTCTGCCGCGCCTGACTCCAGGCAAAGCCCGAGGCCATGTATTGCATCAACAGCGCGATGGCGACCACCAGCCCGGCGATGAACCCGCCGCCCGGCTGGTTGTGTCCGCGCAGGAAGATGAACACCCCCACCGTCAGCGCGATCGGAAGCGCCACGCGGGTGGCCACCACCATCATCAGCGGGTGGCGGTCGAAGGCCTGCGGCAGCTCGGGTTTCCAGTTCAGCAGGCGGCGCGAGGCCGGCCCGTGCAGGATCACCTCGACCAGGGCAAAGATGATCAGTGCGGCGATCCCCAGCACGCTGATCTCGCCCATCGTATCAAAGCCCCGGAAGTCCACGAGGATCACGTTGACGACGTTGTTGCCGCCGCCCCCGGTATAGGAATTGGCGACGTGATAGTCGGCAATCGTCGGCAGCGACATGTCGCGCGTCAGGATGGCATAGGCCAGCGCGCCGATCCCGCCGCCCGCGACCAGAGCGATGACGCCGTCGCGGATCCGGCGGCCCGGCGCGGATTCGACCGGCGTTTCCTTGGGCAGGTAGTTCAGCGCCAGCAACAGCAGGATCACCGTCACCACCTCGACCGTCAGCTGCGTCAGCGCCAGGTCGGGGGCCGAGAACTGCACAAAGGTCAGCGAGACCACAAGGCCGACGATCGAGATCACGATGAGCGAGATGAACCGCTGCCGGTGCACCGCGACGACCCCGGCGGTGCCGACGATCAGCAAGGTGAAGAACACCAGCTCGACCGGTCCGACCGGCAGCTGTTCGCGCGCACCGGGTGCGAACCCCGCGCCCTGCCCCCAGAAGGCCCAGCCGCCATAGGCCACCACCACCACCGTGAACACCGCCAGATAGCGCGAGATCGCGCCGTCCTGGAAAGTGTCGGTGAACGCCTTGGCGATCCGCGCCAGCGCCTCGACGATGGCATCAAAGATCGCTTTGGCCTCGGGCCGCGGCGCTGCATCCCAGACCGGTGCGAGGCTGCGCTGCAGCCCCAGGAACACGAGGCCCCCGGCCACCGCGATCGCCGACATGATCAGCGCGGGCGTGACCCCATGCCACAGCGCCAGGTGGACATGCGGATGCCCGCCGGTCACCGCGCCGGCGATCACCTCGACGACAGGGCCGACGGTCTGCTGCGGAAAGAGACCGATCAGCACCACCAGCACCGCCAGCAGCGCAGGCGAGACCCACATGCCGAAGCCGGGGTCATGCGGCTTGCCCGGGTAGCTTTCGCGCACCGGGCCGAGGAAGGTGTGCACCACGAAACGGAAGGAATAGGCGACCGAGAACACCGCCCCCGCCGTCGCCAGCACCGCGAACCAGGTGCCGGTGTCATGCGCGGCCTCCAGCATCATTTCCTTGGACAGGAAGCCGTTGAACAGCGGGATCCCTGCCATCGACAGCGCCGCGATGGTGCCGATGGTGAAGGTCACCGGCATCAGCCTGCGCAACCCGCCCAGCAGGCGAATGTTGCGGGTGTGGGCCTCGTGGTCGACGATGCCGGCGGTCATAAAGAGCGCGGCCTTGAAGGTCGCGTGGTTGATGATGTGGAACACCGCCGCCACCGCCGCGTATTCGGTGCCCAGCCCCAGCAGCATGGTGATCAGCCCCAGATGGCTGACGGTCGAAAAGGCCAGCAGCGCCTTCAGGTCGTCCTTGAACAGCGCGATCACCGCGCCCAGCACCATCGTGATCAGCCCCGCGCCCGAGACCAGCCAGAACCACTCGGGCGTGCCCGACAGCGCCGGCCAGAGCCGCGCCATCAGAAAGAGCCCCGCCTTCACCATCGTCGCCGAATGCAGATAGGCCGAGACCGGCGTCGGCGCGGCCATCGCGTGCGGCAGCCAGAAGTGGAACGGGAACTGCGCCGATTTGGTAAAGGCGCCCAGCAGGATCAGGATCAGCGCCGGGACGTAGAGGTCATGCGCCCGGATCGCCTCGCCATGCTGCAGGATGACGCTGATGTCATAGCTGCCGGCGATCTGGCCCAGGATCAGCATGCCGCCGATCATCGCCAGCCCGCCCATGCCGGTCACCGCCAGCGCCATGCGCGCGCCCTGACGTCCCTCGGGCAGGTGGCGCCAGTAGCCGATCAGCAGGAACGAGCTGAGCGAGGTCAGCTCCCAGAAGATCAGCAGCAGCAGGATGTTGTCCGACAGGACGATCCCCACCATCGCGCCCTGAAAGAGCAGCAGGTAGGTATAGAAATTCCCCATCGGGTCGGATTTCGACAGGTAGAACCGCGCATAGGTGATGATCAGCAGCCCGATCCCCAGGATCAGCACCGAGAACAGCAGCCCCAGCCCGTCGAGCATGAAGCTGATGTTCAGACCCAGCTGCGGCAGCCATTCATAGCGTTCGATCACCACACCGCCCGCCATGACCTGGGGCGCCAGCAGCAGAATGCCGATCAGCGCCAGCGCGGTCGTGGCAAAGGTCGTGGTCGCACAGACATTGCGGCCCGAACGGATCATCAATCCGGGCAACAGCGCGCCCAGAAAGGGAAGCGCCGCGATCAGGGCAAGGGACATGCCGACTCCTTTGTCCGAGGGCGGCGCAGGGGCGCCTTTGGTCCGACCCGCAGAGTTCCGGACTCCGCGCGCCTAACATTTTCACCCTGACCCCGGTGTCAAGCAGAACCGTCCTGTTTGCCGCGCGGCGGATGCGGTTTTTTTTGCCGCGGGGTGCCCGATGGCCCTCAGGTCACGGGCAAACCCCGCCGATCCGCAGGTAGCCGCCATAGACCCAGCCGGTCGGCGTCGGATCCCCCCACAGCGGCGCAGTGCAGCGGCCGGCCATGCAGCGGACGTAATACCAGTTGCCGTTGCGGTCCCAGACCGAGACCTCGTCGCCGGCATAAAGCTCGCCGATCTGCGGAAAACTCCCGCCCGGCCCGGTGCGCACTGCCAGAAACCCGGTTCCGGCAGTGTGGTTGTATTGCGCGATCGGACGCACGCCTTGAACGAACCCGGTGCAATCCCCGGCAAAGGCCGGAGCGGCCAGGATCGCGGCGGCAAAGGCAGTGGCGACAGCATGCTTCATGGCGGGCCTCCCGTCTGGTTTCGAACAGACTCGCATCTTCTCCGACCGGTTGCCTTGATCCCGCGCAAACACCGGGCCGGCATCAACCCTTCATCAACCTTCGCCCGCCAGAGTGATGCCAAACCACCGGACCTTGCGATGAAGAACTCTCGCTGCCTGATCGCCCTGCTGATGCTTCTGGCCCTGCCCGCGCAGGCCCGGCCGGATCTGTGCGAATCCGCCGCCCGCGCCGCAGCGCGCGAGGCCGGCATCCCTGCCACCGTCCTGCTGGCGATCACCCTCGCGGAAACCGGGCGCAGGATGGACGGGCAGCTCAGACCCTGGCCCTGGGCCGCCAATGCCGAGGGTCAGGGGCACTGGTTCGCCACCCGGGCCGAGGCGGTGGCGTTCGCCCGCGCCACCCTCGCACGCGGGCAGCGCAACCTTGACCTGGGGTGTTTCCAGATCAACTGGCGCTGGCACGGGCAAGGGTTTACCGCGCCCGAGGCGCTGCTCGATCCCCCCACCGCCGCGCGCTATGCCGCCCGGCTGCTGTCCGACCTGCACGACGAATTCGGCAGCTGGGAGGCGGCGGCCGGCGCCTATCACTCGCGCACCCCGGCCTTTGCCAACCGCTATCGCGCCCGCTTCCGCCAGATCCTCGCCGCCCTGGGCGACACCCCCGCAAACCTCGCCGCCCCCCCGCGCGACGACCGGCCCGCAAACGCCCTTCCGGCCCCGGGCTATCCGCTCTTCGCCGGCTCCGCCGCCGGCGCCTCGCTGGTCCCCGCCACCCTGCCCGCCGCCCGCCCCCTCTTCGAGGACACGCCATGAACTTCTCCATCGCCCGCCTCTTCCAGCCCACGGTGCTGCTCGCGCTCGCGCTGATGGCGGTGATCGTGATGATGATCCTGCCGATGCCCGGCTGGATGCTGGACATCGGGCTGGCCGCGTCCTTTGCGCTGGCGATCCTGATGTTCACGATCACCCTCTTCATCGAACGCCCGCTGGATTTCTCGATCTTCCCTACAGTGCTGCTGGCATCGCTGATGCTACGCCTCTCGCTCAACGTCTCGTCCACGCGGCTGATCATCGGCCAGGGGCACACCGGTCCGCAGGCCGCAGGATCGGTCATCCAGGGCTTCGCCAGCTTCATCATGGGCGGCAGCGTGTTCCTGGGGGTCGTGGTGTTCTGCGTCCTTCTGATCGTCAACTTCATCGTCATCACCAAGGGCGCGGGCCGCATGGCCGAGGTCGGCGCGCGATTCGCGCTGGACGGAATGCCCGGCAAGCAGCTGGCAATCGACGCCGACATGTCTGCCGGCGCGATTTCCCACGCCGAGGCCAAGGCCCGACGCGAGCGCGAGCAGCAGGAAACCACCTTCTTCGGCTCGCTCGACGGGGCGTCGAAATTCGTCAAGGGCGATGCCGTCGCGGGCCTGCTGATCACGCTGATGAACATCGTCGTGGGGCTTTTGATGGGCACGCTGGTGCATGGCATGCCAGTGGGCGAAGCCTTTGAAACCTATGCCATCCTGACCGTCGGCGACGGGCTGGTCAGCCAGATCCCGGCGGTCATCATCTCGATCGCCGCGGCCCTGCTGCTGGCGCGTGGCGGGGCCACCGGAGCGACCGACACCGCGCTTTTTGCCCAACTCGGCCGGCATCCGGCGGCACTGGCCACGGTCGCGCTGCTGCTGGGCCTTTTCGCGCTGGTCCCCGGTCTGCCCTTCCTGCCCTTCGTTCTGGGTGCGGCGCTCCTCGGCGCGGGCGCCTGGGTCGCGCATCGCCGAAATACCGCCCAGGCCATCCAGGACGCCCCGACGCCGGAAATCCGCCCGACCTCGCTGGGCGATGTGCTGGACCTCGACGAGATCCACGTCACCTTTGCCCCAGATCTGGTGCCGATGGTGCTGGACCCGGCAACCGGGCTCGATGCGCGGATCATGAACATGCGCAACCATGTCGTGCGCCATTTCGGCCTGATCCTGCCCGAGATCCGCCTGACCGACGACCCCGGCCTGCAGCCCGGCGAATACGCGATCCTGATCCAGGGGGTCGAGCAGGGCCGCGACCGTCTGATGCCCGACCGCCGCCTGGCCCTGCTGCCCGAGGGGGCGATCCAGGGCGCACCACCCGGCGTCGATGTCTCGGAACCCGTCTATGCCGCCCCCGCCCGCTGGATCGCGCCGGGCGACGAGGAACGCGCGGCGCTCTCGGGCCTGACCGTGGTCAGCCCGACCGAGGTTCTGGCGACCCATCTGCTCGAGGTGATCAAGACCAATTTCGCGCGCCTCCTGTCCCTGCGCGGCCTGCGCCGGATGCTGGACGAGCTGACCAACCTCTCGGACCCCAAACGCGCCGAGGCGAACCGCCGGCTGATCGACGAGCTGATCCCCGACAAGGTGCCGGTCGACATGCTGCTCTCGGTGCTGCGGCTCCTGCTGGACGAGCGCGTGTCGGTCCGCAACCTGCCCTTGATCCTCGAATCCATCGCCGAATTGCGGGTGACCAACCTCGCCCCCGAGGTGGTCTGCGAACACGTCCGCCAGCGCCTCGGCTTCCAGCTGGTCGCCGGGCTGAAACGCGCCGACGGCACCCTGCCGCTGGTGCAACTGGCCCCCGACTGGGAGGATCTGTTCACCCGCTACCAGATCGAGGGCGACCGCGGCATGGGCGACATCGCCCTGCCCCCGGCCGAATTCGGCCGCCTCGCCGCGGCGCTGTCGAAAACCTTTTCGGACCTCTCGGAAACCGGCACCCAGGCGGCGCTGGTCACCTCGGGGCGGCGGCGGCGTTTCCTGCGCACGGTGATGGCCGCGCGCGATGTGCCCGCGCCGGTCTTCGCCTTTGAGGAAATCGGCATGGAGGCCCGGCCCGCGCTGGTCGGGCAGATCGCCGCATGACCCCCGAGATGCTGGGCGCGCTGTCCGCCCTGCTGATCCAGGGCCAGGCCTGGCTGGCCGCCACCGGCCTGGTCTTTGCCCGCATCGGCCCGGTCTTTGCCCTGATGCCCGTCTTTGGCGAACGGGTCGTTCCCGCCCGCGTGCGCCTGGTCGCGGCGCTGGCGATGACCGCTGTCGTCGCCCCGGCCGTCGCCGCCCGGATCCCGGTGCCACAGGCCGAACCGATCCCGGCGCTGCTGTTCCTCGGGGCCGAGACGCTCAACGGGCTGATGCTGGCGATCGGGCTGCGACTGATGGTGATGGTCCTGCAGATGGCCGGCACCAAGGCCGCGCAGGCGACCTCGCTGGCGCAGGCCTTCGGTGGCGCGGGGGTCGACCCGCAGCCCGCCATCGCCCAGGTGCTGATGATGGCCGGCCTCGCCGCGATGGTCGCGGCCGGCCTGCCCGAACGCCTCGCACAATTCCTGGTGCTCTCCTACGACCTGTTCCCTGCCGGCCACTGGCCCGACCCCGCCGCGCTGGCCGAATGGGGCACCGCACGCATCGCCCACGCCTTCGCGCTGGCTTTCTCGCTGGCCGCGCCCTTCCTGATCGGCGCGGTGCTCTATAACCTCGCGCTGGGGGCGATCAACCGGGCGATGCCGCAGCTGATGGTGGCCTTCGTCGGCGCCCCGGCGCTGACCTTCGGCGGGCTTGCGCTGCTGGTCATCGCCGCGCCCCTGATCATCGCCGTCTGGCTTTCGGCCTTTGGCGAGGTGCTGGCCGACCCCATCCGGGTCATGCGCCCATGAGCGGCGAGGACGACGGCGCCGACCGCCCGCATGAGGCCACGCAGCGCAAGCTCGACGAGGCGCGCAAACGCGGCGAGCTGCCGCGCACCGCCGACCTCACCGCCGCCGCCGCTGCCGCCGGGCTTCTGGCCCTGGCGCTGCTGCCCGGCGGCTGGCTGGCACCGCAGATCGGCGGGCTGGGCCTGTCGCTGCTCGACCGCGCCGAACAGGCGGGGCCTGCGTTGCTCGATGGCGGCGGCGGGTTCTTCACCGCCCTGATGGGCGGCGTGGCCCGGGCGATGGCGCCGGTGGCGATCCTGCCCGCCGCGGCGGTCATCGCCACGCTCTTCGCGCTCAAGGGCCTCGTCTTCGCCCCGCAAAAACTGGCGCCGAAACTGTCGCGGATCTCGCCCCTGTCGACCGCCAAGCAGAAATTCGGCCCCTCAGGCCTTGTGGAATTCGCGAAAAGCACAGTGAAACTGGCACTCTACGCCGGCATCCTGTGGATCTTCCTCGCCGCCCATCTCGACCGGATCATGGCGACGCTGGGCAACAGCCCCGCCCTGATCGGCGCGGAAATGCTGCGGATGATGGCCGAATTCGCGCTGCTGGTGCTGGTGGTGATGCTGGTGATCGGCGGGCTCGACCATCTGTGGCAGGTCTTCGACCACCGCCGCCGCCAGATGATGAGCCACCAGGAACTGCGCGAGGAGCACAAGGAGGCCGAGGGCGACCCGCATCTGAAACAGCAGCGCCGCCAGCGCGCAATGGCCATCGCCACCAGCCAGATGATCGCCGAGGTGCCGCGCGCCGCGGTGGTGATCGTCAACCCGACCCATTACGCCGTCGCGCTGAAATGGACGCCGGGCAGCGCCGGTGCCCCCGTTTGCGTGGCCAAGGGCGTCGACGAGGTCGCCGCCCGCATCCGCGAGGCCGCACGCGAGGCCGGCGTGCCGATCCATTCCGACCCGCCGACGGCGCGCGCCTTGCACGCCACCGTCAAGCTGGGCCAGGAGGTCGCGCCGGAACACTACGCCCCGGTCGCCGCCGCGATCCGCTTTGCCGATGAGATGCGCCGCCGCGCCCGGGGACGGCACTGATGGATGCCCGTCGCGCCCGCGCGCTGCAACGGCTGCACGCCCTCGCGGCGATCCGCAAGGACGCCGAACTTGCACGCCTCGCCAGCGTCGCCCAGTCCCGGGCGCGGCTGCAAACCGCCCTCGACGCGCTCGCCAGCACAGAAGCGCCGCTCGGATCCCCCGGTGGTGCCCCCGCCGATCCGTCGCTGATCGCCGCCCGCCTTGCCCATGCCCGCTGGACCGAGGCCCAGCGCCGCCGCCTCAACCAGCAGCTCGCACTGGTCAAGGCCGACTACCTCGCCCTCGAACCCGCCGCCGCCCGCGCCTTTGGCCGGGCGATGGTGCTCGACGACCTTGCAACCCACGCGCAACACACCCTGCGCGCCGCCCGCAGATCCAGCCCCTGACCCCTCTTTGCGTTCCAAATATCCTGGGGGGTGAGGCCGCAGGCCGAGGGGGGCAAAGCCCCCCTGAGGCTCGCGGCACGCGAGCCACCGCCAAACGGCGGCGCGGATCTCGGATCCGCGCCAGAGTGCGGCAGCCCCCCTTATTCGGCCAGCGCGTCCCAGCAGGCCAGCGCGCGGCCCGCGTTCATCACCACCGGCCCGCCGCCCATCTGCAGCGCCATGCCCAGCACATCGCAGAACTCCTCGCGCGTGCAGCCCAGCTTCATCAGCATGTCGACGTGATAGGCGATGCAATCCTCGCAGCCCTGCACCACGGCGATGCCGACGGCGACGTATTCCTTTTCCTTGGTGCTCAGCGCGGTGCTCTCCTTGACCGCCGCCGACAGCGCGCCAAACCCCTTCATCTGCGGGTTGATCGCCTTAACCAGCCCGCGCGTGCGGTCCTTGATCCCGGCGAGTTCGGCCTTGTAGTCCATGATATTCCCCTTTTCGAATATTTCTTTGCCCCCGTGTCGCATGCGGGCCTGTCCCCGGCCTTGATGCAGGTCAACCGGCCGCCGGTCGGCGCGCGACCAGCATCAGGTTGCCCGCCGGCATCTCGACCCGTTCGACCGGCTCCAGCCCCGCCGCCGCCAGCTGCGCCGCGACCCAGCCGATCTCCTTGTAGCCGATACCCGGGTCCGAGGCCTTCAGCCGTGCATCAAAGGCTACGTCGCCCTCGGTCACCAGGCGCCCGTCGCGCCGGAACGGGCCATAGAGGCAGAACACGCCGCCCGGCGCCAACGCATGGGCCACTTCGGCCAGCAGAACCTCGGCCTCGGGCGCAGCGATCAGGTGCAGCAGGTTGTTCAGGCAGATCGCGTCCTGCCCGCCCTGCACCACGCCCCACCCCGGTGCGCAGGCGTCCAGCACCAGCGGCGGGCACAGATTGTCCAGCCCCGCGCCCCAGGCGGTGATCGAGGCCAGGTTCTCGGGGTTTGCGTCGCTGGGCTGCCAGACCAGCCCCGGCCAGCGCCGGGCATAGGCAGCGATGTGCTGCCCCGACCCCGAGGCCAGCTCCAGCACCCGGCCGCGCGCCGGCAGCACCCGCGCCAGAACCGCGCCGATCGGGTCGATGTTGCGTTCGGCCGAGGGCGAGACCCGCCGCCCGCCTTCGGCGCGGCTCCAGCTGTCGGGATGCGAGGGCGCGCGCATCAGCGGAACCGCGCGACCGACAGCGCCTGCAGCACCGCCTCGGGTTGCCCCGAGGCCGGCCCGCCCAGCATCTCGGCCAGCACGGCGGCCGATCCCGGCGCCGACAGGAACCCCTGCCCGCCCTGCCCCGCGCACCAGGCAAAGCCCGGATCGCGCGGATCCGGTCCCAGCACCAGCGTCCGGTCCGGGGCAAAGCTGCGCAACCCCGCCCACGAGGTCTCCAGCCGCGTCACCGTCATCGTCGTCATCTCCTCGAACCGCGCCAGCCCCTCGGCCAGAACCATGTCGTCGGCCCAGGCATCGTGCGGCTCGACCGGATCCTCGTCGGCCGGCGAAACCAGCAGCTTGCCGGCCTGCGGTTTCATATACCAGGTCTCGCCGGCGCCGATCACCATCGGCCAGCCGGCGCTGTCCAGCCCCTCGGGCGCCGGGATCTGCGCCATCGAGCGCCGCATCGGCGTCAGCCCCACACCGGGCAGCCCCGCCAGCGCCGCCAGCCGGTCCGCCCAGGCCCCGGCGGCATTGACCAGGATCCGGCCGCGGATCTCGGCCCCGCCTGCGGTCACCGTCCAGCCCTCAGCCCCGCGCGCAATCGCCGTGACCGGCGCGCCGGTGCGGATCTCGCCACCCGCCGCGCGGATCGCGCGGGCATAGATCTGCATCAGCAGATCCGTGTCGATATCCTGCGCCGCGTCGGTATAGCCCGCCAGCGCCAGTTTCTCCGGGTGCAGGATCGGCACCATCGCCCTCGCCTCGGCCGGGGGGATCACCGTCATCTTCAGCGCCTCGGCATCGGCCTCGAAAGCGGCGCGTTCATGCGCCTGACCGACCAGCAGAAAGCCGCGCGGCGACAGCACGCCCAGCCGCGCCAGCTCCGGGCCGCTGGCATGCGCGCAGGCCACCGTCGCCGGCGCGCCGTAATCTTCCTCGAACAGCGCGGCCGAGCGGCCCGAGCTGTGAAAGCCCAGCACCGTTTCGCCCTCGAGCACCACCACCCGGCCCATCGTCGCCAGTCGCGCGCCCGCCGACAGCCCGGCGATGCCGCCACCGACGATCAGGAAATCCGCCATATTCCGCCCCTTCTTTTCTTTCGCGCGAATGTGGCAGAGGATGCCCCCCCGTTCAAGGAGGCCCCCCGCCATGCCCGTGCTGACGATCCTCGCCCTCGCCGCCGCCCTGGCGGTGGTCTTTGCCGTCGCCTTTGCCGGCCACGACCAGCCGGACTGGCGCGCGGCGCTGGTCAAGACCGCCAGCACCGCGCTGCTGGCGCTCGCCGGGCTGATCGGAGGCGCGCCCGGCTGGATCGTCGCGGGGCTTGCGCTTGGGGCGCTGGGCGATCTCGCCCTCGCCCGGCCCGGCGACCGCGCCTTTCTCGCCGGGATGATCGCCTTTGCGCTGGGTCATCTCGCCTATGTCGTCGAATTCGTGAGCCGCTATCCCGGCGGGCCGGTGCCGGCGCTGGTGACGCCGGTTCTGGTGGCGATGGCCGCGCTGGTCCTGCTGACCGTGTTCTGGATCGCGCCGCGTGCCGGGGCCTTCTGCCGGCCGGTCCGACTCTATGCCCTGGTGATCGCGGCGATGGCGCTGAGCGCGGCCGCGCTGCCTGCGACGGCCGGGCACCGGGTGCTGCAACTCGGCGTCGCCGGGTTCGTCGCCTCGGACCTGATCCTCGCGCTGCGGCTCTTCGTGCTGCGCGACGCCGGCGCCCGGCTCTGGGCTGCGCGGGCGCTATGGCCGCTTTATTGGGGCGGTCAGGCGCTGATCCTGTGGGGCGTTCTGCCGACCCAGGCCTGATCCCCGCCCCTCAAACGCCGGCCACCGCGTCGAGGCGGCGCAGCAGATCCGCCGGGGTCACCGTCGCCGGGTCAAGACCGGCAAAACCGGCGATCCGGGCGCGCAATTCGGCGTCCAGCGCCGCGGCCGACAAGCCCGGCGGCAAGCGCCAGTAGCTGCACAGCGGGCAACCCGGCCAGACCAGATCCGCCCCGGCCGCCGTGTGCCCCAGCGCGATCACCACATCGGGCCGCGGCGCCTCGGGTCCGGTGACCGCCGACAGGGGTTTCGCCCACAGCGCCTCGACATCGTGGCCCTGCCCCGCGAGATAGTCGAGCACCGCCGGATCCGCCTCGCCCTGCGGTGCGACCCCGGCCGAGAGCACCTCGTAATAGGCCCCGGCCTCGGCCCGCAGCAGCGCCTCGGCCATCAGGCTCGGCCCGGCGTTGCCCCGGCCCAGCACCACCAGCGTGCGCACCCGCGGCCCGGGCGCCCCCACCTCGGGCCAGCCGCGCCCGCCGCAGACGGCCCCGATCCAGCCGGTCGTCAGCGCCTCGGCCCCCGTCACCGAGGCCGCATACAACAGCGACGTCCCGCGGCGGTCCTGGGTGATCAGCCCCGCCTCGCGCAGCTGCGCCAGATGCCCGGACAGGGTGCTCGGCGGCAACCCGAGCCGCGTCGCGATCTCGCCCGCCGGCAGCACCCCCGGCGCATGCCGCATTAGCAGACGCACCACCGCCAGGCGCTGCGGATGCGCCAGGGCGGCAAAAGCGGGGACCAGATCGCGTTCCATCCCCCACAGATACTGCACCGCAGCATTTCCGGCAAGCGCGGCCCCCCGTTGCCAGACGCGGTTCAGATGCTAGCTTGCAGGCAAACACTCCAGGGAGGATCCCCATGACGCGCACCGCAACCCAAACCATCGGCGAGGCCACGGTTACCGTGCTGACCGATGGCGGCATCGACTTTGGCCCCGAGTTGTTCCCCGGCACGGTGCCTGCGCATATCGCCGAACTGCTCGAAGCCCAGCGTGCGGCCTCGATCGCCACCAATTTCAACGCGGTGCTGATCCGCGGCAGCGGCCGCACGATCCTGTGCGACGCGGGCCCGCGCGACCTCTTCGGCCCGTCCTGCGGCTTCCTGCCCCAGGCCCTGGCCGAGGCTGGCACCACGCCCGAGGCAATCGACACGCTCTTTGCCACGCATATGCACCCCGATCACATCGCCGGCATGATCACCCCGGAGGGTGCAGCGGTGTTTGCCAATGCCGAACTCGTGGTCAGCGAGGGCGAACACGCCTACTGGAGCGACGAGGCCAAGACCGCGCCCCTGCCCGAGGCGATCCAGGGCTGGGCGACGCTGGCCCGCGCGGTCTTCGCCGCCTATGGCGACCGCCTGCGGATCCAGCCGGCGAATGCCGAGATCGCCCCGGGCCTGACCGCGATGAGCCTGCCGGGCCACACCCCCGGCCACGGCGGCTGGCGCCTGACCTCGGGCGCGGCGCAGCTGATCCACACAGGCGACATCATCCACGCCCCGGTGTTGCAGGCCGCCGACCCGAACATCGCCATCGCCTTTGACATGGACATGGACACCGCCCGAGCCACCCGCAAACGGCTGCTCGACGAACTCGCGACCGACGGTGCGCTGTTCACCGGCGGGCATTACTTGCACCCCGCCTTCTACCGCGCCGTGCGGTCGGGCGCAGGTTATTCCCTCGAACGCCCCTGACCCCCACTTTGCGACGGCGACCCGGGGGGCTGTCTGCCCCCCATCAGGGGATCAGCAACGATGCGTCGCCATAGGAAAAGAACCGATAGCGCGCGGCCACCGCATGGGCGTAAACTGCGCGCATCCGCTCAACCCCCATCAGCGCCGAAACCAGCATCAGCAGCGTCGATTTCGGCAGGTGGAAATTGGTCATCAGCCCGTCCACCGCGCGGAAGTCGAACCCCGGATAGATGAAGATATCCGTCTCGCCGCGCCAGGGCTCGACTGTTCCAGAGCGCGCCGCGCTCTCGACCAGCCTGAGCGCCGTGGTTCCGACCGCGATCACTCGGCCACCCGCCGTGCGGGTCGCGTTGATCTCGGCGGCAGCCTGCGGCGTCACCTCGCCCCATTCGGCGTGCATCTTGTGGGTGGTCACGTCCTCGACCTTGACCGGCAGAAAGGTGCCCGCGCCGACGTGCAGCGTGACCTCGGTCATCGCCACGCCGCGCGCGCGCAGGGCCGCCAGCAGCCCCTCGTCGAAATGCAGGCTGGCGGTGGGGGCCGCGACCGCGCCCTTTTCACGGGCAAAGACGGTCTGGTAATCCTCGCGGTCCTGTTCGTCGGCGGGGCGGCGGCTTTCGATATAGGGGGGCAGCGGCATCTTGCCGGCGGCATCCAGCGCACGGTCGAAATCGGCGCCGGTCAGGTCGAAGTCCAGAACCGCCTCGCCCTCGTCCTTGTTGCGCACCGTGGCGGACAACGCGTCCGAGAATACCACGCGGTCGCCCGCGGCCAGTTTGCGCAGCGGACGCGCCAGCACCCGCCAGCCCGCGCCGCCCTCGGGCGCGATCAGCGTTACCTCGACCTTGGCGCGGCCCGAACCGTCGCGGGTCTCGCGCAGGCGTTCGCCAAAAAGCCGCGCCGGGATCACCCGCGTGTTGTTCAGGATCAGCCGGTCGCCCGGGCGCAGGATCGCCGGCAGGTCGGACACATGGCGATCCGCCATCGCGTCCCCTTCGACATGCAGCAGGCGGGCGGCGGGGCGCGGGTGCACCGGGCGGGTCGCGATCAGCTCTTCGGGCAGATCGAAGTCGAAATCACTCAGTTTCATCGCCGGTCCCCGGAAAAAATGCCTGCCCGCCCTTTAACCGCGCGCCCCCGCGACTACAACAAAGGCATCGAGACGGAAGGATGCGACGATGACCCTTGATGACCTGACCCCGGGCCAGATGGCCCCCGATTTCACCGCGCCGACCCAGGGCGGCGGCAGCCTGACCCTGTCGGCGCTGCGCGGCAAGGCGGTGGTGCTGTATTTCTACCCCAAGGACGACACGCCCGGCTGCACCGTCGAGGCGCGCGATTTCACCGCGCTGGCCGGGCCATTCGCCGAGGCCGGCGCGACGGTGATCGGCGTCAGCAAGGATAGCGTCGCCAGGCATGACAAGTTCATCGCCAAGCACGATCTGGGCATCACGCTGGTCTCGGACGAGGGCGGCGACATCTGCGAACGCTATGGCGTCTGGGGCGAAAAGAAGAACTACGGCAAGACCTATATGGGCATCACCCGCGCCACGGTGCTGATCGACGCCGAGGGGCGCATTGCCCGGGTCTGGCCCAAGGTCAAGGTCGCGGGCCACGCCGACGAGGTTCTGGCAGCGGTGCGCGCCCTCTGACACCTGCCCCGCCCTTGCCTGAGGGCGCGCGGCGCGGTATCAGACCGCGAATTCCCCGGGGGCCGGTTGCGGCCCCCCTCCCGTTTGTCAGACAGGACGATCCCGATGCGCGCAGAAACTCAGTCCAGGGTCGAGGCGATCCGCAAATCGCTCAAGCTCCTGGCGCAGCGGATGGATTGGGAAACGGCCAAGCATCGCCTCGAGGAATTCGACGCGATGATCGAGGATCCGAACCTGTGGAACGACCCTGAGCGCGCGCAGAAGCTGATGCGCGAGCGCCAGCAGTTGATGGATGCCGTCGGCACCTATGAATCGATCAGCCGCGATCTGAACGACAATGTCGAGCTGATCGAGATGGGCGAGATGGAGGACGACAAGGACATCGTCGCCGAGGCCGAAGCCGCCATCGCCGCGCTGCAGGAAAAAGCCGCCGCCAAGGAGCTGGAGGCGCTGCTGGACGGCGAGGCCGACGCGAACGACACCTTCCTGGAAATCAACGCCGGCGCCGGCGGCACCGAGGCCTGCGACTGGGCGCAGATGCTGCAGCGGATGTATGTCCGCTGGGCGGAAAAGCGCGGCTTCAAGGTCGAACTGCAATCCGAGGAAGCGGGCGCCGAGGCGGGGATCAAGTCGGTCGCCTACAAGATCAGCGGCCACAACGCCTATGGCTGGCTGAAATCGGAATCGGGCGTGCATCGCCTGGTGCGGATCTCGCCCTTTGGCAAGGGCACGCGCGAGACCTCGTTCGCCTCGGTCTGGGTTTACCCGGTGGTCGATGACAACATCGAGATCGAGGTTGCGCCGAACGACATCCGCATCGACACCTATCGCTCGTCGGGTGCCGGCGGTCAGCACGTCAACACCACCGACTCAGCGGTGCGGATCACCCACCTGCCGACCGGAATCGTCGTCACCAGCTCGGAAAAATCGCAGCACCAGAACCGCGATATCGCCATGAAGGCGCTGAAATCGCGGCTGTATCAGATGGAGCTGGACAAGCGGAACGCCGCCATCAACGAGGCGCACGAGGCCAAGGGCGCGGCTGGCTGGGGCAACCAGATCCGCAGCTATGTGCTGCAGCCCTACCAGATGGTGAAGGATCTGCGCACCAGCCATGAGACCTCGGACACCGGCGGCGTGCTGGACGGCGATCTGGACGGGTTCATGGCCGCGACCCTGGCGATGCAGGTCGCCGGCAAGAGCCGCGCCGACGCCCAGGCCGAGGACTGACGCCTCAGACCTTCAGATCGGGAATGTAGCGGGCGAGCCGGCTGAAATCCGGCCGGCCGCGATGGGTCGTGCGGCGCGCGCCCTGGGCAAGGGTCAGCGAGGCCTCGATCCGCGCGATCGCGGCAAAGTCGCCGGCCAGGGCAGCGGCGGCGCTGTCGGTGCGGGGCATGGTCATGGGCGATCTCCGGTCTTGCTGGCGCCAGGCGGCGCGATCATGTCCGTGGGTCGACCCGGGATCCGGGATGGTTCAAAAATACTGCCGGAATCGGGCGATTTCGTGTCCGGCACCCGCCAGGGACGATCCCGCCCGCGCGAAGCCAATTGATTGATCTGAAACCTGTGTTAGCCTTCACCCGGGGCGCGCGAACGACCCTGGGAGGAGACATGACAGACAACGGCTTGCCCGAACACGCCCCGCCCTCGGCGATCCCCGAACCCCGTCGGATCACGGTGGCGACCCTGGGCGAGGTTCTGCGGCTCGGGCTGCGCGACTTTGCGCGCGCCCCGCTCTATGGCATCGTGTTCAGCGCGATCTATGTGATCGGCGGCATGGTGATGTATGCGATCTTTTCCGCCTCGGCAGCGGAATACTGGTTCATCCCGATCGCCGTCGGCTTTCCGATCCTCGCCCCCTTCGCCGCGACCGGCCTTTACGAAGTCAGTCGCCGGCTGCAACGCGGCGAGCCGCTGAAGATGGGCGAAGTCTTCGGCATCGTCTTTGCGCAAAAGGACCGGCAGGTGCCGTCGATGGCGATGGTCGTCCTGCTGACCTTCATGTTCTGGGTGTTCCTGGCACATACCATCTTTGCACTGTTCTTCGGACTGCAGCCGATCGCGGATTCGACCTGGTCGATGCTGTTCAGCGGGAACGGGCTGTTGATGCTGGCGGTCGGCTCGGCCGTCGGGGGCGTGATGGCGGCGCTGTTCTATGCGCTGACCGTCGTCAGCCTGCCGCTGCTGCTGGATCGCGAGGTCGATTTCATCACCGCGATGATCACCAGCTTCAGCTGCGTCACCGCGAACCTGCCGGTCATGGCACTGTGGGCGGCAATCATCGCCGCGGCGCTGTTCATCGGCATGGTGCCGCTGTTCCTGGGGCTGTTCGTGGTGTTGCCGGTCTTTGGCCACGCCACCTGGCACCTCTATTGCCATCTTTTGTGCGACGACCGCTAAGCCGCACCGCTGAATGCAAAACGGGGGGCCGATGGCCCCCCGTTTCATTCCGAACCGGCAACTGGTTTATTGCGCGGCCTTCTTGCTGGGATCGACCGGCGGCTTGGGCGCGGCCGGGGCGGCGGCGCTGGCCGGAGCGGCGGGCGCAGCCGGGCGCGGCGCCGGGGTGGCACTGGGGGCCGGCTGGGCCGGGGCCGAGGGGCGCGGTGCCGATGCGGTGGACTGGGCGCTGGCCAGCGGGTCGTCCTGACGCTGCACCGACCCCTCGAAATGGGCGCCCGACTCGATGGCGATGGTCTTGTGGATGATGTCGCCCTCGACGCGCGCGGTCGAGGTCAGGCGCACCTTGAGGCCGCGCACGCGACCGATCACCCGGCCGTTGATGACGATGTCGTCGGCGACGATCTCGCCGCGGATGGTCGCGGTTTCACCCACGGTCAGCAGATGCGCGCGGATGTCACCGTCCACCACGCCCTCGATGACGATATCGCCCGAGGTGCGCAGATTGCCCGAAATCTGCAGATCCGCCGAGAGGATCGAGGCCGCGGGTTTGGCTTTGGGGGCCATGCTGCCGGGCACGGCGCTGCCGCCGAGATCCAGCGACGGGCGCGGCGCCGGAGCAGCAGCCGGCGATTCGGGCGCACGCGGCGCCTCGGTGCGCGGGGCCGTTTCGTTGATCCTGCTCTTAGAAAACATTTTGTGCTGCCCTTATGTAGGTCAAAGGATTGATGGGGTTGCCGCCAACCCGGATCTCGTAGTGCAGGTGCGTCCCGGTGGATCGGCCTGTGTTGCCCATACCACCGATGCGGTCCCCGCGCGAGACCCTTTGGCCGACGCTCACACTGATGCTACTGAGATGCGCATAGCGCGTCTCGAAGCCGAAATCGTGCTGGATGATGATGATGTTTCCGTATCCGCTCTGCCGCCCGGCAAAGGTCACGGTGCCATCGGCGGTGGCCCGGATCGGCGTGCCGCGCGAGCCGCCCCAGTCCTGCCCGGCGTGCAGCCGGCGCCCGCCGGTGATCGGGTCGCGGCGATAGCCGAAGGGCGAGGTCAGGCGCGCGCCCTGCACCGGCATCGCAAACGGCGTGCGCTGCAGCGCGATGCGATAGGCGTCGACTTCTTCCAGCGCCGCCAGCACCGAATTCGCCCGCACCTCGTCCCCCTCGGGCTCCAGCGTGCCGGTGGTCGAAACCGAGATCGGCATCAGCGAGGCCGAGCGCGTCTGATACCCCGCACGCACCTGCCGCAGGATCGTGTCGGTCGACAGGCCGGCCGCGTTGAACATGCGCTCCAGCGGCACCATCGAGGATTCCACGGCATCTTCCAGCTGGGTAAAGATCCGCGTGTTGCGGTCCTGGATCAGCCGGTATTCCAGCGCCAGATGCTCGGCCTGGCGCGACGAGTTGTCGGCCATCACCCGCAGCGTCTCGCGCTCGTCGGCGGTGCGGTTCAGGGCCGCCATCACGAAATCGAGGGTCTGCTCGACCTCGGCCAGATGTTGGCCGGCGCGGCTGAGTTCGGCATTGGCATCGACCGATTCCAGATCGGCGACCCGCGCGAGCGCGTCGTTGCGTTCGTCCAGCGCGCCGCGCAGGCTGGTCTGCAGCGCGTCGATCCCGCGTTCGAGTTCGGCGTTGCGCTGCTCGCCTTCCAGCACCAGCGTCTGCATTGCCGCGACACGGTCCATCGCCTCGGCATAGCGCACATGCGCGGCCTGGGCCTCGGAGGCCGATGTGTCGCGCTGCGCGGCCAGATCATTCAGGCGCTGTTCGAAATAGCTCTGTTCGCGCCGCGCGGCCTCGCGCAGGTCGTTCGAGCCGATCACCTCGAAGAACAGGATCGAGGTGGCAACCAGGCTCCAGGCCATATAGAGGCCCGTCCCGCCCAGGATCACCGCCTGCGCAACGGGTCTGAGCCGCACGAACCGCGTCGAGGTGTCAGACCGAAGAAACAGCCGCCGCTCGGGCAGATACCGTTCCAGCGCGGCATTCAGTCGATCAATCCAGACCTGCACTGTTCCCCCTAGAGAGCCGTGTCCATTCTAAAACCCCGCGCGCAGCAGCGCGTGGTTTTCGTGCAACTGTTAACGACCATGCATCGGGCCCGCAACTCTTTTGCAACCTGTTGCCGCCACGCCGCGTCCCGCCTCTGGCCGGATCGGCAGAAAACCGCGCACAGGCCCGGGATTTCCGGGGCTTAGCCGCCGAATCGCGGGGCGTTGGCCGGGTGCCCTTCGGCCAGGGGCCAGTAAAAATCCGGCGGGATCCCGGCCTCGGCGCGCTTTTCCTCGTTGAAGGGCGGTTTCAGCGCGCCGTGGAAATACTTGCGCACCAGCGCGTGAAAGGCGTCCTTGGGGTCGATGTCGTCGCGCCCGCACAGAAAGTGAAACCACTTCGAGCCATAGGCGACATGGCTGACCTCTTCGGCATAGATCGTCTTCAGCGCCGCCACCGCGCTGTCGACCCCGGCCTTTTCAAAGAGCGCGATCATCGAGGGCGTGACATCCAGCCCGCGGGCCTCGAGCACCATCGGCACCACCGCCAGCCGGCCGAGGAAATCCGCCTTGGTGTCGGCCGCGGCGCGCCACATGAAGGCATGCGCCGGAAGCGCACCATAATGGCTGCCCAACTCCTCCAGAACGTCGCACACCAGATTGAAATGCTTGGATTCTTCATCCGCCGACTTCACCCAGTCGTCGTAGAATCCCAGCGGCATCTTCACGTCGCAGAACCGCGCGACGATGTCCCAATGCAGATCGACGGCGTTCAGTTCGATATGCGCCACCGCGTGCAACAGCGCGATGCGGCCCGCAGCACTGCCCGGGCGGCGGCGCGGCATGTGCCTGGGGTCCAGAAGTTCCGGTTTTTCGGGACGCGCGGGGAAATCGGGCGGGGTGCCGCGCCCGATCGGCATCGGCGTGCCGGCGGCGCGGCTGGCGAACCAGGCCGCGGCACAGCGGTGCGACAGCGCGGTCTTTGCCCGCCCGTCGGCGGTGGTCAGCACGGCAACGGCGCAATCGGCCAGGGTCTCGGGAAGGTCAGACATTCTATTCTCCGCTCTCCCCGGCCTTCTAGCGCAGGCTTACGCCTCGGCCAAGGCGATCAGCGCGGCGCCGGCCTCGACCTGGTCGCCGGCCTGCGCCAGAACCTCGGCCACCGTGCCGTCACGACCAGCGGTCAGCGTGTGCTCCATCTTCATCGCCTCAAGGATCGCCAGTCGCGCGCCTTTTTCGACCACCGCGCCGGGTTCGACGAACACCGCCTTGACCAGCCCCGGCATCGGCGCCAGCACCACGCCCGAACCCGCCCCGGCATCGCTGTCGACCGCCAGCGGATCGGGCAGCGTGAAGGTGACGGTATGCGCGCCAAAGACCGAGACCCGGGCGCCGATCTTCAGCGCCGTGCCCTCGGGCCGGGCGCCGTCGATCCACCAGCTGCCGGCGCGGTGTTCGGCATGGTGGGTGCCCTCGTTCAGCCGCACCGACCAGCCCGACCCGTCGCGGGCGATGGCGCAGAGGAAACGGTCGTCGCCCTGCTCCAGCACCACGGTCTGCCAGAGCGGCGCCCAGAGGGCGAAGCCCTCGGCCGCGCCGCCCTGCCCCGCGCCCGCCGCCGCCAGCGCGGCCAGCACCACGGTTTCCGCTGCCAGCATGGGCTGCGCGGTCAGCGCCGTCAGATCGCGCCCGATCAACCCGGTGTCCACCTGTCCCGCGGCAAAGCCTGCATGGCGGGTCAGCGCCCCCAGAAAGGCGAGGTTGGTGACCGAGCCCGCCACCTGCGTGCCCGCCAGCGCCGCCGAGAGCCGCGCCAGCGCCACCGCACGGGTCGGCCCGTGGGTGATCACCTTGGCGATCATCGGGTCATACCAGGGGCTGATCGTATCACCCGCGCGCACCCCGGAATCGATCCGCGCGCTCTCCGGGAAGGCCAGATGCGCCAGCGTGCCGGTCGCGGGCAGGAAGCCTGCGGGCACGTCCTCGGCGTAAAGCCGCGCCTCGAAGGCGTGGCCGGTGATCGTCAGATCCTCCTGCCGTGCGGGCAGGCTTTCACCGGCGGCGACGCGCAACTGCCATTCCACCAGATCGATGCCGGTGATCGCCTCGGTCACCGGGTGTTCGACCTGCAGGCGGGTGTTCATCTCCATGAACCAGAAGCCGTCGGGGCGCAGACCTTTTGATCCATCGACGATGAATTCCACGGTGCCCGCGCCGGCATAGCCGATCGCCTCGGCGGCGCGCACCGCCGCCTGCCCCATCGCCGCGCGCATCTCGGGCGTCATGCCGGGTGCCGGGGCCTCTTCGATGACCTTCTGGTGACGGCGCTGCAGCGAGCAGTCGCGCTCGAAGAGGTGCACCGCGCGGGTGCCGTCGCCGAACACCTGCACCTCGATATGGCGCGGCTGCTGGATGTATTTTTCGATCAGCACCGCCGGGTTGCCGAAGGCGGTCGCGGCCTCGCCCTGCGCCGAGGCCAGCGCGTCGGCGAAATCCTGCGGGCGTTCGACCAGCCGCATGCCCTTGCCGCCGCCGCCAGCGACGGCCTTGATCAGCACCGGATAGCCGATGGCGTCGGCCGCGCCCGCCAGATGTTCGGGATCCTGGTTCGCGCCGTGATAGCCCGGCACCACCGGCACGCCGGCCTCGTGCATCAGCGCCTTGGCCGCGTCCTTGAGCCCCATCGCCCGGATCGCGCGGGCCGAGGGGCCGATGAACGTCAGCCCTGCCGCCTCGACCGCGTCGACGAATCCCGGGTTCTCGCTGAGGAAGCCATAGCCCGGGTGGATCGCCTGCGCGCCGGTCGCCTGCGCCGCGGCGATGATCGCGTCGCCGCGCAGATAGCTGTCGGCCGGGCGCGGCCCGCCGATCGGCACCGCCTGATCGGCCAGCGCGACATGCAGCGCGTCGCGGTCGGCATCCGAATAGACGGCGACGGTGCGGATGCCCATCGCGCGGGCGGTCTTGATGACGCGGACGGCGATCTCGCCGCGGTTGGCGATCAGGATCGTGTGGAACATGGCCGGTCTCCTGGGGCTGGCCGAGGCCGGGGGCGCTGCCCCCGGACCCCCGGCGTATTGTCGGCAAGATGAAGGGGCGCGGGCGGAGCGATTACATGCGGAACACGCCGAAGCGGGTGTCGGCGATCGGAGCGTTGAGCGCGGCGGAGAGCGACAGTGACAGCACTTCGCGGGTCCGGCGGGGGTCGATGATGCCATCGTCCCAAAGCCGCGCCGAGGCGTAGAGCGGGTGCGACTGTCGCTCGAACATCTCGAGCGTGGGGCGCTTGAACTCGGCCTCGTCCTCGGACGACCAGCTGCCGCCGGTGCGTTCGATGCCCTCGCGTTTCACGGTGGCCAGCACGCCCGCCGCCTGTTCGCCGCCCATCACCGAGATGCGGCTGTTGGGCCAGGTCCAGAGGAACCGCGGCTGATAGGCGCGCCCGGCCATGCCGTAGTTGCCGGCGCCGAAGCTGCCGCCGACCAGCATGGTGATCTTGGGCACCGAGGTGGTGGCGACCGCCGTCACCATCTTGGCGCCATGCCGCGCGATGCCTTCGTTTTCGTATTTGCGGCCGACCATGAAGCCGGTGATGTTCTGCAGGAAGACCAGCGGGATCTTGCGCTGGCTGCAGAGTTCGACGAAATGCGCGCCCTTGACCGCGGCTTCGGAGAAGAGGACGCCGTTGTTGGCGACGATCCCCACCGGGCAGCCCCGGACATGGGCGAAGCCGGTGACCAGCGTTTCGCCGAAGCGGGGTTTGAATTCGTCAAAGCGCGAGCCGTCGACCACGCGGGCGATCACCTCGCGGATGTCGTAGGGGGTGCGCAGGTCGCCCGGCACCGCGCCGAGGATCTCGTCGGGGTCATAGGCCGGGTCTTCGGGCGATTGCCACTGCACGGTCTCGGGCTTGCGCCGGTTCAGGTGGCCGATGGCGCGGCGGGCGAGCGCCAGCGCGTGGGCGTCATCCTCGGCCAGGTAGTCGGCCACGCCACTGAGGCGCGTATGCACCTCGCCGCCGCCCAGATCCTCGGCGCTGACGACCTCGCCGGTGGCGGCCTTGACCAAGGGCGGGCCGGCGAGGAAGATCGTGCCCTGGTTGCGCACGATGATCGTCACGTCGGACATCGCCGGGACATAAGCCCCGCCCGCCGTGCACGAGCCCATCACCACCGCGATCTGCGGGATGCCGCGCGCCGACATGTTGGCCTGGTTGAAGAAGATCCGGCCGAAATGGTCGCGGTCGGGAAAGACCTCGTCCTGGTTGGGCAGGTTCGCGCCGCCGCTGTCGACCAGATAGACACAGGGCAGATTGTTCTCGGCGGCGATTTCCTGGGCGCGCAGGTGTTTCTTCACCGTCATCGGGTAATAAGTGCCGCCCTTCACGGTGGCGTCGTTACAGACCACCATCACCTCATGGCCCATCACCTGGCCGATACCGGCGATGACGCCCGCCGCCGGGGCCGCGCCGTCATACATGTCATGCGCGGCGGTGGCGCCGATTTCCAGGAACGGGCTGCCGGGGTCGAGGAGGTTCGCGACGCGCTCGCGCGGCAGCATCTTGCCGCGGGCGGTGTGGCGCGCGCGCGCCTTGTCGCCGCCGCCGAGCGCGGCCTCGGCCGCGGCCTGGCGCACGGTGTCGAGCGCGGCCAGATGCGCGGCGCGGTTGGCCTTGAACGCGTCCGAGCCGGTGAGGATGTTGGACGTCAGTTTCATGCTGTCTCCACCCGATAGGTCTTGCAGGAGGGCCGCGCCGGGGCGGGGCCAGAAAGGAATGTCGGTGTCATGCTCAGCGATCCCTGAGCGCGATCAGGTCACGCAACCGGTCGAAGGTGCGCCGCGCCTGGCAGGACGCCCCGTTGAGGAGTCGCATCGAGCCGCCGCCCGGCAGGCTGTAATCCAGCGCGCATTGCGCGTCGCGAAAGGCGATCCAGGCGCGTTGGGCGTCGCGCAGATTGTCGGCGCGATGGGCGTATTCGGGTCGGTCGGCGGCGTCGCTGCGGGCCAGCTCGGCGCGCGCCGCCTGATATTCGCGGTTCAGCGCCTCGTCCCAGTAGCGGTGCTCGGCCTGAATGCACAAAGCCATGCCCTGGGTGGTCTGGCCGTCCGCCTCGCCGGCCATGCAGGCGGCGGTCAGCAGGTCATAGCAGGGCTCGATCCGCGACGGGCGCTCGGCAGACTGGGTGCAGGCGTCGGTCTGGGCGCGGTAGCGTGCGGTCAGCACATCCTGCGGCGTGGTTTCGGCCAGCGCGGGCAAGGGCAGCAGGAAGAAAGCGAGCCAGAGTCTCATTCCCTCTCCTCCACCGCGCGGCGTTTGAGGTCTTTGCGGATGATCTTGCCGGTGACGGTCATCGGCAGGTCGGTTTCAAAACGCACTTCGCGCGGGACCAGATGGGCGCTGAGGCGGGTGCGGACATGGGCCTGCAGATCGGCCTCGGTCGCCTGCGCGCCGGGGCGCAACACGACATGGGCGCGCACCCGTTCCGTGCGCTCAGGGTCGGGGACGCCGATCACGGCGGCCAGCGCCACGGCGGGATGGCGCAGCAGGCAGTCCTCGATTTCCGACGGACCGATGCGATAGCCGGCCGAGGTGATGACGTCATCCTCGCGCCCGACGAAACGCAGATAGCCGTCTTCCCATTGGCCGCGATCGCCGGTCAGCAGCCAGTCGCCGCGAAACTTTTCGGCGGTGGCCTCGGGCCGGTTCCAGTATTCCAGCAGCATCGAGGCCGAGCCACGCCGGACGGCGATGTCGCCCTCGTGCCCCTCGGGCAGCGGGCCGTCGGGGCCCAGAACCGCCAGATCGTGCCCCGGAACCGGTTTGCCGATGCAGCCCGGGCGCGGCGGAAACAGGCTGCCGGCGGAACTGGCGATCATGTTGCACTCGGTCTGGCCATAGAACTCGTTGATGTCCAAGCCAAACGCCGCGCGGCCCCAGGCCAGCATCTCGGCCCCCAAGGGCTCGCCGCCCGAGGCGACCGAGCGCAGCCCCGGCAGTGCCAGATCGGCGGCCTTGAGCAGTTTCAGCGCGGTCGGCGGAAAGAACACGTTGCGCACCCCGCCCCGGGTGATCACGTCGCGCGCGGCCTCGGGGGTGAATTTCGGCAGGCGCGCCGCGACCACCGTCACCCCCAGCGCAAGCCCCGGCATCAGCACATCGAAGAGCCCACCGATCCAGGCCCAGTCGGCCGGGGTCCAGATCACGTCGCCGGGCTGGCCCAGCCGGTCGTGGCTGATCTCGACCCCTGGCAGGTGGCCGGTCAGCACCCGGTGGCCGTGCAACGCGCCCTTCGGGGCGCCAGTGGTGCCCGAGGTATAGATCAGGATCGCCGGATCCTCGGGGCCGGTGTCGACGGGGGCCAGATCGGCATCGGCCAGGTCCAGCGCCTCGGGGATCAGGACCGCCGGCGCGACGCTGTCCACCGCCGCCATCTTCTGCACCCCCTCGGCATCGGTCACCACCACGGCAGCGCCGGAATCCGCCATCCGCACCGCCAGCGCGTCGGGGCCGAAAAGCTTGAACAGCGGGACCGAGACCGCGCCCAGCGTCCAGGCGGCCAGATGCGCCGCCGCGCACCAGCCGTCCTGGCTGCGCAGGACACCGACACGGTCGCCGCGCCGCACCCCCTGCCCCGCCAGTTGCGCCGCCAGCGCGCGGGTCATCCGTGCCAGATCGCCATAGCGCAGATCGGTGCGCCCGCCGCCCGACAGGTCGATGATCGCCACCCGGTCGGGCTGATCCAGCCAGTCGAAACAGGCCTGCCGCGCCATGTTCAGGTGCCGGGGCAGATCCCACTGGAACCCGGCATAGAGCGCGTCATATCCCCCCGATTGCGGCAGCATCAGTCCTCTCGCACTCTCTCGTCCAGCCACAAGGCGTGGCGTGCGTTCAGGCGCATCACGCAGTCCATTTCCTCGACCGCCGCGTGAATGCCGTCCCAGGCCGCGGCCCGCCAGCTGCAGGCCACCTGGCGATAGGCGTCGAAGCGGTCCGCGATCTGCGCCATCGTCGGCACCGGCGCGGGCCAGCCCAGGCGCCGCGCGCGTTCCAGCATCACGGGTTCGCGCGCCTCGAGCACCATCACGGCCCGCGCCGCGCGCTCCATCCACCAGACGTTCTCGGCGGCCATGCACAGACCATCGCTCGTCGCTCCGGCCCGTTCGATACAGGCCCTTGCCCCCAACCCGATGCAGGCCTCGCCCCGCCCGGCATCGACACAAGACGCCAGAGCCGCGGGATCAAACGGAATCTCATCGGCCAGGGCCACCTGCCCGGCCAGCGCCACCGCCCCTATGATCGCACGCGCCCACATCGGCTAAAGCCGTGGTGACCCGGTTTCGAGCGACAGCGCCTGCATGCCGGTCATCATCATCCGGCAATGGGCGATGGCCGGGCCGGTCCCCGACCCGCCCTGCCACAGGCTGCCTTCATAGTCGCAGCGTGCGGAAAGATAGGCGTCGAAGGCCGCGCGCATCGCCTCCAGTGCGGGCCCCTGCCGCCCCGCCGCCGAGCCCGCCTCGTCCAGCAGCGCGTCGTCCTGCGCAGCCCCCTCGGCAAGGCGGCTCAGAACCGCATCCAGCCGCGCCTGCCAATAATCCCCCTCGGCCCGCCAGCAAGCGCCGATCCCGACGTTGGAACTGCCGGCCTCGGTTTCGATGCAGGCGCTGGCGGAGTCCCCGATGCAGCCCACGTCCAGCGGCCGGTCCTGCAGGCAAGCCTCGGTCGCGGCCGGCGAAAAGGGGATTTCGTCGGCCAGAGCCGGGGTCGCAAGCAGCGCCAGCAGGACGAAGGCGCGGGCGGTCATGCCTGCTGCACCATCAACTCGCGGCCGACCAGCATGCGGCGGATTTCCGAAGTGCCGGCGCCGATCTCCATCAGCTTGGCGTCGCGGAACAGCCGGCTGACGGCACTGTCGTTCAGGAACCCCGCCCCGCCCATCGCCTGCACCGCCTGATGCGCCTGCACCATCGCCTGTTCGCTGGCATAAAGGACGCAGGCCGCCGCGTCCTGCCGCGTGACCTCGCCACGGTCGCAGGCCTTGGCGACCTCGTAGACATAGGCGCGCGAGGTGTTCATCGCCGTATACATGTCAGCGATCTTGGCCTGCATCAGCTGGAAATTCCCGATCGGCTGGCCGAACTGCTTGCGCTCGACCATGTAGGGCATGATCTCGTCCATGCAGGCGGCGATGATGCCCGGGCCGATCGCGGCCAGCACCACGCGCTCATAGTCGAGGCCCGACATCAGCACGCGCACGCCCTTGCCCTCTTCGCCGAGGATGTTCTCGAACGGGACCTCGACATCCTCGAACACCAGCTCGGCGGTGTTCGAGCCGCGCATGCCCAGCTTGTCGAAATGCGGGCTGGTGGAAAACCCTTTCATGGTTTTCTCGATCAGGAAGGCAGTGATGCCCTTGGATCCCGCTGCCGGATCGGTCTTGGCATAGACCACCAGCGTGTCGGCGTCGGGGCCGTTGGTGATCCAGTATTTGTTGCCGTTCAGCACGAAGCGGTCGTTCTTTTTGTCGGCCCTCAGGGTCATCGACACCACGTCCGAGCCCGCGCCGGCCTCGGACATCGCCAGCGCGCCGATCTGGGTGCCGCTGACCAGACCCGGCAGGTATTTCGCCTTCTGCTCGGGGTTGCCGTTCAGCTTGATCTGGTTGACGCACAGGTTCGAATGCGCGCCATAGCTCAGGCTGACGCTGGCCGAGGCCCGGGCGATTTCCTCGACCGCGACGGCATGCGCCAGATAGCCCATGCCGGCGCCGCCGTATTCCTCGGCCACGGTGATGCCCAGAAGGCCCAGGTCACCCATCTCGCGCCACAGGGCGTTGGGGAATTCATTGGTGCGGTCGATCTCGGCGGCCATCGGGCGCACGCGCTCCTGCGCCCAGCGGTGCACGGTGTCGCGCAGCGCGGCGATGTCCTCGCCCAGGTCGAACTTCATGGATGCGGTGAACATGGCCCCTCCCACCGAATTGAACGTGTGTTCAATAAATGCCAGCACCGGGGGATTCGGTCAAATGAAAACCGCGCGCGCCACGGCGGCGTGACGCACGGTCGCAAGGGGCATCGGCAGGGATCGAGCCGTCAGCGGAACAGCAGCAGCACGGTTGCCGCCAGCAGCAGCGCCATGATGCGCAGAAAGACCTTCCACGCGGTCGGCGCGGCCAGCAGCGCGGTCAACAGCGAGCCGAACGCCGTCCAGAACAGGCAGACACCGAGGTTCAGCGAGGAAAACGCCGTGCCCAGCCGCAGCGCCTCGAGCCAGGGCGCGAGCCCCGCGCCATAGCCAGCCGAGGCGGCAAAGGCGACCGCCCAGACCTTGGGGTTGATCCACTGGAACAGCACCGCCCCGAAAAAGGACAGCGGCCGCTCGTCGGGATCATGCGCCTTGCGCGGATGCCCCGAGGCCTTCCACAGCCCCCAGGCCATCCACAGGATGAACGCCGCCGCCCCCAGCCGCAGCACCGTGTTCAGGACCGGCGAGGCGGTGACCGCCGCCCCCACCCCCAAGGCGGTGACGCCCGCCGTGATCCCCACCCCCAGCACCACGCCAAAGAGATGCGGCAGCGTGCGGACAAAACCGAACCGCGCGCCCGAGGCTGTCAGCATGATCACGTTGGGGCCAGGCGTGAAAAGGCCCAGGAAGACGAAGCCGTAAAGCACAGGGTCGAAGATCATCGGCGCAGGTCCGGGTGCAGGGTCCATGAAAACGGGCGGCAGAGGGATCTGCCGCCCGCGATGTCAGGGTCTGGCCCGACCTAATCGCCCAGAGCGAAGCTTGGCAACCACAGAACCAGCGCCGGGAACACCACGCAGAGGAACAGCCCGAAGACCTGCAACGCCACAAAGGGGATGATGCCCTTATAGATGTGCTGGATCTTGACCTCGGGCGGGGCGACCCCCTTGAGGTAGAACAGCGCAAAGCCGAAGGGCGGTGTCAGGAAGCTGGTCTGCAGGTTCACCGCCACCAGGATCAGGAACCAGATGACGATCGGGTTCGAAATCCCCGACCAGTCACCGACATGGCCACCGAAGTCGAGCAACGCGACGATCGGGGCAAAGATCGGCAGCACGATCAGGGTGATCTCGATCCAGTCGAAGAAGAAGCCCAGCGCAAAGACCATCGCCATCAGCACGAAGAGGATCGACCAGGGCCCAACGGACGAATTCTCGATGAATTCGACGATCAGATGCTCGCCGCCGATCGCCTTGAAGACAAAGCTGAAGGCGGTGGCGCCGACGAAGATGCCGAACAGCATCGCCCCGGTCAGCGCCGAGCGGATGCAGACGTCCTTGAGCGTTTCCCAGTCCAGGCGCTTGTTGAACCAGGCCAGCAGGATCGAGCCCGCGGCACCGACGCCCGAGGCCTCGGTCGGGGTGGCAAGACCGGCAAAGATCGAGCCCAGCACGGCGACGATCAGGAAGATCGGCGGCAGGAAGGACCGGAAGATCATCCGCCAGAACTCGGCCTTGGTTGCCGGGCCGATGTCGTCGGGCATCGGCGGCGCCAGCTCGGGCTTCCAGCGGCAGAGCAGGAAGATATAGACGGTGTAGAGCCCGGCCAGCAGCAGCCCCGGAACGATCGCCGCGATGAACACCGTGCCGACCGGAACCGACAGCAGGTCCGACATGATCACCAGCATGATCGACGGCGGGATCAGGATCCCCAGCGTGCCCGAGGCGGCAATGGTGCCAGTGGCCAGCGGGATCGAGTAATTCGCCTTCAGCATCACCGGCAGCGCCATCAGCGTCATCATCACCACCGAGGCGCCGATGATGCCGGTGGTCGCGGCCATGATCGTGCCCATCAGCGTGACCGACAGCGCGAGGCCCCCCGGCACCCGGCGCAACAGCACCTGCAGGGCCTCCAAGAGGTCGGTGGCGACGCCGGATTTTTCCAGCATCGTGCCCATGAAGGTGAACATCGGGATCGCCACCAGCACCAGGCTGGCCATCGTCCCGCCATAGATCCTCAGCGGCACCAGCTGGATCTGGTCCAGACGGAACACGCCCGCCCAGTCGCCCAGCACGGCAAAGAACAGCGCGATCCCGCCCAGGATGAAGGCGACCGGATAGCCGCTGAACAGCACCACCGCCAGGACGGCGAACATGATCAGCGGAAGGAAATAGATAATCGTTTCCATAACGTCTTTCCGATCAGGATTCGGCCGGCAGGGCGTGGGTGGATTCGCCGGTATAGGTTCCGGCCTCGGTGCGCATGCTGGCGGGTCCGAACAGGTAGACCACGCTCTTCAGCGCCGCCGACAACCCGGCCAGCGCCACAAAGACGAAGCCGAGCGGCAGGAAGCCCTTGATGATGAAGCGGTGCGGCAGACCGGTCAGCGCGTCCGACCCCTCGCCGATGTGGAAGGCCCTGAGCGCGTTCTCGCTGCCGTATTCGATCACCACATAGCAGTAGGGCACCATGAACAGCAGCGCGCCCGCCAGTTCGATCCAGGCCCGGCTGCGCGGCTTGAGCATGTCGCGCACCAACTCGATCCGGACATGCGCGTCCTTCACATAGCCGAAGCCCAGCGCCATCAGGAACAGCACGGCGTGCAGATGCCACTCCATCTCCTGCAGGCGGGTCGAGGTGAAGGTTTGATACCAGGTGGTGTTGGTGAAATCCGGGCTCCAGCCCAGATATTTCCGCTGCACGACGTCATAGAGGATGATCACGATCATCGGCAGGAACAGGAAGGACGCGGCAATGCCGACCCGGGTGCAGGCACGGGCCAGCCCCTCGGAGGCGTCCAGCATGAAGCGGAACGATCCCTGGTGCGCGCGGCGCAGGGCGATCACCGCCAGAACGATGAAGAACACCGTGACGGCGATCAGCAGAGGCGTGGCATAGCCCACCAGCGGCTCGAAGAAATCGAGCGTCGCCTGTGCCTCCTGCCAGCCGTCACGCTCGCGCCGGACGATGCGGCGCAGCTGGTTGAGCTGCGTGACCGTCAGCGCCAGTGGTGTTGCGATCATCACCGAGGACCAGCCCAGCAGGGTGGCGGCGGCGAACCAGCCCGGCCCCGACCGCAGGAGCAAGGCCCCGATATGCGACAGCACGATCACGCCGAGCGCATAGAACACCAGCATCGAAGTCGGATCGACCACGACGATGACGAACGATGCAAGGATGGTGATAATGGACAGAAAAGTGCCCATGCCCGATCGGCCTCCCCCCTGAATAATTCCGCAAAAGGCGGGGCATCCCGGCTCGCGGGATGCCCCAATGGTTCAGACGCTCGGACGATCAGTCCAGATAGGCCAGATCGCGCCAGCGGCGGTAGTTCTGACGGAAGGTCGTGTAGCTTTCGTAGACGCGGGCGAAATCCGCATCCTCGGCCACCAGCTCGGCCGCAACCTCGTCCCAGGCCGCCTCCAGCGCCGCCAGATCCTCGTCCGACCAGCGGTGGATCTGCACGCCGTGCTCGTTCTCCAGCTCGGCCAGCGCGGCGACCTGGATCGCCTCGCCCTCGGCCAGGCCATAGGCGATGTTGGCGTCGCAGACGGTGTTGATCATCAGCTGGGTGCGCTCGTCGAGCGATTCCCACAGATCGAGGTTGATCATCAGGTCGAAGAAGGTCGACTGCTGGTGCCAGCCCAGGGAAGTAGTAGTGCTGCGCCACCTGGTAGAAGCCCAGGTTCAGGTCGATTGCCGGCATCGAGAATTCGGTGGCGTCGATGGTGCCAGTTCCAGCGCCGGGAAGATGTCGCCGCCGGCCAGCAGCTGGGTCGAGACACCCATCCGCTCCATCACCTTGGCGCCCAGACCAAAGAAGCGCATCGTCAGGCCGCGCAGATCCTCGACCGAGTGGATCTCGTTACGGAACCAGCCCGAGGCCTCGGGCGCGATCACCGCGCAGATCACCGAGTGGATGTTGTGCGGCTCATAGAGTTCTTCCAGGAACTCCTGGCCGCCGCCGAACTTCAGCCAGGCCAGGTATTCCGAGGCGCGCGGGCCGAACGGCACCGCAGCCAGCAGCTGCAGCGCCGGCACGCGGCCAGCCCAGTAGCCGGGGGTCGACCAGCCGGCCTCGACCGCGCCGGACCCGACCGCGTCGAAGACTTCAAGCGCCGGAACGACGCCGCCCGGGTTCTGGAAGGTCACCTCGATCTCGCCGCCGGTGATGGCGGTGATCTGTTCGGCAATGCGGATGCCCAGCGCACCCAGCTGCGGCAGCGAGCCGGGATAGGTCGACTGCAGGTTCCAGTGCTGCTGAGCCGAGGCCGCGCCGGCTGCCATCGTGGCAACGAGGGCGGTAGTGGTCAGAATCTTTTTCATGCTTCTCTCCCTGTGAGCGCCAGCATCTCCCGCGGTCTACGCCGACGGGGCACGGTCGCACCTTTCAAGCGAACATGAAGGACTGCCTGCGTCAACCCTCGTGACGGCGCGATGCCGGTTCCCCGATTGAAACAGATTCTCCTCCATGCCCCAAAGAGGTAAAATAATCTTACCAATCGGCCAAGGGAAAAGTCACCGCCCCGTGAATTTTCCGCGCGTCACCCGGGGCGGTGGCGGATTTGCAGCCAGATCCCGCCACGCGAACGCACCGTGAGTTGTGCTTCGGGCTGCGGCACTCGCCCCGCGACCGGCGCAAAGGCCAGATCGCGCGCCATCAGCGCCAGCAACAGCGGCCCCTCGATCATCGCGAACCCCGCGCCGGTGCAGACCCGCGGCCCCGCCGAGAACGGGATGAAGCCGTCGCGCGCCGCCACCCGCCCCTCGGGCGTGGACCAGCGGGCGGGGCAGAAGGCGTCGGGGTCGTCCCAGATCCCCTGATGGCGGCCCAGATACCAGGGGCTGACGACGACCTGCGCGCCAGCTTCCACCGCCCTGCCCCGGAATTCCGCCGGACAGGTGGCCTGCCGCACCATCATCGGCACCGGCGGATACAGGCGCAGCGCCTCGCGGAACACGTCGCGCGCCAGTTTCAGCCGGCTGACAGCGGCGAAATCGGGGGCGAAATCGGGGGCGCTGCCCAGCTCGCGCGCCGCCTCCTCGGCCAGCCGGTCCTGCAGGCCCGGGTCCAGCGCCAGCAGATAGAGCGCCCAGCCCAGCACCGAGGCCGAGGTTTCGTGCCCGGCCAGAAAGAACACCGCCACCTGATCGACCATTTCTGCGTCGCCAAAGGTCTGGCCGGTCTCAGGGTCGCGCGTCGTCATGATCTTGGTCGCCAGATCATCCGGCGCGGTGCCCGCAGCGATCGCCCGGCGGCGCTGATCCACCAGCGCGCCGGTCAGCGCCCGGATCCGTCGCGCCGCGCGCAACGTGGCCCTCCGATGCAGCCGTGGAACCCAGCGCGGCAAGGGCAGGAATGCGCCGAGGTTCAGCAGCGGCTGTGTGCCCTGAAACGTGCGAAACGCCCGGAACACCGCCTGCGCCGTCTCGTCCTCGATCGGCATCGAAAATAGCGTGCGAAAGATCACGTCGGCGGTCGAATGGCTCATCTGTGCCTCGACCTCGACCGGCGGGCCATCGGCCAGCGCCGCCAGCCGCGCCACTGTCGCCTGCCCCGCCGCCAGCATCGCCGGATAGGTATCGCGCAGCCGCCCGCCCTCAAAGGCCGGGTCGATGATGCGGCGCTGGCGCTCCCAGTGCGCACCGTTGGTCAGGAACACCCCCTGCCCCAGCAAGGGCTCCAACCCCGCCGCCATACGCGGCGATTTCGGGAAATCCTGCGGGCGCTCGGTCAGGACGTGACGCCAGAGCGGCGGTTCATTGACCAGAAACGTGTGCAGGAAGGGGATGCGGAATTCGGCCATCTTGGCGCGATAGAGGCGCTCGGGATTGGCCGACAGAATATCGCGCCGGAACGCCCGGACATAGCGCAGAAAGGCAAAGCGGCCATCGCGCGACGGCGGCTTTGGCGGCACGATCCGGGTCATTCCACGCCCCGGTGCGGCGAGAAGACACGGGTTTCCAGGCTGGGCGACGGCGCCCGGCCGCGATAGCGCGCGGCCAGTGTCATCGGCCCGGCGGTGATCTGGAAATAGTCATAATCTCGCGGCCGGTCGAAGGCTGCGAGATACTGGATATGCAGGCGAAAGAAACGCCAGCGGATCTTGCGCCAGGTCTCGGGTTTCAGGCTCTGGCTGAAGGCGGCCGAAATCACCAGCGGCCAGCGATGCCCCTTTGGCGCGACACCGCAAACCGCCGCCGGATCGCACAGCCAAAAGCACACCCCGTCGCCCCGCGCGCTGACATCGACCCAGGTCGTCGTCTTGCTGCCAGCCATCTGCCGCAGATCGGTGCGCAGCCGGGTCGCATCGGGCAGGAAGCCCTGCATCGGGATCGCCTGGCCCAGCGTCAGCAGCGCCAGACGCGCGCCGCCCTCGGGCAGGCCCCGGCGCTCGACCGCGGCCGCCAGCGACACCGCCAGCGCCGCCCCCGACGAATGTCCGACAATCAGAACCTCGTCCGCCGCGCCGTCGGTCAGAGCTTCGGCTACCTCGTCGACGAACCCCTCCATGCGCGCGGCGAGATCGGGCGCATAGGCCCCGCGATGGGCGGCGACCTGTGCGAAATCATAGAGCAGGTAATAGGCCTTGAGCCGCGCATCAAAGCGCCGGAACAGCGACAACAACGCCGCGGCGAGCGCCGCCGCCGCAACGGCCCCCGCAAGATGCCCGATCCCCCCCGGCAGCAGCGCCGCCAGCCCCGCCCAGACCAGCGCCCCGAGGCCCAGCGCCAGCAGCAGCTGCCCGGTCAGGATCGCCACCGGCCAGAGCCCGGCCAGCATCGGCCCCGGCCTGAGCCGGATCATCGCCCAGAGCGCGCCGGTGGAAAAGAAGATCCACAGCGTGCGCAGCATCAGCAGATAGGTCGAGGCCACACCGCGTTGCATCGACGCCTGCACCAGATCCGACCAGACCAGAACCTTGAGCCGCGCCTCGGTCCGCTGGCCGGCGATCTCGGTCTCGGCCACCCAGCCATAGCCGCTGCTGCCCGGCGCCTCGGCGCGCATGTCAAAGGTATAGCCCAGGATCGCCGCCTGCTCGGCGCCCTCCTTGCGATACAGCTCGCGGTAGCGCCGCGGCGGGAACGGATCATACCCCGGGACATAGAACACCCGCCGCCGTCTGACCCGATCCCGTGCCTTGTCGTTCATTGCCCGTCCCTGCCTGTGTAATCAGGCTACGCCGGGGCGAGGCATTTGGAAAGCCTCGGAGAATGCGCCGTCACAGAATGGCGGGCAGCCTCAGCCCGTGCGTGCGCGCGCAGTCCCGAGCGATCTCATAGCCGGCGTCGGCGTGGCGCATGACCCCGGTCGCCGGGTCGTTCCACAGGACGCGCTCCAGCCGGCGCGCGGCCTCATCGGTGCCGTCCGCGACGATGACCATCCCCGCGTGCTGGCTGAACCCCATGCCGACACCGCCACCGTGATGCAGGCTGACCCAGGTCGCCCCCGAGGCGGTGTTCAGAAGCGCGTTCAGCAAGGGCCAGTCCGACACCGCGTCCGAGCCGTCCTGCATCGCCTCGGTCTCGCGGTTGGGCGAGGCGACCGAGCCGCTGTCGAGGTGGTCACGCCCGATCACCACGGGCGCTTTCAGCTCGCCGTTGCGCACCATCTCGTTGAAGGCGAGCCCGGCCCGATGCCGGTCGCCGAGGCCAATCCAGCAGATCCGCGCGGGCAGGCCCTGGAAAGCGATGCGCTCGGCGGCCATGTCCAGCCAGCGGTGCAGATGGGCGTTTTCGGGGAACAACTCCTTCATCCTGGCGTCGGTCTTGGCGATGTCCTCAGGGTCGCCCGACAGCGCGCACCAGCGGAACGGGCCAATCCCCTTGCAGAACAGCGGCCGGATATAGGCGGGCACAAAGCCCGGGAAGGCAAAGGCGTTTTCCAGCCCCTCGTCCAGCGCGACCTGGCGGATGTTGTTGCCGTAATCCAGCGTCGGCACGCCTGCGTTCCAGAAATCCACCATCGCCGTGACATGGGTCTTCATGCTGGCGCGCGCGGCACGCTCCACCGCCTTGGGGTCGCTCTCCTGCGTCGCGCGCCACTCGGCCACGCTCCAGCCGAGCGGCAGATAGCCGTGCACCGGGTCATGGGCACTGGTCTGGTCGGTGACGATGTCGGGGCGCGGCCCGCCCGCCTTCATCCGGCGCACGAGTTCGGGGAACACATCAGCCGCGTTGCCGATGAGAGCCACGGATTTCGCCTCGCCCCGAGCGGTCCACTCCGCGATCATCGCCAGCGCCTCGTCGAGGCTGTGGGTCTTGGCGTCGCAATACCGGGTGCGAATGCGGAAATCGGCGCGGGTCTCGTCGCATTCCACGGCCAGACAGCAGGCCCCGGCCATCACCGCCGCCAAAGGCTGCGCACCGCCCATGCCGCCCAGACCGGCGGTCAGGATCCATTTGCCACGCAGGTCGCCGCCGTAATGCTGGCGCCCGGCCTCGGCAAAGGTTTCATAGGTTCCCTGCACAATGCCTTGAGTTCCAATGTAAATCCAGGACCCGGCGGTCATCTGGCCATACATCATCAGCCCGGCCTTATCGAGTTTATTGAAATGGTCCCAAGTCGCCCAGTGCGGCACCAGGTTCGAGTTGGCGATCAGGACCCGCGGCGCATCCGCATGGGTGCGGAAGATGCCGACCGGCTTGCCCGATTGCACCAGCAGCGTCTCGTCCGCCTCCAGATCCTTGAGCCCCGCGACGATGCGGTCGAAATCGGCCCAGGTGCGCGCGGCACGGCCGATGCCGCCATAGACCACCAGCTCATGCGGGTTCTCGGCCACGTCGGGGTGCAGGTTGTTCATCAGCATCCGCATCGCGGCTTCGGTCTGCCAGGATTTGGCGGTGATTTCCGGGCCGGTCGGCGGGAAAATGTCGCGGGCGTTGTGGCGGGGGTTGGTCATCGGGGTCTCCATCAAGGACGCGCAAGCTGAGGCGCGAGGGCGACAAGGGCATTGAGCGCCGCGCGCAGGGGCGCGCGCAGGGCTTCGGCCTTGTCGGGGTCATAGGCAAAGGGCGGGGTTTCCGAGGCGAGATGCGTCGCCTGCGCCAGTTCCATCTGGATCGCGTGCACGCCCTGCCCGGGCTGGCCGTAGTGGCGCGTGGTCCAGCCGCCCTTGAAGCGGCCGTTCAGCACATGGGTATAGCCGGGCGCGGCCCGCACGGCCTCCAGCACCGCCTCGGTTACCCGGGGATCGCAGGAGGCGCCATCCACGGTGCCGATGTTGAAATCGGGCAAAGTGCCGGGAAACAGAAACGGGATCGTCGAACGGATCGAGTGGCAATCGTAGAGGATCGCCACGCCGTGCCGCGCCCGCACCCGGGCGATCTGCGCGGCCAGCGCCGCGTGATAGGGCGCGTGAAAGGCCGCGCGGCGGGTTTCGATATCGTCCGGGGTCGGCGGATCGGTCCAGATCGCCCGCCCGTCGAAATCGGTCAGCGGCACCAGCCCGGTGGTGTTCTGCCCGGGATAGAGGCTGTCACCCGAGGGCGGGCGGTTCGCGTCGATGACAGAGCGGTGGAAGGTTGCGCGCACCGTGGTCGCGCCGGGAACCAGCCCGGCATAGAGCCGCTCGATATGCCAATCGGTATCGGTCAGCAGCCGGCCCTGGGCGTTGAGCCGTTGGGCGATGGCATCGGGCAGATGCGTGCCGGTGTGCGGCAGGCCGAGGATCAGCGGGCTCTCGCCCTCAAGGATCTCGACCGGGGTCATCGGCGGTGCCCGCTGCGGGGGGCGCTGCCCCCCGTCGGCTGCGCCGACTCCCCCCGGCGTATTTTCGGCAAGATGAACCTCACAGCGCGAACTCCAGCTGGCAGGCCGCGGCGAGGGCATCGGCGCGCACGAGGCGGGCGGCGGTGTCGATCTCGGGCGCGAGGAAGCGGTCGGGGCCGAGCGGCGGCACCTGCGCACGCAGGGTATCAAGCGCGGCCCGCAGGCAGGGCGCGGTTTTCAGGGGCGCGCGAAAGTCGATCCCCTGCGCCGCGCAGAGCGTTTCGACGCCGAGGATTACCGACAGGTTCTGCGCCATGCGCTGCAGCCGGCGCGCACCGTGGGCGGCCATGCTGACGTGATCCTCCTGGTTGGCCGAGGTGGGGGTGGAATCGGTCGAGCAGGGCGTGGCGAGGTGCTTGTTCTCGCTCATCAGGGCGGCGGTGGTGACCTCGGCGATCATGTAGCCCGAGTTGAGACCCGGCTCGGGGGTCAGGAAGGGCGGCAGATCGTGGCTGAGCGTCGGGTCCACCATCAGCGCGACGCGGCGCTGGGCGATGGCGCCGGTCTCGGCCAGCGCCAGCGCGATGATATCGGCAGCGAAGGCCACCGGTTCGGCGTGGAAATTGCCGCCTGAGAGGATGCCCGCGGGCGTGACCAGCGGGTTGTCGGTGACGGCGTTCGCCTCGATTTCAAGGGTTTGCGCGGCGAAGCGCATCAGATCGACGGCCGCGCCCAGCACCTGCGGCTGGCAGCGGATGCAATAGGGGTCCTGCACGCGGGTGTCGCCCTCGCGGTGGCTTTCGCGGATCTCGGACCCCCTCATCAGCGCGCGCATCGCATCGGCCACGGCAATCTGGCCCTTCTGGCCGCGCAGGCTGTGGATTGCCGGTTCGAGCGGCGCGGTCGAGCCCATGATCGCGTCGGTCGAGAGGCAGCCGGTGACCAGCGCGGCGCGGATCAACCGCCAGCCGTCGAAGAGCCCGGCCAGCGCCAGCGCGGTCGAGAACTGCGTGCCGTTGATCAGCGCGAGGCCTTCCTTGGGGCCCAGCGTCACCGGGCTGAGGTCCGCCTTTTCAAGAGCTTGTGCGCCGCTCATGCGCTGCCCGTCGACCATCGCCTCGCCCGCGCCGATCATCACCGCGGTCATATGCGCGAGGGGCGCAAGGTCACCCGAGGCCCCGACCGAGCCCTGCGCGGGCACCACGGGCGTCACGCCGCGCGCCAGCATCCCCTCGATCAGAGCGATGATGTCCCAGCGCACGCCCGAGGCACCGCGCCCCAGGCTGAGGAGTTTCAGCGCCATCATCAGCCGGGTGGTGGCGGGGTCCAGTGCCTCGCCGACGCCGCAGCAATGGCTGAGGATCAGGTTGCGCTGCAAGGTGGCGGTGTCTTTCGGCGCGATCTTGACCGAGGCGAGTTTGCCAAAGCCGGTGTTGACGCCGTAGACCGCCGTCTGGCCCGCTGCAGCAGCAGCGACGATTTCGGCTGCGGCCTGCACGGGGGCGCGGCAGTCATCGGAAAGACGCGCGGCAAGCCCTTGTCGCCACAGGGTTTCAAGCTGGTCGAGGGTGGTGGCCCCGGGGGTAAGGATCAGCATTCCTGGCCTTCGAAATAGCGGGAGTGGAGCGGGTTGAAGCCGATGCGATAGGCGAGTTCGGCGGGGTCGGTGACGTTCCATACGGCGAGGTCGGCGCGCAGTCCGGGCGCAAGGCGGCCGGTGTCGGTCAGCCCCAGCGCGCGGGCGGCGTGTTCGGTGACGCCGCGCAGGGCCTCGTCGGGGGTCAGGCGGAACAGCGTGCAGGCCATGTTCATCGCCAACAGGATCGAGGTCAGCGGCGAGGTGCCGGGGTTGGCGTCGGTCGCCACCGCCATCGGCACGCCCTGGGCGCGGAAGGCGGCGATCGGGGGCAGCTGCGTCTCGCGCAGGGCATAGAAGGCGCCGGGCAGCAGCACGGCTGTGGTGCCGGCGGCGGCCATCAGGGCGGCGTCGGCTGCGGTCGCGTATTCGACATGGTCGGCGCTGAGCGCGTGGTAGCGGGCGGCCAATGCGGTGCCGCCGAGATGCGAGAGTTGCTCGGCGTGCAGCTTGACCGGCAGGCCGAAGGCGCGGGCCGCGTCGAACACCCGGGCGATCTGCGCAGGGGAAAAGGCGATGCCTTCGCAAAAGCCGTCGACCGCATCGACCAGCCCCTCGGCATGGGCGGCACGCAGCGCCGGCAGGCAAATGTCAGACAGATATTCATCCGCGTTTCCAGCGGCTTCCGGCGGCAGGGCATGGGCGCCCAGAAAGCTGGTGACGATCCGCACGGGCCGCAACCGGCCCAGCCGGCGGGCGGCGCGCAGCATGCGCAACTCGGTGTCGATGTCGAGGCCATAGCCGGATTTCACCTCGACCACCGCCACGCCTTCCGCCAGCAGCGCGTCGAGCCGGGGCAGCGCCTGCGCGACAAGGTCGTCCTCGGAGGCGGCGCGGGTGGCGGCGACGGTCGAGACGATGCCACCACCGGCGCGGGCGATTTCCTCATAGCTGGCGCCTTCGAGGCGCAGCGCGAATTCGCGGGCGCGGTGGCCGCCGTGCACCAGATGCGTGTGGCAGTCGATCGGCGCGGGGGTCACGATACGGCCCTGCAGGTCGCGGCGTTCGGCCCCCGGGAACGCCGGCAGATCGGCCATCGGCCCGGCCCAGAGGATGCGCCCGCCCTGAATCGCCACGGCGCCGGGCCTGGCGTCAAAGCCTGGCGCGAGGCGGGCGTTGGTCAGGATGAGGATGGGCGAATCCATCTTGCGGGTCTCCGGTTGTTGGGCGATAATATGTATATACTTATTTTCGACGTCAACGGGGAATCGCATGACCACGATCTGGGCCGAACAGGCGCTGTTGCCGCAGGGATGGGTGCGGGATGTCCGCATCACGCTGCAGGACGGGCGGATTGCCGGGATTGCGCCAGGCACCCAGCCCTCCCCCGGTGATACCCGCGTCGGCGCGCTGCTGCCGGCGCCGGCGAACCTGCACGCGCATGCGTTTCAGCGTGCGATGGCCGGGATGACGGAACGGCGCGGCCTGGCGGAGGACAGTTTCTGGACCTGGCGGCAGCTGATGTTCCGCTTCCTCGACCAGCTGACGCCCGAGGACGTGCAGGCGATCACCGCCTATGTGCAGATGGAGATGCTGGAGGCGGGTTATGGCGCCTCGGTCGAGTTTCATTACCTGCACCATGCGCCGGGCGGCGTGCCCTATGCCGACCTCGCCGAGATGGCGCAACGGATCGTCGCGGCGGCGGGCGAGAGCGGGATCGGCCTGACGCTGCTGCCGGTGCTTTACAGCCAGGGTGGCTGCGACGGGCGGGCGCTGGGGCCCGGGCAGGTGCGGTTCGGCAATGACCCCGACCGCTTTGCCCGGCTGGTCGAGGCCACCGACCTGACCACCCTGCCCCCGGATGCCGTGCTGGGCGTCGCGCCCCATTCGCTGCGCGCGGTCACGCCCGAGGGGCTGGCGGCCTGCATCGCGCTACGCCCTGGCGCCCCCTTGCATATGCACCTGGCCGAACAGATCGCCGAGGTCGACGAGGTGCGCGCGCATCTGGGGGCCCGGCCGGTCGAATGGCTGCTGGCGCATGCCCCGGTCGATGCCCGCTGGTGCCTGATCCACTGCACGCAGATGCAGCGGCCCGAAACGCTGGCGCTGGCCGCGACCGGGGCGGTGGCGGGGCTTTGCCCGATCACCGAAAGCTCGCTGGGGGACGGGATCTTTGACGGCGTGGCCTGGACCGGCGCGGGTGGGCGGTTCGGGATCGGCTCGGACAGCAATATCCGCATCAGTCTGAGCGAGGAGCTGCGCACGCTCGACTATTCGCAGCGGCTGCGCGACCACAGCCGCGCGGCACTGGCGACGGTCGACCAGTCCACCGGCCGGGTGCTGCTGGAAGGGGCCGCACAGGGCGGCGCGCAGGCGGCGGGGCGCGATGCGGGCGCAATTGCACCCGGGCGGCTCGCGGATCTGCTGGCGCTCGACACCACCGGCGTCGATCTGGAGGGGCGGCAGGGCGATGCCCTGCTTGACGCCTGGATCTTTGCCAGCGACGATCGCGCCGTGTCCGAGGTCTGGTCGGCCGGGCGGCATCTGGTCACCGCCGGGCGCCATGTCGCGCGCGACGGGATCGAGGCGCGCTATCGGGCGGTGATGCGGCGGTTGAAGGCGATCTGATGACGGAGACAGGGACGCAGACGGGCTGGCAGGCGGTCCGCGACGAGGCCCTGCGCCGGATCCGCGCGCGCGACTGGCCCCCCGGCGCGCGTATCCCCGACGAGGCCGATCTGGCCGCCGAATTGGGTTGCGCCCGGGCGACGGTAAACCGCGCCCTGCGTGCGCTGGCCGAGGACGGTCTGCTGGAGCGCCGGCGCAAGGGCGGCACGCGGGTGCCGCTGACGCCGGTGCGGCGGGCGACGTTTTCCATTCCGATCATACGGCAGGACATCGAGGCGCGCGGGCTGACGGCCGGCTATCGGCTGCTGGCGGACGCGGTCGAGACGGTGCCCGAGGCGGTGCGCGCCACGCTCGGCCCAAACGCGCCCGCGCGGATGCGCCATGTGATCGCGCTGCATCTGGCGGATGGCGCGCCCTTCTGCCTGGAGGACCGCTGGCTGAACCCCGCGCATGCGCCCGAGGCGGTGCGGTTCGACACGCTCAGCGCCAATGAATGGCTGGTCGGCAATGTGACCTTTGCCGAGGGGCGGCTGTCCTTCGGCGCGGTGACGGCGGATGCGGATCTGGCGGCGCGCCTTTGCTGCGCGCCGGGGGCGGCCCTGCTGGCGCTCGACCGCCGGACGCGGGCCGAGGCGCCGATCACCGCCGTGCGGCTGATCTATGCGCCCGGCTACCGGCTGGAGACGGTGCTGTAGCCCCGATCAGGCCCACGTCAAGCGTTGAACAGGAAGTGCAGAACGTCGCCGTCCTTGACCTCATAGGTCTTGCCCTCGACGCGGAACTTGCCCGCTTCCTTGGCGCCGGCCTCGCCCTTGTGGGCGACGTAATCGTCATAGGCCACGGTTTCGGCGCGGATAAAGCCCTTTTCGAAATCGCCGTGGATCACGCCCGCCGCCTGCGGCGCCAGTGTGCCCTTGGTGATGGTCCAGGCGCGGGCCTCTTTCGGGCCGACGGTGAAATAGGTCTGCAGGCCGAGCAAATCATAGCCCGCGCGGATCAGCCGGTCGAGGCCGGCCTCTTCCAGCCCCATCTCCTCGAGGAACATCGCCGCTTCCTCGTCGTCGAGCTGGCTGATTTCCTCTTCGATCCGGGCCGAGATCACCACGAACCCCGCGCCCTGTGCCTTGGCCATCTCGGCCACGCGGGCGGACTGGCTGTTGCCCTTGGCCGCGGCCGATTCCTCGACGTTGCAGACGAAGAGCACCGGCTTCGAGGTCAGAAGCTGCAGCATCCGCCAGGCCTTGAGGTCATCCTCGGCCACGGTGACCGAGCGCGCGGGCTTGCCATCCTCCAGCGCCTTTTGCGCCAGGGCCAGCAGGCGGTCCTGATCGGCCGCGTCCTTGTCGTTGCCCTTGAGCTTGCGCGCGAGGTTGGCGCGGCGCCGCTCGATCGATTCCAGATCGGCCAGCATCAGCTCGGTCTCGATGGTCTCGGCGTCGGCCACCGGGTCGATGCGGCCCTCGACATGGGTGATATCGCCGTCTTCAAAGCAGCGCAGCACATGGGCGATGGCGTCGACCTCGCGGATATTGGCCAGGAACTGGTTGCCCAGCCCCTCGCCCTTCGAGGCGCCGCGCACCAGGCCCGCAATGTCAACGAAGGTCAGCCGCGTCGGGATGGTCTGCTTCGATCCGGCAATCGAGGCCAGCGCATCGAGCCGCGTATCGGGCACCGCCACCTCGCCCACATTGGGCTCGATGGTGCAGAACGGAAAGTTCGCGGCCTGCGCGGCGGCCGTGCGGGTCAGCGCGTTGAAAAGGGTCGACTTGCCGACGTTCGGCAGACCCACGATGCCCATCTTGAAACCCATCAGTCCCTCCGGCGGCTTGTTCGGGGCGCTTCTAGGGCAAATCGCGGGAAAGGGGAAACCGATTTTGCAAAGGGCAGACGCGGCGTCGACGCCGCGTCAGAAACGGCGCGTCGACGCGCCGTCCCCCGCCCGGATCAGAACGGTTTGACCACAACGACCCACAGGATCGCGATCACGCCGATCACGCTGACCTCGTTGAAGATGCGCAGGAACAGGTCGGATTCGCGGAACTCGCCCCTTTTCGCGCGCACCACCATCACCCCGGTCCAGACGTAATGCACGGCCAAGAGCGTCACCAGCGTGATCTTGACATGCACCCAGGGCGCAAAGGACCAGACCTGCCAGCCCAGCCACAGCCCGATCAGCGCGGCGATCACCCCCAGCCCCGCCGAAAAGCGATAGAGCCGGATCGTCAGGTCACCCAACGGGCCGAATTCGCCCAGGCGCTGGTATTCGCGCTTCCAGAAGATCAGCGCGCGCGGCACTGCGAAAATCGAGGTCATCCACCCCATCACGCAGAGAATGTGTATGATCTTGAGCCAGTCCATGCCCCCTTGGATGCCCTGCCGCGGCCGCGCGCGCAAGCCCCTGCCTGGCCCGAACACGGGCCCGGCGGCACCGCGTCCGGGGCCCCGGATCGGGCTGCCCTGCCCCTTGGCCCTTGATTTTCCCGTCCCGCCCGTGCAAGGCCTGTGCCGACCGAAACGGCGGCCAGAACGGGGACCAGCATGACCAGAATTGACGACACTTTCGCCCGTTTGCGCGCCGAGGGCCGCAAGGCCTTCGTGGCTTATGTCATGGGCGGCGACCCCGACCCCGAGGCCTCGCTGGCAGTCGTCAAGGGGCTGCCCGGCGCGGGCGTCGACATCATCGAACTGGGCATGCCCTTTACCGACCCGATGGCCGACGGCCCGACGATCCAGCTGGCCGGGCAGCGCGCGCTCGACGCGGGCATGACCATCGACAAGGTGCTGGCGATGGTGCGCGCGTTCCGCGAGGGCGATGCGACCACGCCGATCGTGCTGATGGGCTATTACAACCCGATCTATTCGCGCGGCGTCGACCGCTTCCTGGATGAGGCCACCAGCGCCGGCGCCGACGGGCTGATCATCGTCGATCTGCCGCCGGAAGAGGATGACGAACTCTGCATCCCGGCGCAGAAGGCGGGGATGAACTTTATCCGGCTGGCGACGCCGACCACCGACGACCGCCGCCTGCCGACGGTGCTGCAGAACACCTCGGGCTTTGTCTACTATGTGTCGATCACCGGGATCACCGGCTCGGCCGCAGCGCAGGCCGCCGATGTCGGCCCCGAAGTCGCCCGGATCAAGGCGCAGACCGATCTGCCGGTGATCGTCGGCTTCGGCATCACCACGCCCGAGGCTGCGCAGTCGATCGCCAGTGTGGCCGATGGCTGCGTCGTCGGCTCGGCCATCGTCAAGGAGATCGGCGCGGGCAAGCCGGTGGCCGAGGTGCTGGACTTTGTCGCCTCGCTGGCCGCAGGCGCGCACCGCGCCTGAGTCAGGATCGAGGGGCGGCGGCCTGCCGCCCCCTGCCGGCCGGGTGCCTCAGCCCGCGACCGGGCGCGGCCCCTCGAACCGTCGCCGGATCGCCGGGCTCAAGGCGATCAGCACGATGGCAATCGAGAACAGGCACCAGATCGCCGGAACCTCATTTGGATTGCCGGTCAGCAGGCTGGCCATAACCGGCCCCGCCAAAAGGTGGAACAGCACCAACCGCCAGGCGCCATAGATCAGCGGCAGCAGGAAGGTCACCAGCATATAGCTGGGAAAGCCCCAGTGGGTTCCGATGGCCGCCTCCAACGGCACCAGCATGCCGTTATAGGGCACGTCCCAGGCCTGGTGCCAGTCGCCGGTGACGGTGCAGAGCCGTTGCGCGCAGAGTTGCGAGCCGGGTGCACACTGGCCGGCCCACTCAAAGGGATAGAGCTGCAGCAGCATCAGCACCGAGGACAGCGCCGCCAGGGTAAAGACAAAAGTCTTCATCCGCAGACCGACCGGCTTGGCCACCAGCTCCATCGCAAAGGCGTTGATGACCAGCGGCTGAAAGACGATGTGCAGGATACTGAGCAGCGTCACCGTCTGGTTGACCGAAGATCCGCACTGGTCGATCACCGTATAACCCGCGACCTGCAGCGCCTCCATCACCGTGAAATAACCCAGCGTCACTGGAATCGCCGGCGCGTCGCCGCGGCGCACCGAGACCACCGTCGCAGCCCCGCCCAGCGCGACCATCGCTGTGGTCACCCCCATCGACCAGCACATCGGCGTCCCTCCCCGTTCCTGCCCCGTTTCTGCCTCGCCCGCAGCAAAGCATGCCGGACGGCAGGCTGTCTACGGTCCCGGCGTCGTCAATGCGCCCCGGCGTCACCCGCCTTGCCGGTGACCGCGCGGATCAGCGGGTCGATGATCCAGGTGGCAACCGGGATCAACACCATCCCCAGCCCGAGGCCCAGGATCCCGTCGCAGAACGCGGTCACCGCCCAGCCGACGACCCCCTCGGCGGTGCCGATCGCCTGAACCGCGACCTCGGACAGGTGGTGAATGAGGTCATAGGGCGCGTGCCAGCCCAGTTCATGCAGCCCGTGCACGACGATCGAGCCCCCGACCCAGATCATCGCCGCCGTGCCGACGATCATCAGCAACGTCATAAAGCGCGGCATCACCGCGACGATCCCCCGGCCCAGCGCCCGCGTCATCGCCAGCCGCCCGACCCGCGCCAGCCAAAGCCCCATGTCGTCGGCCTTCACGATCACCGCAACGCCGCCATAGACCACCAGGGTGATGCCCACCGCCGCCAGCGCCAGCGCCCCGGCCTGGGTCCAGACGCCTTGCCCCTCGGGCAGCGCCGCCAGGATGATCGTCATGATCTCGGCCGACAGAATGAAGTCGGTCTTGATCGCGCCGGCCACCTTGGTTTTCTCCAGATGCACCGGATCGCCTTCGCCGGCGATATGCCCGTCGGCGTGGGGCGTGTGCGGGCGGAACAGGTGCCAGACCTTCTCGGCTCCCTCGAAACACAGATAGAACCCGCCCAGCATCAGCAAGGGGGTGATCGCCCAAGGGGCAAAGGCCGACAGCAGAAGCGCCGCTGGCAGCAGGATCACCAGCTTGTTGCGGATCGAGCCCATCGCGATCTTGCCGACGATCGGCAATTCGCGCGCGGGGGCAAAGCCATGCACATATTTCGGCGTCACCGCCGCGTCGTCGATCACCGCCCCGGCGGCCTTGGCCCCGGCCTTGGCCGCCTGGCCGGCGATGTCGTCGATCTGCGCCGCCGCCACCTTTGCGATGCCCGCCACGTCGTCGAGAAGCGCCAACAAACCGCTCATGCCCGCAATTCCTTTTCCCGCGTTCGCGCGCCGACCCTAGCCCGGGCGCGCCGGGGGAACAACGGCGCAGCGCCGATGTGCCGCATCTTGCGCCACGCCGGACACTCCCCGGGCGGCACTTGTCCCTTCACCTTGCGAAAAATACGCAGGCGACGAGGCCATGCGCGCGCGCGTCGGGCATGCAGACACCCGGCGTCAGCCCGTCCGACATGCCTCGCCCCCTTGCGCTGCCCCGCGGAATGATCCAAAAACCGGGGATCTGCAGACAAAGGCCAGCCCGATGCCCGACACGACCGCGAAACCCACCGAAGAAATCTCTGTCAGCGAGGTCTTCGGCATCGACACCGAGATGAAGGTCAAGGCCTTCGCCGAGCGGACCGACCGCGTGCCCGAGCTGGACCCGACCTATAAATTCGACCCCGACACGACGATGGCGATCCTGGCGGGCTTTGCCTACAACCGCCGGGTGATGATCCAGGGCTATCACGGCACCGGGAAATCGACCCATATCGAACAGGTGGCGGCGCGGCTGAACTGGCCGACGGTGCGGGTCAACCTCGACAGCCACATCAGCCGGATCGACCTGATCGGCAAGGACGCGATCAAGCTGCGCGACGGCAAGCAGGTGACCGAGTTCCACGAGGGCATCCTGCCCTGGGCGCTGCGCAACCCGACGGCGATCGTGTTCGACGAATACGACGCCGGGCGCGCCGACGTGATGTTCGTGATCCAGCGCGTGCTGGAACATGACGGCAAGCTGACGCTGCTCGATCAGAACGAGATCATCACGCCCCACCCGGCCTTCCGGCTGTTCGCCACCGCCAACACCGTGGGTCTGGGGGATACCACCGGCCTCTATCACGGCACGCAACAGATCAACCAGGCGCAGATGGACCGCTGGTCGCTGGTCGCCACGCTGAACTACCTGTCGCATGACGCCGAAAGCGCGATCGTGCTGGCCAAGAACCCGCATTACAACACCGCCAAGGGCCGTCAGGAAATCAGCCAGATGGTCACCGTCGCGGACCTGACGCGGACGGCCTTTATGAAGGGGCAGCTGTCGACGGTGATGAGCCCGCGGACGGTGATCAACTGGGCCGAGAACGCGCGCATCTTCCGCAACACCGGCTATGCCTTCCGGTTGACCTTCCTCAACAAATGCGACGAGCTGGAGCGCCAGACAGTGGCCGAGTTCTATCAGCGGTGCTTTGGCGAGGAGCTGCCCGAGAGTGCCGCCTCGGTCGCCCTGGGCTGATCCGGGAACCAACGGAACGGAAAAGCGGGCGCCCTTCGCGGGGCGCCCGTTTTTTTGGCCGCGTCAACCGGGCTTTAACCAATCTGTCCGCAAGATGACGCCATGACCGCGTATCGCCGCCTGCGCCGCCCCGGCGCCACCTATGCCTTCACGCTGTGCCTGCAACAGCCGGGCAGCACGCTGCTGACGCAGCAGATCGACCGGTTGCGCAGCGCCTGGCGCACAACCCTTGGGGAATTGCCCGTGCGCCGGCAGGCGGTGGTGGTTCTGCCCGACCACCTGCTGGCGATCTGGACCGAACCCGAGGGCGCGGTGCAGTTCCCGGAACGCTGGCGCCGGATCAAGGCGCGGTTTTCGCGCACCGTCTCCGGCGATTTCGCGCCCCGCCCCAGCTTGCAGCGCCGGCGCGAGCGCGGGATCTGGCAGCGGCGCTACTGGGAACACATGATCCGCGACGCCGCCGAACTCGACGCGGCGCTGGAAACCTGCCGACTGGCGCCGGTGCGGCTGGGGCTGGTCACCGATGCCAGCGACTGGCCCTATTCCAGCTTCTCCGCCCGGAACCGGTAGGATGGGCAGTATTGCCCATCCTACGCCGTCGCATCAGGCCGCTTTCGCCTGGGCGTCCGTGCGCGCCGCCATCGTCGCGCGGGTCCACCAGTCCAACTCGGCCAGCATCGTGTTGGCCGAGGCGCCGATCGTGCCCTCGATGGCGCTCATCGGCTTGTTCTGCTGGCCCAGCGGGTGCACGGCAAAGAAATCCGCGCCGGCGATGTGCACGCCCGAGCGCGTCGAAGCCATCTGCAGTTCGATGCCGATGGTGCGCAGGTGCTCGACCGCGCGGGCCGCCCCCAGCGCGCCATAGCCGACCACGCCGAATGCCTTGCGGTTCCAGTCGACATAGGCCTGGTCGAGGGCGTTCTTCAGCGCGCCGGTGATCGAGCGGTTGTATTCCGCGACGACGAAGATGTAGCCGTCATAGGACGCGATCGTCTCTTGCCAGGCGGTGGCGCGCGGATCGCTCGACGGCATCCAGGCGTTCGAGGCCATCTCGTTGAACAGCGGCAGATCATACTCCTTCAGGTCGACCAGGTCGACCTCCCAGTCGCCGCGGGCGCGGGCCTGGGCGAGGATCCATTCGGCCGGCTTCGCGCCAAAGCGCGAGTCGCGGGTCGAGCCGAGGATGACGGCGATGCGGGGTTTGCGGGTCATGGGACACTCCTGTTGTTGTCTGCCCCCCATCTGCGCCCGGCGCGCCCCAAAGTCATCGCCCGCCGCCGCGCAAGCCCTGTGCGAAAACGCAGACTTGCCGGGCATCACGTTCCGGTCACCGCCCCTTTGTCGGGGCCGCGGGCGCGGCTAGGATGGGGGCTTTCAATCCCCGAGGTTTTCCGATGCGCAGTGTTTTCCTGATCCTTGCCACCTCCACTCTGGCCACCTCCGCTCTGGCCACCCCGGCGCTGGCCGACCCGCCCGGCCCCGGCGCACTGATCGCCGCGATTTCCGGCGACTGGAACGGCGACGACATGCTGGACGCGGTCACCCTGACCCGGGCCGAGGACGGCATGGCCGACCTGACCGTCTATCGCGGCGGCGGCATCTACGGGCTCGACCCGGTGCTGACCCTGCCGGCGGTGGTCTTTGCCGGGCCGATGGCCGGTCAGGCCCCCAGTTTCGCGCCCCGCAGCGACAGCAGCTTCGTGCTGCAGACCGAACAGATCGGCATCGGCCGCACCCCCTGGTCCGCCGGGCTGACCATCGCCTGGCGCGACGGCGGCTTCGTGGTCGCGGGCTATGATTACAGCTTTTACGACCGGCTGGACCTGTCGCATTACGGCGGCTGCTCGGTGAACCTGCTGACCAGCCGCTATGAGCTGACCCTGGGTCCGGGCGACGACGCTGCCGAGATCCACCGCGAGGGCACGACCGAGGCCGCCAGCTTCCCGCTGGCCTCGCTCACCGAAAGCTACGCCCCCCCGATCTGCATGGATCTGTTCCGGTGAACCACCCGCCGGCGCGCGCATTTCGCCCCTTTTCCAGCGCCCATTGCGGGTGCATAACATCCCCATGCAGAAGCCCAGCGACAACCCCGCCGATCCGTTCAAGAAGGCCCTGACCGAGGCCACGCGCGTGCTTGCCGACGACGCCGAGGTCGCCGTCAGCTTCACCGTCGACCCGCCGGGAATGACCAAGGAAACGATCCGCCTGCCGCAGGTCACCCGCCGGATGACCCGCGACGAGGTTCTGCTGGCGCGCGGCACCGCCGATGGTTTCGCCATGAAACGACGCTATCACGACGCGGGCACGCATGCGCGCTACCTGCCGCAGGGGCAGATGGCGCGCGACCTCTACGAGGCGATGGAAACCGCCCGCTGCGAGGCGGTGGGCGCGCAGCACATGCCGGGCACGGCCTCGAACATTGACGCGCGCATCGCCCATGAGGCCGAGCGCAAGGGCTATGCCCAGATCCGCAGCCAGACCGAGGCCCCGCTGCCGGTTGCAGCCGGTTATCTGATCCGCGAGCTGGCCTCGCACCGGGTGCTGCCCAAGGGGGCGCAGACGGTGGCCGACCTGTGGCGTCCGTTCTTCGAGGAGCAGGCCGGCGAAACGCTGGAGAACCTCGACCATGTGCTGGGCGACCAGGCGGCCTTTGCCCGCTTTGCCCGCCGGGTGATCGAGGATCTGGGTTACGGCGACCAGCTGGGCGACGACCCCGACGAGATGGGCGACGAGGAGGAAGGGACCGAGGAGGAGCAGGAGGACTCGCCCGAGAACCCCGACAGCCAGGGCGACGACAGCCAGGAGCAGGACGAGACCTCGGAAGAGGACGGCCCGCAGCAGGAAACCGCCGAGACCGAGGCGGTGATGGACGAGTCGGCCGACGACGAGATGTCCGAGGAAAGCGAGATGCCGCAGGCCGAGGCCCCGCCCGAGCCCCCGGCCCCCGCACCGCATTCCGACGCCGACCCGAACTATGCGGTCTTCACCACCCAGTTCGACGAGGAAATCGCCGCCGAGGATCTGGCGGAACCCGTCGAGCTGGAGCGGCTGCGCGCCTATCTCGACCAGCAGCTGGACCCGCTGAAGGGGGCGGTCAGCCGCCTTGCCAACAAGCTGCAGCGCCGGCTTCAGGCGCAGCAGAACCGCAGTTGGGAGTTCGACAAGGAAGAGGGCATCCTGGATGCCGGACGGCTGGCGCGTGTGGTCGCGAACCCGACGACGCCGCTGTCCTTCAAATGGGAAAAGGACACCGATTTCCGCGACACGGTGGTGACGCTGCTTCTGGACAACTCGGGCTCGATGCGCGGGCGGCCGATTTCGATCGCCGCGATCTGCGCCGATGTGCTGGCCCGCACGCTGGAACGCTGTCAGGTCAAGGTCGAGATCCTCGGCTTTACCACCCGCGCCTGGAAGGGTGGCCAGAGCCGCGAGAAATGGCTGGCCGAGGGCCGCAAGCAATCGCCGGGCCGCCTGAACGACCTGCGCCACATCGTCTACAAGGGCGCCGACGCCCCGTGGCGGCGGGTCAAGGACAACCTGGGCCTGATGATGAAAGAGGGCCTGCTGAAGGAAAACATCGACGGCGAGGCGCTGGAATGGGCGCACCGGCGGATGCTGGTGCGGCGCGAGCAGCGCAAGATCCTGATGGTGATTTCCGACGGCGCGCCGGTCGATGACAGCACCCTGTCGGTCAATGCCGCGAATTTCCTGGAAAAACACCTGCGCGACGTGATCGCCATGATCGAAAAGCGCAAGGCGGTGGAGCTGCTGGCGATCGGCATCGGCCATGACGTGACGCGCTATTACGAGCGCGCGGTGACGATCACCGATGTCGAACAACTGGCCGGCGCGATGACCGAACAGCTCGCCGCGCTCTTTGACGCCGACCCGCGCGCCCGGGCAAGGGTGATGGGGATGGCCTCGGTCATGGGGCGGTGAGCGGCGCGGCAGAGGGGTATTTCCTTGACGGCTGCGGCCGTTGCGCCCGCTTTGCCACCGACGATTGCTCCGCCCGTCACTGGGCCGAAGGGCTGGCGCGGCTGCGCCAGCTCTGCCGTGACGCCGGGCTGGAAGAGACCCTGCGCTGGAGCCATCCCTGCTATCGCCATGCCGGACGCAACCTGGCGCTGCTCGGGGCCTTCCGCGAGGATTTCCGCATCACCTTCCCCGATGCCGATCTGCTCGATGATCCCGCGGGGCTGTTGCAACCCGCCGGGCCAAACAGCCGCGCACCGACCACCATCCGCTTCACGGCCCTTGCCGACATCGACCGGATTGCCCCCGCCCTGACCGCGCTGCTGGCCCAGGCCCGCACCCGGGCCGAGGCCGGCGAACGCCCGTCTCGCGCGGCCGAGGCGCCGGAGCTGCCGGCGCTGCTGGTCGAGGCGCTCGACGCCGACCCGGAGATGGCCGAGGGCTTTGCCGCGCTGACCCCGGGCCGCCAGCGCAGCTATGTCCTGGCACTGTCCAGCGCCAAGACCGAGGCCACGCAGCGCGCCCGCATTGCCCGGTTTCGCGACAGGATCCTGGCCGGAAAGGGCGCGACCGAACGCTGACCCCGGCCGATTGCGCCGGCCCGCGCGGGGTGTCATGGTGCGGCACGCACCAACCGACGGGGCCGCGCCATGTTCCAGACCTTTACCGCCACCACCCGCCCCTCGGACGGCCCGCCCCGGCTGGCGCGGTTGCGCGCGGAACTCGCCCGGCGGGGCGTGACCGGCTTTCTGGTGCCACGCGCGGATGCGCATCAGGGCGAATACGTCAGCCCGCATGACGAGCGCCTGTCCTGGCTGACCGGCTTCACCGGCTCGGCCGGGTTCTGCATCGTGCTGCCGGGCGCGGCGGGGGTGTTCGTCGACGGCCGCTATCGCGAACAGGTCAAGGGACAGATCGACCTGTCGACCTTTTCCCCGGTGCCCTGGCCCGAGACCCGCGCCGAAGACTGGCTGCGCGAGCAGGCGCCCGAGGGGTCGGTGATCGGCTATGACCCCTGGCTGCACACCCCGGACGAGATCGGCCGGATCGAGGCCGGGTTGCAGGGCTCTGACATCTCCCTGAAGGCTTTGCCGGACAACCCGCTGGACACCGTCTGGACCGATCAGCCGGCACCGGCCCGCGGCGCGGTGCGCGAACATCCGCTGGACCTCGCCGGGAAATCCGCGGCCGACAAGCGGGCACAGCTGGCCACCGGGCTGCGGCGCGACGGCGTCTCGGCCACGGTGATCACGCTGGCCGACAGTCTGGCCTGGCTGATGAACTGGCGCGGCGCCGACATCATCCGCAATCCGGTCGTGCAGGGGTTCGCGATCCTGCACGACGATGCGCGGCTCGATCTGTTCATCGACCCGACGAAACTGGCGGGGATCGCCCCGGAAACCGGCGTGACCCGGCACCCGCCCGCGGGGTTCGAGGCGGCGCTGAAGGGGCTCAACGGGGCGGTGCGCTATGACCCGGCGACCGCGCCGGTGGCGGTGCGCGCGGCGCTGGCCCGGGGCGTCGAGGGGGCCGACCCCTGCCTTTTGGCCAAGGCGCGCAAGAACGACGCCGAGCTGGCCGGAATGCGCGCGGCGCATCTGCGCGATGCGGTGGCGATGGTCGAATTCCTCGCCTGGTTCGACGCGCATGCGCTGGACGGGCTGACCGAGATCGACATGGCAAAGCAGCTGGAATCCTGTCGCGCGGCGACCGGCTGCCTGCTGGATCTCAGCTTTGACACGATCAGCTCGACCGGGCCGAACGCCGCGATCAACCATTACCGCGTGACCGAGGACACCAACCGCCGGCTGGAACCGGGCGACCTGTTCCTGATCGATTCGGGCGGGCAGTATCCTGACGGCACCACCGACATCACCCGCACCCTGCCGGTGGGCACGGTCGCACCCGAGCGCCGCGCGGCCTATACGCGGGTGCTGCAGGGGATGATCGCGGTCAGCCGGGCGCGGTTCCCGCGCGGCGTCGCGGGCGGGCATCTGGATGCGCTGGCGCGGTTCCCGCTGTGGCTGGCGGGACAGGATTACGACCACGGCACCGGCCACGGCGTCGGCGCGGCGCTGAGCGTGCATGAAGGGCCGGTGCGGCTGTCGCGGGTGTCGACCCTGCCGCTGGAGCCGGGGATGATCCTGTCGAACGAGCCGGGCTATTACCGCGCCGGCGGCTGGGGGATTCGCATCGAGAACCTGATCGTGGTGCGCGAGGCGAAACCACTGGGCGATAATCGGGCGATGCTGGCGTTCGAGACGATCACGCTGTGCCCGATCGACACGCGACTGATCCAGCGCGACATGCTGACCGAGGACGAGCGCCACTGGCTGAACGCCTATCACGCGCGGGTCGAGGATGCGTTGCTGGAACGGGTCTCGGCCACGGCGCGGGACTGGCTGGCCGAGGCCTGTGCGCCGATCGGCTGAGGGGGGCTGCCGCCTGCGCGCACGGATCAAAGATCCGTTTGCTCCGTTGGCGGTGGCTCGCGTTCCGCGAGCCTGGGGGCGCTGCCCCCCGCCTTCGGCTCCCCCCGGGATATTTGGGACGCAAAGATGGGCTTGCGCGGCCGCGTTATTCGCAGTGCAGCGCCCAGACGTCGTAGCGGGGGTGGTCGAGAGCGTTGAGCGCGGGGCTGGAGGCGATCATCCAGCCGCGGAACAGGCGTTCGTCCTCGTGCTGGGCGTCGGTGATTTCGAGGAACACATAGGCATCCGAGGCCGGGTTGTCGGTCGGATAGCGGCAGGACATCACATGCAGGTGCAGGCGGCCGAAACTGCCGGTGTCACCGCTGTCGAGCGCGATGTCCTCGATCTCGCCCGAGACCTTGTCGAGCGCCCGCAGCGTCGCCCGGGTGCCTGTCGAGAGTTCCGGCCCCTGTTGGCGCGTGGGTTCGGCCGGACGCAGGGGCTGCCAGATCGTCTGGGCCGCGGCGGGCGATGCGAGCAACGCCGCCGCCAGGCACAAGGCCCGGATCACGGCGTTGCCTCGGCGTCGTCCGAGCCGGTGAAGGCGCGCAGCAACAGCTGGATCAGCGACACCGCGCTCTGGGTGTCCTGGAAGGTATCGTCGGGCTGCAGGTTGTCGATATCGCCGCCCGGCAGGATCTCGACAAAGGTGCCGCCGAGGAGCCCCTCGGAGGCGACCTGGATCGTGCTGTCGGCAGGCAAGGCGATACCTTGCAGAACCGAGACGGTGATCTGCGCGCGGAAGCTTTGCGGATCGAGGGTCAGCGCCGTCACGGTGCCGATCTTGACGCCGGCAAGACGCACCTCGGTCCCCGGGCGCACGCCTTCGGCCGAGCGGAAGGTCGCGTGCAGCGGATAGCCCTGCGACTGCGTCAGCGCCGTGCCGGTGGTGCGCAGGGCAAAGACGACGAACACCGCTGCTGCGATCAGCACAAGTGCGCCCAGCAGGACTTCCCAACTGCGATAGGCCACGGTGCCGGCCTTATTCCGGCTGCCAGGCTTCGTAGTCGCGCCGTTCGGCCGGATTGGCGCGACGCAGCGACCCGGCCGGCAGATAGGCGCCGGTGGTGCCGGTCAGGTTTTCGTGGTGCGGGCGTTCCCAGGCCTTGTGGGCCAGCGGGCGCTCGGACGGGGTTTCGTCCCAGGTGTGGTGCAGCCAGCCGTGCCAGTCGGGCGAGATGCGGCTCGCCTCGATCTCGCCGTTGTAGATCACCCAGCGGCGCTTGCCGTCGCGCGAGCGATAAAAGACGTTGCCCTGCGCATCCTCGCCAACCTTGACGCCCTTGCGCCAGGTAAACAACTGCGTGCCGACGGTCTGGCCATTCCACCAGGTCAGAAGGCGAAGGATGAAGTTCATGGCGATTATCCCCGTTCCTCGGTCGCCCCACCTATGCCGCATCCGGTGGGGGAAATAAAGCCCTGCCGCGCTGCGGCGCGGGTGAAAGGGCGGGGGTTTGCCCCGCCCTCTGCTGTCAGCGGATTACCCGCACATGGGCCATGTAGTCAGGTTGACCCAGCACCGCGCCGTTCGGCCCCTGCCCGCGCTTGATCGAATCGAGCACGTCGAAGCCGTCGACGATCTGGCCCAGCACCGTATATTGCCCGTCGAGGTGCGGCGCGGCGGCGAACATCAGGAAGAACTGGCTGTTGGCCGAGTTCGGGCTGCGCGAGCGTGCCATGCCCATCACACCGCGTTCAAAGGGCTCGGGCGTGAACTCGGCATTCAGGTCCGGGCGGTCCGAACCGCCCATCCCGGCGCGCGAGGTGTCGCCGCCTTCGCGGCCGAACTGCACGTCGCCGGTCTGCGCCATGAAGCCCTCGATCACCCGGTGAAACACCACGCCGTCATAGGCGCCCGACTCGGCCAGGTCGATGATGCGCTGGACATGCTCGGGCGCGAGATCCGGGCGCAGGGCGATGCGGATCGTGCCCTGGGTCTGGCCGGCGACGTCGATTTCCAGGACCGGCGCATTCGCCGGGGCCTCGGTTGCCGCGGCGGCGAAGGGCGCGACGCTCAGCGCCAGCGCCGCCGCCAGAAGATCACGCCGGAACATCGGCAGCCACCTTGACGCTGATCATCCGGTCAGGGGTCGCCGGCGGCTCGCCGCGCACGATGGCGTCGACGTGCTCCATCCCCGAGATCACCCTGCCATAGACCGTGTATTGCCGGTTCAGGAAGTGGTTGTCCTTGAAATTGATGAAGAATTGCGAGTTGGCCGAATGCGGGTTCTGCGACCGGGCAGCACCCAGCGTGCCGCGGTCGTGCGGGATGCCCGAGAATTCGGCCTTGAGGTCGGGCAGGTCCGAGCCGCCGGTGCCGGCGCGGCGGATGTTGAAGCTGTCCTTGGTGGCATTGCCGTTGGCGACGTCGCCGGTCTGCGCCATGAAGCCGTCGATCACCCGGTGGAAGACCACACCGTCATAGGCGCCCGAGCGTGCGAGATCCTTCATCCGCGCGGCATGGCCGGGGGCGACATCGGGCAGCAGCTCAATGACGACGGTGCCGGATTTCAGCTCCATCAGGATGGTGTTTTCGGGGTCTTTGATCTCGGCCATGAGGGGCTCCTTTGGAATTTGGCGCGCAGGTTATCGTGGGTTGCGGGAAAGGAAAACCGGGGCGGTGGTGAAATTCGCGTCAGAGTGACCGGGGCCAGGGGTGCGCGCGAGGTGGCGGGCCGGGGATGCGTATTTTCGGCAAGATGAAAGCGCAGGCGCGGTCAGGCGGCGGCGCGGTGCCCGGCGAGGAAGGTTTCCAATGTGTGGATTTGCTCGGCGGTCATCCGCAGGCCCAGTTTCGAGCGCCGCCAGAGGATGTCCTCGGCGCTGCGGGCGTATTCGTGGCGGATCAGCCAGAGGACCTCGCGTTCGCTGAGCGTCGCGCCGAAATCCTGGCCGAGGTCGGCGGCGGTGGTCGCGCTGTCGAGGAGCGTCAGCGCCTCGGTGCCATAGGCGCGGGCGAGGCGGCGGGCCCAGGCGGCGGTCAGGAACGGGTGGCGGGCGCGCAGGGTTTCGGCCAGCGCGGGCAGCCCGTCGACCGGCAGATCGCCGCCCGGCAGCGCGACGCCGGCGGTCCAGGGTTGGCCGGTCGAAAGATGCGGCGCGAGGCGGGTGAGCGCGGCCTCGGCCAAGCGGCGATAGGTGGTGATCTTGCCACCGAAGACCGAGAGCAGCGGCGCGCCGGCCGCGGTGTTCAGGCCGAGGACATAGTCGCGGGTCGCCGCCGTGGCGCTGGTTGCGCCGTCGTCATAGAGCGGGCGCACGCCGGAATAGGTCCAGACGACATCCGCGGGGGTCACGGGGCGGGCGAAATAGCGCGAGGCGAAGGCGCAGAGATAGTCGCGCTCGGATTCGGTGCAGCGCGGCGGAGTGTCAGGGTCGGTGTGTTCGGCGTCGGTGGTGCCGATCAGGGTGAAATCGTCCTCGTAAGGGATGGCGAAGACGATCCGGCCGTCGGGGCCTTGCAGGAAATAGGCCTTGTCGTGGTCGAAGAGGCGGCGGGTGACGATATGCGAGCCGCGCACCAGGCGGACATGGCCCTTGGGCGGGACATGGACCAGATCCTTGACGATGCGTTCCGCCCAGGGGCCGGCGGCATTGACCAGGGTGCGGGCCTGCAGGGTGCGGATGCCGGCCCCATCGCGCAGGGTGACGGTCCAGAGCCCGTTTTCGGCGGTGGCGGCGATCACCTCGGTGCGGGTCAGGATGGTCGCGCCGCGCGCCGCGGCGTCGCGCGCATTGAGCACGACGAGGCGCGCGTCATCGACCCAGCAGTCGCTGTATTCATAGGCGGCGGCGAAGCGGTCCTGCAGCGGCGCGCCCTCGGGTGCGTGGCGCAGGTCCAGATGGGCGGTGCCGGGCAGGATCCTGCGCCCGCCGAGGTGGTCGTAGAGGAACAGCCCCAGCCGGATCATCCAGGCCGGCCGCCGCCCTTTGAGCCAGGGCATCACCAGCCCCAGGAGATGCGAGGCCGGGGTTTCGGTGTCGAACCGCATCTCGGGCGACAGGGGCAGGACGAATCGCATCGGTCGGCTGATGTGGGGCATCGCCCGCAGCAGGGTTTCGCGTTCCGCCAGCGCCTCGCGCACCAGGCGGAATTCGAAATAGTCGAGGTAGCGCAACCCGCCGTGGAAGAGCTTGGTCGAGGCGGACGAGGTCGCGCCGGCCAGATCGCCCTTTTCCGCCAGCACGACGCGCAGGCCGCGGCCCGCCGCGTCGCGGGCGATGCCGCAACCATTGATGCCCCCGCCGATCACCAGGAGATCGGCGGGGGCGTCTTCGCACTGGGAGGAGGACATGGGAGTGATCGAAGATGAATGTTTTCGTTTGTCTTTCTTTATTACGCGATTTTACGCGGTTTTGCAATTGAATTGATCCCTGCCGGGGTTTCCCCGGGCCTTTTCCGCTGCTGTTCCCTTGCGTAACCGCACCACGGCGAACACAATCGCTCAAGGAAAGGGCGCGAATCATGGCACAAGGCTTTCGTCTGCCGGAAATTCTGGAGATCGCGCGCCTTGAGGGCCGTGTCACCGTCGACGATCTGGCGGCGCGGCTGGGGGTGACGGCGCAGACCATCCGCCGCGATCTGGCCGAGCTGGACGAGGCCGGCAAGCTGGAGCGGGTGCACGGTGGCGCGGTGCTGCGCTCGGGCACGACGAATATCCGCTATCAGGAGCGCAGCGCCCTGAACGCGCAAGCCAAGACGGCGATCGCGCGGGCCTGCGCGGCGCAGATCCCCGAGGGGGCCTCGGTCTTTCTGGCGATCGGCACCACCACCGAGGCACTGGCGCATGAGCTGAAGCGCCACGCCGGGCTGATGGTGGTGACCAACAACATGAACATCGCCAATATCCTGGCGGAAAATCAGGCCTGTCAGGTGATCGTCACCGGCGGCGTGCTGCGGCGTTCCGACGGCGGGTTGACCGGCCCGCTGACCGAGGCGGCGATCCGCCAGTTCAAGGTCGATATCGCGGTGATCGGCTGCTCGGCGCTGGATGCCGAGGGCGATATGCTGGACTATGACATCCATGAGGTCGGCGTCAGCCAGGCCTTGATCCGGCAGGCGCGGCAGGCCTGGCTGGTCAGCGACCACAGCAAGCTGGAGCGCACCGCGCCGGCGCGGATTGAATCGCTGGCGGCGCTTGATTGCGTGTTCACCGACCGCCCGCTGCCCGCCGCGCTGGCCGACCGCTGCGCGCAATGGCAAACGCGGGTCGTCACCGCCGGCTGAGGCGCACTCTGCCCAAATCCTATGCACCCGTTGCGCCCGCCGCCTGCCCCGGCGTGCCGCGCGGGATTTTTTCGCCCGGCACGTTTTTTATCAGTTGATAAAAAATTTGCGCATGGCAAGCTGTGGGAAAAATCACAAGCCAACCCGGAGGTAGCCCGTGACCCATAGCCCGCAGACCGACGGCGTCGTCGCGGCCAGACTGGACGCCGCAACGCTCGAGGCGCATTTCGACGATCTTTACCCGGATTTCGACGACCATCAGGCGCGTGTGGCGGCAGACCGCTGCTATTTCTGCCATGACGCGCCCTGCATGACCGCCTGCCCGACGACGATCGACATCCCGCTGTTCATCCGCCAGATCCAGACCGGCCTGCCCGAGGCCGCGGCCCGCACGATCCTGGCGCAGAACATTCTGGGCGGCATGTGCGCCCGGGTCTGCCCGACCGAGACGCTGTGCGAAGGCTCCTGCGTGCGCGAAACCGCCGAGGGCGAGCCGGTGCAGATCGGACGACTGCAACGCTATGCCACCGACCGGCTGCTGCTGGCCAATGAACACCCCTTCACCCGTGCGGCGGCAACCGGGAAAACGGTGGCGGTGGTCGGTGCAGGTCCGGCGGGTCTTGCTGCCGCGCATCGGCTGGCGATGCATGGCCATGACGTGACGCTGTTCGATGCGCGCCCCAAGGCGGGCGGGCTGAACGAATACGGCATCGCCGCCTACAAGGCCGCGAACGGCATCGCCCAGGCCGAGGTCGACTGGCTGCTGAGGATCGGCGGCATCACCGTCAAGACCGGCGTCAAGCTGGGCGCGGACATGACCCTGGACGAATTGAAGGCCGATTACGACGCGGTGTTCCTGGGCATGGGTCTGGCCGGCGTCAACGCGCTGGGGATCGAGGGCGAAGGGCTGGACGGCGTGCGCGACGCGGTCGAGTTCATCGCCGAGCTGCGCCAATGCGCCGACCGCTCCACCCTGCCGATCGGGCGCAATGTGGTGGTGATCGGCGGCGGCATGACGGCGGTCGATGCCGCCGTGCAGTCGCGCCTGCTCGGGGCCGAGACGGTGACGATGGTCTACCGGCGCGGGCGCGAGGCGATGGCGGCCTCGGATTACGAGATCGACCACGCCGCGACCGAGGGGGTCACGGTAATCACCGGCGCGATGCCGGTGGCGATCCGGGGCGCGGGCAAGGTTACCGAGATCGCGTTCGCCTATACCCGCAGCGGGCCGAAAGGGCTGGAAAAGACCGGCGAGACCTTCACCCTGCGCGCCGATCAGGTGTTCAAGGCGATCGGCCAGACGCTGGCCGGGGCGCCTGAGGCACTGGCGCTGGACAAGGGCAAGATCGCCATCGACGCGGCCGGGCGCAGCTCGGTTGCGGGCGTCTGGGCCGGCGGCGATTGCGCCACCGGCGGCGAGGATCTGACGGTCACCGCCGTGCAGCAGGGCCGCGATGCGGCCGAGGACATCCACGCGGCTTTGACGGGGGCGGCGGGCTGATCCCGCCGGAGAAACATATGGCAAACCTGACCACCAACTTCGTCGGCATCAAATCGCCCAACCCGTTCTGGCTGGCCTCGGCCCCGCCGACCGACAAGGAATACAACGTCCGCCGCGCCTTCGAGGCCGGCTGGGGCGGTGTCGTCTGGAAAACCCTGGGCGAGGCCGGGCCGCCCGTCGTCAACGTCAATGGCCCGCGCTATGGCGCGATCTGGGGCGCGGACCGGCGGCTTCTGGGGCTCAACAACATCGAGCTGATCACCGACCGCCCGCTTGAGGTGAACCTGCAGGAGATGAAATCCGTCAAGCGCGACTACCCCGACCGCGCGCTGATCGCCTCGATCATGGTGCCCTGCGTCGAAGAGGCGTGGAAGGCCATCCTGCCCTTGGTCGAGGAAACCGGCGCCGACGGGATCGAGCTGAACTGTGGCTGTCCGCACGGCATGTCCGAGCGCGGTATGGGCGCCGCCGTCGGCCAGAACCCCGCGCTGATCGAGATGATCACCCGCTGGTGCAAGCAGACCACCCGGATGCCGGTGATCGTCAAGCTGACGCCGAACATCACCGATGTGCGCGGCCCCGCGCAGGCGGCGTTGCGCGGTGGGGCGGATGCGGTCAGCCTGATCAACACGATCAACTCGATCACCTCGGTCGATCTGGACAACTTCGCCCCCGAACCGACCATCGACGGCAAGGGCACGCACGGCGGCTATTGCGGCCCGGCGGTGAAACCGATCGCGCTGAACATGGTGGCCGAGATCGCCCGCGACGCGGAAACGGCGGGCCTGCCGATCTCGGGCATCGGCGGCATCACCACCTGGCGCGACGCGGCGGAATTCCTGGCGCTGGGGGCCGGCAACGTGCAGGTCTGCACGGCGGCGATGACCTATGGCTTTGGCATCATCAAAGAGATGACCGCCGGCCTGAGCACCTGGATGGATCAAAAGGGGCTGACCTCGGTCGAGCAGATCACCCGCCGCGCGGTGCCCAATGTCACCGACTGGCAGCACCTGAACCTGAACTATGTCACCAAGGCGGTGATCGACCCCGATCAGTGCATCAAATGCGGGCGCTGCTATGCCGCGTGCGAGGATACCTCGCATCAGGCGATCGCGATGTCCGAGGACCGGGTGTTCACCATCAAGGACGACGAATGCGTGGCCTGCAACCTTTGCGTCAACGTCTGCCCGATCGAGGGCTGCATCACCATGAAGCGGGTGGCCCCGGGCGCTCTGGACGAGCGCACCGGCAAGACGGTTCCCGCCCAGCATGGCGATTGGACCACACACCCCAACAACCCGATGGCGCGCGCGGCGGAATAAGCCGCGCCCGACCGGCCTTTCCTCCCCCACCGGCGCGTTCGTTCCTTCGGCGCGCCGGTTTTTTTCCTGCGGTTTCGAATGTCAGACCTTGCGATCCAGCCGGAATGCCGGGGCGTCGGGGCCGATGGCGCGCGCTGCAGGTTCTTCGTCGCGACCGGACGGCGGATCGCGATCCGCCTCGGGGCCGGCTGGATCGGGCGCATCGGCCAGCCGGGCGCGGATATCCTGCAGCACGTTGATCTCGAAGGCGGGTGGCGGACCGACGGGCTTGTCGCGCGCGGTGTCGCGGCGCAGGTCGGCGGCGGGGTGCGCGGCCTCGACCGGGCGAGGCGCACGGGCGGTTTCGACCGGGGTGGCCGAGGTCACGGGACGCGGCGGGGCCGAGGGCAGAAGCGCCGCGGCAACCGGGGGTGACAGAGGGGTGGACATGGCGGACCTCATCCTTGGCGATGCCCCATTCTGCGCGCCCGCGCTTAATACCCGCTTAACCTTTCAAATTGTCACGAAAAAGGGCGCGGCCAGCGCCGCGCCCCTCATTCATTCTTCACCGGTTCCGGTCAGCCGCGCAGAATCGAGCGGCCCGCGTATTCCGCCACTTCGCCCAGCATTTCCTCGATGCGGATCAGCTGGTTATACTTCGCCAGCCGGTCCGAGCGCGCCAGCGAGCCGGTCTTGATCTGACCGCAGTTGGTGGCGACGGCGAGGTCGGCGATGGTGCTGTCCTCGGTCTCGCCCGAACGGTGCGACATGACGTTGGTATAGCGCGCGCGATGCGCCATCTCGACCGCCTGCAGGGTCTCGGTCAGGGTGCCGATCTGGTTGACCTTGACCAGCATCGAGTTGGCGACGCCCGCCTTGATACCATCGGCCAGACGGCGCGGGTTGGTCACAAAGAGGTCGTCACCCACCAGCTGGCAGCGGTTGCCCAACGCCTCGGTCAGCAGTTTCCAGCCATCCCAGTCATCCTCGGCGCAGCCGTCCTCGATCGAGATGATCGGATAGTCGTTCACCAGCGCCTCGAGATAGGCGACATTCTCGGCCGCGGACAGGGTTTTCCCCTCACCAGCAAGCACATAGCTGCCGTCCTTGAAGTATTCGGTCGAGGCGCAATCGAGCGCCAGATAGATATCCTCGCCGGGGCGATAGCCCGCCTTCTCGATCGACCGCAGGATGAAGTCCAGCGCATCGCGGGTCGAGCTGAGGTTCGGCGCAAAGCCGCCCTCGTCCCCGACGCCGGTCGCCAGCCCCGCGGCGCTGAGTTCCTTCTTCAGCGTGTGGAACACCTCGGAGCCCATGCGCACCGCGTCGCGGATGTTGCCGGCGCTGACCGGCATGATCATGAATTCCTGGATGTCGATCGGGTTGTCGGCGTGCTCGCCGCCGTTGATGATGTTCATCATCGGCACCGGCAGGACGCGGGCCGAGGTGCCGCCGACATAGCGATAGAGCGGCTGCGCGCAGGCCTCGGCGGCGGCGCGGGCCACCGCCAGCGACACGCCCAGGATCGCGTTCGCGCCCAGACGGGCCTTGTTCGGCGTGCCGTCGAGTTCGATCAGTGCGCGGTCGATGCCGACCTGCTCGGTCGCATCGACGCCGACCAGCGCCTCGGCGATCTCGCCGTTGACCGCGGCCACGGCATGCAGCACGCCCTTGCCCAGATAGCGCGCCTTGTCGCCGTCGCGCAGTTCGACCGCCTCATGCGCCCCGGTCGAGGCACCCGAGGGCACCGCCGCGCGGCCCATCGAGCCGTCTTCGAGGATCACGTCGACCTCGACCGTCGGGTTGCCCCGGCTGTCGAGGATTTCGCGGCCGATGATGTCAAGGATCGTGGTCATGGGGCTGCCCCTCCGATGAGCTGGTTTGGCGCCTCTATAGAACGGGGAATCGGGCGTTAAAAGGGCAGAGGTCGGGGTTACCGCAACCGGTAGCGGCTGACAGCCTCGGTCAACGCCGCCGTAGCTGGATCTCGCGCATCAGCGCATAGAGCCCGGCCCCCACCACCACCGCCGATCCGACCAGCGTCCAGGCATCCGGGCGCTCGCCAAAGATCAGCACCCCCAGCAACATCGCGAAGACCAGGCGGGAATAGCGGAACGGCGTCGTCGAGGCGATATCGCCGGCGCGGGTGGCCAGAACCAGCATCGCATAGCCCAGGATCCCCACCGTGACCATCCCCACCAGCATCGCCCATTCCAGCGCGCTCGGCATCACCGGCGTCTCGCCCCTCAGCGCAAACAACAGGATCCCGCTGGGGAGCACCGCGACGAAGCCCCACCCCGACAGCTGCAGCGACGACACCCCGTCATGCACCTTCTTGGTGGCGATGTCGCGCACCGTCAGTCCGACCACCGCCGCCAGCGGCAACAGCGCCATCTGGTCGAACCCCGCGCTGCCCGGGCGCAGGATCATCAGCACCCCGGCAAAGCCGACCAGAATCGCCCCCCAGCGCCGCCAGCCCACCGGCTCGCCCAGAAACAGCGCCGCCCCCAGCGTCACCGCCAGCGGCATCGCCTGCAGGATTGCCGAAACCACGCTCAGCGGCACCAGCGCCATGCTGAGAATCATGCACATCGCCGCAACGACCTCGGCCAGGTTGCGCACCAGCACCGCCCCGCGCAGCGCCGCGGCCACGAACAGCGGCTCGCCCCGCGCACGCGTCACCAGCCAGAACACCAGCGTGCCGCCGGCCCCCAGAAACAGCGCGATCTGCCCGGTGGGAACATGCGCCGCCAAGCCCTTGATCAACGCATCTTCCAGGGCAAAGGCCGCCATCGAGGCGACCATCAGACTCGGTCCGCGCAGGCTACTCATCCAGGGTCTCCGGCTTCTGGCCCCCGACGCGCGGGTCAAACCCCGACACCTGCCGCAGCCTGCCTGTCGCAGCGCCGCCGGATCGGGGTTGACCCCGACGGTTGGCACGGGTTCACTCGCGGCCATCCTTAACATGTGCAGGTCCGCATGAACACCACGTCTCGACGCCCCCTCGACCTTGCCGGATTCTGGCTGATGTTCGCACTGGCGATGATGTTCGGCGCGAACAACGTGATGATCAAGCTGGGCAATGACGGGCTGCAGCCGGTGTTCTTCGCCGGGTTGCGTTCGCTGATCGCGGCGCTGGCGCTGATCCTGTGGATGCGCGCCCGGGCGATCCCGGCGCGGCTGGATCTGTGGCGGCCCGGGCTGCTGATCGGGCTGCTGTTCTCGACCGAGTTCATGCTGCTGTTCATCGCACTCGACCTCACCAGCGTGGTCCGCGCCTCGTCGATCTTCTATGCGATGCCGCTGTGGCTGGCGCTGGCCGCGCATTTCCTGTTCCCGGGCGAACGCCTGACCCCGGTGCGCTTCACCGGGTTCCTGCTGGGCTTTGCCGGGGTGGTCCTGACCATCGCCGGGCGCGCGGGCGGCCTCGGCGAGGGCACCCTTGCCGGCGACCTCGCGGCGCTGATCGCCGGCATGAGCTGGGCGGGGATCGTCGTTGTTGCCCGGCGCAGCACCATCGGCCACTGCGCCCCCGAGACCCAACTCCTGTGGCAGACCGCGGTGTCGGGCGTGCTGCTCTGCGTGCTGGCGCCGCTCTATGGCGGCCCCCTGGTGCGCGCCTTCGACGGGGTTCAGCTGGCCCTGCTGCTGGCGCAGGCGCTCGGCATCGTCGCCTTCGGCTTCGTGTTGTGGTTCTGGCTGCTCGGACGCTACCAGGCGTCGACCGTCGCCAGTTTCAGCTTCCTGACCCCGGCCCTCAGCGCCCTGCTCGGCTGGCTGCTGCTGGGCGAACCGATCGGCACCGCGACGCCGGTCGCGCTGGGCCTGCTGATCGCCGGGCTGGTGCTGATCAACCGCCGCCCGCGCGCCTGAACCGGCCCCATCCTTGCGTCTGGACGATCCCGGAGGAGGAGCGTAGCGGGGAGCGTTCATCGACCCGCCATTGGTCCGAGGGCCAATGGACGACGAGCCCCCCCTCCTGCGCGGCAACGCAGAAACGTCTTGCCGCGACAGCGGCGGCGGCGCCGGATCCCCCCGGAGACGACGCCTCAGCCCTGCTGCGCCAGCCGGTCAATCAGCTCGCGGAACTGCGCGGTCTGATAGCCGTATTGCGCGCCGGCGGCGATCAGGTCGTCGGTGGGCTTGCGCCCGGCCAGCGCCAGCGCCCAGACGATCGACGAGCGATTGCCCGAGGCGCAATAGGCCAGGATCTTGCCGCCCGCCGCGGCCGCCGCGTCGATCGCGGCGCGCTGCGCCTCGACGTTCTCCATCGTCAGCGCGCCGCCTGTCACCGGGTTGACGACAAAGGACAGACCCGCCGCCTCGACCTGCGCGCGCAGCGTCTCGGCGTGCAGATCCTCGGGGATTTCGCGGTCCGGGCGGTTGCAGATCACCGTAGTGAAACCGGCCGCGGCGATGGCCGGAATATCCTCGGCAACGATCTGCGGGGTTACGGCATAGGTGTCGGTCAGCGGGCGGATGTCCATCGCGTCTGCCTTTCAGAACAGGGTCAACTCAGCGCCTCGGCCATCGCCTTGAAACGGATTCTGAAGGCCGGCGCGACGTACATACCGGCAAACATCGACAACAGGAAGACCACGCCGCCGAGGCCGCCCCAGCCGATCGAGGCCACCGCCGGCCCTGGGCAGAGCCCCACCAGCCCCCAGCCCGCGCCGAACATCAGCGACCCGATCATCAGGTTGCGGTCGATCTGGCTGCCGGGCTTGGACGGCAGCTCGTTGCCCAGCACCGCCCGCGCGCGCCGCGCGGCGATGTTCCAGGTGATCGCCATCGGGATGATCGCGCCGGTCAGCACGAAGGCCAGGGTCGGATCCCAGTCGCCGAAGATGTCCAGCCAGCCCTGCACCTTGCGGGTGTTGGTCATCCCCGACACCAGCAGGCCGGCCCCGAACAGGCCACCGGCGATGAAGGCGGAAAGATTGCGCAGCATGTCAGATGGCCTCCAGCAGGTGACGGAATACGATGACGGCCAGACCGCCGGCGATCAGGTAGAACATCGTCGCGGCGATGCCGCGCAGCGAGAACCGCGAGATGCCGCAGACCCCGTGCCCCGAGGTGCAGCCGTTGGCCAGCCGGGTGCCGATGCCGACCAGCAGGCCGGCCAGGATCACCGCCGGAATGTTGTCGGTGATGTTGGTCACGACAGGGACGTTGTAGACCGGCTTGATCAGCACCGGGATCAGCGCGAGCCCGGCGACAAAGGACAGCCGTTCGGCCCAGGTCGACCACCCCGAGCCGTCCACCAGCCCGCCGATGATCCCCGAGGCGCCCATGATCCGGCCATTCACGAGGAGATAGAACGAGGCCGCAGCCCCGATCATGAGCCCCCCGACGAGGCCCCAGATCCAGTCGATATGCATATGTCTTTCCCGTTTCCGCGCCCGCTTCGTGCGGACGTCCATTGCACCGGCGTCACCGCGCCGCCCTCACTCGCACAAAAAGCCGGACCGCAGGCCTCTCCCGCCCGCGGTCCGGCCCCAAACCGGTCAGATCCCGTTCACCGGAACCTTCAGATAGCTGACGCCGTTGTCTTCCGGCGGCGGCATCTGGCCCGCGCGCATGTTGACCTGCAGCGACGGGATGATCAGGCGCGGCATCGCCAGGGTCGAGTCGCGCGCGGTGCGCATCGACACGAAGTCCTCGGCCGGTTTGCCCGCGCCGACGTGGATGTTGAAGGCCTTCTGCTCGCCCACGCTGGTTTCCCAGGCGAATTCGTCGCGGCCCGGGGCCTTGTAGTCATGGCCAACGAAGATCCGGGTGTCATCGGGCAGCGCCAGGATCTTCTGGATCGAGGCATAAAGCGTTTCCGCCGAGCCGCCGGGGAAGTCGCAGCGCGCGGTGCCGAAGTCAGGCATGAACAGCGTGTCGCCGACAAAGGCCGCGTCGCCCACCACATAGGTCAGGCAGGCCGGGGTGTGCCCCGGCGTGTGCAGCACGTCGACGCGCATCTGGCCGATGTGCAGGCTGTCGCTGTCCTTGAACAGCTGGTCGAACTGCGAGCCGTCACGCTGGAACTCGGTGCCTTCGTTGAACACCTTGCCGAAGGTGTCCTGCACGATCTTGATGTTCTCGCCGATGCCGATCTTGCCGCCCAGTTTCTCCTGGATATAAGGCGCAGCCGAGAGGTGGTCGGCGTGAACGTGGCTTTCCAGCAGCCATTCGACCTCGAACCCCTTTTCCTTGATGAAGGCGATCACCGCATCCGCCGAGCGCGTATCGGTCCGCCCCGAGGCATAGTCGAAGTCGAGAACGGAATCGACCACTGCGCACTTGTTGCTGTTGGGGTCGCGCACCACATAGGTGATCGTGAAGGTCGCTTCGTCAAAGAAACCGTAGACTTCGGGTTTCATGGCGGGTCTCCATTGTTGTGTTGAGAGCAATATAGGCCGGCATTCTTATATTGCAAGTTTTGAATGTGAATTTTTGACATGGATCATGCAGCTTTTTCGCCGCACACCATAACCTGTATCGGATTTTGCTCAGGAGAAGCCCATGACCGAGTTTTCCGCCAATGATCTCGCGCGCCGCAAGCAGCAGCTGACCGCCCGGCTGACCGAGCTTGATTCGCGCCTGCACGGGATCGAGGATGAACTCATGTCCCACCAGACCCGCGACTGGGAGGAACTGGCGACCGAGCGCGAGAATGACGAGGTGCTGACCTCGATGGGCGACGAGGGCAAGCAGGAAATCCGCGCCATCTTCGCCGCGCTCAAGCGCATGGACCAGGGCGAATTCGGGTTCTGCGTCACCTGCGGCGACCGGATCAGCGACGAACGCCTCGACCTGCTGCCGGCGACCCCGTTCTGCCGCAGCTGCGCCCATTGAGGCCCGGCTGCTGATGCGATCTGCGACGCCCGTCCCGCCGGGGTCGGGCGCCGATGCGTCGCGGAATCGTTGCAAATCACGAAATCGTTGCGTCTAATACACCAGCTCTTGTGGTGGAGGAGACGTGAACCACAATTCCCCCCTGCCCCCGGCTGGACCTCTGGCCGCGGCCGGTGTCGATGACGACTATGTCGAGACCCATCTGCAAGACGGGGTCGCGCTGTTGTCAATGGCCGGCCCGAACGGCAACCGGCTGGGGCCGGATTTGGTCGCGGCACTGGCGGCGGCGGTCACGGCGGCGCTGGCGGATGGCGGGGTCCGGGCGCTGGTGATCACCGGGCGCGGCGCCGATTTCTGCGCCGGCGCCTGGACCGATCTGCCTCCGCCGGGGCCCGATGTGCCGACGATCCCGCCGGTTCTGGCGCAACTCGCCGCGCTGTGCCTGACCCTCGAGAACTGCCCGAAACCGGTGGTCTGCGCCTTGCACGGGCGGGTTGCCTCGGGCGGCTGGGCGCTGGCGCTGGCGGCGCGCGCCCGGCTGTGCGATGCGCGCGCGCAGTTTTCCTTTCCGGAAACGCGGGTCGGCCGCCTGCCCCCCGGCAACGGCACGGTGCGGCTGGCCTGGCAGATCGGTGCCGCGCAGGCACTGGCACTGCTGCAGGCCGCAGCACCGCTGGACGCGGCCGGGGCGCTGGCGTTGGGGCTGGTCGACCGGGTGGTTGACGAGGATCTGGTGCCGCAGGCGATCGCCCGGGCCGAGGCACTGGCCCTGGCGCCCCTGCCGCCGGGCGATGCCGCACGTCCCGGACTGCACGACGCCGGCGGATTTCGCGCGGCGGTGACCGGGGCGCGGGCGGTGCTGCGCGCGCCCCTGCCTCCGCACCGCCGGGCCGAGGGGCTGCTCGTCGACGCGCTGGAGGGAGCGCAGTTGCTCCCCCCCGATCAGGCGCTGGCCTTTGATCTGGTGCGCGCCCAGGACGCGGCAGTCGAGCCCGCCGCCCGGGCGCTGGCGCATCTGGCGCGGGCGACTCGGCGGGCGCTGGACATGCCGGAGACCCGCGGCGCAGCGGCTCCGCCGCCGGTCACGCCGATGGCCGCCGCGCTGTCCCCGGCGCTGGCTGCGCGCCTGGTGCCCGGGGCATTGCATGGCGGGCGGCGGGTGGTGCTGTTCGACCCGCAGCACGACCCGCTGGCCGAGACGCTCGAAGCGGTGGCGGCGGCACAGCTGGACCGGGTCCGCAGCGGGCGCCTGACCGAAGCGCAGTCGGAGGCCGACTGGCAGCGCCTCTCCGGGCGGATGACGCCGGACCCCGAGCAGCCGCCGACGCTGGCGCTGAGCGATGCCGAACACGCGCCCTGGCTGGCCGGTCTGTTTCCGCCGACGGTGCCGCTGGTGCTCTGGTCGCCGCGCGGCCAGGGCCTGCCAGCGGGGCTGACCCCGGCACGATGCATCGAACTGGTCCCCGCCCCCGGCAGCACCCCCAGGGTCTGCGAACTCGTGGTGCATGACGCGACCGCTCCGGAAACCGTCCGCCACGCGGCGGCGCTGGCGATGGCGCTGCGGATAACACCGCTGCGCGCGGGCGGCGCACCGTGGATTGCGCGGGTGGCGCAGGCGGTGACGCACGCAGCAACGCGGCTGCGCGCGCTGGGGATCGACACCGCGACCCTGACCGCCACCGGGCTGGTGCCCGCGGCGCTGGCCGAGGGCCCGGTCGCGGACACCGCGCAGCCGCTGCCGCTGCCGGCCGACCGGCTGCTCTTGCTGGCGGCGATCAATGCCGGCGCGCGGCTCCTGGAAAGCGGGGCCGCGCTGCGGCCGTCGGATATCGACCTCGGGCTGGTTCTGGGGGCCGGCTGGCCCAGCTGGCGCGGCGGACCGATGGCCGAGGGCGACACCATCGGCGCGCTGGTCCTGCGTCACGAGTTGCGGCGGGCATCGGCGCTGGCACCGGACCTGTGGACCCCCGAGCCGATGCTGGACGAGATGATCCGCAACGGCTGGCGGTTTGACGATCTGAACACCGGCTGAGACGGCCTCCCGGGGGGCCTCCCGCCCTGCGTCGGCGGATCACAGATCCGCCTCCTGCGGTTGGGCCGGGCGCCGCGCTGACGCGCGGCGCGGCAGCGCGTCCGGGGATGGTTGCGCGGGACGGCATCCGTGCCAGAAAACGCGCCGTCCGACCTCACCCCCGGGAAATGCGCGGACGCAACGATGCCGCGGATGTCAGACCCCGCCGGGTCACTTCGGGTGTTTCGCGCGGCATTCCCAGCGGCCGGTGTCGCGGCTCCAGTATTCGGCGGCGATCCCCGCGCCGGTAAGCGCGCGCCACTGGTCGCGCGCGCGCTCGACCGCCGCCGGATCAGTGCCGTCGAACACCACGCAGAGCCGGTCGACGGCACGGGCCTCCTCGGCGCCGACCTCGGCCCCGTCGAGGGTGACGAGGCAGCCGGGGTGGTTGGGCAGGTCGCCGGCCGCGGTCGCCGCGGTGGTCAGCAGGCAGGGCTGATCGGCGTCATGCGGGCCGCCGGCGAGGCCGTGCGGCAGGAACCCCTCGCCCAGCCAGAGACGCTGGTCAAGTGCCGCCATCCGCCCCGCGTCGGTGCCGCGCAGCGCCACCGTCAGCCCGATCTCGCGCGCCTTGCCGATCAGGATCGGCAGCAGCGTTTCCAGCGGATCCCGCGTCAGGTGATAGAAGCGCGCGACCGCCACCGGGCTCAGCCCTCGAACCGGGCGCGGATCAGCGCGTCGAGCGCCCGCACGCCCCAACCCGACGCCCCCTTGGGCGCCAGCGGGGTTTCCGTGGCGGGCATGGCGACGCCGGCGATGTCGATATGCACCCAGGGCGTGCCCTCGGCGATGAACCGCTGCAGGAACTGCGCGGCGGTGATCGCGCCGCCCCAGCGCCCGCCGGTGTTCTTCATGTCGGCAACGCGGGTCTTGATCAGCGCGTCATAGGCCGGGCCCAGCGGCATCCGCCAGGCGCCTTCCCCGGTCGCGGCACAGGCCTTGAGCAACGCCTCGCACAGCGCGTCGTCATTGGCAAAGACGCCGGCATTTTCATAACCCAGCGCGACCATGATCGCGCCGGTCAGCGTGGCGAGGTCGATCACTGCCGCGGGTTTGAAGCGATCCTGCGCATACCACAACACATCGGCCAGCACGAGGCGCCCCTCGGCGTCGGTGTTGATCACCTCGATCGTGTCGCCCTTCATCGAGGTCACCACATCGCCCGGTCGCTGCGCGCGCCCGTCGGGCATGTTTTCCACCAGCCCGACGAGGCCGACGACATGCGCCTTGGCCTTGCGCCGGGCGAGGAGCCGCATCACCCCGGCGACGACGCCCGCGCCGCCCATGTCCATCACCATCTCTTCCATGCCCGCGGCGGGCTTGATCGAGATGCCGCCGGTGTCGAACACGACCCCCTTGCCGACCAGCGCAAGCGGCGCGCCCTCGGCCCCCTTCCAGGTCATCACCGCGACCTTGGAGGGGCTTTCAGACCCCTGCCCCACGGCAAGGAGCGCACGCATGCCGAGTCGTTCGAGCTGGGGTTCGTCGAGGATCTCGACCTCAAGACCCAGGTCGCGCATTCCGGCGATCCGGCGGGCGAATTCGGTGGTGGTCAGCACATTTGCCGGATCGTTGGTCAGATCGCGGGTGAAATGCACCGCCTCGGCGCGCAGCAGCGCCACCTCGCAGGCGCTGCGCGCGGCCGCCGGGTCGGCCACCGCCAGGGTCACCGGGCCGGGGGCCTTTACCCCCTCGGCCTTCATCGTCCAGCCATAGGCGCGCAGCGCGATCCCCTCGGCCAGCGCCTCCAGCCGGCGCACCGAACGGGCGGCGACCAACGCGCCCTCGTCGCCCAGCGCCCGGGCGATGCGGGCGCCGGCCTTGCGGGCCTCGCCCTCGGAGGCGGTGCGCGGCAGGCGCACCAGCAGCAGCGTCGAAGCGGCGAGCCCGGCCGGATAGCCCAGTTCCAGCGCCTCGCCCGGCTTCGCCTTGGCCCAGGCGGGGCTGGCAAGGACGCGGCCTAGCGCCCCTTTCAGGCGGCGGTCGAGGGCACGCGCCGCCGGGTCCAGCGCGGAATCGGCAAACACGGCGACCACGCCCTTGTGCGCGGACAGCGCCGCGGGATCGGCGGCGTCGAAACGGAACTCGGCCAGGGCCATGCGCAATCCTCCTGAGATGTCGAGGCGAAACCTAGCCCCGTTCGCCCCCCTTGGCCAGAGCACCCTCGGCCTGAGCGCCGCACCCCTCCGATTGGCAGTTTTCCCGGCGACCGAAACCCGCTAAGTTGCGGCCGGGATTGATGGATGCAAGGGTGTCGCGTGTCGCGGCTGGATCGTTACATTCTGGCACAGCTCTTGCGGGTGTTCGGGTTTTTCTCGCTGGTCCTGGTCTCGGTCTACTGGGTCAACAAGGCCGTGCGCCTGTTCGACCAGCTGATTTCCGACGGCCAGCCGATGTCGGTGTTCCTGGAATTCACCGCGCTGAGCCTGCCGATGCTGATCCGCACGGTGCTGCCGATCGCCGCCTTTGTCGCCGCGGTCTATGTCACGCTGGGGCTGCTGCGCAGCTCGGAGATCGCAGTGACGCAAGCGGCCGGGATCTCGCCGCTCAGACTGGCGCGGCCGGTGGTGGTGTTCGGGCTGATCGTCACCGCCTTTCTGACGGTGCTGATGCATTTCCTGATCCCCGAGGCGCGCAGCCAGCTGGCCCGGCGCCAGGCCGAGGTGGCGCAGAACATCACCGCGACGCTGCTGCAGGACGGGGTGTTCCAGCACCCGGCCGAGGGGATTACCTTTTTCATCAACGAAATCGACGAAGACGGCTCGATGCGTGGGATCTTCCTGTCCGACGCGCGCTCGCAGCTGCAGCGGGTGGTCTATACCGCGCGCACGGCGCTGATCGTGCCGGATCGCACCGGGCCCAAGCTGGTGATGATCGACGGGCAGGCGCAGATCCTGAACGGGCGGACCGGGCGGCTGTCGGTCACCGGGTTCGGCGATTTCACCTATGACCTGAGCACGCTGGCCGGGCCGGCAGGGATCGGACGCACGGTGCAGGAATTGTCGACGCGCGAATTGATCGCGGCGACGCCCGAGATCCAGGCCGAGACGCGCTCGACGCTGGCGCGGATCCGGTTCGAGCTGACCTCGCGGTTCGTCGACGGCTTTGCGGCGGTGGCGGCGGCGCTGCTGGGATACGCGGCGCTGGTTGCGGGCGGGTTCAGCCGCCTGGGCTTCTGGCGCGAGGTGCTGCTGGCGGTGGCGATGATGGCCGTGGTGCAAACGCTGACCAATGCGCTGACAGGCCCGGCGATGCGCTCGACGGCCCTGTCCTGGCTGGGCATCGTGCCGCTGGCCCTGGCGGCCCTGGCGGCGCTGGCGCTGATCGGCTGGGCATCACGGACCCGGCGCCTGCCGCGCGAGGGGGCCGGCCGATGACGCTGGGCCTCTATGTGGTGCGCCGGCTGGCGCTCAGCTTTGCGCTGATTTCCTCGGTATTCTTCGGCATGCTGATGCTGTTCGAGGTGGTCGAGACCCTGCGCCGGTTCGGCGGCGGTGACACGACGATGTCCGAGATGCTGTGGATCTCGCTGCTGCATGTGCTGGCGACCTTCTATCAGATCCTGCCGCTGCTGACGATTCTGGCCTCGATGATGCTGTTCCTGGGGCTGGCGCGCAGCTCGGAGCTGGTGGTGATCCGCTCGGCCGGGCGCTCGGCCATGCGGATGATGCGCGAACCCTTCCTGGCGACGCTGCTGTTTGGCATGCTGATCGTCGCCGGCTTCAACCCGATCGTCGCCGCCGCCTCGCGCGCCTATCAGGCGCGGCTGGCGACACTGTCGGCCCCCGACCAGCTGGCACAGATCTCGCTCGAGGGGTCGGCCTTGTGGATGCGGCAGGGCGACGCCCGGGGACAGACGGTGATCCGGGCGAGCGCCGTCGACCCCGACGGGCTGACCTTTACCGACGTGACCTTCATGCAGTTCGAACGCGAGACCGGGATCCCGCTGGTGCGAATGGAAGCTGCAGAAGCGCGGCTGCTGCCCGGAATCTGGCAGTTGGAGCGGGTGAAACGCTGGGATCTGCGCTCTGAAAACCCCGAGCGCGACGCCGAGACCCTCGACACGCTGGAGATGCCCAGCGATCTGACCGGCGAGCGCATCCGCGAGAGCTTCAGCCGCACCGGCATGGTCTCGATCTGGGCCCTGCCCGAGTTCATCCGCGCCCTCGACCGCGCCGGATTGTCGTCGCGCATGCACCGGGCGCAGTTCATGGCCGAACTGGCGCTGCCGGTGCTGATGGGGGCGATGATGATGGTCGGCGCGGTGCTGTGCTTTCGCCATGTCCGGGCCGGCAATGCGGGAATGCGCATGCTGATCACGGTGCTGGCGGGCTTTGCGCTGTTCTTCCTGCGGAATTTCGCCCAGGTGCTGGGAGAAAACGGGCAGATTCCGTTGTCTTTGGCGATTTGGACACCACCGATAGCTTCCATGCTGCTGGCGCTTGGGGTATTGCTGCACTTGGAGGACGGCTAGTGGTGGCACGAGGGCAGCAAGTGCAGCAGGCAGGCAGCACCAGAACCGTGACGACGCGCCGGCCGGCGCGGGCGTTGCAGGCTGCCCTGTCGCTGGCGATTGCTGCCGTTTGCGCGCTGTCGCCGGCGCTGCCGGCAGCGGCCCAGACCCAGACACAGACCCTGCCGACCGCCGCCACGCTGATGGCCGACCAGATCTATGTCGATCGCGCCGGCCGGCTGGTCGCCGTCGGCTCGGTCGAGGTCTGGCAAGGGTCGATCCGGCTGACCGCGACGCGCGTGGTGTTCGACCGCCGGCAGAACCAGCTCGACGTGCAGGGGCCGATTGTCATCAACGACGGCCCCGACCAGATGCTGCTGGCCGATGCTGCGCAGCTGTCGCCCGATCTGCGCGGCGGGCTGATCGCCGGCGCGAACATCGTGCTGCACCAGCAGATGCAGATCGCCGCCGCCCGCATGCAGCGCAGCGACGGCGTCGCCGAACTCGAGCAGGTCGTGGCCTCCAGCTGCCCGGTCTGCGCCGCCGATCCGACCCCGCTGTGGGAAATCCGCGCCCAGCACGTCACGCTGGACGAAACCGCCGAGCGGATGCGCTTTGACCGCGCCCAGTTCCGGGTTGGCGGGGTGCCGATCCTGTATCTGCCGACCCTGCACCTGCCCGGCCCCGGGGCAACCCGCGTGCGCGGCTTCCTGCGCCCCGAGATCACCCTCGACAGCGATCTGGGGCTGGCGGTGGGGCTGCCCTATTTCATCCCGCTGGGCGACAGCCAGGACATCACCCTGACCCCGATGCTGTCGAGCGGCGGCAGCGCAACGCTGGGCTTTCGCTGGCGCCAGGCGCGGCCCAGCGGCGGGATCGAAATCGGCGGGCAGATCTCGCACGATTCGCTGACCGCCGATGACCTGCGCGGGTATGCCTATGTCCGGGCGCTGTTCCTGCTGGGCGACGGCTGGCAGCTGCGCGCCGACATGATCGGCGTGTCCGACCGCACCTATCTGGAGACCTACGGCATCACCGACGAGGCGCGGCTGGCCGGGGATATCACCCTCGAACGCATCACCCGCGACAGCGCGATCCGTGCCCGCGCGCTGGCCTTCCATTCGCTGCGCGCGGCCGATGTCAACGACGAGCTGCCGAACGCCGCGCTGCAGGCCGAATACGACCGCCGCTTCGGGCTGGAGGACACGCTGGTCGGCGGCACGCTGGACCTGCAGCTGGGGGCCCAGGCCTATGAGCGGATCTCGTCGATCGACGGGGTGCGCGGCCGCGATATCGCCCGCGCGCATGTGCAGCTGACATGGCGGCGCTCGGCCGTGCTGGC